>NZ_WQRE01000001.1:0-1709128 GCF_009758445.1 Klebsiella sp. 10-1
ACCGGCTGAATGACTTCATGCAGGCGCACGGGACAGAGCTCGCCGCCACGCTTGCCCCGGAGCTGATGGGACTCAGCCAGCAGCCCGCACTCCTGACCGGCCATGCGCTCGACCGTTCGGCGCATTACCTGCGCGAAGCGCTGTCCGTGTGGCTGAGTACCGGTGAAGAAATTAATTATTCGGCAGAAGACAGCGATATTTTAACGGCCATCGGATTCAGGCCTGACGCGGCTTCGCGGGTCGATAATCAGGAAAAATACACCCCCGCACAGAGCCTGATTTATGCCCGCCGGCGCACGGAACTGGCCAGCAGGTAGCTCCGCAAAAAATCCCCGAAAATACCGCTATTTTTCCCGAATTAAGCCATGCATCCACAGGGTGCATGGTTTTGCATGCGTTTCCTCGCCCCGTCACTCCCTTCGCAGCCCTGTCCCGGCGCGGCCTGAGCCCTCCGATGCACCTGCATGAAAACCGACCCACGAAGCGTGCAGGCGAGGCGGGGAAAGCACTGCGCGCCAGCGGTAAAGTATTTATTTAATGATATTTAATTTCGCTGCCTGAGCGCGTCGCTGCGCTGCGCGTGTTTGCGGGAGTGTCAGTGGATGGTGCGGTGCTGTTCGAGAGCGTGGTGAACCTCTGAGGCGATCAGGCGAGAATCAAGAAAAGGTCGACCGGTGGATGAGGAAAATCAGTTATTTCGGCGTTGAAACTGTTGCCTCTTAAAGCACTCACCTCATGTCCATGCATTCATCTGATGCATTCAGGCCCGTTGCAGTTTGAGCCTGAATGCACCTGCATGAAAACAGACCCACGAAGCGTGCAGGCGGGGAGAACATTGCGCGCAAAAATAAAAGCGTTATATTGTTTATTATCAGGCAGTCACTACAGAAGATTGTTACATTACAGCATACGCACTGTGAGAAAAGGATGCATTCATGCGCATTATAAGTGGCGAAACAAACATCAATGATGTTGGTATTAAGAAGAGATTTAAAAACTACGAACCGTTTCAGTCCATTGTAGAATTAGCATGGAATGGCTTTGATGCAAAGGCTCGCAATGTAGGCATTGAACTTCGTAGAAATGATTTAGGGGGATTATCCTCACTATACATTCTTGATGATGGGGATGGCATCGATATTAAAGACTTCGACTCCAACTTTAATAGATTTGATGACTCACTAAAAAAAGACAATATCGAACTACACGGTTCCCAGGGTAGAGGACGCCTTTCATTTCATAAGCTAAGTCATCAAGCAGTCTGGTTTACAAAAAATGATAATATTAACGCCAGAATCGAAATTGATGATAATGATATAAAAAAATATCAGGCATTTATCGATATATCTAACCCTGAGCAACACCCTACTTTAACTAAGCTAAAAAGCGGAACATGTGTTGTATTTAATCATTTCCATAATGATTTACCAACTGACAATGAAATAGTTAGACGATTACAGAGTGAGTTTTGTTGCCACTTAGCCTTAAATGGACAACTTACTTTATCGTTCAATGGCGAGATCATTACCGCCCCTGAGCATGATTCTTACACATTTGAGCAATACTTTGACGACTCCTTATTTTCAATAAAAGCATTAAGATGGAATGAAAAACCATCGAAAGAGCGTTCAAATGTTTACCTTGTAAATACACATGGAAAGAAAGTATTTGAAGTTCCTAGCAAATTCAATCAAAAGAAAGACTTTTATCTGTCTGTTTTCGTAAGTTCAGAATGGGCGAATAACTTCAGTAGCAGTGGTGATGATATCTTCTCTGAAGCTAAATACAATCCTGACTCTCCAACATGGAAAAATCTCATAAAATTTGTCTGGAGCTTGGCAAAAGATATCTATGATGATTTTCTCAAAAAGAGAATAGAGGCAATTCTTGAGCGTTATCAGCAAGAAGGCGCATTCCCATCCTATAGTGAGTACTCTGACCCTCAATATGCAGAATGGCGTTTAAATAATATTAAGGCAATTGTAAGGGATATATATATTGCTGATCCGACATTACTTGAATCTTTAAGCTCAAAACAAAGGAAAGTTTTCGTGAGGTTATTAGATAAGCTATCTTCTTCAAATAATAATGAAGAATTATTTAATATTCTTGAAAGTGTACTGGATTTGAGCAAGGAAGGGATTGAAAAATTTTCTAAACAGTTAAGGCTTACAAAGCTTGATAATATAATTAGCGCAATAGAAGAATTGCAAAAAAGAAGACTTGTAGTCGACAAACTACGTTACTTAATGGATAACCATTATAAAGAAATAAGAGAGACTCCTGACCTACAAAAGATCATTGAGCATAATACTTGGCTTTTTGGTGAGCGTTATGAAACTATTGGTGCTGAAGAAGACACTTTTACAAAAATAGCCAGCGAATTAAGAAATAGCGTAAAACATATTGATGATATAGACGAAAGCGACATTGGATCAGGGAATGAATTAGAGGGGGCAAAAAGGCAAACTGATTTATTCCTCGCTAGAAAATATCCTTGTCTGGACTCAAATGGGAATCCATATTTTAAATGTATAATAATTGAAATTAAACGCCCGAGTATATCTCTCAATATAAAGCATTTGAGACAACTTGACGATTATGCCGCAATTATCCAAAGACATCCAGGTTTTGGGAGTCAGAACTTACATTTTGAGCTTATACTAATCGGGCGGAAAATATCCAAAGACAGTTTTGAAATAGAGAGTAGGATGAACTCCCATTTACAGAAAGGTGATATGGGCTTAGTTGGTGATGATCCTAGAATGAAGCGTTATGTAAAAAATTGGTATACTATATTTGATAGCTTTGACCTAACGAATAGGTTTATGCTCGATAAATTGAAGCTCGAACGAGATACTATTGAAGTAAGTGAAAGTATGCCTAACGATTTAGTATCAATACTTCAAGGTAAAGGTTGAATAATAATGCTGCATGCACAATTAAGTGATGCAGCATTTTCTACAAATAATTTATTCTTTTGTTCCAAAAATAATATTTGCATACCACTCAATCATTTCTCTTCTACCCTCAATATATTGAGCATGATTATAAGTGCCTCTGATACTATTTTTATCGATATGGGCCAACTGCAACTCAATCCATGCAGATGAGTATCCTTTCTCATGCAAAATTGTTGAGAAGGTATGCCTAAAACCATGCCCTGTAACACGACCTGCAAATCCAATCCGCTTTATAAGTTGGTTAATGCTCGCCTCACTCATCGGTTTATTTGGATCGTTACGGCCCGGAAAAACATAACGATAGTTACCTGTCATCATCTTGAGTTCATTAAGTAAATCTAACGCCTGAGTCGACAATGGCACAAGATGTGACCTGCGCATTTTCATCCTTTCAGCAGGAATTTCCCAGATAGCGTTATCTAGATCAAATTCTGACCACAATGCAGCACGTAATTCGATGGTTCTCACACCCGTAATCATGAGTAATTTCGTAGCAATCTGGACAAGCCGACTCCCTGTGTAACTGTCTAAGGCACGTAGAAAATCTGGTAGCTCATCAGCTTTTAGGAACGGGAAATGATTGGATTGATGTACTTCGAGGGCGCTCGAGAGATCTGCAGCAGGATTAAACTCAGCTCTCCCAGTAGCTATGGCATAACGAAACACTTCTGAACAACGCTGTCGCACTTTGCGCATCTTCTCTAAGGCCCCGCGTTTTTCAATTTTACGCAGCACATTAAGCAGTTCTAGCGGTTTTATTTCACCGATAGGTCTTGTCCCTACATACGGGAAAATGTCGTTCTGAAACGCTTCCATGATATCTGACGCATATCCTGCCGACCATTTGGCGGACTTCATCTGATGCCACTCTGTAGCTATCTTTTCAAACGCACTTTCGGATTCCGTTTGCAAAGCGATCTTCTGCTCTTTTCGAACTTCACTCGGGTTCTTTCCTTCCGCGACCAGTTTTCGGGCATCATCCCGACGAGAGCGAGCATCGGCAAGGGTAATCGTCGGATACACACCAAGCGAGATCATTTTGGGCTTACCGGCATAGCGATAGCGGAACCGCCAGCTCTTGCTTCCATTAGGCTCTATAAGCAATGACAAGCCTTGCCCATCTCCAAGTGTATAGGCTTTAGCTTCAGGCTTAGCGCGGCGAATCTGCATATCGTTTAAAGGCATGTGTATAGGAATCCAAGACCGAACAGGAACATATACACAATCCTATACACATTCAGTATCGGATTCTACTGGATGGTTACGGACAATGACGGACTAAAAATCAGTAAAATCTTTATAAATCATAGTGTTTATGGATGAATACGGACGTTTGGGGAAGTTGAGATGGTGCCGATAATAGGAGTCGAACCTACGACCTTCGCATTACGAATGCGCTGCTCTACCAACTGAGCTATATCGGCCCTGAAGAGGACGCGTTCACCAGAGTGAATCACGGGGTAAAAGGTTAAAACTAAGTGGGTGATGCGTCAATGGCCTTATGAATCAACCGGCTACTTTTGCATCACCCGTCTGGCTTTAAGCACGAATAGTATCGTCGCCGAAACCAATCCACTTATAGGTCGTCAACGCTTCAAGCCCCATCGGGCCGCGCGCGTGCAGCTTCTGGGTGCTGACCGCCACCTCCGCGCCGAGACCAAACTGGCCGCCGTCGGTGAAGCGGGTGGAGGCATTCACGTACACCGCAGAAGAGTCCACCTCGTTGATAAAACGATTCGCGTGGCTCAGGGTGCGGGTGAGGATGGCATCAGAGTGCTGGGTACCGTGCTGGCGGATGTGCGCAATGGCGTCGTCGAGGTCGGCAACGACTTTGACATTCAGATCCAGCGACAGAAACTCGTCATCGTACTGCTCGGCCTTCACCGGCTCTACGCTCGCCGGGCCGTTCTGCAACACCGGCAACGACCGGGCGTCAGCGTGCAGCGTCACGCCGCTTTCCGCCATCTGCTTGCTCAGCGCAGGCAGGAAGCGCCCGGCGATGTTCTCATGCACCAGCAGAGTCTCGACGGTGTTGCAGGTGCTCGGACGCTGGGTCTTGGCGTTGACGAGGATCTTCAGCGCCGGTTCAATCTCGGCGGACTCATCAACAAAGATATGGCACACGCCAATACCGCCGGTGATGACCGGGATAGTTGACTGCTCCCGACACAGCTTATGCAGGCCCGCGCCGCCGCGAGGGATCAGCATATCGATATACTTATCCATCTTCAGCATCTCGCCGACCAGCGCCCGATCGGGACTCTCAATCGCCTGTACCGCAGCGGCCGGCAGCCCGCACTCTTCCAGCGCCTGCTGGATCACCTTCACCGTCGCGGCGTTGGTGCGCCAGGTTTCTTTCCCGCCGCGCAGGATGGCCGCGTTGCCGGTTTTCAGGCACAGGGAGGCGACGTCTACGGTGACGTTTGGTCGCGCTTCGTAGATCACGCCGATAACGCCCAGCGGGACGCGACGGCGTTCAATACGCAGGCCGCTGTCGAGCAGCCCCCCGTCAATGACCTGTCCAACCGGATCGGCCAGGCTGCACACCTGGCGAACGTCGTTGGCTATCCCGTCGAGGCGCGCCGGAGTGAGCGCCAGGCGATCGAGCATGGCTTCGCTCAGGCCGTTGGCGCGAGCTTCTGCCAGATCCTCGGCGTTAGCCCGCAGAATAGTCTCGGTCCCGGCCTGCAGATAGTCGGCAATCTTCTCCAGCACCTGGTTCTTTTCGCGGCTGGAAAGCAGCGCGAGTTTGTAAGAGGCCGCTTTGGCAGCTATGCCCATTTGTTCCAGCATTTTCAGCTCCTTAACGGATTATCATATCGTCACGATGGACGGCGACCGGGCCATACTCATAGCCGAGGATCGCATCAATCTGCTGCGAGTGCTGGCCGGCAATCAGGCGCAGCGCATCGCTGTTGTAACGGCTAACGCCGTGAGCAATATCGCGGCCGTCGCTATTGCGGATGCGGATAACTTCGCCGCGTGAGAAGTTGCCGGTAACGACTTTGATGCCTTTCGGCAGCAGCGAGCTTCCTCGCTCCAGAATCGCCTGCACCGCACCGGCATCGACGGTGAGTTCTCCCGCCGGCGGGGCGCCGAAAATCCAGCGCTTACGGTTCTCCAGCGGGGATTCCTGCGCGTGAAAACGCGTACCGACCGGGAGGCCCTGCATCACATCGCCAATCACGCCAGGCCGGCTGCCTGCGGCAATGATGGTGTCGATACCCGCACGGCAGGCGACGTCGGCGGCCTGCAGCTTGGTGCCCATCCCGCCGGTACCGAGGCCGGAAACGCTGTCGCCGGCAATCGCGCGCAGGGCGTCATCAATACCGTGCACGTCCGTAATGAGCTCGGCCTGCGGATTATTACGCGGGTCGGCGGTGAACAGGCCCTGCTGATCGGTCAGCAGCAGCAGCTTATCGGCGCCGGCAAGAATAGCGGCCAGCGCCGAAAGATTGTCGTTATCGCCGACTTTAATCTCGGCGGTTGCCACGGCGTCATTTTCATTAATGACCGGCACGATGTTGTTATCCAGCAGGGCGCGCAGGGTATCGCGGGCGTTAAGGAAACGCTCCCGGTCTTCCATATCCGCGCGGGTCAGCAGCATCTGGCCAACATGGATACCGTAAATGGAAAACAGCTGTTCCCACAGCTGGATCAGACGACTCTGTCCTACCGCCGCCAGCAGCTGTTTCGACGCAATAGTCGCGGGAAGTTCCGGGTAGCCGAGGTGCTCACGACCGGCGGCGATGGCCCCGGAGGTCACAATAACAATGCGGTGGCCCATGGCGTGCAGCTGCGCGCACTGGCGCACTAATTCGACGATATGGGCGCGGTTCAGGCGGCGGGATCCGCCCGTTAAAACACTGGTGCCCAGTTTTACCACCAGCGTCTGGCTATCACTCATGATTCTCTGCCGTTCAAAAGGAATATCGATATCGAGGTGATGTTGTAACAGGAGTCAGGCCGCTTGCCAACAACGGCGTTTTTAGCGCGCCGTTTTATTGCGCGGGATCGGGCATTCTGGAGAGGGAAGATGACAATTTTATGATGGAAACATTTAAATACCCTTTTTTATAAAAAGTTCCACATTGTCATAAATTTTTAATACTGGAGCGTTAAAAAACCTCCTGTTTTCACGGGGCCTTCGCCCGGAATTGATTAGCGCGTATAAATAAATCACCAGGACTGAATAATGAAAAAGAGCTCACTGGCATTAATGATGATGGGTCTTATTGCTTCTTCGGCTACCCAGGCAGCCGAAGTTTTCAACAAAAACGGCAATAAGCTGGACGTGTACGGTAAAGTCAGAGCGATGCACTATTTAAGCGATGATGACAGCAAGGACGGCGACCAGACCTACGTTCGTTTCGGCATCAAAGGCGAAACCCAGATTAACGATCAGCTGACCGGATACGGTCGCTGGGAATCCGAATTCTCCGGCAACAAAACCGAAAGCGACTCTTCCCAGAAGACTCGTCTGGCGTTCGCTGGCGTAAAACTGAAGGACTTCGGCTCCTTCGACTACGGCCGTAACCTCGGCGCGCTGTACGATGTTGAAGCCTGGACCGATATGTTCCCGGAATTCGGCGGCGATTCTTCCGCTCAGACCGATAACTTCATGACCAAACGCTCCAGCGGCCTGGCAACCTACCGCAATACCGACTTCTTCGGCGTGGTTGATGGTCTGGATTTGACCCTCCAGTATCAGGGTAAAAACGAAGGCCGCGAAGCCAAGAAACAGAACGGCGACGGCTTCGGTACATCTTTAAGCTATGACTTCGGCGGCAGCGATTTCGCCATCAGCGCAGCCTACACCAGCTCTGACCGTACTGACGCCCAGAACCAGCTGGCTCGCGGCGTGGGTAAAAAAGCGGAAGCCTGGGCTACCGGCCTGAAATATGACGCCAACAATATCTACCTGGCGACCATGTATTCTGAAACCCGCAAAATGACCCCGATCAGCGGCGGTTTTGCGACTAAAGCGCAGAACTTTGAAGCGGTGGCACAGTACCAGTTCGACTTCGGCCTGCGTCCGTCCCTGGGCTACGTGCTGTCAAAAGGTAAGGATATCGAAGGCGTGGGTAGCGAAGACCTGGTCAACTATATCGACGTCGGCCTGACCTACTACTTCAACAAAAACATGAACGCCTTCGTTGATTATAAAATCAACCAGCTGAAGAGCGATAATAAACTGGGTCTTAGCGACGACGACATCGTTGCCGTGGGCATGACCTACCAGTTCTGATTATCCTGACGTATACAGTAAAAAAGCCGTTGCGGTTTACGCAGCGGCTTTTTCTTATGGTGAATTAGCGGTTTTTAGCCAGGTGCCGGCGATCGTCGTTCATCGTTATCTGGGCGTTATACTCTTTCGGCAGACGACGCGCCTGATAGAAAGCCGATTTCCAGTACGGATTGTCCAGCGAGGAGCGCATTACGCCCTGGCTGGCCGAGGCGTGGAGAAAATCATGGTTGGTGTCATAGAAGCCGACGTGCATGCCGCCGTTAATGCGAAAGAACACCAGGTCTCCAGGGCGCAGCTGCTGCGGCCTGACCCGCTCGCCCATCCGCAGCAGTTCTTTGGTCGTGACCCTGTCCATCGGCAGGTTGAAGCGGTCCTTCAGCGTGCGCCAGACGAAGCCGGAACAATCGACCCCGCTTTCATCGGTGCCGCCCCACTCATAGGGCGTACCGTGCCAGGTATGCATCTGATCGTGCAGCGCGGCGAGCACCGGGATCAGGTCATCTGAACCGCCGTCGATAGGCGCATATTCATGATGGGCTGCGGTTTTCGGGTGCTTAGCCGGGGATGAACATCCTGCCAAAATCAAAAAAGGAACAAATAATAAGGCATGCGCAAGCTTAGGCTTCATATCATTATTTTCATAGTGAGCTATAGAACGGAATTATTTATAGCGTATTCACCATACTGCCAGAATGGGATAGGGTGATATTTACGAAACCTTACGTTAGCTGCGCGCATAACTGGTCGCGCCGGCGGCGCAGAGAATATTGGTGTTAACATTTTTAATCTCATTTATTAATAAATAATTTCACTATTAAACAATATTTCACGGGAAACTATGCGGGCGCGCCTATTCCGGCTGATGGCAAGGTGAAAGATCCTCATCATTTCGGCATTGCGCCGCCGGGCCGCCCTCCAGTACTTTTATGGCATAAAAGAGAGAACAGGGCGGGTCTATGCATCTGGATTTTCGCCAACTGCGCAACTTTGTGGCGTTGGTTGAGTACGGTACCTTTAATCGTGCGGCGGAGGCGGTGTGCCTGTCGCAATCGGCCTTCAGCCGCAGCATCCAGGCGCTCGAACAGAGCGTCGGCCATCCTTTATTTGACCGTCAGAGCAGGCTACCGACGCTCACGCTGCACGGGCAAAAGCTGCTGCCGTACGCCCGGCGGTTTCAGGAGCTGAACGTCGAGCTCAGCAGCCAGCTGCGGGAGGCGGATGATGCGCAAAACGGCGAGGTCGCGTTTGGCTGCGGCCCGGCGCCCTCCGCGCGCCTGATCCCGGCCGCCGTGGGTGAGTTTCACCGTCTGCTGCCGCAGGCGCGGGTGCGCTTTCAAATTGATAACTGGTTTGCCCTGCATCATGCGCTCACCACCCAGCACTATCCTTTTGTGGTGGCCGACAGCTGGCAGGCCGAACTGGATCCGCAGCTGCGGGTCCAGCCGCTCAGCCCGCAGCGCTGCTTCTTCGTCTGCCACGCCGACCATCCGCTGGCAAAGCGGGGGCCGGTCTCTATCCAGGAGATGCTGCGCTATCCTTTTGCCGCGCCGTACTTGCCGCCCGGAGTGCGCAAAGTGCTGGCGACCCTCAGCCAGCAGCAGGACTTTGCCCCGGCGATTCAGTGCGACCATATCTACGCGCTGCTCTCCACCCTGGCGCATACCGACGCGATAAGCTTCGCCAGCGAAGACGGCTTTGCGCTTTGCCAGCACAGCCACCGGCTGGTCAAGCTGGAGCTAAGCGACCTGCCGGACGAGTGGCGGCTGATGCAGACTCGGTTTGCGATTATCTCCCCGGTTCACGCCGCGCAGCCGCCGTTGGTGGCAAAGCTGATAGAGGTTATCCTGCACGCCGACCGTCTGCATCAGCTGCAGCTCCTGGATCGGGAGGAGAGGGGCTAACCGCCGTTTAGCGCCTGCCCTTTGGCATCGTACTGCGGCCAGCGCTTTTCCAGGCCCTGCGTTTTTAGCGCCCGTTCGACAAACTGTCCGTCCACCCACTGACCGACGTCAAAAGCGCTGCGGATCAGGCGGCCGGATTGCGCCTGCCCGACGCTGCTGCTGAAGCTGTCGGTGAGGAACGGGTCGATGCGCGGGGAGGTGGTGAAGTTAAGATCCTGCGGCTGCAGCTCCTCCAGGAACAGCGCCTGCGGGATCTGGCTCTGCTGCGCCATCTCTGCCGACCAGGCGTCCCGGTTGGCCGGGTCGCTGATTTCAGCGGCGTTCTTCACCAGCACGTCGATAATCTGCTGGGTGGCCTGCGGCCAGGCCGCAATAAAGGTTTGCGTCCCGAGGAAGCCGGCTTGAGTGGTGTTCTGACGGCCGGAATCGCCGCTTTTCACCACCACGTCTATCTTATCTCCGCGCAGCGCCAGCAGCGAGACGCCGCCCCAGACCGCATCGACGCGACCGGCCGCCAGCGCGGCTTTGCCGGCGTTCCAGTCGAGATTAATCACCTGCATGCTGCGTTCGTTAAGACCGACGGTTTGTAAGGCGCGATCGAAGGCCAGCTGATCCGCCGTACCGCGATAGACGGCCACCCGTTTCCCCTTCAGGTCCGCGAGCTTTTTAATTCCCGAGGCGGTGGTTGCCGCGAGGTAAGATTCGGAGCCGCGGCTGCCCAGCAGCAGGCGCGTCGGGAGCCCGTTGGCTTTGCCGATAATCGCCGCCAGATCGCCGAGGTAGACAAAATCAAGCTGCCGGTTGGCCAGCGCCTCATTCACCGCCGGGCCCGCGCCTTTGAAAAACTGCCACTGCACCTCCACGCCCTGCGGCTTAAACACCTCTTCCAGCTGATGGCGGATAAACGCCATGCCGACGGGCCCTTCGATAAACGGCTTACTGCCCGCGCTTTGATCCGGCACGCCGATGCGGATCGTGCGCAGCTCCTCGCCCTGAGCGCCGGCCAGCAGGCCAACGGCGGCGACCAGCGCCAGCAGGGTGCGGCTAAAAAATGCTTTCATCATAAGTTATTGCTCCTCTGAGTTTTTTTCTCACCCTAAAGAGCCGAAGGGCCGGGTGTTAAATGCTTTTATGCGCAGAGCAAAGCTGAAAAAAAGCTAAGCCAGGGGCCGCGTGCCCGGCAGGCTGAAATGCATTCGCTGCATCGGGATTATTCGTCTAACGCAATGGCGGCAGGGCGCAAGGAACGTTTTTATAGCGCTATAACTTCAGCAAAAGTGGACCGATATGTCGCAGATGATCTTAAAAACAGGCGCACCGGGCAGGCCGCAGTTCAGGCTAAACGGTTGGCCGTGGCTGCTGCCCGCGCTGCTGCTGCTGCTGTGGTACGTCGCCGCCCGCGAACGCTGGATGGCGGAGCAAATCCTGCCCGCGCCGTCGGTCGTTGCCGATACCGCGCTGTCGCTGCTGAGCGGCGATCTGCTGGCGCAGTGGGGATTCAGCCTCCAGCATCTGGCGCTGGGCCTGCTGCTGGGAGCCTTGGCCGGAACGCTGCTCGGGGCGCTGTTCGGCCTGGTTCCGTCTGCCACCCAGCGGATCGAGCCGCTGTTTTACGCCCTGGCGCAAATTCCGACGCTGGGCTGGATCCCGCTGTTTATGGTGATATTCGGCATTGATAACGGCCTCAAGCTGGCGGTTATCGTCAAAACCACCGTGGTGCCGATGACCATCAATACCCAGCAGGCGGTCAGCGGCGTACCGCTGACGCTGAGCGAAGCGGCAAGGGTCATGAACTTCTCCCGCTGGCAGCGGCTGCGCTGGCTGGTGATCCCGGCGAGCCTGCCGGGCTGGTTTACCGGTCTGCGGCTGGCCCTTTCGCAGGCCTGGGTATCGCTGATCGTCGTTGAGCTGCTGGCCTCTTCCGAAGGGATTGGCTACCTGATGGTCTGGGGGCGCCAGCTGTTTCAGCTGGATATCGTCTTCGTCACCATCGCGGCGGTGGGCCTCAGCGGCATGGCGATGGAGTGGGCGGCCAACCGGGCCTGCTCCCGGCTGGTGTTCTGGCCGCAGCCGGCCACCGGGCGCCTGGCCTGGAAACCGCAGGCCAGCTGGCGGGCGTTACAGCTGCCGCTGGTGCTGCTGGCAATGTGGCAGCTGGCCAGCAGCTGGGGCTGGATCGATAGCGTACTTTTCTCGTCGCCGCTGGCGGTGGCCGAGCGCTTTATTCAGGGAGCGGCAAGCGGCGAGCTGGCTGCGGCGATGCTCGCAAGCCTGGGACGGGCGTTTGCCGGCGGCGCGCTGGGTATCGCCGGCGGGCTGCTCTGCGGACTGCTGCTGGCGCTGCGCCCGCGCGCCGGAGCGATCTTTACCCCGACGCTTAACGTCCTGCGCCATATCGCCCTGTTTGCCTGGCTACCGCTGCTGACCGCATGGGTCGGCAACGATAACGGCGGCAAAATCGTGTTCATCGCCCTGGCATCCTTTTTCCCGATGTTCTTCAGCACCCTGCAGGCCGTTCTTCAGCGCAGCCCGCAGCTGGATGAGGTTGCCAGGGTGCTGCGCCTGAGCGGCCTGACGCGCCTGCGCAGTCTGATCCTCCCCGGCGCCGCCGCGGGTATTTTTGCCGGCCTGCGCCTGGCGCTGATTTACGCCTGGCTTGGCAATATCGGCGCGGAGTATTTCATGTCCTCCGGCGTGGGTATCGGCAGCCTGATGATCAATGCCCAGCAGCTGCTGGATATGCCGACCATTCTCTGCGGCATGGTGCTGATCGGCATCACCGGCGCTGCGCTGGATAAAGCCGGACGTTTACTGGAAATTCGCGCCACCCGCTGGCGCCAACAGGAGTCGCTATGACCACTTCACCCCTGGTCTCTTTTGACCGCGTCCGTAAATCCTGGCAGCAGGTGACGGCGCTACAGAACTTCAGCCTGGATATCGCCGCCGGCGAGCTGGTGGCGCTGGTAGGCAGCAGCGGCTGCGGTAAATCAACGCTGCTGCGGATGCTGGTCGGCCTCGAATCCGCGACCCAGGGCGAGATTCGTATCCACGGCGAGCCGGTGACCGGCGTCGGCAAAGAGCGCGGCATCGTGTTTCAGGAGCCGCGCCTGTTTCCGTGGCTTAACGTTATCGACAACGTGATGCTCGGCCTGGCGGATGAGCCGCTGAGCCGGACGGAGAAACGCCAGCGGGCGCTGGAAATGCTGGAGCGCGTCCAGCTCACCGAGTTTGCCAGCGCGCTGCCCGCCCAGCTCTCCGGCGGTATGGCGCAGCGGGTGGCGATCGCCCGCGGACTCGTCGGCCGCCCGCAAATTCTGATGCTGGATGAACCTTTCGGCGCGCTGGATGCCCTGACGCGCCATACCCTGCAGCAGGAGCTGCTGCAGATCCACCAAAGCGCGGGAACCACCACGCTGCTGGTGACGCACGATGTGGAAGAGGCGGTCGCGCTGGCCGACCGGGTGGTGGTGCTGTCGCCGCGCCCGGGACGGATACGCGAAGTGGTGAGCCTTGAGCTCCCCCATCCGCGCCGGCGCGAAGAGGCCTCTTTTACCGCCGCCTGCCGCCAGATCCGCAATCTGATTACTTCTCTGCCTGATACCGTTATTTAAGGAGCAACACCATGGGACATCCTTCCGTTTACCCGACCGGCGCCACCGTTTACGATCCCGCGCGTGCCTGGAGCGGCTACACCCTTTTCCAGGCCACCGAGCGCGGCGCGGTGCTGGTGGATATGAACGGTCAGGTGGTACGCGAATGGCCTGAACTGCACGGATTTCCCAATAAAATCCTGCCCGGCGGCGCGATACTCGGCCACAGCGGCGAGCGCGATCCGCGCTACGGCATGCAGGATATGCTCGACCTGATCCAGGTGGACTGGGAGGGGAACGTGACCTGGAAGTTCGATCGCTACGAACGGGTCAGCGATCCCGGCAATGAAACGCGCTGGATGGCGCGCGCGCATCATGATTACCAGCGCGCCGGCAACCCGGTAGGCTACTACGCGCCGGGGCTGGAGCCGCAGGTGGAGGGGGGAAATACGCTGATCCTCGCTCACACCAATCTGGTTAATGCCGACATCTCCGACAAGCTGCTGCTGGATGACACGATTATTGAAGTCGACTGGCAGGGCAACGTGGTCTGGGAGTGGCGCTGCAGCGACCATTTTCACGAGCTTGGCTTCGACGATGCGGCGCGCACCGCGCTGTACAACAACCCCAATATGCGCGCCAGCGGCGGTGGAATGGGCGACTGGATGCATATCAACTCGATGTCGGCGCTGGGGCCGAATAAATGGTATGACGCCGGGGATCGGCGCTTCCATCCCGACAATATTATCTGGGACGCTCGCGAATCCAACATTATCGCCATCATTGATAAGCAGAGCGGTCGCATCGTCTGGCAGCTTGGCCCGGATTACAGTAAGCCGGAGCTCAAGCACATCGGCTGGATTATCGGCCAGCATCACGCCCATATGATCCCCCACGGGCTGCCGGGCGCGGGCAATATTCTCATCTTCGATAACGGCGGCTGGGCCGGATACGGCGCGCCAAACCCGGCGTCGGCGGATGGGGTGAAAAACGCCTGGCGCGATTACTCGCGGATCCTTGAGATCAACCCGCTGACCCTTGATATCGAGTGGCGCTACTCGCCCTATGAAGCGGATCTTCCGCAGCCAACCGACTCGTACCGCTTCTACAGCCCGTATATCAGCAATATGCAGCGTCTGGAAAACGGCAATACCTTGATTAACGAAGGCTCGAACGGGCGCGTTTTTGAAGTGACCCGCGACCATGAGATCGTCTGGGAATATATTTCACCGTTCTGGGGCAAGACGCTGAATAACAATATGGTCTACCGCGCCTACCGCATCCCCTACGCCTGGATACCGCAGCTGGCGCAGCCGCAGGAGACGCCGATCGCGGCGGTGGACGTGCGGACGTTACGCCAGCCCGGCGCGGCGGCCGCGGGCCCGGCGCAGAGCGTGGTGCGGGTAGCGGGGGTGCAGCCGTACAGCAAAAGCGCCGATGCGCTGTGCGTGGCGACCGACAACGATACCCTGCGCCGCAGTCCGAAGCTGTTCCGCGTGGCGGAAAGCGCCTTCACTCCCCTGACCGCGGCGCAGGACCTGGAAAGCGAGCGGCCAATACTGCTGTTTGTCGGCGCTGAGCGCTGCGTGCATTGCCGTAAACTCTGGCAGCTGCTGGCGCAGGAAAAGGTTGCGCAACGGATCGCGGCGCTGGACCGGCGCTATCTCGATGCCGATCGGCACCAGGATCTGGCGACGACCCTCGGGGTTCGCGGTCTGCCGACGCTGCTGCTGATCGAGCGGGGGCAGCCGACGGCGCGGGCGCCTGCGCAACTGTCGGTTGAAAATCTGCTGGCCTGGCTGAGCAGCGCGCCGGAGTCGTGATCCGTCGTTGAGGGCTGGCTTTATGCCGGCCCGGGTTGATGGGCGGATATTTCGTTTGCTACCTTGAGGCGGTGGCGTGACGGCGGACAGGCTGGGCGGATCATTCTGCTGTCATCTTTCTTAAGCATGCTCTGGCGAGCCTGTTTACTGATTAGGGAAAATTAACGATGTCCAAAACTCTCACGATCTTCGATCTGGATAACACCTTGATTAAGGGTGACAGCAGTACGGTATGGAGCCGTTTTCTGGTGAGGGAAGGATGGACCGGCGACCCGGACTATCTGGCGCGAGAAGCGATGCTGATGGAGGATTACGATCGCGGTGAGATGAATATCGCCGATTACGTGGCGCTGATCCAGGCGCCGCTGATTGGCGTACCGCAGGCGGAAGTCGACGGCCTGGTCGCCCGCTGCGTGCGCGAGGAGATCCTGCCCCGCGTCTACCCGCAGGCGTGGGAGGTTATCCGCACGCTACGGGCGCGCGGCGAACAGATGCTGGTGATCTCGGCGTCGGTCAGCCTGCTGGTGCAGGCGGTGTCCGATGAGCTGGGCATCGACCAGGCGTTAGGCATTGACGTAGAGATGGCTGATGGCGGCTATACCGGCGTGATTGCCGGGACGCCGAGCTATCAGCATGGGAAGGTGATTCGGCTGGCTGAGTGGCGGCAGGCCTACCCGCAATTCGGCGGAGAGGTGACGTTTTATACCGATTCAATTAACGATCTGCCGCTGTGCCTGCACGCCGACCGCGTGCGGCTGGTCAACCCTTGCCCGCAGCTGACGGCGGCGAATGAGGAGCACCGGTGGCCGGTGCTTCACTGGCAGCTTTGATCTCCCCGGGCAGGCGCATCGCGCCGCCTCGGGGACGTTCGCGATATCAGGATTTAAACAGCGGCACTACGCTGCCGCCGATATAGCGCCGACGGAGCCAGGCGGAGAGCATATCCATCGCCATCACCACTACCACCAGCAGGAGGGTGATAAACATCACCACGTCCCAGTTCCACAGGCGCATATTTTCCGCGTAAATCAGGCCGATCCCGCCGGCGCCGACGAAGCCCAGCACCGCTGCGGAGCGGGTGTTGGACTCGATTTGATACAGGCTCAGGGCCAGAAACGTCGGGAAGGATTGGGTGAAAATGCCGAAGCGGTGTTTCTGCAGGCCGTTGGCGCCGACGGCGGTTAGCCCGCGACCCGGTGAGCGGTCTACCGCCTCATGGCCTTCGGCATACAGGCGGCCGAGCAGGCCGGTATCCTGCATAATAATCGCCAGCACCCCGGCCAGCGGCCCGAGGCCGACGGCGCGCACGAAAATCAGCCCCCAGATAGCCATATCGATCCCGCGCAGGACGTCAAACAGCCGACGCATCAGCAGGGCGATAATCCCCGGAATAAAGCCGCGCATAATATTGCGCGCCGCGAGGAAAGAGAGCAGCAGGGCGATGACCGTGGCGGTGATCGTCCCGACGAAGACAATCGCCAGGGTAATCGCGATCTGCGTGAAATAGTAGCGGAACGGCCAGTTAAAAAAGTCGTGCCACACGAACATGCGCAGCAGATAGCGGCTGATTTGCTGCAGCCCGGTGGTGAGCTGCTCCCCGCTGATGCCAAACTGCATGAAGAACCAGACGTAATAGAGCACGCTCAGCAGCGCCAGCAGGCCGACGTAGCGTAAATAGCGTCCCTGGGCCTGATACAGCGCCCTATGCTGGCGGCGGCTGGCGGCGATATCCGGTTGGTTTTGCCACTGACTCATTTTTTACCCTCGAGAACCCACTGTCGCAGGCGGCCGGACAGCATATCCAGCAGCGAGACCACGATGATGATCAGCAGCAGCGTGAGGCTGACCTGATCGTAACGATCGAGCTTAATGTTGGTCATCAGCTCCTGGCCGATCCCCCCGGCGCCAACCAGCCCAAGAATGGTTGAGGAGCGGAAGTTGATCTCCAGGCGCATAAAGCCGTAGGAGAGAAAAATCGGTTTTACCTGCGGCCACAGGGCGAAGCGAACCCGCTGCAGCGGCGAGGCGCCGCAGGCCATCAGCCCGCGAACCGGCTTGTCCTGAGCGCTTTCCACCGCTTCATAAAACAGCTTGGTCAGGCTGCCGATGGTGTGCAGCATCAGCGCCAGAAAGCCGGGGATCGCGCCAATGCCGAAGGCCATCACGAAAATGACCGCCCACGCCAGCTCCGGCATGGTACGCAAAAAGGCGACTAAAACGCGGATGGCGAAACGCAGCGGCGGCGGCGACCAGGCGTTGTTGGCGGCGAGAAAGGCCAGCAGGGTGGCGATGACTACGGCGACCAGGGTAGATGCCAGCGCCAGCTGCAGGGTTTCCCAAATCAGCGGCAGCTGGATCGGCAGGCGGTAGCCCCAGTAGGCGAACGACCCCTTGGTATGCGAATCGGCGAACAGATCGCTGACGTGAAGCGTCGGCAGCGTCTCAAACATGTAATCGAGAAAGTTTGGCAGGGAGTGCCAGATGGTGAAGAGATTAAATTCAGCCGCGCTGCCCGCGGCGAAGTAAAGAACCAGTAAGAGCAGCGACCAGCTAAAGGTGTCGCGCTTCTGCCGCGCGCGTACCTGCTGGTAATAGCGTTCAAATTCGGTATTCGAAATATTCATACGTCAACGGGTCTTCAGCATACCGCCGCCTCGCGCTTGATAAGCCGGGAGGCGGCGTGGAGGCGGGATTAACGGGCGCTAACCAGCTCGCGCTTCATATCGATAATCTGCTGGAAATCGGCAACGCTACCCGGGCCGATATGCTGGGTGCCGCCCATCGCTTTGATAAAGCAGGCGTGGTTATCGGTATCCAGCTTTTTGATCGCGGTGATGACCTTGGCTTTAAAATCAGCCGGCAGCGCGTTGCTCACCAGGATCGGGCCGTTGGGGATCAGCGGCGATTGCCAGATGATGCGGATCTGCTTCATCAGATCCGGATGATCCATACGAATCAGGCGGTTGAACGCGCCCACGCTGTAGCCGCTGTTGTAGTCGCCAACCATAGAGGTCCAGGTCACCGCGCCGGCAAACTGGCCGTTCAGCACGCCCAGAATGTCCTGCTCGTGGCCGCCGGAGAAGGTCACGCTGGAGAAGAAGTTGTTATATTTATTATCCGTGGTGCCGCCAAATTTCTGCTTAAAGGTTTGGTTCGGAATCAGGAAGCCGGAGGTTGAATCCGGGTCGGCAAAGCCAAAGGCTTTGCCTTTCAAATCGTCTAAAGATTTATACGGGCTGTCGGCTTTAACGATAACCACCGAGTGGTAGCCGCGGGACTGATCTTTATCATCCACGGCGATGCCGACAATATCGACCGCTTTCGGGTTATTAATATAAACCGAGGCGTAAGAGGAGGGCGACATGCTTAATACCACGTCAACCTTACCGCCCAGCAGGCCCTGAATGACGCCGGAGTAATCGGAAGAGTTACGTAATTTCGTATCGACGTTCAGCTCTTTATCGAGAAAGTCTTTCACACACTGGTTATCACCAATTTGCTGGGTGGCGTTCTGGCCGCCGAGGATCCCCAGATTTAACTCTTTCGGCTGCCCGGCAGCGCTTGCCTGCCATGCCATCATAATGCCCGCGATCGCTGCGGATAAACGAACTGCGCCAGTGATATATTGTTTCATTATTTTGCCCGTGTGAGTGGAAATTAATGCAATTGGCTAATTTCATCCCCGTACAGCCGATGCAGAATATCCTGATTCAGCTGAGAGGGATGGTCGTCAAAAATAATGTTGCCCCGCGCCACGCCGATAACCCGCGTGCAGTATTCTTTAACCAGCTCGACCGAGTGCAGGTTGACCATCACGCTGATGCCCTGCTCGCTAATTTCGCGCAGCACGTTCATGATGCGCTGCGTATTTTTCGGGTCGAGAGAGGCGACCGGCTCATCGGCCAGCAAAATACCGGGGTTCTGCATCAGCGCGCGACAGATAGCCACGCGCTGCATCTGCCCGCCGGAGAGATTTTCCGCCCGCTGCAGCGCATGCGGCAGCATGTTCATCCATTCGAGCAGGGAGATGGCGCGCGCCCGGTCGGCATCGGGGAAGACTTTGAACAGCGACTTCAGCGTCGAGGTCTGGCTCAGGCGGCCGAGCAGCACGTTAGTCAGCACATCAAGGCGCGGCACCAGGCAGAAGTCCTGGAAAATCATCCCGCATTCGCTACGCCAGGCGTTCAGCGCCCGGCCCTTAAGTTTGGCGACATCGTGCGGCGTGCCGAGTTCCGGATAGCTGAGGATCTCGCCGCTGGTGGCGCTGTGGGTGCCGTTAAGCACGTGCAGCAGGGTTGATTTACCCGCGCCGGAGCGGCCGATAACGCCCACCAGCTCGCCGGCGTGGAGATCGAAGCTGATGCCATCCAGCACGGTTTGCTGCGCGCTGTAGGACTTGCTCAGGCCGCGCACGCTTAAGACTTTCCGCTGCCGATCGGTATCTGGCTGACTAAATTGTGGATAATCGGTATCGGTTACCGCGGCGAGAGAACTATTCATAACAGCGTCCAGGTTCGTCATTAAACTGGGCACTATTAATGGCGTTTTATATGATCGTTATATGACGGTAAGGCGAACAAATAGTGAACGGTGGCGATTTATCGCCGCAGAATGGGCGAAAATAATGCCCTCCGATGACGAAGGGCAGGGAAGCAACGGGCCTGGAGCGTCCGCGATTTTTATGCCGACTTCAGCCGCTTCCGCCAGCGAAAACGGCGGCTTGCCAGCAGGCTCAGGCCGCAGCACAGCAGATAGTAGACCGCGCCGGTGAAGACAAAAATTGCCAGCGGGTAGATCTGGACGCGGTTGTTCACCTGGCCGGCGACGGTGGTGAGCTCCGGGACGTTGACGATAAACGCCAGCGACGTATCCTTCAGCAGGCCGATAAAAATCCCCACCAGCGAAGGCTGAACGTTGCGCAGCGCCTGCGGCAGCAGAATCAGGCGCAGCGCCTGTCCGGCGGAAAAGCCCTGCGTCCGCGCCGCCTCATACTGGCCGTTGGGAAGCGACTGCAGGCCGGCCAGCACCGAGTGCATCACCGAGGCGGCGGTAAACCACGCCAGCGCCAGCGTCACCGTAACGGCGCCCGGTAGATCGCTGCCGGTCAGCATAGGCAGCAGATACCATAGCCAAAAAATAACGAAAATCAGCGGAATACCGCGAATGATTTCGGCCCACAAAAACAGCAGCCGACGGACGGTTCCGCCATAGCGCCAGGCGACGGCGGCCAATAGAACGCCGCCGGGTAGCGCCAGCGCCGCTGCGCCAACGGCCATCATCAGCGTCAGGGCCACGCCGCCGGGAATACCTTCCGCCAGGCGTCCCCACAGCAGGTAGTCGAGATTATCGGCGATAACCGCCAGATTAGCGTTCATGCTGGGCTCTCCTGTGCGGGTTCTTACCCGGGCCGAGGCGCGTCAGCAGCAGCCCCAGCGCCACGCCGAGCGCCAGATACAGCGCCGTACCGACGGCGAAGGCTTCCAGCGCATGGGCGTTATAGCTCTCAATTTGCCGCACCTGATAGGTCAGTTCGGCAAAGCCAATGCCGCTCGCCAGCGAGGAGAGCTTCATCAGGTTCAGATACTGGCCGACAATCGGCTGCCAGGCGTTAGCCAGCCCCTGCGGCAGCAGAATATGGCGCAGCTCTCCCCACGGGGTAAATCCCTGCGAGACGGCCGCTTCCCGCTGGCCGCTACCGACCGCGCGCAGCCCGGAGGCGATCTCTTCGATCAGGAACGCCGAGGTAAATACCCCCAGCCCCCACATCGAGCAGATAAACTCCGGCGTCAGCCACCAGACGTTACCCGGCAGAATCGACCAGGAATGGTCGGCGTTGATAAAATCACGGGCGCCGAGGGGCAGCAGGTTCCAGGCGGCAAAGTACCAGAACAGCAGCTGCACCAGCAGCGGGGTGTTGCGAAACAGCGAAACCCAGCAGGCCACCAGCCAGCGCCCCGGCCTGCCGCCGCCGAGGCGAAGCGCCAGCAGCAGAATAGCCAGCACGGTCGCCAGCGCCATCCCGGCAACGCTGACCCACAGGGTGGTGAGAAAACCGGAGACTATCCACTGCAGCGGCTGCCCGCTGAGTACGCCGTGCCAGTCGAGAATCGGCGTCACTCGAGGCCCTCCTGGTGCAGCGGATTAAGCACCTTTTGCAGAAAACGGCGGGTGCGGGCGTGCTGCGGCCGGGCGAAAAATTCCGCCGGCGGCGCAACTTCGAGGATATCGCCGCCGTCGATAAACACCACCCGGTCGGCAATCTCGCGGGCAAACTGCATCTCGTGGGTGACCACCACCATGGTGATGCCGCTGTGCGCCAGCGTTTTCATCACCTGCAGCACTTCGCCGATCATCTCCGGATCGAGCGCCGAGGTCGGCTCGTCAAACAGAATAATTTGTGGTGAAGAGGCGAGGGCGCGGGCGATGGCTACGCGCTGCTGCTGGCCGCCGGAGAGCTGGGCCGGCATCTGGCGGGCCTTATCCTCCAGACCCACCTGCTGCAGCAGCTCCAGCGCCCGCTGGCGGGCCGCGCTTTTCGTCCAGCCGTGCACGCGCTCCAGCGCCAGGGTGATATTTTCCTGCGCCGTCAGGTGGGCGTAGAGATTAAACTGCTGAAACACGAACCCGACGCGGCTGCGCAGCTGGCGTAACGCGCCGGCGGTGAGCCGACGCGTTGGCCTGCCGTCGATCAGGATCTCGCCGTCGCTCAGGGTTTCGAGCTGGTTGATCAGGCGGATCAGCGTTGATTTCCCCGAACCGGAAGGACCCAGGATCGCCACCACTTCCCCGGGATTTATCTGCAGATCGACGCCGTTAAGCACCCGATGGTCGCCGTAGCTTTTTGCCGCTTTGCGCAGTTCGATACTGGCGTTCTGCAGATGTGAAAAATCCGCGGACGAGGCCGCGGAGCGTGAAAATAAACCCGATAACATATTATTTAGCTTCTATGGTAAACGCGCGCGGCTGTGGGGTTTTGGTCGCCGGGCCGAACCAGACGTCGTAAATTTTCGCAGCCTGGCCGGATTTCTCCAGGTTCACCAGCTCGTCGTTCACCGCTTTCAGCAGCGCCGGTTCGCCTTTCTTCACGCCGACGCCGATCTCTTCTTTGCTCAGCAGATCGGGGATGATTTTAAAGTTGGCCTTATCCGGCGCTTCCGCCAGCAGGCCGGCGAGAATGGTGCTGTCCTGGGTAATCGCCTGCACGTTGCCGTTACGCAGCGCGGTCAGCGCGAGCGGAATATCGTCATAGGAGAGCACGCGCGACTGCGGGAAGCGCTGGTGCAGCGCCTGTTCGCCGGTCGTGCCTTTTACCGCCCCGATGCGCGCTTTGCTGTAATCGTCGAGCTTATCCGCCGATTTAGCCGGCACGAGGAACTGCTGGCCGGTGACAAAATACGGCGTTGAGAAATCAATAACCTGCGCTCGTTCCGGAGTGATGGTGATATCGGCAACAATCAGATCGGCCTTACCGGATTGCAGCAGCGGAATACGGTTGGCCGGGTTGGTGGCGACCAGCTCCAGCTTCACGCCGAGCGATTTAGCCAGCGCCTGGGCGAAATCAACGTCATAGCCGACGATCTGGTGCGTTTTGGGGTCAACCGAGCCAAACGGCGGGTTGGCGTCGAAGGTGGCGACTTTCACCACGCCGGCGGCTTTGATATCTGCCAGCTGGTCGGCCTGAGCCTGCGCGGCAAGCACCAGAATGCCCAGCGCCAGTGCAATTTTTGTTTTTGTCTTGCGCATTATTATATCCCCTGAGTCCCTGTATATGTTTTGTGGTTATTACGCTCCCACAAATTGGCCGCTGACGGCAAAGAAGAAAAAGTTCTTATCTATAGCGAAAAAGAACTTAGCAAGCTCATGGGTATTGGGCGGGGGCAGCGCCTGCGCGGCGAGTCTGGAGAAGACGCGTAATATGCATCTTCCGGGATTGAAAAGACGGAATTGATATTTCCCGACCGTCGCAAGCTGTGGTTGAAATAGAGTCAGGAAAAATGCTTTCCGACGGAGGAAAAAATGAAAGTCGCATTATGGCAACGAGTGACGCGCTGGCTGGCTTCGTTATCTAACGTTGAAGCCGGACAGCAGGATACCCAGCGAATGATGGAGGCCATATTACCGGTCGCCAGCCTGTATGGCATTGATATGGGGAATGTCGAAACACGGTGGTTTCGCCATGATAAAACATACTGAGCGGCGCTGGATGCGCGAAGCCTACTGGAACGAGGTGTGCTTTGTGTAGCAAAAGGCTGCTTGAGGTTGCGGCGATCGGAGTCATCTGCCGCAGCCCCGAGCAGCTTTAGTCTGCCCCAATGACCCGGGGTTTCACCCTGCCATGCAGGGCCGGATTATCGCTTTCATCCTTCAGACGTACGCCGGTCAGCCGGCGCAGAAAAGCCTGCTCCAGCAGCCACGCCAGCTTAAAGGCGGCGGCATCATAGCTCAGTCCTTCCGGGCGAATATTCGAAATACAGTTGCGCTCTGACTCCAGCCGCTGACGATGAGGTTGCCAGGTCAGATAAACTCCCAGGCTGTCCGGGGAAGAGAGCCCCGGCCGTTCGCCAATCAGTATCGCCACCGCGCGAGCCTGCAGCGTTTCGCCAATATCATCCCCCAGCGCTACCCGAGACTGATGAGCCAGCACCACCGGCGCGAGGCTAAGCCCCAGCGTTTGCAGATAGGGCAGCAGGGCGCGGATCAGCGGCAGGGCCTGGCGCTGCACCGCGTAAGAGGAGAGTCCGTCGCCAATCACCAGCAGCAGGTCGGCGGGGCGTGCGCCGCTGGCGGCGAGATCCGCGCGACTCTCATCGTTCAGCCGTCGCCCCAGATCGGGGCGGTTAAGATAGATATGACGATCGGCGGCGGCGCTATGCACCGTCAGCGACGAGAGGCCCAGCTGCGCCAGCGGGGATACCAGCCCTTCGCTGTCAAAGGGCTGGTGGATGGCGTCGCGCGCCCGGGCGTGAGCGAGGCCAAAATTCAGCACCTCGCGGGTTGGCAGGCTGGCGCCGCTGCGGCCCAGCGCAATGCGCGCATCGGTAAATTCACGTAGCGGGTTCCAGGCGTCGGGGCGATTCATACCGGTTCTCCTTACGCCATCACGGAAAGCAGAGGATGGCGGGCGTCGGTCAGGCGCAGCGCGCCGTCCGGGTTGGTTATCTGCATTTTCGTCAGCCAGGCGGCGAACTCCGGCGCGTGCCTGAGGCCCAGCAGGCGGCGGGCGTACAGGGCATCGTGGAACGAGGTGCTTTGGTAGTTGAGCATGATATCGTCCGCGCCGGGAACGCCGATTAAAAAGGTCAGCCCGGCGGCGCACAGCAGGGTCAGCAGGGTATCCATATCATCCTGATCCGCCTCGGCGTGGTTGGTATAGCAAACGTCGCAGCCGATCGGTAGCCCCATGATCTTGCCGCAGAAATGATCTTCGAGACCGGCGCGAATAATCTGCTTCCCGTCATAGAGATATTCCGGGCCGATAAAGCCCACCACGGTATTGACCAGCAGCGGATCGAAATGGCGGGCGACGGCGTAGGCGCGGGCTTCGCAGGTTTGCTGATCGACGCCGTGGTGGGCGTTAGCCGAAAGACAGCTCCCCTGGCCGGTTTCAAAATACATGACGTTGCTGCCGAGGGTGCCGCGGTTGAGGCTCAGCGCGGCCTCCCTGGCTTCCTGCAGCAGCGCCAGATTGATACCGAAGCCGCCGTTGGCCGCTTCGGTACCCGCCACCGACTGGAACACCAGGTCCACCGGCGCGCCGCGCTCAATCAGCTGCAGGGTGTTGGTGACGTGGGTCAGAATGCAGGACTGGGTGGGGATCGCAAAGCGCTGAATAATATCGTCGAGCATATGGTTGAGCTGCGCCAGCACCGGCAGGCTGTCGCTGGCCGGGTTGATGCCAATGACCGCATCGCCCGCGCCGTACAGCAGGCCGTCGAGCATGCTGGCGGCAATGCCTTTCAGATCGTCGGTCGGATGGTTGGGCTGCAGACGCACGCTAAGATGCCCCGGCAGGCCAATTGTGTTGCGAAAGCGGGTGGTTACCTGGCATTTGCTGGCGGCGAGGATCAGGTCCTGGTTACGCATCAGCTTGCTGACCGCGGCCGCCATCTCCGGGGTTATCGCCCGCGCCACCTGCTGCAGGGTGGCGGTATCGGTGGCGTCGTCAAGCAGCCAGTCGCGAAAGTCGCCCACCGTCAGGTGGCTAATCGCCGTAAAGCGGCGGCTATCGTGCGTGTCGATAATCAGCCGGGTGACTTCGTCCTGCTCATAGGGGATCGGGGGGTTATCGAGGATCTCCTTTAGCGGCACCTCCGCCAGCGCCATTTTCGCCGCCATCCGCTCTTCGGCGCTATCGGCGATAATGCCGGCGAGGGCATCGCCGGATCGTGCCGGAGATGCCTTCGCCATTAACGTCTTCAGACTATCAAAGCGCCAGACCTGGCCTGATAGCGTTGTTTTATACATGCCGCCTCCTCAGGAGACTATACGAAGCTGCGGGTCCACCGGCGCGCGCTCGCGGGCCGCCGCGGTTTTACGAAACCACAGGTAGCCGCCGAGCATCATAGCCGCAAAAATCAGCGCCAGCAGCGTGTTGTACCAGACCATGGCCACCAGGCAGAGCACCGCCATCGCCAGAGCGAAGGCCGGCGCCCACGGATAGAGCGGCGCGCGGAACGGGCGAATCAGTTTCGGCTCGCTGCGGCGCAGTTTGAACAGCGCCGCCATCGAGGTGATATACATAACAATAGCGCCAAATACCGACATCGTGACGATGCAGGCGGTTAGCGGCATTCCGCTGATGGTGATCAGCGAGTCGGAGAAAATAGCGGCAATCCCCACCACGCCCCCGGCGAGGATCGCCAGATGCGGCGTGCGGGTGCGGCGGTTGAGCGCCGCCAGGCCGGCAGGCAGATAGCCGGCCCGGGCCAGCGAATAGATCTGCCGGGAATAGCCCATGATAATGCCGTGGAACGAGGCCACCAGGCCGAACAGCCCCAGCCATACCAGCATATGCAGCCAGCCGCTGCTGCTGCCAACCACGATTTTCATCGCCTGCGGCAGCGGGTCGTTGATGTTGGCGAGCGCCCGCCAGTCGCCGACGCCGCCGGCAAACACCATAACGCCGATCGCCAGCACGGTAAGGGTCAGGATCCCGCCGCCCAGCGCGCGGGGGATGGTACGCTGCGGATCTTTAGCTTCTTCGGCGGCCATCGACGCGCCTTCAATAGCCAGAAAGAACCAGATAGCAAAAGGAATGGCCGCGAACATTCCCGGCAGCGCCAGCCCGCTGAAGCTCTCAGCCCCGGCCCAGCCGTTAGCGGTAAAGTGGCTCCATGAGAAGCCCGGAGCGACCACGCCCATAAACACCAGCAGTTCGAAAATCGCCAGCAGGGTGACAATCAGCTCAAAGGTGGCGGCAATACCGACGCCGAGAATGTTCAGCGTCATAAAGATAACGTAGGCGCCGCAGGCCACCCATTTCGGGTCCAGCGCCGGAAACTGTACGTTGAGGTAGGCGCCAATCGCCATAGCAATCGCCGGCGGGGCGAAGACGAACTCAATCAGCGTCGCGAAGCCGGCAATAAAGCCGCCGGTGGGGCCAAAAGCGCGATAGGCGTAGGCGAACGGGCCGCCGGCGTGTGGGATCGCGGTCGTCAGCTCGGTGAAACTAAAAATAAAGGCGCAGTACATGGCGGCAACCGCCAGCGCCACGATCAGAAATCCCAGCGTCCCGGCCTGAGACCAGCCGTAGCTCCAGCCAAAATACTCCCCGGAAATAACCAGCCCGACGGCGATCCCCCACAGGCGGAAACTGCCGAGCGTTCTTTTTAGCGTTGTGGTTTGCTCTGTCATTTTTGCTACCTCGCCAGATAAAGTTACCCGGCTCACCACGCTATTTTATTTGCCAGTTTAGGCCTGGGCAGTGCTCAACAAAATACGCGAGTATTTTGAACGCCCTTTAGGGCGGCCCGCAGGGCGAGCGCAGTGAATAAATCCTCACGTACTACGTGTACGCTCCGGTTTTTGCGCGCTGTCCATGCCCAAACTGCCTGCAACAATGACGCCTGGTGAACCTGGTATTTCAGATATGTGGAGGGTTGCAAAGAGAGTGCCAGGTCAGAGCCCTGATAAATGTGGGGGGTTAGCCGCGGGACGATCCAAAAAAGGGCAGACTGCCTGCGCGAAGATATGCGCCGTGGTGCAGCTGCCCGGAAATGCGGCGCTAATCGAGAACGACGGCGCCTGCGTCTTTTTGAATCACCGGGCCTTCTTTCACCTTCAGGCTGAGCCCTTTCGTCTCCAGCTCGGCGTGGCGAATTCGCAGGCCGCGGGTGGCGTCGATGTTGACGTTGCTAAAGTGGAACCCGCTGAGCGGCGCTTCCGGGGTGCCGATAATATAGGCCGCCGCTTTGCTATCGCCGGTGGAGGTTAAATTCTCCACGGTGATATTGCTGAAGTGCGGGGTCCGATATTTGTCGAACGGCTGTTGCGGGTCGCTGTCCGGCGGATAGATCTGCTCGCCGAGGGTAAACCCTCCGGCCTGTAGCTGTTTGTCGACCTCGGCCTGCACGATAGGCGCGGCCTGGTAGTAAGCGGAGAAGACCAGCGGCACCTCGACGTTATGCATTTTGGTGTTGCGGTAAACGATATTTTTCACCTCGCCGCCTTTGCCGCGCGGGCTCTTAATGCGAATGCCGTACATCGAGCCTTCGAAGGTGTTGTTTTCCACCAGCACGTTATTGACGCCGCCGGCGCTTTCGCTGCCGATAGAGATACCGCGCCCCTGCTTCAGCGTATTGTTGGCGATGTAAATATTCTCGACCACCCCTTCGGGGAAGCGCGGATCGGCTTTCTCCGCTTTGATGGCGATATGATCGTCATTGCAGTCGATATAGTTGTTGGTGATGCGGATGTTCTGGCTGTCGATAGGATCGATGGCGTCGGTATTCGGCGCATGCCACGGGGATAAAATTCGCGTGCCGTTAATGTCGATATCATGCGCGTAGCGGGTGACGATGTGGAAGCTGGGAGAGTGGGTGAGGGTCACGCCGTCGATCAGCACGTTGTTCGAGCGGGTGATGTAGATCAGCCGCGGCCGGTCGGTGCCGCCTTTCTTGCCGCTGGCGCGAATGTTTTCTCGCCAGCGCTCCCACCATACCGCCCCCTGGCCGTCAATCGTCCCTTCACCAACGATAGCGACGTTTTGCGCATCGGCGATGCTGATAAACGGCAGCCAGCCGTTTTCCGCTGCGGCATATTTCGTTTTTTCATCTCCGCGCCAGGCTGCGATTTCGCTTGCGGCGATCAGCGTCGCGTCTTTCTCCAGCTTGAGCCGAATATTGCTCTTCAGAAACAGCGGGTTGGTCAGATAGTTTCCTCTCGGGACCAGCACCGTACCGCCCCCTGCGGCGGCGCAGTCGTCAATCGCTTTTTGAATGGCGTCGGTATTCAGCGCAATCTGCAGCCGCTGGCCTTCTGCGCCGTAGCGGGTGATGTCGCAGACTTTATCCGCGAACGTCACCTTGCTGGCGGCGAGAGCCGCCTGAAAGGGGATAGCGCCGGCGATAGCGGCGGCAGCCAACAGAGGAAAGGTGCGGGTCGTCATCTGATTATCCTTTTTAGGTGTTGTGTTTTGTAAAAATAGCAACATTGTTTTATTTTTGTGTTTATGCCGATCACGTTTTGCCTTTTGTCGTTTAAATGCCCAGATTCAGCGCTCGTTTTTCGGGCAAACGCCCGTAAAACGGCGTGAAAACCGGCGCTAGTTTTGCAATTTCATCTTCGGCGCGGTATAACTGCACCTCTTTGGATGTTTAGATGTCCATACGTTTAGAAGGTAATATGCAAAGTACACCGCAGCAGGGTGAGCCGCTGAAGCGCACCATGAAAACCCGCCACCTGATCATGCTCTCGCTGGGCGGCGTGATTGGCACCGGCCTGTTCTTTAATACCGGCTATATCATCTCTACCACCGGGGCGGCGGGAACGCTGCTGGCCTATCTGATTGGCGCGCTGGTGGTCTGGCTGGTGATGCAGTGCCTCGGCGAGCTGTCGGTGGCGATGCCGGAGACCGGCGCGTTTCACGTCTACGCCGCCCGCTATCTCGGCCCGGCAACGGGGTACACGGTAGCCTGGCTCTACTGGCTGACGTGGACGGTGGCGCTCGGTTCGAGCTTTACCGCCGCCGGTTTCTGTATGCAGTACTGGTTTCCGCAGGTGCCGGTGTGGGTATGGTGCGTGGTGTTCTGCGCGGTGATTTTTATCCTCAACGTCATCTCTACCCGCTTCTTTGCCGAAGGCGAGTTCTGGTTCTCGCTGGTCAAAGTCATCACCATCATCGCCTTTATTATTCTCGGCGGGGCGGCGATATTCGGCATTATCCCGATGCAGGACGGCTCGCCGGCCCCGGGGCTGCGTAACCTGACCTCTGAAGGCTGGTTCCCGCACGGCGGCCTGCCGATCCTGATGACTATGGTGGCGGTGAACTTCGCCTTCTCCGGTACCGAGCTGATCGGCATCGCGGCGGGTGAAACGCAAAACCCGCATAAGGTCATCCCGATCGCCATTCGAACCACCATCGCCCGGCTGATTATCTTTTTTATCGGCACCGTGTTTGTGCTGGCGGCGCTGATCCCGATGCAGCAGGCGGGGGTGGAGAAAAGCCCGTTTGTGCTGGTCTTTGAAAAGGTTGGCATTCCCTACGCGGCGGATATCTTTAACTTCGTGATCCTGACGGCGATTCTGTCGGCGGCCAACTCCGGCCTCTACGCCTCCGGGCGGATGCTGTGGTCGTTGGCGAACGAACGGACCCTGCCGGCGTGCTTTGCCAAAGTGACCAGGAACGGCGTGCCGCTGACCGCGCTGTCGGTGAGCATGCTCGGCGGCGTGCTGGCGCTGTTTTCCAGCGTTATTGCGCCAGATACGGTATTTGTCGCGCTGTCGGCGATCTCCGGCTTTGCGGTGGTAGCGGTGTGGCTAAGCATCTGCGCCTCGCACTTTATGTTCCGTCGTCGCCATCTCCAGCAGGGGAAAGCCCTGAGCGAGCTGCACTATCGCGCCCCTTGGTATCCGCTGGTGCCGGTGCTGGGGTTCATTTTATGCCTGGTGGCCTGCGTGGGCCTGGCGTTTGACCCCAGTCAGCGAATTGCGCTGTGGTGCGGAATTCCCTTCGTGGCACTGTGCTATGGTGTCTGGTATCTGACTCACGCACGACAACTTAACAGGGAGCAACAGCATGTCGCAGATTAACCCGTTAACCTCTATCCTTGCCCGCGAGCCCTTTGTGCTGCTCGACGGCGCGATGGCGACGGAGCTGGAAGCGCGCGGCTGTAACCTGGCCGATAGCCTGTGGTCAGCGCGGGTACTGCTGGAAAATCCGCAGCTGATTCGCGACGTGCACCTGGACTATTTCCGCGCCGGAGCGCAGGTCGCGATCACCGCCAGCTATCAGGCAACCCCGGCGGGCTTCGCCGCCTGCGGGCTGGACGAGGCGAAGTCGAAAGCGCTGATTGGGAAAAGCGTTGAGCTGGCGCGTAAAGCGCGGGAGGCGTACCTTGCGGAAAACCCGCAGGCCGGCACGCTGCTGGTCGCCGGTTCGGTGGGGCCGTACGGCGCGTATCTCGCCGATGGTTCGGAATATCGCGGCGATTATCAGCGCAGCGCGGAGGATTTTCAGGCCTTCCATCGCCCGCGCGTTGAAGCGCTTCTCGATGCCGGAGCCGATCTGCTGGCCTGCGAAACCCTGCCGTCATTTGCCGAAATTAAGGCGCTGGCGGCGCTGCTGACGGCGTACCCGCGCGCTCGCGCCTGGTTCTCGTTTACCCTGCGCGACGCTGAGCATCTCAGCGACGGCACGCCGCTGAGCGAAGTGGTGGCGGCGCTTGCGCACTATCCGCAGGTGGTGGCGCTGGGCATTAACTGTATTGCCCTGGAGAACACCACCGCCGCGTTACGGCACCTGCACGGTTTGACCGCGCTGCCGCTGGTGGTCTATCCCAACTCCGGGGAGCATTACGACGCGGTGAGTAAAACCTGGCACCATCACGGCGAGTCCTGCATCGCCCTGAGCGAGTATCTGCCGCAGTGGCTGGCGGCGGGGGCAAAACTGATTGGCGGCTGCTGCCGCACCACGCCGAAAGATATTGCCGCGCTGGCGGCCAAACGCTGACCGGTCTCCCGGCCGCGGCGCAGCGCGTCGCCGGCCGGGGATCTCCCCGCTCGCGCTATGCTTACCGGGCCAGCGCTTCTGCTACTCAATCCCCATTTTTAACTATCGTTTGCCAGTTTTTTTCTAATGACGATTGGCTATTAGCCAGAATTTTTAATTACTTCATCAAACGCATCAGGCCGGAAATACTGCACCCATAACAACGAAGGGGAGCAGACACTATGGCACACGCATCGCGCATTACACTTTTCGCCGCCCTGGCTTTCGCCGCTTTTCAGGCGCAGGCGGTCAACGTCACCGTGGCGTATCAAACCTCTGCCGAGCCGGCGAAAGTCGCTCAGGCTGACAATACCTTTGCCAAAGAGAGCGGTGCGACCGTTGACTGGCGCAAGTTCGACAGCGGGGCGAGCATCGTACGCGCGCTGGCTTCCGGCGATGTCCAGATCGGCAACCTCGGCTCCAGCCCGCTGGCGGTAGCCGCCAGTCAGCAGGTGCCGATTGAAGTCTTCCTGCTGGCCTCAAAGCTCGGTAACTCCGAAGCGCTGGTGGTGAAAAAGAGCATTACTAAACCCGAAGATTTGATTGGTAAGCGCATCGCGGTGCCGTTTATCTCCACCACCCACTACAGCCTGCTGTCGGCGCTGAAGCACTGGGGCATTAAGCCGGGCCAGGTACAGATTATCAACCTGCAGCCGCCGGCGATTATTGCTGCCTGGCAGCGCGGGGATATCGACGGCGCCTACGTCTGGGCCCCTGCGGTCAACGCGCTGGAAAAAGAGGGCAAGGTGCTGACCGATTCGTCTCAGGTCGGCGAGTGGGGTGCGCCGACGCTGGACGTCTGGGTGGTGCGTAAAGACTTTGCCGAGAAGCATCCTGAGATTGTGAAAGCCTTTGCGAAGAGCGCTATCGACGCCCAGCAGCCCTACATCGCTAACCCTGATGCATGGCTGAAGCAGCCGGAAAATATCAGCAAGCTGTCGCGCTTAAGCGGCGTGCCGGATGCGGACGTCCCGGGGCTGGTGAAGGGCAATACCTACCTGACCGCGGCGCAGCAGGCGCAGGAGCTGAACGGACCGGTGAACAAAGCGATTATCGATACGGCTAAGTTCCTCAAAGAGCAGGGCAAAGTACCCGATGCCGGCGCCGATTACAGCCAGTACGTTACCGACCGTTTTGTGAAATAAGGAGGTCACGATGCTGCAAATCTCGCATCTCTTTGCCGACTACGGCGGCAAACCGGCGCTGGCGGATATCAACCTGACGCTGGACAGCGGCGAACTGCTGGTGGTTCTTGGACCGTCGGGCTGCGGTAAAACCACGCTGCTGAACCTGATTGCCGGATTCGTGCCTTATCAGCACGGCAGCATCGTCCTTGAAGGGCAGCGCGTAACGGGACCGGGCGCCGAACGCGGCGTGGTCTTTCAGCATGAAGGATTGCTGCCGTGGCGTAACGTGCAGGATAACGTGGCGCTGGGGCTGCAGCTGGCGGGCGTGGACAAAGCGCTCCGCCGGGAAACGGCGGCGCAGATGCTGAAGAAGGTGGGTCTCGAAGGGGCGGAAAAACGCTTTATCTGGCAGCTTTCCGGCGGCCAGCGCCAGCGGGTGGGGATTGCCAGAGCGCTGGCGGCCAACCCGCAGTTGCTGCTCCTTGATGAGCCGTTCGGCGCGCTGGACGCCTTTACCCGTGAACAGATGCAAACCCTGCTGCTCGGCCTGTGGCACGAGACCGGCAAGCAGGTACTGCTTATCACCCATGATATTGAAGAGGCCGTGTTTATGGCCACCGAGCTGGTGCTGCTGTCGCCCGGCCCGGGGCAGGTGCTGGAGCGACTGCCGCTCGACTTTGGCCGCCGCTTCGTTGCCGGTGAGTCCTGCCGCAGCATTAAATCCGATCCGCGGTTTATCGAGCAGCGTGAATACGTGCTGAGCCGGGTATTTGAACAACGGGAGGCCTTCTCATGAGCGTGGTCATCAATGATAAACCGCGTCGGCGGCCGCTGAAGTGGCGCTGGCCTGTTTCCCGTCAGCTGACGCTGAGCGTGGCGACGCTGGCGGTGCTGCTGGCTATCTGGTGGGCCGTTGCGGCGTTACAGCTGATTAGCCCGCTGTTTCTGCCGCCGCCGGGCCAGGTGCTGCGCAAGCTGATAACCATTGCCGGCCCGCAGGGCTTTATGGATGCCACCCTCTGGCAGCATCTGGCGGCGAGCCTGACGCGGATCGTGATAGCGCTGCTGGCGGCGGTGCTGCTCGGCGTTCCGGTGGGGATCGCGATGGGGCTCAGCCCGACGGTGCGCGGCATTCTCGATCCTTTAATTGAGCTGTACCGCCCGGTGCCGCCGCTGGCCTATCTCCCGCTGATGGTTATCTGGTTCGGCATCGGCGAGACGTCGAAGATCTTATTGATCTATCTGGCGATCTTCGCCCCGGTGGCGATGTCGGCGCTGGCGGGGGTGAAAAGCGCCCAGCAGGTGCGCATTCGCGCCGCGCAGTCATTAGGCGCCAGCCGCGCGCAGGTGCTGTGGCTGGTTATTTTACCCGGCGCTTTACCGGAGATCCTCACCGGCCTGCGCATTGGTCTTGGCGTGGGTTGGTCAACGCTGGTGGCCGCGGAGCTGATTGCCGCCACCCGCGGGTTAGGCTTTATGGTGCAATCCGCCGGCGAATTTCTGGCAACCGACGTGGTGCTGGCCGGGATTGCGGTGATTGCGATTATTGCGTTTCTGTTGGAACTGGGGCTGCGCGCGCTGCAGCGCCGCCTGACGCCCTGGCATGGAGAAGTACAATGAGTGAACGTCTGAGCATTACCCCGCTGGGGCCCTATATTGGCGCGCAGATAGCCGGCGTGGACCTCGCGCGTCCTCTGAGCGATAACCAGTTTGAGCAACTGTATCATGCGGTGCTGCGCCATCAGGTGGTGTTCCTGCGCGAGCAGAATATTACCCCGCAGCAGCAGCGTGATTTTGCGCTACGCTTTGGCGATCTGCATATTCATCCGGTCTATCCCCACGCGCCCGGCGTCGACGAAATTATCGTGCTCGACACCCATGATGATAATCCGCCGGATAACGACAACTGGCATACCGATGTCACTTTCATCGAGACGCCGCCTGCCGGCGCGATTCTGGCGGCAAAAGAGCTGCCGTCCACCGGCGGCGACACCCTGTGGGCCAGCGGCGTCGCGTCGTACGAAGCGCTTTCCGCACCTTTTCGTCAACTATTGAGTGGTCTGCGGGCGGAGCATGATTTCCGTAAATCGTTCCCGGAGTATAAATACCGCAACAGCGAAGAGGAGCACCGGCGCTGGCTGGAGGCGGTGGCGAAGAACCCGCCGCTGCTGCATCCGGTGGTGCGCACTCATCCGGTGACCGGCAGGCAGGCGCTGTTCGTTAACGAAGGGTTTACCACGCGCATCGTTGACGTGACGGAGAAAGAGAGCGAGGCGCTGCTGAACTTCCTGTTTAGCCATATAACGAAACCGGAGTTTCAGGTGCGCTGGCGCTGGCAGCCGAACGATGTGGCGATTTGGGATAACCGCGTCACCCAGCATTACGCCAACGCCGATTATCTGCCGCAGCGGCGCATTATGCATCGGGCGACGATCCTCGGCGATAAGCCGTACTATCGCGCCGGTTAAAACCTGCGGCAGCGCGCCGCAGGCCGGGCTGATTACAGATGCGCGCCGATATAGCGCTGATAGCGGTTGGCTTTTAAAAACGTCAAATCCACCAGCACCAGCCCGTCCACGCAGTTGTTAAAATCAGGGTCGCTGCCGAAGTCGATAAACTGCACGCCGCCCGGTTCACACACCTCGGAATATTGCTTATACAGCGGCGGAATGGCGCAGCCGAGATTACCGAGCAGCGACTTCAGGCGGGTGAGATCTTCGGCATAATCCTCGCCGCTAAACTGCGCCAGCACGTCGGGCAGCGAAGCGGGATAGGGACGGCGCGACTCCGCCAGCGGGTGGGTCGCCGGGAACCACAGACGATAGAAGGCCACCAGCAGATCGCGGGCCGCTGGCGGCAGGCCGCCGGAAATCGACACCGGGCCGAACAGATAGCGGTAGTGCGGGTAGCGTGCGAGGTACGCGCCGATCCCCGACCACAGATAATCCAGCCCGCGTCGTCCCCAGTAGCGCGGCTGGATAAAGCTGCGCCCCAGCTCAATACCGTGGCGGAGAATATCCTCCATCCGCTGGTCGTAATGGAACAGGCTATAGCTGTAAATGCCCTCCAGCCCGCGCTTTTCCAGCTGCATTGCGGTAGGCATAAAGCGATAGGCGCCGACGATTTCCAGATCCTCTTCATCCCACAGAATCAGGTGCAGATAATCATCGTCGTAGCCGTCGACGTCGCGACGTTTGCCGCTACCTTCGCCCACCGCGCGGAAAGCGATCTCCCGCAGGCGGCCGAGCTCGCGCAGCAGCGGGGCGTCGTCCTGACCGTTGCGCTGCCACAGGTAGATGGTTTTGCCGTCGGCGGTGTGCCCCAGACACTCCGCGCGGTGTAGCTCGCGTTTTATCAGCGCCCGATCTTCAGGGCGGGCGATGGCGCTTTCCGTTTTGAATATGCCCGCCTGACCTTTGCCCATCAGTTCGACGTGGCGATAGCATCGATCCGCCAGCTCCCGAGGAGACATCTGCGGGCTATACCAGCTGGACCAGGCAATCTGCTGGCCAATGCCGATCGGCAGGCTGCTGTTGCGGCGACGAAACATTTGCTGCATGAGCAGCAGTAGCGGCAGGTTTTCTGAGAGCAGGGTGCTGGCGTAGAACAGGGCGCTGTTGTGCGCGCGGATCCACACCGGCAGCAGCGGGGCGCGATATTTGGTCGCCAGCTTGATAAAGCCGGGGTGCCATTTCTTATCGCGGATCCCCCGGCGCGTCGGGCGCGAGACCTCACCTGCCGGGAAAAAGATCAGCACGCCGCCGTTTTGTAGCTGCCGATCCATTTGCTGCAGCGCGGCTTTAGCGGTGCGGCCGTTGATATTATCGACCGGAATGAACAGTGAGCTGAGCGGCTCAAGGTGGGTCAACAGGCGGTTGGTCACGACTTTAACATCGCGACGAACGCGGGAGACGGCATAAAGTAGCGCAAGGCCGTCCAGGGTACCGGTAGGATGATTGGCAACGATCACCAGCGGGCCGTGTTCAGGAATTTGTTCCAAATCGTGCGTCGGAATAGCGCAGCGAATATTAAGGTGTTCCAGCACCTGTTCGACCGTATCGAGCCCCTTCAGATGGCGATGGCGGGCGGCAAATTGTTGAAACTCTTCCTCATGGAGCAGTTTTTTTAGCAGCTTCTTTTGCCAGGCGGCGGGCCTGGCCTGAGGCCACAGGTCGTCGAGTACATGATCGAGACTAAACATAGCGCTTCCTCCTCCGTCCTGCCGAGACAGTAGAAGGCGGAAGTGTCGCTTATATTGCAGTTGGGTGAAGATTCGGTATTGGCAGACCCGAAAGCGCGACGCAGGTCAGGAAAATTCCCGGCCTGCGGCCTGCGGCGTGGAACGGGTAGCGGGGTTAACGCAGGATTTTCTTTTCGGCCAGGTCAAGGGCGAAATAGCTGAAGATCAGATCCGCGCCGGCGCGCTTAATGGCGCCAAGACTTTCCAGAACCACTTTTTCTTCATCGATGGCGCCCGCCTGGGCGGCAAATTTGATCATCGCGTACTCACCGCTGACCTGGTAGGCGCCGAGCGGCAGATTGCTGCGCTCGCGGATATCGCGCAGGATATCAAGATAGGCGCCGGCCGGTTTCACCATCAGGCAATCAGCGCCCTGGGCTTCATCCAGCAGGGACTCGCGAATCGCTTCCCGGCGGTTCATCGGGCTCATCTGGTAGGTTTTACGATCGCCCTTCAGCGCGGTACCCGCCGCTTCACGGAACGGGCCGTAGAACGATGAGGCAAACTTAGTGGAGTAAGACATAATGGCCGTGCGGGTAAATCCAGCGGCGTCCAGCGCCTGGCGAATAGCCTGTACCTGACCGTCCATCGCAGCGGATGGCGCAATAAAATCAGCGCCGGCCGCTGCCGCAACAACCGCCTGCTTACCGAGGTTCACCAGGGTCGCATCGTTGTCTACGCCGTGCTCGCAGAGTACGCCGCAGTGGCCGTGGGAGGTGTATTCGCAGAAGCAGGTATCGGACATCACGATCATCTCCGGTACCGCCTCCTTACAGATACGCGACATCCGCGCGACCAGGCCGTTTTCGTTCCAGGCATCGCTGCCGTTGGCATCGGTGTGATGGGAAATACCGAAGGTCATAACCGAGCGGATGCCGGCGTTGGCGATACGCTCGATTTCACGCGCCAGGTGCTTCTCCGGGATGCGCATCACGCCGGGCATGGCTTCGATGGCTTTGTAATCGTCGATTTCTTCTTCAACAAAGATCGGCAACACCAGGTCATTCAAACTCAGTGTTGTCTCTTCAAACATGGCTCGTAGCGAAGCGGACTGACGCAAGCGGCGCGGGCGAGTGATTAAATCTGTCATGGTTTGCCTGATTTTGTGAAATGAAAGACTGCAGTATACCTGAACCTGAGGGCCGACGTTTTACGAAAGTGGCTTAAAATCCCCCTCGCCGGATGGCGCTGACAATAATAATGAGCACCGAAATTTAATACGCATGACGAATGTTTATATTCGCAGGTGATGTTTTTGTTTTGTTGATTATTTTAAATGTCGAGGCGGCTTGTTGATTTTATGCGGAATTAAGACGCTGAGCTGTTTATTCACTGATGTTCTGTTTGTGGGTTAATATATTTGTTTGTTATATGTTTGATTTTGCATTTCTAATCCTCTGAAAATAGTGATTTTAATTATCCCTCACCAGAAAGAATCCCGATGAAGATATTGTCCGGTTTCGGACTTTGGCTAAAGAATAATTGAACCTTTAACTGGTGACGCCGCATAATCGTTCCGCGAAGCATAATAATGTTCTTCTCAGTATTGATAATTGATGGATCAACTATATTACGTCCCTGAGGAGGGATGACAAATGCACCCTTGGAAAAAGAAATTTGTAGTTTCACAATTAGCATTAGCCTGCACTTTGGCAATCACCTCTCAGGCAAGTGCTTTTAATGATATATCTGGAACCAACTACACGACATTTAAACATTATAATGACGCCAGCTATGCTGACGGCGTTTACTATAATGGTTATGTAGGCTGGAATAACTATGCGGCGGATAGTGTTTATAACGGTGACATTTATCCGGTAATCAATAAATCTGTCGTGAATGGCGTGATCTCTACTTACTATCTGGATGATGGTCTTGCTACCAACGCGAACAGCAATAGCCTTACCATTAAAAACAGCACCATCCACGGGATGATCACCTCTGAGTGCATGACCACCGACTGCGCGGGTCGTGACGCTACCGGCTATGTTTATGACCGCCTGGCGCTGACCGTTGATAACTCAACCATTGATGATAACTATGAGCACTATACCTACAACGGCACGCACGCCGATGGTTCCGTAGATACGCATGTTGTTGACGTTTACGATCTGGGGACGGCCATTACGCTGGATCAGGAGGTTGATCTGGTCGTCAAAAATAACTCCCATGTTGCCGGCATAACCCTGACTCAGGGTTACGAGTGGGGAGATATTGACGACAATACCGTCAGTACCGGCGTCAACAGCAGCGAAGTGTTTCACAACGCGATCAATGTAACGGATTCTACCGTGACGTCTGGCTCATGGTCGGATGAAGGTACCTCTGGCTGGTTCGGCAACAACAATAACGCCAGCGATTACGGCGGTACTGACTTTAGTGCGAGTGGTCATGCCGGTTTTAATGCTGATGACGTCGCGATCTCGGCGATCGCCAATCCGCATGCGGATAACGCAATGCAGACGACGGTTAACCTCACTAACTCTACCTTAATGGGGGACATCTTATTTTCCAGTAACTTTGACCACAATTTCTTCCCGAGCGGTGCGGACAGCTACCGGGATACCAACTCTGCCGTAGACACTAACGGCTGGGACGGCACCGACCGTATGGATGTCACGCTGAATAACGGCAGCAAGTGGGTGGGGGCAGCGATGTCCACACATCAGGTTGATTCTGATGGCGATGGCGTTTACGACAGCTTTGCCGAAGGCACCGAAGCAACCGCAACGCTGCTTGATGTCGCAGCGAACAGCCTCTGGCCGTGGTCGACCTATGGTCTCAGCAACAGCGACACGGCCTATAATGAAAACGGTCACGTTGTCGGCAATGAAGTCTATCAGAGCGGTCTGTTCAATGTGACGCTGAACAGCGGTTCACGGTGGGATACCACCAAAACGTCGCTAATTGATACTTTGAGCATCAACGGCGGTTCTGTCGTGAACGTAGCGGATTCCACCCTGGTTTCCGACACCATCTCCCTGACCGGTGGTTCTGCCCTGAAGATCGATGAAGATGGCCATGTGGCGACCCACGCGCTGACAGTCGACAACAGTACCGTAATGATTGCCGACGATGTCTCTGCTGGCTGGGGCGTGGATGATGCCGCGCTGTATGCCAACATCGTCAACGTTACCCACGATGGTATTCTCGATGTGGGCAACAGCACGGCGTACGCGATGCAGGCCGATACGCTGAATCTGACCAGCTCGACGGATGCCGGCGGGAAAGTACACGCTGGCGTGTTTAATGTTCACAGCAATCGCTTCGTGCTGAATGCCGATTTAACCAACGATCGTACTAACGATACCGCTAAGCCTAACTACGGCTACGGCACCATCGCCATGAACTCCGATGGTCATCTGACCATTAACGGCAATGGTGACTCCGACACCTCTTTCGACCAGTCCGAAGTGGATAACGCGGGCGACAACGTTGCGGCAGCCACCGGCAACTTCAAGGTTCGCATTGATAATGCGGCGGGTACGGGCTCCGTTGCCGATTACAAAGGCAAAGAGCTGATCTATGTTAACGACAAGAGCAGCACCGCCACCTTCTCTGCGGCAAACAAAGCCGATCTGGGTGCCTACACCTGGCAGGCTAAGCAGGAAGGTAACCTGGTTGTGATGCAGCAGAGGGCGCTGACCGATTATGCGAACATGGCGCTCAGCATCCCGTCCGCTAACAGCAATATCTGGAATCTGCAGCAGGATACCGTGGCGACTCGTCTGACCCACTCCCGGCATGGTCTGGCGGATAACGGCGGCGCCTGGGGCAGCTATTTAGGCGCTAGCTTCAGCGGCGACAATGACACCATCAGCTACGATCAGAACGTGAACGGCGCCATGCTGGGTCTGGATACCAAAATTGATGGCAACCATGCTCAGTGGATCGTCGGTGCCGCCGCGGGCTTCGTGAAAGGCGACCTGAGCGATCGCAGCGGTCAGGTGGATCAGGACAGCCAGACCGCCTATATCTACTCGTCCGCTCGCTTTGCAAACAACGTTTTCGTTGACGGTTCTCTGAACTACTCTCACTTCAGCAACCAGCTGTCTGCCAATATGAGCAACGGCCAGTTCGTGGACGGCAGTACTTCCTCCGATGCCTGGGGCTTCGGTCTGAAACTGGGTTACGACCGGAAGCTGGGTAATGCAGGGTATGTAACTCCTTACGGCAGCGTATCAGGCCTGTTCCAGTCCGGGGACGACTACCGCCTGAGCAACGGCATGAAAGTGGGCGGCCAGTCTTACGACAGCATGCGCTATGAGCTGGGCGTTGATGCGGGCTACACCTTTACCTACGGTAGCGATCAGGCCCTGACGCCTTACTTCAAGCTGGCCTATGTTTATGACGATGCCGACAACAACGCTAAGGTAAACGGTGACTCTATCGATAACGGCACCGAAGGTTCTGCGGTACGCGTTGGGCTGGGTACTCAGTTCAGCTTTACCCGCAACTTCAGCGCCTACTCCGATGTGAGTTACCTCGGTGGCGGGGATGTGGATCAGGACTGGGCTGCTAACGTCGGCGTTAAATACACCTGGTAAGATTGTTTGCAGTGATAAAACATTAAAGGTTATTTAATCTAAGAGTATGCCCGTCAAGGATTTGACGGGCATTATTGTCAGGAATGCATAAATGTTATCACTGAGTAAACCGCTTAATGAATTTGATCAGCTGGATCAATGCTTGTCAAAATACGGCACTCACTTCGAATTTTGTAGTAAAAAGCAGATGGTATTTTCGAATGATATACATTGTGACAAAACGGTAGTTATTTTAGCCGGCGTGATCTCTCTGCGCAGAGGTGAAAATATTCTGGTTGGTATCGCTCAGGCCCCCTTTATTATCGGGCTGGCCGATGGGGTCATGAAAAATGAGGTTAAATATAAAATCATGACTGAGGGGGAGTGTACTGGATATCATCTGCCTTCCTCGCAGGCGATTAAAATAATCGACCAGAATAATTTGTGGCGCGACGCATTCTGCTGGCTGGTATGGCATAATCGTATTATGGAGCTACGCGACCTGCAGCTAATTGGTAATAATTCCTATGAGCAAATTCGCGCAACGCTGCTGTCGATGATTGACTGGGACGAGCAATTACGTTTTCGTATTGGCGTTATGAATTATATCCATCAAAAAACGCGTATTTCGCGCTCCGTGGTGGCCGAAGTGCTTGCTGCTCTCCGTAAGGGCGGCTATATCGAAATGGATAAAGGCAAACTGGTTAGCATCAACCATTTGCCTTCAGAATATTAATCAGGATTCGGGAACAGCCAGCGGCTTTTCCCCGCTCAATTCGCTGACCAGGTCATTGATGCCATTACTCATATTGCTAAAGCGCGTCAGCGAAGAGCGGGTGACCACCACAAAGGCGCCCACGTTAGCCTGCGGGTTCATCGCCATATAGGTAATAAATCCGCCGCCGCCGCCGGTCTTCTGAATAATGCCCGGATGGCCGTCCTTCGGCTTCATATAAACCCAGCCAAGGCCCAGCGCATCGGCTTTCCCCGGCACGTCCATACCGATAACGCGGGTCAGCTGGCTGCGCTGATAGATCAGCGTCTGCATGCGGTCAGCCTGCTGGCCGCGGGTGTAAAAATCAGAAGAGAGGAACTGCTGCATCCAGCGCATCATATCTCCCGGCGTGGAGTAAACGCCGCCGCTGCCGATCGCCGCCAGGGTGTTGTTGCACGGGCTGGCCCCTTTCTCGGCGACCATCAGGCGGCCGCATTGATCCGGCGATGGCGTAAAGGTGGTGTCTTTCATGCCCAGCGGGCGGGTAATTTGCTCTTCAAACAGCTGCGGATAAGGCTTGCCAGCGGCGTTCGAAAGGGCGTCCGCCAGCAGATCGAAAGCGAGGTTGGAGTAGGCGGCCTGGGAGCCGGGCGCGGCTTTCAACGACGTTGTCGACAGCCATTCCCAGCGCTGCTGGCGGGTCGGCCAGACGAAGACCGCGCGGTGCGCCGCGCCGCCGGGCTGTTCACGCGGCAGGGCGCTGGTATGCGTCGCCAGGTTAACCAGCGTAATCGGCGTGCCCTGATAGCTCGGCACCCGAGCGCCCGGCGGAGCGTATTTGCTCAGCGGATCGTTAAGCTTAACCACTCCCTGATCGAGCATTTTCACCAGCATTTCGCTGGTCATCAGTTTACTCAATGAGGCGATGCGGATGACGGAATCCAGCTGAGGATGTTCATTATTGCCCGGGCGCGTCTCGCCAAAGCTGCGAAAAACGCGCTGGTTGCCGTCGATGACGACCAGCGCCATGCCGGTAGCGCCGCTGCCGTAGTAGATATGGTTGGCGTAACGGTCGACAATATCGGAGGCAAATTCCGGATCGACGCTCGGTTGAGCAGCCTGGACCGATGTCCACGACGCCGCGCACAGCGCAGCAAAAATGAGCAGACTACGTTTCAACGGGGGTATCCATATGATGAAAAGAGATATAGAGCGTATTTATACTACGAAGCGAGGCAGAGCAAGGCGGGAATAACGTCAATATTGTGCGGAAAAACGTAACGGTGCGTAAAAAGGACTTTTTTGCGTATCAGCATATCCGCTTTCCCCGGCGGGCGGGTATGATTAGCGTTTGATTAATCGGGAGATGAGAGAGAGATGGCGACTCAGCGGGTGGTAATGGTAGTCGATATGCAAAATGGCGTCTTTGCGACGCCGCGGGTTGAGCGAGCACGCTGCGTCGCGCACATTAACCGCCTGACACGCGCCGCGGATCGCGTTATTTTCATTCAACACGCGGAAGACGGCGGGCTGGAAGAGGGCAGCGACGGTTTCGCCCTGCTGGCGGAACTGGAGCAGCCGGCGGGATCGCTGTATGTCACCAAAACCGCCTGCGATGCGTTCTATCAAACCCGCCTTGCACAGCTATTGAGCGACCTGAACATCGAAGAGTTCGTCATTTGCGGCTGCGCAACCGATTATTGCGTCGATACCACCATCAAAAACGGCGCCAGCCGCGGCTATGCCATTACCGTTGCCGAAGATGCGCACACCACCGCCAACCGCGCTGCGGCGCAGGCGAAAACGCTGATTGCCCACTATAACGAGGTCTGGCGCACGCTGACCGTCCCCGGCAATCCTGTACGCGTGAAACCCATAGAAACAATTCTTAGCGATTGGCAGACGAACTAAGCTGCTGATATCCGGTCTCATCATCCGGTTGCCTTTCTTTGCCGCTGCCGATCTGCAGCGAGCATTGTCGTGGTACACAGCATAATCAGAACGATAAGAAGTTAGCAGGAGAGCATGATGTTTAAATCTTTTTTCCCCAAACCGGGGCCGTTTTTTATCTCTGCCTTTATCTGGTCACTGCTGGCGGTGATCTTTTGGCAGGCGGGCGGCGGCGACTGGCTGCTGCGCTTAACCGGAGCCTCGCAAAACGTGGCCATCAGCGCCGCGCGTTTCTGGTCGCTGAACTATCTGCTGTTCTACGTTTACTATATGTTCTGCGTCGGCGTGTTTGCTCTGTTTTGGTTTATCTACAGTCCGCATCGCTGGCAGTACTGGTCGATCCTCGGCACCGCGCTGATTATCTTCGTCACCTGGTTTATGGTCGAAGTCGGGGTGGCGATTAACGCCTGGTACGCGCCGTTCTACGATCTGATTCAGTCCGCGCTGGCCACGCCGCATAAGGTCAGCATCAACCAGTTTTATCAGGAGATCGGCGTATTCCTCGGCATCGCGCTCATTGCGGTCATTATCGGCGTGATGAACAACTTTTTCGTCAGCCACTACGTCTTCCGCTGGCGCACCGCGATGAACGAACACTACATGGCGCACTGGCACCACTTACGCCATATCGAAGGTGCGGCCCAGCGTGTGCAGGAAGATACCATGCGCTTTGCCTCTACCCTTGAGGATATGGGCGTTAGCTTTATCAACGCGGTGATGACGCTGATTGCCTTCCTGCCGGTGCTGGTGACCCTGTCCGAGCACGTGCCGGACCTGCCGATTGTCGGCCACCTGCCGTATGGCCTGGTGATTGCGGCGATCGTCTGGTCGCTGATGGGAACCGGTATGCTGGCGGTGGTGGGGATTAAGCTTCCGGGCCTCGAGTTTAAAAACCAGCGCGTTGAGGCGGCCTATCGTAAAGAGCTGGTGTACGGCGAAGACGACGCCGCTCGCGCGACGCCGCCGACCGTACGCGAGCTGTTTGGCGCCGTACGCCGTAACTATTTCCGCCTTTATTTCCACTATATGTACTTCAACATCGCGCGCATTCTCTATCTGCAGGTTGATAACGTTTTCGGTTTGTTCCTGCTGTTTCCGTCGATCGTTGCCGGTACCATTACGCTGGGCCTGATGACGCAGATAACCAACGTATTTGGCCAGGTGCGCGGTTCGTTCCAGTACCTGATCAGCTCCTGGACTACGCTGGTGGAACTGATGTCCATCTACAAACGTCTGCGCAGCTTTGAACGTGAACTCGATGGCAAAGAGCTGAGTGAAGTGACGCAAACGCTCGGTTAATTATCTCAAGGAAGGATTATGGCGGCAGCAGCCTCTACCCGTATCGTTTCGCTCTCCCTGACGCTCCTGGCGGGGATGGTTCTCAGCGCCTGTACCAGCAATCAGGGGCCGGCGCTAAAAAAAGACGAAAAGCCCGTGGACGTTGCCGCCGTGGTACGGCAAAAAATGCCGGCCAGCGTGAAGGACCGTGACCAATGGGCGCAGGCGATCGCTAAAGCCTTCGAAAGCCAGAAGCTGGCGCCGACGGAAGAAAACGTCTGTTCGGTGCTGGCGGTGGCCCAGCAGGAATCCAACTATCAGTCAGACCCGGTCGTGCCGGGGCTGAATAAAATCGCCTGGCAGGAGATAGACCGCCGGGCGGAGAAAATGCACATTCCGCTGTTCGTCGTGCATACCGCGCTAAAAATTCCCTCGCCTGATGGTAAAAGCTACAGCGAACGCTTGGATAGCGTGAAAACGGAGAAGCAGCTAAGCGCCGTATTTGACGATTTTATCGACATGGTGCCGATGGGCCAGACCCTGTTTGGCTCCCTCAATCCGGTGCATACCGGCGGGCCGATGCAGGTAAGCATCGCCTTCGCCCAGCAGCATACCGATGGCTATCCGTGGAAAATGGAGGGTACCGTGCGCAAGGAGGTCTTCAGCCTGCGCGGCGGCCTGTGGTTTGGCACCCGGCATTTGCTGAACTATCCGGCGAACTATAGCGTGCCGCTGTATCGCTTTGCTGATTTCAACGCCGGCTGGTACGCCAGCCGCAATGCCGCATTTCAGCATGCGGTCAGCAAAGTTAGCGGCGTGAAGCTGGCGCTGGACGGGGATTTGATTCGCTACGACAGCGATGAGGCGGGAAGCACGGAACTGGCGGTGCGGCGCGTAGCCGGACAGCTGGCGATGAGCGATGACGATATTCACCGTCAGCTGAAAAAAGGCGACAGCCTGGCGTTTGAAAAAACCGACCTCTATCAGCAGATTTTCCGCCTTGCCGATCGGAAAGCAGGCAAGGCCGTGCCGCGAGAAATACTCCCCGGTATTCAGCTCGAAAGCCCTAAAATTACGCGAAACCTGACGACAGCCTGGTTCGCTAAGCGGGTTGATGACAGGCGCGCCAGCTGCATGGCGCGTCGTTAGCGATTATTGCGCCAGCGCAGGATCAGCCCGAGCAGAGCGACCAGCAGGCAGCCAGACAGAAAGGGGACCAGGCCAAATACTGTCCCTACCGCCAGGCTTATTTCTATACGCGGATGGTGGGTGTTCTGGACCTGTATTAAGTGTTCAAAAACGCCGGGCGCGTGCACCAGCATGCTCAGCATTTGCGCCCCGGCCCAGAAGCAGAACAGCACAAACAGTCCGTAGGCGATATTGCTGCTGGTCAGCGGGCTCCTTCTTTTTTTGCCAAAGAGCGCTTTTGAAAAGGCAAACTCTGCCATATAACCTCCGTACTCCACTTCTCAGCCGCTTTTTACACCGGCTACACGGCGATTATTCTGGCAGCGGAGGGCGCTATCCAGTATCAGATTGCTGGTAATTTTCGGCCAGGAATACTCCTGAACTTGCCACTTTGCGAGCGTGCTAAAAATTTGTGAAATGGAGAGCCATCTCCCACTGTTAAATAATTCTCAACGTCGCTACAGACCGCGGATTGCGCCTGTGCGAAGATGATTTTTTTGCCGTTGGAGTTGTCATGAAGCTCACTGAGAAAATTCGCCGTGACTGGCACTATTACGCTATTGCGCTGGGGTTAATTTTTATTCTGAATGGCGTTGTGGGGCTGCTGGGGTTTGAAACTCAGGGCTGGCAATCCTATGCCGTCGGGCTGGTGACCTGGGTCATTAGTTTCTGGCTGGCGGGGTTTATTATTCGCCGTCGTCCGGCAGAGGAAGCTTAGGGCGCTGCGGGTTATCCAGCCGACCGGGCCGTAAACCTGTCGCCCCGGCAAGCGCAGCGCCGCCGGGGCAATCTCATCAGTTCATCGAAGTTTTCAGCGCCCGATCGGCGGCGTGACGCTCCAGCGCCAGCTCAATCAGGCGGGTGATCAGGCTGGTATAATCCAGCCCGCTGGCTTGCCACAGTTTGGGATACATGCTGATATTGGTAAATCCTGGCAGCGTGTTGATTTCATTGATAACAACTTCATTATCTGCCGTCAGAAATACGTCGACGCGCGCCATGCCGCTACAGCCGAGCGTCTGATAGGCACGAACGGCAATATCCCGAATTTTATCGTTAACTTCACCGTCGATGGCCGCCGGAACGACGACTTTCGCTCCCTGGTCGTCAATGTATTTGGTGTCGTAGGCGTAGAATTCGCTGTTGAGGACGATTTCGCCGCAGGTGCTGGCCTGAGGAGCGTCGTTACCCAATACCGCGCACTCGATCTCCCGGCCTTTAATCCCTTGTTCAACCACCACTTTATGGTCAAATTCAAAGGCCAGCGCGACCGCCTGCTGATACTGTTCTTCGTTGTTCACCTTGCTGACGCCCACCGACGAGCCCTGATTGGCCGGTTTGACAAACAGCGGCAGGCCGAGCGTGCTTTGCACTTCAGCGAAGCTAAAACGCTGGCGGTTGGCGCGGGTCAGGGTAATAAACGGCGCGATAGACAGGCCGGCGTCACGCAGCAGGCGTTTGGTGACGTCTTTATCCATGCAGGCGGCGGAGCCGAGCACGTCCGAGCCGACGAAGGGCAGGTTAGCCATCCGCAGCATACCCTGCAGCGAGCCGTCTTCTCCCAGAGTGCCGTGCACTATCGGGAAAATGACGTCGATGGCGGCCAGCGGTTGGCCGCTGTCGGCATTAATCAGCTGCCCGGATTCGCGACCGGGAATCTGTGCCAGCGTGACATCAGAGGGACGCAGCGCAATACGGGCAGGATCCTGCGGGTTCAACAGATAGTTACCGGCATCGTTAATATGCCAGATACCCTGCTTATCAATCCCCAGCAGAACGACGTCAAAGCGCGATTTATCAATTGCTTCCACGATGTTCTTCGCCGACTGCAGCGACACTTCATGTTCTGCCGACTTGCCGCCAAAAACGATCCCAACCCTCATCTTAGCCATTTCAACTTCCATCCTGATTACATCAAAGCACATAACATAGCATGCGCAATGACGGCGTGGCTGCCAGAATCTCTGCGGCAGATCGCAGGGGGTTAAAAGCTGTTCAACCGCCGCTGCGGATCGGCAGGCGAGGGCGGAAACCGATGCCCGCCGGTGCCGGAGCCTCAGCACAACGCGCTGAGGCTCCGGCGATTAGCTCTGATAATATTTTATAAATCGGGATATGGAGCGATAAAATACTAAACTGATCGCTAGCGCATCTCTGGTAATACGCCCGCTGAGGGAAATTGCTAAGCTAGATAATAATTCACAAAAAACTAATGAATACGCGTAGTTATGGAATCCTGGAAGGTTAATCTTATCTCCGTCTGGTTCGGGTGCTTTTTCACCGGCCTGGCAATCAGCCAAATTCTCCCGTTTTTGCCGCTCTATGTTTCCCAGCTCGGCGTCACCTCTCACGAGGCGCTGTCGATGTGGTCGGGCCTGACCTTTAGCGTCACCTTCCTGGTATCGGCCATCGTTTCGCCGATGTGGGGCAGCCTCGCGGATCGCAAAGGGCGCAAGCTGATGCTGCTGCGCGCCTCCCTGGGGATGGCGATTGCCATCCTGCTCCAGGCCTTTGCGACTAACGTCTGGCAGCTGTTTATCCTGCGTGCGGTGATGGGGCTGACTTCCGGCTATATTCCCAATGCGATGGCGCTGGTGGCCTCCCAGGTACCGCGAGAGCGCAGCGGCTGGGCGCTCAGTACCCTGTCGACGGCGCAAATTAGCGGCGTAATCGGCGGACCGCTGCTGGGGGGCTTCCTTGCCGACCACGTTGGGCTGCGAATGGTATTTATCATTACCGCCATTTTGCTGACGGTGAGCTTCCTGGTGACGCTGTTCCTGATTAAAGAGGGCGTGCGCCCGCAGGTCAACAAAGCGGATCGCTTAAGCGGCAGAGAGGTATTTGCTTCGCTGCCGTATCCTGGCCTGGTTATTAGCCTGTTCTTCACGACCCTGGTGATCCAGCTGTGCAACGGTTCAATCGGCCCGATTCTGGCGCTGTTTATCAAATCGATGGCCCCGGAGAGTAATAATATTGCCTTCCTCGCCGGAATGATTGCCGCCGTGCCGGGCGTTTCGGCGCTGATCTCGGCCCCGCGTTTAGGCAAGCTTGGCGATCGGATCGGAACCTCGCGTATCCTGCTGGCGACGCTGTGCTGCGCGGTGGTGATGTTCTTCGCGATGTCGTTCGTGACCACGCCGCTGCAGCTGGGCGTGCTGCGCTTCATGCTTGGCTTTGCCGACGGCGCGATGCTGCCCGCGGTGCAAACCCTGCTGCTCAAATACTGCAGCGATAGCGTTACCGGACGCATCTTCGGCTACAACCAGTCGTTTATGTATCTGGGGAACGTGGTCGGGCCGCTGATTGGCGCCTCGGTATCGGCAATGGCCGGCTTCCGCTGGGTGTTTATCGCCACGGCGATTATCGTCCTTATTAACCTTTGGCAGCTGGCCGTTATGCTGCGGCGCAGCCGCCAAACGACGGCTTAATCACACTCCTCCCTTCTGCCGGTATTTACGTCACAGCGTAAATGCCGGTTACCGATATCTCTCGGTTATAAATGTATCTCCGATCACAAAATGATCATTTTCACCTCTTCGCCCCTTCTATTTGTAGCTGTTACGCGTATACAGTTACGCGTAACAGCTATCTGGAAAGAGGTTTTATGAGAAATTTATTCGATTTGTCAGGGAAACGAGCGCTCATCACCGGTTCTGCTCAGGGGATTGGCAATCTGCTGGCCGGCGGCCTTGCAGAGTACGGCGCGGAGATCATTATCAACGATCGGACTCAGCAGCGTGCGGACCAGGCCGCGCAGGCGCTGGTTGCCCGAGGCTATCGCGCAGTGGGATGCGCATTTGATGTGACTAAGGCGGCGGAGATTGAGCGTGGGATTACCCGTATTGAGCAGGAAATTGGTGCGATAGATATTTTAATTAATAACGCCGGGATCCAGCGTCGATATCCTTTTACTGAATTCCCCGAAGAGGAGTGGGATCGGGTTATTGAAGTTAACCAGAAAGGCGTATTCCTCGTCTCGCAGCAGGTTGCTAAATATATGATGACACGTCGTGCGGGTAAAATAATAAATATTTGCTCGATGCAAAGTGAATTAGGTCGAAAAACCATTACCCCTTATGCCGCATCGAAAGGGGCGGTTAAAATGCTAACCCGCGGAATGTGCGTGGAACTGGCGGAATATAATATTCAGGTTAATGGCATTGCACCCGGCTATTTTGCTACCGAGATGACGGCTGCGCTGGTGGACGACGAGGCGTTTTCCGCGTGGCTGTATCAGCGTACGCCGGCGGCCCGCTGGGGAAAACCGGAAGAGCTGATTGGCGCTGCGGTGTATCTGGCCTCTCCGGCGGCAAACTTCGTTAACGGTCATGTGTTGTTTGTCGACGGCGGGATGCTAGCCGCAGTCTAATTCTCACTATATTTCAGGCTGCATCGCTATTGTTTTTAGGCGCAGTTAATAAAATTAAGCTGAAGTAATAATTAAACCCGGTTGATTACGATCATAATCTGAGGATTGCTTATGCAAATGCTCGCGAAGTTACCAGCGCGTCGCTGGTGGTATTTAATGCCCATCATTTTTATTACCTATAGTCTGGCATATCTTGACCGCGCGAATTACGGATTTGCCGCCGCGGCGGGAATTGAGAATGATTTAGGTATAACCAAAGGGACTGCGTCGCTGATTGGTGCGCTCTTTTTTCTCGGCTATTTCTTTTTCCAGGTTCCCGGCGCGATATATGCCGTAAAGCGCAGCGTGCGCAAAATGATTTTTTGCAGCCTTATATTATGGGGCGTCTGCGCGGCGGCGACCGGATTTGTCAGTAATATTCCGATGTTGATGGCTATTCGCTTTACCCTCGGCGTGGTCGAGGCGGCGGTGATGCCAGCGATGCTGATTTATATCAGCAACTGGTTTACCAAAACCGAGCGTTCGCGTGCCAATACCTTCCTGATCCTCGGTAATCCGGTGACCGTGCTGTGGATGTCTATCGTTTCCGGCTACCTGATTCAGTCCTGGGGCTGGCGGGAGATGTTTATTATCGAAGGCATTCCGGCGGTCCTGTGGGCGGTATGCTGGTGGATACTGGTTCGCGATAAACCCTCAGAGGTCTCCTGGCTGAATGAGCAGGAAAAACAGACTCTGCAGCAGGCGATGGATAGCGAACAGAGTAATATCAAGCCGGTACGTAATTATGGCGAAGCGCTGCGGTCGCGCAACGTCATTATGCTGTGCGCCGTGCATGCGCTGTGGAGCATCGGCGTGTACGGTTTTATGATGTGGATGCCGTCGATTCTGAAAAATGCCGCACAGATGGATATTGTGGCGGTAGGCTGGCTGGCGGCCGTGCCGTATCTGGCTGCCATTATATTAATGCTGACGGTCTCCTGGCTGTCGGACAAGTTCCAGAATCGTAAGCTGTTCATTTGGCCATTGTTACTGATCGCCGCTATTGCCTTCTTCGGTTCATGGATGGTGGGCAACCAGGCATTCTGGTTCTCTTATGCGCTGCTGGTGATTGCCGCCGCCTGCATGTACGCGCCGTACGGTCCTTTCTTTGCGCTGATTCCTGAGCTGCTGCCGCGTAACGTCTCCGGCGTTTCTATGGGGCTGATTAACAGCTTCGGGGCGCTTGGTGCTTTCCTCGGCGCGTGGCTGGTTGGCTATTTGAATGGCGTTACGGGCGGTCCCGGCGTTTCTTACACCTTTATGGCTATCGCGCTGCTGGCCTCGGTGGTGCTGATGTATAACGTGCGTGCCAATAATGAACCCTCTTCATCACTGGTAACGGCAAAAAAGGTTGCGGGTTAACATAAACCGTAGCTGCTGTGGTAAGGTTCTCTGCGAGCACATAAGTCGTTTGTCGTAGAGAACCTGATGAAAAACAGCCGGATGACATTACAGGATATCGCCAACCTGGCGGGGCTTAATAAAATGACGGTGAGCCGCTATTTGCGCGACCCAGGCCAGGTGTCGCAGCGCAGCCGCGAGCTTATTTCTAAAGTCATGGAAGAGAATAACTACATCCCTAACCGGGCACCGGAAATCCTGCTCAACGCGCGCAGTAAAACAATCGGCGTGCTGATCCCCTCCTTTCGCAATCAGATTTTCGCCGACGTGCTGGCCGGTATTGAGTCGGTGACTTCCGCGCATCAGTACCAGACCCTGATCGCTAACTACGAATATGACCCGCAGCGCGAAGAGCGCGAAGTGCTCAACCTGCTTTCATATAATATCGATGGCCTGATCCTGACCGGCAAGCAGCATAGCGATCGCATGATCCAATACGTACGCGCGAGCGGTATTCCGGTTGCGGAACTGATGGACTTCGGTGGCCAGCAGCTTGATATTCAGGTGGGATTCGATAACGAAAAGGCCGCATGGGACATGACCAACGCTTTTCTCGAAAGCGGCAAACGGTCAATCGCCTTTTTTGGCTCAATGGACGATCCCCGCGATCTGAGTCGTTTTCGCGGTACCGAACTGGCGCTGCAGGCTCATGGCCTGAAGGCGTATCATATGGCTCCGCGTACTATTTCTTCGGTCGCCCTTGGGCGGCAGATGTTCCTGAAAATGCAGCAGTCGTGCCCGGGTATCGACGCGATTTTTTGTACCAATGACGATCTGGCGGTTGGCGTATTGCTTGAATGCCAGTCGCAGGGTAAAGCGGTGCCGCAGGAGATGGCTATTGCTGGTTTTCACGGGCTGGAAATTGGCCGCGCGAGTTTGCAGAAAATAGCCAGCGTCATTACCCCACGTTATGACATCGGTAAAACGGCCAGCGAAATACTGCTCGCCAGACTTGCCGGTAAAGATGCGCCGGACAGCGTGAATTTGGGCTATCAGATATATTATGGCGATACGTTATAGTTATATATGCGCCATGCTTAAAATTGCCGATGCCTTGACCCTGCGGCGCCCGGCCTCGTCCATGAGTCCCGACCCGTTACATAGCTATGCTCGAGGTGCCGCCAGGTTTACCGCCTTTCGGCATCCGGAATTATTGCCGGGCCCGCTGAATAGCAATATTCTTTTTAACTCTTATCTATTAAATTTAGTTATGAAGATTATTACGCCGGTATTCGCGGTATTCCTCATGCCAAATAAGTAATGAGCAAAACGTTTCGCTTAATATTGATGGCGGTAAGTAATCATTTTAAAAAAATAATTCTGGTATCCGACGGCTAATGTATGACATAAATAGCAACTCAACTGACCTCGCCTAAGGATAAAGCGTTGTGAAGAATCTCATTGCCGAGCTACTGGTAAATCTGGCACAAAAGGAAGAGGAAACAAAGGAGCTGACGGTGCAGGTTGAGGCGCTGGAAGTGGTGGTGACGGCGCTGCTAAGGCATATGGCGCAGGACGCGCAGCAGGCGTTAATTCACGACATTGAACAGGCTATAGAGCAGGCCAGCCCGGGCCCGCTGGTCGATGAGCGCGATACCCAGCGGTTGCAGCAATATATAAAAAAGCTGTTGCGGCATCCTCGTAGCTAGCGCCAGTGACAAGGTATGGATGCTGTCATTTTACTGTCACATCGCTTTTATAAAGTCTCCCACGTTTTGTTTTTTAAGTATTTTTACATGGAGACGACAAAAGTGAAATTAAGCGCCCTCTTTATTGCCCTGCTGCCTCTGCTGGCTTCCCCGGTTATTCATGCTGATACCCCGTCCGCCCCGGCTCTGGATAATCGCGCCGCCCAGGGAGATATCACAACTCCCGGCGGCGCTCGTCGTTTAAGCGGCGACCAAACTGCCGCTTTGCAGGCCTCATTAATCAACAAACCTGCGAAAAATATTATTTTGCTGATTGGTGACGGAATGGGGGATTCAGAAATTACCGCCGCCCGCAATTACGCCGAAGGCGCAGGCGGCTTCTTCAAAGGTATTGATGCGCTGCCGTTGACCGGCCAGTACACCCATTATTCTCTGGATAAGAAAACCGGCAAGCCGGATTATGTGACCGATTCCGCCGCGTCCGCGACGGCCTGGACCACCGGCGTAAAAAGCTATAACGGCGCGCTGGGTGTCGATATCCACGAAAAAGATCACCAGACCATCCTTGAGCTGGCGAAAGCCGCCGGCTTTGCTACCGGCAACGTCTCTACCGCCGAACTGCAGGACGCCACCCCAGCCGCGCTGGTGGCGCACGTGACTTCACGTAAATGCTACGGTCCCAGCGTCACCAGCGAAAAATGTCCGGCCAACGCGCTGGAAAAAGGCGGCAAGGGTTCGATTACCGAGCAGCTGCTGAACGCCCGCGCCGACGTAACGCTAGGCGGCGGGGCTAAAACGTTCGCCGAAACCGCCACCGCCGGTGAATGGCAGGGCAAAACGCTGCATGACCAGGCGGTCGCTCGCGGCTACCAGATTGTCACCGACGCCACTTCGCTGGCCGCGGTCGGCGAAGCCAACCAGGGCAAACCGCTGCTGGGGCTGTTTTCTGACGGTAATATGCCGGTACGCTGGGAAGGGCCTAAAGCCTCCCTGCACGGCAATATCGACAAGCCGGCGGTGACCTGCACGCCGAACGCGAAGCGTGACGCCTCGGTGCCGACGCTGGCGCAGATGACGGAAAAAGCCATCAGCCTGCTGAGCAGCAATGAGAAGGGCTTCTTCCTGCAGGTTGAAGGGGCCTCCATCGACAAACAGGATCACGCGGCGAACCCGTGCGGCCAGATTGGCGAAACCGTCGATCTTGACGAAGCGGTGCAAAAAGCGCTGGAGTTCGCCAAAAAAGATGGCAACACCCTGGTGGTGGTGACCGCCGATCACGCGCATTCCAGCCAGATTATCCCCGCTGATTCGAAAGCGCCGGGCCTGACTCAGGCGCTGACCACGAAAGACGGTTCGGTGATGGTGATGAGCTACGGTAACTCCGAGGGAGAGTCGATGGAGCATACCGGTACGCAGCTGCGTATCGCCGCCTACGGCCCGCATGCCGCGAACGTAGTGGGCTTAACCGATCAAACCGATCTGTTCTACACCATGAAAGCTGCCCTGGGTCTGAATTAAGCCCGTGCCGGCGGCGAATTTCTGCCGCCGGCTGGTTTTTTTCCCGTCAGCGACCAGACTTACAGAGATTGACTCACAGAAGGATGGTGCGATGAAAATAACATTACTGGTAGCCCTGTTGTTTGGTTTGGTCTTTGCCACAGCGGTAAGTGCCGCGGAAAAAACGCCGACTCCCCAGCAGCAAAAAATGACGGTCTGTAACAAAGATGCGTCGGCAAAATCGCTGAAAGGGGATGAGCGCAAAGCGTTTATGAGCAGCTGTCTGAAGAAAGATGCGCCGGCTCAGGAGAGTAAAGGGTTAACGCCTCAGCAGCAAAAAATGGGCGAATGTAACGGCCAGGCGACCCAGCAGTCGCTGAAAGGGGACGACCGTAAGAAATTTATGAGCGCCTGCCTGAAAAAACAGGGGTAGTGGAAACGGGTGAGGCCAGGCCTCACCCGCGATTATTCCTGGCTTCAGGAGCGGCTGAGCTTCTCTGATTTTTCCATGCATTTCACCATCGCTTCGATCACCGCTGAACGGAAACCTTTCTCTTCCAGCACCCTAACCGCCTCGATAGTGGTTCCGCCCGGCGAGCACACCATATCCTTCAGCGCACCAGGATGCTCTCCGCTTTCCAGCACCATTTTAGCCGAGCCCATCACCGCCTGGGCGGCAAACTTATAGGCCTGGGCCCGCGGCATTCCGCCGAGGACGGCGGCATCAGCCATCGCTTCAATAAACATAAATACGTAGGCCGGCGCGGAGCCGCTGACGCCGACCACCGGATGGATCATCGGCTCCGCGATAATCTCAGCCTGACCAAAGCAGCGGAAAATAGTCAGAATTTCAGCGGTTTCTTCGCTGGTGACCAGCGCGTTAGGCGTGACCGAGGTCATCCCCGCGTTGACCAGAGACGGCGTGTTCGGCATGGCGCGGACGATTTTGCGATCGTGTCCCAGCGCGCGCGCGAGCTGATCGAGGGTGACGCCCGCAGCGATGGAGACCACCAGAGAATCTTTGTTCAGGCTGGAGGCGACGTCGCTCAGCACTTTAACCATAATCCCCGGCTTCACCGCGCCGAACACGATATCCGCGACCTGCGCAACGTCCTGGGCGCTCTCCGCCGCATTGATCCCGTACTGGTCGCGTAGGGCCGCCACTTTTTCCGGCGACGGGGTGTAGACCCAAATTTGTCCCGGCTGTACCTGCCCGCTGGCGATCAGGCCGCCGAGAATGGCCTTACCCATATTACCGCAGCCGATAAAGCCAATTTTCTTCTCCATCACCCTTCTCCTGTGCTTATTTTGTCGTGAGCTATCTAGCTTATCACTCCGGAGCTTTCCCGGGGGACAAAAGCAGGTGACAATAATAGCTCCCTTTTCCGTCAACAGGAGCTGGAATGCATATTTGGGTTGATGCGGACGCGTGTCCAAACGTGATTAAAGAAATTTTGTTTCGTGCCGCCGAGCGCACGCAAACGCCGATGACGCTGGTGGCAAACCAGGCGCTGCGGGTACCGCCGTCGCGCGTTATTCGTACCCTACGCGTACCGCAGGGCTTTGATGTGGCCGATAATGAAATCGTTCGCCTGTGTGAGCCGGGCGATCTGGTGATTACCGCCGATATTCCGCTGGCCGCCGAAGTGCTGACCAAAGGCGGCGTGGCGCTCAATCCGCGCGGCGAGCGCTACAGCGAGGCCACCATTCGCGAGCGCCTGACGATGCGTGATTTTATGGAGACGATGCGGGCCAGCGGCGTGCAAACCGGCGGCCCGGATACCTTATCGCAGCGCGACCGTCAGCAGTTTGCCGCCGCGCTGGAGAAGTGGCTTTCAGAGACTAAGGATAGGTAGCTTAAACCCAGCTATCGTCATCGCTGCCGATGTCGTCATCGCCGAAACCGGCGTCGAAGTCGGAGCTGTAGGTACTGTTATCCGCAAGGAACTGATTGTCGTCCTGGCGGAAGAGATCGTCCGACGCGCTGCTATCCGCCGCCTGCGTGAGGTCAGCCTGCGGCTTCTCTTCAATGATATTGACGATCTCCTGCGGATGCGATCCGCTGAACATATTGGTCAGCATGTTGCCGAGCACCACGCCTCCCGCTACGCCTGCGGCGGTCTGGAGCGCGCCGGCCATAAAGCCGCCGCCGCGAGCCGCCTGAGGAGCATAGTTCTGCGGCTGCATTTGCGGGGCATACTGCGGCTGCGCGCTGGCCTGCGGCCGACCGTACTGCTCCGCGCCCGGAATAGGGTCGGAACCACGCGACTGCGACTGGCCGCCGCCGAACAGGCCGGAGAGAAATCCGCCGCTGCTCGGTTTTGCCGCCTGCAGCTGCGTCACCTGGCTTTCCAGCGACTGGATACGATCGTTGAGCTGCTTAATCGCCGCTTCCTGAATGAGGATCGTTTGCGCCATGTAGTAGGGGGCGGCCGGCTGCTCCTTGATGTGCTGCGCAATCCGCTCCTCGGCGCTGGCATCGCGCGATGCGCTCTGCGTCCCGGCCTCTTTTAGTCGGGAAAACAGCCCATCAATAAGGCGTTGTTCTTCAGATTGCATGATACATTCCTCTGTCACACTGATAAATTACGGTCAGAGTGCGTCTGAACTGACCATGTTGTAAATATGTTGCAGCGTAAAGCTTTGCATAAATGTGTTACCGTTTACGCCAGCCAGCGGCTAAAAAATAATCCCTAAGTAGCGGTAAATCTGGCGCAACATTTAATGCAATGATAAGTTTACATGCCAAATCCCTTTGCTCTCTATGATGAAAGGGAATATCTGATTATTTGTAACGTTTATTTTACGATTATCGTGACGCCGCTTTGCAGGTATCATTGCTTACTTTTCGTATTCATTTTCCCGCAAAATGCGGAACCAGAGGGTCTTCGGTAATGACACAGCCAATCTATCTCATCGGTCCGCGTGGCTGCGGTAAAACGACGATCGGCCACGCGCTGGCACGGGCGCGTAATTACCAGTTTACCGATACCGATCATGCCCTGCAGGCGCATGAGCAGCGTACGGTCGCGACGATCGTCGAGCAGGAGGGCTGGGATCGCTTCCGCGAGCTGGAGTCGCAGGCGCTAAAAGCGGTCACCCAGCCGGGAACGGTTATTGCCACCGGTGGTGGCATTGTGCTGATCGAAGAGAACCGTCAGTTTATGCGCGAAAACGGCGTGGTGATCTATCTCCAGGCCTCGGTATCAGCCCTGATTGACCGCCTTGAAGCGTATCCGAAAACCGAACAGCGCCCGACCCTGACCGGCAAACCGATCCGCGATGAAGTTGGCGAAGTGCTGGCACAAAGGGAGGCGCTGTACCGGGCTACCGCGCACCATATCATTGATGCGACCGCCGCGCCGGATGAGGTGGTCGGGCAGATTGTGGCGACGCTGCAGAGCGCCTGTACGGTCGCTAATTAATCCTTCAGGCTGGCGGATAACGGAGCGAGTTAGGACTTTACCTACGGTAAACAGAGCGCGGGTATCTATACTTTATAGCTCGTACGCTAAAAGAGGGAAGAGCTATGCCAGACCGACCGCCATATCCGCGAGAAGCGCGCGTCGTCGCCGTTGAGAAAGGTCAGAAGGGCCAGACTGAGACCTGGTACCAGCTGCGCGCCGATTATCCCACCCCCGATTCACTGATTAGCGAACATCCTGTCGAGAGCGAAGCGCTGGACGCCAAACGGCGCTATGAGGACCCTGATAAATCGTAACCCTCCTTCTGCGCTGCTGCCTGTCAGTGAAACCGCTGGCAGGTTTTTTTGACTCCGCTCACTACGTCGCTCTCCGCTGATTAGCGGATCTGCGCGGCGACCTGCTTGCTCAGTCAGGGGGTAAAACAGGATGTCCGTCACATTTTTAATTCATCACGCGTACTAATGAATACCTAAGGTGCGGATTTTTCAGGAGAGCTCCTGACTCATCCGGAATCTTTACACTCTACTGGAGCGCTAAGCTGCTACGCTTCTGGACGGTTGATTTTTAGCCACCAGGGGGGCGGATATTATGCGGTAAGCCTGTGCTGAAGGTGTGGAAGTGAAAAGGTAGATGATATGAGTACGACGATGGCCATTTTAACCGTTGGCGTGGTGCCGGTGGCGGAAGTCCTGCCGCTTTTAACCGAACATATCAGGGAAGAGCAGATCACGCATATTAGCCTGTTAGGTAAAATGACGCGCGAAGAGGTTATGGAGGATTATGCCGTTGACCCCGACGACGAGCGCCTGCTTACCTTACTGAATGACAACCGCATGGCCGAGGTCTCGCGGTGGAAGATTGAACGTGATTTAAAGCACCTTATCGCGGTGCTCGACCGGCAAGAATATGACGTCATCCTGCTGTTGAGCTCCGACATGCTCAGCGGCTTTACGGCGCACAACGCTATCCTGCTGGAGCCACAGCGAATTATTCCGCCGCTGGTGGCGTCGATTGTCGACGGTCATCAGGTGGGAGTCATCGTTCCCGTCGCGGACGCTCTGCCATTGCAGCAGCAAAAATGGCTCTCGCTGAACAGCGCGCCGTACTACGCGCTGGCGAATCCGGTTAGCGGCGGCGATAGCGATTTGCTCGATGCCGGAAGGGCGCTGCTGGAACAGGGGGCCGACGTGCTGGTGCTGGACTGCCTCGGCTACCATCAGCACCATCGGGACGTGCTGCAAAAAGCGCTGGACGTGCCGGTTCTGCTCTCCAATGTGCTGGTTTCGCGGCTGGCGGCAGAACTTTTGGTTTAAGCCGTTTTGCGGCTGCCGGCGCTCCGGCGCACCCTGACCGGTAGGCAAACGCGGTCGCCGCGGCCATCCCGCGTCACAGGATGGGCATTACGCGTTAATTTTACGTGACAGAAACGAGGAGCGCCCCCTATATTGAGGTTTCAACAAAAGATCATAAGGGCTTGTTTATGCTTCAAAGTAATGAATACTTCGATGGAAAAGTGAAATCGATTGGTTTCACCAGTAGCAGTACGGGCCGCGCGAGCGTGGGCGTGATGGCGGAAGGTGAATATACCTTTGGAACCGCACAGCCGGAAGAGATGACCGTGGTCAGCGGTGCGCTGAACGTTCTGCTGCCTGGGGAAACCGAGTGGAAAGTGTATGCCGCCGGTGAAGTATTCAACGTTCCGGGCAGCAGCGAGTTCCATCTGCAGGTTGCTGAGCCAACGTCCTATCTGTGCCGCTATCTGTAATTCAGATTCTGCCATCCTGCCGCAGCGCGGCAGGATGAAGATCCGCTTAATCGATTGATTCTGCGGATGTCATTCAGCTGATTAGCGCTGGGCTTCTCCGCCCAGGCCTTCCACCAGATTCTGAATCAGCGCGGCCAGTTCGCCGGTCATCAGAATAAAGTCGGCATCAAAGCGCTGGGCAAAATCTTCCCGATCGATATCTTCGTTCTGATCGCGCAGTTCGTCACAGAACTTCAGGCGCTTGATTGATCCATCGTCGCACATCAGGAACTGAATACGCTGCTGCCAGTCGAGCGCCAGCTTGGTGACGACTTTCCCGGCTTCAATGTGCACGGCAATTTCGTCGCTGACCAGATCCTGCTTCTTCGCGCGGATCACGCCGCCGTCTTCCAGCATGGCCTTCAGCTCGGCCTCATCCAGCAGCTGGAAGCCTTGCGCCACGGTGCCGGAGCGCACCCATTCGGTGAGCGTCAGCTCGATCGGGTTTTCCAGCGCCAGCGGAACAACCGGCAGCGATCCTAAGGTTTTGCGCAGCAGGGCCAGCGTATCTTCCGCTTTTTTGGCGCTGGCGCAGTCCACCATGATCAGGCCGTTGACGGTGTCGATCCACATCATGGTCTGGCTGAAGCGGCTGAAAGCGCGCGGCAGCAGCGAGTGCAGCACTTCGTCTTTCAGCGAATCTTTTTCGGTTTTCTTCAGCTTACGGCCCTGTTCGGCTTCCAGCTTGAAGATCTTCGCTTCCAGCGCCTGTTTGATCACCGGCGACGGCAGGATCTTTTCTTCTTTACGCGCGCAGATAACGATCTGGCCGTTTGTCGTGTGCGTCAGCGCATCGCTGTGCGATCCCATCGGCGATACCCAACCGGTTTTCGCCATATCCTGGCTACCACAAGGAGTAAACGTCAGCTCGGCCAGCTGTTTTTCCATCTCCTCGGCACGCAGGGAAATGTCGCGGCTGAGACGGTAAACCATTAAATTTTTGAACCACAGCATGATAATTTCCACGGCTTTGTCGTTAAATCCAGCGGGCATGATAGCGAATTGTCGCTATGCTTGCATTGTTAATCGGGGAGAGGAGCTTACAGTGCGTATTGGTATTGATTTAGGCGGCACGAAAACGGAAGTCATTGCCCTGAGCGATAAGGGAGAGCAGCTATTTCGCCACCGTTTGCCGACTCCGCGGGATGATTACCGGCAAACGATAGAGAATATTGCCACCCTGGTCGATATGGCAGAGCAGGCGACCGGAGAGCGCGGCAGCGTTGGAATGGGGATCCCCGGTTCGATTTCGCCGTATACCGGCGTGGTAAAAAATGCCAATTCCACCTGGCTCAACGGCCAGCCGTTTGATAAAGACCTGAGCCAGAGGCTGAATCGCGAAGTGCGGCTGGCGAATGATGCCAACTGTCTGGCGGTTTCGGAAGCGGTGGACGGCGCCGCGGCGGGCGCTCAGACCGTATTTGCGGTCATTATCGGCACCGGCTGCGGCGCCGGAGTAGCGTTTAACGGTCGTTCGCACATTGGCGGCAACGGCGCCGCCGGCGAGTGGGGACATAACCCGCTGCCGTGGATGGACGAGGATGAGCTGCGCTATCGCGCGGAGGTTCCGTGCTACTGCGCAAAGCAGGGATGTATCGAAACCTTTATCTCCGGCACCGGCTTTGCCACCGACTATCGGCGACTGGGCGGTCAGCCGTTAAAAGGCAGTGAGATCGTGCAGCGCGTTAGCGAGCAGGACCCGCTGGCGGAACTGGCGCTGAGCCGCTATGAGATGCGGCTGGCGAAGTCGTTGGCTCATGTGGTGAATATCCTCGACCCGGACGTGATCGTGCTCGGCGGCGGAATGAGCAACGTCGAGCGCCTGTACCAGACGGTGCCCGCGCTGGTTAAACCGTGGGTGTTTGGCGGCGAGTGCGAAACGCCGATCCGCAAAGCGCTGCACGGTGATTCCAGCGGCGTGCGCGGCGCGGCCTGGCTGTGGCCGCTGTAGACGGCTGAGGAGAGGCTCGTCGTCCCGGTCTCCCGGCGGCGCCGCGCTGCCGGGAAGCCGGGTGGACCTTTACTCCACCGCGTAGGCCTTATCGAGACGGCTGTATCCCAGCCCGTTGATTTTCTTCACCTTGATCTGCACAGGGATGCGCTCTTTCATCGCTTCGACGTGGCTAATCACGCCGATCGCCTTACCGCTGGCGTTGAGGGCATCCAGCGCATCCAGCGCGGTATCCAGCGTTTCGCTATCGAGAGTGCCGAACCCTTCGTCAAGGAACAGCGAATCAATGCGCGTTTTATGACTCACCAGATCGGATAGCGCCAGCGCCAGCGCAAGGCTGACGAGGAAGCTTTCGCCGCCGGAGAGGGTGCGGGTATCGCGCACCGCATCTGCCTGCCAGGTATCGACCACCTCCAGCTCCAGCGCTTCGCTGGCTTTTCGCTGCAGCTGATAGCGGCCGTGCAGGCGGTTGAGCTGATGGTTCGCCAGCCAGACAAGGTTATCCAGCGTCAGCCCCTGGGCAAATTTACGGAATTTATCGCCTTCTTTGGAGCCAATTAGCGAATTGAGCCACGCCCAGTCCTCCAGCTGCCGCGCGGCGAGCGCGATCTCCTGCTGCAGCGCCTGCTGGCGCTGCTGATTCTCGGCATTCTGCTTCAGCTGCTGGCGGATCTCCCCCTGACGGGCGCTATTTTCCCGCAGCAGCAGGGCCAGCTGCCGCAAGCGGGCCTCAATCTCTTCTACCGGCTGGGTGATGTCGGCATCCGCCGGCGGCTGCTGCCGATGCTGCGCCAGCGCTTCGCGGGCCCGCAGGGCGAGCGCGCTATTTTGCTGGAGCGTATTTTCCAGCGTTTGCCTGAACTGCTCCAGGCGCTGACGGGTCTCCTCATCGAGCAGGGCGTCGAGAAACGCCTGCTGGTCGGCAAACGGGCTGGCGGCGAGGGCGGCGGCGAACTGGCCCTGCGTTTCTGTCAGCAGCCGCAGCTGCTGGCTCTCCTGCTGGCCAAGAGTGCGCCACTGGCTCTGCAGCGCCAGGCAGTCGTCGTGCACCTGGCGCCAGCCCTCAAGCGGCGCGGGCGCTACCGCCTCTTCCGTCTCCGGCAGCGTCTCCAGCAGGGGGATCAGCTGCTGCAGGCGCTCCTGCAGGGTGACGGATTCATCGTGTTTGGCCTGCCAGCTGCGGGTTTCCTCCTCGCGCTGGGCCAGCCAGACCGCCGCCTGTTCAGCCTCCGGTGCGCTGAGGGTAAACGCCGCGAGCTCGCCGTTCAGGGCGCTATGACGCTGCGTCAGCTCCTGGCGCAGCTGCTGTAGCTGCAGCTCGCACTCCTGCTGCTGGGTCTGCCAGGCCAGCCGCTGCTGATGCTGATACAGCTGCTGCTCCAGCTCCTGCTGGGCCTCCAGCCAGCCGGAAATATCCTCCTCTGGCTGCAGGTCAATGCGCAGTTCGCCGGTGACGGCCTGCCACTGAGAGGTAAGCGCTTGCTCCTGCTGGAGCAGCGATTCTCGCTCCTCTTTTTGTTTAAGTTGTTGTTTCAACAGCGCATCCAGCTCGCCGCGCAGCTGGGCGCCTTCTTCCGCCAGCTGTTTAACCTCGCGCTCCAGGGCTTCGCGGCGGGCCTGATTAACGCCGGGCGTCAGCGCCCGATATTCGGCGACTGCCGGGTGTTCGCAGGAGCCGCAGAGCGGGCAAGGCGCGCCGGGCTGCAGGCGCGCGCGCTCCTCTTCCAGTCCGGCAATCCGCGCTTCCAGCTCGCAAATGGCTTTTACATCGCTGAACTGCTGGTTTTTATCTTTATAAGCCTGGCGCCGCTGGGTCAGCGTCGTTTCCAGCTTCTCCCGCTCCTCGCGGCCGGCCTGCTCTGTCGCCTGCAGCTGGCTGAGGCGCTGGCGCAGGGGCAGCAGACGGCTGTGCAGGGCTGCCAGCTGCTGACGCTGCGGGCGGGCGGCGGCGTGGCGGGCAAGGTCGTCGCGAACCCGATCGGCATCCAGCGCCAGCGTCGCCGGCGGCAGTTCGCCGAGCCGACGGCGGGTTTCCGCCAGCCGCTGCTCCAGCCCGGCCTGCTGCTGCGCGTCGCGCGCCTGCTGCTGGAACGCCGCCCGCCAGCCTGCCAGGGCATTGCCCCACTGACGATAGCGGTCGTTGGCCTGCAGCCATTCGGCGAGCGACTGGTGGGTCTGCTGCAGCTGGCTCGTTTGCTGTCGCGCCGCGAGACGAATACCTGCCCGCAGACGCAGCCGTTCGTGTAAGCGAGTATTTACTTCTTCCACCTGGCGGCGGGTCTGCGCCAGCGCGGCGGCCTGCTCCTGCTGTCGGGTCCACAGCGGACGCAGCTGGTCGGCAGGCTGGGCCTGCTCCAGCGCCGCAAGCTGCGGCCGGGCCTGCTCCAGCGCCTGCTGCGCCTCGCGCAGTCGCGCCTCGGTCTGGATCTGGTCGCGGCTTAGCTCCTGCTGGCGCAGCAGCCATTGCCGCGTATTTTGCTCGCGGGCCTGCTCGGCGAGCCGCTGCTGTTCTTCAGCAGTAAGTACTTGCAAACTTTGCTGCAGCACCTGCTGCTGCTCATCGCTTAACAGCACAACGCCGGAGGCCTGGGCCTGCAGTTTTTCCAGCTCGCTGCGGGCGAGCTTGTGCTTTTCAAACACCTGGGCGGAGATCTGACCGTAAATTTCGGTGCCGGTGAGCTCTTCCAGCAGCTCCGCGCGCTCTTTGGGTTTGGCGTTAAGAAAGGCGGCGAACTGGCCCTGGGAGAGGAGCATCGAGCGGGTAAAGCGGCCGTAATCGAGGCCGGTGAGCGAGGCGGTCATCTCCAGCTTGTCTTTGACTTTGTCGGCAAGGATTTGCCCATCGTCGCAGCGGGCCAGCTCGACACGGGGCGCCTGCAGGTTGCCGTCGGGCTGGTTGCGCGCGCGGTTCTGGCTCCAGAAGGCGCGGTAGGCGGTGCCTTTTACCTCAAATTCAACTTCTGCCAGGCATTCGGCGGTATTGCGGGTCATCAGATCGTTTTGCGATTGCGACACGCTGCTCAGGCGCGGCGTTTCGTGGTACAGCGCGAGGCAGATAGCGTCCAGCAGCGTCGTTTTTCCGGCGCCCGTCGGCCCGACGATCGCAAACAGCCCGTTGCTGGCGAACGGTTCGGCGGTGAAGTCGATTTTCCACTCGCCTTTCAATGAGTTAAGGTTTTTCAGGCGCAGACTCAGAATTTTCACAGGTGCTCCTCACCGTTCAGGCTGTGCAGCGTTTCGTTAAACAGCTGTTCGAGGCGCTGCTGCTGCTGCTCTTCGAGACTCTCCAGGGCCAGGCGACGGGCAAAAACGTCCTCAACCCGCAGTTCGCTGAGGGTTTCCCGCCGCTCTCCGGCCAGGATGCGCTCGCGCTGGGCGCGGCTGCGGCGCACCAGCAGCACTTCGACCGGCAGCTCTTCGCAGCGGGTCTGAATCTGGCGCTGAATATCGTGCAGGTATTCGTCGCTGGTGATTTCAATATCCAGCCAGGTGGCGGGCAGCCCCGCGCTATCCTGCCACTGGTCAAGCTGTTCGCTGATGCTGGCAAAATCGCCTTTTAGCACCGCCAGCGGCTGGACTATCGGCACCGTCAGCGGGCTAACGTCCGTCAGGCGGCCGTCGGTAAAGGTCACCAGATTGACGCTTTTATTTTTCCCGGTCTCATCAAAGCTCAGGGAGATTGGTGAACCGCTGTAGCGTATATGCTCGCAGCCGCCGACGATCTGCGCCCGGTGGATATGACCCAGCGCGATATAGTCTGCAGGAGGGAAATGGCTGGCCGGGAAGGCATCGAGGGTGCCGATATAGATCTCGCGCACCGCATCGCTTTTGCTGGCGCCGACGGTGGTCAGGTGGCCGCTGGCGATAATCGGCAGCGTTCGGTCGCCGCGCAGGGCGCAGGCCTGCTGGTACTGCTGCTGATAATAGTCGCTGATGGCGGTGAGCAGCAGCTGCTGCTTTTCACCGCTGGAGTGCCCGGCCTGGCTGGTGACCAGCTCGCGCGGGCGCAGGAAGGGGACCGGGCAGAATATTGCGCCCGGCGCGCCGTCGCGCAGCGGCAGAACGAAGGGAGCGTGGCCGGCGTTAGCCACGACCGTGGTTTTTAAAAAGGCCAGGATGTCGCGCGATTCATTCAGCGTGGCGACCGAATCATGGTTGCCCGCCAGCACCACCAGCCGACAGCCGGTTTGCTGAAGCTGAACCACGAAGTGGTTATACAGCTCGCGGGCGTAGCTCGGCGGCGAGCCGGTATCAAAGATATCGCCGGCGACAATAATGGCATCGACCTCGTGCTCCTGCGCGCTGGCCAGCAGCCAGTCGAGAAAGGCCGCATGCTCAGCGGCGCGGCTTTTGCTGTAAAAGTTTTGCCCGAGATGCCAGTCAGAGGTGTGAATGATGCGCATAAATATTCCGTAGCCTAAGAGCGTTGCCGCCATTATACCATCGACGGAAGGGGAGTTAAGTGCGTGTCACAATTCAAAATCCTCGATCGTCATACGGCCATTTTTTTTCATAAATCTGTCACAAAACTGACGCATAATGGCGCCGCACTCTATACTGATGGCTAAAAAATACAGGGTAAATAATGGCGAGAAGAATTCTGGTCGTTGAAGATGAAGCTCCAATCCGCGAAATGGTCTGCTTTGTTCTGGAGCAAAACGGCTTTCAGCCCGTCGAGGCGGAAGATTATGACAGCGCGGTGAACCAACTCAATGAACCCTGGCCTGATCTGATTCTCCTTGACTGGATGCTGCCAGGCGGATCGGGTCTGCAGTTTATTAAACTGCTCAAGCGTGAGGCGATGACCCGCGATATTCCGGTGGTCATGCTAACCGCTCGCGGCGAAGAGGAAGATCGCGTTCGTGGCCTGGAGACCGGCGCCGATGATTACATCACCAAGCCTTTCTCGCCGAAAGAGCTGGTGGCGCGAATCAAAGCCGTGATGCGGCGAATCTCACCGATGGCGGTGGAAGAGGTGATTGAAATGCAGGGGCTGAGTCTCGATCCTTCCTCCCATCGCGTGATGACCGGTGAAAACCCGCTGGACATGGGGCCGACCGAGTTTAAGTTATTACACTTCTTTATGACCCACCCGGAACGCGTATACAGCCGCGAGCAGCTGCTGAATCACGTCTGGGGGACCAACGTGTATGTAGAAGACCGAACGGTAGACGTGCATATTCGCCGTCTGCGTAAAGCGCTGGAACAGAGTGGCCATGACCGGATGGTACAAACGGTTCGCGGCACGGGATATCGTTTCTCCGCCCGTTTCTGAATGTCGACAGGAGTGTGAACCGTGCTGGAACGGCTGTCATGGAAAAGGCTGGCGCTTGAGCTTTTCTTATGTTGTATCCCGGCCCTGATTCTCGGGGCGGTATTTGGTCATTTGCCGTGGTTTTTACTGGCGGCGGTGACCGGACTTCTTATCTGGCATTTCTGGAATTTGTTACGCCTCTCATGGTGGCTGTGGGTGGACCGCAGCATGACGCCACCGCCGGGAAGCGGCAGCTGGGAACCGCTGCTGTACGGCCTCCACCAGATGCAGATGCGTAATAAAAAACGCCGACGCGAGCTGGGCAGCCTGATCAAACGCTTTCGCAGCGGGGCGGAATCGCTGCCCGATGCGGTGGTGCTGACCACGGAGGAGGGGGCGATCTTCTGGTGTAACGGCCTTGCACAGCAGATCCTCAATCTGCGCTGGCCGGACGATAGCGGACAAAACATCCTTAACCTCCTGCGCTACCCTGAATTTGCCAACTACCTAAAAAACAAGGATTTCAGTAAACCGCTCAATCTGATCCTTAATAACTCCCGTCATCTGGAAATTCGCGTGATGCCCTACAGCGACAAGCAGATGCTGATGGTGGCGCGCGACGTGACGCAGATGCACCAGCTTGAAGGGGCGCGGCGCAACTTTTTTGCTAACGTCAGCCACGAGCTGCGCACGCCGCTAACGGTGCTGCAGGGGTATCTGGAGATGATGCAGGAGCAGGTGCTGGAAGGGGTGACGCGGGAAAAAGCCCTGCATACCATGCGTGAGCAAACCCAGCGTATGGAGGGGTTAGTTAAACAGCTGCTGACGCTATCGCGCATTGAGGCGGCCCCGGTTCTGGCGATGAACGACAAAATCGACGTACCGATGATGCTGCGGGTTGTCGAGCGGGAGGCGCAAACTCTCAGCCAGAAAAAGCATACGCTGCACTTTGTGGTCGATGAGTCGCTGCAGGTTCTCGGTAATGATGAGCAGCTGCGCAGCGCGATCTCGAATCTGGTGTATAACGCGATCAACCATACTCCGGAGGGCACGGAGATTACCGTCAGCTGGCAGAAAGCGCCGCACGGCGCGCTGTTTAGCGTTGAGGATAACGGCCCGGGGATTGCGCCCGAGCACATTCCGCGGCTCACCGAGCGCTTCTATCGCGTGGATAAAGCGCGCTCGCGGCAAACCGGAGGCAGCGGTCTGGGGCTGGCGATCGTGAAACATGCGGTTAATCATCACGACAGCCGGCTGGATATTGAGAGCACGCCCGGCAAGGGAACGCGGTTTAGCTTCCTGCTGCCGGAACGTTTGATTGCCAAAAAAAGCGACTAACCGCCGCTCTGTCAACATAACTTGTCAATGACCAGCTTAGGCTGGTCATTTTCGTTTGCAGTCAATTTTCAGCTGCGTAATTAACGAACGTCCGCTGCTTTTTTGTTCGCATGATTAGCCATATGTTTTCCTTCATCATGGTTAATAAAGCCAGGTATTAATGCAGACTTAGCATAATCATCTGCTTTTACGATCCCGCCTTGCTTTAAAACGTTATAAGCGTTTAAATTGCGCCCCATGCAGTCGTAGACAGACTGTTTTTGCGTGGTAATTCAAAAAACAATTCTTTCCCACGCCGCTTCGGGAGCATATCTCGCTGAGTTTCCGGCAATAGCCGCTGTATCATCCCTAAGGGAAGGCACGGTATTTTTCCGTTTAACACCACCACATCCACAGGCAGTATGAATTTATGACCCATCAGTTAAAATCTCGCGACATCATAGCGTTGGGCTTTATGACCTTCGCGCTGTTCGTCGGTGCAGGCAACATCATCTTCCCCCCAATGGTTGGTTTACAGGCTGGTGAACACGTCTGGACCGCCGCTATCGGCTTTCTGATCACCGCCGTGGGTTTACCGGTGCTGACGGTCGTGGCGCTGGCGAAAGTCGGCGGCGGCGTTGAAAGCCTGAGCACCCCGATTGGTAAAGTGGCGGGGATCCTGCTGGCCGTGGTCTGCTATCTGGCGGTGGGGCCGCTGTTCGCGACTCCGCGTACCGCGACGGTCTCCTTTGAGGTGGGTATTGCCCCGCTGACCGGCGATGGCGCGATGCCGCTGATGATTTACAGCGTCATCTATTTTGCCTTGGTGATCCTCGTTTCGTTATATCCCGGCAAGCTGCTGGATACCGTCGGGAACTTCCTCGCGCCGCTGAAAATCATTGCGCTGATTATTCTCTCCGTCGCGGCGATTATTTGGCCCGCCGGCCCGATCAGCAACGCGCTGGAAGCCTACCGCACCGCGCCGTTCTCAAACGGCTTCGTCAACGGCTATCTGACTATGGATACCCTCGGCGCGATGGTCTTCGGGATCGTGATTGTTAACGCCGCGCGCTCTCGCGGCGTCAGCGAAGCGCGCCTGCTGACCCGCTATACCGTGTGGGCTGGCCTGATGGCGGGCGTCGGCCTGACGTTACTGTATCTGGCGTTGTTCCGCCTCGGCTCCGACAGCGCGACCCTGGTCGATCAGTCGGCTAACGGCGCGGCCATTCTGCACTCGTATGTCCAGCACACCTTTGGCGGCGCGGGGAGCTTTATGCTGGCGGCGCTGATTTTCATTGCCTGCCTGGTTACCGCGGTTGGCCTGACCTGCGCCTGCGCGGAGTTTTTCGCCCAGTACCTGCCGCTCTCCTACCGCTCGCTGGTGTTTATTCTCGGCATCTTCTCGATGGCGGTCTCCAACCTGGGGCTGAGCCACCTGATTCAGATTTCGATCCCGGTGCTGACGGCTATCTATCCGCCGTGTATCGCACTGGTGGTATTAAGCTTTACCCGCAACTGGTGGCATAATTCGTCCCGCGTTATTGCGCCGGCCATGTTTATCAGCCTGATGTTTGGTATTATTGACGGCATTAAAACGTCGGCGTTTGCCGATATGCTGCCAGCGTGGACCGCGCGTCTGCCTTTGGCAGAGCAGGGGCTGGCCTGGCTGATGCCGACCGCCGTGATGGTGGTTCTGGCGGTGGTCTGGGATCGCGCCGTAGGGCGTCAGGTGACATCCAGCGCGCACTAGCCGGCGTTTAAAATCAGTGTTAAACCACGGGACTTCAGGTCCCGTGGTTTTTTGTTTTTCAGGTAATCCTCTTTTGATCTTCGTCCGGCGAAGGCTAAAGGAGAAAAAACGGCATGGAATACGATGGAAAGTAGTAACAAACTTAAGCGCGGGCTAAGTACTCGGCATATCCGCTTTATGGCGCTGGGTTCGGCAATTGGCACCGGTCTGTTCTATGGTTCGGCAGATGCGATTAAGATGGCCGGCCCGAGCGTGCTGCTGGCCTATATTATAGGCGGCGTGGCGGCGTACATTATTATGCGCGCGCTGGGCGAGATGTCGGTGCATAACCCCGCCGCCAGCTCATTTTCACGCTATGCGCAGGACTACCTCGGCCCGCTGGCGGGCTATATCACCGGCTGGACCTACTGCTTTGAAATCCTGATTGTTGCCATCGCCGACGTGACGGCCTTCGGCATCTATATGGGCGTCTGGTTCCCGACGGTCCCGCACTGGATCTGGGTGCTTAGCGTGGTGCTGATTATCTGCGCCGTCAACCTGATGAGCGTGAAGGTGTTTGGCGAGCTGGAGTTCTGGTTCTCCTTCTTTAAAGTCGCCACCATTATCATCATGATTCTGGCCGGTTTCGGCATCATTATCTGGGGGATCGGCAACGGCGGTCAGCCGACCGGCATCCATAATCTGTGGAGCAACGGCGGCTTCTTCAGCAACGGCTGGCTGGGGATGGTGATGTCGCTCCAGATGGTGATGTTCGCCTACGGCGGAATTGAAATCATCGGTATTACCGCCGGTGAAGCGGAAGACCCGGAGAAATCCATCCCGCGCGCCATTAACTCGGTCCCGATGCGTATTCTGGTGTTCTACGTGGGCACGCTGTTCGTGATTATGTCCATTTATCCGTGGAACCAGGTCGGGACTAACGGTAGCCCGTTCGTCTTAACCTTCCAGCATATGGGCATCGCTTTTGCCGCCAGCATCCTTAACTTCGTGGTGCTGACCGCCTCGCTTTCGGCCATCAACAGCGACGTATTCGGCGTCGGGCGCATGCTGCACGGCATGGCGGAGCAGGGCAGTGCGCCTAAAATGTTCGCCAAAACGTCGCGCCGCGGCGTGCCGTGGGTGACGGTGATGGTGATGACCATCGCGCTGCTGTTCGCGGTCTACCTGAACTACATCATGCCGGAAAACGTCTTCCTGGTGATCGCCTCCCTGGCGACCTTTGCGACGGTGTGGGTGTGGATTATGATCCTGCTGTCGCAGATTGCCTTCCGCCGTCGTCTGCCGCCGGAAGAGGCCAAAGCGCTGAAGTTTAAAGTGCCGGGCGGCGTGGCGACCACGGCGGTGGGCCTGGCGTTCCTCGTCTTTATCATTGCGCTGATTGGCTACCATCCGGATACGCGTATTTCCCTGTACGTCGGCTTTGCGTGGATAGCGCTGCTGCTGGTTGGCTGGAAGCTGAAAACCCGCCGTGACCGCCAGCTGGCGCAGGCGCGCTAAGCGGGCCGCTCTCCCGCCGGCTATGTTCGCGCTAGCCGGCGGGATATTTTCGCTTGAGCGATATCCTCCTCCGCTCTCCTCCCCCAATAATTCTGCCGATGATGAGTCATACGCATACGCGCTGTGGCAAGGTGTGCCCATTCTGTAAAGAGAGGAATAACGATGTTGAAGGCATGGCACCTGCCTGTTGCCCCGTTTATCAAGGAGCAGCAGGGACGACTCTTTATCACCCTGTGGGTCAGCGGCGATGAGTTGCCGCAGCGCGTTACGCTGCGCGCGGAAGAAGACAACGAAGAGCTTTCGCTGCCGATGCACCGTCTGCGCCAGGAGCCGCGGCCGGGCGTCGTCGCGTGGCGCGGAGAGATTAATCTTGCCAGCGGCCAGCCGCGTCGGCGCTATAGCTTCAAGCTGCTGTGGGCCGACCGGCAGCGCTGGTTTACCCCGCAGGGCTTTAACCGCTTCCCGCCGGCGCGGCTGGAGCAGTTTGCGGTCGATCTGCCGGACAGCGGCCCGCAGTGGGTTGCCGATCAGGTCTTTTATCAAATCTTTCCTGACCGCTTTGCGCGCAGCGAACCGCGCGCAGCCGATCAGGACCGGCCCTACCATCACCACGCTGCCGGACAGGATATTGTTCAGAAACAGTGGGATGAACCGTTAACCGGCGAGGCGGGCGGCTCAACCTTCTACGGCGGGGATCTGGACGGTATCAGCGAGAAGCTGCCGTATCTCAAGCAGCTCGGCGTCACGGCGCTGTACCTGAATCCGGTGTTTGTCGCGCCGAGCGTGCATAAATACGACACTGAAGATTATCGTCGCGTTGATCCGCAGTTCGGCGGTGACGCCGCGCTGCTGCGCCTGCGGCACAATACGCAGCGGGAAGGGATGCGCCTGATCCTCGACGGCGTTTTCAACCACACCGGAGATTCACACGTCTGGTTTGACCGCCACCAGCGCGGCAGCGGCGGCGCCTGCCACAGCACGGATTCACCGTGGCGCGACTGGTTCACCTTTTCCCCAGAGGGCGAAGCGCACAGCTGGCTGGGCTACGCCAGCCTGCCGAAGCTGGATTATCAATCCACCAGCCTGATCAATGAAATCTACGCCGGTGAAGACAGCATCGTGCGCCACTGGCTGAAAGCGCCGTGGAGCATGGACGGCTGGCGTCTGGACGTGGTGCATATGCTGGGGGAAGGCGGCGGGGCGCGTAATAACCTGCGCCATATCGCCGGTATAACCCAGGCGGCGAAGGAGACGCAGCCGGAATCCTTTGTTTTTGGAGAACATTTTGGCGACGCGCGCCAGTGGCTGCAGGCCGATGCCGAAGATGCGGCGATGAACTATCGCGGGTTTACCTTCCCGCTGTGGGGCTTCCTGGCGAATACCGATATCTCTTACGATCCGCAGAAGATAGATGCGCAAACCTGCGTGGCGTGGATGGATAACTACCGCGCCGGGCTGTCGCACCAGCAGCAGCTGCGGATGTTTAACCAGCTTGATAGCCACGATACGGCGCGCTTTAAGTCGCTGCTGGGTAAGGACGTCGCGCGTCTGCCGCTGGCGGTGGTCTGGCTGTTCTGCTGGCCGGGGGTGCCGTGCATTTACTACGGTGACGAAGTGGGCGTTGATGGCAATAACGATCCTTTCTGCCGCAAGCCCTTCCCGTGGGACCCGGCTTTGCAGGATGCGACGCTGCTGGGGCTGTATAAACGCATGGCGAAGCTGCGTAAGGCGAACCAGGCGCTGCGCTACGGCGGGTGTCAGGTGATTTATGCCGAAGAAAACGTGGTGGTGTTTGCCCGGGTTTATAAAAATCAGCGCGTGCTGGTGGCTATCAACCGCGGTGAAGCCTGTGAGGTGGTGGTTGAGGATTCACCGCTGCTGGACGTGGGCGAATGGCAGCTCAAAGAGGGCAGCGGCGCGCTGCACGACGGCGTGCTGACGCTTCCGGCCATCGCCGCCAGCGTGTGGTTCAGCCGTCAGGGATAAAGCTGGTGTAGAAACGGTTCTTCGAGAATGGCTTCCCGCCACCAGCGCTGGGCCAGGCCGTCGTTATCCGTGCGCCAGGCCATGTAGGCGATATCCTTTTCGCGAAAAGAGATCACGGTTTTCTCCACCAGCTCGCCGCTCGCCAGCCACGGCTGGGCGACGTGGCGGGGGAGAAAACCGCAGCCGAGTCCGGCCCGCAGCAGCGCCACTTTACTGGCAAAATCATCGACGCGAATTTGTGACTGCTCGGTCAGAAGGTTGCTGTTGAGCGGGTGACAGTAGCGGGCGCTATCGCTAATCACCACCGCGCGATGCAGGCTGAGCTGCTTGTTGGTCAGCGGCTGTACCGTTTCCGCCAGCGGGTGGCCGGGGGCGACAACAAATACGTTATCCAGCGTTCCGAGCATTTTCCACGACCATTCGGCGGAGGTTGGCGGTTCGTTAATCGCGCCAAGAATGATATCCGCCCCGTTGCGGGTCAGCTCTTCCCAGGCGCCCGCCAGCGTGTGGTGGGTAAAATTGAGGCGGGTTTGCGGATTTTGCGCGTAAAACGCGTCGATAAGCGGGAGCAAACGATCGAAAGGGAAGGAGGCATCCAGGGCGATGGCGAGATCCCGCTCCCAGCCGGCATTCAGCTGAACCGCCTGCTTTTCCAGATCCTTTGCCGCATTGAGCAGCAGCCGGCCCTTTTCCAGCACCATTGTACCGGTATCGGTAAACTTCGCCCGATGTCCGCTGCGATCCAGCAGGGTGATGCCGAGATCGCTTTCCAGCTTTTGGATCATGTAGCTCAGGGCGGCGGGCGTTTTATAGAGCGATTCCGCGGCGGTGGCGAAAGAGCCGTGGGTCTCCAGGGCATCGAGGATCAGCAGTACATCAAGATTCAGGCGCATCGGCGGCTTACCGGTCATAAATAATCCCTCTGTTTTACCGAAGCCGGATGCTCAATACCAGTGAATAATTTAGAACTCTTACCCGCAAATTTTTGATAAACATCATTATCACCCTATTCACTAATAGCGGGTTTTTTATTTATTGCCTTTTATTTTTAAAATAAGTCAGAAAAATTTCTTTAATAACTCGTTAGAAATTACTGACTATACTCACCATGCTTTATCCGTCACGATCCAGACCCACAGCAGCGTTTATCGTCTCTTTTTAACTCATTGATTAAGAAGGTATGTTATGTCTATTCGGGAACTGATCGATCCAACTAACTCAACTCTTATCTTTATTGACCACCAGCCCCAGATGTCTTTTGGTGTCGCCAATATTGATCGCCAGACGCTTAAAAATAATACCGTTGCGCTAGCTAAAGCGGGCAAGATTTTTAATGTTCCGGTGATTTATACCTCCGTGGAAACAAAAAGCTTTAGCGGCTATATCTGGCCGGAATTGCTGGCCGTGCATCCGCAGGTTAAACCGATAGAACGTACCTCAATGAACTCATGGGAAGATGCGGGTTTTGTTAAGGCGGTACAGGCCGCCGGGCGTAAGAAACTGATTATCTCCGCGCTGTGGACCGAAGTCTGCCTGACTTTCCCGGCGCTGATGGCGCTGGAAGAGGGATATGAAGTGTACGTTGTGACCGACGCTTCCGGCGGAACCTCCGTCGATGCGCATGAACGCTCGATTGACCGGATGGTGCAGGCCGGCGCGGTGCCGGTGACCTGGCAGCAGGTGCTGCTTGAGTACCAGCGCGACTGGTCGCGCAAAGAGACCTACGATGCGGTCATGGATCTGGTTCGCGAACATAGCGGCGCGTACGGCATGGGGGTGGATTACGCGTACACCATGGTGCACGGCGCGCCGGAGCGCCAGGCCTAAATACACTTCATCCTTCAAGCTGCCTCTTTGTTGGCTTCGTTTGCCCGCCTCGATGCAGCATGAATGATTTTGTGTATTGTCATCGTCCTTCAAGCTGCCTCTTTGCTGGCTTCGTTTGCCCGCCCCGGCGCAGCTTGAATGATTTTGTGTATTGTCATTTATGGCTGCTGGCGGGGAAATCCCGTCACTCACCTGCAGCAAGGAACTCCCAATGGCGCAACAGAAATCGGTAACGCTGGTCATCAGTCATATGCTCGATCCTGAACACGGTAAGCGCTATGAAGAGTGGCTCGGAAAAATTATGCCCGTGGCGGCGGAGTTTCCCGGGCACCTTGGCGCTAACGTCATCCGCCCGGGCGCCGGGCAGAATCTATGGAGCGTGATTATTCGCTTCGACACCATTGAGCATCTCTATGCCTGGACGCAGTCAGAAACGCGCCGCGAGCTGGTTGCTGAAATCGCGCCCCTGCTCAATGAAGGCGATCGTACGGAAGTCCGTACCGAACCGGCGTTCTGGTTTACCCCTCCGGCGGTCAACGTGCGCCAGCCGCTGCGCTGGAAGCAGTTCCTGATGACCTTGCTGGTTATCTTCCCCAGCACCAACCTGGTGCCCTGGCTGACCGGCATGCTGCTGCCCTCAATGCGGGGAAGCCTGCTGCTGCATTTGATAAATGATGCCTGCGTGGTCGCGCTGGTGGTCTGGTTCTGGATGCCCATCGTGACCGGCCTGTTTGCTGGCTGGTTAAAGAAAAACTGAGTCAGCCTCCTTAAGGAGAGCGTTATGTCACAAACTGCCACACTGATCCTGACTCATGGTCGGATCCACACCCTCGATCGCAGCAACCCGCTGGCCGACGCGGTAGCGATCGCCGACGGTAAGATCCTCGCGGCCGGTAGCCACGATCGGATCATGAGTTTTGCCGCCGAAGGCACGCAGATCATCGATCTGCAGGGCCATACGGCGATCCCCGGCCTGAATGATTCCCACCTGCACCTGATCCGCGGGGGGCTGAACTACAACCTTGAGCTGCGCTGGGAAGGCGTTCCGTCGCTGGCGGACGCGCTGCGGATGCTTAAAGATCAGGCCGATCGCACGCCTGCGCCGCAGTGGGTGCGGGTGGTCGGCGGATGGAGCGAATTCCAGTTTGCCGAGCGGCGCATGCCGACGCTGGAAGAGCTAAACCAGGCGGCGCCGGATACGCCGGTATTCGTGCTGCATCTCTACGATCGCGCGCTGCTTAACCGCGCGGCGCTGAAGGCCGTCGGCTATAGCAAAGAGACGCCGGATCCGGCGGGCGGCGAAATTGTTCGGGATGGCAACGGCAACCCGACCGGGATGCTGATAGCGAAACCTAATGCCATGATCCTCTACGCGACGCTGGCGAAGGGGCCGAAGCTGCCGCTGGAGCTGCAGGTGAACTCGACGCGCCAGTTTATGCGCGAACTGAATCGTCTCGGGTTGACCAGCGCGATTGACGCCGGCGGCGGCTTCCAGAACTACCCGGAAGATTATGAAATTATTGAGCAGCTGCACGCTAACCGGCAGATGACCGTGCGCATTGCCTATAACCTGTTTACCCAGCGTCCGAAGCAGGAGCTGGATGATTTCGAACGCTGGACCGATATGCTGAAGCCGGGGCAGGGGACCGACTTTTTTCGCGCCAACGGCGCCGGCGAGATGCTGGTTTTTTCGGCGGCGGATTTTGAGGATTTCCTGCAGCCGCGTCCGGATCTGCCGGCCGGAATGGAGGATGAACTGGAGCGGGTGGTCCACCACCTGGTTGAACACCGCTGGCCGTTCCGCCTGCACGCCACCTATGACGAATCGATCGGCCGGATGCTGGACGTCTTTGAAAAGGTGAACCGCGAAATCCCGTTTAACGGTCTGCACTGGTTCTTTGACCATGCGGAAACCATCACCGAGCGCAATATTGAGCGGGTGAAGGCGCTGGGCGGCGGGATTGCGGTGCAGCACCGGATGGCCTTCCAGGGCGAATATTTTGTCGACCGCTACGGTATCGATGCGGTGAAACACACGCCGCCGGTGGCGAAAATGCTGGAAATGGAGGTGCCGGTTGGTCTCGGCACCGACGCCACCCGCGTGGCGAGCTACAACCCGTGGACCGCGCTCTACTGGCTGGTTTCCGGGCGTACCGTCGGCGGTATGACGATGTACGACGAGAGCAACCGCCTGCCGCGCGACGTGGCGCTGGAGCTGTGGACGGCAGGCAGCGCCTGGTTCTCCAGCGAGCAGGGTAAAAAAGGGCGTATTGAGCAGGATCAGCTTGCCGATCTGGTGGTGCTGTCGAAGGACTATTTCAGCGTGCCGGAAGAGGAGATAAAAGGCATAGAATCGGTGCTGACGGTGGTTGATGGCAAAGTGGTTTATGCCGCCGGACACTTCTCGCCGCTGGCGCCGCCGCCCATCCCGGTGCTGCCGGAGTGGTCTCCGGTGGTCAAGGTTCCGGGGCACTACCGCTCGGCGCCGCCCGCTGCGGCAAAAATCGGGGCCATCGCGCAGATGCACCAGTGCTGCGGCAGCTGCGGCGTCCACGGGCACCAGCATGATATCGCGCGCAGGTCGGCGATTCCGGTTGCCGATGAGCAGGCGTTCTGGGGCGTGCTAGGCTGTTCCTGCTTCGCGTTTTAACGTTTAAGCGCAGCCCTTACCCGCGAGTAAGGGCTCGCTGTTTTCTGAAATGTCGCTCACTTTCGCTACAGGGCAGCACAAATGCAATAATTTGTGTCAATCTACCCGCTTCTGAATCAGTGAAGGTGAAAACATGGATGAGCTGCTGATCCTTGGCTGTATTGCTCTGTTCTTCGCGCTGGTGGTGGTTCCCGTTCTGGCCATTGTCGCATTTAATCGCAGTTCGGCGGTCCGCTCCGAACTGGAAACCTTGCGTCGTCGGATCGCGGAGCTTGAGCTGCGCGGTGGCGCAGAAACGCCCGTGGCGCCGGCCGTTGCGCGTCCCACGATGCCTGCGGTTTCTCATGCTCCAGCGGAGCCGGTAAGGGGGACGGTACCTCAACCCGTCAATCCGCAGCGTCCGCCGCCAAAAGCGCAGACGGCAGAGAAGAGCGTCTCTTCACCGAAAAGCGCGCGACCTTCCGCATTGGGGGGGATGGTTTCGTCGCTGGTATGCTGGTTTATGCAGGGTAACCCGCTGGCGAAACTCGGGATCCTGCTGCTGTTTTTCGGCCTCTCTTTCCTGCTGCGCTATACCGTTGAACACTCACTTTTCCCGCTGGAGCTGCGCCTGGTGGCCGCGGCGCTGTTTGCGATCGTTCTGCTGGCGGTGGGCTGGCGGCTACGGCATAAGCAGCCGGTCTATGCGTTAATACTGCAGGGCGGGGCGACGGGGGCGCTCTATCTCACCGTGTTTGGCGCGTTCCGCTTGTGGCAAATGCTGCCGATGACCCTGGCGTTTGCTCTGCTGGTGGTGATTTGTGCGGCCAGCGTTGGGCTGGCTATCCTGCAAAAAGCGCTCAGCCTGGCGATGCTGGCGAGCCTCGGCGGCTATCTGGCGCCGCTGCTGCTCTCAACCGGCGGCGGCAGCCACGTGGCGCTGTTTTCGTTCTACCTTTTGCTGTCGGTGGGCATTCTCACCATCAGCATCTGGCAACAGTGGCGCGAGCTGAATCTGCTCGGCCTGCTGTTTACCTTTGGCGTCGGGGGATTCTGGGGGCTGGACGGCTATCGCCCGGAGTATTACCTCAGCTGCCAGCTGTTCCTGATTGCCAATATCCTCATTTTTGGCGTGCTGAGCGTGGCGCTGTCGCTGCGGGCGCAGGGCAAAGGCCAGCAGATTATTGACGGCGTGCTGCTGTTTGCGCCGCCGCTAATCGGCTTTGGCATGCAGTACGCCATGACCCAACATATGGCGTACGGCCCGGCGCTCAGCGCGCTGGGCTACGGGGGAGCCTATCTGGCGCTCGCCTGGCTTGTGCTTCGCCGCTATCCCGCTTTCGGCAGGCCGCTGGTGCTGGCCGCCCTGGCGCTGGGGGGCGCGTTTACCACTCTCGCCATTCCGCTGGCGCTTTCAGCGCGCTGGACGGCGATGGCCTGGTCGCTGGAAGGGCTCGGCATCCTCTGGCTGGGCGTGCAGCAGCGGCAGCAGCGGATGAGCTACAGCGGCACCGGGCTGCTGGTTCTGGCGGTGTGCAGCGCGCTGTGGGCGCTGGTCAATGGCACAACGGCGCTCTCTTTGCTGCCGATCTTCACGGTGCTCAGCCTCAGCTGGCTGGCCGCGGCCTGGCTGTGGCGCGGTATTAAACGGCAGGTAAGCTGGGCGCTGCTGGCGGGCGGACTGCTGTTGTGGATAGCCGCGCTCGTTGCCGTATCGCAGCTGGGGCTGAAGAAGGATTCGCTGGTTGTCTTTGGCGTACTGGCGCTGCTGGCGGCATCGGCGTGGGGCTGGCGCACGTTCGCCGCGCGTCTGCGGTGGCGAGAGCTGGATATCAGCAAATGGCTGCTCTGGCCAATGATGCTGGTGGTGCTGATTTATCAAATATCTCAGCAGCAAATCGCGGCGGCCGGCTGGCCAAATCTGGCCTGGTGCCTTGCGCTACCCGCAGCGGTAGCTCTGCTCTGGCGTGACGGAAATTCATTGCCGCCGCGCGTATCCATGCTGGTTCATCTGTCGTTGTTCTGGATGATTTTGCTGGCGCTGGCGTGCGAACTGTTTTGGTTTACGCAGGATCTGCCCTGGGGAATGGCGGCCTGGGCCAGCGGTTTGCTGATGGCGGCCGGCGGTTTGCTTATCTTCCTCGTTGCCGAGGCCACCCGTCGCCAAATCTGGCCGTTCCGGGTCTGGCCTGCGCTGTACAGCTCTCTGGCGACGATCCCGGTGGCGGCGACTCTGGCGTATCTGCTGGCGCTGACCAATTTCCAGGACGGCGTGGTCTATCGTCAGACCTATCTGCCGCTGATGAATCCGCTGGAAGAGGGGGCCGCCTTTGCGCTGCTGGGGCTGGTGATTTTTTATCGCGTTTCGCTGCGCTATTTCCCCGAGACGCTGTCGCGGTGCCGCTCCTGGCCGGTGATTGCCCTGGCGGCGCTTAGCTTCTGGTGGCTGAACGGCGCGCTGCTGCGTGCGCTAGCCTGGTACGGCGAGGTGGCCTGGAACCTGGAGTCGCTATGGCATTCACGACTGATTCAGACCTGCTTTGCCCTGTTCTGGATGCTGGCAGCGCTGGTGGCGATGCTGAACGCGACCCGACGCCTTTCTCGCCGCGAATGGCTCTGCGGGGCGGCGCTGTTAGGGATTGTCATTGTCAAACTGATGCTGGTGGATAGCGCGCGCGGCGGCGGGCTGGCGCGCGCGGTCGCCTTTATTGGCGTCGCTATTCTGGTATTAATCATCGGCTATTTCTCACCGTTACCGCCGAAAGCTGGAGCAGAAAAATGAAATGGATAAAAGCGGTGTTATGCAGCGTCCTGCTGGGTGCGACAGGAGCGGCACTGAGCAGCGAGAGCGAGCGGGAAGCGCCTGTGGACTACGCGACGGGGATCATGCTGGAAACTCCGGGCACATCGCCCTGGTATCGCATTAAGCTTCCTCAGGCCGTCTACCAGAGTACGGCCTGGCCAGATTTACGCGATGTGCGGGTATTCAATCATCAGGGCGATACGGTACCGTTCGCCCTCGAAGCGCAGAAAGCTCAGCCCGCGATGCCACAGACCATGACGCTTCGACTTTTCCCTCTGGATGTTTCGCCGGTTACGCCAAAGGATGAGGGGCGTCGCGGCGTAAAATCGTGGGTCTTACGTTCAACGGCGGGCGTTGAGATCCAGCTGGAAAGCGACGATATCAACGCCGTCGGGCAGAGCTATTTGCTGACCTTGCCGGAAACCAGCACCGACGCCTTCTCGCTGGCCCAGCTGCGCCTGAACTGGCACATTCCTGAGGGGAGCTGGCAGGGGAAAGCCTCCGTTTACGCCAGCCGTGATTTAACCTCCTGGAGCACGGTACAGGAAAATGCTCCGCTGATGGACCTGAAGCGTGATAACGATCGGCTGAAGCTGGACGCTATTAGCGCCAGGCTGACGCTCTCCGCGCAGGGTAATCGCTATCTGCTGGTGATTCTGGACTCGCAAAGCCCGGCGCTGGCGCTGGAGAGCGTCAGCGCGGTCGCCGGGAGCGCTGAGCCGGAGCCTGAACGCATCGTGCTTGACGCGCGTGCGGACAAGCTCTCGGATCGGCAAGCCGTCTGGCGCTGGAGCCAGCCGCAGCCGCTGAGCTCGCTGAGGATCGATCTGCCAGGCGAAGGGGTGTTGCCGGTAGAACTGGCGTGGCGCAGCGGCGACAAGGAGCCGTGGCGGCCGCTGACGCAAACCGTGCTTTACCATCTCGACGGGAAACGCTCGGAAGATATTCACCTTGCCGGGCAGCTGGTTGAAGCGGTTCGCATGACCACAATTAACGCCAGGCTGCCTGAGACGCTGCCAGCCCTGAGCGGCGCGCGCGATAGCTATCAGCTGGTGTTTAACACCCAGGGAAAAGGCCCCTATATGCTGGCCTGGGGAAACCGGGCGGCGGCAAGGGCCGATATCGGGCTGGATATGCTGATCCCGGCGTCGCTGCGTAAAACTCAGCAGGTGAATTACCTGCCGTGGGCCATTATTACGCAGGAGAGCGTCACCCTGGGCGGAGAGGCGCGGCTGAGCGCAACTTCGGCTGCCGATCGGCAAGGCTACTGGAAAATAGTGCTGGTATGGGGGGCGCTGATCCTCGGCGTGGCCGTTCTGCTCATGATGGCATGGCGGATCTGGCGCGAGGTGAAAAAGGGCGGCGCGGCGTGAAGCAACAAAAAAGGCTCGCGGGTGCGAGCCTTTTTATGAACGGCAGCCGATTACAGGCTGGAAACGTTCTCGGTCAGGTATTTAGCCACGCCTTCCGGAGAAGCGGCCATCCCTTCTTTACCTTTTTCCCACTGTGCCGGGCACACTTCGCCGTGCTCTTCGTGGAACTGCAGCGCGTCAACCATACGCAGCATTTCGTCGATGTTACGTCCCAGCGGCAGGTCGTTCACAACCTGGTGGCGAACAACGCCGTTAGCGTCGATCAGGAAGGAGCCGCGCAGCGCAACGCCTTCGTCCGGATGTTCGATACCGTAGGCTTTCTGGATTTCACGCTTGATGTCAGCAACCATCGCGTATTTAACCGGACCGATGCCGCCCTGGTCTACCGGGGTGTTACGCCATGCGTTGTGGACGAATTCGGAGTCGAAGGAAACGCCAACAACTTCTACGCCACGCTTCTGGAATTCTTCATAACGTTTGTCAAAAGCAATCAGCTCAGACGGGCAAACGAAGGTGAAGTCCATCGGCCAGAAGAACAGTACGGTTGCTTTACCGTTGGTGTGCTGTTTGAAGTTGAATTTCTCAACGATTTCGCCGTTACCTAAAACTGCTGCCGCGGTAAAATCCGGAGCCTGACGAGTTACCAGAACCATATGATTCTCCTGTTAATACTAAGGTTAATTGAAACGCAACGCGGGCAAGTATAGGGGCAGGGACTGACGAACTCAACGTGAGGCTGACAATCGATGAGATAGGTTTTGCCTATCAATTTATGTCGAGATGTGACCTTCAGAATAGTCTTTTTGTCAGCAAACGCAACCACTAGAGTTCGCGATTTTTAGCCTGCGCCATCATGCGCGGGTAAAAAAGCCAGAACTGCTGCTCCAGTTTGTCATAGTGGGTATCAAGGTCCTGCCACGAGTCGCGCAGGGCGTCGAGGCGCGGGCGACGGCTGGCCATTCCGTTGAGGACGCGCTGGATAAACTCCATATCCTCATAGCGCTCGAGCCAGCGCTCGGACCACATGTATGCATTGAGATTGACGAAGCGCGGCGGCGAATCCGGCAAAATGGTTGCCACCTGGGCGCGGGCATAGCGGACGAACTCGCTGAGCGGCATATCGGGGGAGATGCGGTCCCAGTGGTGCGAGAGGAAGTGATCCCACATGACGTCGAGCGTAATCGGCGCCACGCGCCGGGTCTGCGGACGAAACCACTCCCGGGCGGCCTTAACTTCCGCCAGATTATCGGTCATGACGTCGATTCGCCGATGCATAAAGATGCCGTCCACGATCTCGCTCGGATAGTCCGACTGCGGATTACCGCGGACGAAATCCGCCAGCAGGTTGCCCGGCAGCGAGCTGTCGGCAAGGTGGGCTAAGTGCAGGTGTGCGAGAAAATTCATAATACTCGTTATACTTCAAGTTGCATGTGCGTTGGCTTCCTTACTCGGCCCATCCGTGGGTCTCGCCCTTCCAGGGCCGCTGCAAGCAGCGTTCAAATCTGCTCCCGGCAGATTTGTCGTTCTTCCCGGTCACCTGGTTGACTAAGTGATCGGGATGTCCCTCACCGGAGGCCTGCCTTCGGCAGGTCAAATTCGTTCCTGACGAATTTGTCTCTCAGTTGCCGCGTTACCCGGCCTACGGCCTCGCCCCTACGGGGCCAGCGCAAGCGCTGTTCAAGGCACAAGCGCCTTGTCCTGCGACCCGAATTATTTAGAGTATTATAACTGTGCTGCGGGGTAAAGGTTGCAGGGAGAACGCCCCCGCACTAGACTACCCGCCTCTTTATTTAGTCTGAGTCACCGTCATGCGCGTTACCGATTTTTCCTTTGAACTTCCTGAATCCCTGATTGCCCACTACCCGCAGCCCGAGCGCAGTAGCTGCCGCTTGCTGTCGTTAGACGGGCCGACGGGCGCGCTGACGCACGGCACTTTCACCGATCTGCTCGATAAGCTCAATCCCGGCGATCTGCTGGTCTTTAACAATACCCGGGTGATCCCGGCGCGTCTGTTCGGGCGTAAAGCCAGCGGCGGTAAGATTGAAGTGCTGGTCGAGCGCATGCTTGATGACAAACGTATTCTGGCGCACATCCGCGCCTCAAAAGCGCCGAAGCCGGGCGCCGAGCTGCTGCTGGGCGATGATGAAAGCATCCAGGCCACGATGGTGGCGCGCCACGACGCGCTGTTTGAAGTGGAGTTTAACGACCCACGTCCGGTGCTGGATATTCTCAACAGCATCGGCCATATGCCGCTACCGCCCTATATCGACCGCCCGGATGAAGACGCCGACCGCGAGCTGTATCAGACCGTTTATAGCGCCAGGCCGGGCGCGGTAGCCGCGCCGACCGCGGGCCTGCACTTTGACGAGCCGCTGCTGGAGAAGCTGCGCGAGAAGGGCATTGAAATGGCGTTCGTGACGCTGCACGTTGGCGCGGGGACGTTCCAGCCGGTGCGCGTGGACAGCATTGAAGATCACATCATGCACGCCGAATACGCCGAAGTCCCGCAGGATGTGGTTGATGCGGTGCTGGCCGCCAAAGCGCGCGGCAGCCGCGTTATCGCCGTGGGAACGACCTCGGTACGTTCGCTGGAGAGCGCGGCCCAGGCGGCAAAAAACGATCTGATCGAACCCTTCTTCGGCGACACGAAGATTTTTATCTATCCGGGATATCAGTACAAAGCGGTAGATGCGCTGGTCACTAATTTCCATCTGCCTGAATCCACTCTGATTATGCTGGTTTCGGCGTTTGCCGGCTATCAGCACACCATGAACGCCTATAAGGCTGCGGTAGAACAAAAATATCGCTTTTTTAGCTACGGGGACGCGATGTTTATCACGTACAATCCGCGGGCTATTTTTGAGCGTCCGTAAAAAGGCTATCTCACTTGCCATTTTGACGCCGGGCAGTGCTCGCCATCCTCACGTACTGCGTGTACGCTCCGGTGGCTGCGCGCTGGCCGACCGCAAACTGGCTGCGGCGATAACGCCTCCAGGTATTTTTAGCTATGGAACCATTCCGTAGCGAGTTGTTTAACGTCAGACTGTTTTTCTGACGCAGGAGTGATAATGAAATTTGAACTGGATACCACCGACGGTCGCGCCCGCCGCGGTCGCCTGGTGTTTGAGCGCGGCGTGGTTGAAACGCCTGCATTTATGCCCGTCGGGACCTACGGTACCGTTAAAGGGATGACGCCGGAAGAAGTTGAAGCCACCGGCGCGCAGATCATTCTGGGCAACACGTTCCACCTGTGGCTGCGTCCTGGTCAGGAGATCATGAAGCTGCACGGCGACCTGCACGACTTTATGCAGTGGAAAGGGCCGATTCTCACCGATTCCGGCGGCTTTCAGGTCTTCAGCCTCGGCGATATCCGCAAGATAACCGAGCAGGGCGTGCATTTCCGCAACCCGATCAACGGCGATCCTATCTTCCTCGATCCGGAAAAATCGATGGAGATTCAGTTCGATCTCGGTTCCGATATCGTGATGATCTTCGACGAATGTACGCCGTATCCGGCGGAGTGGGATTACGCCAAACGCTCGATGGAAATGTCTCTGCGCTGGGCGCAGCGCAGCCGCGACCGCTTTGACGGCCTGGGCAACAAAAACGCGCTCTTCGGTATCATTCAGGGCAGCGTTTACGAAGATTTACGTGATATCTCCGTTAAAGGTCTGGTAGATATCGGCTTTGATGGCTACGCTGTCGGCGGTTTGGCTGTCGGCGAGCCGAAGGAAGACATGCACCGTATCCTCGAGCACGTCTGCCCGCAGATCCCGGCCGACAAGCCGCGATATCTGATGGGCGTTGGCAAGCCGGAAGATCTGGTTGAAGGGGTACGTCGCGGTATCGATATGTTCGACTGCGTTATGCCTACGCGTAACGCGCGTAACGGTCACCTTTTCGTCACCGATGGCGTCGTAAAAATCCGTAATGCGAAACATAAAAGCGATACGGCGACGCTGGATGCCGAGTGTGATTGCTATACATGTCGCAATTATTCACGCGCTTACTTGCATCATCTCGATCGTTGCAACGAAATATTGGGCGCGCGCCTCAACACCATTCATAACCTGCGTTACTATCAGCGCTTAATGGCTGGTTTACGCAAGGCTATTGAAGAGGGTAAATTAGAGAGCTTCGTGGCCGATTTTTACCAACGTCAGGGACGAACCGTTCCTCCTTTGAACGTTGATTAATTTTAATAATGAGGGAATTTCAATGAGCTTTTTCATTTCTGATGCGGCAGCAGCAACCGGTGGCGCAGCGCAGAGCAGCCCGATGTCTCTGATCCTGATGCTGGTGGTGTTTGGTCTGATTTTTTACTTCATGATCCTGCGCCCACAGCAGAAACGCACCAAAGAGCATAAAAATCTGATGAGCTCCATCGCCAAAGGTGATGAAGTGCTGACGAATGGTGGCCTGGTTGGTCGCGTCACTAAAGTTGCCGAAAGCGGATACATTGCTATCGCACTGAACGACACCACTGAAGTGGTTATCAAACGTGACTTCGTAGCCGCCGTTCTGCCGAAAGGCACCATGAAGGCGCTGTAATCCACTTTTCCCTAAGGGAACTGCCGTGTTAAACCGTTATCCTTTGTGGAAGTACATCATGCTGGTCGTCGTCATTATCGTCGGCCTGATGTATGCGCTCCCCAACCTGTATGGTGAGGATCCGGCCGTTCAAATCACTGGCGCGCGCGGTGTCGCCGCCAGTGAGCAAACGCTGATCCAGGTCCAGAAAACGTTACAAGAAGAAAAAATTACCGCTAAGTCTGTGGCACTGGAAGAGGGCGCAATTCTTGCGCGCTTCGACACCACCGATGTCCAGCTCCGCGCACGCGAAGTGCTGGTGGACGTGTTGGGTGATAAATACGTCGTGGCGCTGAACCTTGCTCCGGCAACCCCGCGCTGGTTAGCGGCTATCCATGCCGAGCCGATGAAGCTGGGTCTTGACCTGCGCGGCGGCGTCCACTTCCTGATGGAAGTGGATATGGACACTGCGCTGGGCAAGCTGCAGGAACAAAATATCGATAGCCTGCGCAGCGAGCTGCGTGATAAAGGCATTCCTTACTCCACCGTGCGTAAAGAAGACAATTTTGGTCTGAGCATCGCTTTCCGTGACGGTACCGCGCGCGATCAGGCCATCTCTTATCTTAGCCCTCGTCACCGCGACCTGGTTATCTCTACTCAGGGCAGCACCGGCCTGAAGGCGGTGATGACCGATGAGCGCCTGAAAGAAGCCCGCGAATACGCCGTGCAGCAGAACATCAACATTCTGCGTAACCGTGTAAACCAGCTGGGCGTTGCCGAGCCGCTGGTACAGCGTCAGGGCGCCGACCGTATCGTGGTTGAACTGCCGGGTATTCAGGACACCGCGCGCGCGAAAGAAATTCTTGGCGCCACCGCTACCCTGGAATTCCGTCTGGTCAACAGCAACGTTGACAGCGCCGCAGCCGCTTCCGGCCGCGTCCCTGGCGACTCTGAAGTGAAAGATACGCGTGAAGGTCGGCCGGTTGTGCTGTACAAGCGCGTGATTCTGACCGGTGACCATATCACCGACTCCACTTCCAGCATGGACGAGTTCAACCAGCCGCAGGTTAACATCTCGCTGGACAGCGCGGGTGGTAACATCATGTCTAACTTCACCAAGGACAACATCGGTAAACCGATGGCGACCCTGTTTGTGGAGTACAAAGACAGCGGTAAGAAAGATGCCAACGGTCGTGCCATTCTGGCGAAAGAGGAAGAGGTGATTAACATCGCCAACATCCAGTCTCGCCTGGGTAACAGCTTCCGTATTACCGGTATCAGCAACCCGAACGAAGCGCGTCAGCTCTCTCTGCTGCTGCGTGCGGGTGCGCTGATCGCGCCGATTCAGATCGTTGAAGAACGTACTATCGGCCCGACCTTGGGTATGCAGAACATTAAGCAGGGCCTGGAAGCGTGTCTGGCCGGTCTGGTGGTGTCTATCCTGTTCATGATTTTCTTCTATAAGAAATTCGGTCTGATCGCGACCTCCGCGCTGGTGGCTAACCTGGTGCTGATCGTCGGTATCATGTCCCTGCTGCCTGGGGCGACGCTGAGTATGCCGGGGATTGCGGGTATCGTGTTAACCCTTGCGGTGGCGGTCGATGCTAACGTACTGATCAACGAACGTATTAAAGAAGAGTTGAGCAACGGGCGTTCCGTTCAGCAGGCGATTGATGAAGGTTACCGGGGCGCATTCAGCTCGATCTTCGATGCGAACATTACGACGTTGATCAAAGTTATCATCCTGTACGCGGTCGGTACCGGTGCAATTAAAGGGTTTGCTATTACCACCGGTATCGGTGTGGCAACCTCGATGTTTACCGCTATCGTCGGCACCCGTGCCATCGTGAACCTGCTGTACGGCGGCAAGCGCGTTAAAAAGCTGTCTATCTGAGGAGTGCGTTGTGGCACAGGAATATACTGTTGAACAATTGAACCACGGCCGTAAAGTCTATGACTTTATGCGCTGGGACTACTGGGCTTTCGGCATTTCCGGTTTTCTGCTGATTGCTGCCATCGTGGTGATGGGCGTGCGCGGGTTTAACTGGGGTCTGGATTTCACCGGCGGTACGGTGATTGAAATAACCCTCGAAAAACCAGCCGAACTGGACCAGATGCGCGAAGCGCTGCAGAAGGCGGGCTTTGAAGAGCCGCAGCTGCAGAACTTCGGCAGCAGCCGCGACATCATGGTGCGTATGCCGCCGGTGCATGATACCAACGTCAGCCAGGAGCTGGGCAGCAAGGTCGTTAGCGTGATTAACGAATCGACCAGCCAGGACGCGACGGTTAAACGAATCGAGTTCGTGGGGCCGAGCGTCGGGGCTGACCTTGCACAAAGCGGCGCAATGGCGCTGCTGGCAGCGCTGATCTGTATCCTGGTGTACGTCGGTTTCCGTTTCGAGTGGCGTCTTGCCGCCGGGGTGGTTATCGCGCTGGCGCACGATGTGGTCATTACGATGGGCATCCTCTCGCTGTTCCATATCGAGATTGATCTGACCATCGTCGCCTCGCTGATGTCGGTTATCGGCTACTCGCTGAACGACAGCATCGTGGTATCCGACCGTATTCGTGAAAACTTCCGTAAGATCCGCCGCGGTACGCCGTACGAGATCTTCAACGTGTCGTTGACCCAGACGCTGCATCGTACGTTGATCACTTCCGGGACCACGTTGGTGGTGATCCTGATGCTGTACCTCTTTGGTGGTCCGGTTCTCGAAGGCTTCTCGCTGACGATGCTGATCGGTGTCTCCATCGGTACGGCCTCTTCTATCTACGTTGCGTCCGCGCTGGCGCTGAAGCTGGGCATGAAGCGCGAGCATATGCTGCAGCAGAAAGTCGAGAAGGAAGGGGCGGATCAGCCGTCAATTCTGCCGTAAGGCAGTCCCGTTCTGATAACGCAATCCCGGTCGCAAGGCCGGGATTTTTTTATTACAGCTTCGCCAATTTTGGTTACTCTCCATTATCCGCATTTTATGACATGGAGTAACGCCAATGGCCGTCGTAACCCTCTCCGCAGTCCCCCAACCGACCCTCTGGCACGACGTGCCCAGCGTGACGCTCAGCGATGAAACCTTACGCCTGCGCAAAGCAAAGGTGCTGACGCAGATGCGCCAGTGCGGATTTGATTCGCTGATTGTGTATGCCGACAAAGAGCACGGCGGCAACTTTGAATATCTCACCGGGTTTATTCCGCGTTTTGAAGAGGCGCTGCTGGTGCTGCACGGCGATGGCGAAGCGGTGCTGGTGCTGGGCAATGAAAACCTCAAGCTGGCGGCCAGCGCTCGCCTGGCGAATCGGGCGCTCCATGCGCCGTGGTTCTCGCTGCCGAATCAGCCGATGACCGGCGATAAAACGCTGCCGCAGCTGCTGCAGGAGGCCGCAGTGGGGGCCGGGAAAAGCATCGGTCTTGCGGGCTGGAAGCTGTTTACCGGCAGCGCTGACGACACGGCGCAGATGTTCGATATCCCGGCCTTTATCGTCGATGCGATTCGCCTTGCCGCCGGGCCGCAGACGACATTACGCAACGCTACGGGGATATTTATCGCCCCGGACGGCGGAGCACGAACGGTCAACTGCGCCAATGAGCTGGCGCACTACGAATATGGCGCTAACCTGGCGTCGACGGCGATCCTCACGGCGTTGAATGCCATCGAGCCGGGAAAAACGGAAAAACAGATCGGCGCGCTGCTGGCGGCGGAAGGCCAGCCCAACAACGTGGTGATGATTGCCGCCACCGGCGATCGCTTCACTTACGCTAATCTTTATCCCGGCGATAAAGTCATTCAGCGCGGGGATAAATTCTCGCTAACCACCAGCTTTAAAGGGGGGCTGAGCAGCCGTGCGGCGTACGTGGTGCGCGACGACGCCGAGCTGGCGCCGGAGGTGGCGGATTATCTGCAGGTGGTGGCGAAACCCTATTTTTGCGCGGTGGTCAGCTGGCTGGAGAATCTGCATATCGGCATGCGCGGCGGCGACATGTACGATCTTATCGAGCGGGTCCTGCCGAAGACGGAGTACCGTTGGCATCTTAATCCGGGGCATCTGGTGGCCGATGAAGAGTGGCTCTGTTCGCCCATCGGGCCGAACTCCGACGCCTGCTTGCAGAGCGGTATGATCCTGCAAATCGACATTATTCCTTCGCGAGCGGGCTACGCCGGCGCCAGCATTGAAGACACCGTGGCGCTGGCGGACGAGTCTCTGCGCCACGAGCTGGCGCAGGCGTATCCGGATCTCTGGCAGCGTATCGTCACCCGACGCCGCTATATTCGGGAACGGCTGGGGATTGCGCTACCGGAGGCGGTGCTGCCGTTTTCGAACACCGTGGGCTATCTCCGCCCCTGGCTGCTTGATAAGCAGCGGGCCCTGGTTTGCACGGCGGGTTAACCGCCGGCGGCAAACCGCGTGGCGGCAGGGACGCCGATCGCTACTGACAGTACGCTGTCAGTAGCCCTGCCATACACTCCTCCTGAACCCAAACAATGGACAGGAGGATGTATGAACAACGTAATTAACTGGTTTGAAATTCCGGTCGCCGACATGGATCGCGCGGTGGCGTTTTACGAGCCGGTGCTGCAGGTGACGCTGCGTCGGGAAAATATGGATTGTGCCGAAATGGCCGTGTTCCCGTACCAGGAACCGGCTCCCGGCGGTGCGCTGGCAAAGTTTGACGGGGTTAAACCTGCTGCTCAGGGATGTATTATCTATCTGCATACCGACAATCTGTCCGCGACGCTCGACCGCGTAAGCTCTGCCGGCGGCAGCTGCGTCTTTGGCCCGCTTGAGCTGTCGAACGATATTGGCGCCATCGCGCTGTTTATTGACAGCGAAGGTAATCGGATTGGCCTGCATCAGCCGAAGAACCTGTCCCAGTGATGCTCAGTGAGGCCTGCGGGACAGGCCCTAAACAATAAGAGAAAAGAGAATGAGCCGACGCGCCGACCGCCTTTTTCAAATCGTTCAGATCCTGCGGGGAAGAAGATTAACCACCGCCGGACTGCTGGCGGAGCGGCTCGGCGTATCGGAGCGCACCATCTACCGGGATATCCGCGACCTGTCGCTCTCCGGCGTGCCGGTGGAGGGCGAGGCCGGAAGCGGATATCGCCTGCTGGCAGGCTACAGCTTACCGCCTCTGATGCTGACGACCCAGGAGTCGGAAGCGCTGGTGGCCGCGATTCGGCTGCTGCAAACCTGGGGAGGCGAATCGCTGTCCCAGGCGCTGGAGTCGGCTCGGGAAAAGGTGCTCGCGATTTTACCTGAAGAGAGTCGGCGTAAGGCCGAGCAATCGCGGCTGTTTGCGCCGGATTTTGGCGCCCAGGGCCACAGCAAGGCGCAGTTTGATCTGGTGCATCGGGCGGTTTCCGGCCAGCGGGTGCTGGCGCTGCACTACCGCGATGAAGCGGGAAAGGCGTCGCAGCGCGAAGTGCTGCCGCTGGGGCTCTTTTTCTGGGGCGAACGCTGGCTGCTGGTGAGCTGGTGCGAGCTCCGCGACGATTACCGCTGCTTTCGTCTCGATCGCTGCCTGGACGTGGCTGCCACCGGGCGCCTTTTCAGCGAGCGGGCCGACCGTTCATTGAGTGATTTTCTGCGTAAGGTGAGGTGCGAGGAGCGTGAGCCATAATGCGGGTCAATCGATATCCCCGGCGCAGAGGCCGGGGACCATCAGGCAGGATTAGAAGTTGTAACCCACCACGAAGTAACCACCCCAGCCGGTAGAGCGAACGTTGAAGTCGCCGTCACCGAAGTTCAGATTCGCGTCATTCGCCCACTGACCGCCGTTATGGAAGTAACGAGCCACTACCGAGTAGTGCCAGTGCGCGTAGTTCAGCGCCAGGATGTGGCTGGAAGCGATGGAGTTGCTGGTGCGCGCGTGTTTGCCGTTCTGGTCGTAGAAGCTGTCATCGCCCAGATCGGAGCCCCAGTCAAAGTTGGTGAAGCCGATGTAGCTCAGCGAGCCGCCCCACAGGTCGGTCAGCGGAACAAAGTATTTCACCTTGAAGCGGTAGCCATCCCACTCGTTTTCGTTGGATGCGCCGTAGTTCTGCCACTGATATTTTGCATAGACGTTCAGGGACAGGCTCATCGGCAGACCGGTATCGATGTCGGTACCCAGACCCATATACCAGGTGCTCTGACGACCGGACGCGTTGCGGCCCATATCGTAGATGTAGTTGTTGGCGAAATACCACTCTTTGAACGGACCGAAGCTCAGGTCGGTATTGGTCAGCTTGTCGATAGAGAAACGCGGCTCAATTTCCATAAACAGTGGGGAACCGTGGTTCCAGATACCCTTGGCCGTGGTGTTACCGCCGAAGAATACCGGTGCATCCATGTAACCGTAGAAATCAAACCAGTCTTTCTTGGCAAACGCTTCGTATTCGAGATAGGTATCGTTGCGGATTTGTGGCCCAAAACGGGTGTGGTAGCTACCCACCACGTTTACACTCTGGTGCCACCAATCAGACAGGTACTGCGGTTTGTCGTTTTCTGCCGCGCCGGCAGTGAAAGATGCGGAGAGCGCCACGACGGCGCTTGCTGCCAGTAATGTTTTTTTCATATGGATGCCACTGTTTAAATTAAGCCAAAAGGCGTGAAGAAAGTTGCCGAAGCGTTTCTAAATATTTCGTATTTCTGTGGCGTCTATTATAGAAATCATTGCTCACAAAAATACGTGTTGTTTCACAGATCGAAAGCATACGTAATCGATTGCGTTCACGATTCTAAGCATTTCTTGACAGAATGCCACTGAAATTCATCACGGAGGTCAATTTTTACTGAACTGTTGTGAAAAGTTGTAAATGGATTTTCCGCGAGGGAAGCCGGGTGTCACAAACACCCGGCGGGGGAGTTTACTGCGCGTCTGCGGGCTGAATATCGTGGATGCGTACGAAGCCTAACTGTTCCGGAGTGATGCCGCTGAGGCGCAGCGGAATATCGACGTCGCTCGGCGCCAGGATGCTGGCTGGCGCGCTAATCAGCTGGTCGTGAACGTTGACCTCCCGGTAGCTCTCGGTAGTGCCGCTGATCTGCCCGTTGGCGACGGTTGCGCTAAACGCCGGCAGCGGATCGTTTGATTCGCCCTGGATACGCAGCGTCAGGCGGGTGCCGTCGCCGTCGGGGGCAATATCACGCAGCGACATCCGCAGGGTGCCTATCTGGCTGTTCAGCCGCGCGGGAGTTTTCGCCCCGGGCAGCAGATAAACGCCGCTGCTGGACTTCGCATTCAGGGCGTTTTGCTGGGTAATTTTCACCGTTTGCTGATTGAGCTGGGTCATCTCCTTGCTCAACGCGCTCACGCTCTGATTCATCTGGCGGACTTCGCTTTGCTGGGCGCAGGCGCTGAGCGTAAAAAGGCTACCCACAATCGCCAGCTTCAAATAACGTCTTGTCATGGTCGGGATTCCGTTAACAGAGGGATGATTAATGGTAGATCGTTTGCATAAGCGCACTATAGATCCTTTGTCTCAAAAGCTCTTTCTTTGTAGTCGGGTCACTTCGCGGTAAACTACCTGTCAGTTTAACTTGATGCCAGGACGCGCTATGCATTGCCCTTTCTGTTTCGCCGTAGATACTAAAGTGATCGACTCTCGCCTAGTGGGGGAGGGCTCTTCTGTGCGTCGTCGTCGGCAGTGCCTGGTCTGCAATGAACGCTTTACCACCTTCGAAGTGGCCGAGCTGGTGATGCCGCGAGTGGTAAAAAGCAATGACGTTCGTGAACCCTTCAACGAAGATAAGCTGCGCAGCGGGATGCTCAAAGCGTTAGAAAAGCGCCCGGTCAGCGCCGACGATGTAGAAATGGCGCTCAACCACATCAAAACGCATCTGCGCGGCACCGGTGAACGCGAAGTCCCCAGCAAAATGATCGGTAACCTGGTGATGGAACAGCTGAAGAAGCTCGATAAAGTCGCCTACATCCGCTTTGCTTCCGTCTATCGCAGTTTTGAAGACATCAAAGAATTCGGCGAAGAGATCGCCCGCTTACAGGATTAAGCCATGCATGACGAAATATACATGGCACGCGCGCTCAGGCTCGCCGCGCGCGGTCGCTTCACGACCCACCCAAACCCGAACGTCGGCTGCGTCATTGTTAAAGACGGCGAAATTGTTGGCGAAGGTTTCCACTACCGCGCCGGCGAGCCGCATGCCGAAGTGCACGCGCTGCGCATGGCCGGCGAAAGGGCCAAAGGCGCCACAGCCTACGTCACGCTGGAGCCCTGCAGCCATCACGGACGCACGCCGCCGTGCTGCGATGCGCTGATTGCCGCAGGCGTTGTGCGGGTGGTGGCCGCGATGCAGGACCCCAATCCGCAGGTGGCCGGGCGCGGTCTGTATCGCCTGCAGCAGGAGGGCATCGACGTAAGCCACGGCCTGATGATTGGCGAGGCCGAAGCGTTAAATAAAGGCTTCCTGAAGCGGATGCGCACCGGCTTCCCCTATATTCAGCTAAAAATGGGCGCCTCGCTCGACGGCCGTACGGCAATGGCCAGCGGCGAAAGTCAGTGGATCACTTCGCCGCAGGCGCGACGCGACGTACAGCGCCTGCGCGCGCAAAGCCATGCGATCCTCACCAGCAGCGCCACCGTCCTCGCGGATGACCCGGCGCTTACCGTGCGCTGGCACGAGCTCGCTCCTGATATTCAGGCGCGCTATCCGCAGGAGAATCTGCGCCAGCCGCTGCGCATTGTCATCGATAGCCAAAACCGCGTTACGCCGCAGCACCGCATCGTACAGCAGGCGGGAGAAACGCTGTTTGCCCGCACCCGTCAGGACTCTCGCGAGTGGCCTGAGAACGTGCGTACTCTGCAGATCCCGGAGCATAAAGGCCATCTCGATCTGGTGGTGCTGATGATGCAGTTGGGCAAGCAGCAGGTTAACAGCATCTGGGTGGAGGCCGGTCCTGCTCTGGCCGGCGCGCTGCTGCAGGCGGGGCTGGTGGACGAGCTTATAGTCTACATTGCGCCTAAACTGTTAGGAAGCGATGCGCGCGGGCTCTGCGCGCTGCCGGGGCTTGAGAAACTGGCCGACGCGCCCCATTTCAAATTCAATGAGATACGTCATGTAGGCCCGGACGTTTGCCTGCACTTAGTGAGCGCATGATCTCCCTGCCCGACGGGGAAGCCGCGCCGATACGCCTGGTTATTCAGAATGCGACGAGACGGTAAGCGAGAGGCGAAGCCTGAAGAGCGGCCGGGTCAGCCGCAGCTAACGCCAGGGCAGTTTGCAGGATGAAGTGTATAAAATATTATGGTAGAATCCGCCCCCCTTGCGGGGCCAAATGAACCCGAAGGAAGAGTATGAACATTATTGAAGCTAACGTTGCTACCCCGGACGCTCGCGTCGCCATCACCATTGCGCGTTTCAACAACTTTATCAATGACAGCCTGCTGGAAGGTGCGATTGACGCCCTGAAGCGCATCGGTCAGGTAAAAGATGAAAATATTACCGTTGTTTGGGTTCCAGGCGCGTATGAGCTGCCGCTGGCGGCTGGCGCACTGGCAAAAACCGGTAAATATGACGCGATAATTGCGCTGGGTACGGTGATCCGTGGGGGTACTGCGCACTTTGAATATGTGGCTGGCGGAGCAAGCAATGGCCTGGCGCACGTCGCTCAGGAAAGCGAAATTCCGGTAGCCTTTGGTGTTCTGACCACCGAAAGCATTGAGCAAGCCATCGAACGCGCTGGCACCAAAGCCGGTAACAAAGGCGCAGAAGCTGCGCTGACCGCGCTGGAAATGATTAACGTATTGAGAGCCATCAAGGCCTGATTTTTTTTGTAAGGGGAATTCCGTGAAACCTGCTGCTCGTCGCCGCGCCCGTGAGTGTGCTGTCCAGGCGCTTTACTCCTGGCAGTTATCGAAAAACGACATCTCTGATGTTGAATACCAGTTCCTGGCGGAACAGGACGTTAAAGATGTCGACGTTCCGTATTTTCGCGAACTGCTGTCCGGAGTGGCGACTAACAGCGCATACCTCGACGGCCTGATGAAGCCGTACCTGTCCCGTCTGCTTGAAGAGCTGGGCCAGGTGGAAAAAGCGGTACTGCGTATCGCCTTGTTCGAGCTGTCAAAGCGTGACGACGTGCCGTACAAAGTCGCCATCAACGAAGCTATCGAGCTGGCGAAAACCTTCGGCGCCGAAGATAGCCATAAGTTTGTTAACGGCGTGCTGGACAAGGCAGCCCCGGCAATTCGTCCCAACAAAAAGTAAACTCCAGGCCGGGTCTCGCGGGATGTCATCCACGCAAGGCCCGGCCTTATTCTTTTCTTTTGCTGAGGCATAACGTATGGCATGCGGCGAATTTTCCCTGATTGCCCGTTATTTTGATCGCGTAAAAAGCATGCGTCTCGATGTGGAAACCGGCATTGGCGACGACTGCGCACTCCTGAATATTCCCGAGAAAAAAACGCTGGCAATCAGCACCGACACCCTGGTGGCGGGCAACCATTTCTTACCTGATATCGATCCTGCCGATCTGGCCTATAAAGCGCTGGCCGTCAATCTGAGCGACCTTGCGGCGATGGGCGCGGAACCGGCGTGGCTAACGCTGGCGCTGACGCTGCCGGAGGTGGACGAAGCGTGGCTGGAGTCCTTCAGCGATAGCCTGTTTATGCTGCTCAACTATTACGATATGCAGCTGATTGGCGGTGATACCACCCGCGGTCCGCTGTCGATGACGCTGGGAATCCACGGCTTTGTGCCGCCGGGACGCGCCCTGAAGCGCTCCGGGGCGAAGCCCGGCGACTGGATTTACGTTACCGGTACGCCCGGCGACAGCGCCGCCGGGCTGGCGATACTGCAGGAGCGGCTGGCGGTAGATGACGCCGCTGACGCCGACTATCTGCTGGCGCGCCATCTGCGCCCGATGCCGCGCGTGCTGCAGGGGCAGGCGCTGCGCGATCTGGCGAGCTCGGCTATCGATCTTTCCGACGGCCTGGTCTCCGATCTGGGCCATATCCTTAAAGCCAGCGGCTGCGGGGCGCGCATCGATCTTGACGCGATGCCGCTATCCGAGGCGATGCGGCGTCAGGTTGCGCCGGAGACGGCCCTGCGCTGGGCGCTTTCCGGCGGCGAAGATTATGAGCTGTGCTTTACCGTACCGGAGCTAAATCGCGGCGCGCTCGATGTGGCTATCGGCCAGCTCGGGGCGCGATTTACCTGCATCGGGCAGGTTTGCGCCGAGGCTGACGGCCTGCAGTTTCTGCAGGGGGGCAAGCCGGTGAAGCTTGATTTAAAGGGGTACGATCATTTTGGCGCGCAGTAAAGATATCGCAAAAAGTCGGCTAAACCTGCTTAACCCCTGGCATCTGCTGGCGACCGGCTTCGGCAGCGGGTTAAGCCCCATCGTCCCCGGGACTATGGGGTCGCTGGCGTCGATTCCGTTTTGGTACCTGATGACGTTTCTGCCCTGGCAGCTCTATTCGCTGGTGGTGATGATGAGCATCTGTATTGGGGTCTATATCTGCCACCGCACGGCCAAAGATATGGGCACCCACGATCACGGCAGCATCGTCTGGGATGAGTTTGTCGGAATGTGGATAACCCTGATGGCGCTGCCGACTCTCGACTGGCAGTGGGTTGCCGCCGGATTCGTCATTTTCCGCATTTTCGATATGTGGAAGCCGTGGCCGATTCGCTGGTTCGACCGTAATATTCACGGCGGAATGGGGATCATGGTCGATGATATCGTCGCCGGCGTGATTTCGGCGGGCGTGCTGTACGTCATAGGCCATCACTGGCCGATTGGCCTTATCTGACGCAGAGCCCCGGTAGCGCTTTGCTTGCCGGGGCTCTGGGTTAACGCCGCCGGCGGGCTATTTGAATCCGACAACCGGATGCGGCCTGTACGGTGCTTCCAGCTTTTCCACCTGCTCCGGCGTCAGGGTTAAATCAACCGCATTCAGCAGCTCGTCCAGCTGATCCTGACGCGAGGCGCCGATAATCGGCGCGGCCACGCCGGGTTTGCTCAGCAGCCACGCCAGCGCCACCTGCGCCCGCCCGACGCCCAGCTCCTCTGCAACTTCGGCGAGATTCGCCGCGATCAGCTCATCGTTGCTATCGGTGGCGCTGTACAGCGACTGGCCAAACTCGTCGGAAACCAGCCGCGCGGTGGTTTCCCCCCACGGGCGGGTCAGCCGGCCGCGCGCCAGCGGACTCCAGGGAATAACCGATACCCCTGCGCGGTTGCACAGCGGCAGCATCTCGTTCTCTTCTTCGCGGTAAATCAGGTTGTAATGATCCTGCATGGTGACGAAGCGCGCCCAGCCGTTACGCTCCTGCAGCTCCAGCGCCTGGGCAAACTGGCGGGCATGCATCGACGAGGCGCCGATATAGCGCGCTTTACCCGCCTTCACCACCTCGTTCAACGCCTCGAGGGTCTCCTCAATGGGCGTGGCGTAATCCCAGCGGTGGATTTGCAGCAGGTCAACATACTCCATGCCCAGGCGCCGCAGGCTGTCGTCGATAGAGCGGAGAATTTGCGCGCGGGAGAGGCCTTCCGGCAGGTCCCCCACCTGGTGGTAAACCTTGGTGGCGACCACGACTTCGTCGCGGCGGGCAAAGTCGCGCAGGGCGCGGCCTACGATCTCTTCGCTGCTGCCCTCGGAGTAGCTGTTGGCGGTATCAAAAAAGTTGATGCCGCCTTCCAGAGCGCGCTGGATCAGCGGGCGGCTGCTCTCTTCCGGTAGCGTCCAGGCGTGTTTGCCCCGATCCGGCTCGCCGAAGGTCATGCAGCCGAGGCAAAGTCGGGAAACCCGGAGGTCGGTCGCTTCTGGGGTGATGTATTGCATAGCTGCGCTCCTGCTCTTTGCTTAATGGAATTCCTTTAAGCATAGCAGGAGCGTTATCGAGGGAGGGATCAGGCCAGCCAGGCGATGATTTTGGCTTCAATACCTGCGGCATCGAGACCGAGGTCAACGTGAACTTCTTCCTGGGTTCCCTGGGGGATAAAGAAGTCCGGCAGACCGATATTCAGCACCGGCACCGCGCGACGATGCGCCATCAGCAGCTCATTAACGCCGCTGCCCGCGCCGCCCATGATCGCATTCTCTTCCAGCGTGACCAGCGCCTCGTGCCCGGCGGCCAGCTGCAAAATCAGCGCGTTATCAAGCGGTTTCACAAAGCGCATATCCACCAGCGTGGCGTTGAGCTTTTCCGCCACCTGAGCGGCTTCCGGCAGCATGGTACCGAAGTTAAGGATCGCAATTTTCTCGCCTTCGCGCTTAACGACGCCCTTGCCGATCGGCAGCAAAGCCAGCGGCTCCAGCGTTGCCCCGGTACCCGTTCCGCGCGGATAGCGCACCGCGCTAGGGCCGTCGCCGTAGTGATAGCCGGTATACAGCATCTGGCGGCATTCGTTCTCGTCGCTCGGCGTCATGATGACCATCTCCGGAATACAGCGCAGGAAGGAGAGGTCGAAGGCGCCCTGGTGCGTCTGACCGTCGGCGCCGACGATGCCGGCACGGTCGATGGCAAACAGCACCGGCAGCTTCTGGATAGCGACATCGTGGATCACCTGATCGTAGGCGCGCTGCAGGAAGGTGGAGTAAATGGCCACCACCGGCTTGTAGTCGCCGATCGCCAGGCCGGCGGCGAACGTCACCGCGTGCTGTTCCGCAATCGCCACATCGAAATACTGGTCAGGGTATTTTCTGGAAAACTCGACCATCCCCGAGCCTTCGCGCATCGCCGGGGTCACGGCCATCAGCTTGCTATCTTTCGCCGCGGTTTCGCACAGCCAGTCGCCGAAAATTTTCGAATAAGAGGGCAGGCCGCCGCTGCTTTTTGGCAGCACTCCGCTGGTATGGTCAAACTTAGGCACCGCGTGGAAAGTGATCGGGTCCTTTTCCGCCGGCTCATAGCCGCGACCTTTTTTGGTCATAATATGCAGGAACTGCGGTCCTTTCAGATCGCGCATGTTCTTCAGCGTATTGACCAGCCCGAGCACGTCGTGACCGTCCACCGGGCCGATGTAGTTAAAGCCCAGCTCTTCAAACAGGGTCCCGGGAACCACCATGCCTTTGATATGTTCTTCGGTGCGTTTGAGCAGCTCTTTAATCGGCGGTACGCCTGAGAAGACCTTCTTGCCGCCTTCGCGCAGGGTAGAGTACAGCTTGCCGGAAAGCAGCTGCGCGAGATGATTATTCAGCGCGCCGACGTTCTCAGAAATCGACATTTCGTTGTCGTTCAGCACGACCAGCAGATCGGGTTTGATATCACCCGCGTGGTTCATGGCCTCAAACGCCATCCCGGCGGTGATCGCCCCGTCGCCAATGACGCAGACCGCACGCCGCTGCTTGTCTTCTTTCGCTGCGGCAATAGCGACCCCAATGCCCGCAGAAATGGAGGTCGATGAGTGTCCGACGCTCAGCACGTCATATTCGCTTTCGCCGCGCCACGGGAACGGGTGCAGCCCGCCTTTCTGCCGAATCGTGCCGATTTTGTCACGACGGCCGGTCAGAATTTTATGCGGGTAGGCCTGGTGGCCGACGTCCCAAATCAGGCGATCGAAAGGGGTGTTATAGACGTAGTGAAGCGCCACGGTCAGTTCGACCGTGCCGAGGCCGGAGGCAAAATGCCCGCTGGAACGGCTGACGCTGTCCAGCAGGTAGCGCCGCAGTTCGTCGCACAGCTTCGGCAGGCTATCTTTCGGCAACAAACGCAGCTCCTGGGTGGAATCTACCAGCGCCAGGGTCGGGTATTTGGCAATATCAAAACTCATCAGAGACTCATTTATTGTTTATTTATCGCGCTGAATTATGTAATTCGCGAGCGCTTCCAGTGCCGTTGTATCCAGAGATTGCGCGGCCAGCTCATTTAGCGACTGACGGGCGTCTTCAATCAGGCCATGCGCTTTGTTCCGGGCTTGCTCAAGTCCCAGAAGCGCGGGGTAGGTACTTTTGCCCAACTGCTGATCGGCTCCCTGACGTTTGCCAAGGGTCGCAGTATCCCCTACCACGTCAAGAATGTCATCCTGGACCTGGAAGGCGAGGCCGATATTTTCCGCATAGCGATCGAGCGCCGGCAGCGCCGCACGGCCGCGTTCTCCGGCGCTCAGGGCGCCCATGCGCACCGCCGCGCGAATCAGCGCCCCGGTCTTATGGCGATGAATGCGCTTGAGCGCTTCGAGGTCAACCTGATGGCCTTCGGCTTCGAGATCCAGCGCCTGGCCGCCGCACATTCCGGCAACGCCGCTGGCCTGCGCCAGCTCGGAGACCATAGCCAGCCGGTCCCGATCCGGTACTTCCGGCATCGTCGCATCACTTAGTATAGAAAACGCCAGCGTTTGCAGGGCGTCTCCGGCAAGAATTGCGTTCGCTTCGCCAAATTTAATATGGCAGGTAGGCAGGCCGCGACGCAGATCGTCGTTGTCCATCGCCGGCAGATCGTCGTGCATCAGCGAATAGGCGTGGATGCATTCAACGGCCGCGGCCGGCGCGTCCAGGGTCGCGCGGCTGACGCCAAACATGTCGCCGGTGGCGTATACCAGGAAGGGGCGCAGGCGTTTGCCGCCTAATAATGCGCCGTACTGCATGGCCTCAACCAGCGGAGTGTTCTGAAACGGCAGCGGCGCAAGAAAACGGCGCAGCGCGTCGTTGGCCTGCGCAACGCAGGCCTGTAGCTGTTGTGGGAAATCCATCTATTCAGCGTCCGGCGTAAAAGGCGTCAGCGGCGTATCTTCGCTCTCTGCCAGCAGAATTTGTACGCGCTGCTCGGCCTGCTGCAGCCTGACCTGTCCCTGACGCGCCAGCTGCACGCCGCGCTCAAACTCGCCGAGCGCTTCTTCTAACGGCAGAGCGCCGCTTTCCAGACGATTGACGATCTGCTCCAGCTCGCTCAGGGCGGTTTCAAAGCTGGCCGGGGCCTCATTTTTCTTTGGCATAGTGAATATAGACTCTTGTTATGTCGCGACAGCAGTATGGTAACGAAGTCACGTGGTTAAGCAAATATGCGCCTTATCCGGCAAGCGGCCCTGGCCTAAGCCCGATGCGCTCCCGGCGAACCTGTCGTCCCGGCTGCGGATGATTTAGCGTAAAACACGCAATGCCAGGTGAAAAGCTTCCATTAGTGGTATACTTCGCGCCCTGGATGCAGGCACCGCGGTGCACTGCAGTACATCTTTTGCTTAAAGCCCTGTCGGGCTTGCCAACGAACTATTGTCGCCATGAAGTTTATCATTAAATTGTTCCCGGAAATCACCATCAAAAGCCAATCTGTGCGATTGCGCTTCATTAAAATCTTAACCGGGAACATTCGTAACGTTCTCAAAAACTATGATGAGACGCTCGCCGTCGTTCGTCATTGGGATCATATCGAAGTTCGCGCGAAAGACGAAAATCAGCGTCCGGCTATTCGCGATGCGCTGACCCGAATTCCCGGTATTCACCATATCCTGGAAGTCGAAGACGTTCCCTTCACTTCGCTGCACGATATTTTCGAGCAAACGCTGCCGCTGTGGCGCGAGACGCTGGAAGGCAAAACCTTCTGCGTGCGCGTAAAGCGTCGCGGTAAGCATGAGTTTACCTCTATCGAAGTGGAACGCTACGTCGGCGGCGGTCTGAACCAGCATATCGAAACGGCCCGCGTTAAGCTGACCAACCCGGATATCACCGTCAATCTGGAGATCGAAAACGATCGCCTGCTGCTGGTGAAAGGGCGCTATGAAGGCATCGGCGGTTTCCCCATCGGCACCCAGGAAGACGTGCTGTCGCTGATCTCCGGCGGCTTCGATTCCGGCGTTTCCAGCTACATGCTGATGCGTCGCGGCTGCCGCGTGCACTACTGCTTCTTTAACCTCGGCGGCGCGGCGCACGAAATCGGCGTCCGTCAGGTCGCGCACTACCTGTGGAACCGCTTTGGCAGCTCCCACCGCGTGCGGTTTGTGGCGATTAACTTCGAGCCGGTGGTCGGTGAGATCCTCGAAAAAGTTGACGATGGTCAGATGGGCGTCGTGCTTAAGCGCATGATGGTTCGCGCCGCCTCTCAGGTGGCTGAACGCTACGGCGTGCAGGCGCTGGTGACCGGCGAAGCGCTGGGCCAGGTATCCAGCCAGACGCTGACCAACCTGCGGCTGATCGATAACGTCTCCGATACGCTGATCCTGCGTCCGCTGATCTCTCACGATAAAGAGCACATCATTAACCTGGCGCGCGAAATCGGCACCGAAGACTTTGCCCGCACCATGCCGGAATACTGCGGCGTGATCTCGAAGAGCCCGACCGTGAAGGCGGTGAAGGCGAAGATTGAAGCGGAAGAGCAGAACTTCGATTTCAGCATCCTTGAGAAGGTGGTGGCGGAAGCCAATAACGTCGATATTCGCGATATCGCCCAGCAGACTCAGCAGGAAGTGGTTGAAGTTGAAACCGTCAGCGGTTTTGGCCCCAACGACGTGATTCTGGATATTCGCTCGGTTGATGAGCAGGATGACAGACCGCTGAAGGTTGACGGTGTCGACGTGGTTTCGCTACCGTTTTACAAGCTGAGCACCCAGTTCGGCAACCTCGACCAGAGCAAAACCTGGCTGCTGTGGTGCGAGCGTGGCGTAATGAGCCGCCTGCAGGCGTTGTATCTGCGCGAGCAGGGCTTTGAGAACGTGAAGGTCTATCGCCCGTAACCTGCGGATAGCGACGGTCACCCCGTGAGGCGCCGCCCGGCGCGATCGGGGGAAGTCCCGGATAGCGGCAGCCATGCCTTATCCGGGCGACCGATCCTGCCCGTATCGGATCAGGCTTCGTAGTAGTTATATATTCCCGCCGCCATCACCAGCTGTGAAGCGACCTCGTGCGCTTTTTCACGACTGACCAGCAGATCGATCATCTTGAGCGCAAAATCAATCGCCGTTCCTGGCCCCTGGCTGGTGAGCAGGTTAACCCGCGGGTCCCAGACCACGCGCTTATCCTGCCACTGCCCGGCGGGGATCTGCTCCTTCAGCGCCGGAAAGCCGGTCATGTTGCCGATCGGGAAAAGATTGTGCGGGACCAGCACCGTGGCGGCAGCGGCGCAGATGGCGGCGACGATCCGCCCGGAGAGATGAAACTGCCTGACCGTCTCCACCAGCAGCGGGCTATCGCGGAAGCATTCCGCGCCTTTGATGCCGCCGGGAAGAACGATAATGTCATAATCGCCGTCGGCAACTTCCACCAGCGGCGCATCGGCCAGCAGCTTAACGCCGCGCGAGCAGACAATGGTCAGGCTGCCGTCGCCGGCGACGCTGGCGGTAGTGACCTGCACCCCGCCGCGTACTAGTAAATCGATAGCGGTGACCGCTTCCGTCTCTTCGCTACCAGGGGCGAGGCAAATCAGTGCCGACGCGCTCATATTCATTCTCCTTACGCTTTACCTGTTCAAACATGCGGGCGTTTTCCGGTACGGCAAGGCCGTGGGCGCGGGCGCGCTTGAGCAGAAAACCGGTGATATAGTCGATTTCCGTATGACGCTGAGCGCGGATATCCTGCAGCATCGAAGAGATATTTTCTGCCGTACTTTCAATTATCTGATGGACATAAAATAGCAGGTTTTCCGGCGATGTATGTATTCCTTCGCGCTCCATCACGGCGGCGACTTCCCGGCAGATAGTCTCCACTTCCATCGCCGCGTCGCGTAAATCGCCGTTTTTGCAGTTGCGTAGCGCCGTCAGCGGATTAATCACGCAGTTGACCGCCAGCTTGCTCCAGAGCGCCGGCTGGATATTATTGTGCCAGGCCACGTCCGGCAGGACGTTTTGCAGCGTATCGGCAAGCGTGCTGTAGTCCTGCGGATACGCCCTCGCCGGGCCAATATGGGTGGTGCCGTTAGCCACGTGGACGATAACGTTGCCGTCGCGCCGCGCGGCCTGAGTGGTTGAAGCCAGCAGCAGGGGCTGCCTGACGCCTTTAAGCTCGTCGACGGTACCCATTCCGTTATGGATAAGCAGTATCGGTGATGAGGCCGGCAGGCGTTCGGCGAGGTTCTTTACCGCCGTAGAGACCTGCCAGGCCTTCAGGGTGACCAGCAGCAGATCGCTGCTGGCGAGAAAATCGGGATCGTTAGCGGTTAACGACTCATTAAAAATGCTGCCGTCAGTCTCGATCAGATTGACGCTGCAGAAAGGTTGTGGGACGCGTAACCACCCCTGGACATCATGTCCATGTTTACACAGCGCGGTCAGCCATAGCTGTCCAAGCGCACCGCATCCGAGTACGGTTACCTTCATTAATCCTCCTCACCTGCGACAATCCCAGGCACTCATAGCTAAAGTATATACTCGTTGTCCTTCCGGCTGCAGCCAATGCCGCTGCGGCTGGAGAAACCTGGAGCATAGCGCCGTCAGCTATGCTTGCGGGATAACCAGTTGAGTTATGCCGTGTTGCAGGTATTATGCAACGCAAAAGAAACGAAAGGAGAGGAAAAGATGCCATCTTTCGATATTGTCTCTGAAGTCGATCTTCAGGAAGTTCGAAACGCCGTAGAGAATGCGACCCGTGAAGTTGAATCGCGTTTTGATTTTCGCAACGTGGAAGCCAGTTTTGAGCTGAACGAAAAAAATGAGACCATCAAGGTTCTCAGCGAGTCTGATTTCCAGATTAACCAGCTGCTGGATATTCTCCGCGCTAAGCTGTTGAAGCGCGGCATTGAGGGCAGCTCTCTCGAGGTGCCGGAAGAGTTCGTGCACAGCGGCAAAACCTGGTTTGTCGATGCCAAACTGAAGCAGGGCATTGAGAGCACGATGCAGAAAAAAATCGTTAAGCTCATCAAGGACAGCAAGCTGAAGGTGCAGGCGCAGATTCAGGGCGAAGAGATCCGCGTGACCGGCAAGGCGCGTGACGATCTGCAGGCGGTGATGGCGCTGGTGCGCGGCGGCGATTTAGGCCAGCCGTTCCAGTTCAAGAACTTCCGCGACTAATAAAAAAGCGGGTTATCCCCGCTTTTTTTTAACTCCCTTTTATCGCCTGCTCAACCTCGAAGCGATTGGTCAGCTTGCTGTCGATTTTGACGTAGACCGAACGCTCTTCGGCCACCACCAGCGCCTGTTTTACCCCGTCGAGGGTCAGCAGACGCGTCTGCAGGGTATCATCCACGGCCACATCGCCCGGGATTTCAATTCTCAGACTGCTGACGTACGGCGGTTCGCTCATCGTTCCGGCAACCAGCAGCCACAGCATCGCCAGCAGCGCGCCGAGCAGGAACACGGTCTGCGAATCGAAGAAGCCGTCAACCCAGCCGCCGAGCGCGCCGCCAATCGCCACGCCGAGAAACTGGCTGGTTGAGTAGATGCCCATCGCGGTGCCTTTGTATCCGGCCGGCGACTCCTTGCTAATCAACGACGGCAGCAGCGCTTCCAGCAGGTTAAAGGCAAGGAAGAACAGCTGAACCCCCGCGACCAGCTCCCAGAAGTATCCGCCCGCGCCCCACAGGACGATTTCGGCCACCAGCAGCAGCGCGACGCAGAACAGAAAGACGTGCTTCATCTTGCGCTTCACTTCGGCATAGATGATAAACGGCACGACCGAGACAAAAGAGATAAGCATGGTCACCAGATAAATCTTCCAGTGCTCAGCGGCGGGGAAACCTGCGGCCTCCAGCTGGCCGGGAAGGGCGACGAACGTCGACATCAGCATGATGTGCAGGCACATAATGCCGAAATTGAGCTTCAGCAGCTTTGGCTCGGCGAGGACTTTGCTAAAGCAGTCTTTTACCATGCCTGATTCGCGGTTCAGGACGTGATTATGGCTGTTGGGCACCACCCACAGGGTGAGCAGAATGCCGATCGACGCGAGTCCGGCGATCATCCAGAACAGGGCGTGAAGGCCCAGCTGGTGGGTGACTATCGGCCCCAGCACCATAGCGATAGCAAAGGTCACGCCGAAGCTGACGCCAATAAAGGCCATCGCTTTCGTGCGGTTCTGTTCGCGGGTTAAATCGGAAAGGAGCGCCATGACCGCGGCGGCAATCGCCCCGGAGCCCTGCAGCGCCCGGCCGAGAATAATGCCCCAGATGGAGTCGCTGAGCGCGGCGATAATGCTGCCGATAACGAAGATCAGCAGGCCGCCAACGATCAGCGGTTTACGCCCGATACGGTCGGAAAGCAGGCCAAAGGGGATCTGAAACAGGGCCTGGGCCAGCCCATAGATCCCAATTGCGAGGCCGATAAGCGCCTCGCTGGCGCCCTGTAAAGCCATACCATAGGTGGTCAGAACCGGCAGAACCATAAACATGCCGAGCATACGCAGCGAGAATACGGTCCCCAAACCCCAGGTCGCGCGCAGTTCGCCTGGCGTCATTTTATTATCGTTCATTACCACCTCAATCGAAAAACTGCGCCTAGTGTAGTGGGGGGAGCCGAAAGCGTAAATAAATGTTTGTTTAACAGATATTACGGGTGTGTAGCGTGGTGAGGTAAGTGCGGTAGAAATAAAGAAACCGGTGGAGGAGGCCCCACCGGGATGCAGCATTTATTGTAAATTAAAGTCAACCCATTGGCCGCCGGCGTCGGCGGATTTGACGCATTGTTCAACCCAGTAGACGCCGTGTAATCCTGCTTCCACATTTGGGTACCAGAAGTCTGCCAGCAGCTGAGCGTCGCCGCGATCCGTCGCATCAATGGCGATAGCGAAGCGGCGGTAGAGGTTTGCCCAGGCTTCGAACAGCCCCTCCGGATGACCGCCGCCGATGCGATCGTCCGCCAGCGCCTCGCGGCTGAGATAGGGCATTCCGCGTTCGAGGAGCCGGGCCGGTTCGCCCTGTACCTCATAGCTGAGCTGATTGGGCCGCTCATCCCACCATTCGATGCTGGCCTTTTCCCCGACCACGCGCACCTTTTGCGAGTGCATTGCGCCGCTGTTGATCGCGCTGGTCCACATCGAACCGACGGCACCGTTGTCGTACTCCATCAGCACGAAGGCGTTATCTTCCAGCGGCGCTCGGGACTTAACGAAGCTCTGGCGGGAGCACATCAGGCGCTTAATGTTGAGCTGCGGCACCATGGTTTCGGCGATAAACAGCGGGTGCGTTGCGAGGTCGCCCAGTACGTAGCTTGGGCCCGCGTACTCCGGCGTCACCCGCCAGCGGGTGGACTCTGCCTGCAGTTCGACCGCCTCGTTATGAAAGCCGTGGGCGAACTGCATGGTGATCACCCGAATCTGGCCGAGCAGCCCTTCGGCGATCATCTGCCGCGCCTGCTGAACCATCTGATATCCGGCGTAGCCGTAGGTGACGCCTACGATCTTGTTGTGCCGGCGGCTCAGCGTCAGCAGTTCGTTGGCTTCGGCGGCGGTGAAGCATAGCGGCTTTTCGCAGATAACGTGCAGCCCGGCTTCCAGCGCGGCTTTAGCGATCGCGAAGTGGGTATTGTTTGGCGTGGTGACCGACACCGCCTCGACGCCATCGGGACGCCGCGCCTCCTCGCGAAACAGGGTTTGATAATCGGCGTAGCAGCGCTCTGGCGCGATGCCGAGCTGCTGGCCAAACTGGCGTCCGCGTTCGGCATCGATATCGAGTGCGCCCGCCAGCAGGGTAAAGACGTTGTCGCGCAGCGCCGCAGAGCGGTGGCTGTAGCCAATCTGGCTGGTGCCGCCGCCGCCGATCATGCCCCAGCGCAGGGAACGGGACAGGGGGTTCATGCCGTTTAACATGGAGCTCTCCTTTCAAAAAACACGGGTGTCAGGGGGAACGTTGGGTGATTCCTGCCGCTTGTGCCGTCGACGGGGCATATTTCGGCATCCACATTATGGAATCGTTTATTTCATTTTATTATTATTTTGGAATTTATTTTTCGTTTGTGAGAGGGCGATCGAAAAATGGCCGTAGCGAGGAGGAAATGAAGGCGCGGCGCAGCTTTCTGCTGCGCCGCCTGCTTCTCAGATCGTACGTGAGGTGGGGCGAGGTGGTGCCGCAATATGCCTGGAGGCAGCCTCTCCGGCGGTAATAGCGGCAGGAGGTATATTATTCACGACGCGCTCCTGGCTGCGGCGGATGAGGCGGTATCGTTCGCGTGGGAGCCATCGGCAAACAGCTCTTTTGCAATAAGCCCTGCTACGGTCAGGGCCGCCGGAATACCGAGGATCAAAAAGACGCTTTCAAAGCTGAGGTTTAGCGCCATCATTTCGGCGCCGGCAAAGGCGCTGATAATAGCCCCGACGCGGCCGATGCCGTGCATCCAGCTGGAGCCGGTGGCTCGCGCCTGGGTCGGATAAAAGCGCGCAGAGAGCGCGTTCATCCCGGTATTGCCGCCGTTCAGACAGGCTCCGCTAATAAAGGCCAGAAGGCACAGAAGGGTAAAGCTGGCCGCGGCGTAGCCCATTGCCATCGTGAAAATCCCGCCAATGGCAAAAATGACCGCCAGCGCACGGTGCGGGTTAATGCGGTCCATCAGCCAGCCGGCAAACAGCGAGCCCAGGGTTCCGCCGGCCTGATATATGGCGGTCATGATTGCCGCCTGGCTTACCGTCATGCCGACCTCTTTAACCAGCGTCGGCAGCCAGCTGCCCAGCAGATAGACCAGAAAGAGCCCCATAAAATAGACCAGCCACAGCATCAGCGAGCCGAAGCGATACCGGCGGGAGAGCACGATGCGCATTGCGCTGCCGCTGACGGGCTGCGCTGGCAGGGTAAACTCCGCGTCATCGGCGATTTGTCCGGGATAAAGCCGCCGTAAAATCGTGCGGACCCGCGCCGCCGGAGCGCCCTTAATCACCAGAAAACGTACTGATTCCGGTAGCTTCCAGATAAGCAGCGGCGCAAACAAAATAGGCAGCACGCCACCTAAGGCCATTAAGGAGTGCCAGCCAAACCGCGGGATCAGCCACGAGGCGGAAAATCCTCCCGCCGCCGCGCCGAAGGTGAAGCCGCAAAAGATAATCGTAATAATGAAAGATCGCCGTCGCTCCGGGGCATATTCTGAGACCAGGGTCCCCATGTTCGGCATCGCGGCCCCCAGTCCGAGTCCGGTCATAAAGCGAAAGAAGATCATCTGATCGATATTTTGTGAAAATGCGGTGGCGATGGTCCAGAAGCCAAAAAAGAAGACGCTGTTAACGATGATTTTTTTCCGTCCCAGCCAGTCGGCAAGCGGGCCGGAAAAAATCGCTCCCAGCGCGAGGCCAATCAGCGCGGCGCTAATGACAAAGCCGAGCTCATGGTTGGTGACCCCCCACTCCTGTTTCAAGGTGGGGGCGATAAAACCCATAATCGCGATATCAAAACCGTCCAGCGCAATCACGCAGAAACCTAAGAAAACCACCAGCTTCTGATAGCGGCTCAAGGGGTTATGGTTAATTAACTCTCTGACATCCAGGCGTTGAGTCTGTGTCATAGTGCCTCCCTCAGGCGGATGGCTGCAGATAGGTCTGCGCGGCCTTGAACAGCAGCTGCGCGCGCTCAAGCGCGGGCAGGGCGCCCCGGTCGCCGCTTAACGGCACCTCGAGAGAGACGGCGAGAGTCGCCGGAAGGGCGGCCATCAGGCCCGGTAGATCGAGCCCGCCCTCGCCGGGAATGTTACGCGCGGCGCGGGCCTGATGGATAAGCTCCTGCTCATCGCTCGGGATAGCTGACGGAGCGTCACACAGCTGCATATAGTTCAGGTAATGGTGCGGGAGGCGGGAGAGCGCTTCGAGCGATTCGCCCCCTCGCCAGAAATGGATGGCGTCGATCAGAATACCAACATCCGATCTGCCGCTGGCGTCAATCAAGCTGCGGGCAGCGGCAATAGTGCGCAGGCAGGTCCACGGCATGGGTTCGAGATTCATCGTTAAACCATACTCTTGACCTGCCTGCGCCAGCGCCGCGAGGTTATCCGCGCTACGGTTGAGATGGCTATCGTTGCCGGCGACCAGCACCTGTTTCGCCCCCAGCCGCTCGGCGGTTTGCATAAACAGACGCAGTCGCGCATCCAGCGCAAAGTCTGGCGTCAGGCGAACAATTTCAACATCGGAGACGCGAATGCCGGTATCGCGCAGCGCCGCTAAGGTTTCGCGAACGGTGGCGGTATCGCCGAGCATGTCGTAGTTCGGGTCGGATGGCGTGGCGGGAAGTAGCCGCAGTCCGACGTGGGTAAAGCCGGTTTGGGCGGCAATCCGCACCTGTTCCGGCGGCGAAACATCCAGCAGGGTCAGTGCGGCGAGTGATAGGGTACGCATGTTCATAAGGACTCCGGTACAGTGGCAGATGGTTGTTGTTATGTGTACTACCGTCCCTGGCGGGTGTGACTTACTTCATTGTTTTATTTATGTTTTCTGTCAGATTTTTACCAACAAGATAACCAAAGGTCATCGCCGGGCCGAGCGTAATACCGCCGCTGGGATAGTATCCCCGCATCACGCTCGACATATCGTTACCGATGGCATAGAGGCCGGCGATGGGCTGCTGCTGCGCATCCAGCACGCGGGCCTGTTCATCGGTTTTCAAGCCGCTAAACGATCCGAGCGAACCCGGCAGAATGCGTACCGCATAGAAAGGGGGTTGGCTCAGCGCGCCTAAGGTCGGGTGGTGAGGATTGGCGGCGTCGCCCTGGGCCTGGTTATAGGCCGAGGCTCCGCGCTGGAACTCATCGTCCCTGCCGCGGGCGGCGAAGGTATTAAAGCGGCTGATGGTCTCCTTCAACCGGACGCTATCAATAGCGCATTTTTCCGCCAGCGCCTCCAGCGTCTCGCCGGACTGCAGATAGCCGGTGCGAAGCCATGCCCTGGTCGAGAAAGGGGCCGGACGAGCATGGCCCAGACCATAGCGGCGCAGCGCCCGGCTGTCGGCAAGCAGCCACGCCTGCGGAGTTTCTCCGGGCGGCGTGGCCTCCAGCAGCGCGGCAATAAAGTCGTGATAGGAGTCGGCTTCGTTGGTGAAGCGCCTGCCGTTGGGCAGCACGGCGACAAACCCGGGCTTAGCGCGTTCCACCAGGTGCGGGAACGGCAGCTGCAGGCCGCTGGCGAGGGTGACGCGGGAAACCGGCGCCCAGGCCATCGCGTGTCTGAGAGAGTCGTCAAACTGACCGCCGACCGACTCTCCCAGGCGGATCCCGTCCCCCGCGTTGCCCGGCGGGGCGGCAGAGAAGTGGCCGTAGCCGTTTGCGGCGTGGGCGACATGCTGAGCCAGGCGCTGCTTATCGTGGGGGAAGCCGCCGCAGGCGAGAATAACCGCATTTGCGCTGACCTGAACTGGACCCTCATCGCCGCGTAATACCGCGCCGGTCACGCCGGCTGATGACGTTAAGAGACGTTCTACCGGCGCATTCAGCCGGAAGTTGACGCCGGCATCCAGCGCCGCGCGCAGCAGGCGCGCCATCAGCGCGTTGCCGTTGACCAGATGCCGTCCGCGACCGTGGCGTAAGCGCTGCCAGCCGTGGCGCAGCAGGCGCCGCGCGGCATACAGCGCGGAGCGCGGAGAGCGAGTGGCGTTAAAGAAATGCGTCATGTCGGCGCCGCCAGCAATCCCCATTCCCGCAAGGCTGATTGTCTCCAGCGGCGGTCTCAGTCGATGCAGCCAGTCGCCGAGCAGGCGGCCATCGAACGGCCGGGCGGTGACGGAACGTCCGCCCTGCGCGTAGCCTGGCGAGTTGTGAAAATCAGGCATCCGGCTGCCGGAAATAAACTGCACCGCCGTGTTATGGCGAAAGAAATCAATCATTTCCGGGCCGTAGCGAAGAAAAGTGAGCAGGCGGGCATCGGCGGATTGCCCCGCCATCTCGTGTTGAAGATAGGTGAGCGGCACGCTGGCGTCCTCTTCAATGCCTTCCTCGCGGGCCAGCGGATTGCGGGGGATCCACAGCCAGCCGCCGGACCAGGCGCTGGTGCCGCCAATCACCGACTCCTTTTCCGCCACCAGCACGCTGGCGCCGTTGAGGGCGGCGGTGACGGCGGCTGAGAGACCCGCCGCTCCGGAACCGACAATCAGCACATCTACTTTCACATGCCCGCTCATCTATGGCTCCTTATTGCAGCGGTGAAAAATCGGTAGGGCGCAGCAGAACGGACTCCAGGCGCTCGACGGCCGCCAGTTCGCGGTTTTTACGAGAGAAGGTGAGCCAGCGTTCGTCCTGCGCCATGCGCGCGCGGCGCACCAGACGATCGTCAAGGCTTTTATAAGCCCAGATATGCACGACCTGATTAACGACGCCAATCTCGGTAAAGAAAAAGCCAATCAGCTTGCCGAGGTGCTCGGTTTGCACGGCGTAGGCATCGCTTTTGTAGAGCGCCAGCCAGTCGGCCATTTTTAATGGGCTGATGGTGTAGGTACGTTTTTCGTAGATCATGAAACTCTCCTGATTAAAGTGCGGGTTGTTGCGCCAGGTGCGTGGCGCAGAGATAGCCGAAGGTGAGCGCCGGGCCGAGAGTGATTCCGGGACCGGGATAGGTCCCGGCCATCAGTGAATCCATATCATTGCCCACGGCATACAGCCCTCTAATGGGCTGACCTTGTTGATTAATGACCTGAGCATCGGCGGTGGTGACCAGCCCGCGTGAGGTGCCCAAATCACCGGTGTAGAGCGTGATGGCGTAAAAGGGGGCCGCGGCGAGCGGGGCGTTACAGGCGTTAGGCTGGTGGCCGGGATCGCCCATCACACGGTTATAGCTGTTGCCTCCTTTGGTAAATTCCGTATCGCTGCCGCTGGCGGCATCTCGGTTGTAGCGGCTAACGGTAGCGGTCAGGGTTTGTCCATCGATCCCCAGCGCTTGCGCGAGCTGAGCGAGAGAATCCGCTTTGTGCAGATAGCCGGCCTTTATCAGCGCGTCGTTATTAACCGGAGCCGGGCGCGCCAGCCCCAGGCCGTAGCGCTTCATGGCCAGCGCATCGCAAATCAGATAGCAGGGCGCATTTTCCTCCTGGCTTTGCATGGCGCTGGCGAAATGGTGGTAGGAGTTAGATTCATTCACGAAACGCACGGCGCGCTGGTTAACGGCAATGACGCCGGGCTTGGCGCGATCGGTGACGAGGTGCGGGAAACGCTCTTCGCTGCCATCCGCATGGCGTAAGACGGAGACCGGCGCCCAGAAAAAGTTTGACGGTAAATCGGCTCCTTGCCTGGCGTTAAGCGTCGCCGTCAGGCGAAAAGCCGCGCCGTCATTGGCGTCGGGTGACATGGTGTAGTGTTCGCGCGTTTTCGGCCGGTACCGCGCCGCCAGCTGGCCAGCGGCAAATCCCCCGGCGGCCAGCACCACGCCCTGGCGCGCATGCAGCACGCTTCTCTGGCCGGCATGCTCAATCTCGACGCCGGTGACTTCACCGTTGCTTTCGATTAGCGACGTAACGTTTACGTTCAGCTGCAGGCTCATGCCCTTGCGAAAGGCGAGGGCGGCCATCCGCGCAATTAAGGCATTACCCATCGCCAGCCGGGTTCCGCGAGGATATTTCAGGCGATCGCGGCCATAGCGCAGCAGTAGCTTTGTGCAGTGGGTAAATGAGCGGAGCGAGCGGCGCATATCGAGAAAATGCTGAATATCGACGCGGTTGACCATCATGCCGCCGAATAGCAGCATCCCCGGCGGAGGCGATCGCAGTTCGCGAAATCGTGAGCCAAGCCTGCGGCCGTCGTATTCGACGACTTCAAGCGCGCGGCCAACGTCAACGGCGCCGGGTTCATCCGGGTAATAGTCGGGAGATAGCGGGCGCAGGCTGTATTTCACCGCGCCCTCTTTTTCCAGAAAGGCCAGCGCTTCACGGCCTGAACTGACGAAGGCATCCACCATCTCCGGGCGGTAGTGCCGTTCGCCGATAATCGTCTTCAGGTAGGTTTTTATCGCGTGTTCCGGGCCGCTTTTTCCCTGCCTGCGCGCCTGGTCGGTATCGTTGATCCATACGGCTCCGCCTGAAATGGCCGAGGTGCCGCCAAACTGAGCGGCTTTCTCCAGCATCAGTACCGAGAGCCCTTTACAGCACGCCGTCACCGCTGCGGCAAAACCGGCGGCGCCGCTGCCGATAACAATAACGTCCCAGCTTTTCATGCGATGGCCCCTTCTTCATGAGCGATGGCGCCAATGAACTGCCCCATCAGCTTCATCTGCGCTAACGCCATTTCAGGCCCGGTTTGCACCACGCAGCCCCGGGCTTGAGCGAAGGTCAGCAGGGGAGTCATCACCGGCGCGGTGACGACATCGGCGACATAAGTGGCGGCTTCCAGAGTATCCAGCAGGGTCTGCGGCAGCGGCAGCGCGTCAAAGCCGCTCATTCCGGCGGGGGAGCCGTTGACCAGCAAATCAATACCGTCCAGGGTGTCCGGCAGCGTGGCGAGGTGCAGCTCAGGAAAGCGAGTGGCCAGGCGGTTGTGCAGCAGCTGCAGAGTGGCCGAATTCTGGTCGTGGAGAGTCAGGTGGGTGATGCCCGCTTCGCATAAACCCCACGCGATGGCGCTCCCTACGCCGCCGCAGCCTGACAGCAGCGCTTTTTTTCCGCTGGCCTGAAAACCCCGCGTTTTTGCGGCAAGAAGAAAGCCGACGCCGTCCAGCATATCGCCCTCTAAGCGGCCGTCCGGCAGCTTACGCACCACGTTTACCGCGTTGAGGTGGCGCGCTCGCGGAGTGAGTTCATCGACCAGGGCGGCGACGCGCTGTTTGTGCGGAACGGTAACCAGCACGCCGCTCATATTCTGCCATCCACGTAACGCGTTCAGGTAATCAGCCACCGCCTCTGGCACGATATCAACCGGGATCATCACGCTGTCCTGGCTTTGCTCTGCAAAGTGACGGTTGAAATTCTCCGGTGATTTAACCTGGGTAATAGGGTGGCCGATGACGGCAACAACCTGAGTGGATCCACTGACCATTTCAAACCTCACTTGTTAAATGAATGTTGTGAAAGTATTTCAGTGGACGCTGGGAGCGGCAACGCAGAATTCGGACGTGTTGGTTGTTAATCGCACCATCACTGCGATAATCGCACTAAACTGATAGTCTTGTTGCAAAAGTGTGAACAACTATGCAAAACCAAATACATCCACGCGATTTGATCGTCGGGCTGCAAAAAGGGCTGGCGCTGATCCAGCTTTTTTCACGAGAGTATCCCCGTCTCTCCGTACCGCAGGCGGCAAAAATGAGCGGGCTGACGCAAAGCGCGGCGCGGCGATTCTTTCTCACGCTGCTGCATGAGCGCTACCTGCAGACCGACGGGCGCTACTACTGGCTTACGCCAAAAGCGCTGCGTCTGGGGCAGGCCTATGTTGATTCGGCCCAGTTCCCGCGGATGGTGCGGCCGATTGTCGAGTACATTGCCAGCCGCACGGAGGAGCACGCCTCGGTTGGGGTGATTGATGATGACGAGCTGGTTTATATCGCCCGCAGCAAACACACGCCGTTTAACTCCACCTCGGTTCGGCTGGGGGAGAGGGTACCGATTCACTGCACCGCCGGCGGACGTTTGTGGCTGGCATCGTTGCCGGAGGCAGAGTGCGAAACGGTCCTGCAGCGCATCAGGCGCGAACAGCGCACCCCTTATACGGTGACCGATATTGCGCCGCTGATGGAAAAGATCGCCCAAATCCGTCGCCAGGGATATGCCGCGATCGAGCAGGAGTTTGAAATTGGGATGTTAGTGCTGGCGGTGCCGCTGGCCGACAGGGAAGGGGTGTACTGGGGAGCGCTGAGCTTAACCAGCCATCTGTCGCGGACTTCGCTTGATGCCTTATGCCGCGATCATCTTGATTTACTCTACAGCGCGCAGGCGATGCTGATTAGCTAAGCGAGACAAATAAAAAACCCCGCCGGAGCGGGGTTTGTCAGAGAGCGACAATCTTATCCGACGTAGGCCAGCAGATTGTGCGAATTCGGCACCATAAAGTCGACGGACATCATCACCGACAGCGCGGTAATGGCGACGATGGAAAAGACGAACAGCTTACGCGCCCAGACTTTATCATCGGCCACTTTGTAACCGCGCAGCGCCATTCCTAGCCACCAGACGCTCACCGCGGCCGCCACGACCAGGTATTTGTACCCGGCATAGCCGCCCAGGGAGAGCATCAGCGTCGCGACGGCGAAAGCAATGATGTATACGGTGATATGGTTCTTGGCAACCGAGATACCTTTCACTACCGGCAGAACCGGAATGTTTGCCGCCTGATAATCCTTGAAGCGGAAAATCGCGATGGCATAGGAGTGAGGCATCTGCCACAGGCTAAAGATAGCCAGCAGAATGGCGGCACCGCTATCAAAATCGCCGGTAACTGCACAGTAGCCAATCACCGGCGGCGCAGCGCCGGAGAGAGAACCAATCAGCGTGCCGTAGACGGAGTGGCGTTTCATGTACAGGCTGTAGACGCCGACATAAACCACGAACCCCATCACCCCCAGCCAGCAGGCCAGGGGATTAGCGCCAAACCACAGGAGCATGAAGCCAGCAATACCCAGCAAGGTGGCGTATACCAGCGAAGCTCCTGGCGAGATCAGCCCTTTGACCAGCACCCGGTTTTTCGTCCGTTCCATCTTACGATCGATATCACGGTCGATGTAGTTGTTGAATACACAACCCGAGGCGACCACCAGGGACACGCCAAGGAGCGTCCAGGCGAACAGCGGATAGTCGATGTGGCCTTTAGAGGCCAGCAGGAAACCGCCGATCACCGAGATCAGGTTGCCGAAAATGATGCCAGGTTTCGTTACTTGCAGGTATTGCTTAAACATACTCGCCGCTCTTAGTGCATCATCATGTTGTAGTTCAGGTTCCACATAATCCAGATGGAGCCGATAACAACGATAGCAATGATGATTACGGTGAAGATAAACGCGGTCAGGTTCCAACCTTCGTCAGATTTGCTGTTCATGTGCAGGAAGTACACCAGGTGTACCACAATCTGCACAACAGCAGTGACCAGGATAGTTCCCAGAATAGCCGCATGCGATGCGGAGCCACTCATAACCATAGCAAACGGAATGACCGTCAGAATGATCGACAGGATAAAACCTGTCATGTAGCTCTTAACGCTGCCGTGAGAAGCGCCGTTATGATCGGTAGAATGACTCATTACATTGCCCCCATCAGATAAACAACAGAGAACACGCAGATCCACACCACGTCCAGGAAGTGCCAGAACAGGCTCAGGCACATGATACGGGTACGGTTAGTTGGAGTCAGGCCGCGACGCGAAACCTGGAACATCAGCACCGCCATCCAGATAAGACCGGAAGTGACGTGCAGACCGTGCGTGCCTACCAGCGCGAAGAACGCTGACAGGAAGCCGCTGCGATCCGGACCCATACCTTCAACAATCAGATGATGGAATTCATAGAGCTCCATCGCGATGAACCCTGCCCCGAAGAGGAAGGTCAGCGCCAGCCAGGAAACGACCTGGCTCTTGTTGTTTTTGTACATGGCGATAGCCGCCATGCCGTAGGTGATGGAGCTGAACAGCAGCAGAGCAGTTTCAACCAGAACGAACGGCAGTTCGAAAATATCTTTACCGGTCGGGCCGCCCGCAGTGCCGTTCACCAGAACGGCATAAGTGGCGAACAGGCTAGCGAAGATAATGCAGTCGCTCATCAGGTAGATCCAGAAGCCGAATACCTTCATCGGCCCTGTATCGTGATGCCCGTGGTCGTGTCCGTGGGCGTTATGCGCAAGAGTATCAGTTGCCATTTTTCAGCCCCGCTTTGTTAATTTCATCGAAATGCTGACCTTCCAGTTTTTCGACTTCTGCAACCGGCACGTAGTAATCCACGTCTTCGTCAAAGCTCTTAATAATCCAGGTTACAACGATGCCGACAAAGCCAACAATCGCCATCCACCAGATATGCCAGATCATCGCGAAACCAAACACCGTAGCAAAGGCAGCAATAACGATGCCGGCGCCGCTGTTTTTCGGCATATGAATCTCTTCATAGCCTGCAGGTTTCTTGTACGCTTCGCCTTTTTCTTTCATTTCCCAGAACGCATCGCGCTCGTGGACGTTCGGAACGATAGCAAAGTTATAGAACGGCGGAGGTGAAGAGGTTGCCCACTCCAGAGTACGGCCGCCCCACGGGTCACCGGTCAGGTCGCGGTTTTGCTCGCGATCGCGGATAGAGACGTAGAACTGAATCAGCTGGCAGAGGATACCGCAAGCGATCAGCGCCGCGCCGCAGGCTGCAACAACCAGCATCGGGTGGAACTGCGGATCGATTTGCTGGCTCAGACGACGGGTCATCCCCATGAAGCCCAGCACGTACAGCGGCATAAACGCCACGAAGAAGCCGATGATCCAGAACCAGAACGCGCGTACGCCCCAGGTTTCGTTCAGCGTGAAGCCGAAGGCTTTTGGCCACCAGTAGGTCAGACCTGCGAAGCAGCCGAAGACCACGCCACCGATAATAACGTTATGGAAGTGGGCAATCAGGAACAGGCTGTTGTGCAGAACGAAGTCCGCGCCCGGTACCGCCAGCAGTACACCGGTCATGCCGCCTACGGAGAAGGTGACGATGAAGCCGATGGTCCACAGCATGGCAGAGTTCAGGACGATACGTCCCTGGTACATAGTGAACAGCCAGTTGAAGATCTTCACCCCGGTCGGGATGGCGATAATCATGGTTGTAATACCGAAGAAGGCGTTTACGTTCGCGCCAGCACCCATGGTGAAGAAGTGGTGCAGCCAAACGATGAACGACAGAACGGTAATACAAATGGTTGCCCATACCAGCGAGGTATAGCCGAACAGACGCTTACGCGAGAAGGTGGCCGCGATTTCGGAGAACACGCCGAATACCGGCAGAACCAGAATGTACACTTCCGGGTGACCCCAGGCCCAAATCAGGTTGATGTACATCATCATGTTGCCACCCATATCGTTGGTAAAGAAATGGGTGCCCAGGTAGCGGTCCAGGGTCAGCAGCGCGACGGTGACGGTCAGAATTGGGAATGAAGCAATAATCAGGATGTTGGCGCACAGAGATGCCCAGGAGAATACCGGCATCTTGAACATCGTCATGCCAGGGGCACGCATCTTGATAATAGTCACAAAGAAGTTAATACCGGTTAAGGTTGTCCCGATACCGGAGAGCTGGAGAGCCCAGATCCAGTAATCGACCCCAACGCCCGGACTGTATTCGATTCCCGATAGCGGCGGGTAGGCCAGCCAACCGGTCTGCGCGAACTCACCGACGCCCAGAGACAGGTTAACCAGAATTACGCCAACGACGGTGAACCAGAAGCTCAGGTTGTTAAGGAACGGGAATGCCACGTCGCGCGCGCCGAGCTGCAGCGGAACAACGAGGTTCATCAGACCGATAACAAACGGCATCGCTACGAAGAAGATCATGATAACGCCGTGGGCGGTAAAGATCTGATCGTAGTGGTGAGGAGGCAGGAAGCCCGCATCCCCGGCCGAGGCCAGCACCTGCTGGCTACGCATCATGACGGCGTCAGCAAAGCCACGCAGCAGCATAACGATTGCTACGATGACGTACATGATACCGAGTCGTTTGTGGTCAACCGAAGTCAGCCACTCTTTCCATAGGTAGGACCACTTACCGAAGTAAGTGATTGCCGCCAGAAGCGCCAGTCCCCCGATGATGATTGCAGCTACCGTAATCACGATAATAGGTTCGTGATAGGGCACTGCATCCAGTGTTAGTTTTCCGAACATCGTTTTCTTCCTCGGTCCCTTAGTGAGCGGTTTCCGCGTGGCTCATGTCCATGCCTTCCATTCCTTCGTGCGCCGCGTGCTCGCCTTCAGGTTGGGACATGTCCATGCTCTTGCCGTGAGACATGAATTTGCCGATAACGTCTTTAAACAAATCTGGCTTCACGTTAGAGAAGTATTCCACTTTGTTGTATTCGCTAGGCGCAGCCACTTTTTCGAAGGCAGCCATGGAGTCCATGGTGTTCGAAGACTGTTTTACTTTCGCTACCCACTGATCGAAGGATGCACGATCCGGCGTGGCGAGAGCTTTGAACTTCATTCCTGAGAAGCCCGGGCCGCTATAGCTGGCGGAGATACCGTCATAAGTGCCAGTTTCGTTCGCGATGAGGTGCAGCTGAGTCTGCATCCCGGCCATTGCGTAAATCTGGCTGCCTAAACGTGGGATAAAGAACGAGTTCATCACGGAGTTAGAGGTCACTTTGAAGTGTACCGGTACGTTCGCCGGGAAGGCGATTTCGTTGACGGTAGCAATACCCTGTTCCGGATAGATAAAGAACCATTTCCAGTCCATCGAAACAACTTCGATGACGATCGGGTTCTCTTCGTGAGCTAGCGGTTTGCTTGGCTCTAATGCGTGAGTGGTTTTCCAGGTCAGAACGGCCAGGAACAGAATGATCAGGATAGGAACCGTCCAGACCACAGCTTCAACTTTGTTGGAGTGTGACCAGTTCGGGCTATACTTCGCATCTTTATTGCTCGCGCGATACTTCCAGGCAAATCCTACTGCCATTAAGACGGCGGGAATAACGACAATCATCATCAGGCCAAAGGCCGTCAGTATCAAAGAACGTTGCTCCAGTCCAATCTGTCCTTTTGGGTCAAGGAGCGCAGAATCACAACCACTGAGTAATACAGTACCTGCGATTAATGACATCCATCCCAAACTTTTATTGTATTTCCTAAGTCTCATTGAACGACCTCAATTCCACGGAATCTGGTGGCGCTTAAAGTGTGCGGGCATTTTACGGGAAGGTTGCATTACTGTAAACATGATTGGAGCTGTGTCAGTTCCGTGTTAGTGGGTTCTGCTTGCTTTGTCACATATGTAACCGAGTGTGACGCTGTCGCTTGCAAAGCCTGATTTGCGCTGGATCTATAACGAAAGGGATAAGAATGAAGTTACTTATGGGGGAATGAGTATAAACGTCGAGAAAATAGAACAACTAATTAACAATTAATTATCAAATAAAAGACATCGCCGGCGAGGCGAAATAAACGGCCTTTGCTGAATCGTTTAAATTATTTAATGAATTGAATAAAAGTTGTCAATAATTTCCCAAAATGTAAAACGCACAAAACAACAAATGAAAAAAGGAAAATATAAAATCGTTAATAAGCCGTTATAATTACGTTTAGTGATTAAAACGGCTTATTCCCTCCGCCGGGGTATCCCGGACCAGCCGCGCCGCGCTCCGCAGGGCGCGGCTACCCTAAACCAGCTCCGTTTTGCGCAGCGCCAGATAGTCCAGAAGGCTGCCGAGCAAAATACCGCCAACGGCGGTCAGCGCCGCAATCTCCAGCAGGCCGGATAAGAAGGAGAACGAGGTGTAATCGAGGGCATTCAGCACCAGCAGCAGCAGCCATATCGCGAGCATGACGCAGCCGATAGCCAGCACGATCAGGGCCAGCGAATAGGCCTGCGGATAATGCGTTCGCGGCATAAACCTCTCCGTGCGCTGGGTATGTTCCAGCGTGCGCCTGCAGATAAGCAGCAGCACGATGCCGGGAACGGCCGCCACGACCGAGAAGAGATAAAACGTCGGCCAGCCGTGGGCTTCAACAAACCAGCCGGCAATCGGCCCGACGTACACGCGCCCGACGGCGGAGAGCGCCGACAGCAGCGCAAACTGGGTGGCGGAGAACGATTTATTGCACAGCGTCATTAACAGCGCGACAAACGCCGCGGTACCCATCCCGCCGCACAGATTTTCGAAAAATACCGCCGTGGCCATCGAGTAAATATGCTTATCGGTAATCGACAGCAGCCAGTAGCCGGCGTTGGAGACCCCCTGCAGCAGACCGAAAATAAGCAGAGCGCGGAACAGGGTCAGGCGCTGCATTAACACGCCGCCGTACAGGGCGCCGATGATAGTGGCAAACAGCCCCAGCGTTTTATTCACCATCCCGACCTCACCGGCGTCAAAACCGACGCCGCGGATCAAAAAGGTGGTCGTCAGGCTCATTGCAAAAGCATCGCCGAGCTTATAAAGGACGATTAACAGCAGGATCAGCCAGGCGTTGTTGCGGCCGAAGAAATCGCGGAGCGGTTCCGCGACGGCCTGCTCAAGGCTTTTCGGTACCGGGATCGCGTCGTCAGGCTCCGGCGCCAGCAGGGTGGCGATGATGCACGGGATCAGCAGCGCGGCCATCAGCCAGTACATGCCCTGCCAGCCCAGCCAGCGGTCGGCCAGCCATAGCGCCAGGCCGCCGGAAACCAGCATGCCCAGACGGTAGCCCAGCACGCTAACCGCGGCGCCGGCTCCGCGCTCTTCGGCGGCCAGAATGTCGGTTTTCCACGCGTCGAAGACGATATCCTGCGAGGCGGAACAGAAGGCAATAACTACCGCCAGCGCCGCCATCCAGCGCAGCTGCGTCGAGGGTTCAAGGAAACCCATAGCCGCGATGGCGATGAGCAGCAGAAACTGGGTCGTCAGCAGCCAGCCGCGGCGTCTGCCGAGAAACGGCGGCGTGTAGCGGTCCATCACCGGCGACCAAAGGAACTTAAAGACGTAGGCCTGGCCGACGAGCGAAAAGAAACCGATGGTTTTCAGATCGATATTCTCGACGGTCATCCACGCCTGCAGCGTGCCGGAGGTGAGGGCGAGAGGCAAACCGGAAGCAAAGCCAAGGATCAGCAAAATAGCTGATTTAGGCTGCTGAAAAATACGTAAGTAGTGACTGGACATGGGCCTGTAGCACGGACCCGGCCAGCGGCCGGGTCCGTGATTTTATTAACGCGCGTTTTGCTTGATGAAGTCGTGGATGCTGGTGTCCTGCGCCATGTCGGCGATAGTGTCGGTCAGAACGCTGTTAACAGCATTGGCAATATTCTGGTTGGAGGCCTGGAATGCACCTTCCACGGAATAGCTTGCGCGATAGTTTTTGGTCATCTTCGTGCCGTTCGCCGCGGTGGCGATGATGGCGATATCCGCTTTCGTGGCGATGTTGTAACGCACGTTGCCCTGGGAAACGTCGGCGTACAGTTTATTCACGATGATTTGCAGATCGACGGCGCCGTTCGGCCCAATCATATAGCCGCGCGCGGTCATCTGTTTCTCCAGCACTTCCTGCAGCAGGAAGCGGAGATCGCGGGAGGCCGTCAGCGTCACCTGCTGGTTATCGCGGGTCACTTTGGCCAGGGCCTGATCCGGACGCTGATCCGCGCCGTTGATGCTGACGGTCACGCCCATCAGGCTCGGGTCCTGCTGCGGCAGGGACATTTTCGGCGATACATCAATAGTGGTCGGCGGTGTGGCGCATCCTGCCAGCATAAACATTGCGACCAGCGGGAAAAGAATTTTCTTAAACATGTTCAGGGGTCTCAAGGCATGGTGTTGTGATGAGGAAATTGCCGTCATCATAACATCGCCAACGGCGAGGGGAAGTGGCAACGTATGTAAATTCATCGCGTTGTGCGTTTTCTGGCCTTCTTCCCATTTTTATGGCGATCCAGACGGACATTACGGCATACAGAGCCAGTAAACTTGATACTTTTGAATGAAAATATAAGAGAAATGCTAATTTTTTGTTGTTTTCCGGTAATGGAAACGGTAAAAGCGGCTAACATTTAAAAGGAATGGCGGCATCCCAGCGTTGTCGGAGGAGAAAATTCATGATGATACGTGAACAGATCGAAGCAAAACTTAGGGCAGCGTTCGACCCCGTGTATCTCGAAGTCGTGGATGAAAGTTATCGCCACAATGTTCCCGCGGGCTCCGAAAGTCATTTTAAAGTGGTGTTGGTGAGCGATCGTTTCACCGGCGAGCGTTTTCTCAGCCGTCACCGTATGATCTACGGTACGTTGACCGAGGAGCTGTCAGGCCCCGTGCACGCGCTGGCGCTGCATACCTATACGATTAAAGAGTGGGAAGGACTCCAGGACACCGTCTTTGCTTCCCCTGCCTGTCGTGGAGCCGGAAGCATCGCGTAGAAATCCCATTTGCAACCGCCGGAGCTTTTCCAGTATGTTGCGTGAAGATTTATCAGAAAACGGCCTACGGGCCGTTTTATTTTGCCTGGAAATTGTGCGCTATGGTCACTTTTACAGGTAAATTTGCGCGAGAAATGTGAAAAATGCCGCAGCAGTGGGCGACAACCGTTCTCGACTCACAAAAGTGATGCCGCTATAATGCCGCGTCTTATATGAATGTCTTCGGGATGATTCTGACGACAGGGAATGTGTTTCTGAAGTGAAGAGGGCATCCCGGTTCTGCGAAGCAACCTACACGCGCTTCCAGAGTTGACCGAGCACTGTGATTTTTTTGAGGTAACAAGATGCAAGTTTCAGTTGAAACCACTCAGGGCCTTGGGCGCCGTGTAACGATTACTATCGCTGCTGACAGCATCGAGAATGCTGTCAAAAGTGAGCTGGTCAACGTAGCGAAAAAAGTTCGCATTGACGGCTTCCGCAAGGGTAAAGTGCCGATGAATGTTGTCGCTCAGCGTTATGGCGCATCCGTTCGCCAGGACGTGCTGGGCGATCTGATGAGCCGTCACTTCGTTGACGCGATCATCAAAGAGAAAATCAATCCGGCTGGCGCACCGAACTATGTACCGGGCGAATACAAGCTGGGTGAAGACTTCACCTACGCGGTAGAATTCGAAGTTTACCCGGAAGTTGAACTGCAGGGTCTGGACGCGATCGAAGTTGAAAAACCGGTTGTTGAAGTGACCGAAGCTGACGTCGACACCATGCTGGACACCCTGCGTAAGCAGCAGGCGAACTGGAAAGACAAAGACGGCGCTGTTGATGCAGAAGACCGTGTAACCATCGACTTCAGCGGTTCTGTTGATGGCGAAGAGTTCGAAGGCGGCAAAGCCTCTGATTTCGTACTGGCGATGGGCCAGGGTCGTATGATCCCGGGCTTTGAAGACGGTATCAAAGGCCACAAAGCTGGCGAAGAGTTCACTATCGAAGTGACCTTCCCGGAAGAATACCATGCGGAAACTCTGAAAGGTAAAGCGGCTAAGTTCGTTATTAACCTGAAGAAAGTGGAAGAGCGTGAGCTGCCGGAACTGACTGCAGAATTCATCAAACGTTTCGGCGTTGAAGATGGTTCCGTAGAAGGTCTGCGCGCTGAAGTGCGTAAAAACATGGATCGCGAGCTGAAAGGCGCCGTGCGTAACCGCGTGAAGACTCAGGCTATCGAAGGTCTGGTGAAGGCTAACGAAATCGACGTTCCTGCAGCACTGATCGACAGCGAAATCGACGTTCTGCGTCGTCAGGCTGCTCAGCGCTTTGGCGGTAACGAAAACCAGGCTCTGGAACTGCCGCGTGAGCTGTTCGAAGAGCAGGCTAAACGCCGCGTTGTTGTTGGCCTGCTGCTGGGCGAAGTGATTCGTACCAACGAGCTGAAAGCTGACGAAGATCGCGTGAAAGGCCTGATCGAAGAGATGGCTTCTGCTTACGAAGATCCGAAAGAAGTTGTTGAGTTCTATAGCAAAAACAACGAACTGATGGATAACATGCGTAACGTCGCTCTGGAAGAGCAGGCTGTTGAAGCGGTACTGGCGAAAGCTAAAGTATCCGAGAAAGCGACCTCCTTCAGCGAACTGATGAACCAGCAGGCGTAATTTCGCCCGGCGGTTTAAGGTTCGAGCAAAACCCGTTGCCGAGAGGCTGCGGGTTTTTTTTTAGAACAATGATAGCGTTAGGGCGAGTGCGAAAAGCCGATTTCAGTGATAGCGTTACGACAAAAGATTGTTATGCTTGAATTATGGCGACGTCGCCCCCATTACCGGGGAACGTAACTGCACGCGTGAAATCATGCATAATGACGAAGCGTGTCTTTCCGCCATCGTTGAGGACGCAGGAATTCAGCTTAAGCAGCGGTAATTCACATGATGACGGGCAGAAGACTCTGGCTGATAATCCGTCCATAAGGTTACAATCAGTGCAGCAGGTTTATTCAAAATTAATCCAGGAGACGGAAATGTCATACAGTGGCGAACGAGATAACTTTGCACCCCATATGGCCCTGGTGCCGATGGTCATCGAACAGACCTCGCGCGGTGAACGTTCTTTTGATATCTATTCCCGTCTGCTCAAGGAGCGCGTCATTTTTCTGACCGGCCAGGTGGAAGACCACATGGCGAACCTGATCGTGGCGCAGATGCTTTTTCTGGAAGCAGAAAACCCGGAAAAAGACATTTACCTGTACATTAACTCTCCGGGCGGGGTGATTACCGCCGGGATGTCGATTTACGACACCATGCAGTTCATCAAGCCTGACGTGAGCACCATTTGTATGGGCCAGGCTGCGTCCATGGGCGCGTTCCTGCTGACCGCAGGGGCGAAAGGCAAGCGTTTCTGCCTGCCGAACTCCCGCGTGATGATCCACCAGCCGCTGGGCGGCTATCAGGGTCAGGCAACGGATATCGAAATTCACGCCCGTGAAATCCTGAAAGTGAAGGGGCGCATGAATGAACTGATGGCACACCATACGGGTCAATCCCTTGAGCAGATCGAGCGCGACACCGAGCGTGACCGCTTCCTTTCTGCAGCTGAAGCGGTGGAATACGGCCTGGTCGATTCCATTTTGACCCATCGTAATTGATGCCCCTGGCGCAAGGGGGCCGCTATACTTGTCTGAAGTAGGACGGCACAACGCTTACCAGCGGCTTGCGCCTGAGAATGGCATTTGCGTCGTCGTGTGCGGCACAAAGAACTTAATAAGAGGTTTGGACTCATGACAGATAAACGCAAAGATGGATCGGGCAAATTGTTGTATTGCTCTTTTTGCGGCAAAAGCCAGCATGAAGTGCGTAAGCTGATTGCCGGGCCATCCGTGTATATCTGCGACGAATGCGTTGATTTATGTAACGACATCATTCGCGAAGAGATTAAAGAAGTCGCGCCGCATCGCGAGCGCAGTGCACTGCCGACTCCACACGAGATTCGCCACCATCTTGACGATTACGTTATCGGCCAGGAACCGGCGAAAAAAGTGCTGGCAGTAGCGGTATACAACCACTACAAGCGCCTGCGCAATGGCGATACCAGCAACGGCGTGGAGCTGGGTAAAAGCAACATTCTGCTGATTGGGCCAACGGGCTCCGGTAAGACCCTGCTGGCGGAAACGCTGGCTCGCCTGCTGGATGTACCGTTCACCATGGCTGACGCCACCACCCTGACCGAAGCCGGTTATGTGGGTGAGGACGTCGAAAACATCATCCAGAAACTGCTGCAGAAATGCGATTACGACGTGCAGAAAGCGCAGCGCGGCATCGTTTATATCGATGAAATCGACAAAATTTCCCGTAAATCGGATAACCCGTCGATTACCCGCGATGTTTCCGGTGAAGGCGTGCAGCAGGCGCTGCTGAAGCTTATCGAAGGCACCATTGCCGCCGTTCCGCCTCAGGGCGGGCGCAAGCACCCGCAGCAGGAGTTCTTGCAGGTTGATACCTCCAAGATCCTGTTTATCTGCGGCGGTGCGTTTGCCGGCCTGGATAAAGTGATTTCTCATCGCGTAGAGACCGGTTCTGGAATTGGTTTCGGCGCGACGGTTAAAGCTAAGTCCGACAAGGCCAGCGAAGGCGAGCTGCTGTCTCAGGTTGAGCCGGAAGATCTGATCAAGTTTGGTCTGATCCCTGAGTTTATCGGCCGTCTGCCGGTGGTCGCAACGCTGAATGAGCTGAGCGAAGACGCGCTGATTCAGATCCTGAAAGAGCCGAAAAACGCCCTGACCAAGCAGTATCAGGCGCTGTTCAATCTTGAAGGCGCTGAGCTGGAGTTCCGTGATGAAGCGCTGGACGCTATCGCCAAGAAAGCGATGGCGCGTAAAACCGGCGCCCGTGGCCTGCGTTCTATCGTAGAAGCGGCCCTGCTCGATACCATGTACGACCTTCCGTCGATGGAAGACGTCGAAAAAGTGGTGATCGACGCCTCGGTTATCGACGGGCAAAGCAAGCCGCTGCTGATTTACGGGAAACCGGAAGCGCAGCAGGCGTCTGGTGAATAATTAGCCAACTCGCTCAAGCAGTTAACCAAAAAGGGGGGATTTTATCTCCCCTTTTATTTTTCCTGCATTCCTGCCGTTGAATGTGTGGATTACATCCCCATATACTGGATTACATATTAACGGCGACGCGATCAAGAGTCGTGCCGCTGGCTACCTGGCGGACTTTAAACTAAGAGAGAGCTCTATGAATCCTGAGCGTTCTGAACGCATTGAAATCCCCGTATTGCCGTTGCGCGATGTGGTGGTTTATCCGCACATGGTCATACCCCTGTTTGTAGGGCGGGAAAAATCTATCCGTTGTCTTGAAGCGGCTATGGACCATGATAAAAAAATCATGCTGGTTGCGCAGAAAGAAGCTTCAACGGATGAGCCGGGTGTAAATGATCTTTTCACCGTCGGGACCGTGGCGTCAATTTTACAGATGCTGAAGCTGCCTGATGGCACGGTAAAAGTGCTGGTTGAAGGCCTGCAGCGGGCGCGTATTTCCGCGTTATCCGATGACGGAGAGCATTTTTCAGCGAAAGCGGAGTACCTTGAATCGCCTGCTATTGAAGAGCGCGAGCAGGAAGTCCTGGTTCGCACGGCTATCGGTCAGTTTGAAGGCTACATCAAGCTGAACAAAAAAATCCCACCAGAAGTGCTGACGTCGCTGAATAGCATCGACGATCCCGCGCGTCTGGCGGACACCATCGCGGCGCACATGCCGCTGAAGCTGGCGGACAAACAGTCCGTGCTGGAGATGTCCGACGTTAACGAACGTCTGGAGTATCTGATGGCGATGATGGAATCAGAAATCGATCTGCTGCAGGTTGAGAAACGCATTCGCAACCGCGTTAAAAAGCAGATGGAAAAGTCCCAGCGTGAGTACTATCTGAATGAGCAGATGAAGGCCATCCAGAAAGAGCTCGGCGAGATGGACGATGCCCCGGACGAAAACGAAGCGTTGAAGCGTAAAATCGACGCGGCGAAAATGCCGAAAGAGGCTAAAGAAAAAACCGAAGCGGAACTGCAAAAGCTGAAGATGATGTCGCCGATGTCGGCGGAAGCCACCGTCGTACGCGGCTACATCGACTGGATGGTTCAGGTGCCGTGGAACGCCCGCAGCAAGGTCAAAAAAGATCTGCGCCAGGCTCAGGAGATCCTCGATACCGACCACTACGGTCTGGAACGCGTGAAGGATCGTATTCTTGAGTACCTCGCAGTGCAGAGCCGCGTGAATAAGCTCAAAGGGCCGATCCTGTGCCTGGTTGGGCCGCCGGGGGTAGGTAAAACCTCTCTGGGTCAATCCATCGCCAAAGCCACCGGACGTAAATACGTGCGTATGGCGCTGGGCGGCGTGCGTGATGAAGCGGAAATTCGCGGTCACCGCCGGACCTACATCGGCTCAATGCCGGGTAAACTGATCCAGAAAATGGCGAAAGTGGGGGTTAAAAACCCGCTGTTCCTGCTTGATGAGATCGACAAAATGTCCTCCGACATGCGCGGCGATCCGGCATCGGCTCTGCTGGAAGTGTTGGATCCTGAACAGAACGTGGCCTTTAACGACCACTACCTGGAAGTGGACTACGATCTGAGCGACGTGATGTTTGTGGCGACCTCTAACTCCATGAATATCCCGGCGCCGCTGCTTGACCGTATGGAAGTGATTCGTCTCTCCGGCTATACCGAAGATGAAAAGCTGAACATCGCAAAACAGCATCTGCTGTCGAAGCAAATTGAGCGTAACGCGCTGAAGAAAGGCGAACTGACCGTTGAAGACAGCGCGATCGTCGGCATCATTCGCTATTACACCCGTGAAGCGGGCGTGCGTGGCCTGGAGCGTGAAATCTCCAAACTGTGCCGTAAGGCGGTTAAACAGCTGCTGCTGGATAAATCGCTCAAGCACATCACCATCAACGGCGATAACCTGCACGACTTCCTCGGCGTTCAGCGCTTTGACTACGGTCGTGCGGATAGCGAAAACCGCGTAGGTCAGGTGACCGGCCTGGCGTGGACGGAAGTAGGCGGCGATCTGCTGACCATCGAAACCGCCTGCGTTCCGGGTAAAGGCAAGCTCACCTACACCGGTTCGCTCGGCGAAGTGATGCAGGAGTCCATTCAGGCAGCGCTGACCGTGGTGCGTTCTCGTGCGGATAAACTGGGTATTAACTCAGATTTCTACGAAAAACGTGATATCCACGTCCACGTTCCGGAAGGGGCGACGCCGAAAGATGGCCCAAGCGCCGGTATTGCAATGTGTACCGCGCTGGTCTCCTGTCTGACGGGCAATCCGGTACGCGCAGATGTCGCCATGACCGGGGAAATTACCCTGCGTGGCCAGGTGCTGCCAATCGGTGGACTGAAGGAAAAACTGCTGGCGGCACACCGCGGCGGCATTAAGACTGTTCTGATTCCTGACGAAAACAAACGTGACCTTGAAGAAATTCCAGATAACGTTATCGCCGATTTAGATATCCATCCGGTGAAACGAATCGAAGAAGTTCTGACACTTGCGCTGCAGAACGAGCCGTTCGGCATGCAGGTTGCCACGGCGAAATAGTGATTTCGCGCAAATTGCGCTAAGAAAAGTAGGGCTGGTAAGTAAATTCGTGCTTGCCAGCCTTTTTTTGTGTAGCTAACTTAGATCGCTGGCAGGGGGTCATCTACAACTCTGTTGTAAGGGCATGACAGTCCTGATATAACTGCTGCGCGGTCGCGCCACGAAGGATTCTGGTGCGATATAAATTATAAAGAGAGGAAGAGAACAGTGAATAAATCTCAACTGATTGACAAAATTGCTGCGGGTGCGGACATTTCTAAAGCTGCAGCCGGACGTGCGTTAGATGCTTTAATTGCTTCTGTTACTGAATCTCTGCAGGCTGGGGATGACGTTGCGCTGGTAGGTTTTGGTACTTTTGCTGTTAAAGAGCGTGCTGCCCGTACCGGTCGCAACCCGCAAACAGGTAAAGAAATTACTATTGCCGCTGCTAAAGTTCCGGGTTTCCGTGCTGGTAAAGCGCTGAAAGACGCGGTCAACTGATCGGCTTCCCGTCAGGGAATTTGACGAAGTACAAGGGCGCATCGCGAGATGTGCCTTTTTTATTTGTCCAGAACGCGACTTTATCTGTGTTTGCGTACACTTGTGGGCTGACAATCACCCCATTTTCTTGTCAAAATAGGTCCTCACGCGCGGCGGCCATCACGTGCTATGCTGCGCGAGCTAAAGTCATCTACAGCGGAGCGTTGTTACACCATGATGGACAACCTACGCACGGCCGCCAACAGCGTCGTGCTCAAGATTATTTTCGGTATCATCATTGTCTCGTTCATTTTGACCGGGGTGAGTGGTTACCTGATTGGCGGCAGCAGCAACTATGCCGCGAAAGTTAATGACCAGGAGATTGGTCGCTCGCAGTTTGAAAATGCCGTTGCCAGCGAACGTAATCGTATGCAGCAGCAGCTCGGCGACCAGTTCTCTGAACTGGCGGCCAACGAAAACTACATGAAAACCATGCGTCAGCAGGTGCTGAACCGCCTGATCGACGAATCGCTGCTTGACCAGTACGCGCGTGAACTCGGCCTGAGCGTCAGCGATGCCCAGGTGAAGCAGGCCATCTTCCAGACCCAGGCCTTCCAGTCTAACGGCAAATTTGATAACGAACGTTTTGGCGGCATCGTTAGTCAGATGGGCATGACCACCGACCAGTACGCCCAGGCATTGCGCAACCAGCTGACGACTCAGCAGCTGATCAACGCCGTTGCCGGTACCGACTTCATGCTGCCGGGCGAATCCGATCAGCTGGCGGCGCTGGTTTCTCAGCAGCGCGTGGTGCGTGAAGCAACGATTGACGTCAACGCGCTGGCGGCGAAGCAGACGGTGACCGACGCGGAAGTCGAGGCCTACTATCAGCAGAACCAGGCGCGCTTCATGGCGCCGGAGCAGTTCCGCGTGAGCTACATCAAAATGGATGCAGCGAGCATGCAGGAGAACGCTTCTGACGCGGAAATTCAATCCTGGTACGACCAGCATCAGGATCAGTTCACTCAGCCGCAGCGTAACCGCTACAGCGTGATTCAGACGAAGACCGAAGCTGATGCGCAGGCCGTACTGGACGAACTGAAAAAAGGCGCCGATTTCGCGACGCTGGCGAAAGAAAAATCTACCGACATTATCTCTGCCCGCAACGGCGGCGATATGGGCTGGCTGGAAGATGCGGCAACGGTTCCCGAGCTGAAAGATGCCGGGCTGAAAGAAAAAGGTCAGCTCTCCGGCGTGATCAAATCTTCCGTGGGTTTCCTGGTCGTGCGCCTGGCTGACGTTCAGCCTGCGCAGGTTAAACCGCTGGCCGACGTTCGTGCGGATATCGCAGCGAAAGTTAAGCAGGAAAAAGCGCTTGATGCGTACTACGCGCTGCAGCAGAAGGTGAGCGATGCCGCCAGCAACGATAACGAATCTCTGGCCGGCGCAGCACAGGCAGCGGACGTTAAAGTTGTCGAAACGGGCTGGTTCGGACACGACAACCTGCCGGAAGAGCTGAACTTTAAGCCGGTCTCCGACGCTATCTTTAACGGTGGCCTGGTGGGCGAAAACGGCGCACCGGGAAGCAACTCCGATATCATCACCGTTGATGGCGACCGCGCCTTTGTGCTGCGCATCAGCGAGCATAAAGCGGAAGCCGTTAAACCGCTGGCGGAAGTCAAAGCGCAGGTTACCGATATCGTTAAGCACACCAAAGCTGAGCAGCAGGCTAAGCTCGATGCGGACAAACTGCTGGCTGCCCTGAAAGACGGCAAAGGCGATGACGCGATGAAGGCCGCGGGCTTAAGCTTTGGTGCGGCGCAGACGCTGGCGCGTACCGGTCAGGATCCGCTGAGCCAGGCCGCGTTCGCTCTGCCGCTGCCGCAGGAAGGTAAAGCAAGCTACGGCGTGGGCAGCGATGCGAACGGTAACGTGGTACTGCTGGCTCTGGATGCCGTTAAAGCAGGCGACATGCCGGCTGAGCAGAAACAAGCTATGGTGCAGGGTATTACGCAAAACAATGCCCAGATTGCTTTCGAAGCGCTGATGAGCAGCCTGCGTAAATCAGCGAAAATTAAGCTCGGCGATATTGTCGACCAGCAGCAGTAATTTCGCGAGCACTCGCAAAAGCAAGTAACGTAATGCAATCCCCAAAGGCCGCTTTCGCGGCCTTTTCCATTTCTGGCATTCGCCTTTTGTACTCCTTTTTTCCGCTCGCTATCGTGGCCTTGCTGTCTACAAAAAAGGAGAACACAGCATGAAACCAAGAGTTAAAGCGTTCGTTGTTGCCGCCGCATTACTTTGCGCTGCGGGAAGCCCGATAGCGCTGGGGGCGCCTGCCGACGGTAAGGCGTCGGTGGCGACAGGTAAGGAGAGTCTGCGGGCTAAAGCGCCCGACTCAGCCAAAGTGGCGGAGTCTGGGTCGGGGAAGGTCAGCATCAATAGCGCCAGCGCGCAGGACCTGATGGAGGCGCTGAACGGCGTCGGTCTGAAGAAAGCGCAGGGGATTGTGAGCTATCGCGAAGAGTTCGGGCCGTTTAAAACTATCGACGATCTCAAACAGGTTCCCGGAATGGGGCATGCGCTGGTAGAGCGCAACCTGTCACATCTGACCTTGTAATTTTGCATCGGGGGGTTGCAGCAGCGTAAATCTTTGCCAGACTAAAGAGGTTACACAAGTGGTGTGACCTCTTACCTCATCAATGATAATAAGACGAAGGCACTTGCGCTATGCAGACACAAATCAAAGTTCGCGGCTATCACCTGGATGTTTACCAGCACGTTAATAATGCCCGCTATCTCGAATTCCTCGAGGAGGCGCGCTGGGATGGCCTGGAAAACAGCGCGGCGTTCCACTGGCTCACCGCGCGCAATATCGCGTTTGTGGTCGTGAACATTAATATTAACTATCGCCGTCCGGCGGTCCTCGGAGATGTGCTAACCGTCACCAGCCACCTGCAGCAGCTGAATGGCAAAAGCGGCACATTAAGCCAGACGGTAACCCTGAACCCCGAAGGGGAAGTGGTCGCCGATGCGATGATTACCTTTGTCTGTATCGATTTGAAAACTCAGAAGGCGCTGCCGCTGGACGGTGAGCTGCGCGAAAAGCTCGAGCAGATGGAGCTGTAGCGGCAAGGGCCGGCGCGCATATTTCCCGCCACGCGCCGACCCTAATATGGACCTGTAACCCCGCTAAGCGAAGCGCGAGCGGGGGAAGCGTCTGGCGATGCTTACTGCAACCCTGTTTTTTGCTTCATCAGCGCCATGACGCCGACCTTATCGTCCTGGTACTGATTCAGGCCATTGGCGCGCAGGTTACAGGAGGCACACTGCCCGCAGCCGTCACCCTTAATTCCGTTATAGCAGGTCAGGGTTTCGGTACGGATCAGCTCCAGCTGGCCCCAGTAGTCGGCCAGCGCCCAGGTCTCAGCCTTGTTGAGCCACATCAGCGGCGTTTCAAAGCGGATATCTTTTGCCATGCCTAGATTAACGGCGTGGTTGAGCGCTTTCACGAACTCGTCCCGACAGTCTGGATAGCCGGAGAAGTCGGTCTCGCAAACGCCGGTGATAATCGCTTCGGCTTTAACCTGATAAGCGTAGATCGCCGTCAGGGTTAAAAAGAGGATATTACGCCCGGGAACGAAGGTATTCGGAATCCCGCTGGCGTCCGGTTCGTAGTCCGGAACCGGAATGCTGTCGCGGGTCAGGCTGCTCACGGCAAGTTCGTTAAGCAGGGTCACGTCCAGCACTTTATGAGCGACGGCGCCCAGCTTTAGCGCCAGCTCGCGAGCGACGTCGATTTCTGCGCGGTGGCGCTGCCCATAGTCAAAAGTGACGCAGTGCACTTCGTCATACTGTTTCAGAGCCTGCACCAGACAGGTCGTTGAATCTTGTCCTCCGCTGAAGACAACTACGGCGCGTTTCATGGTCATTCCTGGCTATTAAAATGAAAGCGGTATGGTAGCGCTTGATGAGCGCGGCGACCAGCTTCATCACGCCGATGAAGCCGGCAGCCAGGCGCTGGCGAAATCGAACCAGCCGCGCGCGTTAAGGCGCAGGCCGTTAACCCCCGGCGGAGCGCTAATGCGATAATTATAATTGAACAGCGGCGTCATGATGGCATCGTCCATCAACCTGTTGAATACGTTACGCAAGGCATCGTTACGGCTGCGCTCATCCGGCTGCATCTGTACCGCATCAAGCGTTGCCTGCAAATGAGCATACTGCGCCCCGGTCAGCAGGTTTGGCCACATGCTGTCGCAGCGTAGCCACTGCTCCAGGGTATATTCCGGCGCTTCACCGATCAGGCGATCGCCCATGATCAAATCCGCCCGCGCCAGTTCCTGGCAGCCGTCCCAGTTTTTGGCATCGTGAAAAATAAGCGTCAGGTCACAGCCGAGTTCGCTCAGCCGCTGACGTAGCTGTTCGGCCATCGTATGCAGCTCAACCGGCAGATGGTAGAGCAGGGTAAGCCGTTCGGGCAGCGCGACCTGGCGGTTTTCAGGCTCCTGCGGAATTGACCATCCGGGCAGCACTTCGTTGCTGGGGGTAATCAGATCTTCGTCCAGCGGCAGCGTTTCCAGCAGCGAGGAGCGATGAATAAGCGCCACCAGCCGCTGGGCCTGGGCTTTACTCAGACGAGGGCTTTGGCGCAGCGTCAGGTAGCAAAAGCCCAGGCTAATGCTGTTGCTGACCTGACGAAGATGAGCCAGCTCATCGGCATCGCCAATCGTTATCTGCACCGGATGACGGCAGCTGGTGCCTAAATCCTGCTCAAAAAGCTGCGGAGTGATCCAATATTCGACGGCCTGGATGAGCGGATGATTCAGATGATAGCGGGGATGATTCTCCAGCCGCACCAGCTCTGGACTCAGCAGCTTGAGGCGAAACGGGCCGCTGCCGATCGTCGGATCGTCGGGATGCGCGAGGACGCTGCAATAGCTGGCAAGGCGAAACGGCAGCCAGTAATCCGGGCGATGCAGCGTGATAGTCAGGCGCTGAGCGTGGGTAACATCAATCCGGCTGATGCTGGCGAAGAGCGTACGCAATGCCGGTATATTGAGCAGCATCAGCAGACGCTGCCGTAGCTGAGGGGTCTCTATCGGGTCGCCGTTGTGCCAGAACAGCGTCGAGCGGATGTAAAAATGCCAACGCAATCCGTCTGCCGAGACTTGCCAGTGATGAGCCAGGTCCCCCATCGGGCAGGTACTTTGCGCATCAAAACGCAGTAAACCGGAAAATATCTGCCCGGCGAGGTGCTGCTCCGCTCGGCCGGGTAAAAAGCCGGGCCGCAGCGGTTCGAGCGGGCGATAGTAGGGGATACGCAGGGTCGGCGTATTGTTCTGCCACTGGCCGCCGAGGAACGGCGACAGCAGCGCTTTAAGATCGACCGGCGCCAGCTGGGCCAGCTCCAGCGCATTTTTCTGCTGTCCGCTATTTAGCGCCAGCTCCATCATCTCGTTACGCAGCATCTCTGGCGAGGTGTGAAAAAGAAGGGTGCCGCGCTTTCCACGCCCGGAGCTGGCCTGCCAGCTCAGCCAGCCGGCGTCCTGCGCCTGGCGCAACAGCGTGCGGATATGGCGTTCGCTGCAAAAACAGCGCTCCGCCAGCTCGCCAACGGTGACCTGCTGCGGGGCGCCGGAAGAGGGCAGCCAGAGGCGCTGGTACTGGTTCAGCCTGTTCAGTAATCTCATATACACTTCATCCTTCAACCTGCCTCTGCGTTGGCTGCGCTTACTCACCCCAGTCACTTACTGGCGTAAGCTCCTGGGGATTCGCGCACTTGCCGCCTTGATGCAGGCCGAATGATGTTGTGTATATTCACCTCACCTGACAAGGCAATCTCTGTGTTGCTTGCAATTGCTCACCCCAGTCACTTACTGGCGTAAGCTCCTGGGGATTCGCGCACTTGCCGCCTTGATGCAGGCCGAATGATTTTGTGTATATTCACCTCACCTGACAAGGCTGTCTCTGTGTTGCTTGCAATTGCTCACCCCAGTCACTTACTGGCGTAAGCTCCTGGGATTCGCGTACTTGCCGCCTTGATGCAGGCCGAATGATTTTGTGTATATTCACTTCACCTGACAAGGCTGTCTCTGCGCTGGTTATGTTGCTTGTATTGCTTGCGGCGATTACCCGACCCATCCTTCGGCCTCGTCCATTTGGGGCCTGCGCAAGCGTGGTTTATAAACCCGGAACAATAAAAAATATCTATTCACTATTACTTCCGTATATCTCAGGCAATACTGGAACACAAGCAAAACCCACCTCACCTCCGGGAGCAAAACATGGCAAGACTCGCCGCATTTGATATGGACGGTACGCTGTTAATGCCGGACCATCGTCTGGGAGAACTCACGCTTGCGACCTTGAAGCGCCTGCGTGAACGCGACATTACCCTGACCTTTGCCACCGGTCGCCATGCTCTGGAAATGCGCCATGTGATCGGCGAGCTTGCGCTCGATGCGTTCCTTATCACCGGCAACGGCACGCGCATTCACTCCCTGGAGGGAGAGGTGCTGCATCAATGCGATCTGGAGCCGGGCGTTGCTGAGCTCGTTCTGCACAGCGTCTGGGATACGACGGCCAGCATGCACGTATTCAATGACGGCGGTTGGTTTACCGGGCAGGCGATCCCCGAGCTGCTGCAGGCGCATATTTTTAGCGGCTTCCGCTACCACATCTGTGATTTAAAACGCATGCCGGCGCACGAGGTCACCAAAGTGTGCTTCTGCGGCGATCATCAGGATCTCCAGCGGCTGAAAGTTCAGCTTACTGAAACCTTGGGCGATCGCGCACATATGTGTTTCTCGGCCGTTGATTGCCTGGAGGTGCTGCCGAATGGCTGTAATAAAGGCGCGGCGCTGGCGGTACTTAGCCAGCATCTTGGCCTGACGCTGCAGGATTGCATGGCGTTTGGTGACGCGATGAACGATCGCGAGATGCTGGGCAGCGTCGGGCGCGGTGTGATAATGGGCAACGCAATGGCGCAGCTTAAGGCAGAGCTGCCGCATTTACCGGTTATTGGAGACTGCCGCAACCAGGCCGTTTCCCACTTTTTAACGCATTGGCTGGATAATCCCGATCTTCCTTATTCCCCCGAATAATCAGACCATTCCAGCAAGCCAGGCCTATGCTCGTGATGATGCATTAAGCCTGGCTTTTTTTATTGCGCTGCCACTCTTGCCGCAATTTGCGCCTGCCACGGCGTGATGTCGCCGATATTGGCCGCCACCCACCGGGGATCGTAATAGCTTTCGAGGTAGCGTTCGCCGCTATCGCAGAGCAGGGTCACAATCGAGCCGGTCCGCCCTTCGGCGCGCATGCGTACGGCAAGCTCCAGCACGCCCCACATATTGGTGCCGGTGGAAGCCCCAACCTTACGACCCAGCAGCGTTTCCAGCCACAGGGCGGTCGCGACGCTGGCGGCATCCGGCACGCGCAGCATTTCATCAACCACATCCGGGATAAATGACGGTTCGACGCGCGGACGGCCGATGCCTTCTATTTTGCTGCCGATCGGGCTGCGCAGGCTGGCATCGCGGGTCTGCCAGTAGTCGAGAAACACCGAATTTTGCGGGTCAACCACCATCAGCCGGGTATCGTAGCCCTGGCTGCGGATATAGCGGCCGATAGTTGCTGAGGTCCCGCCGGTTCCCGCGCTCATCACGATATATGACGGCTGCGGATGCGGCTCATGGGTCATCTGGCGGAAGATGCTGTCGGCAATGTTATTGTTTCCTCGCCAGTCGGTCGCCCGCTCGGCAAAGGTAAACTGGTCCATATAGTGGCCGTTCAGTTCGCGAGCCAGGGTTTCGGACGCGGCGTAGATTTCGCAGGCGCTGGTCACGAAATGGCAGCGACCGCCGTAAAACTCGATCTGTTCGATTTTGCGCTTCGCCGTACAGGAGGGCATCACGGCAATGAACGGCAGGCCCAGCAGGCGGGCGAAGTAGGCCTCAGACACCGCGGTCGAGCCGGAAGACGATTCGATAATCGTCGTCCCTTCTTTAATCCAGCCATTGCACAGGCCATAAAGGAAGAGCGAGCGCGCCAGGCGATGCTTCAGGCTGCCGGTGGGATGGGTACTTTCATCCTTCAGGTAGATCTGGATCCCGGGGAATCCGGGCAGCGCCAGGCGAATAAGGTGCGTGTCGGCGGAGCGCTGATAGTCGGCGTTGATTTCGCTAATGGCGTGTTTTACCCAGGCGCTGTTCATCTTCATTTCCTGTTTGTCATTTTGTGCCCAGCTTAAAGGAAGTTGAAGGAAAAATTGTTGCTATTTAGCCTTTGAATTACAATGAAAGGAGTAAAATTTTCTCTATTGGTGACCTATGTTAGATAAAATTGACCGCAAGCTGCTTTCTTTGCTGCAGACAGACTGCACCCTTTCTTTGCAGGCGTTGGCTGATGCCGTTAATCTGACCACCACGCCCTGCTGGAAACGGCTGAAGCGGCTGGAAGATGAGGGTATCCTGCGCGAGCGGGTCGCGCTGCTGGATGCAGAAAAACTCGGTCTTAGCCTGACGGCCTTTGTGCTGATAAAGACCCAGCACCACAGCAGCGACTGGTACTGCCGCTTCGTGAGCGAGGTGACGCAAATGGCGGAAGTTCTCGGCTTCTGGCGCATGGCGGGGGAGTATGATTACCTGCTGCGGGTCCAGGTCGCGGATATGAAACGCTACGATGATTTTTATAAACGACTGGTGAACAGCGTTCCGGGACTCTCTGATGTTACTTCGAGTTTCGCGATGGAACAGATAAAATACACCACGGCCTTACCGATTGATTAACGGCGTTTGCCGCGACGATTTATACACTCAGGATTTAACTGCTTGCGATTATTTGCTCAACTTAGCTGGTACTTTCGCCGGGAGTGGCGCCGTTATCTCGGCGCTATTGCTCTACTGGCCATTATTGCCGTTTTACAGCTGATTCCGCCTAAGGTGGTGGGGATTGTGGTTGATGGCGTCACCAAAGAACATTACACCGCTGAAAAGGTGTGGATGTGGGTTGGCGTGCTGGTACTGATCGCGATAATGGTTTACCTCCTGCGCTATGTCTGGCGCGTGCTGCTGTTTGGCGCCTCTTATCAGCTGGCCGTCGAGCTGCGGGAAGATTTTTATCGCCAGCTGAGCCGCCAGCATCCGGCCTTCTACCTGCGCCACCGCACCGGCGACCTGATCGCCCGCGCCACCAACGACGTTGACCGGGTGGTCTTCGCGGCGGGGGAGGGCGTGCTGACGCTGGTGGATTCACTGGTGATGGGCTGCGCGGTGCTGATCGTGATGTCGACGCAAATCAGCTGGCAGCTCACGCTGCTGGCGCTGCTGCCGATGCCGGTGATGGCGCTGGTGATTAAGCGCAACGGCGATGCCCTGCACGAGCGTTTCCGCGTGGCGCAGGCGGCGTTCTCAAGCCTCAACGACCGAACCCAGGAAAGCCTGACCAGTATCCGCATGATTAAAGCCTTTGGCCTGGAAGACCGGCAGTCGGCGCAGTTCGCGGCCGATGCGGAGGATACCGGTAAGAAAAATATGCGCGTGGCGCGCATCGATGCGCGCTTTGACCCGACGATCTATATCGCTATCGGGACCGCCAATCTGCTGGCGATCGGCGGCGGGAGCTGGATGGTGCTGCAGGGCAGCATGACCCTGGGTCAGCTCACCAGCTTTGTCATGTATCTGGGGCTGATGATTTGGCCCATGCTGGCGCTGGCGTGGATGTTTAATATCGTCGAGCGCGGCAGCGCGGCCTATAGCCGAATTCGCACGATGCTGGAAGAGGCGCCGGCGGTCAAAGACGGCAGCGAAACGGCGCCGGAAGGGCGCGGCATGCTTAACGTTGCCGTGCGCGAGTTTATCTATCCTCAGGCCAACAAACCCTCGCTGGAAAAGGTCAATTTTGTGCTGCAGCCGGGGCAAATGCTTGGTATCTGCGGGCCAACCGGCTCGGGGAAAAGCACTATTCTGGCGCTGATACAGCGCCACTTCGACGTCACCCAGGGGGATATTCGTTTTCATGATATTCCTTTAACCCGGCTACAGCTGGACAGCTGGCGCGGTCGGCTGGCGGTGGTCAATCAGACGCCGTTCCTGTTTTCCGACACCGTGGCAAACAACATCGCGCTCGGCAGGCCCGAGGCGACGGCTGAGCAAATTGAGCGGGTGGCGCGCCTCGCCAGCGTTCACGAGGATATTCTGCGTCTGCCCCAGGGCTATGAGACCGAGGTGGGTGAACGCGGCGTGATGCTGTCCGGCGGGCAGAAACAGCGCATCTCCATTGCTCGCGCGCTGCTGCTGGAGGCGGAGATCCTGATTCTCGACGATGCCCTGTCGGCGGTAGACGGCCGTACGGAGCACCAGATACTGTATAACCTGCGGCAGTGGGGAGAAGGCCGGACGGTGATCATCAGCGCCCATCGACTATCGGCATTGACGGAAGCCAGCGAAATTCTGGTCATGCAGCATGGTCATATTGCCCAGCGCGGCCGCCATGAGGTGCTGGCAGCGCAGCCGGGCTGGTATCGCGATATGTACCGCTATCAGCAGCTGGAGGCGGCGCTGGATGACGCCCCTCATGAACTTGAGGAGGCTGCCGATGCGTAGTTTTACCGAACTCTGGCCGACCTTAAAACGCCTGCTGGTCTACGGCTCGCCGTGGCGCAGGCCGCTGCTGATTGCGGTAGGAATGATGTGGGTTGCGGCGGCGGCTGAAGTTAGCGGCCCGCTGCTGATCAGCTATTTCATCGACAATATGGTGGCGAAGAATTCGCTGCCGCTGAAGCTGGTTAGCGGCCTCGCGGTGGCCTATATCGGCCTGCAGATCCTCGCGGCGACGCTGCACTACAACCAGTCGTTGCTGTTTAACCGCGCCGCCGTCGGCGTCGTTCAGCAGCTGCGTAGCGACGTGATGGACGCCGCGCTGCGCCAGCCGCTTAGTGAATTCGATACTCAGCCGGTCGGGCAGCTTATCTCCCGGGTGACTAACGACACCGAGGTGATCCGCGATCTCTACGTCACCGTGGTGGCGACGGTGCTGCGCAGCGCGGCGCTGATTGGCGCAATGCTGGTGGCGATGTTCAGCCTCGACTGGCGCATGGCGCTGGTGGCGCTGGCGATTTTCCCGGCGGTGCTGATCGTCATGATGATCTATCAGCGCTACAGCACGCCTATCGTCCGGCGGGTGCGCGCCTGGCTGGCGGACATCAACGACGGCTTTAATGAAGTCATTAACGGCATGGGCGTTATCCAGCAGTTCCGCCAGCAGGCGCGGTTCGGCGAGCGGATGCGCGAGGCCAGCTATGCCCACTATCTGGCGCGTATGCAAACGCTGCGTCTCGACGGCTTCCTGCTGCGCCCGCTGCTCAGCCTGTTCTCGACGCTGGTGCTGTGCGGGCTGCTGATGCTCTTTGGCTTCAGCGCCACGGGAACCATTGAGGTTGGGGTGCTGTATGCCTTTATCAGCTATCTCGGTCGGCTGAACGAGCCGCTGATTGAGCTGACGACTCAGCAGTCGATGCTGCAGCAGGCGGTGGTGGCCGGCGAGCGGGTCTTCGAGCTGATGGATCGGCCGCGCCAGGCGTGGGGGCAGGATGATGCGCCGCTGCGCAGCGGGACGGTATCGATCGAGGATCTCTCTTTCGCCTACCGCGGCGATCGGCTGGTGCTGCAGGATATCAACCTTGAAATTCCGTCCCGCAGCTTTGTGGCGCTGGTTGGCCACACCGGTAGCGGCAAAAGTACGCTCGCCAGCCTGATGATGGGCTACTACCCGCTGAGCAAAGGCGAGATCCGCATTGACGGTCGTCCGCTCTCTTCTTTAAGCCACAGCGCATTACGCCAGGGCGTCGCAATGGTGCAGCAGGATCCGGTCGTGCTGGCCGATACCTTCTACGCCAACGTCACTCTCGGTCGCGATATCAGCGAGGCGCAGGTCTGGGAAGCGCTGGAAGCCGTTCAGCTGGCCGAGCTGGCGCGCGGCATGAACGGCGGGCTCTATACCCTGCTGGGCGAGCAGGGCAACAACCTCTCGGTAGGCCAGAAGCAGCTTCTGGCGCTGGCCCGGGTGCTGGTTGATACTCCGCAGATACTGATCCTTGACGAGGCTACGGCGAATATCGACTCCGGCACCGAGCAGGCGATCCAGCAGGCGCTGGCAAAGGTCCGCCAGAACACCACGCTGATTGTGATTGCCCATCGCCTGTCGACGATAGTCGAAGCGGACACGATTCTGGTGCTCCATCGCGGCCAGGCCGTCGAGCGCGGCAACCATCAGCAGCTGCTGGCGGAAAAGGGACGCTACTGGCAGATGTATCAGCTGCAGCTGGCCGGCGAAGAGCTGGCGGCGAGCTCGCAGGAAGAGTCTCTTATTGCCTGATGCACTATAAGCAGGCAGTGATTCTGCGGCGATATAGCATGGTGCAAAAATGCAACCTTTTGTGCACTGAAATGGTGCGTTTTTAGACGTCGCCGGGCGCTTTCCCCCTCGTTCCCGGGCCGTTTCTCTCTTTTCTTCATCAAAAGGGCCGCTTAGCGGTCCTTTTTCATTTCTGGCATAGCCTTTGCTTTATTCCCTGTGTGTTAGCTGCTGCCATTACGAATTCTGATCGGAGGGGACTTATGAAGCTGGTTACCGTGGTAATCAAACCGTTTAAACTGGAAGACGTTCGCGAAGCGTTATCTTCCATCGGCATTCAGGGCCTGACGGTCACTGAAGTGAAAGGGTTTGGCCGCCAGAAAGGCCATGCTGAGCTGTACCGTGGCGCCGAATATAGCGTTAACTTTTTGCCGAAGGTAAAAATTGACGTCGCGATCGCCGACGATCAGCTTGATGAGGTCATCGACGTCATCAGTAAAGCGGCATACACCGGGAAAATTGGCGATGGCAAAATTTTCGTCGCCGAGCTGCAGCGCGTTATTCGCATCCGCACCGGCGAAGCCGACGAAGCGGCACTGTAACGACCAGACCACACAGTGATGGGGATTGAGAAGATGAAAATAGCAACAACAATGAAAACAGGTCTGGGTGCGCTGGCGCTTCTCCCGGGATTAGCCATGGCCGCACCGGCGGTGGCAGATAAAGCCGACAACGCCTTTATGATGATCTGCACCGCGCTGGTGCTGTTTATGACTATTCCGGGCATCGCGCTGTTCTACGGCGGCCTGATTCGCGGCAAAAACGTGCTTTCGATGCTGACTCAGGTGATTGTCACCTTTGCGCTGGTGTGCGTTCTGTGGGTGCTCTACGGCTACTCGCTGGCGTTCGGCACCGGCGGCAGCTTCTTCGGCAGCTTCGACTGGATACTGTTGAAAAATATTGAGCTGAAAGCGCTGATGGGCTCCTTCTATCAGTACATTCACGTCGCCTTCCAGGGCTCCTTCGCCTGTATCACCGTCGGCCTTATCGTCGGCGCGCTGGCGGAGCGTATTCGCTTCTCCGCGGTGCTGATCTTTGTGGTGGTGTGGATGACGCTCTCCTATGTACCGATTGCCCATATGGTCTGGGGCGGCGGTCTGCTGGCGACGCACGGCGCGCTGGATTTTGCCGGCGGTACCGTTGTGCATATCAACGCCGCGGTTGCCGGGCTGGTGGGTGCCTACATGATGGGCAAACGCGTAGGCTTTGGCAAAGAGGCGTTCAAACCGCATAACCTGCCGATGGTCTTCACCGGCACCGCGATTCTGTATGTCGGCTGGTTTGGCTTCAACGCTGGCTCTGCCAGCGCGGCGAACGAAATTGCGGCCCTGGCGTTTGTGAATACCGTTGTGGCGACCGCCGCTGCGATTCTGGCCTGGACCTTCGGCGAATGGGTTACCCGCGGTAAGCCGTCCCTGCTGGGCGCATGCTCCGGGGCGATTGCCGGCCTGGTTGGTATTACGCCGGCATGTGGTTATATCGGCGTGGGCGGTTCACTGATTGTGGGTATTGCTGCCGGTCTGGCGGGTCTGTGGGGCGTAACGGTGCTGAAACGCTGGCTGCGCGTTGACGACCCGTGCGATGTGTTCGGCGTGCACGGCGTCTGCGGGATTGTGGGTTGTATCCTGACCGGTATCTTTGCCGCGACTTCTCTGGGCGGCGTCGGTTACGCAGAAGGCGTCACTATGGGGCATCAGCTGCTGGTACAGCTGGAAAGTATTGCCATCACCATCGTCTGGTCGGGCATCGTCGCCTACATTGGCTATAAAGTTGCCGATATGACCGTAGGTCTGCGCGTACCGGAAGAGCAGGAGCGCGAAGGTCTGGACGTCAACAGCCACGGCGAAAACGCCTACAATGCCTGAATCTTTGTGTTATCTCCAGTAGCAGCAAAGCCTCCCGCGGGAGGCTTTTTTTATGTCGTTACGTCCTACGCATTCCGGTTGCGCATCACGCCTTCCTGCACCGTCGACGCCACCAGGATGCCGTCCTGGGTGTAGAACTCGCCGCGCACAAATCCCCTGGCGCTGGAGGCTGAGGTGCTCTCAACGCTGTACAGCAGCCACTCATTAATGTTGAACGGGCGATGGAACCACATCGAGTGATCGATTGTGGCAACCTGCATGCCGGGCTCAAGGAAGCCCACGCCGTGCGGCTGCAGCGCGACCGGCAGGAAGTTAAAGTCCGAGGCGTAGCCCAGCAGATATTGATGGATGCGGATGTCTTCCGGGACGGCGCCGTTGGCGCGGATCCATACCTGGCGGGTCGGTTCTGCCGCATGGCCTTTTAGCGGGTTATGGAATTCAACCGGGCGGATCTCCAGCGGCTTATCGCAGAGGAACTTATCTTTGACCTGCGGCGGCAGCAGATGCGCCAGCTTACGGGCAATATCGGTCTCTGAAGGCAGAGAGTCCGGCGACGGGGCCACCGGCATCGTTTTTTGATGCTCGTAGCCCGGTTCCGGGGCCTGGAAAGAGGCAGTCATATAGAAAATCGGCTTGCCGTTTTGAATCGCGGCCACCCGGCGCGCGCTGAAGCTGTTGCCATCGCGCAGGACTTCGACGTCATAAATTATCGGCTTTTGGCTATCGCCAGGGCGCAGGAAGTAGCTATGGAACGAGTGGATCAGACGCTCGGCAGGCACGGTTTCTTTCGCCGCGTACAGCGCCTGGCCGACGACCTGGCCGCCAAAAACCTGACGTAGCCCCAGATCTTCGCTCTGCCCGCGGAACAGCCCTTCTTCAATTTTTTCCAGATTTAACAATGCCAGCAGATTGGTTAGTGCCTGACTCATATTTCCCCTCAATCGGTGATAACCGCTTCTCGCGGCGCGTATTGAGGCAAAGTATAACCTGGAATCGCAAGTGGTCCGATGGGTGTAATAATCTGAATAACGGTTCGTTTGCAGGAAGAGATCTGAGATCTGTGCCACACTTATGCACGATACAAATGTTCATGCCATCCAGTCGGTAGGACATGCTCATGTGTATATAGGGATGAGAAGGAGAACAACATGAAATTTGCCTATATGTTAAGTGCTTTAGCCGTTGCCTCCGCATTGACCGCCTGTGCCAATAATCACAGCAACAGTGCGAAAAATAACGCGGCTGCCGCCGATCCTTACGGCATCGCGTCTCTGACGTCCTCGCAGCAACAGCCTAACGTTTCCGGGACTATCTCTATCCGGCAGAAAGTTGCCTTACCGCCGGATGCGGTACTGACCGTGACCTTGTCTGATGCTTCACTGGCCGACGCGCCGTCCCGCGTGCTGGCGCAGAAAGCCGTACGTACCGAAGGTAAGCAGCCGCCGTATAACTTTGTTCTGCCGTACAGCCAGGCGGACATTAAGCCTAACGCGCGCATCCTGCTAAGCTCGGCAATTACGGTAAATGGTCAGCTGATGTTTATCACCGATACCGTCCAGACGGTGATCAACGGCGGCGGGAATCGTGCCGATCTGCTGCTGGTACCGGTACAGCAAACGGCGGTGCCTGTGGCCAACGATGGCGCAGCGGATACCCCGGCCGTCGCGCAATAAGACCTCATATGCCCCTGTTCAGGGGCATTTTTTTTAATAAATCCATCGATAGTGCTGCAGGTCTATATGCCCGCTGCCGGAGACCTGTACCCCCTCTGCCAGCAGCGCCTGGCGCTGACGCTGCAGGTCCGGCCCGGTCAGGGAAATATCGCCGTGCCGATTCACCACCCGATGCCACGGCAGAGCTGAGCCCTCCGGCAGACGCTTGAGCACGCCGCCAACCTGGCGGGCCGCGCGCGGCGAGCCTGCCAGCAGCGCGACGTCGCCGTAGGTGGCGACGTAGCCTTCCGGTATCGAAGCGATAATCTGCCATACCCGCTGAGGAAATGTGTCTTGAGGTTCCATGAGGCGTCCTGTTACCGGGAAAGGTTCAGGATAAGCGCTGGATAACAGGCTGTACAGCCCGCCGCTTAGGCGGGGTGCGCGAGGGTAAACTCCAGCGCCAGGCCAAGCGTCTGCATCCCGTGTATGTTGTCATGCGGGGTGATAGCCATCAGGCTTTCGAGAAATTTCAGCCGACGGGACCGGGCGTTGATAATCAGCTTTGCGCGCAGGGCGGGGAGCTTCTGCGAGGTGATGGGATAAACTATGCGCCCACAAACCGCGATGGGCAGTTTGCGTAACTCGACGCTCTGCAGCACGCCTACGGTGGAGTAGAGCACCGCCACCGGCGTTACTGCCAGCATCGTGCCGCTGCTGATGGTGACAAAATCCAGCACCAGCTCCGGGCGCAGGTAGTGCAAACCCTTGAAGGATACGGTCACGCCGTCAATCGCCGGCATCGCCAGAGTTGACGTCAAACGCGGTGATTCACTCATGGATTCCCCATACAGATAAGATGTTGATTAAAAAGAGGGCTTCGGTATCTGATAAAGTATGGATGAGCATGAAGCATCCTGCCGCGACGGCGCTCGCAATCCCTCGTATTGTCCCGGAAGGATTGTTTCGAAAATTAACAGCCCGCACGGCGGCGGCTTTTAGCCAGCTTATTGGCGGCTTTGCGCAATAAACCAGCATCCGAGCGACGTCAGCTTGCAATTCAGCGCCGCAGTGGGGATAATGCGCCGGCGCGTTGGTTAACAACGCTCTCAATGGGGGCTCTGTTGGTTCTCCCGCAACGCTACTCTGTTTACCAGGTCAGATCCGGAAGGAAGCAGCCAGAGCAGACGACGTGTGTGCCGGGATGTAGCTGGCAGGGCCCCCACCCAATTCTGCTAGCGTTTTCCCCTCGCACTTCCCCCCGGTACGTTGATATTAATCCTCTTTTCTTCGCTCGATGCGATTAACTTAATGCTGGCGTGACTTACCTTCACACGGCTGATAAAAATGGCCCCTAATCCTGCCAGGCCAAAGCACGCCGACAGATAGGGAATGGGATGCGGACCGGCCAGGTTAATCAACATTCCGCCAAGCAAAGAGCCGAGACCGATCGCTGCATTGAATACCGAGACATTGATGGAGGTCGCGGCGTCAGCGGCTCCCGGAATCCGGGACGCTTCCCGGAACACCAGCGTTTGCAGCAGAACGGGCAGTGCCCCATATGCGGCTCCCCATGCCGCCAATGCAATAAACAATGCGGCCGTGCTGGCTGCAGCCGAATTCAGACATGCCAGACTCAGCATGAAGAGGGCCGTGACCAGGCCAAGGCTTGTACGCGGGGCGCTGGAGGCAAAGGGACCGATGGCAAAGTTGGTGACCACGCCAGCAGCGCCGTAGATGAGAAGCAGCATGCCGATCTGCGCAGGGCTTTGTCCGGCGATCTGCTCCAGGTAGGGCGAGATGTAGGTATATGCCAGAAAATTGCCGGTCACGACCAGAGCGGTGATGCTGAATACAGCAAGCAGCGGCCCGTTTTTCAGCACGGACGACATTGCACCACGCCTGGCGGCTTTGGAAATGCGAACGGCGGGTACCGACCAGACAACAAGCGTGAAAACTAACAGGCTCAGCGCGGAGAGCGCGGCGAACACTGCGCGCCAGTTATACAGATCGCCCAACATCGTCCCGGCAGGAACCCCGAGCACTGCTGCCAGAGAGACGCCGCCAAAAACGATGGCAGTGGCCCTCACTGCATGACGAGAAGAAACCATATGTACCGCCGTGACAACAGCGGTAGACCAAAACACCCCAATTGCGGCTGCGACAAGAATACGCCCCAGAAAGACGACAAAGTAGCCCGGCGCCAGAAAGGTGACCAGGTTGCCGACGCAGCACGCGGCCAGCAAGCCGGCCATTAGCGCTTTACGGTTGAATCCAGCCAATATGCTGGTGAGCGGCGCGGCCGTGAGGGCCACCATGAAGGCAAATATCGTAACAAGATAGCCCGCTGCTCCGAGCGATACATGCAAACCCTCAGCCATTGCCGGCAATACGCCGACAGGCATGAGTTCGGTGCTGACAAAGGTAAAGCAGCCCATGCTTAATGCGAGTATGGCGGCAACCGCTCGCGCTTGAGAAATATTGCTACCTCGATGATGAGCGGCAGCGTGGTGCGTCTGCGATGATGAATCGACTTTAGATTCAGTACCATGAGAGTGCATGAATGTTCTCCATTAAAATGATCAATTAAATAGGTCTGGCGTCGCTGCGGCTTTTTTCAGGCATAGCGCTACCTTCCCCGGGCAACTCGACCGCGGGGTTGGATATAACCTGGACGGGATTAGTGAGCGGGAAACGCAACTCCGCTAAACCGGGCGCATCTCTTCATGAAGCGATCCTGAAGCGTAGGCTCGAATGCCGCACGCATAGCTTCTGCCGATGTCTGGTGATAGACGTCGTCGCCCGTTACGCGACGCGCGGGAGAGGCACCGGCCGCGAGCCAGGCCTGAGTACGACAGGCAAGATCGAGATCGTCAGGGGCATTTGCTCCGCCCATCTTCGATGCAACCCAGCCGGGTTCGACGCAGTTAGATAAGACTTCGGGCCAACGACAGGCAGTTGCAAAAGCGAGCAGCACAACATGTAGCTTAGGGTCAGAACAGGCTTGCATTCCGTTCCAGGGGCGTGTCTCCCACTTAAGGTCTGTCAGGGACGGATCGCCATTCAGGTGCAGTCTTGAGCTGATATAGATAAGCCTTTTGGGCACATTGATCAGCGCTGTCAGGATGTAAGGTGCAAGTGAGTTCACAGCCAACACATGGGGCAGACCGTCGACGGTTGCGATGCGCCCAGGCTCCTGAAAGCCCTCTGCCGCGTTATGAATCACGGCGTCGAAGTGCCCCATATCATTAATGCGATATGCCAGAGCCTTCGTTTCCTCAATACTCGAAAGATCGGCATCTGGTACCGACCGGGCTCCCGGGAGCTGTGCAAGGGCATATTCTGCGCGTGCTTTATTACGGGCATGCAGAACGACCTGGCGACCCTGGGCTACGAGCAGTTTCGCCGCCATTTGGCCCAGGCCATCAGACGATCCGGTGATGAAGATTCTTGCCATCTGGTTATCCTGTTTGTGCCGGTCAATCGCCCCGGCATTTAAAGAAAGCGCTTCGTTCATGGAGCAACGCTCTTTCGCGTTGGTGCAATTCTGTCCCGCCGTGCTTTGAAATGCGATAGCATGGGAATCACAATATTTATGTGTCGGAGTCATAAATGAGCGCATTCAGCAAGCAGCTTCTGGAAGGTCTGGACGTCATGGCTGCGATAGTCGACACGCGCAGTTTTGGAAAAGCGGCAGAGATTGTGGATATGTCACAGTCCGGCGTCAGCAGAGCCATCGCGCGTCTTGAGGCCAGATTGGGCATTCGCCTCTTCGAGCGCACGACACGACAGGTACGTCTGACGGATGAAGGACGGCGCTTCTATGAGGAAGTCATGCCACTTATAGGCGCTCTGGCAGAAGCGACCAGCAGCGCAGCAGGGGACGCTGAACGTGTCCGCGGAAAATTGCGAGTCAATGTCGATCCCCTGTTCGCAAGATTCATTCTGGCCCCTCGTCTTGGGGCCTTCATGGACCGTTATCCGGAATTAGAAATTGAATTGCGAAGCAAGGATGAGCCAGGTGACCTGGTTGCGGACGGTTTTGATCTTGCTCTGCGCTTTGGCCATCCTCAATCCTCATCGCTGGTAGCCAGAAAGTTATTTGATACCAGAGTGTTGGCTATGGCATCACCGGACTATTTGCAGCGATTCGGCCATCCGACGGATCCCCGCGAGCTGGAGTCTCCACCGCACAAATGTATTTTGTTCAGGGAGCCCGTCACAGGAAAACCGTTTCCATGGGAGTTTCATCAGCGTCGTAAGAAACTACTTGTTGAGCCGCAGGGTATGCTGACAGTCAACGATCCGGGGACTGTATACAGCTCTTGTCTTGCCGGACTGGGTATAGCGCAGCTTTTTGAGCTGGGTATTGAAGATTACGTGGCCGCAAATCAGCTGGTACAGGTTTTCCCTGAGTGGTCAGATCATCGGTTCCCTCTCTACGCATACTACCCTTCGCGCCGATATGTCCCCACTAAAACCCGTGTACTGCTTGACTTCGTTGATCGCCTTGTCGATTAGAAATTATAAACTGCTCTGACCCGTGAATGTCACCATCGGCTGGAATCGGCCCAGCCATTTTTGCGCAGTCCTGCAAGCAGTGGCTGAACCGGTCGCATTGTTACTCCGAGTCTGCAACACCAGGCTTTACTTTTAATACATATGGAATAACATATGTGTTAATTTTCCACTGGAGCTGCTTACGGATGCGACCTGTTCAACTTTTCAAGCTACTCGCAGACGAGACGCGCACGACGATTATTCTACTGCTGCGAGAGGCGGGGGAGCTGTGCGTATGCGAGCTTTGCTCGGTCACTAATCAATCTCAACCCAAAGTTTCCCGGCATATAGCCTTGCTGAGAGAGGCCGGATTGGTGCTGGATCGGCGTGAAGGAAAATGGATTTATTATCGACTTTCCCCGCACATGCCTGCCTGGGTGGCTTCCATCATCGAAACTGCCTGGAGTAGTCAACGCGATGAAGTGCGGGAGTCTTTAAATAGCGTCAATGCCGCGATCTGCGGCTGATAATAAATACATATTCACTAAATCGAATGTGTTTAAGGGGTTTGACGTGTTATTGGCAGGAGCAATCTTCGTACTCACCATTGTCTTTGTGATTTGGCAGCCTCGTGGCCTCAGTATTGGCTGGACGGCTTCTACTGGAGCGGCACTGGCTTTAGTTACGGGGGTTATACAAGTCAACGACATTCCGGCTGTATGGCACATTGTCTGGAATGCTACCGGGGCCTTTATCGCGGTCATCATCATCAGCTTACTGCTTGATGAATCGGGTTTTTTTGAATGGTGTGCTCTGCATGTTGCCCGCTGGGGGAATGGACGCGGGCGGATTCTGTTTACCTACATCGTTTTGTTGGGGGCTGCCGTTGCTGCACTTTTCGCTAATGATGGCGCGGCGCTGATTCTTACGCCGATCGTTATTGCTATGCTGCTGGCGCTGGGTTTCAGCAAAGGAACAACGCTGGCTTTTGTTATGGCCGCCGGGTTTATCGCGGATACGGCAAGTTTACCGCTGATCGTCTCTAATCTTGTGAACATTGTTTCCGCTGACTTCTTCCAGCTGGGGTTCAGTGATTACGCTTCCGTGATGGTACCGGTGGATCTTGCCGCTATTGCTGCCACGCTTGCTGTCCTTCATCTGTTCTTCCGTAAAGACATTCCCGCCGTTTACGAGCTATCGCGATTGAAAGCACCTGCAGAGGCTATTAAAGACCTGGCGACGTTCAGAACGGGTTGGATAGTGTTATTGCTTCTTTTAGCCGGCTTTTTTGTGCTGGAGCCTGCTGGAATCCCGGTAAGCGCTATTGCCGCAGCTGGGGCGTTAATGCTCTTCCTTGTTGCTAAACGCGGGCATTCCATCAATACGGGCAAAGTGTTGCGTGGGGCGCCCTGGCAGATAGTTATTTTCTCTCTTGGAATGTACCTGGTTGTTTATGGTCTGCGTAACGCAGGACTCACCGAATACCTTTCCGCTGTTCTCAATCAGTTTGCGGAACGGGGCATCTGGGCAGCTACGCTGGGAACCGGCTTCTTATCTGCGTTCTTGTCATCGGTCATGAACAACATGCCCACTGTCCTGATTGGCGCTTTATCGATAGATGGAAGTACGGCATCAGGGGTTATCAAGGAAGCGATGATCTATGCCAATGTGATTGGCTGCGATCTGGGGCCGAAAATCACACCAATAGGCAGTCTCGCAACCTTGCTTTGGTTACATGTACTTGATCAGAAAAACATTAAAATAAGTTGGGGGTACTATTTCCGGGTGGGCGTGGTTATGACGCTGCCTGTGTTATTGGTCACCCTTAGCGCGCTGGCTCTGCGCCTGTCGCTTTCCCTGTAAGATAGGAGAAGAACCGTGACTGATATAACCATTTATCACAATCCAGCATGTGGAACATCCCGTAATACGCTGGCTTTGATTCAAAATAGCGGTGTTGAACCAACCGTGATTCTCTATCTGGAAACGCCACCGACCAGGGCGCAACTTAAGGCGCTGATCGGCGCAATGGGGATCGGTGTTCGCGCATTATTGCGGACAAATGTTGAACCATACGACCAGCTTGGGTTAGCTGAAGACCGCTTCAGCGATGAAGAACTGATTGCAGCCATGCTAAGTCATCCGGTTTTGATCAATCGCCCGATCGTCGTTACACCACTGGGAACGCGTCTGTGTCGCCCGTCAGAGGTGGTGCTGGAGATTCTGCCTGCGCCCCAGCAGGGAGAGTTCATTAAGGAAGACGGGGAAAAAGTCGTTGATAAGGATGGCAAGCGACTGATTTAAGTTTAACCGTAGGCTATCCCGCATCATCCGTGTTGTCCGCGCCCCTGGGCGTGAGGTTCTGAGCGGATGATGTGGGCTGATTTGTATTTTGCGCGGTAGCCCGAAGTCACCCGCTGCATTGGGGCAATATGTATCTACGCTCTGCCCGCGTCATGGTCGTCAAATATTAGCAAAATGCTTCATTATCAAATTCTCGCATATTCCCCATAGCCCGGATGAGCCTCTTTTTATCGTCGGCCCATAACGAGATAATACCTGTTCAAGCGCTACGCCGTTTTCTTTCCAGGTTCCCCCGTCAGTAAATATATTAACAAGCAGTGGCTGAAAGCGATCGAGGGCCTTGGCAAATTGAGCATCTGCGGTTTCTGCCAGCTCAAACTCTTGCCACAAATTAAGGAACTCAGTGCATTGTGGCTGCGGCAATAAACCAAACAGCCGCATCGCCGCTGCGGACTCCTCTTGATACAGTTCGCCTGAATAAGAACTATGAATTGGATGATCTCCAACATCTATTTCGACAATGTCATGCAGCAAGAGCATTTTTATCACGCGACAGGGATTAACGGCTCCATCGGCATATTCGCTCAATATTAAGGCGTACATCGCCAGATGCCAGGAGTGCTCGGCAGAGTTTTCTTTGCGGCTTGTATCAAGCAGCGGTGATTGCCGTATGACCGTTTTAAGTTTGTCAATTTCTCGCAGAAAGGTTAATTGTTTTTCCAACGCCGTCATTGCATTTTCCTTCATCTGAAAATCATATAGTGGAATACGGTCACTATTTCTACTGCCTGGAGTGACGCTTAGTCCTCAGCCTCTGGGTATAGTGACTTCAGCATTGGCTCCGGCGGTATACGTCAATGCGCAAGGGCGCCAGTCCGCCCCTGCAGGCTCAGGAGGCGGACTGGCGAACACCTGAGTCTGAAAACGGTTGCGGGCTGATGACGCCCTGGAACGACCGGCATCGCAGAGGCGTAACGCTTAGCCAATACCGATAAAGAAACCGGCGATAGTCGCGCTCATCAGATTCGATAGCGTCGCTGCGAGCAGGGCCCGCATGCCCAAACGCGCTATTTCCGAGGTGCGCTCCGGCGCAACGGCGGAGAAAGCGCCCACCACCACGCCGATGGAGCCAAAATTGGCGAATCCGCACAGCGCGAATGAAACAATGGCGATAGTTTTACTATCCAGCAGGCCGGCATCATGCAGATAGGGTGAGAAGCTAAGATAGGCAACAAACTCATTCACCACCAGCTTCTGGCCGATCAGGCTACCTGCTAGCGCGGCATCACCCCAGTCAACGCCCATCAGCCACGCCAGCGGCGCCATCACCACGCCCAAAATAGACTGTAGGCTTGCATCACCATAGCCAAACCAGCCGCCGACACCGGCCAGAATCCCATTGATCAACGCTATGATACCAACGAATGCCATCACCACTGTTGCCAGTCCGGCGGCGATTTTGAGACCAATGATTGCTCCGGATGCCGCTGCTTCTATCAAGCTACGAGCGGGCGTTTCATTGAATGACAGATTATCAAAATCCACTTTAGACTCTTCCGTCGCGGGGCTAAGTAAACGAGCAAACAGAATACCGCCGGGAATGGCCATCAGTGAGGCGGCCAGTAGATACTCGATCGGCACGCCCAGCCCTGCGTATCCCACCATCGTTGAGCCGGCAATCGACGCCATGCCGCTGCAAATTGCGGTAAAGAGTTCATTACGGTTGAGACGATTAATGAAAGGTTTGACGATAGCCGGGATTTCATTCTGCCCAAGGAATATTGTCGTCACCGCGACAAAAGATTCGATCTTACTAATCTTCAGCGCCTTCTGAAATAACCCGCCTAATATCCGAATTAAAAATCCCATGACGCCTATGTAATACAGGATACTTACCAGGGCAGTTATGAATATAATTGCCGGGAGTACGCGGAATGCAAAAACAAAGCCTGCACCGTCAAATACTTTATCCATCTGCGGGCCGGCCAGGGCGCCAAAGATAAAGGCGCTACCGGCATCGCTATAGCATAATACATGATGAATTCCGTTTGCCGCTTTCTCTGCCAGCCATTTTCCCGGCGGTAGGTACAGCATAGTGCCGCCAATAACAATCTGTATTAAAAGTGCCGCACCGGTGGTGCGTAGGCTAATACTTTTTTTATTTACTGATAGCAAAAATGCAATCGCCAGCAGTACCACCATACCAGGAACGCTTCTCAGTATATCCATAATGATCTCTCTTCATGTCATCTTTGGGATGTGTCATAGCGGTATGGGCGACTGCATTCTGCCCATGGTGGTTGATTTAGTGGTATTTACGTACGCATTCTTCTACCAGGTCCCAGAACCACGCGGTATCCAACGTTATGCCAACCTTGGTATTTGCGCTTTTGCCGAGTACACCCAGTTCGTCACAGACCGTGCGGCCATAGCATGGCCCGCTGTTGACGTCGATCTCGACATACATCTCCTGCACTTTGAAAGCATCAGGATTGATGAGATAAGCGACGCAGGTGGCATCATGCACCGGGCCGCCTTCCAGGCCATAGTTGTCGTATTGTGTCTTCAGTGTGAAATTCATCATGTCGCTGAATAACTTACCGGCCGGCCCTCCGGCATTTTCCATGCGCGATATGATGTCTGGAGTACAAACCGTTTGGTGGGTCAAATCGAGCCCCATCATCACCAGAGGAACGCCAGAGGTAAAGACCACGCGGGCGGCCTCAGGGTCGGCGAAAATATTAAACTCGGCGGAAGGGGTGAAGTTGCCGGTACCATAAGCGCCGCCCATCAGTACGATTTCACGAATTTTTGGAATAATAGCTGGCTGCATCCGCATCGCTACCGCGATATTAGTTAACGGCCCCACCGGGACCAGAGTAATATCTCCTGTGCTATCCATTAATGTATCAATAATAAAGTTAACGGCGTGCTTTTTTTCTGCTTTGCGGGTAAGTGGGCCGAAAACAGGGCCATCCAGACCGGTTTCTCCATGAATATTATCGGCGACAATTTGCTTGCGCATAATCGGCTGCGGCATCCCGGCATATACCGGGGTGTCAATATTCAGCGTTTGACAAACGTTCAGGCCGTTGATCAAGGTTTTATCGAGGGTTTGGTTTCCCGCAACGATGCTGATGCCCAGTAATTCAATTGCAGGATGTTTTGCTGCCAGCATAATTGCGATGGCGTCATCATGACCCGGGTCGCAGTCCAGGATTATTTTGCGCGTTGCCATTTTTATTCCTCATCTTTTATTTTGGAACACCTGGATATAATTTCAATAAAATAATCAGGTGCAGTAGGGTTGATGTTTTCACCTTATCAGCGGCAAACTACACCGGGCATGAGAAATCTCATAGGGGCGAGCGGGTGATGAAAGAAGTACAAAATGAATCCTTTAAAAATCAACTAATAAAGGAGTATGGCTATGTTGATAAATTTTCAATGGATGTGATCCGTAACACACATTTATTCCATGCTCAGGCCGGAGACTACATTGTGCGGGAAGGTACTTTACCTACCTTTCTTTTTTATCTGGCGAGCGGACGCACCAAACTTTATGTCACATTAGCCAATGGTCGAATATCCTTAGTCGATTTTTTCAGCGCCCCTTGTTTTATTGGTGAAATAGAAGTATTAGATGACCAGCATCAATCTCGCGGGGTGCAAGCTATTGAAGAGTGCTGGTGTCTGGCATTGCCAGTAAAAACCTTACGGACGGCATTGCTCAACGATACATTATTTCTGCGCAACGTTTGTCTCGGCCTGGTTGAAAAGAATTTTCGCAATATTGTCACCTCAACGCGTAATCAGGCTTATCCGTTGATAAATCGCCTGGCGGCTTTTATTTTGCTGACCGAGCATGATGCGCTGTATAAAGAAAAACATACTCAGGTAGCAGAGTATCTTGGCGTAACCTATCGCCATCTGTTATATGTTATTGCGCAATTGAGCGCGCAAGGAATATTGATAAAACTTAATTCCGGCTACGCGATTAATAATAAAGAAGCGCTAACGGCGCTGGCACGGGAAATGGAGCCTAATACCACAATAGCCGGCAATTAATCAGGCTGCCGCCGCGTTCGGCGTTGCCAGGTTAAACAGATACAGTCAGCCCTCATCGGTCATTTATTGAGCTGACAATATCTCTCTCAGCAGACGGCGGCATTACCTGGAATGACTCAATCTATTGGCTACTTCCTGGCCGCCTTCGCTGATGGGCGGACTTCATCAATATGGCGGCAACTGGCAGGCAACCTTGGTCATGCGTGTGGTGCTTTGCCCGATCATGACCGTCCTGGGTTTGTAAGCCGGTCGCTCGGTTCGTATCTCCGATACGGGACCTGGGGCCAGAATCAAAAAGTGCAAATCCTCGGGCCGAAAACACTTTGAGCCCGACAAAAAAAGTAGCTGTCATAATTTTGAAATAATACTGAAATATATCCGTCATACATTCGTCATAAATAACTGGCAGATTAGTAGTGGGAATTTGTTGCCAGATTACAAGCCGTAAATATATGTCTGGATCAACATGTTAACTTCGTGTATTAATTATGATGAATTTATTGCACGGGAAGCGTGACTATGACCACAGTGGTTTTGAACGTAAAAATTGATGCAGAATTAAAAGAGAAGCTGCGTCACTATGCGGAATTAAATAACGAAAATCTGGGTACTGCGACGGAGAAACTGCTGCTACTCGCTTTTCAAATAGCGGATTCAGCAGACGAGGCGGGGGTTTCGGAAGAGGATATTGACAGCCAGCATACCGAAGAGGAAGAGACCCCATTAACCCCTAAAGAAATCAAAGCGTTAAGAAAGATTCTGAAGAAGAGAAAATGAAACAACAACTCTCTACAGCCAGCAACTACAGCGAAGCCTGCGACATGTTACGTTCAGGGTATGTGAAGCACGTTCGCCTGAACTGGAATATCGGCAGCGATGAGTTCTTTCGCATTGCTTCCGACTGGTGCGAAACCGGGGCGAAAATAAAAAAAGATGACGATGGTTTTATTATCTCGCTAAAAAGCTTTCCCATTCCGCGCCAGCATTAATGAAATGCGGTTAATTTTGTCATTACGCTGACATATTGCGATGACAAGATGAACTGCAATTTTATAAAAACATCTCATATCGGTCATGGATGATGACTTTTGACGGGCTGAACCCAGCCCGTCGATATTTTATTATATTATTTTACGCGTCCGCGTATTTTCACTCTGCTGTGCGAGACTATGCCACAGCGGCTGTAGCGTCGTGAAGGCGCTGCGTAATGCCTCATCCTCCAGCGTAAACGGTAGCCGCAGATAGCGATCAAAAGCTCCTGCGAGGCCAAAGCGCGTCCCGGTTCCAATATGAATACCGCGGCTTTCTGCCCGTGCGGAAAGAATTGTCGCCAGCATTCCCGGTAGCTCAACCCAAAAAGAGAGCCCTCCTTCCGGCGGCGTAAAATGCCAGTGGGGAAAATATTCAGCCATCAATTTACCGCACATGTCCCGGCGAGCGGCCAGCATTGCCCGGCGCGGCGGGAGCAGCTGTTTTTCATTTTCCAGCAGCCAGCAGCAGGCCAGCTGTTCGAGCAGAGGCGAGCCTAAGTCCAGGGAGTCGCGAGCCTGGACGAGTGAGGCGATGGTTCGGGACGATGCGCGGATCCAGCCAATGCGCAGCCCGCCCCAGAAGCTTTTGCCGGCAGAGCCGATGGTGATAACCGGCGCCTCGGGGTTGAAGGCCGCCAGCGGCGGCGGCGGCGGGGCGTTGTACCATAAATCAACCATTGTCTCATCGACCACCAGCGTGGTGCGCGTATGGGCTGCAATATCAGCCACCCTCTGGCGGGTCGCGCTATCCATACAGCGGCCGGTGGGATTGTGAAAATCCGGCATCAGCCAGGCCAGGCGCGGGGCGGTTTGCGCAATGGTTGCCGCCAGTCCGTCGCAGTCCCAGCCCTGTGAGGGCAGCGCCACGCCAACCGGCCTACAGGAGGCTCCCTGAATAGCGCTGATGGCCATGGGATAGGTTGGGGCATCGACCACCACGCGGTCGCCGGGCCCGGTCATTAAGCGCAAAACCAGCGCCAGGCCGCTAAGCGCGCCGTTTACAATCATCACTTCCTCAGGCCGGGTCGGTAAACCGCGCTCGCAGTAGCGGCGGGCTATCGCCTCGCGCAGTGCCGGCAATCCCTGCTGATCGTAGCCGGTGCTGGTCAGATGCTGCGGCATCACGCCCAGCGCATGATGGTAGGCCTGATGAATCTCCGGCCCGGCGCTGAGGGCGGCGGTGGCCAGATTAACCGAGGTTGCGATGATGGCCTGTTCCGCGACTCCAGCCTGGCGCTGGGGCAGGGCGATACGCGAGCCGCTGCCCTGGCGACTATAAAGATATCCCTCTTCCCGCAGCTGGCCGAGCGCGCTGGCGATGGTCGTGCGGCTAACGCTCAGCGCCGTCGCCAGCTCGCGTTCACCCGGCAGACGCGTTTCCAGCGTCAGGCGGCCATCGAGAATCAATAGCCTCAGGGCTTCAGCCAGCTGACGCCAGAGCGGCGTGCGGGAGGCGGACTCCTGCCAGTTGCCCAGCAGGCGAACCAAAGATTGCGTACCAAAGCGACGAGAGGTCATAGCGATCCACTTTTGTAAAACTGGCCATTAATTATCAATCCATTTTTGCTGATGATGGCGAGGTCCGCAATCATCCAGAGGTAAAAAATGTTACGTCGTCTACTGCAGCTCTATATCGGTCTTGTCCTGTACGGCGTGTCGACCGCGCTCTTTGTGCACGCCAATCTCGGAGCCGACCCGTGGGATGTTTTTCATCTGGGCATGGGTAAGCAGTTTGGCCTGGATTTTGGCACGGTCATGATCCTGACCGGCGCGGCGGTCCTGCTGCTGTGGATCCCCCTGCGCCAGATGCCCGGGCTGGGAACCATCAGTAATGTGATCGTGCTGGGCCTGGCGGCAAATGCGACCCTGGCGGTTTTGCCGCCGCTGGAATCGGTCGTGGTGCGCAGCCTGATGCTGGTCGGGGCGGTGGTCCTCAACGCCCTCGCAACCGGTATGTATATTGGCGCCGGATTTGGCCCCGGGCCGCGCGACGGTCTGATGACCGGCCTGCATGCCCGTACCGGCTGGTCGCTGCGCGGGATCCGCACCGCCATCGAGGTATCGGTACTGCTCATTGGCTGGATGGCCGGAGGCACCTTTGGCGTCGGCACCGTGCTGTATGCGCTGACCATCGGGCCGCTTATTCAGCTCTGTTTGCCCTGGTTCCGTCAGCCCGTCGCTCCGCAGTCCATTGCCGCCAGCCGCGAAGCCGCATCCTGATTTTATGCCGTCGCCGGTGATGAGAACTAAACTTAACGCTGCAGATGTCGCCGGGTTTGCCGGCTGCGCTGCTCACTTCGGAGATAACGCTCATGAAGTACGTTGATGGTTTTGTCGTTGCCGTGCCCGTGGAAAATAAGGAGGCATACCGCGAGATGGCAGCGAAGGCCGCGTCACTGTTCAGAGAGTTTGGCGCACTGCGCGTAGTGGAGTGCTGGGCGGACGACGTTCCGCAAGGCAAGTTCACCGACTTTCGGATGGCGGTAAAAGCCGAGGACGATGAAGAGGTGGTATTCAGCTGGATCGAATATCCGTCGAAAGAGACGAGGGATGCCGCCAACGCAAAGCTGATGACGGACCCGCGGATGAAGGCGCTGGGAGAGAGTATGCCCTTTGACGGCCAGCGCATGATCTTCGGCGGCTTTTCGCCGCTTCTCGATGAATAATCTGCCAGCATCCCCATCCCGCCACCTCCCGGTGCAGGGGATGGCGGTAGCCGGGCTACAGGCTGCTCCAGCCGTGCAGCATCATATACAGCCCCACCGCGATAATCAGCGCGCCGGAGATCCACGGAGCCTTGCGCGACAGATCGTTGAGAGCGGGCCAGCGCTGGGTAACATGCTTCAGGCTGAGCGCCGCGATAGCGCCGGATATGACCAGCGTCAGCGCCAGCCCAACGCTAAAGCCCAGTACCAGCGTGGCCCCCAGCGAAAACTGCTTCAACTGCAGGCAAATTAGCAGCACGGTTATCGATGCCGGACACGGGATAAGCCCGCCGGTCAGGCCAAAGATAACGATCTGCCCGGTTGTTACCCGCTGGCCGTCAAAGCGACGATTGATCTCCAGCGCGTGCGCCTGCTGGTGGGCATCCTGCCAGCCGCTGTCCACCAGCTGATGGTGGTGATGGCGATCGTCGTGGCTATGATGATGCTCGTGCTCGTGCTCGTGCTCATGTTCGTGCTGATGGTCATGATGGTCATGATGGTCATGATGGTCATGATGGTCATGATAGTCGCTATCGCGATGCGCCCGCGATTCATGCCAGGTGCGCCGCAGCATCCAGCAGGCGATGAGCACAATAACGATCCCGGAGATCAGCTGAAACCAGGGCTCCGAGGTCCGCGCATCCCAGCCGCGACCAAACCAAAGCCCGGCCATCGCCACCAGCCAGACCACCGCCGTGTGCGACACCGTTGCCGCCAGCCCCAGCAGGATCGCCTGCTTTAGCGTACCGCGCACCGCCACGATAAAGGCGGCCATCATCGTTTTAGAATGCCCAGGCTCGAGGCCGTGCAGAGCGCCCAGCAGAATCGCGCTGGGAATAAAGAGCCAGGCGTTGCCCTGGTGCAGAAGAGAGCTGAAATCGTTCATGTCGCGATCCTCGTTGAAAGTGATCGCATACTACTCCCCCCATGTATACTAATACTACCCCCCAGTAGATAAATGTGCTCAAAGGGAAGGGCGTGCTATGCTGGTCGCATTACGAATGCCGGCCCCTGGCGCCGTAGCAGACAGACTTAAACGGTGGATTGCCTCATGTCACACACGGTTCGACATAAGAAGATGTTATTAACCCGGCTGAAGAAAATTCAGGGGCAAAGCAGCGCCCTGGAAAAGATGCTTAATCGCGAGCATGAGTGCGGGGAAGTGCTGCAGCAGCTGGCGGCAATCCGCGGGGCGGTGAACGGCATGATGCTGCAGGTGATTCAGGGGCATCTGACCGATCATGTGGTCAAAGAGCCGGAAGAGCTGCAGCGCGAGGCCGATCTTGAAGTGGTGATGCAGGTGATTAAATCCTATCTGAAGTAGCCGTCAGCCCTTGGCGCCGCACCGACGCGATCCGGGCGGCGCTCAGGATGCCTTGAGGTTGTTTTCCGCCCACAGAATAAATTCCTCTTTCGCCAGCGCTTTGCTGTATAGCCAGCCCTGGGCGTACATCACGCCGTGATCGCGCAGCCAGTCGCGCTGGCGTTCGGTTTCCACACCCTCCGCGACGGTCGCCAGATTTAGCGCTTTTGCCATCTCGATGATATGCGGCGTCAGCGGTTTATACTCCAGAGTATCAACGAACGATTTATCGATTTTCAGGGTATCGACGTCCAGCTGCTGCAGGTAGCTCAGGCTGGAGTAGCCGGTACCGAAATCATCAATGGAGATGCGGTGCCCCGCCCGACGATAGCTCGCGATCACCGGGAGAGTGGTTTGCGGGTCAACGAAACCGCGCTCGGTAATTTCCAAAATGATCTGCTGTGCGGCGATATTCCAGTGCTCAAGCTGTTCGCGCAGAAGCATCGGCAGCTTTGGCGAGCGCAAATCATCAACTGACAGATTAATCGAAATATGGACCTCCGGGCGCTGTCGCAGCCAGGGGCCGAGGTCAGCAAATATTGTTCGGACGATATCCTCAGTTAAGCGGGTAATAAGCCCCGTTTGCTCGGCGAGCGGGATAAAAATATCCGGCGACAGAAAGCTGCCGTCGGGCTGCCTCCAGCGCGCCAGCGCTTCAGCTCCGGTGATTTTTCCCGTCTGCAGCGAGACAATCGGCTGATAGTAGACCTGGATGGCGCTGGAGTTCAGGGCATCCAGCATCCCATAGCGTGGCGAGCGCAGCCGACGCAGCAGCCGCAGAATTAAAAACGAGGCCAGCAGGCTGGTGAACAGGCCGATGGGCACCCACAGCAGCAGCAGATGCCGCCATCGCTCCTGCAGCGGCAGGGTTGAAGACCAGGTCGCGATCCCCAGGCCCAGCTCCGGTATGCGGTGAATGCGGAAAACGGTATTGTCGAGGGCCAGCGTTTTGGCATTCTGGTTTTTGATTTTCTCCCAGATTAGCGGATCGATCTTTTCGCTACTGACGATCGCCTGTTCGCGCCGGGTGCCAAATAAAACGGTGTGGATCTTATCCGGACTAAGCTGGACGACGTCGATAAACGACGCGGGATCTATCATCACCATATGATTATCGCTGCCCAGCGCCGTCATCCGGCGCTGCATGCCCAGATCGTTGAGGGATGTCAGCCAGGCGCGATAGCCGTCGGAGGTGATGCTATCGGGCTCGGGAAATTTGACCGGGGCGCTGTGGTCTTCAAGAGAAGAGCACTGCGGGACTGAATTATGCAGCCACAGCACTTCCTGCACGTAGCGATGGGTATAAGCAATACGCCGCATCGCCTGTAAATGCTGCGGGCTGCACGAGGCGTAGGGAATGGCCTCTGCTTCCTGCAGGGCCTCTTTCGCCCGATCGGCCACCTGCTGAACCCGCATTAAAACGCGTTTGGAGTAGTTATCCAGTTCGCTATAAAACTGCGTTTTTGCCTGACTCGTTGCCAGCCAGATGCTCAGCCCGGTGGGTAAAATAATGGCGAGAATCAGCACCCCCGTAACCAGACTCACCAGATGTCGGGTCGTCATGAGAATATCCTTATGTCAGAGGGGGTTCGATGAGTATACCCGATAGCGTAAAAAGGTTACGGCGGAGGTGAATTATTATTGGATGTAAAAAATGCCCGAACCGGAAGATGCCGCCGATATCGGGCTAAGATGGACGATCCGAGCGTTCAAAGCGTTGAACGCGCGGAAAAAACGAGGGCTGGAATGCCTTCCGCGCTAGCGTTAAGCATTCCGTAACAGCTTAATCGACGATCGTGACAGCGAGATGTTGCTCATCATGAAGGTCTAGTGGGCGTCCGGGGCGGCAATATCGGCGCTGATGCGCAGGTCATTTTCATCAAAGACCATACAGAAGCCGTCGTCGAAGGCGACGTCGATTTTCTGCCACGGGCGAAAGTGCACGTCGCCGGGGAGCAGGATTTTGACATTATCGTGACCGTAGCACTGACCAAACAGATAGGTGTTGTTCCCCAGCCGTTCAACGACTTCGCACTGGAAGCTGACGACCGTTCCGCTGTGAATATCGGTCGACAGATGCTCAGGACGGATCCCTAACGTGACGCTATCGCCGGGCCGTAGCGGGGAGGTGGTGATATTCAGCGTCAGGTTATGGTCCTGCGCCATCTTCACGCTGAGCTGCCCCGGCTGCCATGCGGTTACCGTCGCGGGCAGGAAGTTCATCTTCGGCGAGCCGATAAACCCGGCCACGAATTTATTGACCGGGTTATAGTACAGCGACATCGGCGAGCCCATCTGCTCAACCTTGCCGTAGTTCATCACTACGATCTTATCGGCAAGAGTCATGGCCTCAACCTGATCGTGGGTGACATACACCATCGTAGTTTTGAGCTCATGGTGCAGTTTGGCGATATGCAGACGCATCTCGACGCGCAGCTCGGCGTCGAGGTTAGAGAGCGGTTCATCGAACATGAACACCCGCGGATTGCGCACGATGGCGCGACCGATCGCCACGCGCTGGCGCTGGCCGCCGGAGAGCTGTTTGGGTTTGCGGTCCAGCAGATGCGAGAGCTGCAGGGTTTTCGCCACCATTTCAACCTGACGACGAATCTCGTCTTTCGGCACCTTATTGACCTTCAGGCCGTAGCCCATGTTTTCCGCTACCGTCATATGCGGATAGAGCGCATAGGACTGGAATACCATCGCCACGCCGCGATGGGCGGGAACAACATCATTCATCACCTCATCGCCAATCAGCACCTCACCATCGCTGACCTCTTCAAGACCGGCAATCATCCGCAGCAAGGTTGATTTCCCGCAGCCGGAAGGCCCAACGAAAACCGCAAATTCACCATCTTCAATATCAAGATTGACCTGATGCAGCGTCACGGTACTGCCAAACCGTTTGGTGACATTCCTCAGTCGTATATTGGACATCAACGTTCCCCGGGGTTAGTAGTCGTTATTTGCCGTTGGGATTAGGGTTGCAGCGGGTTTTTGTATTACGTGTAACAACTCGTCTGAACGATGATCAACAGCACTGAAATCATGCTATGACTATAACTTCCAGTATTTTTGAGCCCTACACCGATGTTTCATTTCTGCAATCATGATCACACAACTGGCAGCTTTATATGGTTTTATCCGTCTCCAAAGCGTAGCGTATAACAAATCATGAAAATCGGATTTTACCGTTATAAATCACCACAAAATGGCTGATGTAAACATCGACTAACGTCAGTATGATTAAAAAAACCAATAAATTGTTATACCTTCACATGAGGTTGATAATGAAAAAGAATACTCTTGCCGCACTTATCCTCACGACGCTGGCCGCCGGGCAGCTGGTTAGCCTGCAGGCGCAGGCCGCCGGACAGCTGAACGTCTGGGAAGACATCAAAAAATCCGACGGCATCAAAGCCGCGGTGAGCGACTTTGAAAAACAGTACAACGTTAAGGTCAGCGTGCAGGAAATGCCCTACGCGCAGCAGCTGGAAAAGCTGCGTCTCGATGGTCCGGCGGGTATCGGCCCTGACGTACTGGTGATCCCCAACGACCAGCTTGGCGGCGCCGTGGTTCAGGGGCTGCTGTCGCCGCTGAAGCTGGATCAGGTGAAACAAGAGGTGTTTACGCCGGCATCAATTAACGCCTTCCGCCTCGATAATGTCCTCTACGGCGTACCGAAAGCCGTAGAAACCCTGGTGCTGATCTATAACAAAGACCTGATCGACAAGCCGCTGGATAGCCTGCAGGCGTGGTATGACTTCTCGAAGGCGCAGCGGGCGCAGAACAAATATGGCCTGCTGGCGAAGTTTGATCAGATTTACTATAGCTGGGGGGCTATTGGCCCGATGGGCGGCTATATCTTCGGCAAAAACGCCAACGGCGGCTTTAACCCGCAGGACGTCGGTTTGAATAAACCGGGAGCCGTCGAGGCGGTAACCTTTCTGAAAAAATTCTACAGCGATAGCGTCTTCCCGGCGGGGATCCTTGGCGATAACGGCCTGAACGCGATCGACTCGCTGTTTACCGAGAAAAAAGCGGCGGCGGTGATCAACGGCCCGTGGGCCTTCCAGCCGTACGAAGCGGCGGGGATCAACTACGGCGTCGTGCCGCTGCCGACGCTGCCGGATGGTAAGCCAATGAGCTCTTTCCTCGGCGTTAAAGGCTATGTGGTTTCGACCTGGAGCAAAGACAAAGCGCTGGCGCAGCAGTTTATTGAGTTCATCAACCAGCCGCAGTACGCCAAGGCCCGCTACGTCGCCACCGGTGAAATCCCGGCGCTGAAGGCGATGATTGACGATCCGCTAATCAAAAATGATGAGAAGGCCAGCGCGGTGGCGGTGCAGTCGGCGCGCGCCACGGCGATGCCGGGGATCCCGGAAATGGGTGAAGTCTGGGGGCCGGCTAACGCCGCGCTGGAGCTGAGTCTGACCGGTAAGCAGGCGCCGCAGGCGGCGCTCGATAACGCGGAAAAACAGATCAAAATGCAAATTGAAGCGATGCAGGCCAGCAACCAGTAATTGCGATGTTCGCCACTCTGCAGGCGACACGTAGGCTGGCGACGTGGATTCGCGCTGTGCTGCAGCGCGAATGATTCAGGACATCGCTGTAACAGAACGGGCGGGGAACCTCCCGTTTTCAGAAGGAGTCGTGTGTGATTATCAATCCCAGCGAAAATATTGCCGCAGCGCGCGGCGCGGGACGCCATGCGTGGTGCGGCCTGCTGCTGGCTGTGGTGCCGGGTTTTGGCCAGTTTTATCATCGTCAGTGGCTGAAGGGGCTGGTTTTCCTCGTGCTGCTGAGCAGTTTTATGAGCGTTTTTTACGACTTCCTGCATCAAGGTCTGTGGGGGCTGTACACCCTGGGCGAAGAGGTACCGAGAGATAACTCTATTTTCCTGCTGGCGGAAGGGATAATCAGCGTACTGATCGTCGCTTTTGGCGTGCTGGTCTACTCTCTCTCGCTGCGCGATGCCTGGGTTAACGGCAAAAAGCGCGATGAGGGCGTGGCGCTAAACAGCGTTCGCAAGCAGTACCAGATGCTGCTCAAAGACGGCTTCCCGTATCTGATGATTACTCCCGGCTTTATTCTGCTGGTGTTTGTCGTGATCTTCCCGATTTTGTTTGGTTTCGCGATTGCGTTTACCAACTACAACCTCTACCACACGCCGCCGGCGAAGCTGGTGGACTGGGTGGGGTTAAAGAACTTTATTAATATCTTTACCCTGTCTATCTGGCGCTCGACGTTCTTTGACGTCCTGCAGTGGACGGTGGTCTGGACCCTGCTGGCGACCACGCTGCAGTGTACCGTTGGCGTTCTGCTGGCAATCCTCGTGAACCAGAAAGACCTGCGCTTTAAGCCGATGATCCGCACCATTTTCATCCTGCCGTGGGCGGTGCCGGGTTTCGTCACCATTCTGGTGTTTGCGGGAATGTTTAACGACTCGTTCGGCGTGATTAACAACGCGATCCTCTCCTTCTTTGGCATCAGCCCGAAGGCGTGGCTGACCGATCCGTTCTGGACTAAAACCGCGCTGATTATGATGCAGACCTGGCTGGGCTTTCCGTTCGTTTTCGCTATGACTACCGGCGTGCTGCAGGCGATCCCCGACGATCTGTATGAGGCGGCGACGATGGATGGCGCCAGCGCCTGGACCCGGCTGCGGACGATTACGCTGCCGCTGGTGCTGTACTCGATTGCGCCGATCATCATCACCCAGTACACCTTCAACTTTAACAACTTCAACATTATCTACCTGTTCAACAACGGCGGGCCTGCGGTGGCGGGCTCGAACGCCGGCGGGACGGATATCCTGGTGTCGTGGATCTACAAGCTGACGATGTCGTCTTCGCAATATGCCATTGCGGCGACCATTACCATCCTGCTGTCGATTTTTGTCGTCGGCCTGGCGCTGTGGCAGTTCCGCGCCACTAAATCCTTTAAAAATGACGAGATGGCGTAAGGGAAGCAACATGGCTAAATCACCCAGTATTAAACGCGAAAAGTGGATTCGCCTGTCGCTCACCTGGCTGGTTATCGCCGCGGTGTCGGCGATCATCATCTATCCGCTGGTCTGGACGGTAGGGGCGTCGCTGAACGCTGGCAACAGCCTGCTCAGCACCTCGATTATTCCGGAGAACCTGTCGTTCCAGCACTACGCCGATCTGTTCAACGGTAACGTGAACTATCTGACCTGGTACTGGAACTCGATGAAGATCAGTTTCATGACTATGGCGCTGACCCTAATCAGCGTCAGCTTCACCGCCTACGCCTTCTCCCGCTTCCGTTTTAAAGGGCGTCAGAACGGGCTGATGCTGTTCCTGCTGCTGCAGATGATCCCGCAGTTTTCGGCGCTGATTGCGATCTTTGTTCTCTCGCAGCTGCTGGGCCTGATCAACAGCCATCTGGCGCTGGTGCTGATCTACGTTGGCGGCATGATCCCGATGAACACCTGGCTGATGAAGGGCTACCTCGACGCGATCCCCAAAGATCTGGACGAGTCCGCACGAATGGACGGCGCCAGCAGCCTGCGGATCTTTTTCGAAATCATCATGCCGCTGTCAAAGCCGATTCTGGCGGTGGTCGCGCTGTTTTCGTTCACCGGCCCGCTGGGGGACTTTATTTTATCGAGCACCATCCTGCGCACGCCGGACAAATACACGCTGCCGATCGGCCTGTATAACCTGGTGGCGCAGAAAATGGGCGCCAGCTACACCACCTATGCGGCGGGCGCGGTGCTGATTGCGGTACCGGTAGCGATTCTCTATCTGGCATTACAAAAATACTTTGTTTCCGGCCTGACCTCTGGCAGTACAAAAGGATAACCCCATGAAAAGATTAACGCCCGCGCTGCTTGCTGTTTGTCTGGCATGCAGTTTTTCCGCCAGTTTGCATGCCGCGGATACGCTGCAAACTCGGTCCTTTAACAATTTGCCCGCCGACTTTATTAAAGGCGCAGATATTTCCACCCTGCTGGATGCCGAAAAGCACGGCGCAAAGTTTTATAACCACAGCAACCTGCTGCAGGACCCCATCGCGATCCTCAAAGCCGACGGCGTTAACTACGTGCGCCTGCGCCTGTGGGTCGATCCTAAAGATGCGCAGGGGCAGGGCTACGGCGGCGGTGATAACGATCTGGCGGCAACGCTGGCGCTGGCGAAGCGGGCAAAAGCGCAGGGTATGAAGCTGCTGCTCGACTTCCATTACAGCGATTTCTGGACCGACCCGGGGAAGCAGTTCAAGCCAAAAGCCTGGGAAAAGATGGATTATCCGCAGCTGAAAACGGCTATCCACGACTATACCCGCGATACCATCGCCCGCTTTAAGCAGGAGGGCGTGCTGCCGGATATGGTGCAGATTGGTAATGAAATTAACGGCGGCATGCTGTGGCCGGAAGGCAAAAGCTGGGGGCAGGGCGGCGGTGAGTTTGACCGACTGGCCGGCCTGCTGAACGCCGCCATCGACGGCCTGAAGGAGAACCTGAAGGGCGGCGAGCCGGTCAAAATCATGCTCCATCTGGCTGAAGGCACCAAAAATGATACCTTCCGCTGGTGGTTCGATGAAATCAGCAAACGCAACGTGCCGTACGACATCATTGGCCTGTCGATGTACACCTACTGGAATGGCCCGATTAGCGCGCTGAAAGCCAATATGGACGATATCAGCAGGCGCTATAACAAAGACGTTATCGTGGTGGAGGCCGCTTACGCCTACACGCTGGATAATTGCGATAATGCCGAAAATAGTTTCCAGGCTAAAGAGGAAAAAGACGGCGGTTATCCGGCAACGATGCAGGGACAATATAATTATGTTCACGATTTAATGCAGGCCGTCGCTGATGTTCCCGGGCATCGCGGCAAGGGCATATTTTATTGGGAGCCGACGTGGATTGCCGTACCGGGAAATACCTGGGCCACGCCGGCGGGAATGAAATATATCCATGATGAGTGGAAGCAGGGGAACGCCCGGGAAAACCAGGCGCTGTTTGATTGCCAGGGCAAAGTATTACCGTCGGTGAAAGTCTTTAATTAATATCCCTGAGAGGTGTTGAGCTTCGGACGCGCTGGCGGAATTTGGCTTCCCGGCATGGTCTTAATTGTCCGCCTTTTGATGCTCAAATTATTCAGGGAATATATGAATGTTAAACTTCAGGATGTTTATTATGAAAAAATTTGCGCCTTTGAGTCCGAAGGTTAATGCGCTATTGCATGGTGCGGACTACAACCCGGAACAGTGGGAAAATTATCCCGATATTATTGACCAGGATATTGCCATGATGCAGCAGGCAAACTGCAATGTGATGTCGGTGGGTATTTTCAGCTGGGCCAAACTTGAACCTCGGGAAGGCGTATTTGAGTTTGGCTGGCTGGATAACATTCTGGATAAACTCTACGCCGCCGGTATTCACGTGTTTCTTGCCACTCCGAGCGGGGCGCGGCCGGCCTGGATGTCGCAGGCCTATCCGCAGGTGCTGCGCGTGGGGCGCGATCGCGTGCCGGCGCTGCACGGCGGGCGGCACAATCACTGCATGAGCTCGCCGGTATATCGGGAAAAAACGTTCAAAATAAACAGCCTGCTGGCAGAGCGCTATTCACAGCATCCGGCGGTACTGGGCTGGCATATATCCAACGAATATGGCGGGGAGTGCCACTGCGACATCTGCCAGGAGCGGTTCCGCGACTGGCTGAAGGCGCGTTATGAAACTCTGGATAATCTGAACCATGCCTGGTGGAGCACCTTCTGGAGCCACACCTATAGCGACTGGTCGCAGATTGCCTCTCCGGCTCCGCAAGGGGAGGTGTCCATCCACGGTCTCAATCTCGACTGGCATCGGTTTAACACCGCTCAGGTTAGCGATTTTTGTCGCCATGAAATTGCCCCGCTGAAAGCGGCAAATGCCGACCTGCCAGTGACCACTAACTTTATGGAGTATTTCTACGATTACGACTACTGGCAGCTGGCAAAAAACCTCGATTTCATCTCCTGGGATAGCTATCCGATGTGGCATCGCGACAAAGATGAGACGACGCTGGCCTGCTACACCGCGATGTATCACGACATGATGCGCAGCCTGAAGGGCGGCAAACCGTTTGTGCTGATGGAATCGACGCCGAGCGCAACCAACTGGCAGCCGACCAGCAAGCTGAAAAAGCCGGGCATGCATATTCTCTCCTCCCTGCAGGCGGTGGCCCACGGCGCGGATTCGGTGCAGTACTTCCAGTGGCGCAAGAGCCGAGGTTCGGTGGAGAAATTCCACGGAGCGATTATCGATCACGTCGGCCACCTCGAAACCCGCGTCGGCCGGGAAGTGACCCGGCTTGGTGAGATGCTGAGTCAACTGCCGGACGTGGCGGGCTGCCGCATCGATGCCAAAGTCGCGATTATCTTCGATCAGCAAAACCGCTGGGCGCTGGACGATGCGCAGGGGCCGCGCAATATGGGTATGGAGTATGAAAATACCGTTAACGAGCACTACCGGCCGTTCTGGGAGCAGGGCATTGCCGTGGATATCATTGATGCCGACGTCGATTTAAGCCCTTATCAACTGGTGATTGCGCCGATGCTCTACATGGTTCGCGACGGCTTTGCCGGGCGTGCCGAAGCGTTCGTTGCCGGCGGCGGTCAGCTGGTGACTACCTACTGGACCGGGATTGTCAACGAGAGCGATCTTTGCCACCTCGGCGGCTTCCCCGGCCCGCTGCGCAACCTGCTGGGAATTTGGGCGGAGGAGATTGATTGCCTGAATGACGGCGAGCGTAATCTGATTCAGGGGCTGGCGGGCAATGAGAGCGGGCTGCAGGGGCCTTATCAGGTGCGTCATCTGTGTGAACTGATTCATGCTGAAGGCGCGCAGCCGCTGGCGACCTATCGCGATGATTTCTACGCCGGGCGGCCGGCGGTGACCGTTAACCGCTTTGGGAAAGGCAAGGCCTGGCACGTGGCATCGCGCAACGACCTGGCCTTCCAGCGCGATTTCTTCGCCTCGATCGGCAAAGAGCTGGCGCTGCCGCGGGCCGTAGACGCTGATTTCCCGCCGGGCGTGGTGGCAACGGCGCGTACCGACGGCGAAACGACGTTCGTTTTCCTGCAAAACTACAGCGCCCAACAGCATAGCGTGACGCTCCCGCAGGGCTACCGGGACTGCCTCTCTGGCGCCGCGGCTGACGCTCCGCTCAGCCTAAGCGCCTGGGATTGCCGTATCCTCAGCCGTAAAGCCTGATTCCTCTCTGCCCATGCCTGCTCCCGTGAGCAGGCTTTTTTTTATCTGGTTATTATCAGGAGCGTATTATGGTGAGTTTAAAATCCTTCCTGCACTATTTCTCCCAGCCCCGTCCGACGGTTCCTCTGAGCGATATGGAAAAGCAGCAGGTTCAGTCCCTCATTTCCGCCTTTGGCGGTGAGGAGAATATTGTTAACGTTGACGCCTGTATTACCCGCTTACGGGTCACGGTAAATAATCTGGCGGTCGTTGACTCTCAGGCTTTACAGCAGCTTGGAGCGTTAGGCGTTATTATTCTTGGGCAGCAGGTACATGCTATTTTTGGTAAGCAGTCGGATACCCTGCGTCAATTATTAGACGGCCATTTCACCACCCGTCGGTAAATAAAAAAGGGATAGCTCAATAGTGAGTTATCCCTAATATACGCATCATATTTCAGGCCGTAGGTGAGTGGCTGCATTCGCTATTTAAAACTCTCTTGCGCCTGCCGCCGTGCCGCAACCCGAAGTATTCAGGATATAAAAATAGCAATGGCAATAATCATTACCGGAGGGTAATTAACAACCTTACAGCTGGAGATAAAACGATATTACGCGATATTTATTACCACCAGGCTTCGACCTGGACACCGAAGTTCCACGTATTGCTGGCAGTCTGATCTTCAAACGGCTTACCGTGCTCTGAATCATTCAGGTAGGAGGCAAAAATACGCAGCTCCGGGCGCGACATAAAGTCAGGACCGTCGGCAAGGCCTAGCGCAATGGTGTATTTCTCACCCGCCTGCTTGTAATCGGTATTGTTCTTATAGCTATCTTTCTGGTAGAAGCCGCCCACCTCGCCGATCAGCCGTACGTATTCAGTAAACTGATACTGTCCGCGGGCGACGAGGGAAAGCAGCCGCGTTTTATTGGTGTAGTCGGTAATGTCGTCGGCGGAGCCCCAGGTCAGAACGTGGTTAATGGAGAACTTCTCGGTAATCGGGATCAGGCCGGTATTGATGACGCGATAGCCGGTAGCGTCGTTGACGTAGTTCCACATGTCGTACCAGCCGCCGCCCTGGGAGACCATATTTTGCGCCAGCCCTTTATTGGCGTACTGCAGCACCAGTTTGTTATAACCGCCCAGCATATCCTGGCTTATCTCACCGGTCAGCATGACGCCATTTTCAGCATCGTACAGGCCGCCGTAGCTGTCCTGCTTCTTGGTGGTGTTCGGCATGGCATAGTCGATACCGAATTCGGTCCACGAGCCGGACCACGGCTTCCAGCCGGCGTAGCGCAGATCGAGGTAGTTAATATTGACGTTGCTGTCGCCATCGACGCGGTAGTCGACGTCGTTAGCGTCGCCGCGGATCCACGCAAATGAGACCGCGCCTGGGCCCAGGGTGTAGTTTTCGAGTCCGGCGCCGGAGCCGGAAATATTCCAGTATTTGGTATCAATGATGTGCAGATCGTGGCGCTGGTAATAGCGTTTACCGCCCCATATCACCGCGTTCGGGTCGCCCGGGACCAGACCTTTAATCTGCAGATTTAGCTGACGCAGGCCAAACTGCGCATCATCGTTAAGCGTGGTTTCGCTGTCGTTGGAACCGTCTGACACCATGCTGACCATGCTATCAAGGTAGAAGCTGACGTCGTCCTTTTTATAGACTTCCGAGCCGAGCTCCAGCTCGCCGTAGGTATCGGATTCGTTACCCAGGCGGCCGATTTTATTTTTTTGCCATTCGGCGAGACTTCCATCACCGGAGACCCCAACTCCGGCGCGCATGTAACCATGAAAATCGATACCCGGAACCGTAGCGGAGGCCGCCATTACGGAAGGTGAAATTAGCGCGGCGGTTAACGCAGCAGAGACGGTGCGCAGCGTAGTGTTCATGTCTATCCTCTTATTGTTTTGTATTACGTTCACATTAACGATGTCATAAAATGCCTAAACGTAAGTTCAGGCAAATCAATGATCGCGATAGTGTGACTAACTGCAAATAAAACCGCGTATTTTGTTACGGTCGGTGAGTCCATTCACAATTTGATGTATTGTGAGCGTAATACTTTTATAAGTGATTTTTCGCCAGGAAACGTTGCGGGGAGCGTTTTTTCAAATAGCCCCTGTTACAATCCAGGGATAACAACATAAGGAACCGGACCATGAAGTCTAAAAGTGCAACCTTAGAAGATGTCGCCCGCCATGCGGGAGTCTCTTATCAGACGGTGTCCAGGGTACTGAATAAATCTGCCAATGTATCCGAAGCCACGCGCCATAAGGTGGAGAAATCCATTGAGCTGCTGCGCTATGTGCCAAATCGCCTTGCTCAGCAGCTGGTGGGTAAGCAAAGTCGGACCGTGGGTCTGGTGACGATTTCGCTCGCGCTACATGCGCCTTCGCAGGTGGCGGCGGCGGTAAAACGCTACGCTAATGTTGAAGGATATCAGGTGCTCATCTCAATGATTGATGAGAGCGTCAACCAAAGTATCCAGGATTCGATCAACGATCTGAAGTCTCAGCTGGTAAACAAGGTGATTATTAACGTCCCTCTGGAGACCGAACAGGCGCAGAAAATCGCCGCTGACAATGACGATATCGTGTGTTTGTTTTTAGATGTCGACCCCTATAGCTCCGTGTTTAACGTTTCGTTTAACCCGGCCGACGGCACCCGGGCGAGCGTGAAGTATCTCTATGAGATGGGCCACCGTGAGATTGCGCTGCTGGCCGGCCCGGAAAGCTCCGTATCGGCCAAACTGCGGCTGAAAAGCTGGCTTGAAACCCTGGAGGGCTATGGTCTGCAGCCGGTAACGGTGATCCGCGGCAACTGGGATGCGCAAAGCGGCTACGCCGGGGCTTTACAGATGCTGCGCGAGACGCCGAAATTTAGCGCGGTGCTGGTCGGCAACGACCAGATGGCGTTGGGAGTATTGAGCGCTTTCCATCAGCATCAGGTGCCGATTCCCGGTGAGAAGTCGGTCATTGGCTATGACGATACCTATGAAAGCTCCTTCTTCTATCCGGCGCTGACGACGGTTTCATTGGATCTCGATTTACAGGGAAAAGAGGCCGTGCGCCGCATTCTGGACAGCGGCGATAGCGAAAAGCTGCACACCTCTTCCATCCTCCCGGCGCGGCTGGTTGTGCGTCACTCTACCGGGCCCAAAATAGAGCAGGGGAAGGACCTGCAGGCCATCGCCGAGCAGCTGCGCGCGCTTGCCCATCAGCTGAATCCCTGATAGCCGGCGGACGGGCGCTGCAGCCCGCCGCCTAAATCCCTTTTCTGTTCATGGTTGATCTTTGTTCTTTAGCGGCGTAACCTTATTGTTATGTTATAACATATCCTATGGGGTTATCATGAAAGCTAATATTCATCCTCATTACCGCACCGTTGTGTTTCACGACACCAGCGCTAATGAATATTTTAAAGTGGGTTCGACGATAAAAACCGAGCGCGAGATTGATCTGGAAGGGGTGACCTATCCCTACGTGGCGATTGAGGTTTCCTCCAAATCGCATCCGTATTACACCGGTAAGCAGAAAACCTTCTCCAATGAGGGGAGCACCGCCCGTTTCCGCAAGCGTTTCGGCAGCTTTATTGATGCGAAAAGGAGCGAATAATGCAGGTGCTTAATTCATTACGCAGCGCTAAACAGCGCCATCCGGATTGCCAGATAGTCAAACGCAAAGGTCGGCTGTACGTCATCTGCAAAAGCAACCCCCGCTTTAAGGCCGTGCAGGGGCGCAAAAAAAGACGCTAGCGTACCTCGGAGCGAAGGCTCTCCAGCGTACGGATCTGCTGGCCATCGGCGCTGAAATTGTCGCTGGCCAGCCATTTCTGCATGGCGCTATCAATCTGCGGCCACTCGGCATCGATAATGGAAAACCAGTCGGTATCCCGGTTGTGGCCCTTTATCACCAGCGCCTGGCGAAAGCGCCCCTCATAATGAAAACCTAGCCGCTGCGCCGCCCGACGCGAAGGTTCGTTCAGACTGTTGCATTTCCATTCGTAGCGGCGATAGCCGAGGGTACCAAACACGTAGCGCATCAGCAGCCAGTGCGCTTCGGTGGCCATTGCCGTTCGGCTAAGCAGCGGCGAAAAATGCACGTGCCCCACTTCGACAACGCCGTTGTTTGCATCAATTCTCATCAGCGCCAGTGAGCCGACCGGCTGCCGGGCCTGGCGATCGATCACCGCAAAATGAATTGGGTCGCTAAGCCCGGTCAGGCCAGCTACCCATGCGCTAAACTCTTCGACGCTGCTATCAGGCTCGCGCAGCAGCCAGGTCCAGCTGCGCGTATCCGGCGCCAGCTGATGGGCAGCGAACAACGCCTCCGCGTGTTTCCCGGCCAACGGCTCCAGATAACACAGGCGCCCTTGCAGGGTTTGCCGCTGCGGATAGGGGCGTGGCTGCCAGTCGGGCAGGGCATCGCCAACGGGTTGACCGAAGTGGTTGTGCTGGTTCATTAAGCTTTCCTTGTATGGACAGATACGCTGAGACTAAGGTCTTGCTGGTTCCATAAAAAGTGCCATTGAATTATATTTTCATGGTGCCACGAGGAGCCGGAATGAATATCCCTGACGATGCCTTTTTCACTTTACTTGAACACGCCCTGCGCGACAGGGGAGATGAGACGCTGCAGCGGACGCTGTATCACGCGCTGCGTGGCGCCATTTTGCAGGGGACTCTGGCTGGAGGCAGCCGTCTGCCGGGTTCACGCGCTATCGCTACGTGGCTCAATCTCTCGCGCAATACGATTAACGCGGCGCTGGAACAGCTGGCGATGGAAGGCTATTTGCTACGCAGCCGGCAGGGGACGCACGTCGCGGCGCTCAAGTCTTCGCCGGAGAGCGAAGCCGCGATACCCGCGATTGCTCTGCCGGAAGGTCTGCTGGCGCTTCCGGCGGGGACCCGGCGCGATTCTCCGGCGCTGGCCTTTACTCCCGGCACGCCGGCGATTAACTACTTCCCTCTCTCCATCTGGCGACGTCTGCTCGATCGCGTCCTGCGCGAGGAGGGCAGTACGCTGTTGGGCTATGGCGATGCGGCCGGGGAGCTGGCGCTGCGGCAGGCTATCGTTCGCCATCTGGCCCTGTCGCGCGGGATTCGCTGCGATGCCCGGCAGATTGTCATTACCGAAGGCGCGCTTGAGGGCGTGAATTTGTGTACTCACCTGCTGAGCGTTGCCGGCGATACCGCCTGGGTGGAGGAGCCGGGATATTTAGGCGCAAAAAGCGTGTTTCTCAAGGCCGGGCTGCGGGTGAAGGGGATGGCGGTCGATAGCGAAGGAATGCGTCCGGAGGTGGATGAGGGCGAAACGCCGAGGCTGATTTTCACTTCGCCTTCGCACCAGTATCCGTGCGGAGCGGTGATGAGCGCCGGGCGACGTCTGGCGCTGCTGGAGTATGCGCGCCAGCATAATGCCTGGATCGTGGAAGATGATTACGATAGCGAGTTTCGCTACAGCGGTGAGCCGATCCCGGCGATGCTGGGGATGATAAAAAACGCGCCGGTAGTCTATCTCGGGACGTTCAGCAAAACGCTGTTCCCGGCGCTGCGCATTGGCTTTGTCGTCATGCCGCCGGCGCTGGCTGCTGCGGCCCAGGGCGTGGTTGGCGCGCTGCTGCGGGGCGGCCATCGCGCTGAACAGCGGGCGCTGGCGCTATTCATCGAAGAGGGTCACTATGCCCGTCATCTGGCCGCAATGCGCCGTTTGTATCGAAAGCGCCGGCTGCAGCTGCGCGAAGCCTTGGCCAGGGAGCTGACGCAGCCTTGTGACATCCTCGGCGGCGAGGGCGGGCTGCATCTGACGGTCGCCATTGAGGGTATTGATGATGAGGCGGTGGTTGAGCAGGCCCGCCGGTTTCAGCAGGCCCCTGCGGCATTAAGCCGCTTCTATCTGGATGCGCAGCGCGCGCGAAGCGGGCTGGTGCTGGGGTATGGCAATACGTCCGCTTCGCATTTTGGCCCTGCGCTGCGGACGTTAAATCGCCTTATCCGGCAGTACCGACGCGGGTCAGGCTGAAGACATCGTAGAACGACAGCTCCCCTTTGGTAGCAATCATTTTTTGCAGCTGCGTTTTCTGCTCGCCCGCTACGCGCGGCGACTGCAGGATCCGCTCGATCAGCTGAGGCGGTACGAAGCGGGTGTTGTACCATTCTCCGTTGTAGCAGACGCGAAAGTCCAGGACGTCGATATCTTCGTAGCGGTAGCGCGGATAGACGTCAAAGAAAAAGAAGCCGTTCAGCAGGACAAACAGCACCACCAGCAGCCACACGGAATCCACCAGCGTCTCTGAGGTGAACATGACGACGAAGGTCGCAGCAAAGGCGGCGTACATCGCGACGAACAGCCACGGATGATTGCGAATAAAACTGATGCTGAAGCGCGGACGGTTGTCGCGCTTCTCTTTCACATTGAGCTCATCAATGGTGTTAGTCAGCAGTTGCTGTATTTCTGTCATTTTGTCCCCGAATTCTACTAAGGCCCAGCCTGAAGGCTATTTTATGTTGCGGGAATCAGATGGAAAAGTAACAGATCAGTTGCGGAAAAGCATAACAGTTACTCTTTTTCCGCCGCCAGCATCCGGATGATTTGCGCGGGATTGCCGCCAACCACCGCATTCGGCGGAACGTCTTTTACTACCACGGCCCCGGAGGCAATGACGGCGTTGTCGCCAATCTTCACGCCTGGGTTAATCACGGCGCGACCGCCAATCCAGACGTTATTACCGATGGTTACCGGTTTGCCGTACTCCCTGCCGCTGTTGCGTTCGACCGCATCCAGAGGGTGAGTGGCGGTATAGATATGTACGCCGGGCGCCAACATGCAGTTATCGCCGATCCGTATCGGGCAGACGTCGAGCATGACGCAGTCAAAATTAGCGTAGAAATTACTGCCGAGATAAATATTGTAACCATAATCACAGCGGAAGGTTGGCTCAATATAGGCATCGCCCGCCTGACCAAATAACGCTGTCAGACAGTTTTTGCGTAGCTCACGTTCGTCCGGCGCCGAATGGTTGTAGCGATGCAGCTCCTGCCTGGCATGCAGGCGGTCCGCTCGTAGCGTAGCATCTCCGGGTTGATACAACTCTCCGGCGATCATCTTAAGCTTCTCTTCACTCATGGGGCTTTCCTCAAATAGCGGGTGGGCCACAGTATAAAAAAGAAACCGGTTTCAGATACGCCGTTTGGCTATTTATGCGAGTAATATCACAAATATACCTAAAGTGAGGGGAGGGGCCGATTATCGCCTGGTAGTTACCTGAAATGAGTTAGCGAATGAATTTCCATACCGAAGTAGGGATTTTGTCGTATAGCTTATTCATGGTCAATTCGGCAAGACGGTGATCGGCCGCTGAGTAAAATACAGCCAGTTCGTTGTCCGGAAGTTCGTATTTATTTTTTTCAATTACGCGTTCCAGCGTATCAATTGTCTGACAGCGGCGTAAGCGCATCAAATAGTCTGTTTTGGTTAATGGTTCACCAGACATAAATTCACCTTTAAATTGTAATAATACTAACAAGAAAGACTTGCCGGATTTTCCCGGCTGGCGTTAACAAAACAACGGAATAACCGATTTCCCGATTTACGCCATTTCTGCAGGTCTACGCTGTTAATGCCGTAGCTGCTAAACAACATGAAAGTGTCATCAAGGTATTCATCGAGCTGAGCAATCAGTTTATTATCCTCAGCGTACTTAATTTTATAATTAAGCGCGAAGGTAGCAATGTGATCGATCAGTTCATTAAGCTGAAGATTGACAGCCGACGTTGGGTCATTAACCCACCCGTGGTTGCTTTCTTCCAGGTTTGCAAGGCAATCATGATACAGGGTTTCGCAGAGAAATCGAAGCTGTGCGATATCATGTCTTTTTGGCGAGTATTCGTCCATAACACATCCCCTTTTGAGTGGTTTAAACGACGACTAACAAGCACCGTTGTGGGATGAACACGACTAACAGACCTGGCACATACATTGTAATCCTGTTGATTTAACTATAATCCACTCTTAAACAGATTTCACCGTGCTATTACGAAAAATTACAATTATCACCGTTAATTTATCTTAAAGCAGCGGACTCTATTATACCGCAGCATATCAAGGTGATGACTATGGGAAAGCACACCTTATGGATCATTGGTTTAGCCGGTTATTTTGTCATGCGCCTGTCGGCAGCCACGGATAACACAGGTATTAAGAATATTCTGAGTGAGGCCGAAGGGTTAAACCGTGAAGAATAATCTGGTAAAAATAGGCTACCTTACATCTACGCTGATTATATATCAGAACATCCGCTAAACAATGACATTGTGTGCGTTTTCATCGATAAAAAAAGGGCCGCAAATGCGGCCCTGAGTTCAGAGATTAATGATGCCCGGTCGGATGACTGTGCTCAATATCTTCCGTTTTTTTACTGAAACGGCGGCGCACGACCACGAAGAATACCGGCACAAAGAAGATTGCCAGAACCGTCGCGGTTACCATCCCGCCCATTACGCCGGTACCTACGGCGTTCTGCGCGCCGGAGCCTGCGCCAGAGCTGATAACCAGCGGCATAACCCCGAGGATAAAGGCCAGTGAGGTCATCAGGATTGGGCGCAGACGCATACGTACCGCCTCCAGCGTCGCTTCAATCAGACCTTTGCCTTCTTTATCCATCAGGTCTTTGGCGAATTCTACGATAAGTATCGCGTTCTTCGCCGACAGGCCGATGGTGGTCAGCAGACCTACCTGGAAGTAGACGTCGTTAGTCAGCCCGCGGAAGGTTGCGGCCAACAGCGCGCCGATGACCCCGAGCGGCACAACCAGCATAACCGAGAACGGAATCGACCAGCTTTCATACAGCGCTGCCAGACACAGGAATACCACAATCAGCGAGATGGCATACAGTGCCGGAGCCTGGTTACCGGACAGACGTTCCTGATAGGACATACCGGTCCAGTCATAGCCAACGCCAGCCGGCAGCTTGCCCGCCAGTTCTTCCATCAGGTTCATGGCTTCACCGGTACTTCTACCCGGCGCCGCCTGACCGAGGATTTCCATCGACGGCAGGCCGTTATAGCGTTCCAGACGCGGTGAACCGTACTCCCAGTGCGACGTTGAGAAGGCCGAGAACGGTACCATCTGGCCGTCGCTACCGCGAACGTACCAGTTGCCAATGTCTTCTGGCAGCATGCGGTATTTCGCTTCGGACATGACGTATACTTTCTTCACGCGACCGCGGTCGATAAAGTCGTTGACGTAGCTACCGCCCCAGGCTGCGCCCAGCGTGGTATTGATGTCACTGATGGATACGCCCAGCGCCTGCGCTTTCTCCTGATCGATATCAACCTTGAACTGCGGAGTATCTTCCAGGCCGTTCGGACGAACGCCGACCAGCAGGTCAGGGTGCTTCGCAACTTCGCCAAACAGCTGGTTACGCGCCTGGGTCAGTTTTTCATGACCTAAGCCGCCCTGGTCGATCAGCTGGAAGTCAAAGCCGGTTGCGGTACCCAGCTCAACGATAGCCGGCAGGTTAAAGGCGAAGACCATCGCATCTTTAATCTGCGAGAAACGCGCCATCGCACGACCGGTAATCGCTTCAACCTTGTTCTCGCTGCCCGGACGTTCGCTCCAGTCTTTCAGAGAAACGAACGCAATACCGGTGTTCTGACCACGACCCGCGAAGCCAAAGCCGTTAACGGCGAACACGGATTCGACGTTGTCTTTCTCTTTCGTGAGGTAGTAGTCCGTCATCTCATCCAGCACTTTCTGCGTGCGTTCCTGGGTGGCGCCAGCAGGTAGCTGCGCCATGCTCAGGAACACGCCCTGGTCTTCATCCGGCAGGAACGAGCTCGGCAGACGAACGAACAGGAATGCCATTCCGACGACGATGATCAGATACAGCACCAGATAACGACCGGTACTGCGCAGGATGTTGCCTACGCTATCGGTGTAGTGGTGGGTGCTCTTATCGAACATGCGGTTAAACCAGCCAAAGAAGCCTTTGTGCTCGCCGTGACCGCCTTTAGCGATAGGTTTCAGCATCGTGGCGCACAGCGCCGGAGTCAGAATCAACGCAACCAGTACCGACAGCGCCATCGCCGAAACGATAGTGATGGAGAACTGACGATAAATCGCCCCGGTTGAGCCGCCGAAGAAGGCCATCGGGATGAATACCGCCGACAGCACCATCGCGATACCGACCAGCGCGCCCTGAATCTGGCCCATTGATTTACGGGTTGCTTCCTTCGGCGGGAGCCCCTCCTCGGCCATGACGCGCTCGACGTTTTCTACCACCACGATGGCGTCATCCACCAACAGGCCTATCGCCAGCACCATACCAAACATGGTTAAGGTGTTTATCGAGAAGCCAAAGATGGCAAGGATGGCGAATGTCCCTAGCAGGACCACCGGAACCGCGATGGTTGGGATCAGCGTGGCGCGGAAGTTCTGCAGGAACAGGTACATGACCAGGAAGACCAGGATAATTGCTTCAGCCAGCGTTTTGACCACTTCATGAATTGAGATTTTCACGAACGGCGTGGTGTCATACGGGTAAACAATTTTCAGGCCCGACGGGAAGTACGGCTCCATTTTCGCCAGTTCAGCGCGAATGGCGTTTGCGGTATCCAGCGCGTTAGCGCCGGTCGCCAGTTTGATGCCCAGACCGGAAGCCGGCTGGTTGTTAAACTTAGCGATGATGTCGTAGTTTTCGCCACCGAGCTCTACTTTCGCCACATCGCGCAGGCGAACCTGCGAACCGTCCTGGTTCACTTTCAGCAGGATATTGCTAAATTCGTCCGCAGATTTCAGACGCGTTTGCGCAATGATCGAGGCGTTCAGCTGCTGGCCTTTCACCGGCGGCGTACCGCCTAGCTGACCGGCTGCAACCTGGGCGTTCTGCGCTTTAATGGCGCTAATGACATCCACCGGCGTCAGCTGGAAGTTGTTCAGTTTGTTCGGATCCATCCAGATACGCATCGCGTACTGGGAACCAAACAGCTGAACGTCGCCCACGCCTGACGTACGGCTAATCGCATCTTTCATGTTGGCGCCAACGTAGTCGGAAATATCCTCCTGCGTCATGGTGCCGTTGGTGTTGATAACGCCGACAACCATCAGGAAGCTGCTGGAGGATTTCTCCACGCTCACGCCCTGTTGCTGTACTTCCTGCGGCAGCAGCGGCATAGCGAGCTGCAGTTTGTTCTGCACCTGCACCTGCGCGATATCCGCGTCGGTACCGGACTGGAAGGTCAGGGTGATCTGTACCGTACCGGTTGAGTCACTGTTGGAGGACATGTACATCAGGTTATCGATACCGTTCATGTTCTGTTCGATAACCTGCGTGACGGTATCCTGCACCGTTTTCGCATCAGCACCAGGGTAGGTTGCGGAGATCGACACTGCCGGCGGCGCAATCGTTGGATATTGCGCGACAGGCAGCTTCAGGATCGCAAGTCCCCCAGCTAGCATGATTATTATGGCGATCACCCATGCGAATATTGGGCGATCGATAAAGAAATTAGGCATGTCTTAACGGCTCCTGTTTAAGTTAAGACCTGGTTTACTCTGACTGAGCGTTGCTTGCAGCTTGCTGCTTGTCGTCAGAGGCTACTTCCTGCGCTTTCACCTGCACGCCTGGTTTTACTTTTTGCAGTCCGGTGACGATGACGCGATCGCCCGATTTCACCCCGGTAGTGACCAGCCATTTATCGCCAATCGCCTGCGTTGCAGTGACCTGACGAACTTCGACTTTATCGCCTTCGCCCACCACCATTACGCTGGCATCACCGCGCGGAGTGCGGGTTACACCCTGCTGTGGAACCAGCAGTGCGTCAGGGTTGGTGCCTTCTTCCAGACGCGCGCGGACGAACATACCTGGCAGCAGGGAGTTATCCGGGTTCGGGAAGATAGCGCGCAAAGTGATAGAACCGGTGGTCTGATCAACGGTCACGTCGGAAAACTCCAGCGTCCCGCCCTGCGGATACTTCAGACCATCGCTGGTGACCAGCTCGACCTTGGCTTTGCCGTTTTCCTGTTTCAGCTTACCGTTTGCCAGCTCCTGTTTCAGACGCAGGAAATCGTTGCTCGACTGGGTAACGTCAACATAGATCGGATCCAGCTGCTGAACGGTTGCCAGCGCGGTGGTCTGGGCATTCTGCACCAGCGCACCTTCCGTCACTGCTGATTTACCAATACGACCGCTGATAGGCGAAGTCACTTTGGTGTACGCGAGGTTAATTCGCGCGGTTTCCACGGCAGCTTTTGCCGCCACGACGGCAGCGTTGTTCTGCTGAGCGTCAGCAACTGCGGTGTCGTAGTCTTGTTGACTGATGTATTTGGTGCCTAACAGTTTCTGGTAGCGCTTGACCGTCAGCTGAGCGATGTTTGCCGCCGCCTGCGCTTTGGCTAAGTCGCCTTTCGCGCTTTCGTAGCTGGCCTGATAGGTTGCCGGATCGATCTGATAAAGGGACACGCCTGCCTGGATATCGCTACCTTCAGTGAAGTTACGTTTCAGAATAATGCCACTAACCTGAGGGCGGACTTCAGCAACGCGGTATGCACTGGTGCGGCCAGGCAGCTCGGTGGTGATTTGTAGAGGTGCGGATTTGAGCGTCACAACGCCGACTTCCGGCATTTGCTGGGCCCCTTGTTGAGCCGGTTTGTCGTCACATCCTGTTAGCGCTAAGCTGCCTGAGAGCATCAGAACGACCGCCAGAGGCGTTAACCCTCTGTTTTTGTTCATATGTAAACCTCGAGTGTCCAATTTCAAATTGTTCAGTGGCTCAAACGACCACAAACCCACTACTGTGTTTCTATTATGGTCATGCTATGGTACATACATTCACAAATGTATGTAAACGTAACCTCTGTAAACTCATCGACCTATGGCACGAAAAACCAAACAACAGGCACTTGAAACCCGGCAACACATTCTGGACGTTGCTCTGCGTTTGTTTTCGCAGCAAGGCGTATCATCTACCTCGTTGGCAGCAATTGCAAAAGCTGCAGGGGTGACGAGGGGGGCTATCTACTGGCATTTCAAGAATAAATCAGATTTATTTAATGAAATATGGGTGCTTTCGGAGGCCAGTATTAGTGACCTCGAAGTTGAGTATCGGGCAAAATTCCCCAACGATCCACTGTCAGTTGTCCGTGAGATCTTAGTCTATATTCTTGAAGCAACGGTGACAGAAGAGCGTCGGCGGCTGATGATGGAAATCATCTTCCATAAATGTGAGTTTGTTGGCGAGATGGCGGTGGTCCAGGAAGCGCAGCGCAGCCTCTGTCTCGAGAGCTACGATCGCATTGAGCACACCCTCAACGAATGTATTGCGGCGAAGATGCTGCCGGCCAATTTATTAACCCGGCGGGCGGCGATTTTAATGCGCAGCTATCTTTCCGGCCTGATGGAAAACTGGCTGTTTGCGCCGGATTCTTTCGATCTGCAAAAAGACGCGCGCGAATTTGTCGAGACGCTTCTGGAAATGTATCAGTTTTGCCCTTCGCTGCGGGCTCCATCCGAGGCCGCGCTTTAGCGCCTGGCCCAAATTTCCGGCGCTGGATCAGCGCGAAAAAATGCCGCGATCCGCCGCTATTCGCGCGCAGGTAGAAGTGCTATTCTGCGCGCTGCGACGACCCCCGGTATTCTCCGGCTTTTGCAATCATTCATGTTAACACTATGCTGCATACTATTCGTTGGCGAAACGCCATTTCCGCTTTTGTAATTGTACTGATGTTTTTCGTTGGCAGCCTTTGCGCGACTCAGGCCTTTGCGGCTGATTTGCCCGAACGCTCTGAAGTGCAGAGCCAGCTCAATACGCTGAATAAGCAGAAGGAACTCACCCCCCAGGACAAGCTGGTTCAGCAGGACCTGACGCAAACTCTCGAAACGCTCGATAAAATTGAGCGCATCAAGTCGGAGGCGGCTCAGCTGCGTCAGCAGGTCGATCAGGCCCCGGCGAAAATGCGCCAGGCGGTCGATGGCCTGAATGCGCTCGGCGATGTGCCGGATGATGAGGCCACGCGTAAAACGCTAGGCTCGCTGTCGCTCCGTCAGCTGGAAGCCCGCGTCACCCAGACCCTCGACGAATTGCAAAATGCCCAGAACGACCTGGCGACGTACAACAGCCAGCTGGTTGCTTTGCAAACGCAGCCGGAGCGCGTGCAGAACGCCATGTACACGGCGTCCCAGCAGCTGCAGCAGATCCGTAACCGCCTGAACGGCACCTCGGTGAGTGAAGAGACCCTGCGGCCAACTCAGCAGGGGCTCCTGCTGACGCAGCAGTCGCTGCTGAACGCGCAGATCGATCAGCAGCGTAAAAGCCTGGAAGGTAATACCGTCCTGCAGGATACGCTGCAGAAGCAGCGGGATTACGTCAGCGCCAACAGCAACCGCCTGGAGCATCAGCTGCAGCTGCTGCAGGAAGCCGTTAACAGCAAGCGGCTGACGCTGACGGAAAAAACCGCGCAGGAAGCGGTGACTCCCGATGAAACCGCGCGCATTCAGGCCAATCCGCTGGTGCAGCAGGAACTGGAGATTAACCACCAGCTTAGCCAGAGGCTGATTTCGGCGACTGAAAACGGCAACCAGCTGGTGCAGCGCAATATTAAGGTCAAAAACTGGCTCGATCGCGCGCTGCAGTCGGAACGCGATATTAAAGAACAGATATCGGTCCTGAAGGGCAGCCTGCTGCTGTCGCGTATCCTCTACCAGCAGCAGCAGACGCTGCCGTCTGCCGACGAGCTGGAGGATATGACCAACCGCATCGCCGACCTGCGCCTCGAACAATTTGAGGTGAACCAGCAGCGCGACGCCCTGTTCCAGAGCGATGCCTACGTCGCAAAACTGGAGGAAGGGCACAGCAGCGACGTGAATCCGGAAGTGCACGACGCCCTGCTGGACGTCGTGGATATGCGCCGCGAGCTGCTCGATCAGTTCAACAAACAGCTGGGTAATCAGCTGATGATGGCGATTAACCTGCAGATTAACCAGCAGCAGCTGATGAGCGTCTCCAGCACCCTGAAAGCCATCCTGACGCAGCAAATTTTCTGGGTTAACAGCAACAAGCCTATGGACTGGGAGTGGATAAAATCCTTCCCTGAAGCGCTGAAAGGGCAGTTTAAGGCGATGAGAATCACCGTAAACTGGGAAAAAGCCTGGCCCGCCGTGTTCGTGGCGTTCCTCGCCGGCCTGCCGCTGCTGCTGATTGCCGGCCTTATCCGCTGGCGCCTGCAGTGGCTGCGCAGCTACCAGGCAAAGCTGGCGTCGCAGGTCGGGCAGCTGCGTAACGATACCCAGCTGCATACGCCTAAAGCGATTTTGATCGATCTGATAAGAGCTCTGCCGGTGGTTTTGCTGATTCTGGCCGTAGGCCTGATTCTGCTGACGATGCAGCTCAATATCAGCGATCTGCTGTGGGCGTACAGCAAGAAACTGGCGCTGTTCTGGCTGGTGTTTGGCCTGTGCTGGAAGGTACTGGAAAAAGACGGCGTGGCGGTGAGCCACTTTAGTATGCCGCCGCAGCTGACCAGCCACTGGCGTCGGCAGATTGTCCGCGTCAGCCTGGCGCTGCTGCCGCTGAATTTGTGGTCGGTTATCTCCGAACTCTCTCCGCTGCATCTGATGGACGATGTGCTGGGGCAGTTCGTGATCTTTATGAACCTGCTGCTTATCGCGGTGCTGGTGTGGCCGATGTGCCGCGAAAGCTGGCGTGATAAGGAGTCGCACAGCCTGCGCCTGGTGACCGTCACCGTGCTGTCGATCGTCCCCATTGCGCTGATGGCGCTCACGGCGACCGGCTACTTCTATACCACGCTGCGCCTGGCCGGCCGCTGGATTGAAACCGTCTATCTGGTGATGCTGTGGAATCTGCTGTATCAGACCGTTCTGCGCGGCCTGAGCGTGGCGGCCCGCCGTATCGCCTGGCGTCGCGCGCTGGCTCGCCGCCAGCACCTGGTCAAAGAGGGCGCCGAGGGCGCTGAGCCGCAGGAGGAGCCGACGATTGCGCTGGAGCAGGTCAACCAGCAAACGCTGCGCATCACCATGCTGGTGATGATCGCGCTGTTCGGCATCCTGTTCTGGGCGATTTGGTCGGATCTGATCACCGTATTTGCCTATCTCGACAGCATCACCCTGTGGCACTACAACGGCACCGAAGCGGGCGTCAACGTGGTAAAAAGCGTCACGATGGGTAGCCTGCTGTTTGCGATAGTTGCCTCGATGGTGGCCTGGGCGCTAATCCGCAACCTGCCGGGTCTGCTGGAAGTGCTGATCCTTTCACGGCTCAACATGCGCCAGGGGACGTCGTATGCGATCACCTCGATTCTGAACTACGCCATTATCGCGATTGGCGCGATGACGGTGTTCGGCTCGCTGGGCGTATCGTGGGACAAACTGCAGTGGCTGGCGGCCGCGCTGTCGGTGGGTCTGGGCTTTGGCCTGCAGGAAATTTTCGGTAACTTCGTTTCCGGCCTGATTATCCTGTTTGAACGCCCGGTACGCATCGGCGATACGGTCACCATCGGGACCTTCTCCGGCACCGTCAGCAAGATCCGCATCCGCGCGACCACGATTACCGACTTTGACCGCAAAGAGGTGATTATTCCGAACAAAGCGTTCGTAACGGAGCGTTTGATCAACTGGTCGCTGTCCGACACCGTTACCCGCGTCGTCATCCGCCTCGGCGTGGCGTACGGCTCGGATCTGGATAAGGTGAAGGAGGTCCTGCTGCAGGCCGCGCATGAGCATCCGAAGGTGATGCCTGAACCTGCGCCGTCGGTATTCTTCACGACCTTTGGCGCCAGCACGCTGGATCACGAACTGCGTCTCTACGTTCGCGAACTGCGCGATCGCAGCTACACGGTGGACGAGCTGAACCGCACCATCGATCGCCTGTGCCGGGAGAACAATATCAACATCGCCTTCAACCAGCTGGAAGTTCATCTGCGTAATGAAAAGGGTGATGAAGTGACGGAGCTGAAGCGTGAGGTCAAAGGGGACGATCCTTCCCCGGCGCTCGGCTGACAGCCGGTCGGGGCGGCCGATGTGCCGCCCCGCAGCGCGCTACCGTTCCTCGTTTTGCGCCGATCCCGGCGCGTTCTTTAGCTTGTTTTCATAATCACGGCGAATGATTTCCAGCGCGCCGAGCACGGTTTGCGCTGAGACCTGGTTTTCTTCAAGCAGCATGATTAAATCAACGGCCAGTTTGACTTCATCCGGGGCGTTTTCTAACGACATTCTCATTCCTCTGTTAGCGCGTCAGGCGTGCCAGCACGCTTTCTATTTTTTCCAGCGCATCGCGGCAGCGGGCCAGCCGTCCGGCATAGGCATCAACCTCTTTTGCCAGGCGCTGCTGTTCATCCAGCGTCGTCGCCTGCAGCCATTGCCGCTGGCGATCGTTGCGCATGGCCAGCAGGCGGCGCTCATATTCCTGGTGCTTCAGCCGACGCCGCTGCCAGCGGCCAGGCCCCGATGACGCGCTGTCCCAGCTGCGCAGCGACCAGGTTGCCGTCTCGCGGCTGATGGCGGCAATTTGCGCGGTCAGGCGTTCCGCCAGCCAGGCAACCTGCGGCAGCTGCTGGTGCGCGACGGCCTGCTGTAATTTGGCGAAATTACCCTGTGCTTCATCCAGGTAGGCCTGCATCAGCGTGCTGCGGGTACGGAACAGCTGGCGATCGAAACGGGCGCTCAGCGTCGCATGGTTGGCCAGCGGCGCGACCTGTTCGGCCAGCCGGGCCAGTTGCTCTTCCAGCGAGTGTAAAAGCCGGGTTGTTTTCAAATAACTCCTCCATACCCTGATAAGCAACTGTGCTACAGTAGCCATCTCTGCTTGATAACGATTCGCATTATGCCACGTATTATTTTAATCATCATTGGCTGGCTGGCCGTAGTTCTGGGAACGCTCGGCGTCGTCCTGCCTTTATTGCCGACGACGCCGTTTATTCTGCTGGCAGCCTGGTGCTTTGCCCGCTCGTCGCCGCGTTTTCACCGCTGGCTGCTGTATCGCTCGTGGTTTGGCGGCTATTTGCGCCATTGGCAGCAGTATCGCGCCATGCCGCCCGGCGCAAAGCCGCGGGCGATAGGGATGATTATACTGACCTTTGCCATTTCCCTGTGGCTGGTTAAGCTTACGTGGGTACGCATCATGCTGCTGGTGATTCTGGCCTGCCTGCTGCTATTTATGTGGCGTATTCCGGTGGTTGATGCAAAGCAACAAAAGCACTGATGCACCATAATGCCTGTTGCAATTGTCGCTGACAGCCAGTAAATTCGAGCGTTTTCGAGCGCGGATACGCCTGGTCAAAGGTTAATCAAATGTTTCCTTGGCCCGTTTGGCGTGTCCGTGAGTAACACCGTTTTGATCAGGCATAAACTTATGACCGCAACTGCACAGCAGCTTGAATATCTGAAGAACAGCATCCAAAGCATTCAGGACTATCCGAAACCGGGTATTCTTTTCCGTGATGTCACCAGCTTGCTGGAAGACCCGCAGGCCTATGCCCTGAGCATCGAGCTGCTGACCGAGCGTTATAAAAATGCCGGCATCACCAAGGTGGTGGGTACCGAAGCGCGCGGTTTCCTGTTTGGCGCACCGGTTGCGCTGGCGCTGGGTGTTGGCTTTGTTCCGGTGCGCAAACCGGGTAAGTTGCCGCGTGAAACCATCTCGGAGAGCTACGAGCTCGAGTACGGCACCGACAGCTTAGAAATCCACGTTGACGCCATCAAAGAAGGCGATAAGGTGCTGGTGGTTGACGATCTGCTGGCGACCGGCGGCACCATCGATGCGACCGTGAAGCTGATCCGTCGTCTGGGTGGCGAAGTACAGGATGCCGCTTTTGTCATCAACCTGTTCGATCTGGGCGGCGAGCAGCGTCTGGATAAGCTGGGTATCAACAGCTATAGCCTGGTTCCGTTCCCGGGTCACTAAGCATTTCCCGATACATAGCCTCGCCGATCCGGCGGGGCTGTGATAGCATGGCCCCTTCGTGATTTCACCTTCCAGCGTTTCAGAGCCAGCCCATGAGTTATCAGGTCTTAGCCCGTAAATGGCGCCCACAAACCTTTGCTGACGTCGTCGGCCAGGAACATGTGCTGACCGCACTGGCGAACGGCTTGTCGTTAGGGCGCATCCATCACGCTTATCTCTTTTCCGGCACCCGCGGGGTAGGTAAAACCTCCATCGCGCGCCTGCTGGCAAAAGGGTTGAACTGTGAAACCGGCATTACCGCAACGCCGTGCGGCGTGTGCGACAACTGCCGTGAAATAGAGCAGGGGCGCTTTGTCGATTTGATCGAGATCGATGCCGCCTCGCGGACGAAAGTCGAAGATACCCGCGATCTACTGGACAACGTTCAGTACGCGCCGGCCCGTGGCCGCTTCAAAGTCTACCTGATTGATGAAGTCCACATGCTGTCGCGCCACAGCTTCAACGCGTTGTTAAAAACGCTGGAGGAGCCGCCCGCGCACGTCAAATTCCTGCTGGCCACCACCGATCCGCAAAAGCTGCCGGTGACGATCCTGTCGCGCTGCCTTCAGTTCCATCTGAAGGCGCTGGACGTCGAGCAAATCCGCCATCAGCTTGAGCATATCCTCGGCGAAGAGCAGATTGCCTTTGAATCCCGCGCGCTGCAGCTGCTGTCGCGTGCGGCGGACGGTAGCCTGCGTGATGCCCTGAGCCTGACCGATCAGGCCATTGCCAGCGGCGACGGTCGTCTGACGACGGAGTCGGTCAGCGCGATGCTTGGCACTCTGGATGACGACCAGGCGCTCTCTTTAATTGAGGCGCTGGTGGCGGCCGACGGCGAGCGGGTGATGGCCGGCGTTAACGAGGCCGCGTCGCGCGGCGTTGAGTGGGAGGCGCTGCTGGTCGAGATGCAGAGCCTGCTGCACCGTATAGCGATGGTGCAGCTGTCGCCCTCGGCGCTCGGTGCCGATATGGCCGCGATAGAGCAGCGGATGCGCGAGCTTGCGCGCACCGTCCCGCCTGCCGATGTACAGCTATACTATCAGACGCTGCTGATTGGTCGTAAAGAGCTGCCCTATGCCCCGGACAGGCGCATGGGCGTCGAGATGACCCTGCTGCGCGCGCTGGCTTTCCATCCGCGTAAGCCGCTGCCCGAGCCGGAGGTCCAGCCCGTGCAGGCGATAGCCGCCGCTCCGGCCCAGGCCGCAGCGGTGCCGCCGGTTCAGCCGCCGCCGCAGAATTTGCCGCAGAACACCAGCCAGGTACTGGCGGCGCGGAGCCAGCTGCAGCGTAATCAGGGAGCACCCAGCCCAAAAAAGAGTGAGCCGGCAGCCGCATCCCGCGCGCGGCCGGTGAATAACTCTGCGCTGGAGCGTCTGAGTTCGATTACCGAGCGCGTGCAGGCACGTCCTGCTGCAGCGGCGCTGGAGCAGGCCCCGGCGAAGAAAGAAGCCTATCGCTGGAAATCGACGAACGTCGTCGAAACGGTGAAAGAAGAAGTCGCCACGCCGAAGGCGCTGAAGAAAGCGCTGGAGCATGAAAAAACCCCGGAGCTGGCGGCGAAACTCGCCGTTGAAGCGGTCGAACGCGATAGCTGGGCGTCGGAGGTTAATCAGCTTGCGGTGCCGAAACTGGTTGAACAGGTGGCGCTTAACGCGTGGAAAGAGCAGGACGGTAACCGTATCTGCCTGCATCTGCGTCCGAGCCAGCGGCATCTCAATTCCGCTGGTTCGCAGCAAAAGCTGGCGGAAGCGCTCGGTGTTTTATACGGCGCGCCGGTTGAACTGACCATCGTGGAAGACGATAATCCTGCGATGCGCACGCCGCTGGAGTGGCGGCAGGCAATTTATGAAGAGAAGCTCGCGCAAGCGCGTGAAGCGATTATTGCGGATAACAACATTCAGACGCTGCGCCGGTTCTTTGATGCAGACCTGGATGAAGAGAGTATTCGCCCCATTTGATGACAAGTTCGACTTGCCATCATCATCCTTAACGATGACTTACTGAGAGAGAAGCCTATGTTTGGTGGAAAAGGCGGCCTGGGTAACCTGATGAAGCAGGCCCAGCAGATGCAGGACAAAATGCAGCAGATGCAGGAAGAAATTGCCAGGCTGGAAGTGACCGGTGAATCCGGCGCAGGGCTGGTTAAAGTCACCATCAACGGTGCGCACAACTGCCGTCGCGTGGAGATTGACCCAAGCCTGCTGGAAGATGACAAAGATATGCTGGAAGACCTCGTGGCTGCGGCCTTCAACGACGCGGCGCGCCGCATTGAAGAGACCCAGAAAGAGAAGATGGCTTCCGTCTCTTCCGGTATGCAGCTGCCGCCTGGCTTTAAGATGCCGTTCTGATGCAAACCAGCCCGCTGTTAACTCAGCTTATGGAAGCACTGCGCTGCCTGCCGGGCGTTGGCCCGAAGTCGGCGCAGCGTATGGCGTTTACGCTACTTCAGCGCGATCGTAGCGGCGGGATGCGTCTGGCGCAGTCATTGACGCGCGCCATGTCGGAAATCGGCCACTGTGCCGATTGCCGCACCTTCACCGAGCAGGAGGTGTGCAATATTTGCAGCAATCCGCGCCGCCGGGAAAACGGGCAGATCTGCGTGGTGGAGAGTCCAGCGGACATCTACGCCATTGAGCAGACCGGGCAATTTTCCGGCCGCTACTTCGTCCTGATGGGCCACCTGTCGCCGCTTGACGGCATCGGACCGGATGACATCGGGCTTGATCGCCTGGAGCAGCGGCTGCGTGACGAATCGATGCAGGAAGTGATCCTCGCCACCAACCCAACGGTGGAAGGCGAGGCGACCGCGAACTACATTGCCGAACTCTGCGCGCAGTACGGCGTGGAAGCCAGCCGCATCGCCCACGGCGTGCCGGTCGGCGGCGAGCTGGAAATGGTTGACGGCACCACGCTGTCGCACTCCCTCGCCGGGCGGCATAAGATTCGGCTTTAGCCCGACATTCAGGCTGCGGGCGCGCGAGCCGCCTGCAGCCTGAATTATTTAGAGTATCAGGGCATTTTTCGCGGCTGTTGCTTGAAAAATTTTCCCGTCGTCCCCATCTCACACTCAACGGTTTTTTTACCATTAAACATGGCATTGTTGAGGTTAAGCTAGATGAAAGGACAAGAAACTCGCGGTTTTCAGTCAGAAGTAAAACAGCTTCTGCACCTGATGATCCATTCTCTCTATTCCAATAAAGAAATCTTCCTGCGCGAGCTTATTTCCAACGCCTCCGATGCGGCCGACAAGCTGCGCTTTCGCGCGCTGTCGCAGCCGGATCTGTACGAGGGCGACGGTGAGCTGCGCGTGCGGGTCTCTTTTAACAAAGACAACCGCACCCTGACCATCGCCGATAACGGCATCGGGATGAATCGTGACGAGGTTATCGATCATCTTGGGACGATTGCTAAATCCGGCACCAAATCGTTCCTCGAATCGATGGGCTCCGATCAGGCCAAAGATAGCCAGCTGATTGGTCAGTTTGGCGTCGGCTTCTACTCCGCGTTTATCGTTGCCGATAAGGTGACGGTACGGACGCGCGCCGCGGGCGATAGCGCTGACAACGGCGTGTTCTGGGAGTCTGCCGGCGAAGGCGATTACACCGTTGCCGATATCACCAAAGCCGATCGCGGGACGGAGATTACCCTGCATCTGCGCGAAGGCGAGGATGATTTCCTCAACGACTGGCGCGTGCGCTCAATCATCAGCAAATACTCTGACCATATCGCGCTGCCGGTAGAGATTGAAAAACAGGAAGAAGTTGACGGCGAAACCGTTATCTCCTGGGAGAAAATCAACAAGGCGCAGGCGCTGTGGACCCGCAATAAGTCGGAAATTAAAGACGACGAATACCACGAATTCTATAAGCATATTGCCCACGACTATAGCGATCCGCTGACCTGGAGCCACAACCGGGTTGAAGGCAAGCAGGAGTACACCAGCCTGCTGTACATCCCGTCCCAGGCGCCGTGGGACATGTGGAACCGCGATCATAAACATGGCCTGAAGCTGTACGTTCAGCGCGTCTTCATCATGGACGACGCCGAGCAGTTCATGCCTAACTATCTGCGCTTCGTCCGCGGCCTCGTTGATTCCAACGACCTGCCGCTGAACGTATCGCGCGAAATCCTGCAGGACAGCAGCGTCACCCGCAACCTGCGCAGCGCGCTGAGCAAGCGCGTGCTGCAGATGCTGGAAAAACTGGCGAAAGACGATGGCGAAAAATATCAGACCTTCTGGCAGCAGTTCGGCCTGGCGCTGAAAGAGGGCCCGGCGGAAGACGCCGCGAACCAGCAGACCATCGCTAAGCTGCTGCGCTTCGCCAGTACGCATACCGACTCCGCGGCGCAGACCGTGTCGCTGGAAGAGTACGTCTCCCGTATGAAAGAAGGGCAGGAGAAGATTTACTACATCACCGCCGACAGCTATGCCGCCGCGAAGAGCAGCCCGCACCTCGAGCTGCTGCGTAAGAAAGGCATCGAAGTGCTGCTGCTCTCTGACCGCATCGACGAGTGGATGATGAGCTATCTGACCGAGTTCGACGGCAAGGCGTTCCAGTCGGTGGCCAAAACCGACGAGTCGCTGGATAAGCTGGCGGATGAAGTCGATGAAAGCACCAAAGAGGCCGAAAAGGCGCTGGAGCCGTTCGTTGACCGCGTGAAAACGCTGCTGGGCGAGCGGGTGAAAGAGGTCCGCCTGACCCATCGTCTGACCGATACGCCGGCCATCGTCACCACCGATGCGGATGAAATGAGCACCCAGATGGCGAAATTGTTCGCCGCTGCGGGCCAGGCGGCGCCGGAAGTGAAGTACATTTTTGAGCTGAACCCGGCTCATCAGCTGGTTAAACGCGCTGCGGATACCCTGGATGATGCTCAGTTTGGCGAATGGGTTGAGCTGCTGCTCGATCAGGCGCTGCTGGCCGAGCGCGGTACGCTGGAAGATCCTAACCAGTTTATCCGTCGCATGAACCAGCTGCTGGCATCGTAATTCCTGCCCCTAATCTCCTCTCCCGAAACGGGGGAGGGGATTTACCCCAGACCTTCTGAAATACCCTCTTCAGCCAAAATAAACTGACCATTAACCGTTTCAGCCGCTCTGCCTTCCTTGAGCCATCTGCGTTCTGGTGGTATGGTTTAGCGTTTTTGAAAAATAGAATCGACTTTTGAGGGGATTTTCGTAATGCGTATTATTCTGCTTGGCGCTCCGGGCGCGGGTAAAGGAACTCAGGCTCAGTTCATCATGGAGAAATACGGTATTCCGCAAATCTCTACCGGTGATATGCTGCGCGCGGCTGTGAAATCTGGCTCTGAGCTGGGTAAGCAAGCTAAAGACATTATGGACGCCGGCAAGCTGGTGACCGATGAGCTGGTTATTGCGCTGGTTAAAGAGCGTATTACTCAGGAAGATTGCCGCAACGGTTTCCTGCTGGACGGCTTCCCGCGCACCATTCCGCAGGCTGACGCCATGAAAGAAGCGGGCATCGTCGTTGATTACGTTCTTGAGTTTGACGTGCCGGACGAACTGATCGTCGATCGTATCATCGGTCGTCGCGTACACGCCGCTTCCGGCCGCGTTTACCACATCAAATTCAACCCGCCGAAGGTTGAAGGCAAAGACGACGTGACCGGCGAAGAGCTGAGCACCCGTAAAGACGATCAGGAAGAGACCGTGCGTAAACGTCTGGTGGAATACCATCAGATGACGGCTCCGCTGATCGGCTACTATCAGAAAGAAGCGCAGGCGGGCAACACCCAATACGCCAAAGTCGACGGCACCAAAGCCGTGGCTGAAGTTCGCGTTGAACTGGAAAAAATCCTCGGTTAATCCAGTCCGTTCTCATCCCGTGGTGACGGGATGAGAACACCTCTCATTCTACCTTTTTCTATGATTGGTTCCGTTTAGCGCCATTTAAGCTACAATTGTCTGCGATTCAAATGGTTAAGAGGCGGTAATGCATCAGACGAAAACAGGTATCTTGCTAGCCAATTTAGGCACTCCCGATGCGCCCACGCCCGACGCGGTGAAGCGCTATCTGCGACAATTTCTGAGCGACAAACGGGTCGTTGATACGCCTCGTCTGCTGTGGTGGCCGCTGCTGCGCGGCGTGATCCTCCCTCTGCGTTCCCCGAGGGTGGCGAAGCTTTACCAGTCGGTATGGATGGAAGAGGGCTCGCCGCTGATGGTATACAGCCGTCAGCAGCAGCAGGCGCTGGCCGCCCGACTGCCCGACACGCCGGTGGCGCTGGGGATGAGCTACGGTTCGCCTGCGCTTGAAAGCGCGGTGGATGAACTGCTGGGCCAGGGCGTTGACCATATCATCGTGCTGCCGCTGTATCCCCAGTACTCCTGCTCCACCGTTGCGGCGGTATGGGACGAGCTGGCGCGGATCCTCGGCAAAAAGCGGGCGATCCCCGGGATCTCCTTTATCCGTGATTACGCCGACGACGCGGGCTATATTGCGGCGCTCGCCGCCAGCGTTCGCGCTTCGTTTGCCGAACACGGCGAGCCGGACGTGCTGCTGCTCTCTTATCACGGTATTCCGCAGCGCTACGCCCGCGAAGGGGATGATTACCCGCAGCGCTGCCGCGACACCACCCGGGAGCTGGTCTCCGCGCTGGATCTCTCTCCCGATCGGGTGATGATGACCTATCAGTCGCGCTTTGGCCGCGAACCGTGGCTGACTCCGTATACCGACGAGACGCTGAAAATGCTGGGCGAACAGGGCGTGAAGCACGTCCAGGTTCTCTGTCCTGGATTTTCCGCCGATTGCCTGGAGACGCTGGAGGAAATTGCCGTGCAGAACCGCGAGTTCTTCCTCGAGGCCGGCGGGCAGAAATATGAATATATTCCTGCTCTCAACGCGGACGCGGCGCATATTGAGATGATGGTTAACCTGACGGCAGCGTATCGCTAATCGCGTGCGGCGCGGGGAATATGCTACTATTCCCCGCCTGTCCACTGCCACTAAATCACCACTATGAAATTTCCCGGTAAACGCAAATCTAAACACTACTTTCCTGTAAATGCCCGCGATCCGCTGCTGCAACAAATTCAGCCGGAAAATGAATCTAATATTTCCTGGGTGGTCGGCATCGATCAGACTCTGGTGGATATCGAAGCGAAAGTGGATGAAGCGTTTATTGTGCGCTACGGCCTGAGCGCCGGACATTCGCTGGTGATTGAAGATGATATCGCCGAGGCGCTTTATCAGGATCTGCTGCGCAACAATCTGATCACCCACCAGTTTGCCGGTGGGACCATCGGCAATACCATGCACAACTATTCGGTGCTGGCGGATGATCGGTCGGTGCTGCTCGGCGTGATGTGCAGCAATATCGAAATCGGCGGCTACGCCTATCGTTATCTTTGTAATACCTCCAGCCGTACCGATCTTAACTATCTTCAGGGCGTGGACGGGGCGATCGGCCGCTGCTTCACCCTGATCGGCGACTCCGGCGAACGTACCTTCGCCATCAGCCCAGGGCACATGAACAAGCTGCGTCCGGAAAGTATTCCGGAAGAGGTGATTGCCGGCGCTTCAGCGCTGGTACTGACCTCTTATCTGGTGCGCTGCAAGCCCGGCGAACCGATGCCGGACGCCACGATGAAAGCGATAGAGTACGCGAAAAAACACGACGTGCCGGTAGTGCTGACGCTGGGAACCAAATACGTCATTGCCGACAACCCGCAGTGGTGGCAGACCTTCCTGAAGGAAAATGTTTCGATTCTGGCCATGAATGAAGAAGAGGCCGAGGCGCTGACCGGGCTTGCCGATCCGCTGCTGGCCTCAGATAAGGCGCTGGAGTGGGTGGATCTGGTGCTATGTACCGCCGGACCTGCGGGCCTGTATATGGCCAGCTTCACCGAAGACGAAGTTAAGCGCAAAACCCAGCACCCGCTGCTGCCGGGGGCCATTGCCGAATTTAATCAGTACGAGTTCAGCCGCGCGATGCGCCATCAGGATTGTCAAAACCCGCTGCGTATCTACTCGCATATCGCCCCGTACATGGGCGGGCCTGAGAAAATCATGAATACCAACGGTGCCGGCGACGGCGCGCTGGCGGCGCTGCTGCACGATATTACGGCGAATAACTACCACCGTCATAACGTCCCCAACTCCAGTAAGCACAAGTGCAAGTGGCTGACCTACTCATCGCTGGCGCAGGTGTGCAAATACGCTAACCGCGTCAGCTATCAGGTACTGAATCAGCACTCGCCGCGTTTAACCCGTGGGCTGCCGGAGCGTGAAGATAGCCTGGAAGAGGCGTACTGGGAGCGCTAAGCGCGTTTCCCTCGCCGCAGGGGGCGGGAGACGTTTGACCGGATCGCGCCCTCTGCCGATGCGAGAGGGCGGCAGAGCTTAGCCGGTGACCACTTCACCCGCCGGCGGCGTTTCCAGCAGCAGCAGCATGGCGCGGGCGATTTCCCGCTCGCCCATCACCACCTGATTCGCGCCGCGTTCGACAATATAGTCCACTTCGTCATCATAGTGCGCGCGGGCGATAATCTCGATATTCGGGCATTTCTCACGCGCAGAGGCAACGATTTCTCCCGCCTCGTAGCCGTTAGGGATGGTCAGAAGCAGCCAGCGGGCGCAGTCCAGATGCGCCAGATTCATAATCTCTTCGTTTGCCGCATTGCCCAGCACCGCGCGGATGCCGCGCTCGCGCAGCTCGTCCACGCGGGTGCGCGACGTTTCGATAACCACCAGCGGAATACCCTGCGCCATCAGCTTCTCGCCGAGCAGGCTGCCGACGCGGCCAAAGCCAACCAGCAGCGCGTGATTGCAGATATCGACCGGAATTTGCTTCTCTTCTTCCAGCACCTCTTCGAGGGTTTGCTCGTCGAGGGTTTCGGTTTTATCGAGGTATTTTTCCAGCAGCGCGAACAGCACAGGGTTGAGCATAATGGAGATGATCGCCCCGGCAAGCACCAGGTTTTGCCCGGCCTGCGGCAGCAGATCCAGCGCCATACCGAGGCCGGCGAGGATAAAGGCGAACTCACCGATCTGCGCCAGGCTGGCGGCGATGGTCAGCGCGGTACGCGGGGAGTGGCCGAACATCCGCACGAGGAAGAAGGCCACCACCGACTTACCGAAGATGATAATCGCCAGGGTTGCCAGTACCGCCAGCGGCTGCTCCAGCAGGATCATCGGGTCGAACAGCATGCCGACGGAAACAAAGAACAGCACCGCGAACGCGTCGCGAAGCGGCAGCGTATCGTGGGCGGCGCGGTGGCTGAGTTCGGATTCGTTCAGCACCATGCCGGCGAAAAATGCGCCGAGGGCAAAGGAGACGTCGAACAGCTCAACCGCGCCGAAGGCAATCCCGAGCGCCAGCGCCAGCACCGAAAGCGTAAACAGTTCCCGTGAGCCGGTCGCGGCGCTGCGCGACATAATCCACGGCACCAGGCGGCGGCCAACCAGCATCATAATGGCGATAAAGGCGACGACTTTACCGATAGTGATGCCCATATCAACGGCCAGCGACGCCAGGCCGACGTTGCCTTTTTCCGTCATTCCGGCGACGGCGGGCAGCAGGACCAGCGTCAGCACCATCACTAAATCTTCGACGATTAGCCAGCCGATGGCGATTTGCCCTCGCTGACTATCAATAAGCTGGCGTTCTTCTAACGCGCGCAGCAGCACCACGGTACTGGCGGTAGAAAGACACAGACCAAAAACGATACCGGTCATCAGCGACCAGCCCAACATCGCTGAAAGCGCCATACCTAGCAGCGTTGCCACGCCTATCTGGGCAATCGCGCCGGGAATGGCGATCGACTTTACCGCCATTAAATCTTTTAAAGAGAAATGCAGACCGACGCCGAACATCAGCAAAATGACCCCAAGCTCGGCCAGCTCTGGCGCCAGTTTGGTATCAGCAACAAAACCCGGGGTAAAGGGGCCAGAGAGTACGCCCGCTAATAAATAGCCCACCAGTGGAGAAATACGTAACTTATTGGCAATCATGCCAAAAATAAAAGCGAGGACCAGCCCGCCGACAATGGTGGTGATAAGCGGTGTTGCGTGGTGCATTCCGTCTCCTTGCATGTGGTGAGCCAATCCATTTTCGGTATTAAACACGTCCTTCTTCAGGCTGCCTCTGCGTTAGCTTCGCGCGTTCGCCCCGACCACATAGTTATCTATGCTCCAGGGGTGTCGTCCACTCGCCGGCTTGATGCAACCCGAATGATATTGTGCATAAACCTAAAAAACCGAGTAATAGTTTATGACACTTTTAGCTGTTTTGTTTATGAATAATTATTGAATTCTTCCGAAAACTGGAATTAGCCCGCAAAAAAGCACAGATCGGAAAACAGGGGCAGGTAATGCAGGAGCGATCCTGATGGGGTAAGGGATTACGGCAGCCAAAGTTTCACTTTGGCTGCCGTATAATCACGCTTTTTGGTGATTGTTAGGGAGGAATATCGTCAATATACCCAGCAGAGGCAGGAAAGCACAGATTTTATAGACCAGCTCGATGCTGGTATGATCGGCTAACAGCCCCAGCACCGCGGCTCCCAGGCCACCCATCCCGAATGCAAAACCGAAGAACAGGCCGGAAACCATGCCAATTCGACCCGGTAATAGCTCCTGAGCGTAAACCAGAATGGCAGAAAACGCCGATGCGAGGATAAAACCAATTATCATGGTCAAAATCCCCGTCCATTCGAGGGTTGCATACGGTAAAATAAGGGTAAACGGCGCTACGCCGAGGATTGAGCCCCAAATCACGTATTTCCGCCCAATTTTATCGCCTACAGGCCCACCAATCACCGTTCCTGCGGCAACCGCGAACAGGAAGATAAACAGGTGTATCTGCGCGTTTTGCACCGATAAGCCAAACTTATCCATCAGATAAAAGGTGTAATAGCTGCTAATGCTCGCCATATAGAAGTATTTCGAGAAAATAAGCATCAGCAGGATGCTTACCGCCAGAATAACTTTATTTTTGGGCAGCGGATTGGCGATGACAGCCTTAGGTTTACCTTTGTTCATCCGATGCTGCGCCGCGTACCAGCGGCTAATTTGCGATAGTACGACGATCGCCAGCAGCGCGGCCAGCACGAACCAGGCGACGTTGCCTTTACCGTAAGGGGCAATGATGACTGCCGCCAGCAGCGGGCCCAGAGAGCTGCCAAAGTTTCCGCCAACCTGGAACAGCGACTGGGCCAGGCCGTGGCGCCCGCCGGAGGCCATGCGCGCCACGCGAGAGGATTCCGGATGGAAGACCGAAGAGCCGGTACCGACCAGCGCGGCGGCCAGCAGCACTGTGCCAAAGCTTCCCGCCAGCGCCAGCAGCACCAGCCCGCAGAGGGTAAAGCACATTCCGACGGGCAGCGACCACGGCATCGGGTGCTTGTCGGTTATATAGCCCACCACCGGCTGCAGGAGCGAAGAGGCGAGCTGGAAAGTGAGGGTGATCATGCCGATCTGCACAAAGGAGAGGGAGAACTCCGACTGTAGCAGCGGGTAGATCGCCAGGATCAGCGACTGGATCATATCGTTCAGCAGGTGGGAAAGGCTGATGGCCCCCAGAATGCGAAACGAGGTGCGGGCTTTTTGCGGCGGCGCAGCGGAGCCGGATAAGGGTTGAGCGGTCTGATTCATTGCCATAGATTCACTTAAAGGTTCTTATTAGAGGATGCAGGTGGAATTATTATCTGACTAACATACCTGCGCCTAAGGTTTGAAGGAAGTCGCAATTCTGAAAACATATTTGTCTAATCGCGTAACTCGCTATACTTTCGGCACTTGTTATTAAATCAGGGAGAGAAGCATGCAATTTGTGAAACGCGGGGTGGCGCTGGCGCTATTCGCGGCGCTATCGCTGGGAAGTCTGTCAGCGCAGGCCTATGAGCAGGATAAAACCTACAAAATCACCATCCTGCATACCAACGATCATCACGGGCATTTCTGGCGTAGCGATTACGGCGAATATGGTCTCTCGGCGCAAAAAACGCTGGTGGACGGTATTCGTAAAGAGGTTGCCGCCGAGGGCGGCAGCGTACTGCTGCTATCCGGCGGCGATATTAATACCGGGGTTCCGGAGTCTGACTTGCAGGATGCGGAACCCGATTTTCGCGGCATGAACCTGGTTGGCTACGACGCTATGGCGGTGGGCAATCATGAGTTTGATAATCCCCTCAGCGTGCTGCGCCAGCAGGAGAAGTGGGCTAAATTCCCGTTCCTTTCGGCCAATATTTACCAGAAAAGCACCGGTGAGCGCCTGTTTAAGCCCTGGGCCTTATTTAAGCGCGGCGGACTGAATATCGCGGTGATTGGCCTGACGACGGACGACACCGCCAAAATTGGTAACCCGGAGTACTTCACCGATATTGAATTCCGCAAGCCGGCGGAAGAAGCGAAGCTGGTTATTCAGGAGCTGCAGCAGAATGAAAAGCCGGACGTGATTCTGGCCACGACCCATATGGGCCATTATGACAACGGCGAGCACGGTTCGAATGCGCCGGGCGACGTGGAGATGGCGCGCAGCCTGCCTGCCGGAGCGCTGGCGATGATTGTCGGCGGTCATTCGCAGGACCCGGTATGCATGGCGGCGGAGAATAAAAAGCAGGTGGATTATGTTCCCGGTACGCCGTGCGCGCCGGACAAGCAAAACGGCATCTGGATCGTCCAGGCGCATGAATGGGGTAAATACGTGGGCCGCGCGGATTTTGAATTCCGCAACGGCGAAATGAAGCTGGTGCACTATCAGCTGATCCCGGTCAACCTGAAGAAAAAAGTGACCTACGACAACGGCCAGAGCGAACGCGTGCTCTATACGCCGCAGATCCCGGAAAACGCGCAGATGCTATCGCTGCTGACGCCGTTCCAGAATAAGGGTAAAGCGCAGCTGCAGGTGAAAATCGGCAGCGTCAACGCTCATCTTGAGGGCGATCGCAGCAAGGTGCGCTTCGTGCAGACCAACATGGGGCAGCTTCTGCTGGCGGCGCAGATGGCGCGCAGCGGCGCCGACTTTGCGGTGATGAGCGGCGGCGGTATTCGCGACTCCATCGAAGCCGGAGATATTACCTATAAAGACGTGATGAAGGTGCAGCCGTTCGGCAACGTGCTGGTGTACGTCGATATGAACGGCCAGGAGGTGACGGAATATCTCACCGCCGTGGCGCAGATGAAACCGGATTCCGGGGCCTATCCGCAGTTCGCCAACGTCAGCTTTGTGGCGAAAGACGGCAAGCTGAATGATTTGAAAATCAAAGGCCAGCCGGTCGATCCGACGAAAACCTACCGCATGGCGACCCTGAGCTTTAACGGCACCGGCGGCGACGGTTATCCGCATATCGACGCTAAGCCAGGCTACGTCAATACCGGCTTCATCGACGCCGAAGTGCTGAAGGAGTATATCCAGAAGAACTCCCCGCTGGACGCGGCGGCGTTTGAACCGAAAGGCGAGGTGAGCTGGCAGTAACGGAGCCGCGCCGCTCGCCGGGTTGTGGTTTTGGCCCGGCCAGCGGCGCGAGGCGGCTGGAGAGATTAATCGCGGCGCGCTATATCGGCGAACTTCGCATCCAGGATTTTCGCCAGGTCGCTGGCCGCCAGCTCGATATCCAGCCCGCGCTTGCCGCCTGAGATATACATGGTGGCAAACTCCTGTGCCGGGGCGTCAATCACCGTCGGCAGGCGTTTTTTCTGTCCAAGCGGGCTGATGCCGCCGACCAGATAGCCGGTTACCCGCTGCGCCACCATCGGGTCGGCCATATCCACTTTCTTCGCGCCCAGCGCTTTGGCCACTTTTTTCAAATCCAGCTGACCAGCGACCGGGGTGACCGCCACGGCCAGATGCTTCATATCCCCGTTGAGCGCCACCAGCAGCGTTTTATAAACCCGATCGGCGTTCAGGCCGAGTTTGCGCACCACTTCGTCGCCGAAATTGGTTTCGCCAGGATCGTGATCGTAGCTGTGGATCGTAAAAGCAATTTTGTTTTTTTCGAGTAACTTAACGGCGGGAGTCATCGCTATCCTTCTTACCAACCGATCTAATGTACGTTAAGCATACGCCTGATGATTGTGTAAAAAATAGTACCATCTTGCGCAATAGTATTGGCAGTGATGGTCACTTTGAGCGACAATCGAACGATCCGAGGTGCGAATCTCGGGATAATAATAATGATGAAATTCCTCTTTGACGGGCCAATAGAAATATTGGCCATTTTTTTACGTCAGCATATCAGGCAGGTTCCCTTCACCGTATAAATGCAGCGCGCCCACGGCGACAACATAGCGCCCCGGAGGCAGAGCCAGCAGTACCTCGCGCCAGGCGAGGTTGCGTTGATGCATCAAAACATCGTACAGCGACTGGCTAAAGGTCGTGGGTAGCGAGGTGGCCCCTTTTGCCGGCGGCTGCTCCAGCCACCAGCCGATCATCACCTGCAGAAGACGGGCGTTGGTTCGCCAGTGGGTCAGCGTGTCTTCCAGCAGCGCCAGCCCGCCATCGGGCAAATCGCGCAGCAGCGCTATCTGGCTATCGGTTCCCTCCAGCTCCATCACCCGCACGCGGCTTTCGCGTGCCGCCATCAGCAGCTGATAATCTATCCCGTAATCCGGACGAAGCCCCAGCTTTTGCGCCTGAGTAGCCTGCAGCGCCATGGCAACCTGCCATAGCGGCTGGCTGTCGAAAATGGCGGTTGCCAGCCCCAGCTCCGCGGCGCGGGCTTCCAGCTCAAGGATCTGTTCAGCGCTCAGGCGCTCGGCCAGCGGCGGATAAGAGGGGAGGTTGCTGAAGGGCGTCTCGTTACCGGTAATGTCGGCTTCGACAATCAGCGCATCGGCCTGGCGAATTTTTTTCAGCAGCCTGGCCGGCGGCGGCGACATATCCCGGGTGCCCATGTGAATGCTGCCGACGAGGTGCAGGTAGCGTCCGCCGGGAAGGGTAATATCCAGCGCCGGCCAGGAATAAGACGAGCCAAAGGCGGCTCGCCACAGCATTTTTATTCGGTTTAACAGGCCCATACGCGCTCCGCAATGTGAAGAACTCATGCTAGCGCGCGCGGCCGGGAGGCGCAAGCGTGGGCGGGGGATAAGCGTGCGGTAGCCCGGACAGGGCGTGATGCCGCTATCCGGGAAGGCTTCAGGTTCGGGCCCGCGTGAGAGTCTACTCTTTTGGTTTAAAACGCAGCAGCCGGTTGGCGTTGCTCACCACGGTTATCGAGGAGAGCGCCATCGCCGCCCCGGCAACCACCGGGTTGAGCAGCGTACCGGTGAGCGGCCAGAGGATCCCGGCGGCAATCGGAATGCCCAGCGAGTTATAGACAAAGGCGCCCAGCAGGTTCTGCTTCATATTACGCAGCGTGGCTTTTGCAATGGCCAGCGCGTCGGCCACGCCGTTCAGGCTATGGCGCATCAGGGTAATCGCCGCCGTTTCAATGGCTACGTCGCTGCCGCCGCCCATCGCAATGCCGACATCGGCCTGCGCCAGCGCCGGGGCGTCGTTAATGCCATCGCCGACCATCGCGACCTGATGCCCCTGGCTTTGCAGGCGCTTGATGGCATCGGCTTTACCGTCCGGCAGGACGCCGGCAATCACCTCGTCGATACCCGCTTCTTTGGCGATAGCGTTGGCCGTAACCGGGTTATCCCCGGTGAGCATCACCAGACGGTAGCCCTGGCGATGCAGGCGGGCCAGCGCCGCCACGCTGTCGCTGCGCAGCGGATCGCGAATGGCGATCAGCGCGGCAACCTCGCCGTCTACCGCCAGCAGCACCGGCGTGGCGCCCTGCGAGGCCTGAGCGTTGAGGTCACTTTCCGCCGCGTCGGTGGCAATATTCTGCTCGTTGAGCAGCGCCTGATTACCGAGCAGGAGATGATGTCCGTCGGCTTCACCGCTCACGCCCAGCCCGCGAAGGGTACGGAAGTTCCCAACCTCCGGCAGCGCGCTATCCGCCGCTTTGTCGAGGATCGCCCGCGCCAGAGGGTGGCTGGAGCCCTGTTCCAGCGCGGCGGCCAGGCGTAAAGCGGTCGCCTCATCGATAGCTGTAAAGGTTTTCACCGCCACAACCTGTGGTTTCCCTTCGGTCAGGGTACCGGTTTTATCGAATACGACGGTATCCAGCTGGCTGGCGCGCTGCAGCGCATCGGCGTCGCGAACCAGCACGCCGTACTCCGCCGCCCGGCCGACGCCGGAAATAATCGACATCGGCGTTGCCAGGCCCAGCGCACATGGGCAGGCGATAATCAGCACCGTGGTGGCGATGATCAGGGTATAGACGATCTGCGGCGCCGGACCGAAGAAGTACCAGATTGCCGCGCTGAACAGCGCAATGACCACGACCGTCGGGACGAAGACGGCGGAAATTTTATCCGCCAGCTGGCCGATTTCTGGTTTACTGCTCTGCGCCTGGCGCACCATGCGGATAATTCGCGCCAGCGTCGTCTGACTCCCCACGGCGCTGGCGGTAAACAGGACGCTGCCATCCTGCACCACCGTACCGGCATGCAGGGGATCTCCGCCGCTTTTCTGCTGCGGGATCGGTTCGCCGGTCAGCATGGCTTCATCAAGCCAGGCCTCGCCCTGGGTGATGGTGCCGTCAACCGGCACCCGGTCGCCGGTGGTCAGACGCAGGGTCATGCCAGGCAGAACTTGCGCCAGCGGTACGCTTTTTTCACCCTCAGGAGTGACCACGCGTGCCGACGGCGGCGTCAAATCGAGCAGTTTTTCCAGCGCCCGCGAAGATCGCTGCCGGGCGCGGGCTTCCAGCATATGGCCGAGGTTAATCAGACCGATAATCATGGCGCTGGCTTCATAATAGAGGTGGCGGGCTTCCATCGGGAACCACTGCGGCCACAGGTTGACGCTCATTGAGTAGAGCCAGGCGACCCCGGTGCCCAGCGCCACCAGCGTATCCATAGTGGCGGTGCCGTTTCTCAGGCTTTTCCAGGCGCTGCGATAGAAGTGGCCGCCGGCAAAGACCATTACCGCAAGGGTGACAAGCCCGATAGCCAGCCACAGCGAGCGGTTGTCGTCGGTGACCATCATGTTGTCACCGAACATTCCCCACACCATCACCGGAACGCCCACCAGCAGGGCGACGATCGCCTGCCAGCGGAAGCGTTTCATGGTGGCGATGGCGGTTTCCTGCTGGCGCTCGCGGCGCTTCAGATCGTCTTCGATAGCTTCTGCGCCGTAGCCCGCTTTTTCCACCGCCTGCACTAATTCTGCGGCGGACGCGCTGCCCATGACCAGCGCAGTGCGTTCCGCCAGATTCACCCGCGCCTGCGCGACGCCCGGTACCGCGGCAAGCGCCTTCTGTACCCGGGAAACGCAGCTGGCACAGCTCATGCCGTTGATCAGTAGCTGTTGACTGTCATCGGTGTCATGGGCTGCCGGAAGCTCAGGAGGGGCCGCTGTCAGTGCTTCCGACGGGAGTATTGATTCCGCCAGCGGTTTAGCCTTTGGGTGGCTGAGCTCCGCACCGTATCCGGCTTTCTGAATCGTATCGATTAGCGCTTCGGCGCTGGCGCTACCGGTGACATGCGCTTCGGTAGTGGTGACGTCCGCCAGTTCAACGTCAGGACGCTGCTCCAGGCTCTCTTTTACGCGTTTGACGCAGTGGCCGCAGGTGAGGCCATCGAGCGTCAGGTCGATGGTTTGTGACATAACAAACTCCTTTATTACGTGGATGAGCTGACTGTGATAAAGGTTAAACCTTCCAGCAAGGGGAAGGTCAAGGCGGTTTTCGTCAATGCGGCAAAAAGACGCCGGCTACGGGGGCGCTTCGACCGGGGAACCCTGAGCTTAATAATCAAGAACGATCAGCGGCGTTTGATTTTCAGACTCTTTAATGACCGTAATGTCGGCCTGATAGAGCGTCTTTAGCGCCCGCTGCTGCAGAACATCCTGCGGACTGCCGCTATCGACGACGCGCCCTTTATCCATCAGCACCACGCGATCGGCATAGCGCGCGGCAAGATTAAGGTCGTGCAGGACGCAGCAGACGTTGAACTGCCGCTCGCGCACCAGCCGGCGCAGCAGGCGAAAAAGATGCTGCTGGTGGTGAATATCGAGGGCGGAAGTGGGCTCATCCAGAAACAGCCATTTGGGGGAGGGGATGGGCTCCCAGAGCTGCACCAGCAGGCGCGCCAGCTGTACCCGCTGCTGTTCGCCGCCGGAGAGCTGCCGGTAGTCGCGGGCGGCCAGCTCGCGGCAGTCGCACAGCGCCATGATGCGATCCGTTTCATCACGCGAGCTGCATGTCCGCCAGGGATGTCTTCCCATGCGGATCACTTCCTGTACGCTGAACGGAAACGCCATATGGCCGTTCTGCCGCATCACGGCGCGGGTTTTCGCCAGCTCGGCTATCGACCACTCCTCCAGCGGCGTACCCAGCAGGGAACATCGCCCGCCGTGCGGCCGCAGATAGCCCGTGAGCTGGCGCAGTAGCGTGGATTTCCCGGCGCCGTTCGGACCCAGAATGGCGACGATCTCCCCGCCGGGCAGCGCCAGAGAGACATTATCGGTCAGGCGACGTCCCTGCAGGGTATAAACCAGATTTTCGGCCAGAATCATGCTGACCTCCGGCTGCGCAGGATCAGCCACAGAAAATAGGGGCCGCCGATCAGGCTGGTCAGCAGGCCGACGGGCATTTCCGCCGGCTGCACCAGCGTGCGGGCCAGGGTATCGGCCACCAGCAGCAGGCAGGCTCCGGCCAGCGTCGAGCAGGGGATAAGCCAGCGATGATCGGCCCCGGTAGTCATGCGGATCAGGTGCGGGATCACCAGGCCAATAAAGCCGATAACGCCGCTCACCGAAACGGCCGCGCCGACCAGCAGCGAGCTGAGCAACAGCAGCTGCTGACGTTTACGCTTAACGTTAACGCCGAGATAGTGCGCCTCTTCATCTCCCAGCTGCAGCAGGTTGAGCGTCCCGGCAAGAAACAGCGTGGCGACAATCGCCGGCAGGACAAACGAGCTGGCGACCAGCAGCGTAGGCCACTGCGCCTGGCCAAGATTGCCCATCATCCACAGCGTGAGCTGGCGCAGCTGCTGCTCGTCGCCGACGTAGCTCAGCACGCCGATCGCCGCTCCGCACAGCGCGTTGATGGCGATTCCGGCTAACAGGAGCTGCATCATGCCGCCGTGAGCGTGGCGCCGGCTGATGAGAAAAATCACCGCGCAGACCGCCATACTGCCCGCGACGGCAAAAATCATCTGCTCGTACAGCGCCAGTACCACCGGAAATGAGAAGGGCAGAACAATCGCCACCCCCACCATCAGCGCGGAGCCGCTGCTGACGCCAAGCAGGCCGGGGTCGGCCATCGGGTTACGAAACAGGCCCTGCATAATGACCCCCGCCGTCGCCAGCGCCGAGCCCACCAGTACCGCCAGCAGAACGCGGGGCAGGCGAATGTTCAGCCAGATATCACGGTATTCCTCGTCAAACAGCGCGCTGAAGCTGATGTTCAGCGCACCCTGGCTGGCGCCAACCAGCACCAGCGCGGCCAGCAGCAGTGAAAGGCCCGTCAGTACGCTGACGGAAGAGAGTGAATCCTTGAGCACGCAAAACTCCATAACGTCTTTGCGGCGCGGATATGCCGCGCCGCAGGGGATTACGCCGGCTTCAGATCCGGCTCAATCAGGCTGTAGACCTGATTGTTGAGCGCCGGCGCAGCGGCCAGATCGTGAATGTGCGCGGCGACGTCCGCACGCCTCACGAAACCGTGGCACTCCTGATTCTGCAACCGTTGCGCTTTACCGGTGGCCTCACCGTTGAGCAGGCCGCCGGGGCGCAGGATGGCATAATCGAGGCCGCTGGTTTGCAGCCAGCTTTCCGCCAGCGTTTTTTCGCGCACGGCCTGACCAAACGCGGCTTTGGCTCGGGGGGATAAAAAGGGCCAGCTATCGCCGCAGCCCAGCGAGGTCACCAGAATCATCCGCCCGATGCCCGCTTTTTCTGCCGCATCAATAACGGTCCTGTGCGCCAGGTAGTCCTGGGCGCCGCCCATAGAGGAGACGATCAGCGCATCCGGACCGGCAGCATGACAGGCGTCAGCCACCGCGGCGGCATCGCAGGCGTCGCCGGCGAAAACCCGCACGCCTTTAGCCTCAAGGGCGGCTACGGATTGCGGGTTGCGCACCACCGCCAGCACCGGACGCTGCTCCGCCAGCGCCAGTTCAAGCACCTTTGCGCCCGTGCCGCTGCCGCCGGCGCCAAAGATTAACCACGGCGTCATCAGGCGGTTTCCTTGAGGGAAGCGGCCAGGGCCTGGAAGGCGCTAACCTGCTCAGCGAGCAGCTGGCGATGCTCATCGCGACCGAGGAAAATCTTAAACATCGCGCTACCTGCTTTGTTAAAGAAGAGAATCGACGCGGTGTCCATGCCCATAAATTTACGTTCAATCAGCGCGATATGGCTGCAGTTTTCCGCTTTGATATGGCCCGTCATGCCCTTTTTACCACGCAGATTGAAATAGCCGTGGCGATGGAATCCGGAAGGAAGCTCGCCGGTAAACTCGAGGATAACGTCGGCGGTATGGACCAGCGTCGTGACTTTGCCCCATTCGCTGACGGTTTCCCAGATGGCGTCAAACCTTTCACCCGACACGACCGTCGGCGAAGGGAGGTTTTGCACCACCTCCAGAAGGGAAGTTTGGTAGCGATCGGCGATCGCTTCCAGGGTGCCGTCCGGCTCGGTTAGCAAAAAATCCGCTAAAGAAACATGGCTCATAAATCACTCCTGTTAGGGTTGCTCTACCGCAATGTGCGGCGCGTTAAGTTGTTGAATCAGCTCATCAAGAGACTGCAAAATGTTGCTGGCCCAGAAGCGTCCTTCATTGGTCAGGCGCAGGCAGGTTGAGGCGTCGCGGGTGAGCCCCGCGCGATGCCACTGGGCGAGTAGAGGGGTCAGCTCCCCGGCGCGCGGGGTCAGTTCATCCAGCGGCACGCGCGCTGTTTCCACGCCCGCCTGCAGCGTATGCCGCCACTGAAAACCGCGCTCGGCGGCGCGCATCATCATCATCAGCGGCTTTTTCCCGGCGGCGATCGATTCGTGCCAGGTCGTCAGGTTACGTTCCACCATCCACGAATAGCCGTTGACCGAGCCGCCCGCGCCGGAGCCCAGGGCCAGGCAGTCGGCCCCCTGTTTAATCAGCAGGTTGTAGAGGTTGCGTTCGCGGGTTGTGCGGGCCCAGTGGCTGTTGCTGATACAGCGCCAGCCCGCGTCGTCCATGAAGTCGCAGCCCTGAAGGTAGAGATCGCGTCGCTCTGCCGGAGTGGGGACGGCGGTGCGACCGTTTTCCACGGCTTTACCCAGCGGCGTGTTGGGGAGCAGATTAAGCGCGTAGAGATCGACGCCGTCGAGCCCGATATCGCGGGCGATTTTGAGATCTTCCTCCCACAGCTTTGCGTCCTGGCCGGGGAGGCCGAACAGCAGATCGCACACCACGGCCGCGCGATCCCGCCGCACCAGCCCCTGCATAAAGGCGGCGGCGGTGGGGCCGTCAGAGGTGCGGGCCATTTTCTTGCGCACCTTGCTGTTGAAGGACTGAATGCCGATGGAGAAGCGATTGGCTCCGGCATCCAGGCAGGCGTCGATGCGGTTGTCATCAAAGTTAAGCACCCGTCCTTCGATGGTGATTTCACAGTCCGGCGCGAGGGGGAGCTTTTCCCGCAGGGTGGTGATAATTCGCGCCAGATCCTGCGCCGCCAGCGCGGAAGGCGTACCGCCGCCAAAGTAAACCGCGTGGATCGGCGCCGACTGGTGCAGGACGCTATCGGCCTCCATCTCGATTTCGCGCAGCAGCGCGTCGGTATAGCGGGCGCAGTGGTCATCTTCGTAACGGTTCTGATAAAAACCGCAAAAAGTACAGTGGGTTGCGCAAAAGGGAATATGCAGGTACAGCAGTCTTTTACGCGGCGGCGCGCTGCGGCTGATGACCTCCTGCCAGGTTTGCTCCAGCTGCTCTTTTGCCACAGGGATCGCGCCGCGCCACGGCATGGTGGCCCGACGATCTTTAAAGGGCTGGTTTCCCTCCAGCGCGAAATGCGCAGAGAGATCCAGGGCGTTGTTAGTCTTCATAGCGTCAACATCAAATCCAGTTATTGGGGCCAAAACTGCTGGTGCAGGGACTCAACCGCGTCGGCAACCCGGGGGCCCATACCGAGGATCAGCGCCTGATCGACGGTAACAATGCGCTGATTTTTCCATGCGGCGGTGTGGGTTATGCCGGCGACGGCGCGCAGCCGGTTAATATCGCCGTCCACCATTTGCGAGGTCACGACAATAACCTCCGGGTTTGCCGCAATCAGCGATTCCGCGCTGTAGCTTTTATATTGCTCGTGCGAAGCCACATTCCGTGCGCCCGCGAGGGTCAGAATGGCGTCGGCAACGCTGCCCTTACCGGCCACCTGCGGCGCGCTGCCGCCCGCGGAGAGAATAAACATCGCCCTGACCGGCGCCTTTTGCGCCGCAACGCTGTGCTGAACGCGCTCCAGACGCTGATGAATCTGGTTTACCAGCGCATCTCCTCGTTCGGGAACCTGCAGCGTCTTCGCCAGCTGGCGAATGTTGGCGTACATCTGTTCAACCGTGGCCGGCACGCGCGGCAGGGTGACAACGTTAACTTTTTGCGTCCGCAGCTGATCCAGAACGATCTGCGGCCCGGCATCCCGCCAGGTGATGAAAACGTCCGGCCTGAGGGATAAAATGCCTTCGCTGCTGAGCTGCTTCCAGTAGCCGATATGCGGCAGCCTGGCCGTTTCCGGCGGCCAGGAGGTGGTTTCATCGACGCCGACCACCTGATTTCCGGCTTCAAGCGCGTAGATCAGTTCGCTAAGCGAGCCTCCGGCAACGACGATACGTTCGCTGGCATAGGTTGCGCAGGCGGCACAAAGCGTCAGCAGGGCGAACAACAGTTTTTTCATCATCAGAAGTTCCACGCAAAACCGACTGCTGCGTTAAATCCGGCCGCCGGAATGGTTTCATGGGCGGTTTGATAGCGTTTGTTGGTCAGGTTGTTGAGCGCCAGGTTGACCTGATACTGCTCCTGCGGGCCAAACTCGGTATTGAACGCGAGGTTAAGCGTTGCCCAGCCCGGATAGCGAATCTCCCTGGTGCCGGTTTTATCGTTGGCGCTGGAGGCGGCGCGCACGAAGAGATCGGAGGTCACGTTGGCGCTATTCAGCAGCAGCGTGTGCTTAAGGCCAGCCCTTCCCGTCACGGTAGGTTCGCCGGTATCCCAGGTTTTAATGGCTTCGCCTTCATACTGCCGGCGGATAAGATTGCCGCTCAGATAGGGCGAAACGGCCCAGCCGTTGTACTCCGCCGTCAGCTCCATCCCCCAGGTTTTGGCGCGATCGATATTGTCGTAATAGAAGTACTCGCCGCGTGAAGAGGTGCTGTTGCCGTTGCAAATCGCCTGACCCGAACAGGCGAGGCTGGCGATATAGTCTTTGGCTTCGGAGTAGTAAATCGCGCCGTCAACCAGCCACATATTGCCTTTGTAACGGGCGCCCAGCTCATAGTTGTTGGAGTGTTCCGCTTTCAGGCCAGTGTTGCCATAGGTGACGCCGCCGCCGGCCGAGGTCTGCATAAACAGCTGGGTCAGCGTCGGGAAGACGTAGCCCTGGGCGTACGCCGCGCGCAGTTCAATATCTTTAAAGCCGGAATAGCGCAGGCTGGTCGAGGTGACCAGCTTATCGTCATGCGCTGATTTTCCGCCCATTGACTGGCTGACCGTGCCGCTCTGGCTGTCGTTGCGGTTAAGCTCAGAGGAGAGCCAGTACTGACGCGCGCCAACGGTCCAGGTCCAGTCATCGGCGAAGCGCCAGTCGTTTTGGGCAAACACCGAGGCGTTGCTTTGTTCCGCTTCAGTATGCGACAGCGTATGGGTCTGGATATCGAATGCGCCGGTCGCCGCCGTCTGGCGCGTGCTGCTGCTGGTATCCTGCTTCACTTTGTCATGCTGATACTGGGTGCCGATAACCAGCTCATTGTTCGCCGGCAGGGAGAAGTTGCCCTGCAGCGTTACGCCCTGGGTATATTGCTTATCGTTGGTATTGGTCTGGTTACTGACCGTCAGCGCCTGGATCGCCGGGCTGGGGATCGGCTGGGTGGTCTTAATCCGGTTTTCAAATTTACGCTCAATGGTCTGGCTGTAGGCGTCGAAGTGAATTTTTTTCAGGTAATCGCCGTCGGCGTCGTAATCATAGAACACGCCGACTTTTTCGCGTTCCAGCTTCGGAATACGAACGCTGAAGTCTTCATATTGGCCGTCCGGATCGTCAAACCAGGTTTGCGTGGAGGTTTTGTAGCGGTCGAGCGACAGGCCGAATTTATGGCGATCGAGATTGTAGCCAAGCCAGACGCCCTGGCTGTTGTTGCGGAAGTTGGTGTTCTGCAATCTGCCGTCCGGCGTATCGCGGTTGCCCTGGTCGGAGTAGCTGCCGTTGATCCGATAGTCGAACTGGCCGATGCTGCCCCAGGCCGCAGCGGACTCTTCCCAGCCCGCGGTCGCCGAGTTATAAACGGCCTTCACCGTCCCGGCGACGGGCTTATCCCCGCCTTTTTTAGTGATAAAGTTAACTACGCCCCCGATGGCCTGCGATCCGTACAGTACCGAGTAGGGGCCTTTTACCACCTCGATCCGCTCCAGCGCGGATTCATCGATCAGCAGCCCGACGCCGTAGTTCTGCCCGGCGCGCTGATAGCTGACTACCTGACCGTCAATCAAAATCAGCACGCGCGAGGAGGCCTCGCCGCGGATGCGGATTTGCTTACGTCCGGCCAGAGAGTTATCGGTCACTTCAACGCCGGGGATATCCCGCAGATCGTCGGCGATAGAGACGCTGGTTGAGTTATTTAGCGTTTCCCGGTCGATAACCTGAACGGTCGCCGGGCTTTCCCAGAGGCTCGATTCGGTACGATTAGCCGTGACGATCAGCGTCTCTTCGTCGGCCGTTTTGGCTGTGCTGGCCGGGGTTGCCGCAGAAACGTTAGCGGCAACAAACAACGACAGGCTGGAGAGTAGCATGCTCCCCCGGTTTGTCCTTTTCACCATTAGAGTAACCTTTATTATAATGATAACTAATATCATTCGCATTTATATTTGTTTCTAAAGTGAACGTCCAGACGCTAAGGGGTAAATGGAATGCACCTTTGATGTGGGTCAATTTCGAACGGTGCGTAAATACTTTTTTGTGAGATTCATCACATTATGGGAAAGCACAGGCGCGGTTAACCTGATAAAAAATATGGCTTATATTTTTCCTCTCCACATAGGGTTGGTTATTGCGCGAATGGTCCTACAATAGGAGCAGTGCGAGAGGCAGCGAGGTGCAGAGGCGATGAATATCAGCGATGTGGCAAAAAGGACCGGCTTAACCAGTAAAGCGATTCGCTTCTACGAAGAGAAGGGGCTGGTGACGCCGCCGCTGCGTAGTGAAAATGGCTACCGCAGCTACAGCCAGCGGCATCTGGACGAGCTGACCCTGCTGCGCCAGGCGCGCCAGGTCGGTTTTAATCTGGAGGAGTGCCGCGAACTGGTCGGTCTGTTTAACGACCCGTCGCGGCATAGCGCCGACGTAAAACGCAGAACGCTGGATAAAGTCGCTGATATTGAGCGCCATATCAGCGAGCTGCAGAGCATGCGTAGCCACCTGCTGGCGCTGGCGGAGTCCTGTCCCGGCGATGACGGCGCGGACTGCCCGATTATCGACAATCTCTCCGGCTGCTGCCATCGCAAGGCGCAGGTTTAGCGGTGGGGAGGGGCGAGCCTGATCCGCAGCGTGATGCCCTCAACGGCCAGCACCTCGACCTTACTGCCGGCGGCGAGGTCCTCGTCGGCGACTACCGGCCATGAGCTATCGCCAACGCGCACGTGGCCGCGGCCGTTAACCAGCGCCGTCTCCAGCGAGAAGATACGGCCAACCAGCTGCTTCCCGCGCTGGTTAAGCTGGGCGTCGGCCGGCTTCTGCCGCTTTACCTGGCGGCGCAGCCAGCGCGACCATAGCCAGGCCGCCAGCAGGGTCAGCGCGGCAAACAGCGCGCCCTGCCACTCCCAGCCCAGCGGCAGCATCCAGGTCAGGGCGCCGGTGATCACCCCGGCAACGCCGCTCCACAGCAGATAACCGTTGCCGCCTAGCATCTCCGCCGCCAGCAGCAGCCCGCCGAGGCTGAGCCAGAAGAGGTGCGGATGAACCAGTATCATCGCAATCATAGTTTTTTCCGTTCGCCGGCGCCTTCTTTAAGCAGTTCGCTAATTCCGGCGATAGAGCCCATCAGGCTGGTCGCGTCGAGCGGCATCAGCACGACTTTGCTGTTATTTGATGCGCCAATCTGCTGCAGCGCGTCGGTATATTTCTGCGCAACGAAGTAGTTAATCGCCTGAATATCCCCGGAGGCAATAGCGGAAGAGACCATCTGGGTGGCGCGAGCCTCCGCTTCCGCCGAACGTTCACGCGCTTCCGCCTGCAGGAACGCCGACTGGCGCTCGCCTTCCGCTTTCAGGATTTGTGACTGCTTTTCGCCCTCGGCTTTCAGAATCTCCGCCTGACGTATCCCTTCGGCCTCCAGGATATAGGCACGCTTGGTTCGCTCGGCCTTCATCTGGGCGTTCATCGAGGCGATAAGCTCCGCCGGCGGGCGCACGTCGCGAATTTCCACGCGGGTGATTTTGATCCCCCACGGGTTGGTTGCCTCATCGACGATATGCAGCAAGCGGGTGTTGATGCTATCGCGCTGGGAGAGCATTTCGTCGAGCTCCATCGAGCCGAGTACGGTACGGATGTTGGTCATCGTCAGGTTGATAATCGCCAGCTCCAGGTTGCTGACTTCATAGGCCGCTTTCGGCGCATCAATAACCTGAATAAAGCACACCGCATCAATGGTGACGTTGGCGTTATCGCGCGAAATAACCTCCTGCGAGGGAATATCCAGCACCTGCTCCATCATATTAATTTTTCGCCCGATGCGGTCCATGAACGGCACCACCAGGCTCAGCCCCGGCTGGAGAGTCATGGTATAGCGGCCAAAGCGTTCGACGGTCCACTGGTAGCCCTGCGGAACAATTTTCACTCCGGCAATAACGATAACCAGCGCGACGAAAATAAGAACGGGGATAAAAATTAGCATCAAAAAACCTCCTGTTTAATTGCCTGCCAGACGTCAGCAAAGTGACGCATGTTTAAACCGAGTATATCTTTCTCCTCATCCTGGCGAAAGAAAAGTGGAGTAAACTAGTCGGGTTTTGGGAAATATATGGAACGATAATGAAGGAAAATAACGCTATCTTGCGCCTTGAGGATGTTGGCTTTCAGGTCGATAAGTCGATCATTTTGCATAATATTAATCTCGAGCTGAGCGCCGGGGAATTTAAGCTGATTACCGGGCCCTCCGGCTGCGGTAAAAGCACGCTGCTTAAAATTATCGCCTCGCTGCTTAGCCCGACCAGCGGGAAGATTTTTTATTCCGGCAAGGATATCAATACGCTATCGCCGGAAACCTACCGCCAGCAGGTCTCATACTGCGCGCAAACTCCGGCGCTATTTGGCGACTCGGTCTATGACAATCTCATTTTTCCCTGGCAAATTCGCCACCAGCAGCCGGACCCGCAGGCGCTGGTTGCCGATTTACGCCGCTTTGGGCTGGCGGAAAATACGCTGGGCAAATCGATCAACGAACTCTCCGGGGGAGAAAAGCAGCGCGTTTCGCTTATTCGCAATTTGCAGTTTTTGCCGCAGGTGCTGCTGCTTGATGAAATTACCAGCGCGCTGGATGACAGCAATAAGCGCAACGTTAACGATATTATTCATCGCTATGTGACGGAAAAGAATATTGCGGTGCTGTGGGTGACGCATGACCGTAATGAAATCGACCACGCCGATGAAGTGATGACGCTGCAGCCGGCTAGCGCAGGCGGTCAGGAGGTTATCAATGAACGGGCATAATATCACTAACGAATCGCTGGCCCTGTCGATGGTGCTGGTACTTGTAGCCATCGTGGTGAGCTATCGCGAAAAGCTGGCGCTGGAGAAAGATATCGTCTGGAGCATCTGTCGGGCGGTGGTGCAGCTGATTATCGTCGGCTACGTGCTGAAATATATCTTCAACGTTAACCACGTCCTGCTGACGCTGCTTATGGTGCTGTTTATCTGTTTTAACGCGGCGTGGAATGCGCAAAAGCGCAGCAAATATATCGATAAGGCCTTCATCTCATCATTTATCGCCATTACCACCGGCGCAGGGCTTACGCTGGCGGTGCTGGTCTTCTCCGGATCGATCTCTTTCGTGCCGATGCAGGTGATCCCTATTGCCGGCATGGTCGCCGGCAACGCGATGGTGGCGGTGGGGCTGTGCTACAACAATATGGGCCAGCGCTTCAGCAGCGAACAGCAGCAAATTCAGGAGAAGCTGAGCCTCGGCGCGACGCCAAAGATGGCCTCGGCCAGATTAATTCGCGACAGCATTCGCGCCGCGCTGATCCCGACCATCGATTCGGCGAAAACGGTGGGGCTGGTGAGCCTGCCGGGGATGATGTCGGGGCTGATTTTTGCCGGGATAGACCCGGTTAAAGCGATTAAGTATCAGATAATGGTCACATTTATGCTGCTATCGACCGCCAGCTTATCAACAATCATCGCTGGCTATCTGACCTACCGGAAATTCTTTAACCCTCGTCACCAGCTGGTGGTGACGCAGTTGAAAAAGAGCGAGTAGCGTCGTTCCCGCAGAAGGCGCTGGACGCCTGACCCGGGCTACGGGGGGCCGTAGCCCGGTCAGCGAAGCGCCGCCTGGGCGTAACGATCAGTACAGCAGGGAGTAGAGCTGACGGCGATATTTCGCGGCCAGCGCATCGCCGGTGCCGAGGGCGGCAAGAATTTCCTGCAGCATCTTGCGCACCTGGCCGTCGCCGGCGTCTAAATCTTTCTGCAGATGGCTGAACAGCAGAGCCAGCGCCTCTTCGTTGCGGCCAACCTGATGCAGCTGCAGGGCCAGCTGAGCCGCCAGCGCCGCGTCTTCCGGATTTTGCTCAACCTGCTGCTGGAGCAGCTGGATTTCCGGCGTATCGGCCGCCTGCTTGAGCAGCTCAATCTGCGCAACCAGCCCCTGGTAGCGGGTATCCTGATCCTGTAGCGGAACCGTTTTCAGCACCGCTTCGGCTTCGTCGGAGCGGTGCAAGGCGATCAGCGTTTCCGCCAGCAGCAGGCCAATCTGGCTCTCCTGAGCGGAGAGCTGCCACGCCTCTTTCAGCAGCGGCAGGGCTTCGGCGTACTTCTCTTCCTGCATCAGCGCCAGCGCCTGCTGGGCTTTTAACTCTTCTTCGCGCGGCAGCACTTTATCAAGCAGCGCGCGGACGGCGGCCTCCGGCTGCGGGCCTTCAAAGCCGTCTACCGGCTGACCGTTCTGGAACAGATAAACCGTTGGAATCGAGCGCAGGCCAAACTGCGAAGCCAGCATCTGCTCGGCATCGCAGTCCACCTTCGCCAGCGTAAACTGACCGTTGTACTGCGCCGCCAGACTTTCCAGAACCGGCGTCAGCTGCTCGCAGTGCTGGCTGCGCGCGGACCAGAAATAAAACAGCACCGGCGCGGTAACGGATTGTTCCAGCGTCTGGTGCAGGTTAGCTTCGGTAATGTTGATAATATTCTGTACTGACATAAGCGCATCTCTTTAATCAATTTTTTGTATACATGGGGGCGACGGCCGGAGCTTCAACTCAGCCCTGGATAATTTTGTCCATCATCCGCGTTGGCAACAGGCGTTTGAGCAGGGCCACCGCGTGTGTGACTAAGGTCACCGGATAGCGCAGCCTGGGTTTATCGCTAACGAAAGCATGGCGCACTTTTTCCACCACCGCCTCCGGCCCGAGGGTAAAGCGCGCGGCGATACCGGGGTTTTCCACCGGCTTATCGCTCCGGGTTTGATTGACGTTGCTCGTAAAGCGGGTGCGAATCGGCCCCGGCTCAATCAGGCTGACCTTAATGCCGCTATAGCGCAGCTCCATGCGCAGGGCGTCGGACCAGGCTTCCAGCGCGTATTTGCTGGCGGCATAGGCGCCGCGACCGGGGCTGGAGATGATCCCCATGACCGAGGAGGTCATCACGATACGGCCCTCGCCGTGCGGCTCCATAGCCGGAAGCAGCAGCATGGTGAGCTGGTGGGCGCCAAAAAAGTTGGCGGAAAACTGCTGCTCCATCTGCTGGCGGCTAACGGCGATCAGCGGGCCATACACGCCGTAACCGGCGTTATTAAACAGGCCATACAGCCGATTATCGGTCAGGGCGATAACCTCTGCCGCAGCGCGCTCCACGCTCAGCGGATCGTCGAGATCCAGCAAAATACCGGTCAGTCCGAGTTCCTGCATCCGCGCAACGTCGTCAGCCTTGCGGCAGGCGGCCAGAACGTTAAAGCCCTGACGTTTCAGATCGAGCGCGCTTTCAAGGCCAATACCGCTGGAACATCCTGTAACTAAAACCGTTTTTTGCATAACTTTACCTGCAAACAACCCCTGAGGATCAGGAGTCATGATTAACTAAGGGAGCCAGCCGCGTCGCCATCCAGTCGGCAATAAACGGCTGGGCGTCGCGGTTGGGGTGGATTCCATCATCCTGCATCCACTGTGGCTTCAGATAGACCTCTTCCATAAAAAAGGGTAACAGAGGAATATCAAACTCTTTGGCCAGTGCGGGATACATTGCGCTAAAGGCTTCATTATAACGACGTCCATAGTTGGCGGGCAGGCGAATTTGCATCAGCAGCGGCTGGGCATTCGCCGCTTTGATATCCTGCAAAACGGTGCGCAGAGTCTGCTCCGTTTGCTGCGGCGGGAAGCCGCGCAGTCCGTCATTGCCGCCCAGTTCGACCAGCACCCAGCGCGGTTGATGCTGTTTAAGCAGCGCCGGCAGACGCGCCAGCCCCTGCTGCGACGTGTCGCCGCTGATGCTGGCGTTAACTACCGGCGTTTTTGCCTGCCACTTATCGTTAAGTAGCGCAGGCCACGCGGCGTTGGCCGCCATTCGATAGCCGGCGCTCAGACTGTCGCCGAGAACTAACAGCGTGTCCGCCGCCATCGCGCGGCAGGTAAACAGGACCAGAAACAGGAAAGGCAAATGCCAGCGGAAAACATACTTGAAGTTCATCATCTTAAGAAGTCCGTCGGTCAGGGAGAGCATCAGCTTTCCATCCTCACCGGAGTTGAGCTGGTTGTCAAACCGGCGCAGACCATCGCCCTGATTGGCGAGTCGGGTTCCGGCAAATCCACGCTGCTGGCGATCCTTGCCGGGCTGGACGACGGCAGCGGCGGTGAAGTCTCTTTACTCGGGCAGCCGCTGCACCGCATGGACGAAGAGGCGAGGGCGCAGCTGCGCGCGAAGCACATCGGCTTTGTTTTTCAGTCCTTTATGCTGATCCCGACCCTCAATGCGCTGGAAAACGTCGAGCTTCCGGCGCTGCTGCGCGGCGAGAGCGACAGCCAGAGTCGGGGCAGCGCCAGGGCGCTGCTGGAGCAACTGGGGCTGGGTAAACGCCTGAACCATCTGCCGGCGCAGCTTTCCGGCGGCGAGCAGCAGCGGGTGGCGCTGGCCCGCGCCTTCAACGGGCGTCCGGAGCTGCTGTTTGCCGATGAGCCGACCGGCAACCTCGATCGGCAGACCGGGGATAAAATTGCCGACCTGCTGTTTTCGCTCAATCGCGAACACGGTACGACGCTGATCCTGGTGACGCACGATCCGCTGCTGGCGGCGCGCTGCGACCGGCGGCTGCGGCTGGTTGATGGTCAGCTGCGGGAGGAAGCATGATTGCCCGCTGGTTCTGGCGCGAATGGCGATCGCCATCGCTGCTGATCGTCTGGCTGGCGCTGAGCCTGGCGGTGGCCTGCGTGCTGGCGCTGGGGTCGATAAGCGATCGCATGGAAAAGGGGCTGAGCCAGCAGAGCCGTGAATTTATGGCCGGGGACCGGACGCTGCGCAGCTCGCGCGAGGTCCCCGCCGACTGGCTCGCGCAGGCGCGTCGGCTGGGATTAACGGTCGGCGAGCAGCTCAGCTTCGCCACCATGACCTTTGCCGGCGATACGCCGCAGCTGGCCGACGTCAAGGCGGTTGACGACACCTATCCCCTTTACGGTCAGCTGGAAACCCAGCCGCCGGGCTTAAAACCGCAGGCGGGCAGCGTGCTGCTGGCCCCGCGATTAATGGCGCTGCTGAATTTAAAAACCGGCGATACCATTGATGTCGGCGACGCCACTCTGCGCATTGCCGGCGAAGTGATTCAGGAGCCGGACGCCGGGTTCAATCCTTTTCAGATGGCGCCGCGGCTGATGATGAACACTGCCGATGTGGCAAAGACCGGGGCGGTGCAGCCCGGCAGCCGCGTCTCCTGGCGCTATAAGTTCGCCGGAACCGCGCCGCAGCTGGCGGAGTATGAGCGGTGGCTGTTGCCAAAGCTGGGGGCGGAACACCGCTGGATTGGCCTGGAACAGGATGACAGCGCGCTGGGTAAATCGCTCGAACGCTCGCAGCAGTTCTTACTGCTCTCGGCGCTGCTCACGCTCCTGCTGGCGGTAGCGGCGGTGGCGGTAGCCATGAGCCACTACTGCCGCAGCCGTTACGATCTGGTGGCGATCCTTAAAACCTTAGGCGCCGGGCGGGCGCAGCTGCGCAAGCTGATCGTCGGGCAGTGGCTGATGCTGCTGGCGCTGGCGGCGATTGCCGGCGGCGCGATGGGGATGGGGCTGGAGAAGATCCTGCTGGTGATGCTGAAACCGGTTCTCCCGGGCGCGCTGCCGGCCGCCAGCCTCTGGCCGTGGCTGTGGGCGATTGGCGCGATGGCGGTGATTTCGCTGCTGGTGGGCCTGCGGCCCTATCGGCTGCTGCTGGCGACGCTGCCGCTGCGGGTACTTCGTCAGGACGTGGTGGCTAACGTCTGGCCGCTGAAGGTCTATATTCCGCTGGTGTGCGCGGTGGTGGTTATCCTGCTGGCGTGGCTGATGGGCGGCAGCCCGCTGCTGTGGGCGGTACTGGCCGGCGCGGTGGTGCTGGCGCTGCTGTGCGGCCTGCTGGGATGGGGGCTGCTGTGGCTGCTGAAGCGGGTGACGCTGAAGGCGCTGCCGCTGCGCCTGGCGGTCAACCGACTGCTGCGCCAGCCGTGGTCGACGCTAAGCCAGCTGGCGGCGTTCTCGCTGTCGTTTATGCTGCTCGCCCTGCTGCTGGTGCTGCGCGGCGATCTGCTGGATCGCTGGCAGCAGCAGCTGCCGCCGGAAAGCCCCAACTACTTCCTGATTAATATTGCCCCGGATCAGGTCGCGCCGGTCAAAGCTTTCCTCGCCGGGAACCAGACGGCGGCGACGGAGTTCTACCCCATCGTCCGCGCGCGCCTGACGCAGATTAACGGCCAGGCGACGGAGGGCAATAAGGATGAAGCGCTGAATCGCGAGCTGAACCTGACCTGGAGCGACGACAGGCCGGATCATAATCCGCTGGTGGCCGGCGCCTGGCCGCCAAAAGCGGGTGAAGTGTCGATCGAGGAGGGGCTGGCGCAGCGCCTGGGGGTTAAGCTCGGCGATAGCGTCACCTTTACCGGCGATACCCAGGACTTCAGCGCTAAGGTGACCAGCGTGCGCAAAGTTGACTGGGAGAGCCTGCGGCCAAACTTCTTCTTTATCTTCCCGCCGGGCGCGCTCGACGGACAGCCGCAGAGCTGGCTGACCAGCTTCCGCTGGGATAACGGCAGCGGCATGTTGACGCAGCTGAACCGAGAATTCCCGACCGTCAGCCTGCTGGATATTGGCGCCATTCTGCGTCAGGTGGGTCAGGTACTGACTCAGGTCAGCCGCGCGCTGGAAGTGATGGTGGTGCTGGTGACCGCCTGCGGTATTTTACTGCTGCTGGCGCAGGTTCAGGTCGGGATGCGCCAGCGCTATCAGGAGCTGGTGGTCTGGCGCACGCTGGGGGCCGGAAAGTCGCTGCTGCGCACCACTCTATGGGCGGAGTTTGCCCTGCTGGGCGTGGTGTCCGGGATCGTGGCGGCGATAGGGGCTGAGGTGGCGCTGGCGATGCTGCAAACCAAAGTCTTTGATTTCCCCTGGTCTCCGGACTGGCGATTGTGGGTGATGCTGCCGCTCTGCGGGGCGCTGCTGCTCTCCCTGTGCGGCGGCTGGCTGGGGCTGCGTTTGTTAAAAGGCAAAGCGCTGTTCCGCCAGTTTAGCCAATAATTCAGCGCTCTTAGCATCTGCAGGCCCGGGGTTGAGTACCAACGCCCCGGGCTTTTTACTGCGTTCCGTTTAAGCCTGACGCGCGGTTAGCGGTTCATTCATTGCTCTGCGACGGCAAAGCGCGCCCCTGAAAGCGTGGCGGCGGCGCGACGGAGATAGTGCATTTGCATGACGGTTTGATGAAATTCGCGGCGGCTTTCTTTTAACGGCACAAAATGATAAGTCACTGATTTTTAAGAGCACGAAAGCTTAAAAACGCGACAACACGACGCTCGTAATCACGGTTAATATTCACCTTGCAAATATAAGGTTGCTTATTACTCAAGGAAAAAGCATGGCACATAAAATAAAAGCGCTGGCGATGACGATCGGCGCAGTACTGGCAGTGACTTCTTTTGCTTCCCAGGCTGAGATTACGCTGCTGAAACAAGATCCGCAGGCCGGCGACCCGTTAAGCCGCCTGAACTTCACCGTCGGCGGAAGTATTCGTCCGCAGTTCAACATGATGTCCGGCGATGGCGATAAAGGCTCCTATAAGCGTAACGGTTTCGACGGCGGTACCCGTTTCCGCTTCGCCGCTGATTATTATCTGTTTGATGATATTAGCTGGATCAGCTATTACGAACTGGGGGTCAATATTCCGGCGCTGTTCGACTGGGATAATCACTATGCGGAAGGCGCTAATAACACCTCTCGCCGTATGCTGTATACCGGGCTGAAGAGCGACACCTGGGGGACGCTAACCTACGGTCAGCAAAACAGTATTTATTACGATGTGGTCGGCGCTAAGACGGATATTTGGGATTACGACATGATCGCCCAGGCGCCGGGTAACGGGATCAACGGCGATTACGATGGTTCTTACCGCTCGCGCAATATGCTCAAGTATAAGAAATCTGCCGGCGACGTCGATCTTTATGCTTCTTATCTGTTTGAAGATAATGAGTATCTGCCGGGGAATGGCCTGCGCTATAAGCGTAAAGGCGGGGGCTCCGTTGGCGTGGATTACCACATCATGAAGGACCTGACCTGGGGTACGGCGTGGAACTATACGCGTGCCGAAATGCGCGATCCTTCCAGCGCTGAGAATAAAACCTATGACCAGAATATCCTCGGTACCGCCCTAAGCTGGACGCCGGATAACTGGACCTTCTCCTTCGGCGGCGGCTGGTATCAGAACTTCCTGACCACCAAAAAAGCCGATGTGAATAATTACTTCGCCGGCGATGCCTGGGGTATTGAGTACTTTGCGGGCTATAAAATCCCGGTTGGCCAGTACGCGCTTAAATCCGTTCAGCCGTACTTTATGGGCGACCGCCTGGAATACGTGAACGGACGTAACTACCAGCGCATTGATAACGGTCTGGGGATCAGCTTCCAGCTGGATTATGGCTTCCGCGTTGATTACGAACACGTCTTTACTTCGAGCACCGACAACCTGGGCGATATGAACCTGGTGCGTCTGCGCTACGACTTCTAAACCGCGACCTCCCGCGCAGCGCGACGCCGAAAATCCCGGCTTGCGCTGCGTTTACGCGGGCTACCGCGCCAGCCAGGAGGCGACGTCCTGCCAGGTTCCGCGAAAGATAATCTTCTCTGCCTTTTTACCCAGCTGATAGCGATACATTGGGTCGTAGTACTCTTTCAATAGCGGAACAAGCCACGCAAAATGCGCATCGGTGCTCGCCGTACGCAGCTGTTCAGCCAGCGCGTCATCAAGCAGGGCGGTGAGCTGAGCAAAACGCTGGAGCCCCAGGCGACGGCGGATAGCGAACAGGCCGTGGTGCAGATACGCGCTGTACTCCTGCCAGCCCCGATCTTCGCCGTACGCGGCTATAAAGTCGCGGTGCATCCGGTCAAAATACTCCTCCCGCAAGCGCGCCAGGCGGACGTCAAACGGGTCCTCCACCACCGCCAGCGGCGATTGCGCCATGCGCTCGCGCAGGCATTCCGGCAGATGGTTGGCGCCTATCATATGCCCTTCATCCTCCAGCACCCAGCGGCGCTGGCTGGCCGCTTTTTTCAGCATTGCGACCGCGAGGTGGTTTTCAAACGTCGCCTGAGCATGCTGGTCGCGCAGCGTCCGCCCGAACGATGAGCCGCGATGGTGGGCGAGCCCTTCGAGGTCGATTCCGTCGGGCCGCGTGCCGACCAGCTGAGTTTTACCGTTGCCGGTGCAGCCGCCGATAAGCACTATCGAGCGCTGGACCAGCTCCTGCGTCAGCTGGATGGCGGCCTGGCGCAGCGCCTTATAGCCGCCGACGATCAGCGGATAATCGACGCCCGATTCGCGCAGCCACTGCTGAACAATGTGCGAGCGCTGGCCGCCGCGGGCGCAGCAAAGATAGCCCTGAGGATTGCGTAAGCAGGCTTCACGCCACGCCCGCATGCGTTGGGCGCGAATGTCGCCATTGACCAGGCGATGGCCGAGCGCCAGGGCGGCTTCTGCCCCCTGACGTTTATAGCAGGTGCCGACGGCGGCGCGTTCTTCATCGTCCATCAGCGGCAGGTTGAGCGCTGCGGGGAGAGCGCTTTGGCTGAATTCAACCGGGGCGCGTACGTCAATGAGTGGGGTATCCGCGGCGAGAATTGCGCGGTAATCCGTCCCATTATTCATGGGTCTTCCTTTTGCAGTGAAACCGAGATTTTCTGTAAAGCGAAGGAGGGATTCTACGCGCCTGAAGGCGTGCCGGGGAAGGAATAACGCGCTTCCCCCGGCACGAAAGGCTTAGTTAAGCTGTGACTGCGCCCAGAAAATACCGCTGGCGTACTCCGGCGGCAGCAGCGGCTTTAACGCTTCGAGCGTGGCGCTCAGGCGGTCGGTATCGCTGTCGGTGAGGTTCAGGTGGCCCACTTTGCGGCCCGGACGAACCTCTTTGTCATACCAGTGCAGGTGCACCAGCGGCAGCTTCAGCCAGTCGTAATTGAGATCGGTGCCGATCAGGTTGATCATCACCGACGGGCTGTTGACCACCGGCGGCGGCAGCGGCAGGTCGGTAATGGCCCGCAAATGCAGCTCAAACTGGCTGATGGAGGCGCCGTTCTGCGTCCAGTGGCCGCTGTTGTGCACGCGCGGGGCCAGCTCGTTGATCAGCAGACCATCGGCGGTGACGAAGCACTCCATCGCCATGACGCCGACGTATTTCAGCTCTTCCATAATGGCGGACAGCATGCCTTCGGCCTGATCCTGCTGGCGGGCATTGGCCTGCGGGAAGGCCACGCTGGTGCGCAGAATCCCGTCCTGATGCAGGTTGCGGGTCAGCGGATAGAACACCGTGCTGCCATCCTGAGCGCGGGCGCCAACCAGCGACACTTCGCCGGAGAAGTTAATTCCCCGTTCGACGATGCATTCGCCGTAGTTATCGTCGGGCAGCTGCGCGCAGTCGTTCTCACGCAGACGCCACTGGCCGCGCCCGTCGTAGCCGCCCACGCGGCGTTTAACGATAGCCAGCTCGCCCAGGGTCGCGAAAATCTCCGGCCACTGGTTTTTATCCGCCAGCAGCTGCCACGGCGCGGTGGCCAGGCCCAGCCTGTCGAACAGCTGCTTTTGCGTCAGGCGATCGGCAATAATGGGAAACACGTCGCGGTTAACAAACGCCGGGTGACGTGCCAGTTCGCGGGTGAGGGCCGTTTCCGGCCAGCGCTCGATTTCAGCGGTGATGACGCTTTGCTGAAACGGCACCGCTTCAGGATCGGCCTCAAGGCCAACCGGCCAGACCGCGATACCCAGCGGCTCTCCGGCCTGGCGCAGCATGCGGCCGAGCTGGCCGTTGCCGAGGATACAAACCTGCTTCATGCCGCACCCCGTGGGTCCGGATTATCCAGCACTTCATCGGTTTGCGCCTGGCGCCATGCGCTCAGGCGCTGGTGCAGTTCGGCGTCGTGCACCGCCAGAATCTGCGCCGCCAGCAGGGCGGCGTTGGCGGCGCCGGCTTTACCTATGGCCAGGGTGCCGACCGGGATCCCGCGCGGCATCTGGACGATGGAGTAGAGGCTGTCAACGCCGCTCAGCGCAGCGCTCTGTACCGGCACGCCTAAGACCGGGACCAGCGTTTTCGCCGCAATCATGCCCGGCAGATGCGCCGCGCCGCCCGCACCGGCAATAATCACCTGATAGCCGTTGCTTTCCGCGCCTTCGGCGAAGCTGAACAGCTTATCGGGAGTACGGTGCGCGGAGACCACTTCAACATGGTACGGAACGTTCAGGGCATCAAGGATTTCTGCGGTAAACTGCATGGTAGCCCAGTCGCTTTTGGACCCCATCACGATGGCGATACGCGCCGAATTATTGCGGGAAGACATGCGTCTTAAAACTCCTGTGGGTGTGCTTCACACTGCTTTAGAGGCCACAGAGAATAACACGATATACGGGCGAGGAAAACGGTTGCGTAGGCTGATGTCGGCGGAAAATAGCGCGATAATTAAAACGGGAAAGGGATCAGTTCAACGTCGTCTTTGGTGACTTTGACCATCGAACCTTCGCTGTGCCACGCGCCGAGGACCACGCGAAAAGCCGGCATGCCGTTAGCCTCCATTTGGTGGATGGCCGGGCGATGGGTATGACCGTGGATCAGCCACTGTACGCGATGCTTTTCCAGGGTCGCCACTACCGCCTGTTGGTTAACGTCCATAATCTCCATCGACTTACTGCTGTTGGCCGCGGTGCTGTTGGCGCGCATTTTAGCGGCGATACGGCGGCGAATAAACAGCGGCAGGGCAAGGAAAAGACGTTGGATCCACGGTGTATGCACCTTAGCGCGAAACGCCAGATAGCCGGCATCGTCGGTACAGAGGGTGTCGCCATGCATAATTAAAACGCGGCGACCGTAGAGATCGAGCACGTTCTCTTCCGTCAGCAGCGTCATACCGCAGGCGCGGGCAAAGCGCTGGCCGATAAGAAAATCGCGGTTGCCGTGGACGAAAAAGCAGGGGACGCCGGAGCGGGTCAATGCGCTGAGCGCGGCGGCGATTTCCTGATGCAGCGGGTTAGGATCGTCATCGCCGATCCAGGCTTCAAACAGGTCGCCGAGGATATAGAGCGCGTCCGCCTCGCGGGCCTGGCCGCGTAAAAAGCGGAGAAAACCGGCGACGATCGCCGGTTCTTCGGTTTGCAGATGCAGGTCTGCAATAAAAAGTGTCGCCACGAATTATTCGCTGACGCTGACGCTTTTGATCACCACATCTTCTTTCGGCACATCCTGATGCATGCCGCTGCGGCCGGTAGAAACCGCTTTGATTTTGTCTACCACGTCCATGCCTTCAACGACTTCAGCAAATACGCAGTAGCCCCAACCCTGCAGGTTTTCACCAGAGAAGTTCAGGAAGTCGTTATCAGCCACGTTGATGAAGAACTGCGCGGTGGCGGAGTGCGGCGCCTGAGTACGGGCCATCGCCAGAGTACCGCGGGTGTTTTTCAGACCGTTGTTAGCTTCGTTCTGGATCGGAGACTTGGTTGTTTTCTGCTCCATGCCCGGCTCAAAACCGCCGCCCTGGATCATAAAGCCGTTGATAACACGGTGGAAAATGGTGTTGTTGTAGAAACCTTCGCGGCAGTAGTCCAGGAAGTTTTTAACTGTTTCCGGCGCTTTTTCGTCAAAGGTTTTGATTACGATATCGCCATGATTAGTGTGGAAAGTAACCATTTTTGCATCCTGTTCCGATGATTGTGGTGCTTGAACCCAAGGTTGGGCGTGACATAGGGGGCTGTTATAGCATAACCGCGGGGTTGGATCACCTTGCATTGTGTGCTGCTTCGGGGTTGAATTCAGGTTAGAATACGCGGCTTATCACTACACACGTTTACACGGAATCTTCGATGTTAAAAATTTTTAATACACTGACGCGCCAAAAAGAAGAGTTTAAACCTATTCATGCCGGGGAAGTTGGCATGTACGTGTGTGGTATCACCGTTTACGATCTCTGTCACATCGGTCACGGCCGTACTTTTGTCTCTTTTGACGTGGTGGCTCGCTACCTGCGCTTCCTCGGCTATAAGCTGAAGTATGTTCGCAACATTACCGATATTGACGACAAAATCATTAAGCGTGCGAATGAGAACGGCGAAAGCTTCGTGGCGCTGGTCGATCGCATGATTGGCGAAATGCATAAAGATTTTGATGCGCTGAATATTCTGCGCCCGGACCTTGAGCCGCGCGCGACGCATCATATTGCGGAAATTATTGAAATCACCGGGCAGCTGATCGCCCGCGAGCACGCCTACGTGGCGGATAACGGCGACGTGATGTTCTCGGTTCCGACCGATCCGAACTACGGTCAGCTGTCGCGCCAGGATCTGGAGCAGCTGCAGGCGGGCGCTCGCGTTGACGTGGTTGACGTCAAGCGTAACCCGATGGACTTCGTGCTGTGGAAGATGTCGAAAGAGGGTGAGCCGAGCTGGCCGTCTCCGTGGGGCGCAGGGCGTCCGGGCTGGCACATCGAATGTTCGGCGATGAACTGCAAACAGCTGGGCAACCATTTTGATATTCACGGCGGCGGTTCGGATCTGATGTTCCCGCACCACGAAAACGAGATCGCGCAGTCTACCTGCGCGCACGACGGTGAATACGTGAACTACTGGATGCACTCCGGCATGGTGATGATTGACCGCGAAAAGATGTCGAAATCGCTGGGCAACTTCTTTACCGTGCGCGATGTGCTGAAGTTCTACGATGCCGAAACCATCCGCTACTTCCTGATGTCCGGCCACTATCGTAGCCAGCTGAACTACAGCGAAGAGAACCTGAAGCAGGCGCGTTCTGCGCTGGAGCGGCTGTACACCGCGCTGCGCGGTACCGACAGCAGCGTAGCCCCGGCCGGCGGCGAGGCGTTTGAAGCGCGCTTTGTGGAAGCGATGGACGATGATTTCAACACCCCGGAAGCCTATTCGGTGCTGTTCGATATGGCGCGCGAAGTGAACCGTCTGAAAACCGAAGATGCGCAGGCGGCGAACGCGCTGGCGGCGCATATGCGTAAGCTCTCCGGCGTGCTGGGCCTGCTGGAGCAGGAGCCGGACGTGTTCCTGCAGAGCGGGGCGCAGGCGGATGATGGCGAAGTGGCTGAGATTGAAGCGCTGATTCAGCAGCGTCTCGATGCGCGTAAAGCGAAGGACTGGGCCGCAGCGGACGCCGCGCGTGACCGTCTCAACGAGATGGGTATCGTGCTGGAAGATGGCGCTCAGGGCACCACCTGGCGCCGCAAGTAGGCCTGGAGCCGTACCCCGGGCGAGGCGTCCGGGGATATCAGAGTCTTGCGCGAAATAAATTAAGCGAAATAAAAATGCCGGACCTTCAGGGGCCCGGCATTTTTTTATTCAGCGACGGCAATCAGGCGGTGATGGTTACGCTCTGGCCTTCAAAGCTCACAGTCTGGCCGGCAACGATCTTGCAGCGCTTGCGGGTTTCAACCGCCCCGTCGACTTTAACCAGACCGTCGGCAATGACGATTTTTGCCTGCGCGCCGCTTTCGCTCCAGCCTTCCAGCTTCAGCAGATCGCACAGCTCAACGTGCGGGTGTTTACCCAGAGAAAAAGTCGCCATCTTAGGCCTCCTGAATGTCGTGATACTCTTCGCACGCCTGCAGCGTGTTCTGAATTAGGGTGGCAACGGTCATCGGGCCGACGCCGCCAGGGACTGGCGTGATGTATGACGCGCGCGCGGCGGCATCTTCATAGACCACATCGCCAACCACTTTGCCGCTTTCCAGGCGGTTAATCCCGACATCGACCACAATCGCGCCTTCTTTAATCCATTCTCCCGGAATAAAGCCCGGTTTACCGACCGCGACGATCAGCAGATCGGCATTTTCGACGTGCTGGCGCAGGTTTTTGGTAAAGCGGTGGGTAACGGTGGTGGTACAGCCTGCCAGCAGCAGCTCCATGCTCATCGGGCGGCCGACGATGTTAGAGGCGCCGATCACCACCGCGTTCAGGCCGTAGGTATCGATGTTGTAGCGCTCAAGCAGCGTCACAATACCGCGCGGCGTGCACGGGCGCAGACGCGGAGCGCGCTGGCACAGGCGGCCGACGTTGTAGGGATGGAAACCATCGACGTCTTTGTCCGGCGCAATGCGTTCCAGTACTTTCACATTATCGATCCCGGCAGGCAGCGGCAGCTGCACCAGGATACCGTCGATAGCCGAATCGGCATTCAGCGTATCGATAAGCTCCAGGAGCTCCGCTTCGCTGGTGGTTTCCGGAAGATCGTATGAGCGGGAGATGAACCCCACCTCTTCACACGCTTTGCGCTTGCTGCCGACATAAATCTGCGATGCCGGGTTGCTGCCAACCAGCACGACGGCTAACCCTGGAGCGCGTTTTCCGGCCGCAGTGCGCGCCTTCACTTTTTCCGCGACTTCAGAGCGCACCTGCTGCGCAATCGTTTTACCGTCAATAATTTTTGCTGCCATCAGAGAGAGGATTCCATCTGTATCTTAACGAAAGGGGGATGCGGATATTTTGTCAGAAGCCAGCCTCCCTGTCAGTCCTCGTTTGATTTTTTATCGCTTTTCGGCGCGAGGGGGGACGATAAACCATATCGTTGAGGCGGGTTTAAGATGAATAAATGGCGGACCAGCACGCATTTAAGCCGATGTTATGCTGGGAAATGACCGCGAGGATTGGATAATCCTTAGGCATCGCCTGTCGCATAAGTAGACAAGTGACCTACAGAAAACAGTTTGATGGCAAAATGCATTGACTCATCAGGCGTGCACCGTATAATTCCCGGCGATTGCACATCATGAAGCTCCCGCTTCTCAGTGCGCCCTTAGCTCAGTTGGATAGAGCAACGGCCTTCTAAGCCGTAGGTCACAGGTTCGAGCCCTGTAGGGCGTACCATTTAAAATCAACCACTTATCAACTTCCTCCAGCCGCTGATTTTTCCGTGTGGGACATATTTGGGACATTTTCCTCAAAAATAGAGTCAATTTGTCGCGCATGTTCCGTTAAGTGGTTGGGTGCCAGGTGAGCATATCGCCGCACCATCTCAATGCTCTCCCAGCCTCCCATTTCCTGCAGGACAGATAGCGGTACGCCGGACTGAATTAACCAACTGGCCCACGTATGTCTCAGGTCATGAAAACGGAAGTCTTCAATTCCTGCTCGTTTGCATGCCGAGTTCCACGCGCGGTTATCATCAACCCGCATCTTCCTAACCGCGGGTGTTAGTGACCTGTCTGGTCGATGCCATGCTTTCGTGAGAAGGCGCAGGCCAAAAACGCACTCGTTGCCGGCGGCATTGAAGCTGCGGCAAAGCTGCATGGGCGCATCGCCGAGCTGGAACCTATCAACGCAGCAGCCGAAAAACTGGTCCGCTGCAAAGGTCGCTATCACAGCGAGCAGAACTATCGCGCTCTGGCGGCGCTGTTTGGCGTAACGGCTCCAGACCTGCCGCCGCTGGATGGGGAGTCCCGCACCTTCACCGTGAAGCTGCCGCCCCGGGTTGATATCTCAAATGTCCCATTTGCAGCGCTCACCTGGAATTGCTGCCTGGACGAGATCGAGAAGCGTCTTACTGCCGCTGGCATCAAGTGGGAGGCTGAGTAGATGGCTAACCTTCAGCTTGCAGTGAACGGTGAGTATTTCGACGCAATGAAGCGAGGCGAGAAAACAGAAGAGTATCGCCTCTTCAATGAGTATTGGCGGCGCCGGCTGGTCTGTGAGGCCTGGGAAGATTTCCCAAGGAAATTTGACCGCCTGATTATCACGCGGGGCTATCCGCGAGCAGACGACCACGACCGCCGCATTGATATCCCATATGACGGATTCGAAATCAAAACCATTACTCACAAACATTTCGGCGACGAGCCTGTGAAGGTATTCGCCATCAAGGTGAATATCGAAGGAGCCAACCAATGACCAGCAAATTAACCAGAGAGTGGTTACAGCATCAAATTTCTGCAATTGAGGCTGTTGGCATTACTGACAGCAATACGTTGTTAGCGTTCAAGCTGGCGCTGGCCGCAATGGACAGCGAGCCTGTATATCAGGTTTTCGAGCCAAGCGACGGCCGATGGATGGATGTTAATGACGAAGAGGAAATGATTCGTCTGAGAAGTATTGGCGGAGAAACTCGCACGTTATACACCGCGCCTCCAACGCCAGTGGCGGACAGTAAGCAGGTAACCTATGACAACATCAAGGCTATTGAATTGGCTGTTAAGTCATTAGAGGACACCATAAAGCGAGCTAATCGTTTCAGATATTGCCTTGGGGCATTGATGAATCTCTATGAGGAGGTTGCTTTGCTGAAAAACCGCATGGGGATAGTCGGTGAGCCGGTGGATATCACTGACGATATGGCCCACGCATTCCACCATGCGTTAACAGATAGCATGATTGGTGCTGACGACGTAGAGGAAATTAAGACCGGATTACGAGTTGTTTTCGCTAATCTGACGGCTCCCATAGTAAGTGCTAAATACCCTGAAAGACTGCCATGCTCCGTGCTTTTAGAGCCTGGGTTGCGTTTCGGAAAGGGCATTAAAACCAGTACAGTTCTGGCCGTGGCGATGATTAACGCTGCCAGAGATATCACGGTGGCAAAAATTAATGCCAAAGGCGCAAAGTTCGACGGTTATGTAAACCATGTAAACTGGTTTGATCGTTCAATGAAAGAGGTCAGCGAAGCCGTTAAAGCGGTTATCCCTAACGTTGAGCGGGAGGTGAAGTGATGTCCAGGCTAACTTTCGTCGTTGAGTTCGAAGATGGCAAAGAGCCACCGGTACACGTGCACATGGAAGTGTTAGGCGGGAAGGTTGTCGCGGTGGCGTTTCGTGATGCTCTGGAAGAGCCAGAAGAGGATGGTGACTGATGTCTAAATGCAGCGTCCTGCTTTACGCAATGGTGGTTGGCTTCGGCCTGGCTGCAGGCATCCGGGTTTACATTGCCTGGGAATCGTTAATCAATCTGGCGTGGGGTGCTATCAGTGGCTAAATCCCCCGCAGAACGCAAAGCCGCGCAGGAGGTAGTTATTGCAAATCGACCTAGTTAAACACCCAGGCGGTGTATTCTCCCCAGCAAATGAAACAGACCTCGATCGACTCCAGCGATTCAAAAACGGCGAAACCTACGTAGCCGAAATCAAACTCACCAGAAACCCCGCTTTTCATCGAAAGGTGATGGCCTTCTTTGGCTTCTGTTTTGCTCACTGGTGCGCAAACAGAGCGGGGCTTGAGCATATGGACGAGCACAGCCAGTTCGATAGGTTCCGCAAGGACCTGACGATTCTGGCTGGCTTCTATGTGCAGACGGTGAGACTGAACGGCGAAATCAGGACTGAGGCCGAAAGCCTCGCGTACGCCAAAATGGATCAGGAGAAATTCGAGAGGGCCTACAAAGCGCTGATTAACGCCGCCATAAAACACGTATTCGCCGGCACAACCGACCCGACAATCCTCAACCGATTACAGTCATTTTTCTGAGGTGATATGAATCGACGAAGTCCCACCCAAATAGTTTTAGACAGCCTCATATTTACTCCCACCAGGCGAAGTAGAAACAAGACCAAGCCGACCCCCACGGCATCCGAAGTAAAGAGCTACGACCCAACATATCCGCTACTGGCTAAGCGCTGGTTGCGAGTTAAAGCGAGGAGGAGACATGGCTAAGCCCAGAACGTGCAACAAGGTTTATTCGCAGCTAGAGCAGGACTACATCCGCCGCGTTGCCGGCCGGGTTCCGGCTCTCATAATCGCACGCCAGCTAAAGTGCTCACAGAGTGGCGTACAGCAGTGGGCTCAGCAGCACGGCGTTAAATTGCGGGTTCCGCACCGGGTATTACTGAAGCACTGGCCGGAATGTATCGAACACATAACCAAGCGGAGTGATGGATATGGCGAGCAGGCGTCGATGCAAAAATGAAGAGTGCCGGGAATGGTTTATCCCAAAATTTGATAATCAGTGGTGGTGTAGCGCTGATTGTGGCGTAAAGCTGGCGCTGGATGGACGAAGACGAGTCAGGGAAAAAGCAGAGAAGGCCGCCGATAAGAAACGACGACGAGAGGAGCAGCAGCAGAAAGACAAACTCAGGATTCTAAAACTCGCCTTAAAGCCCCGCAGTTACTGGATTAAACAAGCCCAACAAGCCGTTAATGCCTTCGTCAGAGAGCGAGATCGTAATTTGCCCTGCGTTTCTTGCGGCACGTACACATCAGCGCAGTGGGATGCCGGGCACTACAGAACAACTGCGGCCGCGCCACAGCTGAGGTTTGATCCCCGGCAAATACATAGACAATGCATCGTATGCAACCAGCACAAAAGTGGAAATCTGGTTCCGTACCGCATTGAGCTGATACGGAGGATAGGGCAGGGGGCGGTTGACGACATCGAATCGAACCACGATCGACATCGCTGGACTATCGAGGAGTGCAAGCGGATTAAAGCCGAGTATCAGCAGAAGCTGAAAGACCTTCAGAGAGAAAGGGGTGAGGCGGCATGAAGCAAAAAGTCATCGAAGCGCTACGCGTCAGGTGGATCCGGCTTCAGCTATTTCCACGCGGCAGAACCTTTCCAGATAACTACATCCTTCTTCGTCAGTTTTACCGGTTATACAGGGGGCCAGAATGCTGACTGCATTTCTCGTATTTTATTCGTTTATGGCAGGGATGATGGCTGAGTGGTCTCACACAAGGCAGATGGAGCTAGGAATCAATACTCACCTGATTAAAGTGGCTCTGACGGCGGGGTTATTTTGGCCAGTAATGCTATGGAGGATAGCCAAATGAGGCTTGAAAGCACTGTTAAATTCCACGCCCCAAAATCCCCACAACTATCCGACTCTCCACGAGCTACAGCCACCGAAGCGCTAAACCGTACAGGCGATACCCCTTGCTGACATTGGTGAGCGCGAAGGCTGGCGAACGCTCAAAGCTGGTGGTGTGAATGTAACAACCAAGAGCGGTTTACGCGCAACGCTAGCCGACTGGCTGCAGAGCTGTGCCAATGGAGAGGTATGGCGCATTGCGCATGCTACGGGTTGGCAGTGTGGCGCCTATATCATGCCTGATGGTGAGATCATAGGTACGCCAGAACAACCTGTGCTGTTTAACGGGCGGAGTTCTGCCGCGTCCGGTTACACCACCAGCGGTACCGGGCAGAGCTGGAGGGAGAGCGTAGGGCGTCTGGCCTTTGGCAACTATTCCATGATGACTGGCGTGGCCGCAGCTCTGGCAGCTCCATTGATTGGTCTTGCTGGTGCTGATGGATTCGGTATCCACCTCTACGAACAGTCGAGTGCGGGTAAGACCACCACTGCTAATGTGGCATCCAGTCTCTACGGAAACCCGGATGTACTGCGCCTTACCTGGTACGGCACCGCGCTTGGGCTGGCGAATGAGGCCGCCGCACATAATGACGCGCTGATGCCGCTTGACGAAATCGGGCAGGGGGCTGACCCGGTGGAGGTCTATAAATCGGCCTACGCGCTGTTTAACGGCACGGGAAAACTGCAGGGAGCGAAGGAAGGGGGGAACCGCGACCTGAAGCGCTGGCGTACTGTGGCCATCAGTACCGGTGAGATGGATCTGGAGACCTTCATTGCCAGTGCCGGCCGTAAGGCTAAAGCGGGCCAACTGGTTCGCCTGCTGAACATTCCAATGCGTCGGGCAGTGCGTTTTCATGAACATGCCAATGGTAAACACCATGCCGATGCTCTGAAGGATGCATATCAGCATCACCACGGAGTGGCCGGGCGTGAGTGGGTTAAGTGGCTGGCGGACCACCAGCACGAGGCTGTAGGCGCTGTCAGGGCAGCGGAAGAGCGCTGGCGCAGCCTGATCCCACCGGATTACGGAGAGCAGGTCCATCGCGTCGGCGCCCGGTTCGCGATTCTGGAAGCCGCACTACTGTTGGGTAAGGTGATCACCGGCTGGGATGAGCAGACGTGTCGGGATGCTATCCAGTACAGCTATAACGCCTGGCTGCGCGAATTTGGTACCGGCAATAAAGAACATCAGCAAATTATCGAGCAGACAGAGGCATTCCTGAACGCTTACGGGATGAGCCGCTTTGCACCGTTCCCGTATGACCCGACCAGCCTCCCTATCTCCAACATGGCGGGATACCGGCAGAAAGGCGGGCACGAGACTGACCCGATAGTGTTCTACACCTTCCCCGCAGCCTTCGAAGGGGAGATTGCCCGCGGCTTTAACTCCCGTCAGTTTGCGGAGGTATTGAAGAAGGCTGGCATGTTGACACCACCGACTTCAGGCCGGGGGTTCCAGAGAAAGTCACCACGCATTGATGGGCGACAGATTCGGGTTTATGTCCTGCAGTATCTGCCGGACGACGACCAGCCAGAGTAAAAGCATTCTTTCATGTGTGTAGTTTAGGTGTTGGTTCAGTTGGTTCAGTTGCCTCAGTAGTTATATATATCTGTTTAATAAGGTTTCATGTTTGAAAAATGAACCAACATTGAGGCAACAAACTACCATTTTGAACCAACACTAAATCAGGTACAGGGCATCAGAAGAGAGGATCACAGCGATGACAGCTCAAATTTCAGCATATGGCCGGCTGGTGGCCGATCCGCAGACCAGAACAACGGGAAAAGGCACGAACATGGCTATGGCCCCTCTGGCGGTGGTGCTGCCCTGTAATACGGCAGATAATAGAGAGGCTACCTTCTGGCTGGGCGTTATTGCCTTTGGCAAGTAGGCTGACACGCTGGCCAGGTACCGTAAAGGCACCTTGTCAGCGTGGCGGGCAATATGCTACTCAATCAGTGGACGGGTCAGGATGGCGGTACCCAGCAAGGCTTTCAAGTCATTGCGGACAGTGTCGTCAGGGCCAAAACGGTACGCGGTAAGGCAGGACAACAGGGACAAGCTACAGATGCCCTGCGCCGGGCTCATGAACAGCAACTTCAGACTACAGGTGATAGCAGGTAAATTTTCTTCTTATGCATTTAGCAATTTTATAAACCTGTACCGATGAAATCGCCATGAGTTTCATCTTCAAGACTGATATATTCAACTCTCCATTGATCCATTCTTCTTAGGGCATGAAGTGAAAAATGTGTGTCTGCAATTGCTATACACTTATCCAATTCGATAAGTTCTGAGTGGCCTAATTTCGGATCGCCGTAAAATTTAAAAAATAGATCAACTAGTTCAGTGCAGGCCTTTTCTGCAGATTCTCGTGCAATCGGACCACCTTCTGTCGCGTCGTACACAACACTGATGGATAGCTCGTATGGAGAGCCCTCCTCAAGATCATCAAACCTGTCTTCGCCCAAATCAAAAAAAACGCCGATAAGGTGCTCCGCGTTTGTTGCAATGATAGAAGCAACTTCTTTTTCGAAGATGAATTTTTTTCCATCATCATAAGCACGCAAACGGTCTTCAAAAACATTGGGGAAAGCAGGACGCCCATACTTAGCAGCCAGCCACTGCTTTAGCCCTTGCTTTTCTTCTACTGAAATAGCAAAGGCTGGATCACTCTCTTCACAATGAAAAGCTTCCTTTGGCAGAATTTTTTTCCTTTCGTGTCGTAGTTCTATAGCGTTTCTTTTGGGGCTTTCTGGGTTTTCGAAACATAAATCAAGAATTCGCGGGTGTTTAGCCCTTTTCATCTGGTTGGACCCCTTTTTCAAGGGGCCAATAATGATCTCAATATTTTTCTCGGATTTGCTCTGTAAATCACAGTCATGGGTAATCACTACCGCTTTACAGTCTGTTTCTTCAGGATTTAGCAAGTTAAGTGAAACAGCATCATCATGCTTAAGAACATGGCCCTGACGCCATGATGTACCTGGTTCCAGCATAAGTCTAATTTAGTCCTCTACTGTTCCTGGGATAGAAACAGATGATTTCCATCCATCTGTTGGTTTGGCCTTGCTAACAGAAAAATTGGCAGACTCTGCTGCGGCATTCATTGCCCGTGCTTCGTCAATCAATACTTGTACTGGTTGATGCCAATCTTTCCCATTCCTGATGATATCCATTAATGAGCGGCCATCGAACGCTTTCATCTTTATCAGTAGCTTCACGTTGTCTAAGCAGGCTTTAGAGAAAGCATCAGCCACACCACTGAGGTTGAGGATAAATTCTGTTTTTGACTGATCGTCTGGTTGGTTTTCTCCCGACAGCCATTTATAAAGTGCTTGTCGGGTTATACCTAAATCTTTTGCCAATTCAGACATTGATGGAGACAGAACCTCTCTGATGTTGGCTAAATGTTGCGCAACATTTCTTACATCAAGCTCAGTCACAAAAACTGGTGAATGATTATCTTCAAAAGCAAATTGTACTCGTGGCTGAACATATTGGCGCCATGACTGATACGAATCGACTGGATATGAAGCCCCCGTACCAACTAACAAGCATGAAACAACGGCGGCAGCTTTCTGGGTTGTAGTGCCAAAAGTCGGTGTAGGTAAATAGCGTTCAGTCGTTCTAACGCTTCCAGTTGGAGTAGCATACATTTGATTCATCTCCCCCACGTTTAGTTCCATTTTGAACGGGCAAAATCTGAAACCATCCCTTGAAATGCCTCTTTCACTTTACCATGTAAGGATAACAGCTGTTTTTCGATTAATTCTAAGTTTGGCTGCATATTACCTTCTACGTAGTGATCTGTGTCGATAATTGCATGCCAACGATGTTCTGTGTTGGTAAATCTTGGCAAAGGGGCTATCCCGTTAGGAACCATGTCTGGTGGAAAACCTAGTTGAGAATTCATTTTATGAATGCGTGATATCATAAAACCCTGTGGTATCAGAGGCTCAACAGAGGTTTGAAAAACAGACTCTTGAATAGCCTGAATAGGTGTTAGCCCAAACTCTACGCCATGTAATTCTTTAGCCAGATAACTTTCTAACGACTCATCCCCTTGAGGAATGATCGCATCAAGATAACGGAGTCCTATTCGGCTGACAAATGTTGGCTTGGCGAACTCCAGAACTTTCCCTAACCCTAAAAGCAAGGATGCGATAAATGGTTTGTGGGTAACATAGTCAGTTGTATGATAAGTAATAAAATCATTACCTAACACGAAACCGGCTGTTTTTTCCGCATTCATCATTAGCCATTGGGTTACTGACTCAAATGAAGGAATCGGTGGTTCATTTGGGCTCCGCATTTCAAATTTTAGTTGAGTAGACGCGTTAACCTCAAATAGTGGAAACCCTTCAACTCTTAGGGCATCCTGTATGTCAGCAACATACTTGTTCATTGCAGCAATAGGCGTAAATTTCACCTGAATCAGAGCATAGTATACGGGCGCATTACTCATACGTTCATTAGTAGTGCTCATGACGCCCTCCTTGATTGGCTTCATTATGTGTGATGTGTGGCTCTCTCGATAGTGTAGCTAGTTTACACTTAGGTTGACACATTCTCCATCTGTAAGTTCATATTTACATCAATAGTATGAGCAACTAGTGCTATTGCTAAATAGATATATCTAAAGCTCAACGCAGGGTTTGGCCTTGATGGGAAGAAGGTGACGTATCTTTGCTTGGCTGTCATTGGGCATGAAACGCTGAATGCTCGGCGTGATACAGTTTATCCTCTTCATGCGTGGTGACTGTTGCTGCGTGGCAGTTTGAGCGTTTCACGTAGAATCATACCGCCCCATGAAAGTGCCCATATCTTATTTATAGGCAGAAACGGTGTGTTCTGGCTATGTATGGCAGAAATGGTGTGTTCTGCCTATAGATAGGCAAGTTGGATGTGTTCTGGCTATGTATAGGCACAAGTGATGTGTTTTGCCCATGAGTGTTGATATCTCTTAGTGTTAACTTGCTGCGCTGGGAGGGATCGGGTATCTCAGGTCTATTTGTGGCGCATCACTTAGAAGACGGCCAGATTTTGCCATCAGGTATCCGGCGATTTCTTCAGGCGTCAAATCTACATGAAGCATGTCTTCATCCTGGAACCATTCATTAGGCCAGTAGATGAGATCGGACGGATTGGCGTTAAAGTTTTTCTCCAGCAATCCCAGAGCGTAGCTTTGTTCAGATTCCTTGCCTTCAGCATTGCACACGAAACTAATTATCTGAACTAGTTCATCCCAGGCTAAATCCGCAAAGTATTTTTCCTGATTAAATGCCATCCGGGTAAAGTTCTTTGCGTCGGTCCATGAGGAAAAGTCACGGAAATCAGAGAATTCATACGGATTAACGGCCTGCCTGTTCCAGTCATCAATCAACGCTTTTAGCCCTGCATCATCTTCGTCGGCGCCGTTATCAATTTGCGAAAGTATCTCTTCGGCTACATCCGCCAGTTCCTTAAGTTTCTGACGGCTGATTTTGGCTGGTTTCATGCGTTCAGGTAATGGCATCGGGGTCTTCCTTGTTAGGTTGAGGCATGGCTGCGGCAGGTCGTTAGACAATCTTCGCCAAAGGTTCATTCAAAGTCCATAAACAATCGATTCCATTTCTGATAACGACCTGGAGTGGTTAAAGTGACGTTGTGATGAATGCCTGGAGAAGGTAAACGCCAACCAGTCCGTGCTGAGGATTTCGGTGGCCTTCACAAGGCAGCAAATGAGGCCGGCACAGTAGGGACGATCGTAGCTTGGAAAGGAGACATTATTCTTCCTGCCTGTCCTTGTGCCAGCTTTGGCTAACATTCATGGGTGTCTTTATTTGAATGCTGTGGATGTATACGAGGTCTATGTTTCTCGCGATATTCTGGTCGTTCTTTGTACTGACGGCTATCGTGGCATGATACGCCCTATGTTAGGATTAATCCTGGTTAACGTAATGGGATTAGGGATATGAAAAAGGCACTTTTAGCGTGTGTTATTGCCACCAGTCTCTTGGCTGGATGCGGCCCGAAGGAGCTAACTCCTGAGCAAAAACAGGAGGTTGGTAATCTTCGGAGTGAACTGGCTCAGACAGAAAAAGAAATAGCCGAGGCGACAGCGTTGCAGGAGCAGTATTCTGGTGGATTAATCAAAAATCTAACAGTTGCTAGACTTGAAGTCTTGGGAACAAACAAGGCTTTGTTAGAGCAGCGTATTAATGCCATAGAGGCGGGGGCTAAAATTGAAGTATCAATAAGCAGTGTAAAACCAAACCCTGAAGCAGCTACGGCTTTAAAAGCAGAAATTGATAACCTGGACAACCAGATTGCTGATGCAAAAAAAGAAGCAAGCCAATATAGCGGTGGTCTACTGCAGGCGCTGAAATTGTCTGCTATTGCGACGCAGGAACAAACGAGGGCGATGCTCCAGCAACGATATCTTTCTGCTACGTATGGCTTAGCTGAAGTGAAAGTACCTAGTGAGCAAGCAAGCGAAGTAACAACAGAGAAACAAACAGATAAAGTAGTACCTAATCCCACCAGCACGCCGTTACTCCCAGCAGGTGAGGGGCCATTTGGTTTAGAAGTCGGTTTATCTAAGAAAAATATTGAAGATATGATCGGAGAAGAACTTAAGCTAATGGCGAATAATGTAAATCTTTATACTGCTAATTCTTTACCAAAAAATAATTCCAGTTTTGAAGCATACGGATTGTTAATTTCACCAACCGTAGGTCTATGCCAGATAAGAGCTCTTGGAAAAGATATTGATACAGATAGTTATGGCTTTGCTATTAAATCAAGATTTAAAGAGCTCAGTGAATCACTATCTTCTATCTATGGTAAAGCAGCGCAAAATGATTTTCTCCTTTCTGGTTCAATATGGAAAGACCCTAGAGACTGGATGATGGGATTGTATAAACATGAGCGATATTTGTCAGCAGAATGGAAAGGTACAGCAGATGCCCCACTAAAGAATAAACTAAGTTCTGTATCTATCGAGGCTAGAGCAAATAGTTCTGATAAAGGGTACATTTTCCTTCAGTATAATTTTAATAACTATAATGTCTGCGAAACAGAAATTGAAGCGTCGAAAAAAAGCTCGCTCTAAAATACCTATTAAATTGTGAGCCCCGCTTTGACGGGGCTTTTTATTGTCTGAAGATAAGAAAAATCGATCGTGATGATAAAATGATCGTTTCATATTTTGCAGTAGATGTGATGAGTGTTGATAAAATTGCAAGTATAATCACTGTATAAATATCAGGAGGTACGCAATGGCAACACCATCCGTAAAACCCGTTCTCCTCAGCCTGGAAAAGATCGAGAAACTCCGTACGCTGCAGGAAAATGAACGGAAGAAATCACCGTTGGGAATTGCTCCAACCATCCACGTTATCGCGCGTCAGTTGATGGAACGCGCTTTAAGCACGCAAATGGAGGCGTAATGGAACAACTACAACGACTGGCAGAGGCTATCGCTGAAACCTACATCCGCGATCTGCGCCGGGAAACGGGAGATAATGTCATTACCGTTGATGGCGTCAGCGGCAATGTTGAAACGCACCTTTTAGCTGCGGGGCTGGTGGATAACTCAGTTTCAGCAGCCAAAAACCAATACGGGGCGACATTTGAACGTGAAGCGTATCAAATGTTACTGCGGTTACCGTATACCACTGTATAACGATGTTATACGGAGGGGGTTTCGCATAACTGACTGTTTTCTTCATCCATCCTCACCTTGGGTATGTGGCGCTGGTGGTCATAAATTTTGGAATGCTTTGGAAATTTGAGAGCTACCGCTGGCCGCAGGATCACGCTGGCGATAGTCTGAAGTTGAAATGCTTGCTTGGGGCATCCAAAAAAGATGCTTGTTAAATTTATACTGTTTGATACGGATTTGGATTGCGCTGCTTGGCAAACGTGCGGCGTGGTTGGCGCTGCATACTATAGGGGCGATCGGGCGTATTAAATTTGCCGGTTCTACATACGGGATATTCCCGTATGTAGAACCGGCTCACTAGCTTCGCGAGACAGTATCCAAACGTGAAGTATCCAGGATGGTATCCACCGAAAAACTAACTTTTCGAAGACTTATCTATATCGCCGGGGCCGAGCAATGGACTGTCGTTCAATCCATCGATCAATTTCGTCAATGTTATAAAAGCATGGGCTGTTATCCCAAGGTTTTCCATCGAATGCCACATGCTTGTACTCTCTTCCCTCGATGAAGGTATTCTCTCGAGCTTTCTTCAGCGTCCCTTTTTTGATTCCCTTCAGTGCTATTAACTGCTCCTCCGCAACCCATTTCCCAGGGTAGGCGATTAAATTTATGATTTGTGGCTCTGAGTCTTTTCCCACAGCTATCTCCTGTTTTAAATGCTTTCTTGAGTGTTTATGTAAGGTTCATCGTTGACCTACCTTTTGTAACAGGGCGCAGCATGCCGTTGTGCAAGATCAATATTGACCAATGTTTCAACGAATACCTTCGTTGTTCACTACATCTCAGAGATGGTCAAAGAATGGCATCAACAGAATCTGTATCGGTAATGACCGGCTGAATTTGTGATTTTGCTATTTGAATCACAGCGAATGTTGGTTCAACTCGCCAAATGTTGGTTCAAAATGAAGTAGTGTTGGTTCAGTTTTTGGGGAAATATATAAATAAAACAAAGGTCTTTACGTTTTGAGGCAACTGAACCAACCGAACCAACACATTTTGCATGTATATAGAGAAATTTTTCCGCACATAAATTTAGGCGTGATTTTGTACCGGTGGATATTACCGACATGTGAGAAGGTACCCTGAGACCCAAATTGCGCGATAAATAGTCAATTCTCATCCGCAGAAAAATATATGGGGGTACATTTGGGGGTATGTGCGATTTTCGTAACCTATGTAGTTAAATAAAATCAATTTGTTACGTGTTTATATCGAATCCTGTAGGGGTACCATTTTCACTTCTCTTAACGTCTCCTGAAGTCTACTAAATCCAGCATACACGCGGCATTCGCCAATATCCCATTACCTCAACGCCTGCTATCGTCTACTGAAATCGCCATTCATGTGGGGTAGATTCCGGCTCAATGAAATGAGATACCCCAAAATGAAGCTACCATCCCGCCGGGTCGATATATCTAAACTTAAAGATAAATCCTCCAGGTCATTGCGGACAGCGTCCTCAGCCGCCAGAACGGTACGTCCTGGAGGCTGGTCAGGGCCGCAGGGAGAGGCAGCAGATGCGCTGGGTCCGGGAACCGCAACCCGGCAGAAAAAGCGTTGTTGCCTCGTCTGAATCACCGGTGGAAAACCCGACGGCTTAACGCTTTCGTCGATCAGCAGGCGGCGAGGTGTCCGCCGCCAAAATCAGTAAAGCGCTGCCGGACGCTCTGCCAGCCCAGGGGTTTGATGGGGTCAGGGCGCTCCGGTATTGCGCTGGCGACGCGGGGTTCGCGCTTGCGCTGCACGTCCGGCATAGGAACGGCGCTGAGCAGGTGTCTGGTATAAGGATGCTGCGGATGGTGCAGTACCCGATCGCGCGGGCCGATCTCCACGATCTGGCCGCCAAACATCACCGCCACCCGATGGCAAATGCGTTCCACTACCGCCATATCATGGGAAATAAACAGATAGCTGAGCTGGTAGCGCTGGCGCAAATCCTCCAGCAGCGTCAGCACCTGCGCCTGTACCGACACATCCAGCGCCGAGACCGATTCATCGGCGATAATCACTTTAGGGTTCAGCGCCAGGGCGCGCGCGATGCAGATGCGCTGGCGCTGGCCGCCGGAAAACTGGTGCGGATACCGCCGCATCGCGTCAGCAGGCAGGCCTACCTGCTGCAACAGCTGCGCCACCCGCTCCGTGCGCTGTGCCACAGGCATCTGCTCATGAATCAGCAGCGGTTCCCCCATCAGATCGAAAATGGTTTTGCGCGGATTAAGCGCCGCAGAGGGATCCTGAAACACCATCTGCAAATCACGCCGTATCGCTCTTAACGCCTCACCCTGCAGGCCGTGCATCTCCTGCCCGCTGAGCTGCGCGCTGCCGCTAAACGGCACCATATTCATCAACGCCTTCGCCGTCGTTGATTTACCGCAGCCGCTTTCCCCGACGATGCCCAGCGTTTCGCCGGGGAAAAGATCGAAGCTGACGCCATCTACGGCATGAACTTCGCGGCGCATGCGCAGGCCGTCGCCGCGCACCGGAAAGCGTACGCAGAGGTCGCGGACGCTGAGCAGCGGTTGGGTCTGTTCAACCGGCGCCAGCGCGGGCGCCTGGCCCAGCACCGGCACCGCCTGCAGCAGCTGGCGGGTATAGGGCGCCTGCGGCGCGGTAAACAGCGTTTTTACCGGGGACTGCTCCACGATTTTGCCGTGATTCATGACCAGCACGTCATCGGCCATTTCCGCTACCACCCCCATATCGTGGGTGATCAGCAGCAGGCTGGTGGAAAACTCCTGCTGCAGCTCGCGCATCAAATCGAGAATTTGCGCCTGAATAGTGACATCAAGGGCCGTCGTCGGCTCATCTGCAATCAGCACCTGCGGTTGACACAGCATCGCCATGGCGATCATCACCCGCTGGCGCATGCCGCCGGAAAGCTCGTGCGGATACTGCTGCAGGCGCTTCTCCACCTGGCCGATTTTGACCGCGTCCAGCATCGCGCCGATCCGCCCGCGCCGCTCGCGGCGGCCCAGCGCTTCGTGCCGTTGCAGGGTCTCTTCCAGCTGCTGGCCTACCGTCATCAGCGGGTTGAGCGAGGTCATCGGCTCCTGAAAAATCATGGCGACCGCTTTGCCGCGCAGCTGTTGCATTTGCCGCTCCGGCAAGCTGAGCAGATCCTGATCAGCAAAAATCACGGCGCCGCCAGGAATATGCGCTTCCTCAGGAAGCAGTCCCATGATCGCCAGCGAGGTCAGCGACTTACCGCTGCCCGACTCGCCGGCGATGCACAGGGTTTTTCCTGGCCAGAGCGCAAAGCTGACGTCATCCACCACCCGCTGTGTACCAAACTGGATCGACAGGCGCTCCACCGAGAGTAGCGGCGCCGGGAACATGGCTGCTGACATAACGCTCCTAATTAAACACGCTGTTGGGAAAATAGAACGACACCACCCAGTTAGGCCGATCGACGATTTCGCTGATGCGCAGATCGCCGCACACGGAACAGAGCATATAGGCCTCTTCTGCCGACATTCCCTGTTCGCGGCACAGGGCATCGATGGTGTAGCTTACCGCGTCGCGGGCGGCGGTCATCAGATCCGGGCCAATGCCGGTGAAGGCGCTGTAGCCTTGCCGATCCAGATGACGGGTCACCGGACCTGGGGTGGTAAAACGCGGCGTTTTCAGCGGCATATCCTTAACCACCTCCAGCTTTACCACCACATCCATGGCGCTTTCGATCGCCGTGCCGCAGACTTCGCCATCGCCCTGTGCGGCGTGGGTGTCGCCAATTGAAAACAGCGCGCCTTCTACTTCCACCGGCAGCCATAGCGTGCAGCCGGCGGCCAAATCGCGAATATCCAGATTGCCGCCGACGCGGCGCGGCGGCACCACCGAATGATGGCCGGCGGCGGCGGGGGCGACGCCGATGGTGCCGGCGAAGGGCTTCAGCGGCACGCGGCCATAGCGGCCAAAGGCGCAGGGGGATAAGTTCTGTCTGTCATACTGCCAGAGCGTCAGCGCCGGCTCGGGAAACGCATCGGCCAGCAGACCGAAGCCCGGGATATTGGCGGTCCAGCCGAAGCCGCTGGGATGAAATGATTCCAGCGTGACCTTCAGCGCATCGCCCGGCCGGGCGCCCTCCACATAGACCGGCCCGCTGACCGGGTTGAGCTTATCAAAAGGCAGCGTCGGGATATCCGCTGCGGTTGAGCCGGCGCTGAACCAGCCGTTAGCGGCATCCAGGCAGTGAAACTCCAGCTGGCTGCCGGAAGCCACGCGCAGCGCCGGGCTCAGGCTGTTGTCCCAGCCGAAATGGTGTTGCATATGATGAATGGTCTTCACCAGACAATTTTGGCACATCTTGAATCCCCTTTAAGCAGCGGCACCGTTCCGGCAAACGCGGCACGATGCCGGCAGATTATTTCAGCCCGATATAGTCGTAGTTGACCGGTACATGGACCGGATCCACATAGAGGGCATCCTCGCCGCCCATACGCGCGGAGTGCACGGTGTAACGCTTCTCGTTGAATACCGGCACCCAGGGCGCGTCGCTCATCGCCGTGGTAAAGATTTTGCGCCAGGCTTCAATACGCGCGCCCTGCTGGTCAGGTTTCACCATGTTGTCCGCCGCGGCCGCCTGTGCGTCCAGCGCCTTGTTACAGTAACGCGCCCAGTTCCATCCGCCCTCTACCGCCCCCGCGCAGCCGAGGATCGGGCCATAGAAGTTGGAGGGGTCCGGAAAGTCGGCGATCCACGCCATGCCGCCGGACCAGACCATCGGCGCCTGGCTAGCGGAACCGCCCGCCGCAATCACGTTCGCCTGGGCCAGGGATTTGATGCTGGCGCGAATGCCCACTTTAGCCAGATCCTGCTGGATGGACTGGGCAATACGCGGCTGCGGATCGGTATTCATCACGTACAGTTCGGTCGCAAAACCGTTGGGAAAGCCCGCTTCGCTGAGCAGCTGCTTCGCTTTTTCCGGATCGTAGCTGAAACCCTGATAAGCCTTGTCGTAGCCGGGCATAGCGGGCGGCAGCGGCTGATTGGCCGGCGCCGCGCGTCCGTTGATGATGCGCACGATGCGGTCTTTGTTGACCGCCATGTTCACCGCCTGGCGAACCTTGAGGTTATCGAAGGGGGGCAGCGTGGTTTTCATCGTCACGTAGCCGGTCTGCAGCTGGTCGCCGGTGACCATCAGGCCCTTATAGGCCGGGTTGTTTTTAAACGCCAGAAACTGCGCGGGCGGCACGCCGTCGCCGGCGATATCCACTTCGCCTTTTTCCAGCCGCAGCAGGGCGACCGAGGGATCCTGGCCTATTTCAAACTTAATGCGATCCAGCCGCGGCACGCCGGCTTTAAAGTAGTTCGGGTTCTTGCGGAAAATCAGCTCCTGGCCCAGCTTCCACTCCTGCAGCTCAAACGCGCCGCTGCCGACCGGATGCTTGCCGAAGTCCGGGCCCCATTTCGCCACCTCCTCATGCGGCACCACCGAGGCGAAGTTCAGCGCCAGCACGTGCAGGAAGGTGGCGTTGGGCTCTTTCAGGGTGATCTTTACGGTATGATCGTCCACGACCTCGATGCCGCTCAGGGTTGTGGCTTTACCGCTGGCCTCTTCGTCATAGCCCGCGATGGGGCTGAAGAATCCGGCGCCCGGGCTCTGGGTTTTCGGGTTGACGGTACGCTCCAGCGAATATTTCACGTCCGCCGCCGTGACCTCGCGGCCGTTGTGGAATTTAACCCCTTTGCGCAGCACAAAGGTGTAGACCTTGCCATCGTCGGAAACGGCGTAGCTTTCCGCCAGATCGTTCACCAGCTCGGTGGTGCCGGGGCGGTAGTCCATCAGGCCGTCGAACAGGCTTTTGATCATCGACCAGTTTTGCCAGTCATAGCCAATGGCCGGATCCAGAGTCGCCACGTCGTTCTGGTATGTCACCACGATATCGCCGCCGGTCTTCTCGTCAGCCTGCGCGCCATAAGAGAAACAGGCTGCGGCCACCGCCATTGTCAGTAACGCTTTTTTCATCATTTTCCCCTGCTACTTTTTGACATCAATGCGCGGATCGACCCACGGCAGCACCAGATCCGCAATAAGGTTGCCGCCAACAATGGCAACCGCTGAGACGGTGGTGACCCCGACAATAACCGGAATATCCACCTGTTGAATCGCCTGCCAGGCCAGCTGACCGATGCCTGGCCAGCCAAAGACCGACTCGACCACCACCAGCCCGCCCATAAATATGCCGATATCAATGCCGATCATCGGAATCAGCGGCAGCACGGCATTTGGCAGCACGTGGCGCAGCAGCACGCGGGTTCTGCCGAGCCCTTTTGCCCGCGCGGTGCGGATAAAATCCTGGTGCAGCACTTCAATCATCGATGAGCGCAGCATGCGCGAGTACCAGCCGCTGCCGAGCAGGCCGAGGGTGAGCGCCGGCAGCGCCAGATGGCTGAAGCCGCCGTAGCCCCCCATCGGGAACCAGTTGAGCACCACGGCGAAAAGATAGAGAAACAGCATCGCGGCGATGAACTGCGGTGCCGAGACGCCGATAAAGGAGAGCGCCATCAGCAGCCGGTCCGCCAGCCCGCCGCGCTTTAGCGCCGCCAGGGTGCCGAGAGCGATCCCCAGCACCAGCTCGCAGAAAATCCCCGCCGCCATCAGCTGCAGCGAAGGCCCGATACGGGCGGAAATCAGTTCGCTCACTTCGCTGCGCTGAATAAACGAGCGACCCAGATCGCCGTGCAGCAGCCCGTTCAGATAGCGCAAATATTGCTGATAAAACGGCAGATCCAGCCCCAACTGATGGCGGATGTTTTCGACCACTTCCGGCGTGGCGCTGCGTCCGGCGATTTGGCGTGCCGGATCGGCGGGCAGCATAAACAGCAGCAGGTAGCAGATCAGCGTAACGCCAAGCAGGATCAGCCCGGCATGCAACAGACGTTTTCCCAGAAACAGCATCAGCTTCTCCGTTTTAAACCAGGGTCGAGGGCGTCGCGCAGGGCGTCGCCGGCGATATTGAAAGCGAGCGACAGCAGCACGATCGCCGCACCGGGAAAGAACACCAACCACGGGGCCGAGGTGAACCAGGTCTGGCTTTCAAAGATGATATTGCCCCAGCTCGCGGTCGGCGGCTGTACCCCCACCCCGAGAAACGAGAGGGTGGCCTCCAGCAGTACCGTGGTGGAGATGCCCAGGGTGGCCCAGACCAGTACCGTAGGCACCAGATGCGGAATTAGATGCACGCCGAGAATGCGTAAGGTTCCGGCCCCCAGGGTACGTTCCACGGCGATAAAGTCGCGGGCGCTGAGGGCGCTGGTTTCGGCGTAGATAACCCGGGCGATCTGCACCCAGTTCACCATGGCGATCACCATCGCCACGATCCAGACGCTGGGCTGGAAAATCGCCGCCAGCGCAATCGCCAGCAGCAGCGCCGGAAACGCCATCATCAGATCGGTAAAGCGCATCAGCAGCCCTCCGATACGCCCCTGCATATAACCGGCGCTCAGCCCCACCAGTACGCCAGTCAGTACCGCAATACCGTTGGCGACCACGCCGATCAGCAGCGAAGTTCTCGCGCCGTAAATCAGCCGCGAGAACAGATCGCGCCCCAGCAGATCGGTTCCCAGCCAGTAAGTAGCGTTGGGCGGGAGCGGGGCGCCCTCAAGGCTCAGCCCCTCGACAAACTGTTCATTGGGATCGAAGGGCGTGAGCCAGGGGGCGAACAGCGCGGCCAGCACCACCAGCAGAATAAACAGCAGCGAGAGCAGCAGCGCGGGCCGCCGCAGGAGATACCCCATCCGGCTCATTGCGCCCCCCGTTCGCCGGGCGCCATCCGCAGCAACCACTGCTGCGCCACCTGCGCCACCGGCTGGTTGGTGCGCATCGATTCCGTGCGCAGGCGAACCCAGGCCTGTTGTTCATCAATATTTTCCGCCATCATCAGGGCCGCCAGCGCCCTGGTAATCTGCGGCATCGCCGCCAGACGCTGGCGCAGAAGCGCCTGCTGCTGCCGGCCGTCATTCTGCTGCTGACGCAGCCCTACCGCCATCATCAGGGTGGTATAGATGGCCCGCTGGGTAATGGGTTTGGCGAGGATCGCCGTGGCTCCCAGCTCCAGCGCGCGCTGTACCTGGGAAAGCCCCTCGTGCGAGGTCAGCGCAATCACCGGTATCCCCGCCAGATTGACCTGTTGCAGGGTCAGCGGGCTGGCGAACGCCTCCAGCTCCACCAGCACCGCGCAGGGGGTAAGCGGCGGCGCGGCCTCATCCGCCGTCAGGTGATGCCAGCGAATGCCCATCCGCGTGAGATTCTTTTCCAGCGCTTCACGGCTCCTCGCTTCACAATCCACCAGCAGGAGCGGCTGAGCATCAAAATCCGGGGACAGTAGCGTTTTCATTTCACAATCCTCAGGGTAGGTCTGGCCGAAACCGTCCGACCGTGGCGCAGGTCGGTCGCAGAAAGATAGGGGTCGGGCATCACCGGCTGCGGTTCGCTATGCAGCAGCTGAAAGCGGGTTTGCTGCAGCTCGGCGATATGGCAGGGCAGGCAGGCGTGGTTGTTTTGCGCCAGCACCGAGCGAGCGCCAGGCGACCGCGCGTCATGCTGGCGATACAGCGCCGCCAGCACCGCTTCCGGCTGGCTGTCTCCGGCCTGACGCAGGCTGTCGGCAAACAGCCTTACCGCCCGCCAGGCGCCGATGTAGTAGTGGGAGATGCGCTGCGCGCCGTGCAGCAGGCGCTGCCGCGCGCAAAAGTCGGGGTCGACGCTTTCAAAAAACGGGCCGCAGGAGAGCAGGCGCACCGCCCGCAGCGGGGCAACCTCATCGACTTCCGCTTCGGTAAAGTTACAGCTGAGCACTGCTAGCGTTCGCCGCTCGCGAACACAGGCCGCGTCCAGTGCGCGCAGAAAAGCGTAAGAGCTTTCGCCCACCAGGTTGTTGAGCACAAAATCGACATCTGTGCTGAGAATCGCCTCGACCAGCTCCGTTACGCTGCTGTTTCTCAGGTGCAGATATTTTTCACCCGCCACCGTGCCGCCGGAGGCTTCCACCACTTCGCGGGCGATGCGGTTGCTCTCCCAGCCCCAGACGTAGTTGGAGCCGGTCAGCCAGGCGCGGGTTCCGAACGTATCCAGCGCCAGCCGCAGCAGCGGCAGCAGGGTCTGGTTCGGGCAGCCGCCGAGATACACCACCTGCTCGCAGCTCTCGAACCCTTCGTAAGGACAGCCGTACCACAGCAGCAGGTTATGCTGCTCCAGGTCAGGGATTATCTCCTTACGGCTGGCGGAGGTTATGGTGCCGAAAATATGGCGGATGCCGCGATCGATAAAGTCGCTCACCGCTTCGCCGTAGGCCGCCAGCTCGCCCGCCGGGTTGATATGCCGGGCCCGGAGCTGAAATGGGGAAGCGGGATCGGCATTGATTTCCGCCAGCGCATGGCGCGCGCCGGACAGCGCGCTGTTCGCCATATGGCTATAGGTCCCTTCCGTTGACAGCAGAATGCCGATATCAATGGTTTGCACGTGCTTTGCTCTCCGCCTCAATAAAAAAAGCCCGATCGTCCTTAGCAGGACAATCAGGCTTCATTACCTGTCGATATTTAATGGGAACAAGGCTTAAGGGTTGCCCCGGCTTGTATATAACCGGCATGAAAAATTCATGCCATCTTTAAAGTTCTGCGAGATCATCAGGTTAGAATTTTTGATTTTGCGGCATTGCACTACGAGGATGCAGATTCCCCAGCATAGTGCAGGGTTCTACTGCATGGAACAGGAAGATCTCTCGATCAATATTGCGGGATATAGCTGCTAGCTTTAGCCCAAAGGGCAGGGATAATGCTTATTCGTCCTCACCCTCGGAGAGGTCTGTGTAATCATAATAACCGTTGTGACAGTTAAGAATGACGTACGCTGAGTATCGACTCTTTTCGCCAATAACCAATAATTTCCCGGACCAGGCGTTGTCTGAAAAGGAGGGCGTTGTAATGAATGCCACCTTAGATAACCCCATCTTTTCCAGACGATCGTCCTTTGCCGCCATCCTGAACCACGACTGAATGAATTTTGTTTTTATCTCTTCAGCATCAAACTTTCGACAGGATTGTTGAAATTCATCGCTGGCTGGGAAAACCCGAGAAAACGCCATCATCACGAAAATGGCGGAAATCGTCAAAACGGCCCCACATAATATCATCAGTAAGCTATACGCTAGTTTTCTCATCATTATCCATCTCCCTGTGAAAGTTTTTTCACTTCAGCCATCGCGTATTTATGCCGGGTCTGCACTATGCAGCTGGCAAAGATCTGGATGGTTCAATCTATTGATGCATCAGTATAGCGATCGGCCCGATCCGTCCAAACTTTTTCAAAGAACGATCGGTAAACAGAACGCTCCCCCGGCAGCATTGCCGATAGTCGGTGCCATACGCGGGCCATCATGGGTCCGGAAGTCATTTATCTGTCTCACTTTGTCCAATTTTCACAGATGCGGATGATTACTATTAGCGTTTTTGTCGGGGGCGTTAATCAATCATGTGCAACTCAATCATTAAATTTAAACGAACTGAATTAGCCAGTCTGATCCTGCTATTCACCTCAGCGGCCAGCGCAGCAGAGTCAGAGACGATGGTGGTCACAGCATCCGGATTTGAACAGCGGCTGGAAGATGCACCCGCGTCAGTGACCGTGATTTCAGGCGAGGATCTCCGTAAACGTTCTATCCAAAACCTGGCTGATGCCGTTCGCGATGTCGAAGGTGTAGCCGTCATCGGCGGCGCCAATGAAAATGACATCTCCATTCGCGGCATGCCGGGAGATTACACGCTCATCCTTGTTGACGGAAAGCGCCAGAGTGGTCGCGATTCCCGGGTGAATGGCAATGCCGGTTATGAGCAGAGTTTTATCCCGCCGGCGGCCGCCATCGAACGTATTGAGGTGATTCGCGGGCCAATGTCATCGCTTTACGGGTCAGATGCGATTGGCGGAGTCATCAATATCATTACCCGTAAGGTCAATAAGCAGTGGGGCGGGTCGCTCTCCTGGGACTATGCTGCTCGCCAGCATGACGACCAGGGCAATGCGGCAAACACGCAGTTTTACCTGGCGGGTCCCTTGGTCGATGACAAGCTGGGCTTACAGCTATGGGGGCGCTATCTGGATCGTCAGGCCGATGATGATGTGCAGAACACCAATGGCTTCAGCAAAGCCGACCATAAGGACGTAACCGGGAGGCTGTCATTCGCGCCAACCGATAATCAGGAGCTGCAGCTTGAAGGCGGCGTCAGTCGCCTGAAAAACGGTGACGGCGAGAGTGCAAACTGGGCGACGCGTGAACAAAAAAATAACCGCGATCACTGGTCTGTCAGCTACGACGGCCGCTGGGACTGGGGAACATCGACGGTTTCTTTTGCTCAGGAAAAAACCAGCCGTGAAGGATTAGCCAGCCCTTCACAGAGTGACGTTTACGGCCGTAAACCCACCATCAAAAATAGCGTGCTGGATGCAAAACTGATCGTGCCAACCATGTACCATACCGCCACGCTGGGCGGACAGTGGCAGGAAAATGAGCTAAAAGACTGGAACCAGGGAGATGGTACACGCCAGGATCATCGCTATAGCGTGGTGCAACGAGCGCTGTTCATCGAGGACGAATGGCGGCTCGCTGAATCGTTCTCGCTCACCGGTGGATTACGCCTTGATAATCACGAACAGTACGGCAATCACTACAGCCCGCGCTTATATGGCGTTTGGTATGTCAGTGATGAGTGGACCCTGAAAGGCGGCGTCGCGCGAGGCTTTAAGGCGCCGGAAATTCGCGCGGTGATTGACGATTACGCGGTACTGCGCCGCAATACCTGGGCCATGCTCGGTAATCCCAATCTGAAGCCTGAAACCAGTACCAATTACGAGCTTTCCGCGATGTGGTCGAATCGTGACGATCTTTCTGCCAGCGCTACGCTCTTCTACAACGACTTCCAGGACAAGCTTTCCACGCTAACGACGGATCGACGCTGGAACGGTTATATCGTGATGGAGCGTATCAATATTGATAAAGCGATCATCAGAGGCGCGGAATTAACCGGCAGCTGGAAGATAACGCCTGAGCTATCGTTAAAGGCTAACTATACCTTCCTGGATTCAGAGCAGAAAAGCGGCAGCAATAAAGGGGCGCCGCTGGCTTTAACTGCTAAGCATAAAGCCAGCCTGCGCAGCGAATGGGATTACACGGGACAAACGCAGTTTTGGGCAGCGGCTAACTATTACGGTAAAGAGTACGGGACCTCCGTTACCGCTGAGCCGGCCCCCGATTACCTGACGGCAGATGTTGGCGTGTCGCATCAGCTTAGCCGGAATCTGGCCCTCAATGGCGCTATTTACAACATTGGCGATAAGCGTCTGAACGACGAAACCTACGGTACGGTCAACTACGGTCGAACCTTCTGGGGGGGAGTGACGCTCAGCTTCTGATCGCTCCTGGCAGCAAAATCGTTGCACATAAACCGGCGGGCGAGCGATTCTTCAGGCTCAGCTCGCCGCCGTGGGCATGGACGCAAGCACGGGCAATCGATAAACCTAAACCCAGCCCGCCGCCAAAGTGGTGTCGGGCGGCGCGATTATCATTCAAGCGAACGAAGGGTTCGAAGACCTGCTCAAGCTGTTTCTCCGGGATACCCGGACCGCTGTCCAGAACATCTATCCTTACCATGTTGCTCTCCGTTGTGAGTATGACGGATGCCTCGCCTGCATAGCTCAATGCGTTCTCAATAAGATTGCTTAGTACCCGTTTTATCGCCAGCGGTCGGCAGTTGATCGTAATCTCTGCCTCTCCCTGCCAGTTAACTGACTCGCCTTTTTGGCCGTAACGATGCGTCAGATCGCTCAGTAACTTGCTCAGGTTGCAGCGGCAGGTTTTCTCCTGCGGCGTTTCATCACGGATAAAGTTCAGCGTTTCACTGACCATACTCTGCAATTCAATGAGACTTTCCAGCATGTCATCACGAGCCTCTCCGGCGTCCATGAGTTCTATCTGCAGGCGCAGTTCTGTCAGCGGCGTGTTGAAGTCGTGGCTCATTGAGGCCAGCATACGGGTCTTGCCTTCCAGATGTCGGGCAAGACGTTGCTGCATCAGATTAAAGCTACCCGTCAGGTCTTTCGATTCCCGCGGGCCAACGAGAGGTAGACTACCGGTCCAGTCTCCCCGACTAAGGGCATCAGCGGCGGCGGCAAGTCGCTGAATCGGCCTGACAACGCGGTGGGTGAAGTAAAGACTCAGCAGGATCAGCGGAACCGTCATGATGACCAGTGACAGTGAGAGCAGCTGTATCCATGCATATGCCGGATCAAGCGGCTGTATGCCGTTCAGATAAGTCCCGTCAGGCAAAGAGAGCGTCGATCGCAGCCTTAAAGGGTCGCTATTTTCCGTACTAAAGAGATGCCAGCGCGCCGGCCCACCGTTGGAACGCTCGAGCTGAAACGTCACCTGCATGTCCGGCGCAAATCCCTTTAACTTCAAAATAGCGTCACGCAGGCGCCGCTCTTCACGCCGCATGGGGAAAGGCGTCACTTCAGCATGATCGGCAATCCAGAACCTGGCGCCATCCTCACGAAGAATATGTAACGGAGAACCAGCCGCCAGCTGGCTGGTAAGATAGGCCAGCTCAATACGTTCCACAGCCAGATTACGCGTGGCAGGAGAGAGCAAATTACCGATCAGCTGAAGGCCGCCCACCGCGAGCAGATTGGCAATCACAATTGCCGAAACCATCAGCAAACCAAGCTGGCTCATCATTCTCTGCGGCAGCAGGCGTTTTAGCTGAGGCATTCGTCGCGCGCCTCAACCTGCGAAGCCAGACGGTAGCCCTCTCCCCATACCGTATCCAGCAGAACAACGCCCGGAAGCAACTGCTGCAGGCGGTTTCGTAGGCGGCTGACCTGTCGATCGATTGCCCGGTCAAAAACCTCATTTCCGGGCGTTATGCAGCGATCCATCAGCACTTCCCGGCTGAGTACAGCACCCGGGCTGGAGAGAAAAGCGGTCAGGAGCCTGGCTTCCACAGTACTCAGCTTCAGCGTTATCCCCTGTGGATTGGTGACCGTGCGGCTGACCGGCCGGTAGATCAACCCGGAAAAATTCATCGTACGATCGGGCCGTTGGTGAGCAGTATGCTGTGGCCCATCCGTTCTCCGGGCACGCCTCAGCACGGTATGGATGCGGGCAAGTAGCTCACGCGGCTCGAATGGCTTTACCACGTAATCATCAGCCCCCATCTCCAGCCCACTGATGCGGTCGTCAAGCGCGTCCTTCGCAGTAAGCAGGATGACAGGCGTTTTGTATTTGCGCTGAATCTGCTGGCAAAGCAGCATGCCGTCACCGTCAGGCAGCATGACATCCAGAACGATCAGGTTAAAGGTGTTTGAACGCAGCATTGACCACATTGAGGTGGCATCATCAGCCGTGATGACATTGAGGCGCTGACGCCGCAGCCATGCAGCAAGCGGTTCGCGAATTTTTCGGTGATCATCAACGACTAAGATACTGACAGGAAAAGAAAAGTTATCCATTATTACTGACGACTTAGACGCGGCGGAGGGAAGAATAGCATAACAATATAATGAGAATGAGTGTTATTTTCAATAATCGTGTTGGCCTCTTTATCGCAAATGGTTGGCTGCCAGTTTGCCGTGTTTCAGTTCAAACCAGACGTTCAAGGTTAAGATACTATTGAGCCTGTGTATAAGAACGCCCGGTTAATATGAGCGGCATTTATTCGAAGGAGGACTTATGGCGATGAATAAAACCGCTATAAGCATTATCGCCGTTATGCTTTGTGGTTGCGTGGATCCTGGTCGTGTTGGCATTCACCCGGAATTAAAAACGGTATATTTCGCCGGGCAAAAGCCCGCTGTAGAGAATTGTCTGTATTCAGCAGCGCTCTCGCAGAAATTGTCCTTAATGAAGGATGACCCTTTGCCTGGAGGGACGCAACGCTACAATTTGCAGGACGCCAACTATGAAGATGTGGCGTGGGTTGATGTCTCATCCTTTGGTAAAAAACAAACAAGCGTAGATTTTTATTATGCCCCTCATGCTCCGGACGTACAGAGGGCCATTTTGTCTATGATATCCAGCTGCCAAAACGACCTTTAATTACACGTTCTGCCGTGTAGCGGTTATCCGGAAGCAAATATTACGTCAGCGCGAGAAAATCAGTATGACATTCAAATTAACGGTGGCGATTGGTGTAGTTCTGGTAGCGGTAGCGACAGCCCTGTTTTTTCCCAAAATATTTCGGGAGTTGCAAACCAATAGTGAGTTAGAAAAAATGTTGCAGCAACCCGACAATACTTATCTCCTTTTCAGCCAGTGCAAAAAGGACGTTTCGGATGTTGATCGCTGCTACAACGCTTACAGTGCTGCGGTACAGCTAGCTGACTCAAAAAACTGTACTCCGTCCGGTATTGAGCTCAAGCGTAAATTTAAACGACTGGTAGAGCACTCGAAAGATCGAGATATTGAGAATGAAATAAACAAAGAGTGCCGCCTGAAGTGAGCGTTCCTTATGCAACCAGATGCCCTTCTTAACAGGGCAGCATCGACTGCGTTACCCTCAAAGGACCCCAAAAGCCGTTTTCCGGCATGTAGCGTAGCGTTTCCATGTCCATAAATATCCCAAGGCGCGAATACGGCGTATCGGCTACGGGCTGTCAAATATGCGGGTATTTTTTAGATTTAAAAACATTCAATAATAGTGGTGACAAACTCCTGCCACGTGCGGCATTCGCTGGCCTTTTTCAAATTCGGCGGCTCGAGGAGCAGTACGATAAGGTTATCGAAGATATCGTAGAACAGGGCCCTCTCGGCCTGATTAATCGAAAATAGCAGCACTACATTGACCATGTTATTGCCCCACGGGAAGCTTTTCTCGCTAATCACGACGCATAGCCCGGTTTTGTCCGCATTCATCTTCATTGAATGCGGAACGGCGATATTGCCAAAGGTGGTGGAGTAGTTGTGCTCCCGCTGGAAAACATCGTGCACGAAATCCGCATCCACGTAGCCGTGGCGGTGCAGCGCATCCGCCATAAACGGAATCGCTTCGTTTTCATCCGCCAGCTGCGGATTGTGGAAAAACAGTTTTTCGTTGGAGATAAGCTGCAGGTTTTCCAGCAGCCGGGCCCGTTTCTTCTTCTGCCGTACGCGCTCGATTTTATACTGCAGGGCCGAAATATCCCTGTCGGTCAGAAACGGATTAATATAAACCCATTCCATCAGGGTTTGCGGGATCCGCAGCGTGGAGATCAGAAAGTCAGGCGCCGGCAGGTTGGCAAACTCTTCATAGGAGGTAATTATAGCCCGAATAATAAGCTGCTGGCCGAACAGGCTGTCAATCTGCGATATTAGCTGGTTGGTATGGTTATGATAGTGCGGCACCAGCAGCACGCAGCTCACCTTATTTTGTCCGGCGATCTGGTTGCCCAAAATGCTGCCAATATGCAGCGCAATATAGGCAATTTCATGCTCGTCCACGGTGAAGCCGGTGGCCTGGCGAATTTTTTCCGAAATCGCCACCGCGCAGTCAAAAATAAGCGGGCAGGATGTCCGAATCTGTTCAGTTAGGGGATTACGGGTAACGTGCCCATGCTGAAGCCGCACCAGCAAATTTTTAATATGGATGGTGAATCGCACCAGGAACTGCTCGCTGTCGCCATCAATAAAATCATAGCGCCGCATTTCTTTGCACAGTATCGCCACCAGCTCCATGCACTCTTTGCCGGCCAGCACCTCGATATTCCCGGCGTGGATTTCGTCCATGTCGATTCTGATAAGACTGCTGAGCAGAACCACGGTGAGCGCTTCGGCTTCCTGTTCGCTATAAATCACCTCGAAGTGCTGCTCAATTTCGTTAATGACGTGGCGCGCCAGCGTTGTTTCACGCTCATCATATTTTCTTTCACCGGCAGCGGGCGAGGCGGCGGAACACGGATTAAAGGTGTGGTCGTTCCGAATGCGATCAATACTGATAACGACATCCAGCACCAGGCTTAGCAACGCATATTCGTTGATGAAGTAGTGCCAGGATTTACATGATTCGACCAGAATAGAGACCAGCTGGTCGATATCGTAGCGGGGAAATATCCGTCCGATTTCCGTCAGGCTGAGAATATTCGCGCTAAATTCCGCGTACAGAATGCTGGAAAACATCCGCCGTTTGTCCTGCTCCAGCCCCTCAATAGCCAGACAATCGTTGGTCACGGTGAGGTACAGATTAAAATCTTTCAGTTTTTTTCTGACCAGCAGCAGATCTTTTTTGACGGTTTCATAGCTGACGCACAGCACATCGCTCAGACCGTACAGGTCGGGCAGTTGCGCCGTCGGCTGGCGGCTGTTGAGGAGCTGGGTCAGCAGGTAGTTAATTCTTTCTTCCGGCGTTTGCGGCATTTTATGGGCATGGCTGGAGAGCACGCGCATGATGCGCTCTTTATCCACCGCATAACCGCGATGCGAAGACTGGATAAGCCCTGGCTCATGCGCGTTTATCTCGGCAATGTAGTTCTTCACGCTGCGATCGCTGACGGCCATATTCATAGCCAGCATCTGTGCGGTTTGCGCGTCAGCGCCGTCGAGAAACAGCCGCAGCAGTTTCAGATGCTTATTTTGCATTTCCTCTCCTTTGTCTGACGCGTTTCAGCGCGGATCTGAGCCTGCCGACAGGGCGTCTTTCCGCCGCGGCGAGCGGTTCATCACCGTGAGCCCGGCGATCGTCAGCAGCATACCCAAACATGCCCACAGCCCCAGCGTTTCATGGAAAAATATCATTCCTGACAGCGTAGCCACTACCGGTTCTATCGAGGCCATCATCGCCGCCTTGCCTGCTTCTCCCTGGCCGATCGCCTGAGTATAAAGCAGATAGGGGAGCGCCGTATTCAGTATGCCGATAACGGCTATCCAGACCACCGACCCGGGCGCCGCGTACAGGATGGCAAGTCCATGAGGTATATCGACCGCACACAGCGCGGCCGCGGTGCCGAAGATAAAACACCAGGCGGTGATCGTCAGCGGATTGCCGCGCCGCGCCTCTATTTTCGCCAGCACGGCGTAAAGCGCATACAGCAGCGCGGCGAGAAGACCAAAACCGATCCCGCGTGCGGAATAGTGCTGAGCCGCGGGGGAGACGCCGGCCGCAAGGCAGATCCCGCCTAAAGTTAGCCTCAGCGCCACCGTTTTACGCGGCGTCAGCGGCTCACGAAATACCCGGACTGAAAGCAGCATGACGATGGCCGGAGACGTATAAACCAGCACCGCGGTCAGCGAGAGCGAAAGTTCCCGTACCGACAGCACGTAGCACAGCGAGTAGAAAAACAGGCATCCTGCGCCCATTATCGCCAGCGAGGGAAGCTGGCGCAGACGGATATGCATTCCGCCGGGGCGGCGCAGCGCAATGATGCTCACCGCTGCGGCGGCAACCGTCAGGCGCAGGGCACCGATTTCGGCCGCCGTGAAGCCATAGGCGCCAAGATGGCGCATTACCAGGCCAGACGTACCCCAGCAAATGCCGGCGCCCAGCGCCAGCAATGCGGGTTTTTCTGATGCTATCAAAGCTCTTCACCGTGGCTGGCAATCGCCCGCTGATACCAGCTATAGCTTTTCTTCGGACTCCGCGCGGCGCTACCCCGGCCGTAATCGTCTAAATCAACATAGATAAAGCCGTAGCGTTTGCTCATCTCCGAGGAGGAACAGCTGACGATATCAATAGGCCCCCAGGGGAAGTAGCCAATGACATCAACGCCGTCACGGACCGCTTCTTTCACCTGCGCCAGATGCGCGCTCATATAATCGATGCGATAGTCGTCGTTAACCTCGCCATTCTCTTCTTTCGTGTCGAATGCGCCAATCCCATTTTCGGCAATCATGACGGGAACCTGATAGCGATCCCAGTAGAGGTTGAGCTTGGTACGCAGGCCGATGGGATCGATGCCCCATCCCCAGTCGCTGGCCTGAATGTTTGGGTTAGGGTAGGACGTTTTATGCTTCAGCACGCTCTGCGCGTCGCTTATACGGGTGTAGTAATATGAGATAGCGAGAAAGTCGGCCGTATTGCGTAAAGCCTCTTCGTCGCCGGGATAGAAATGCAGCTGAATATTATGCTCTGCAAAATAGCGGAACGCATATCCCGGATAGCGGCCCCGCAGCAGCACATCGCCGTAAAAATACTCCATTTGATTGCGACGCACGGTCGCCAGCACGTCTTCCGGCTTGCAGGTCGCGGGGTAGCTAATGCCGTCGGCAAACATCATGCCGATACGAAATTCCGGATTGATGCGGCGCGCAATCTCGGTAGCTTTTGCGCAGGCGACCATCTCGTTATGCACTCCCTGATATTTTGCTTCATGAAGATTGGCTACTTTATCTTCCGCAATCCCGAGGTGGTTGAATGACTCATGAACGATCAGGTTTATCTGGTTCACAATAATCCAGTACTTCACCTTGTGCTGATAGCGGGTAAAGACCGTCTCACAGTAGCGGACGAAGAAATCAACCAGCTCTCGTGAATACCAGCCGCTATAGGCGGTAGTCAGATGCAGCGGCATTTCATAGTGGGAGAGGGTGATCACCGGCTCCATGCCGTTGGCGATAATCTCATCGATCAGGTTATCGTAAAACTGCAGTCCGGCCTCGTTTGCGACCCGATCGTCGCCGTTAGGGTAGATTCTCGACCAGTTAATCGAGGTACGGAAAGCATTCATGCCGGTGGCGGCTAGCAGCTGCAAATCTTCTTTATAGGTATGATAAAAATCGATGGCATTACGTTTTGGATAAACGCCCTGGTCATCCGTCATCGCATTGCGGATATATTCGGTCGTGATCTCTTCGTTGTATTTTTTTTCGAGCGCAACATCATTACGAAAAAGATTAATATCCGCCACACACCATCCTTTACCATCCTCCTGCCAGGCTCCTTCACATTGATTAGCGGCTACCGCGCCGCCCCAGAGAAAGTTATTGGGAAATCCATCAGGAACGCTTTTACTGGTCAAAATAGGTCACTCCTTTTATTAAGCGGCCGGCTGGCCGCTGCTCGGGAACAGGGTATAAAGTACGGTTTCAGGATGCCGCAGCTTCCGATTCAACCTGCTGTTTTTCATACATTTTGAAAAAGGGATACCAGATCAACGTACTGACGGTTGCCACGACGGCGAACAGCACCAGCCCGCTTAAATCTTGCGATACAATCCACGTCGAAATAGGGAACGGGCAGTACCACATATCAAAGACGGCGGCCGGGATATTGACGACTCCCATGTCGAGAACGACATAGGTAATTAGCGGTAAAATAATGCCCTGGAGCCACAGCGGGACCATTAATATTGGGTTCCACGCTACCGCGCCAAAAATGACCGGTTCATTAATATTAAAGATTCCCGGAACCAGCGATGCCGACCCTAGCGCTTTCAATCTTTTAGATTTCGATCTGACCAGCATAATCACCAGCGGTAGGGTTGCGCCTATCCCACCGATCGCTACCCACCCGGAATAGAGCACTTCTGCCGTCACAATGTTTTTGGCTACCCCACCGGCGGCCACCGCTGCCATATTGGCGGTAATACCGGCGAGAAAAATAGGCTTGGTTATAGGGAACAGCACCCAGCCGCTGATCCCCATCGAGTAGAGAAATACGCCTAAAAAGGTAATCAGTAAAAATCCTGGCAGCGTCTGCGCGAAGCTGGTGATCGGCATAAAAATATTAAGTAATATTTGATACAGATCCAGCTGCAGTACGTATACCGCCAGCCATCCGGTCACCGTCACCACCAGGATTGGAATAATCGCATCAAACCATACCCTGACAAAATCTGGAATCGCGCTGTCTTGTTTAAAGAATGAATACCTGCCGGCAATCCCCATAATAAAGGCAACATAGATCCCGGCAATAATAGAAACAAACATCCCGCCGGCGCCAAAGTATTTAAATTGCAGGACTGAAACCTCCTGCAGTTTGACAATAATCATAAACAGGGCAATTCCGGACATACCGGCAATTAAGCGCATTTTGTTGATTTTCTTTTTTTCCATATAGTTAAATGGAATCAAAAATGCAATAAATACGGAAAGCAGCCCCATCGTGTAGCTGGATATTGTCGATAGGTTGGGGAACCACGGCAGAAAATTTTTCAGAATCGATAAAACGGTTACCAGCGAGCCAACCAGAATCATCGGCAGCACCTGCATGATTGAGTCTTTGAGCGTTAAAACCCAAACATTGCGGTTGACCTTGTTCATTGGCGGTGCAAAATGCACCTCCATCCAGTCGATAAATTTTTGCATATCGGTTATGCCTCGCTTAACCTTTCTTTAATTCGCCAAGAAGATGATCCAGCGCTTTAGCGCCATCCAGCAGTGAATAATAAGATTTATCCATTAAGATGACTTTGATGTTCATGGTTGCCACTTTTTCTTCCAGTTCCGGAATTAAATATTTGAGGTGTGGCCCAACCATCAGGCAGTCGATTTCCTGTAAAAAGCTTTCAACTTCGGCTTCGCTACGAGCAACGACGCTACAGTCGAGCCCGCGCTTTGCCGCTTCCTTGCGAATGTTCGCGGCAAGAAAACCGCTGGATGCTCCCGAGCCACAAATCAGCAATACGTTTAATTTCTTCATTTGCGTATAAACCTTTATATAAGTGTTGTGATGTAGGGTCATTTTATTATGGTCATCATTATTGCCGGCATTCAAATATGCTATTTCACTGTCGAAGTGAAAATATTTACTTACGCCGGCAGAGATGAAAATAAGTGATCGCCATCACGCTGAGTGAACGTTTTTATTTAAAAATAATTTGCTGAATCGCTTTTTTTAACGGCAATAGTCCCGGTGGTGATACTGAAAGTTCAGCAACACCCAGACGAATAAAATATTCGCTCAGCGCTAAGTCTGCCGCCAGTTCGCCGCAAACGCCCACCCATATTCCATGCTGATGCGCATGGGCGCAGACCTGCTCGATCAGGCGTAATAGCGCCGGGTGCGTCGGATCGCCGTAGGGGGCAAGCGCCTGGTTCTGGCGATCGACCGCCAGGGTGTACTGCGTTAAATCGTTGGTGCCGATACTAAAGAAATCCACCTCAGGCGCTAACAGGTCGCCGGTCAGTGCGGCCGCGGGCGTTTCGATCATTATCCCCAGCTCAATATCCGCCCGGTAGGGGACTCCTTCCGCATCCAGCTGCTGGCGACACTGCTGGTAAAGATCTTTCAATGCCCGCACTTCCCAAAGCGACGCCACCATCGGGAACATAATGGCAATGCGTCCCCAGGCGCTGGCCCGTAAAATTGCGCGGAGCTGGGTTATCAGCAGTTCTGGTTGCGACAGGCACAGGCGAATTGCCCGGCAGCCCAGCGCCGGATTTTCTTCTTTCTCCAGGCGCAGCGCTGCGGTCTGTTTATCCGCGCCGAGGTCCAGCGTACGAATAATCACCCGTTTGCCGTTCATGCCTTCGGCAACGGCGCGATAGGCGGCAAACTGCTCCTCCTCGCCGGGTAGATCCTGGCGCCCGAGGTAGAGAAATTCGCTACGAAACAGGCCGATGCCTTCTGCTCCGTTGTCCAGGGCCGACGCCAGTTCCTGCGCTGAGCCGATATTCGCGTACAGCGCGATGCGGCGTCCGCAGCGCGTGATGGCCGGTTCGTCTTTGGCGGTGAGCAGAATCTCGCGCTGCCGGGCCTGCTGTTCCAGCTCCTTACTATAACGCCGACGCGTTTCATCATCGGGCGTCAGGCAGAGGCGGCCGCTATTGCCGTCAATCACCGCCTCCAGGCCGTCCCATGCGGAGGGGAGTTCCGCCAGATCCAGGCCGACGAGCGCGGGGATCCCCATTGCGCGAGCCAGAATAGCGGTATGGGAATTGGCTGAGCCCTGGCGGGTGACGATGCCGGCGACGCGCTGCCTGTCGAGCTGTACGGTCTCGCTGGGGGTCAGATCGTCGGCAAGAAGAATTGCCTCTCCGTCGGGCTGCCGTAGCCCGGGGGCCTGATGGCCGCAGAGAATGGCAACCAGTCGCCCGGAGACATCCCGCACGTCCGCGGCGCGCGCCTGGAAATAGGCATCTTCCATGGCGGCCAGCTGGTTGGCAAACAGCTCTCCGGCCTGCTCGACGGCCCAGGCGGCGTTGAGCTTCTGCTCGCCGATCGCCTCGCGTATTTCCTGCTGGAAATCGTCGTCCAGCAGCATTAGCTGATGAGCTGCGAACAGCTGGGCGGTTTCTTCTCCGCTCTCCGCGCGGACCTTATCCTCCAGCGCCTGTAGCTGTATTAGCGCGGTACTGCACGCGCGCTCCAGTTTTGCCAGTTCCTGCTGCGGGCTGTCGATAGGCTCCGGGCTGACGTGCGATTTTGCTGGCCGGTAGCACCATATTTGCCCCCGTGCGATACCTGATGAAACGGCTTTACCTGCTACGATCTGCATGAACTTTCCTTAAGCGATAATCAAAGATGCTGCTGGAAAAAGTCGTGCAGCGCGGCGATCGCCTGCTGCTCATCCGCGCCGCTGGCGCTGATCGTCACCGTATCGCCGACCTTCACGTTCAGGCCCATTACGGTGAAGATTTTTTTCAGGCTGACCTGCCGATCTTGCCTGGCAATATGCAGAGTGGAGCTGTAGCCCAGCGCCAGCCGCACCAGCAGACCCGCCGGTCGAGCGTGGATGCCGAGATCGTCGCGGATAGTGTATTGAAATTGTTCCATTAACGTTTCCTGTTAAAAGGGAGGCGGGTAGTTTTATCGCATGCTTTTACCGCTATCTATGTGGTTCCAGCTCGCCTATGCGCTTATCAAGGGTGCGAAAGATTTTGAGCAGATGACGGCTCATCAGCAGCTCGCTATTAATGGTCATCAGCGTATCCTGCGCGTGGGTAAATAGCAGAGATGGCGGGAAGACTTCACCGTGGATTTCGCTCTGCACAATATCGGTCTGGTTGCCGTGGGCTGTTTTTATTTTCTGCTGGGCCTGGGTGATTTTTTCATCCGCGAGGCTAAACTGGTTTTTTTCAATGGCAGAGAGCGCATCGGTAATTAAAGCGCGGGCATCGCCGGCATCCATAATAATATTCATTGCCGTACTATTAATCTGTTCTGTTTTATCCATTGGTTATCTCACTATGCAGTTAATCTCTTTATTGCCGTTGTTTATTAGCTTCGGATGGAGAGAGAAAATGAACTCTTGCTGAAGAGCAGTTCACCACAGGCTTTCGGTGAGCAACAAATAAATAATTTCCCACCCGCAAGGAAGACTTTTACTTTTTTTGGCTTATATATTGTAACTTGTTGTTTTTGTTTTTTTTAATTTTGAGTGTGGTGGTGTTTTTTACTATTTATTATAGTTGGGTTGAGTCGATTTTAATTTAATTGTGAAGTGTGTCACATTATTAGACTATCGTATGTAGGTGACTGCTGCTCCGATCTTTTTCTATCGCCGCTTAATAACGCTAGTATCCGCATGGAAATGATGATCCTATCGCTATTGAATGGAATGCAAGGTGGTTTTTATCGAGCAGTATTCCAGCCAGGCTATTTAGCATTACCGTTCCTGGCAATAAATTAGCGGTGTTCAGCATTGAAACCGATGAAATCACTGCCTTAACCAATAAGAGTGATGAGCTAAGGTATGCAGATATTATCGCTACCAATATCTAATATGGCCGGATACCGGCAGAAGGGCGGACATGAGTCTGAGCCGATGGCGTTTCACTCCCGCCGCTTTTGAGGGGGAGATTGCCCGTGGTTTAATTCACGCCCGTTTGCGAAGGCATCGGAAAAGGCCGGCATACCGATGCCGGAGGGGGGAGCTTGCGGTTCGTATCCTTCCGTCCACTGCCGCCGAAAGCTCATCATCTGCTCCGGGTCGACTGCCCGCTGGCGGAGGGCGGAAACACCCGAGCGCACAGAAAATCGACCATAGCCCGAACTTTCGGCGAGGGATGCCTGCTGGCGGGCCAGAGCACGTGGAATACGCCAGCGCGTTCCACGCGATCGGCCAGAATGGCGCACAAGCGTCCATCCGCCAGCGCTTCCCCGATCGAGAATTCCGGCAGATAGGCGATGCCCAGGCCTTGAAGAGCAAAGCACACCCGCGTCTCAATGTTGTTGCAGATCATCGAGGTGGGAAGCTGCAGCTCGGGGTCTCCAGGCGCCTGCCGTAGCGCCCACGGCTCCAGCTTGCCGCTGTTGGGAAAGCGGTAGTGCAGGCAGGTGTGCTCCAGCAGATCGGCAGGCACTTTGGGTATACCTCGCCGCGCCAGGTAATCGGGAGAGGCGACCAGCATCGAGCGGAAGGTGCCCAGTCTCCGCGCCGACAGGCGCGAGTCCGTCGGGTTTCCCGTTCTCACCACCACGTCGAAACCTTCTTCGATCACATCGACCAGCCGGTCCGTGAAGTCGAGATCCAGCTCGATGGCCGGGTACTGGCGCATGAACTCGCCGAGCACCGGCAGCACCAGCGAGCTGACCAGAGGCAGGCTGACCCGCAATCGGCCGCGCGGCGCAGCCGTCGCCTGCGACAGCTCCAGTTCCGCGGCCTCAATCTCGGCAAGGATGCGGCGGCTGCGCTCCAGGAACAGCGTACCCTCGGCCGTCAGCGTGACGCTGCGGGTGCTGCGATGAAACAGACGCACGCCGAGCTTCTCTTCCAGCCTCGCCACGCTTTTGCCGATGGCCGATGCCGATACGCCCAGCAGCCGGCTGGCCGCGACGAAGCTGCGCGTCTCGGCGACCCGCACGAACACCACGAAGCCGTTAAGGTTGTCCACTTCACCCCTCCATTACGGACAAATAGTTCCGCTAAGAAAGGAACTGTACCCTACTTTTTCTTTAATAGCTGCGTTTCTATCATGGCGGGAATGTTCACTGATGAAAGGAATTTCCCATGTCGGTTCCCGCATTTTCGCTGCAGGCAGGCGTCCCGCTTGCGCCTCTGTCCGCCCGCATTCAGGCCGTTGTGCAACAGGCGCTGGACGAGCGGCGTCTGGTCGGTGTCGTGGTCCTGGCGGCCCGCGACGGCGCGCTTATTCACCGCCAGGCCGCCGGCTGGGCCGATCGCGAAAGTCGTCGGATGATGACCGCGGATGCGCTCTTCCGCCTGGCATCGGTGAGCAAGCCTATCGTCTCAACGGCGGCGCTGGCGCTGGTGGCGCAAGGCAGGCTCAGCCTGGACGACAGCCTCGATCGCTGGTTGCCCGAGTTCAGGCCACGATTGGCCGACGGCCAACCTGCGCGGATCGCCGTATGGCAGCTGCTAAGCCATACGGCAGGGCTGGGCTACCGATTCTTCGAGGCTGATGCCAACGGGCCCTATGCGCAAGCCGGCGTGTCGGACGGCATGGATGCGTCCGGGATTAGCCTGGCGGAGAACCTGCGCCGTATCGCCAGCGTGCCGCTGCTGTACGAACCAGGCACGAGCTGGGGTTATTCGCTGGCCACCGATGTGCTGGGCGCCTTGATCGAGCGAGTGCATGGCGAACCGCTTGACGCAGCCGTGCGCCAGCTCGTGACCGGCCCGTTGGGCATGGCGGATACCGGTTTTGTCGCGCCGGATGCGCAGCGCGTAGCGACCGCCTACGTGAGTGATGCGCCTCAGCCGCACCCGCTGGCGGAAGGTGAAACCGTTTCGCCCTTCGAGGGGGCGGTCGGCATTCGCTACAGCCCTGCACGCATCTTCGATCCGCAGGCATTCCCTTCGGCTGGCGCGGGCATGGCGGGCACGGCCGAAGACTTTCTGCGCCTGCAGGAAGCCCTGCGTCAGGGCGGCGGTGCGATTCTGCCCAACGCATTGATTGCGGAAATGGCGCGCGATCGGACGGGGGATCTGGAGCTGCCCAATGCGCCGGGATTCGGCTTTGGGCTGGGGTTTTCGGTCTTGCGCGATCGGACGCTGGCCGCTTCGCCCGAGTCGGAGGGCACCTGGCGTTGGGGAGGCGCCTACGGCCACTCCTGGTTCGTGGATCGGGCGCTGGGGCTTAGCGTCGTCGCTTTCACCAACACCTTATACGAAGGGATGTCGGGTCGTTTCGTCAGCGATCTGCGCGATGCGGTCTACGGTGCCCTGGAGGCTGAGCGATGAGTTCGACTCCTCAGGATCGCATGCCTGTCGCATCGCTACTGGCGCTTGCGATGGCGGCTTTCATCACTATTCTGACCGAAGCGCTGCCGGCCGGCCTGCTGCCCCAAATGGCGCAGGGCCTGGCCGTCTCCGAGGCGTGGGTCGGCCAGACGGTCACTATCTATGCCATCGGTTCGCTGGTGGCGGCCATTCCGCTGACCGCCGCGACGCAAGGGGTCCGTCGCCGGCCGCTGCTGCTGGCCGCCATCGCCGGCTTCGCCATCGCCAACACGGTGACGACGCTTTCCGCCAGCTATGCGCTGACGATAGTGGCACGCTTCCTGGCGGGCGTTTCTGCTGGGCTACTGTGGGCTCTGCTGGCCGGCTATGCGGCGCGGATGGTGCCAGAACATCAGAAGGGCCGCGCCATTGCTATCGCGATGGTGGGCACGCCGCTGGCGCTTTCTCTGGGGGTACCTGCCGGTACTTTGCTTGGCAATCTGCTGGGTTGGCGCATCTGTTTTGGCATCATGAGCCTGATGGCGCTAGTGCTGATGGGCTGGGTGAGGCTGAAAGTGCCGGACTTCGCGGGGCAGTCGGTGGAAAAACGCCTGTCGCTGGGGCACGTGTTCACCCTGCCGGGTATTCGCCCGGTGCTGTTCGTCGTGCTGGCCTTCGTTCTCGCGCATAACATCCTCTACACCTACATTGCTCCGTTTCTGCTGGCGGCGGGAATGGTGGAGCGCACGGATTTGGTACTGCTGGTTTTTGGTATTACGTCGGTATCCGGTATCTGGATCATCGGTGTGCTGATCGACCGGTATCTGCGGGTGCTGACTCTGGCAAGTACGGTCTTATTCGGCGTTGCGGCGCTGATGCTGGGCATAGCCGGCACCGAGCCCATCGCGGTCTATGCGGCGGTGGGTACCTGGGGGCTGGCTTTCGGTGGCGCAGCGACCTTGTTCCAGACCGCGCTGGCCAGAACCGCCGGCGATGCTGCCGATATCGCGCAGTCCATGCTGGTTACAGCCTGGAACGCGGCGATTGCCAGCGGAGGTATTGTTGGCGGCGTGCTGTTAGATCGTCTTGGCGTAGGGGCATTCTCTCCTGCGCTCCTGGTGCTACTGCTGGCTACGCTCCTGGTGACCTGGTCGGCCAGATATCACGGCTTTCCCGCGTCAGTGGGATGAGATCAGATGGAGCCGCGCCATCTTTCTTATTTCCTTGCCGTAACGCTCACGCGGCCATCAGCGTGAGCGTTACATGGTTCGGCGCAACCGGCTGAGCGCTATTAGGCAAATCCAGCCTGTTACAGCATTTTTGCCCACGCGTGGCCAGGGTGCAGGCGATCGAGACAATCCCGCAGCCATAAGCGCTCAGACGGAAGTAATCCCGGCGCGGCCTTCGCGAAATCTTCCTCGTCCTTCGCCCGGCGGTATCTGGCCTTGAACAGCAGCACGGCAGAAGGGGTGAGGTAAGGGACTCCTTCCGCGGTCAGCGCGACCATTTCGCTGCGGGGGCGCGTGATTTGCCGATCCCGCTTATAGACCCAATGCTCATCCGTTCCCGGCTCAATCATCATATCCGCCCGCCAGCGGTCAGCGGGGCGATCGAAACACCAGATCTGGGCAATCTCCGCCTTCGGTTCCCGGTCGGCCGCCAGCCGTTCGAGCACACCGTCATTAACGGTGTAAAATTCCAGATCGCGCAACTCATCGCGGAAAATGCGCAGATCTTCGCGCAGGATCGTGAACTCGAGATCCTCATGCTCGCGCGTCTTCTCCCCGTGCCACAGGTCGAGAGCAGCCGCCAACGACGCACCAGGGCCTCGATACGCGGCTCAGCCGACCAGATAGCTCGGCGGGGCTCCAGGGCTCCCACTTTTCCTCGTCCGGTACAACCTGTCGATCGTTCATGCTATCGGTTCCCATTATCTGGTTGTCATCGGCCGGCTTTGGCTTTGCTGACGCCGGATCGCCGCCTCGGTTACGCCGTCAGAAACACTACCGCAGCGATGAAGACAATCACAGGAAAAGTAATCCCTGTTTTATCATCCCTCATTGTGGTGCTGGCCTGATAAATTCCCGTTTTTTTCCCGGATGGCGTTGTAACAGAAGTCTTTTTTATTTTTTAAGTTCAGCTGGCTGGATGATTTTAGCGCGTTGAAATTCTTCTTTACTCTACCGACATCAACCGGCATCAAGTAGTATCTGTTGGTATATGTGATGGTACGCCTGTTCCATGAAACCCTGTACCAGCAGCCAGCAACTAAACGGCAGGTCGCTAATGGCATTGGCCTTAGCGAACAGAAACAGGCTTGCTTGATTATTTATGCAGGAGATGAGATATGACAGATGCGCCACGCGGGCGGGGAAGGCCCCGGAAAACGGAGAGTACATATTCAGATACGCGTAATGATTTGATCCGCAGCGGGCTCGAACTTCTGACGCAAAATGGTTTTCTTTCTACCGGCGTCGATGCCATCGTCAAGAACGCAAATGTCCCTAAAGGCTCATTTTATTACTACTTTCAAAGCAAAGAAGAATATGTGCAAACCGTGCTGGGCGCATATGACAGTTTTTTTGAACACAAACTAAAAAAACATCTTCATAATAAATCCGGTACCCCGATGGAGCGCATGGAAAGCTTCATCAACGACGCCTGCGAGGGGATGAAAAAATACGAATTCACCAGAGGGTGCCTTGTTGGCAATATGATGCAGGAGAGCCCGGGGCTTCCGCCATCATTTATAAAGCAGCTTCAGGATATTTTAGATAGCTGGCAAAACATCGTTTCCTCCTGTCTCTACGATGCGCTATTAGCTGGTGATATCACCTCCGATGTTAATGAAAAACAGCTGGCGGCTATTTTCTGGAGCGGTTGGGAAGGGGCCGTGATGCGGGCGAAGCTTTATTGTTCAACGCAACCCATTCACGACTTCTGGGACTATTTTAAAATCTCCGTCAGATATCGCCATGAGCAGAATGAATTCAGTGAGAAGCTGGTTTAAGGGCCCGGAAGCGAGCCCTTGGCAAAGTTTGATACTTAGCTATCCGTCTGCTTTTCTCTCAGGATATATTGGCAGCGGCCTTAGTTGCACTGAATAACCGCGCGCCCGCGGATTTCGCCATTAAGCAACTTTTCAGCGACATTGATTGCTTCACTGAGAGGGTAAACGGTGGTCATGCTCTCCAGCTTAGCGAGCGGTAAATGTTGTAAAGCTTTCAGCCAGATGCCCGCTCTTTTCTCTTTAGCGAACATGACGCTGTCAACGCCCTTTAAGGTGATCCCGCGGAGGATAAACGGCGCCACGTTGCCCATCAGCTCCATACCCTGAGCCATACCGCAGGCAGCAACAATTCCGCCATATCGTACCCCGGCACAGGCGTTGCAGAGGGTGTGGCTACCAACGGTATCAATGGCCGCCGCCCAGCGTTCTTTTTGCAGCGGCTTGCCTGGGTTTGAGAGTTCTGCACGATGAATAATGTCGTTTACGCCTATCGTTTTATAGAGCCAGGGCGCCTCTTCAGGACGGCCGGTAGAGGCCGTAACGTGGTACCCCATAGACGATAGGATCATCGCCGCGATGCTTCCTACCCCTCCGCTGGCGCCGGTAACCAGTATCGGGCCATCTTCAGGCTTAACGCCATGATTGAGAAGCGCGTCCACGCACAGCATCGCGGTGAAGCCTGCGGTCCCAATGGCCATGACGTGTTTGCTGCTTACCCCAGCCGGAACAGGGGTCAGCCAGTCGCCATTAACCTGGGCCTTCTCTGCAAGTCCGCCCCAGTGTTTTTCGCCAACGCCCCAGCCGGTCAGGAGGACCTTATCGCCAGCCTGATAGTCGGGATGAGAGCTGGCGGAAACCGTACCGGCGAAGTCGATGCCCGGCACCATCGGGAAATGGCGGACGATAGGGCCGCGTCCGGTGATGGCCAGGGCATCTTTATAGTTGATGGATGAGTAGTCGACATTGACGGTCACATCCCCCTCGGGTAGCTCACTTTCCGCTATTTCAGCAAATAGTGCGGCGTAGCGATTTTCTACTTTATTGATTAATAATGATTTAAACATTTTCACCTCGTGTGTCTGGTTGTATGACAGTCAGGTATTCAGGAGTATATAAAAAATATTGACCGATCGTCTAATAATCATCATTACTATCCCTGTGCTGTCCGATATTCAAGAATTGTTCGACTTGTCATCGCCTTATCGAAGGCGTTCTTGATAAATATCAACGTGAGGTCAGATTTGTCGTGTCTGAAACGGGGAGGCATTCAGGGCTAAGCGAGCACCCGATACCGCCGAACGGTGATGGACGACCTCCACTCCGGTCGTCGTCACGTCCGTTGCGGCGGTAGTACCTTTATGCTAATGCTCTTAGGAAAATCAGCGTAAACTCGGGGCCTGTTAACGATGGCAGAAGAAGACGGTATTTTTGATACGATTATTAACCGGGCCGATTCTCCATCAATCAAATGGGGAGGTTCCCGGCAGGCTGAAGTCATTTCGTTTGGCATAGCTGATATGGATTTTCAGTCCCCATCCTGCATTCGCAATGCATTAATAAACAAAGCTAAAAGCGGTCTCTATGCGTACGAGTATAAAACGGATGGTTACTACCAGGCGATTAGCGGTTGGTTCAACGATCGTCACCACTGGACAATTGAAAAAGAGTGGCTGACCGACGGCCCCGGAAGCTGGGCCATGCTCGCTCTGTGCCTTCAGGCATATACGATGCCAGGAGATAACATCCTCATCCACGCTCCCCATTTTCATCCTGCGGTTAGCGTCATAGAAAGCGCAGGGCGAAAGATTGTCGCGCAAGCGCTCGCTTTCGATGGCGTCAGATACATTTTTGACCCGCGTATCTTTGAGGAAACCCTCGTCAGACAAAACGTCAGACTGTTTTTCCTTATGAATCCTCATAACCCAACCGGCCTGATGTTCAGCAGAGCAGAGTTATCCGTTATCGCAGAGATCTGTGAAAAGTACGGCGTGCTGGTGGTTTCAGATGAAATCAACGGCTATCTGACCTACGACGATGCCGTATTTGTTCCCTACGCCAGTCTATCTTCGGTTAGTCGCCTTAATTCAATCACGCTTACCTCCCCGTCCAAGGCCTTCAATCTGCAGGGGCTGACCTATGCGATCGGCATCATCCCCGACAAAGTAAAGCGGCAGAAACTGCAACAAGTCCGGGTCGGTATGGGCGTTGATTTTGCGACTAATGTATTTAGCATTGCGGCAGCCGAAGCCGCTTATCGCTATGGAGGAGAATGGCTCATTTGCCTTAACCGCTATCTCCAGGGCAATCTGGATTTTATGGATAGCTATCTGAAGACCAACCTGCCGCAGGTAAAACTGATCAGACCGCACGGCGGTTATATCGCCTGGCTGGATTTCACCGCGCTTCGCCTCACTCCTGAGGCACTCAGAAACATCATCCTCGAAAAAGCCAAGGTAAACCTGACATGGGGAGAATCGTTCGGTCACGAAGGCGAGGGATTCGAGCGTATCAATTTTGCCTGCCCCAGAGGAACCCTGGCGAAAGGGCTTGAGCGAATCAAAAACGCATTTTCCTGACTCAGGTACCGCAGACCGGCCCTGGATTAAAACGGTGCCTGGTTTTGCCTCAGGATCGTTCCTTTGCCAGCCTGCGGGCCTGCCCGTTCACGTCAGCCACGCCCGGCGCGCGATTACGCAGTAAACAGCAAGAAAATAGCGAACTGCGGGTCCGGGCTGATCCACCGTCGGGCCACCGTCCAGCCCTCGCGTTCCACCAGGGTTGTAAAGGCCGCGGGGGTGAATTTATACGAGTTTTCCGTGTGCAGGGCTTCCCCCGCCGCGAAGTGGAAGACCCGGTCGAGAACGCGTACCTCCTGTTCGCGCCGGCTGACCAGCCACATTTCCATCCGGCTCGCCGCGGCGTTCCACACCGCACGATGCTCGAAGGCGTCAGGGTCGAAGTCGCCGCCCAGTTCGCGATTGATCCGCGCCAGCAGATTCCGGTTGAACGCCGCGGTGACGCCGCCGGCGTCGTCGTAGGCGGAAAGCAAAGTCGCTTCATCTTTCACCAGGTCGACGCCGACCAGGAACTGCGATCCGGCGCCGAGCAGCAGTCGCACGCGGCTCAGAAACGCAGCCGTGTCGCCGGGCGAGAAGTTGCCGATGGTCGAGCCGGGGAAGAAACCGATGCGGGGACGACCGTGAGCGTCCGGAGGCAAGGACAGCGCGGAGGTGAAGTCCTCCGCCAGCGGGCAAACCGCCAGGCCGGGATAGTCGTCGCGGATCGCCGCCGCGGCCCGCTCCAGCGCATCTACGCTGATGTCCACCGGCACGTAGGCAGCGAGCCGAGGCGCGGCGTCAAGCAGCACGCGGGTCTTCAGGCTCGCGCCGCTGCCGAACTCGACCAGCACCGCGTCATCGGCAATGCGGTCGGCTATTTCGGCAGCGGCCGCGCGCAGCAGCGCAAGCTCGATTCGCGTTGGGTAGTACTCGGAAGTCTGGCAGATGGCTTCGAACAGACGCGAACCCGCATCGTCATAGAAATATTTCGGCAGGAGGTACTTGTCCGGTCGCGCAAGCCCTGCGAGCACGTCCTCGGCAAAAGCCGACGGCAGTCGCGCGTTCTCCCCGGCGGCGTCCCCGGCAAGCCGCACGCCGCTGAACATCCACCGCGCCTCTGGCGGGAAAAAATTGCGATAGGTCGCGCGCGTATGGCCGGGGGGCGTGATCGACGAGCCGCCGCGCAGGCTCATCTGCCCGACCATGAACTTGCCGTTGTACTCGCCGACGGCTCCGGGCTGCGGATGGAAGCCCGGGTAGGCGTCGTAAGCGCTGCGGGTCCATTGCCAGGCTTCGGTATACAGATCACGCAGGCCCGCGGCGGTCACCGCCGCATGCTCCCATTCCGCCTCGGTCGGCAGGCGTGCGCCCGCCCATTCGGCGTAGGCGACCGCTTCGTAGTAGCTGACGTGCAGGACCGGCGCGCCGGGATCGACAGGAGCTCGTCCTTGCAGGCCAAACTCAGCCCAGCCATCGGATTCGCGACGCCAGTATAGCGGCGCCTGCCAGCCCTCGGCCTGTACCGTAGCCCAGCCACTGGCCAGCCAGAGCTCCGGCCGGCGGTATCCGCCATCGGCTATGAAAGCCATCCACTCTCCGTTCGTCACCAGGCGGTCGGCCAGCGCATAGGGCTGCAGATAGACCCTATGACGCGGGGTTTCATTGTCGAAGGCAAAGCGGTTCCCGACGGCGCCAATCTCGACGATCCCTCCCTCGACCCGGCACCATTTCAGCGGGGCGGCTGGCGGATACGTTCGCGCCGGTCCCGGCCGATAGGCCGGAGTGAGCGGCGAACGTGAGAACAGGTGCAGCACATCCATCAGGATGAGCTCCTGGTGCTGCTCCTCGTGAGCCAGACCCAGCTCAATCAGCGGTGCCAGGGCCGGGGAAATCGAGCGCAGCAGGCGCGCCATACCCGCATCGACGTAGGCCCGGTAGCCCAGCACATCGCGGGCAGAAGGGCGGGTAATAAGGCCTCGTTCGGGGCGGGGCTGGCGCGGCCCCACGGCCTCGTAGTAGGAGTTGAACAGATAGCCGAAGGACGGGTCGAATGCGACGTAGTCCGCCAGGTGCGGCAACAGCAGAAAGGTCTCGAAGAACCAGCTGGTGTGGCCCAGGTGCCATTTGGTCGGACTGGCATCGGGCATCGATTGTACCACCTGATCCTCGGGGCTCAACGGCGCGGCCAAAGCCTCGCTCCTGGCACGCACCCGGCAATATAGCTGATAAAAATGGTCCCCGTTGTCGACGGGGACGGGGGCATTGCAAAGTTGTCTCATTTGGGTCATTCCTGAACGTCCAAAGACAGGGAGTCATATCGCCCTGGCTCAGGCGATGCTGCTGTCCAACGGGTAGAACCGATCAGTCGGCGAGCACGGCGCGCTGGCGGACATTCTTGACGGTCAGCCAGATCGCAGAGACGAGAAAGTAGAACGCGCCGAAGGCCGCATAGGGAGCAACCGTGGTCACGTCCAGCGCCATGCCGCTATGAGCCTGCTTGAACATGAAAGCGCCGGCGAGCGCGGACTGGGCGCCGCTGAGGATCATCGGCCATTGGCCGCTCGTCGTTTTCCAGCGCCGCACGCCCGTAGCCAGCTGCAGCAGGCCGGAGAAGATCGCCCAGGCGCCGAACACCGTAATCACCATAGGCATGCCGACGGTAAGCGCTCCGCAGACGGCGAGGGCGATGATGATGCTGACGATGAAGTTGAACTTTTGCGATGGATTCGCGCCCAGGCCGCCGCTTCTGCGCGCGTCCAGATAGTTAGCAAAGGCGTCCCAGGCCGGATACAGGATCAGCAGGGCCGCACCGACGGCGGGGTTGTGCTTGCCGACGAAAGCGGCAAGAGCGATCCAGACAATCGACACCCCGGTGCGCAGGAAGTAGTAGGTCTGGAGCCATTGGTTCAGCGACCGATTAGCGGTGGCAGCGGTATTTGGCATGTCAGTTCTCCCGGTCGTCAGGCCATCAAAACCGTTAACGACCTATTAGTAGGTAGAATGTAAGGGTGGTTGTGTCCCTGCCATACGCGCGGGGACTGACTTGAGTACAGGGCAGCAAAGTGACGGCTGGATGAGACGGTTCGTCTAATGATGTTTCTGCTCAAGTGAACAGACATTAACCTACTAGTAGGTAGGTGGTCAATGTGTTATCTTGCATAACCGTGGGGGCTGGCGCGAGGGAGTGATAGCTATGGCAGGGTTTATGCGAACTTTAACAAGTATTCAGGTGATAAACACTCTGCTTTTAGGCGCAATCGTGGGCTTTAAGCCGGCCTGTTAAGCTTTTCCGGTCATAGAAAAACCGATCCGCAGCCTGACCGCGGACCGTGTGAGAATATCCCTCCAGCCAGGAATGTTTCCTTGCTGATGACGCTGCGATTCTGAGACAACACATGCCATATAAACCACAGGATATAGGCCATCTGGCTGCCGGTTTGCCATCCATTGAGTGGCTTTTTATGGCGTCGGTGACTTTAGATATCAGCGTAGGTGGGACATCGGCGACGCTGCTTTAAACGCGCTGACGATTGCGTGCGCGGCCATGCCGCTGGCGTACAGGCATTAATTTGGCCGGCCATTTGGCGTGATGTGGGGCAGGATCTTCTTAATCAGCCGGCGATTCAGATCTCTTTTTTCAGCAGCTGGAAAAACTCTGCGATTTTCTCATTATCACGCTTGTAGTATGTCCAGGGGCCGATGCGCCGGGATGTGACAAGCTGCGCTCGCTGCAGGGCGGCAAGATAAAGCGATACGGTAGACTGCGACAATCCCACCTTTTCCTGGATAATGCTTACGCACACGCCAACCTCATCTGCATCAGCATCTGGCTGATGAAAATGTTTTTTAGGTTCTTTAAGCCACTGGAGAATTTCTTTTCGCACTGGATTGCTTAGCGCTTTCAGAACCTCATTTAGTTTGATTTCAGACATTCTCGCTAAGCTCCTGTAGATAAGTTGTCATATCCCAATATTACAATACTTAGATATGATATGCATCATCTCTGCCTGGGCGGCAGAGATGATGTTTTACCAACTGATCATTTGTAAAGAGGATAGTCGGTATAACCTTTTGCTGAGCCGCCATACATAGTAGAAGGATCGACTTCATTGAGCGCCCAGCTATTTGCCAGCCGGGCTGGTAAATCAGGATTCGCGATGAAGGGGCGGCCAAACCCAAAAATGTCTCCCCAGCCGGCATTCAGGATCCGCTCAGCACGCTCTTTTGTATAACGACCGGCATACATTATGGTGCCGCTGAAAATGCTGCGCACCTGCTGGTAGAACAATTCCGGCAATTCAGGCGCGTTATCCCAGTCGGCCTCAGCGAGGGAAAGGTAGGCGATGCCGATTTCCTGAAGAATTTTAATCGCTTCAGTGTAGGTTTCGTGCGGATTGTCCTCCACAAGCCCGAGATATACGCGCTCTTCATTGGTGCTGGCAAACAGAGGAGCAAAACGCACTCCTACGCGATCTTTACCGACCACGTTTGCCACCGCTTCAGTCACTTCGCGCAGAAATCGCAGGCGATTCTGCAGCGAACCGCCGTACTCATCATCGCGTTTGTTGCTATGAATGGACATGAACTGGTTAACCAGATAGCCATTTGCGCAGTGGATTTCTACCCCATCAAAACCGGCGTTCAGCGCATTTTGCGCGGCGCGGGCATACATGCGGACAATCTCCTTTACCTCGCCGGTTTCGAGGGCGCGCGGCATCGACGCGACGGCCAGGGTGCCGGTTCCAGGCCCGGTTTCGATGAAAACTTTAACGTTATTACCGGCGGGAATCGCGGAAGGTGCGACGGGGGCTGCACCTCCTGGCTGCAGGGACGTATGGGATATCCGCCCGACGTGCCACAGCTGGGCAAAAATAATCCCTCCTCTGGCGTGTACGGCGTCGGTGACTTTCCGCCAGCCCTCTACCTGCGCGGCGTTGTAGATCCCCGGAGTCCACGCATAGCCCTGTCCGCGAGGCTCAATCTGCGTCCCTTCAGTCACCATAAAGCCCGCTCCGCTTCGCTGGGCATAGTATTCAGCCATCAGCTCATTGGGGATATCGCCCGGCTGCGAGCTGCGTGAGCGGGTCAACGGCGGCAGGACGACGCGGTTTTTCAGCGTAAAATGGCCAATCCTGGCGCTGGTGAAAAGGCTATTCGATTTCATTAAATACCTCGATATATAGAAATTTAGATATTGGTGGTTAAAGTAAACTCAGAACAGATTGAAAGGCTGTTCAGCCAGACTGATGTAAATGTTTTTCTTCTGCGTATACGCATCGAGGATAGATTTATGGGTTTCACGACCTAAACCGGATCTCTTATAGCCGCCAAACGGGGCATGAGCCGGGATCTCATGGTATGTATTTACCCAGATACGACCGGTTTCTATCGCCCGGGATACGCGTAGTGCCCGGTTGATATCCTGCGTCCATACCCCACCGGCCAGTCCGTATTCGGAATCATTTGCCAGCCTGATAACTTCTGCTTCGTCGTCAAACGGGATGACGCACAATACCGGACCAAAGATTTCTTCGTATGCAACCCGCATGTCGTTGCGCACGTCCACCAGGATGGTGGGTTCGATGAAATATCCGTTGTCGTATTTTTCACCCTGGAGACGTTTACCGCCGGTCAGAATGGTGGCTCCTTCCTCTTTCGCGATCGCAATGTAGCCGAGGATGCGATTCATCTGGGTTTCGCTGATCTGGGCGCCCATCTGAGTCTGCTCGTCAAGCGGGTTACCGACGCGGACGTGGGTGAAATGCTTCATGAGTCGTGCCAGGAAATCCTGGTACACCGAACTGTGCACAAACAGGCGGGCGCCTGATTCACATACCTGACCCTGATTCCAGAGAATGGCCAGCGCGGCCCCTTCAACGGCACGATCCATGTTGGCATCAGGGAAGACAATGTTGGCAGACTTGCCGCCCAGTTCCAGCGTGGCCGGAATGATTTTCTTCGCTGCTGCCGCGGCGACAATTTCGCCGACGCGGGTAGAACCGGTAAAGGCCAGCTTACGGACGTCCGGATGATCGAGCAGAGCCTGGCCGGCAGTCGCTCCCAGCCCGGTCACGATGTTGACCACCCCGGCCGGAAGAACCCGGGCAAAGATTTTTGCCAGTTCCATAATGGTGACGGGGGTCATTTCTGACGGTTTGATCACCACGGTATTGCCGGCGGCAATCGCCGGGGCAATTTTCCACGCGGCCATCAGCAAGGGGAAATTCCACGGAATAACCTGACCGACTACGCCCAGCGGTTCGCTGAGAACGATGCTAAGGGTATTTTCATCAAGCATCGTCGCTTCATCGGACTGGCTGCGGATAACGCCGGCAAAATAGCGAAAGTGGTCAATGGCGCCAGGGATATCAATCATCCTCGATTCCCGAATCGGTTTGCCAACGTCAAGGGCCTCCAGAATGGCAAAGCGTTCAGCCTGTTCTTCAAGCTGGTCTGCAATTTTAAGAAGGGCGAGGGATCTCTGTGCGACCGTTGTTTTTTTCCAGGATTCAAATGCCTGTGTCGCAGCCTGAACTGCACGGTCGATATCGCCGGCAGTCGCATCCGGGATGCGGGTAATGAACTCGCCGTTAGCAGGATTACGGCTTTCAATAGTTCGCCCGCTTTCTGAATTAACCCACTGATTATTGATGAATAAACCGTACTCCTGGTCTGGTTTGAACGGCGTTTCGGTGGTGTTCATCTATAGCTCCATATGACGTTGTTTTGCGATGTTGTAAATACACTATTCTACATATTTATATTTATCAATATGTATATGTAAAAAATTTAAGCGCAACGAGCGGGGATTTTTAAAAATCCATTAAAAACAAATGATTAATTTTTTTGCGTGAAGTGGTCTGAGCGCTGTGTATAAAAAAGGGTCTCAGCTGATTGGATCGGATCTTCGGAGAAGGGCGTTATACAGAAAAGCCCGGTTTTCGGTCAGGAAAAGCGGCATCATCGGGGGGCCTCCTAAGGAAGGGGAAGAGGAAAACGGAAGCCCCTCGAAATCGGAGGGGCGATTAGCCAATGATTTATTTCGTGGTGTAGCCACCGTTGACCAGAATCGTCTGTCCGGTCATCCACCAGCCGTCGCTAACTAAAAAACGGATCCAGGGAACGATGTCACTGATATCCGTCAGGCCAGTTTTACTGAAGGGGGACAGGGCTGCTGCTGTTTTATGATAGGCGACGGCATCGGCACCTTCGGCGGGGTAGAAGAAGGGCGTGTCCATGGGGCCTGGGCCGATGGCCGTGACGGAAATACCGCGTTCACCCAGCTCTTTAGACGCCGCTCGCGTGAAGTGTTCAACCGGCGCTTTCATACCGGCATATGCCGAATAGAATGGCGTGTAAGCCCCAAGAAGCGAGGTCACTAACGTACAGATTTTTCCGTTATCTTTAACGTGTTTACCCGCTTCTTTCAGGAAAAAGAAGGCAGTTTTAGCGTTAACGGCGCTCATTTCATCGAACTCCGCCTCGCTGATTTCAGCCATCGGTTTCTTGAGAACTTTACCTACGGTATTGATGGCAATATCGGGTTGCCCCACCGCTGCCGTGGCATCAGCAAAGAGTTTTTCCATCGCGGCGGCCGAAGTCAGATCGGCCTGCAGCGCAACGGCTTCGGCACCGACGGATTTGATCCAGGCAACGGTAGCTTCGGCCTCTTCACGCGTCGCATTACTGTTGTAGTGGATAGCGATGGCGCGGGCGCCCTGCTGGGCGAAGTCTCGGGCAATGAGTCCTCCGAGATTCTTTGCCCCGCCGGCGATGAGAACGGTTTTACCTTTGATAGCGTGATCTACCATGGTTTAGCTCCTGTTTCGGTTATTGTCCGGGCGAATCCCGTCAATAGCAGCTTAATACCTGCCGGTTATGTATAAAGGGGCTAATCCTGCATACACTATCCAGAATTAACGAATAGTGAGGCGAAAATGGATACGATCGATCTTTTCCGGATATTTATCCGAGTGGCGGAAAACGGCAGCTTTATTCGCACCGCTGAGACCTTGAACCGACCGGCTTCTACTATCTCTGCCGCTATTCGGGAGCTGGAGTCCCGCCTGGGAACTCGTCTTTTACACCGCACCACGCGCAGCGTCTCCCTGACCTCTGACGGGAACGCGCTGTATGCGCGCTGCCTGGTTGTGGTACAGGACGTAGAGGAGACGGAAAACCTTTTCCGGCAGTCCAGCGGGCAGGTGAGGGGGAAAATTAAGGTTGATGTTCCGGGCCGGGTTGGAAGCCGCATCGTTATTCCTGCGCTACCGGAATTTTTTGCCCGCCACCCGTCGATTCAGGTGGATCTCGGCATAACCGATCGCAGCGTTAATCTCCCGGAGGAGGGGGTGGATTGCGCCGTTCGCGTCGGCGTGCTGAACGATTCAGGAATGGTGGCGCGTCGGGTGGGCGAGCTGAAGTTTATTAACGTGGCTTCTCAAGGCTACATCTCTTCCTTTGGCTCGCCGGCATCGCCGGAACAGCTCGATAGTCACGTGGCCGTAGGATACGTCTCGCCGACCACCGGGCGCAGGGAGCGCTGGGAGTGGGCGCGGGACGGGGAGATATTCGGCGCCGACGTCAACAGCCACCTGACCGTAAACAGCGCTGAGGCCTATATTGCGGCCTGCGTAGCAGGAATGGGCATGATTCAGATCCCTGAATATGATGTGAGCGAATGGCTGTCCGCGGGGATACTATGCGAAGTGATGCCGTCCTGCTTACCGCAACCGCTGCCGGTAAGTATTTTGTATCCCAGCCGACGGCATCTGTCGCGGCCACTTCAGCTATTTATTGCCTGGCTTGAGCCGCTTTTACGGGAAAAAATGCGCCTCAGCGCCGGAGCGTAATCGATGCGCCGGGCGCCTGCTCGCGCGGTGGCGGCAGGATATCGGCGGCGAACAGCGCCACCGCGGAAGGTACCGTCATCGGCCCCTTTCCGGCTGCCGATGCTGCCTGCTGATGGCATATAAAATATGCCAAAATGGTATTTGAATGGCGTTTCTTATTCCAATAAGTTTAGCTGATTGTTTAGCCTCACGCTGCCGTGTCTACGGCAGTTAACAATCGGAATTCGCTTCTATGAACCGCGTGAAAAAGCCGTTGGTGCTTTCGCTGTTGCAGTACCCAAGCGGCCATCATGTCGCCGCGTGGCGCCATCCGGAGACGGACCCAAAGGCCAATATCTCCGTCGATCGCTATATTGCCAGCGCGCGCGCCGCCGAGGAGGCAGGGTTTGATATCACCTTTATTGCGGACCGCCTTGGCATTCCCGAAGGCCCTCTCGAGGCTACGCGGCGCGTGGATGAATGGTCGCATGGCTTTGAGGCGCTGACCCTGGCCGCGGCGATTGCGGCCACCACTCAGCGCATCGGCATTGTGGTCACCGCCAGCACCACCTTCAATGAACCTTACACCCTGGCGCGCCAGCTGGCTTCGCTCGATCTTATCAGCGGCGGACGTCTGGGCTGGAATATCGTGACGTCGGGCCTGTCGAGTGAAGCCACAAATTTTAACCCGACGGAGTTTCGTCACGATAAACGCTACGAGCGCGCAGAGGAGTTTATTGCGGCGGTGCGGGCGCTGTGGGGCTCCTGGGATGTCACAAAATTTCCGCGCGATAAGCAAAGCGGCGTTTTTTTTGAAGCCGATGCGCTGCGTGAGCCTGGCTTTCAGGGCCGCTGGTTCCGCGCGCTGGGCGGGCTGAATGTCCTTCCCTCGGCGCAGGGGCAGCCTGTGCTGCTGCAGGCAGGGGCTTCGCCCGCGGGACGGGATCTCGCCGCCCGCCATGCCGAAGCGATCTTCGTCGCGGCGCCCACGCTGGAAGAGGCGGTTGCCTATCGTCAGGATCTGCACGCCCGTCGTAAAGCGGCAGGCCGCAGCAGCGACGACCTTTATATTCTGCCCGGCATTTTTCCGGTGATTGGCAAAACCGCAGCCGAGGCCCAGGCGAAGTTTGACCAGCTACAGGGGCTGATCGCCGAAGACGTCGCGCTGGCGCTGCTGGGGAGCTATCTCGGAGATATTGATTTAACGGATGTCGATCCCAATGGCCCTCTGCCACCACTTCCCGCGTCCAATTCCATTGCCAGCCGCCAGCAGCTGCTGCGGGAGCTGGCGGAGCGCGAAAACCTCACCGTGCTGCAGCTGGCGCGGCGCATTGCCGGCGCGCGCGGCCACCTGCAGATCGTCGGCACCCCGGAGCAGGTGGCGGCGGAGATGATCCGCTGGTACGAAGCGGGCGGGGCGGACGGCTTTATGCTGCTGCCTCCAACCTTCCCGGAAGGGCTGGATCTCTTTATTTCCGATGTTGTTCCCCTGCTTCGCGAGCGCGGTCTGCTGACGCCGCTGGAATTTAGCGGCACGCTGCGCGAGAGGCTCCGTCTGCCCGTCCCGCAACCTCATCTCACACACAATATTGACCCGGAAGGATGATAACCAGATGAAATTTTTAGCTAAAAAAATGATTGTCGCCCTTCTGCTGGCGACACCCGCAGCCCACGCCGTAAGTATCGTGGATGCCGGCTATGCCACCGCTCAGGGCACGGCGTATGTCGTCAAACTGCTGCTCGCAGATCAAACGGGGGCGGAGACCAAAATTGTGCCCGTCTCTTCCGTGCCGGTTATCTGGGAAGGGCTGAACCGCAACAACGGCGAGATCGATATCTGGACAGACGTCTGGCTACCCAATCAGGATGCGCTGGTGGCGAAATACGCCGGGGCCGGCAAGAACGTCACCCTGGCGAAAAACGCCTATGCCGGAACGCAGGGTTACTGCACCCTGACGGCGACCGCCGAGGCGCACAACATTCATTCCGTCTATGACCTGACCGACCCTGACAAAGCAAAAGTTTTTGCACCGAAAGGTTCGGAACGCGGTCAGATCTGGCTGGGCGCGGCGGGCTGGCTGTCCACTAATTATGAAGAGATCCGCGCGCGGACCTATGGCTTCGCGCCGTTCTTCGACCTGACCCGTTCCGATGAGGCGGTGGCGACGGCGGCGCTGGATAACGCCGCGAAAACGGGCGGCGCCTGGATTGGCTACTGCTACGCGCCGCATCAGAACTACGTCCGCTACAAGCTCACGAATCTGCAGGAGCCTGAACATAATCCGGCGACCTGGCAGGTTGCGGATCAGTCGGACCCGGACTGGTTAAAGAAATCGCGGATCAGCACCGGTTATGGCGATGCGGCGATCCACATCGCCTACAGCAATCACTTTGCCCAAACGAACCCTGACGGAGTGAAAATCGTTGAAGCTATCCACTTCAACACCCAGGATGTCAGCGCCCTGGCGTATGCGATTGCCGTTGAAGGGAAGACGCCGGAACAGGCTGCACGCGGCTGGCTGGATGCGAATAAGGCGCGCGTTGCTGACTGGCTGAGTGCGAAATGATCCAGCTGGAAAATGTCTGGAAGGTATTCGGTTGCGATCCGCAGCATGCCATCGCTACGCTGCGGCGCGACCCCGACGCCCGCCTGCCCGCAGGCGGCCTTGCCGCAGTGCGCGGTATCGATATGAGCGTCGAGCGCGGCGAGTTGTTATGTATTTTAGGTCTCTCCGGGTGCGGCAAATCCACGCTGCTGCGCATGGTTAACCACCTGATCGCACCCAGCATCGGCTGCGTGCGAATCGCCGGGGAGCCGATTGCCGATCTCTCGCCTGCCAGGCTGCGTGAGCTACGCGCTCGCCGCATCGGCATGGTGTTCCAAAGTCATGCTCTCATTGAACATATGAGCATTCAGGAAAACGTGGCATTACCTTTGGAAATCCTCGGGGTCGCCCGCGCCCGGCGCGAAACGCGAGCGGAAGAGCTTCTGGAACGATTAGGACTCGCCGGGATGGGGCAGCGCGGGATCGACACGCTATCCGGCGGGATGAAGCAGCGGGTTGGGCTGGCGCGCGCGCTGGCCTCAGATCCGGACGTTTTGTTGATGGATGAGCCCTTCAGCGCTCTGGACCCGTTAATCCGCGATGACCTGCAGGCCGAGTTTCGCAGCCTGTCGCGCGATCTTAATAAAACCACGCTGTTTATTACCCATGATGTCGCCGAGGCGCTGCGCATCGCGGATCGTATAGCCGTTATGCGGCAGGGCAGATTTGAGCAGTTGGCCACGCCGGCGGAGCTATTGGCCAGTCCGGCCAATGAGTATGTCGCCAGATTTATCCGCATTGGCATGGCGAAAGCAGAGGAAATCACATGATGCACCAGCCGGATGTCGTGACGCCGTTTTACCAGCGCGCGTTTAGCCAACTGCAGGATGGATCGCGCAGGCTGCCGCCTTTTCATGCCAAAGCGGCGTTGTTCGGCAGCTTCTGGCTTGGCGCACATCGGTTTCGGGGGCTGTTCTGGCTATTTTTAAGCGCGGAACTTATTGGGGCGGCGCTGATCGTTCTTGCCCTGAGCCACGGCCTGTCGCGCGACCAGCAAGAGCGCGTGACCACTCTGGTCGAACTCGCGAGCCAGCGTGCGCAGGAGGCCGCCGTGGCCCACAAACAGGACCCGCAGAGTGCGATGACGCAATCCCTGGAACGATCCGCCGCGTCGCTGAGCAAAGCCGCCAGCGATGCGCGGACGGCGCTTGAGGCCGAGCGGGGAGGGCGCGGTCTTATCCTCGGCGGGCTGGCCGCGCTGCTGGGGACGCGCGTCATTTTGGGATTCATGGCCGTGCCGTTGATGGCCGGGCGTTTGCGCAGAGCGCGCCTGACGGAGGATTTTAGCGGTATGGCCTGTTCGACCGGCTCCGCCATCTTCGCGGCGCTGATTTGGTTGGCTATTGTGCCGATGGCGCTCTTAAACTATGCCGGAATGATCCCCGCTCAGATTTTCAACCCCGCCGGGTTACCCGATCTGGCGTCGAACGCATCGCGGTGGATTGATGAGGCGATGGGCGCGTTGGCCGCGGCCCTTGCTCCCGCTGCGCAGCATATATCCCGGGTGATTGATGCGCTGCTGAGTGGCCTGGAATATGCTCTGATTGCCACGCCGTGGCCCGTGGTGTTTATCGTACTCCTCGCCTTTGCTGCGCAACGCGGCGGCTGGCGTTTGGCATTTGGCGTCGGGGTAGGGCTGGCCTATATCCTCGCCTTTGGTTACTGGATCAAAGCGATGCAGACGGTAGCTTTGCTGGGCACGGCGTCGTTTATCGCCATCGCGATCGGCATCCCGCTCGGCATCTGGAGCGGTTATAACCGGCGCGTGGCGTCCGTTATCAGGCCGGTCCTTGATTTTATGCAAACCACGCCCGCTTTCGTATACCTGATCCCGATCATTGCTCTGTTTGGTATCGGTAAGACGGCTGGGATTATTGCCACCATCATCTTCGGCATCGCCCCGGTGATTCGCCAGACGGCCTTTGGTATTGCCAACGTTCCGGCCGCCGTGCGGGAGGCGGCTCTGGCTTTTGGCGCCGGGAGGGGGTTTATGCTATTTAAAGTCGATTTGCCGATTGCCCGCCCGGCGATTCTGGCGGGCGTCAGCCAGACGGTGCTGATGAGCCTGTCGATGGTGGTGATTGCCGCGCTAATCGGCGCAAAAGGTTTAGGCGAGGATGTCCTTTCCGCGCTGCAGTACGCCGCCCAGGGGAAAGGCATTCTGGCAGGGCTGGCGATCCTGATCTGCGCGATCGTTATTGACCGGATGGTGCAGTTCCGGCGGCGATCCTGAGCCAGCGCCGCGGGCGCGTTTACGCATAGCGGACCCGTTAATCATCGGTTAAATAGTTCTGCCGCATCTTATCAAAGGCCTGTTGTGAAAAACCCAGCTCGCTGTGGATATAGTTAGCGACGCTACCGGAAAGGGCTTTGATGGTGTTAAGCACTTCAATAATAAATGATTCACGGGTATCGATTAACGTATGAAGATAGGCAAGGACATCCTCATCGTCGGTTATTTTGCGGTAGGCGTCCATTTTTATAGCGTTACGCTCCATGCGATTAGCCTGCGTGACCATATAATCGGCGATGATATCCTCTTCGGATACGCCGAGCATCGATAGCGCCAGAAGAACGCCATAACCTGTGCGGTCTTTTCCCCCACGACAGTGCTGGATATTAGGCGCGTTATGGGGATCGAGCAGCACATCGATCATGCGCTTAAATGCGCGCTTAGATTTTTCGCTGGTCACAAAGTGGCGATATTGCTCTAAAACCTGCGCGCCTCGGCCATTAATTAATTCCGCGGGGATGTCGCGCATCACGCTTTCGATTAACGCGCGATCTTCATTGCTGGGTTCCGCAGAAAACTGTGCCGCCAGCTCCGCCGTTTGTGCCGTTGCGTTTAAATGGTAGGTTCTCTCTTCGCCGACGCGGTCGTTCGGGCTTTTGGCGATTTCATTGTCGCTTCGGTAATCGATGATGGATCGAATATTAAGGCGTTGGATGTAGGATAACGCCTGCCGATCGAGTTTGTACAAATGGTTGGAGCGAAATAGCACGCCCCATTTTACGGTTTTCCCCCCGGCTGCGGGATACCCCCCAAAATCGCGGAAGTTATTTAATCCAGAAACCGGCAGCGTTCGCTCGGCGAAAAGGATCGACCGGCCGCTGTGCTCCAGAATAAAATAGATACGCTGTTCGGCCCGTAAAGGGTCCTCCAGTTCATACGGGCTGGCGGCATGTTGGGTAATAAGGTAGCGCTCTTTTGTTTTGACATCATTATCTTTGGTCCAGTACAGCGCTGCGTTTTCCGCGGGAGCGGTAAAAGAAAGCGTGAGATAATTTTTATTATTTCTAGATACTGACGGGATCTGACATAAACGCATTTTTTATCCTTAAGCTAAAATACCGAAGGTCGAACAAACAACGCCGAGCACTATCATCGAAATAATGAGCGTTACGGTATATTTCCCGCGCAGCCTTTTGACGAGGAAAAACACGCCTAAAGAAAAAAGCAGGGTTAATAAATTAGGCGTAACTTTATCAAACATCTCCTGCACTTTGATGGACTGTTGACCCACCGCAATGACCAACGGCGTTGATATTTTGACCGTCGTGGCGATTAAAGAACCGAGCACCATAACCCCAACAACGTTGGCGATGTTGGTGATACGTTGAATAATGTTGGAATTTTTCGACTGCTCGATTAAATCTACGCCCTTGTTATAGCCATAGTGGATAAAGAAGTATTTGGTACCAATGTTGACGATATTAAATAACAGAAACATCAGCACCGGGCCAATGAGATTACCCTGTAGCGCAAAGGCCGCGCCAATACTTCCGCAGATGGGTAGCCAGGTAAACTTTAACAGGCTGTCGCCCAGGCCGGCCAGCGGCCCCATTAATCCGGCTTTTACGGAAACAACGGCGTCCTTTTCTTCTTCGCTCGTTTTTTCTTCCAGCGCGGCGGTGATGCCTAAAATAAGAGCGCCGGTGTTTATTTGCGAGTTAAAAAACTCGAAATGGCGCTGCATTGCCTTAATTCGTGTCTCTTTATCGGCTTGCGCGTAGAGTTTATCAAGAACGGGGATCATGCAGTGCGCAAAGCCGATGGTCTGCAGCTTTTCATAGTTATATGAAAAGGACATTGTTTGCAGATTCCAAAAAATACGATTCAGATCTTTTTTATTCAGCTTGCGCGGATGGGAAGCGTGCTCTTCACTGACGTCTGTACGGATATTTTCGGTATTCATAAGTCGTACTCTTCTTCAGATGTCGCGGCGGAGTTTTTTTCGTCCGGCGTCGCATTGTTAGCGTTGTTAATTCCGTTGGTGTAGGCCATGTCATACAAAACGGCAAACGCCAGGGCAATAAAGGTGATAGGAATAATTGGCAGCTTCAAATACGTTGTCAGGATGAAACCGAGCAAGAAGAAAAACCACATTCTGCCTTTTAATAACATCAATAGCAGGATACATACGCCGACGGCCGGGATCATTTTTGATGCGACGCCCATACCGGTTAAGACGTTTTCAGGGATCGCCGCTAAAATTTTACTTACCAGATCGCCGCCGAAGTAGATCGCCAGAAAGCAGGGGATGGCGCGAATTAAAAACCACAGCGGAGTGGAGAAGTAATGCACTTTAACCAGCCCTCGGTAGTTGCCATCATGGATAGATTTTTCTGCCCAGAGGTTAAGAAAGCTGGCGAAAGAGCGCCATACGATAAGCAGCTGCTGGCATAAAATAGAGACCGGAACCGCAAGCGCAATCCCTGCGGCAATCCCCCCTTTGGAGGCAATCCCCAAAGCGACGCCGATGATAGAGCCGGCAATAATGTCGGGGGCGGAGTAGGCGCCAACGTTGCCGATGCCCATCCACATCAGCTCCAGCGTGGCGCCGATCGCCAGTCCCTGAACCGTATCGCCCATGATAATACCGGCAACGGTGCCGGTTAGCAGAGGCCGGCGGAGCATCTGCGGGCCCACGTCATCCATTGAGCAAATGCCTGCCCAGATAGCGACTAAAAGCGCTTCAATTAACATTTGATATTCCTCATTTATTATAAAATAAATGTTCCAGGTACTTATTTAAGTAACGTGTGAAGCTCAATGACGGGGTCTTTAGGCACCATTTGTACTTCTACGGCAATATCTTTGGCGATAAGGGATTTAAACGCCGCTTCTTCTTCCGGCGTAACGGCAACCGCGCGGGTCAGGCTTTTGCGCCCCTCCTGCATGCGCATGCCGCCGACGTTGAGGGTGGTAATGTTTAAACCGTTTGCCACCAGAATATTGACGTCGACGCTATTGGTGAATAACAGCATCGTGCGTTTCTTTATTTCCGTTTTTTTCAGAACATCTATGAATTTTTGTACCCCAAAAACGAGGACCTTCAGCTCAGGCGGCGCGGACATGGTCAGCACGGACTGCTGAACTTTATCGCCTGCGACCTTATCGTTAATAATCAGCACCTGCTCGATATCATGATTTTTTACCCAGGTCGTAATTACCTGGCCGTGGATAAGGCGGTCGTCTATTCTTGCAACATTAACTGGCATGATATTCCCCTTAGAGATCGGCGGCTTGCTGCTGTTCTTCATTTAAAATATCCCCGACGTTGAAACAGCTTTGCGGAAATACTTCAGCAATAAGTTTGCTAACCGCAGGCAGCGGCAGGTCGCGGTTGTTAAAGACTTCAAGCAGCGTTGGAATGTTAAATCCGCAGAATAAAACAACGTCATCATAGGTTAATACCAGCTCGCTGGCTAAATTACAGGGCGAACCGCCCAGCATATCAACCAGAATGAGAACGCCATTTTCTTTATTCAGCGCACGATAGGCCTCGGCCAGCCGCGCGCGCACCTCGTTGATATTGCTCTCTTCCTCAATGGAAATAACCAAAACATGACTTTGCTTACCAATGAGCATCTCCGCGCAGGTGAGGGCTCCCTGGGCAAAGGGGCCGTGGCTGATCAAGATGACGGGAAGTTCGGCTGACATAGCTTTCCTTTTTTGTAATATTGTTACTATGATTAATTTTAATTATAGTAATACTATTACTTTTTGCTTAAGGAAATACCGTGAAACACTATTTTGACCGATATGTGATAACGATCGCTCTTTGGCAATGAGCCAGCTTGAGCTTTCAGAGGCCGTTTTCCGGCCGGGGAGTGAGGAGTAGGGGCGAGCTTAAGACGCGGAGATGAGCGGAACACCGCCGGCGCTGGGAGAGATGCTCAGCCGCGCAAGGCGATCGGCTGAGCGGCGGCAGCTTCAGGGCTTATGATTTTGACGATAAAAACGCTCGGCGCGCATCTGGATTTGTTTGAGCAAGCGCTCGTCATATTGCTGGACGAAAAGGTTGGTCACCAGCATGTTAATCACCGCCAGCTGCGACATTTTGGAGCGGATGGGGATCAGGCGTGAGACGCTCTCCGTAGAAACCGTGTGCAGGACGATGTCGGCTAAGGCGGAAATGCGGCTTTGCCCCATTTTAGTCACGGCAATGGAGGGGACGCGGAGCTGCTGTGCCAGGGTCAATAGCATCACGCCCTCCTGGTTTTCGCCAGAATGCGAGATAATAATCAGCAGATCGTTTTCATCCAGGGTATTAACAATACTAAACTGAATGCTGTAGTCCAGATGGCAGCTGACATCCTTTTTAATTTTGATTAGCTGATATTCAAGTTCTTTCCCTACAAGGCCGCTGCTGCCTGCGCCATAAATAACGATTTTATGGCTTTTCCTGATCAGCGCATTGGCTTCAAGAAGCGTACCGGCATTAGCAAGAGCGTGCGTCTCATCGATTGATGATTTCTCTATCTGCAGGATTTTAGCATTAACGGCCTCTATTGAGTCATCAAGGCAAATATCCTCCTGGAGAAATTTATTATTGTTTAGCGTGCTGGATGAGGTCATCAAATCAATTTTCAGATCGCTGAACCCCTGATAACCTAGCTTGTGGCATAAGCGTAAAATAGTGGTGGTGCTCACGCCATTTACCTTAGCCAGCATCTGAATACTCATACTTTTCAAGGACTGTTTGTTTTCAATGATATAATTGGCGACATTCCGTTCTTTGGCCGATAGTTCGTGACTAACTTCACGGATTTTTACGTCGAACATTTAACAGCCTTTATCATATTAAGAATATTATTGCGATAATCATACAATTGAAAAAAGAAAACATCAAGTTATAAACATTTCTGCTTAATTCCTTACGTGGCGGCAATTAAATAATATGCCGGGTGCCTTTGTTCGTTAATTAAAATTAAGCCGGGGCAGCGGCAGGCCGCTTTATTCCAGACCAAAACGCTGCCGGTACTGTCCCGGCGTTACGCCGGTGATTTTGCGAAAAATCTTGCGGAAGGCTGAGGGATCGGTATATCCCACTTCCCAGGCAATACGGTCGGCCGAACGCCCGGTTAACTCCAGGGCATCCCGCGCTTTCATGATGCGAACCTGCTGCAGATACTCCGTTGGCCGCACGCCCGTCGCTTTCTGAAAGCGGCGGAGAAAAGTCCGCGGGGTCATCCCCGCCAGCGCCGCCATTTCATCGATGCTTTGCTGTTCAGAATATGTCGCATGGAGGTGATGCTGGACGCGCAGAATGACGGGGTCGCCGTGGTCGAAATGCGGAATAAATGCCGAATAGGTGTTTTGCTTGCGGCGGGGAGGGTCGATAAGTAAAAAACGCGCTGTGGCCAGCATGGTACCGTTTCCCAGCAGCTTCTCTATCAGCGTCAGGCCGAGATCTGTCCAGGCAAGAATGCCGCCAGCGGTGATAATATCGCCGTCGTCGATAACCATATTTTCCGCCGCGACGTCAATCTCCGGGAAACGCTCCGACAGGGTCTGAGCAAACGCCCAGTGCGTCGTTGCGCGACGATGATCGATAAGCCCGGTCTCCGCTAGTACGAACGCTCCGGCGCAGACCGAACAGAGCGTCACGCCGTCATGGTACAGGGCGCTCATCCAGGCGGCAGGGGCCGCCATCGGCTTCATCTGAGCGGGCATGACCAGGCTGGGTGGGGCTATCGCGTGGCTCAGGCGATGCGGCTCATCCGGATGGCTGTCCCAGACGCACGCCACCGTATCGCCGTCGGGCATGACCTGCCAGTGCGACACCCGGATCGCGCGAACGCGCTCCTCGCCGGAAATGCTCACCGCCCAGTCCGCCGCGATCCTGAACATATCCGTCAATCCATATACCGCCGCCAGCTGGCACTCGGGATAAATCAGCAGACCCACTTCCGCCACGATGCTCTTTTCAACAGAAGGCTTCATTTGTCATTTTTGCCTCTTATAGTGTCATTTTTGACAATTCTATCTCCCGACGTATTCCATAACAATAGCTCCATCGGCCAACAACAGCGATGACCTGAACGATAAAGGAGCGGATATGCCAGACGAACGGTTTGCGATTTCACGGCGGCGTCTGCTGATCCTCAGCGGTACGTTGTCTGCCGGTATCGGGCTGTCACTTTCGCCCTTAGCCCGGGGTATGACATCATTCTCATCACAGACAGGAGATATTCCTATGAGCAACGGCATTATTACTACCAAAGACGGTACCCGAATTTTCTATAAAGACTGGGGCCCTAAAAACGCGCAACCCGTCGTTTTCCACCACGGCTGGCCGTTAAGCGCTGACGACTGGGATAATCAGATGCTGTTCTTTTTATCGCAGGGGTATCGGGTGATTGCTCACGACCGTCGCGGTCATGGGCGTTCCGACCAGACCGATACCGGCAACGAGATGGATACTTATGCCGCCGACGTCGCTGAACTTGCCCGCGCGCTGGATCTGAAAAATGCTATCCATATCGGCCACTCTACCGGCGGTGGAGAAGTGGCACGCTATGTCGCCAGGGCCGAAAAAGGGCGCGTGGCGAAGGCGGTGCTGATGGGCGCGGTCCCGCCGATTATGCTAAAAACGGCCGCTAACCCGGAAGGGCTCCCGCTATCCGTGTTTGATGGCTTCCGCTCCGCGCTTGCCGCCAACCGCGCGCAATTCTTCATTGACGTGCCGTCGGGTCCGTTCTACGGCTTTAACCGCCCGGGGGCCAAAATCAGCCAGGGCCTGATCGATAACTGGTGGCGTCAGGGCATGGCAGGCGGCGCCAAAGCGCAATATGACTGTATCAAAGCGTTCTCTGAAACCGACTTTACGCAGGATTTACTGGCGATTGATGTACCGGTACTGGTAATGCACGGCGAAGACGATCAGGTGGTGCCTGTCGATGACGCCGCGCGCAAATCAATCAAGCTGCTGAAGCACGGGACGCTGAAAACCTACCCGGGGCTCTCGCACGGGATGTTTGCCACCCATCCTGAGGTAATAAACCCGGACCTGCTGGCGTTCGTTAAATCTTGAGCCTATACGCCGGACCCAGCCTACGCTGCGGGTCCGGCTTTTATCCGTGAGCGGACAGGCATCGCCGTCGGGTCGCATGCGGAGGGCGCTGGGCCGCCCGGGCAAAGTAATTATCGGGCGCCGCGCTGCTGCCTGAAACTAACTGATAGCTGACGCTGTCTTTAATTCATTGGCGCAATGCTTTTGGTGTGGAAGATAAAGATGACGTCCGTTTTGTTGATTGAGGATGATAACCGGCTGGCCGGCATGCTGATGCCGTACCTTGCCCAGTACGAATTTAGCGTGGTACACAGCGCCAGCGCGCAGGACGCGCAAAATAAGATGAAGCAACGCAAGTTCGATGTCGTGCTGCTGGATTTGATGCTGGGCGACGCCGACGGCCTGGCGCTGTGTCGGCAGATTCGCACCCGGTTCCAGTACGACCCGGCGATTATTATGGTGACGGGCCGGGGAGATCCGGCGGATCGTATTATCGGGCTCGAAGTGGGGGCCGACGACTATCTGGCAAAACCCTTTGAGCCGCGCGAGCTGCTGGCGCGCATGCGCGCGGTGTTACGGCGTATGAAGCCCGGAGCGGCGTCGGGCGGCGACAGCGTCATTCGTTCCGGCGCGCTGGAAATTGATACCGCAGCGCGCAGCGTCACGCTTAACCAGCAAGCCTGCAGCCTGACCTCCTTACAGTTTGACCTGTTGGTCTCGCTGGCGCGCAATGCGGGCCGCGTACTCAACCGCGAACAGATCTGGCAGTCAGTGCGCGGCGAAAGCTATGACAGCTTCGATCGCGCCATCGATGTCCATATCGGGCGTATCCGACAGGCTATCGAGGACGATCCGCAGGTGCCGAAGCGCATCATTACCGTGCGCGGCGTCGGTTACGTCTTCTCAGCACTACCGAACTCATGAAACGGCTCGCCTGTTTTCCCATGCACCTGCAGATCTTTTTTGCCTTTAGCTGCGCCCTTGCGCTGGTGGTGATCTGCACTATCGCCCTGTGGCTATGGAACAACGATAACAACCGTCATTTGAACGCCTTCGCCACCTTCTCCGAGCTGGTGGAACAAAATCTTCCGCCAGCTTCCGCTCCGCGCGCCGTGCAATTCCAGGCCATCGATAGTTGGATCCAGCGCACCCATACGCGCTTCTCCCTGTACGCCGCCGATGGCTCTCCGCTTAGCCGCCCGCTTAATCCGCCGCTCTCTTTCCCGCTGCGCGTGGCGTCAGGAGGATTATTTGATGACTGGTACGGCACGCGTTTTGTCTGGCAGCTCAAGGATAAGCGCGTGCTGGTCATTCAGCTAAGCAGCGACCGGCAAAAGCGCCCGTGGCTGTTTATTCTGATGCTGCTGGCCATGACGACCAGCGTGGTGCTGGTGTCGTTTCCGGTGATCCGTCGCTTAACGGCCCGCCTGGAGTCGTTACAGCAGAGCGTCGAGTCGCTCGGCAAAGGCAATCTTGGCGCGCGCGTGCAGGTTACCGGGCGCGATGAAGTGGCGCAGCTCGCGGCCAGTTTTAACCGTGCTGCCACACAGATTGAGCAGCTGGTTCAATCACAAAAAACGATGCTGGCTAATGCCTCGCACGAGCTGCGTTCGCCGTTGATGCGTATTCAAATGGCGGCGGCGTTATTAGTGCAGAAGGAGTCGCCCGCCTCCCGCGAGCTGCGGCGCAGCGTCGGTGAGCTGGATGAGCTGGTGGAGGAGATTTTGACGCTGAGCCGCCTGACGCTGGCGACCAGCGTCATTACCGGCGATTTCCAGCCGGCTGATATAACCGCCATTGCGGCCGAGGAGTGCGCCAGCGCGCAGGTGGAGTTACGGGCTGAGCATGTGACAGCCGAGGTGGATGCGCGGTTAATACGGCGCCTGCTGCGCAACCTGATTGAAAATGCGCGGCGCTATGCGGGTCATGATATTTCGGTCGTCCTGAAGCTTACCGACCGGGAGCACTTCACCCTCGAGGTGAAAGATCGCGGCCTCGGCATTCCGGAAGCGGAAATGGAGCGTATCTTCGAGCCATTTTATCGGCTCAGCAGCAGCGGAAACGGCTACGGGCTTGGCCTGGCGCTGGTTCGTTCAATCACCGAATACCACCGGGGCGCCCTTTCGGTACGCAACCGTAGCGGCGGGGGAGCCTGTTTTCAGGTGCGTATGCCTGTCGCAGTTACATAACTTTACCGGAGGTAAAAAGAGGGGTTACAGGAGCCTGTTCTAATAAGCCAACTCATTGTCGGCTTCCTGTAACGGTAAGGATCATCTACATGCTATCCACGTTGGCTAAACCCTTTACGCTCCTGTGCCTGCTCTCTACGGCAACTTTTCCCGCCATCGCCGAGCCGTCTGATAACGGACTTTCCGGTTTTATCGGCGGCGGCGTGGGAGTAAAGCCGAAGTACTCCGGCGCTAAAGAGTCCAAAACGACGTTCGTACCCGCATTAAAGCTGGCTTACGGGCCGTTTTTTGTCGGCGGAGTGGACGATCTTACGGCGCTGGGGTGGGAGTTTGCCCGCACCGAAAGCTGGACTTTTTCGCTTGGCGTGGGCGCGGATCTCTCTCCCCGTCAGGAGTCTGATGATGAACACCTCAGAGGGCTGGGCGATATTCGCTTCTCGCCGCGCGCCTTTAGCTCGGCTGTGTATGAAAATAGGCTCTTCAACGGCGGCGTGATTTTGACCCAGGATATCGGGGGGAATCAGCAGGGCTTTAAGCTCATCTCCTGGGCGCATCTTCAGTGGCGGCCGCTGGAGAGCCTGCGCTTTTATACCGGCCCAAGCCTGAGCTGGGGGGACAGCGATTACATGCAGACGCAGTACGGCGTCACCGCCGCTCAGTCGGCGCGCAGCGGCCTGTCACGCTACGACAGCGGGGCCGGGCTGGAGAAAGTAGGCTGGCAGCTGGGTATGGACTATTCGGTGACGCCGGCATGGCTGATCGGCGCCCGGATCAGCGCGCAGCATCTGCAAAACGATGCCGCCGACAGCCCCGTTACGCAAAAGTCAGGGCAGGTTAACGGCGTCCTGTTTGCCGCATGGCGCTTCTGATAAGCGCGGACCTTTTCCGCTCAGGCGGGGGATCGCGCATCAAATGCCGTACGGCGCGCTCGTTTTAGCCGCTGGTCGGGGCGTTTTTCCGGCGTCCCGCTAAAGCGACATTCCAATCACCGCGTTGACAACGGCGGAGGACATCAGCACGCCGCCAACGATAAAGCACGCCCGGTTCTTCCTGGTCGCGCCCAGGGTTAAGAGAACAACGGCAAGAGTGAAAAAAGGTATGGCAATAATGCTGAACGTGTTCAGGATGACCTCCGCGAAGAGTAAGAAAAGCCGGCCGTAATTAAGGAGTGGCTGATTATTAAGCAACTTAGCGTAATTTGCAGCAGGCCGGTAGCGCCGGCTTATTTTATCCGCCGTCAGCCGATGAGCAGAGCAGCCAGCGCCGCGATGGCCGGGAAAGCCTGAACGTAGAGTATTTTCCTGCTTGCCGTAATCGAACCGTATATCCCGGCAAGCAGAACGCAGCACAGGAAAAAGACTTTAAACTGCAAGCCGCTCTCTCCCGCCCATAACCCCCATAGTAAACCCGCCGCTAAAAAGCCGTTGTACAGTCCCTGGTTAGCGGCCAGCACCCGAGTGTCGCGAGCAAAATCAGCGCTCAGGTTAAAGGCTTTGTGACCAGTTTTTGTATCCCATAGAAACATCTCGAGGATCAGTATGTAGAGGTGGATGGCGGCCACCAGGGCGATAAGGAGATTGGCTAACACGACAGGCCTCGCTGAAAATGTAGGTGCTGGGTGATTATAGTTAAAACTCGTTTGCGCCGCTGCCCGTTATTTCTCAGGGGGAGCGGCGCCTTTCCGCAGACCTTCGCGATCGCAGCAAATACGCCTGGATTAAAACCGGCACAATACTGGTATCGAGAATAGCCTCATGCTGACTTCATCGCGCCATCAGCTTGACATATTAAGCGTGCTTGCTATTGCTTAATCAGGCAATAGGCTGAGCCTTAAAGCAATGTTTCCTTGTAAATCATCGGCCTTATAGTTTACAGGCGAAGCGGCGGGGTGATGAATGGCAGGTAATAAGGTGAAGTTGCCCGGTATAAAAGAGAGTCAGCGCTTGCTGAATTTTGAGGCGGCCTCAAGGACGGTGGGGCTGGTTATTCTGCTGGCTATTATCTGCGCTGCATTAGCCGGTGGATTTTCTGTCGGGTATTTTAGTGAGGCTGAAAAAGTCAATGCGCCGCGAACGGTAAAAGTCGACTATGAATATTTTGGTCGGTTACAAAAAGAGTTTCGCCTCAAAATCACGGCACTTCCGCTCCCGGCTGATAAATATGTATTCAGCCTCGGCGGCGATTTTATTGAAAATTATGAGCCGGGCAGCATCTGGCCACAGCCGGACGGTATGTATAGCCAGGGAAAGACGCTGTATCTGATTTATAACAATGTGAAAAATAAAGGTGATTTCTCCATCTGGCTGTACGTCACGCCGGCGAAGCCGGGGAGAACGGAGAATTCCATCCAGGTGAACGCCGAGCCTGAAATCCGCTTTTGGCAGTTTATTTATCCTTAGGGGGCTGGTATGGAGATGGTTTTCCGGGCGTTAGCCATTTATTTAATCCTGCTGGTGGTATTTAAAATTGCCGGACGCCGTGCATTATTACAAATGACCAGTTTCGATCTGATCCTGCTGCTGATTATCAGCGAGGCGACGCAGCAGGCCCTGCTAGGCAACGATTTTTCGGTTACCGGGGCAATGCTGACGATTATTACGCTGGTGGTGGTCGATATTCTGTTTGGGTTAATGAAAAAGTATATTTCTGGCGCGGAGTCGGCGCTTGACGGCTCCCCTGTTGTGCTGGTGGCCGACGGGGTGCCGTTAACCGATAACCTGAAAAAGGTCGACGTCTCTTGCGACGACATCCTGGTCGCCGCGCGTCAAAATCAAGGCATTACGGAATTTCGCAAAATAAAATATGCCATTCTGGAGCGTAACGGCCATATATCGGTTATCCCGGCAGAAAAGTAGGGAGCGCATCATGGCGGGCTCAGGCCATCGAGCTATTCAACCGTCCAGGCCTGGCTGAAGTTATCATTGATAAAAATCTCCGCCAGCCCGCTAATCTGCTTCAGGCGTAAAACCTCATCTTTGTCCATTCCCAGCTCCTGGCCGATGCGCATATCGTCCCAGCCCAGGCGGTAAAGATCGCGCACAATATCCGACATCGCGGCGATCTGGTGTTTCCCTCTGGCGCGGTTGTGGCGAATGGTCGCGGCGATACGCTCTTTCTTCCCCTGACGCGATGAGTTAATCAGCGTAACCGGCAGATAGCCATGAAGGCGATGGTGAATCTGCGGGTTGGAAGCGCTTATCAGGTGGCGATGAAAGCCATCGACAACCAGATACTGCTCCTGCTGGCGAGCGACCACCACCGGCTGGGTGAATCCATCCATTTCTACCGAGCGTTCCAGCAGCTTTTTTTCCGTTGCGCTCATGCTATTGGGATTATAGTCATTGGCCGTGACTGATTCGGCGTCGACCCACAATACGCAGTCCACGGGCTCATCGCAGAAGGGACTGTGCCGGTGGATGAGCATTTTAAGCTGGTTAATGGCGTCAATCTTACTTTCTGTATCTGAGAAAGAGTCAAGGTATTCGGCCACGACCTTGTTGATATCCGTTGACATTACAGCGTCCCCCATGTCTTTCGTTTGTTACTGATATTGTTGCAGTATCTCTTATAATGCTGGGATTGGGTCGGGCTGAATGACAGCGTCCGGCACCAGTAATCATTCTTGAGAATCGTTTTGCAGATCCTGCGCCAGGAGGGGATATCGCGGAAGCCAAGATCCTTCTCCTGGGCATCGGGAATATCCTGCGGAAAGCCGCGCGTCTGATACCAGCGCAGGTAGATGGCGATCTTGTTGCGGTAATGCTCCGCGGTTTTATCCGGCATGCTTTCAAGCAGGAACAGCGCGTAGCTGCGCCAGGTATGCTGCTCCGGTTTACGCATTTGCGTCCTGAGGGCGAAATAGTCGCCGCTTTCGTTCGCATATTTCGCCGCGCCGTGCGCGCCGCATACCCGGCGACACATCTTCTCCCATGTTTCTGGTTCGAGCGTGTGGTACAGCCACAATCCGCGACGCTGCTCCGGGCCAAAAGGCTCGCAAACGCGCATGTTTTTCAGCGTGACGCCGGCGCGGTACATCAAATCGTACAGCGGGTTATAGGGCAGCTTTGATTTCGCATTGAAGATCCAAATATCCTGAGTTCGCCAGTCGTACAGCGGATAGCAGGTGTAGCTGTCGCCCCCCGGCAGCGCGGTAGTCCAGGGTTTTTCATTATCAAAGCGCGATTTTGTCTGCGATGTCAGCGCCATATAGCGGTGCAGCGATTCGTCGGTACGAATGCCGATCAGCGAGGCCAGGCTGCGTCCGGCGGCCAGCCACTGAATAAATGCCGGCACAAAGGATTCGAAGGTCATCGGATATTGGTAGAAGGGAAGGTCGGCGCTGCGGGTCACAGCCCCAGCCGGCGGCTGGCGCACCCATTCGGCGCCGGGTTCCCAGCAGATCCATTCCGGCTGGTGCTGCGATACGCCGCTTACCGTGGTCAGCGGCAGGGCGATCCAGTAAAACTTGCTGATTACGTCCTGATAGAGCGCCCGCATTTTTTCCACATGCTCAATAGTTAATAGATACTGCGCCTCCCAGTCAATAAACAGAACCACGAACTTTTTCCGCTTCTTGCGCGCCACGGTTGCCGCCAGGTGAAATAAGACGGTTGAGTCCTTGCCCCCGGAGAAAGACAAACAAACCTGCTCAAATGATTCAAATACCCAATCCAGGCGGAGTAGCGCCGCGTCAAAAACGTCCATGTCGAGCTTTATTTTCTTCACCAGGCCTCCTGGTTGTTAAACGTAGGTGTAGGGGGGCAGGCCCAAATTGGTTAAGGGAATAACCAGCCAATATAGTTGAGCAGAGCGATTTTATTATTTACGCCGAGCTTATCTTTAATTCTCAGGTAGTAATGGGAGACCTGTTTATTGCTCATGCAGAGTATGCGTTCGACGCCACCGCGGGTCGGCGAGGTATATGCGGCACGAAGAACGTCATACTCTCTTTTTGTTAAATGGCCGCCGCTGCGCATTTGGCTATAATATCTCAGGAGCTTACCAATGCTGGCGACATTGTTGCTCTTGAGCTTTCTACGCCATTCCCGTAAGCCGGCCTGTTTAGAGATGAAAAAATCAGCCATGCCGTCTTTTATTTGGCGATCGCTGATAATTAAAACCGAAGCGTTGCCGCGAATGATCAGCACCTGAATAACCGCGAGAAGAGCGCAGATATTAGGAAAGTAGCTTTCTTCAAGAACAAAGAGATCCCCGGCGCCGCAGGGCCTTATCGACGCTTTTAGCGTCTCAAGGCCGTCGCTTACGTACTGGTTCGCCATATATGAATAAGAAGAGATCTCCGTTGACGGCGGGATATCCGTAAGGCGACCGCCACTATAGTTTTTTAATAATAATTCAAGATCCAGGTAAGCGTAGTGTTCGGTATCGGGTTTAATTATCTTACTCTGCCGATCGGGTGAGCTTATTTGTTCATGCATAGAAAATGCCCGCAATTTTAATTGTTCACAGGGAGCGTCTGAACTCATGGTGAAAATGATAAGGCGGGTTGTGTTGTTTTTGGTAGTTAATTTATCTTAAGTAATCTTTAGTACGGAAGGTTGCCATTTTAATCATTGAACCTCAGATCTTTTTATTTCTTATTTTTCTTTAGGTTCTGACTTATATCATTGACATTTTTAATTTATTTCATTGCTGGTTTCGACAGGGCGCGATCTAAAGACGGGAGGGCTCTATTTTTGCCCGTGCTGAAGCGGAATAAATGCTTAACTTTCGCCGCCGCCGCAAAAGATCGTTATAAGTAAGGGATCCTCTATCAGGCCGGAGATGAAGTCAACACTATTCACCCCTTCCTGAACGGCTATTTAAAACAATGTGTAGCGATAAAGTAAAAATAAAGCGATGTCATTAATGCTGGCGATAAATAATAAAGGAGAGCGGAGTGCCATTCATCCGCCGTTTTGTCCCCTCATGAGGGCTCATAAGGGGATTTTCCGGTGCGTAAAGCCAACGGCCAGCCGCCGCCGCGGCTCAGGCATGCGATAGCGTCGGGAACATCAGCTTGTTGCCCTTAAAAATGTTCTCTTTTGCGGTATAGATAAATAAAAAGTCGTCACCCTCGATTTTTTCATACTCGCCGATTCGACCTTCGATCGGGGTGAAGCCTAAAATCGCCAGCTGAGTTTGTTGGTCGGCGAGCTCATTGACGATCGCTGACATCGAACGGGTGGCGTCGCAGAAAATATCGAAGCAGATTAGCGCGCGATCGTTTTGCATCGCGATCGCCACGGCACCATTTTTTTCCGAATAGTAGACGAAGTGCTTCATAAACGCGGAGCAATAGAACATCAGCAGGCCGAAGTTATCGTGCGCCGAGAGCTGAGAGAAGGGATTGGATTTTTGATAATAGTGCTTCAGGATCGCCACATCGCTCTCTTTATCCATATCAAGCCGGCGGAAGTCTCCCGGGGTTGGAGTCACCGGCAGGGTATATTGATACTCATCGTACTGCTCGAAACCAAATCGTGGATAGAAATCCACGGTAGTAGAGTTAGCAAACAGAAAGATCGCATCAGCTTTATCTTTCCAGTCATCCAGAATGTGGTTAATCAACCGCGTCGCGAGGCCTTTATCGCGATGGTCGGTATCGGTCATCACGGTGCCGATCTGAATATAATGGACGATCTTTCCTTGCCACTTCAGATCGATGACGTTGGCGGAGGCATTAGCGATAACTCTATTATTATCAACGAAAGCGTAGGGAATATATGACCCGGTCCAGTAGCCTTTTTTGTACCAGTCCTTAAATGAGAGATCAAAGGTCTTAATAGCCAGGTCAATGAAGCTGTTCCTTAACGCATCATTATCCATAACCTGTTTGACTAATTTGTATTTCATTGGCCGGTCTTCCTTTTTATTTATTGTGCTACACGACAGTGCTAATACTAAATTAATATTAAAAATCAATGACTCATCTATACAGTTAAGTATGAACGGTTCACGATATTTGTACACCCCGCAGCCCGCAGTCATTTCTCAGGACGTTGGCTCGGTCACAGTAAATAAGGGGAAGCGGGCTCTTTGCCGACTTTGCGGAGGTTGTTGCGCGAGGGGACGGCGATTACCGCCGGAGCAGTGGTGACCAAAGACGTGCCGCCGTATGCTGTGGTGGGTGGTAATCCGCCAAATTTATCAAATACCGCTTTGCGGAGTCAGATATTCAGCGTCTGCTTGCGCTGAACCTCTACGTTTTGCCGGAAGACGACCTGCTGGCGCTGCTGTCCGGCGAGGATATTACGGCGCTGGAGCAGGCGGTGCGGCGCTATCGCTAGCTCGTCAGGCGCGAAAAGGCCCGGAGCAAAAGGGCTCCGGGCGAGTCCCGGTTTACTTCGCCGCGACGGGGGGGAGTCGAGATAGCCCTCCTGGCCCCCGCCTTTCAGCGCAGCGCGGATAAAGGGTAGCGATTAAATAGCATGATGCGTCTCCCAGGAGTCCGTTCGCCGCCGGCGCGTAAACCCTCGCGCCCCCCGGAACGGACCTTGAATAAATGATGGACGCAGAATAGTCCCCGGCTATTTTTAATGAAATGACAAAAGTGTTAATAGACTATTGCTGATTTTGTCTAAAAACAAAAAATGGCTAAACTTAATAAATGCAGAGTGATATAACGCGCTCAAGGTCATGACCCCTATCATAAATAGGTAGGGGAAATGTGGTATCATCCCGCCTTTCCCTTTTCGTTTGGGCTCTTTTTATGCAACAACCTGTTGTTCGCGTTGGAGAATGGCTGGTTACCCCCTCTGTTAACCAAATTAGCCGGAAGGGACGCCAGCTTACCCTTGAACCGCGCTTGATCGATCTTCTGGTTTTCTTTGCCCGCCACCCTGGCGAGGTGCTCAGCAGGGATGAACTTATTGATAATGTCTGGACGCGCAACGTTGTGACCAGCCATGTTGTCACCCAGAGCATTTCTGAACTGCGCAAGTCGTTGAAGGATGGCGACGACGGTAGCCTCGAATATATCGCAACGGTACCGAAGCGCGGCTATAAGCTGACGGTGCCGGCTATCTGGTGTACGGAGGAGGGGGAAGAGCTGACGCCGCTCGCGCCGCAGGCGATGCCGGAAGCCACTGCGCCATCTTCGCCCGCCGCGCCCGACGTTCAACCCCCAACCAGAACCGAGAAACGTAAGCGGATCAGCACCTTTATTGTCTGGGGTCTGTTCCTGCTGGCGCTGGGAACCTGCGTGGCGCTGGTGGCGCTGTCGAGCATCGAATCGCGCGCGCCGGTCAATAAAGCCCGCCTGCTGTTAAACCCGCGCGATATCGATATCCACCTGCTTGACGGCAACTCCTGCACCAACTGGGCGTCCCAGCACTCCTACGCGGTGGGGCTTGGCAGCCTGGTCACCACGTCGCTGAATACCTTCTCCACCTTTATGGTGCATGATAAAACCAACTACAACATCAACGAACCGAGCAGTTCCGGTAAAACCCTGACCATCGAGTTCGTCAACCAGCGGCACTATCGCGCCCAGCAGTGCTTTATGTCGGTGCAGATGGTGGATAACGCCGACGGCTCCACCATGATGGACAAGCGCTATTTCATCACCAGCGACAACCAGCTGTCGATTCAAAACGACCTGCTGAACAGCCTGTCGGAAGCGCTGAAGCAGCCGTGGCCGGAGCGTATGCAGACCATGCTTAAGCAGTACCAGCCGTCGCAAAGCATAGCGCTGACCCATTTCTATCAGTCGCATCAGCTATTAATGAATGGTGATGTCGATTCATTAGGGAAAGCCAGTGCGCTGCTTGATGACGTGATTAAACAAGCCCCTGACTTTTCCTATGCGTATGCGGAAAAGGCGCTGGTAGATGTATTACGCCATTCGCAACAGCCGCTGGATGAACAGCAGCTCGCGGCGCTGTACGCAGAAATAAACCGGGTTGGCGATATGCCGGGTATTAAAGATCTGGCGGTGTTTTATCAAATTAAAGCCGTCGATATGCTAGGGCAGGGGAAAGTAGACGAAGCGTACCACGCGATTAATACCGGCATCGACCTGGAAATGTCGTGGATGAATTATGTGCTGCTGGGTAAAGTCTACGAAATGAAGGGGGAGAACCGGGAAGCCGCCGATGCTTACCTGACCGCCTTTAATTTACGTCCGGGCGAAAACACTTTTTACTGGATTGAAAACGCGGTATTCCAGACCTCGGTTACGCGCGTTGTGCCATATCTCGATAACTTCCTCTCTTCAGAATAAGTAAACCCTCACCGCGCGAATGGTTTCGGGCCTGGTGAGGTTAAACTTATGTTTCTCATGAGGCCGGTGGTTGTTATATTTATGCGGTAATTTAACTGCCGGTTGCAACACATTTTCAACACTGAGAGCGTATTGTAACTGACTGTAATTTAATGATGTTTATCTTTTTATGATATCAACATGTCATCCTGATATGTTAATCCAAAAAGGTCAAAGTATCATTTGTCTGACGTTTGCTGTTATTTCACTTTATCTTTAGGACTTATCTCGTATGAGTCAGTAATCTTATTGGCAGTTGGTCGGGTCAATAAAAGATTCACTATCATGATCTGTACCTCCCAAATAAACTTAGGAGAAAAGCAAACATGAGTTCTGCCAAGAAGATCGGGCTATTTGCCTGTACCGGCGTGGTCGCCGGTAATATGATGGGGAGCGGTATTGCATTATTACCCGCGAACCTCGCCAGTATCGGTTCAATTGCTATCTGGGGGTGGGTGATTTCTATTATTGGCGCAATGTCTTTGGCTTATGTTTATGCCCGACTGGCGACCAAAAATCCGCAGCAGGGGGGGCCAATTGCGTACGCTGGTGAAATATCTCCGGCGTTCGGTTTTCAGACCGGGGTGCTTTATTATCATGCCAACTGGATTGGTAACCTGGCGATCGGGATTACCGCCGTATCTTATCTGTCGACATTCTTCCCAATATTAAATAACCCGGTTCCGGCCGGTATCGCCTGTATCGCGATCGTCTGGGTATTTACCTTCGTTAATATGCTCGGTGGGACCTGGGTTAGCCGCCTGACGACAATTGGTCTGGTGCTGGTATTAATTCCGGTGGTCATGACGGCGGTTGTCGGCTGGCACTGGTTTGACGCTGCAACCTATCAGGCCAACTGGAACACCTCCACCACCCCCGACAGCCACGCGGTAATCAAAAGTATCCTGCTGTGCCTGTGGGCTTTCGTCGGGGTTGAATCCGCTGCCGTCAGTACCGGGATGGTGAAAAACCCGAAACGTACCGTGCCGCTGGCCACCATGCTGGGTACCGCGCTGGCAGGTATCGTTTATATCGCCGCAACTCAGGTGATTGCCGGGATGTACCCTGCAGCCCAGATGGCCGCATCGGGCGCACCGTTCGCCATTAGCGCTTCAACTATCCTCGGCGGCTGGGCGGCTCCGATGGTTTCCGCCTTCACCGCCTTTGCCTGCCTGACGTCTCTCGGTTCCTGGATGATGCTGGTTGGACAGGCCGGCGTACGTGCCGCCAACGACGGCAACTTCCCGAAAATCTACGGCGAGCTTGATAGCAACGGTAACCCGAAAAAAGGCCTGCTGCTGGCGGCGGTGAAAATGACCGTGCTGATGGTGCTGATTACCCTGATGAACTCCAGCGGCGGTAAAGCATCTGACCTGTTCGGCGAGCTGACCGGCATCGCGGTACTGCTGACCATGCTGCCTTACTTCTACTCCTGCGTTGACCTGATTCGCTTCGAAGGCATCAACATCCGTAACCTGGTTAGCCTGATTTGTTCGGTGCTGGGCTGCGGCTTCTGCTTCATCGCCCTGATGGGGGCAAGCTCCTTCGAACTGGCCGGTACCTTTATCGTCAGCCTGATTATCCTGATGTTCTACGGCCGCAAAATGCACCAGCGCCAGCATGAAAATGACCCTGCTGACAACTCTACCGCTGGCGCGCATTAATCAGTAACCCCTTTTCCTGGAGCTCCTTCCTGCACCTGTCACCACGCGACGGGAGGGGCTTTCTATATCTGGAGATTTGACTATGAACGTTATCGCAATCATGAATCATATGGGCGTCTACTTTAAAGAAGAGCCTATCCGTGAGCTGCATCGCGCCCTTGAACGCCTGGACTTCCGTATTGTCTATCCGAACGACCGCGAAGATTTACTGAAACTTATCGAAAATAACTCCCGCCTGTGCGGCGTTATCTTCGACTGGGATAAATACAATCTTGAGCTGTGCGAAGAGATCAGCAAGCTGAACGAATATATGCCGCTGTACGCTTTCGCCAACACCTACTCCACGCTGGACGTAAGCCTCAACGATCTGCGCATGCAGGTTCGCTTCTTCGAATATGCGCTGGGCGCGGCCGACGACATCGCCGACAAAATCAAACAGAACACCGATGAATATATCGATGCTATTCTGCCGCCGCTGACCAAAGCGCTGTTCAAATACGTGCGTGAAGGCAAATACACCTTCTGTACCCCAGGCCACATGGGCGGTACCGCCTTCCAGAAAAGCCCGGTCGGCAGCATCTTCTACGATTTCTTTGGCCCGAACACCATGAAATCGGATATCTCCATCTCGGTTTCTGAGCTCGGCTCCCTGCTGGATCACAGCGGCCCGCATAAAGAAGCGGAAGAGTATATCGCCCGCGTATTTAACGCTGAACGCAGCTACATGGTGACCAACGGGACCTCTACCGCCAACAAAATCGTCGGCATGTACTCCGCTCCGGCCGGCAGCACCGTGCTGATTGACCGTAACTGCCACAAATCGCTGACCCATCTGATGATGATGAGCGACATTACGCCAATCTACTTCCGCCCGACCCGTAACGCCTACGGTATCCTCGGCGGTATCCCGCAGAGCGAATTCCAGCACGCGACCATCGCGAAGCGCGTTAAAGAGACCCCGAACGCCACCTGGCCGGTGCATGCGGTGATCACCAACTCCACCTACGACGGTCTGCTGTACAACACCGACTTCATCAAGAAAAACCTCGATGTGAAATCCATCCACTTTGACTCTGCGTGGGTGCCTTACACCAACTTCTCGCCAATCTATGCCGGTAAATGCGGGATGAGCGGCGGTCGTGTGGAAGGGAAAATCATCTACGAAACCCAGTCCACCCACAAGCTGCTGGCGGCGTTCTCCCAGGCTTCAATGATCCACGTGAAAGGTGATATCAACGAAGAAACCTTTAACGAAGCCTACATGATGCACACCACCACCTCCCCGCACTACGGGATCGTGGCGTCCACCGAAACCGCCGCGGCGATGATGAAAGGTAACGCCGGTAAGCGTCTGATCGACGGCTCTATTGAACGTTCTATTAAGTTCCGTAAAGAGATCAAACGTCTGAAAGGCGAGTCCGAGGGCTGGTTCTTCGACGTATGGCAGCCGGAGCATATCGACGGGGCTGAATGCTGGCCGCTGCGCTCTGACAGCGCATGGCACGGTTTCAAAAACATCGATAACGAACACATGTACCTCGATCCGATTAAAGTCACTCTGCTGACTCCGGGGATGAAAAAAGACGGCACCATGGACGAGTTCGGTATTCCGGCCAGCATCGTGGCGAAATACCTCGACGAACACGGCATCGTGGTGGAGAAAACCGGTCCGTACAACCTGCTGTTCCTGTTCAGCATTGGTATCGACAAAACCAAGGCCCTGAGCCTGCTGCGCGCGCTGACCGACTTCAAACGCGCGTTCGATCTGAACCTGCGTGTGAAAAACATGCTGCCGTCTCTGTACCGTGAAGATCCTGAATTCTATGAAAACATGCGCGTTCAGGAGCTGGCGCAGAACATTCACAAACTGGTTGAGCATCACAACCTGCCGGACCTGATGTTCCGTGCGTTCGAAGTGCTGCCAAAAATGATAGTAACGCCGTACGCCGCGTTCCAGAAAGAGCTGCACGGTCAGACGGAAGAAGTCTATCTCGAAGAGATGGTCGGTCGCGTCAATGCCAACATGATCCTGCCGTATCCTCCGGGAGTTCCGCTGGTTATGCCGGGTGAAATGATCGCCGAAGAGAGCCGTCCGGTGCTGGAATTCCTGCAGATGCTGTGCGAAATCGGCGCCCACTACCCGGGCTTCGAAACCGATATCCACGGCGCATACCGTCAGGCGGATGGTCGCTACACCGTTAAGGTGCTGAAAGACGAAAACAACAAGTAACTGAAGCACCGAAGGGAAGTGGCCTGCCGCTTCCCTTTTTCACGCTGCAAGGAGACCTCATGAAAACACCCTCACAGCCGCGCGCGATCTATTACATCGTGGCGATTCAAATCTGGGAATACTTCAGCTTTTATGGCATGCGTGCCTTACTTATCCTCTATCTCACCCATCAGCTTGGCTTTGATGACAGCCACGCCATCAGTCTGTTTAGCGCCTACGCCTCTCTGGTTTACGTTACCCCCATTCTTGGCGGCTGGCTTGCCGACCGCCTGCTCGGCAATCGCACGGCGGTCATTGCCGGCGCGCTGCTGATGACGCTCGGCCACGTGGTGCTCGGCGTCGAATCCGACTCAACCTGGAGCCTGTACCTCGCGCTGGCGATCATTATCTGCGGCTATGGCCTGTTCAAATCCAACATCAGCTGCCTGCTCGGCGAGCTGTATGCCGTTGACGATCATCGTCGCGACGGCGGTTTTTCGCTGCTCTACGCGGCGGGGAACGTCGGCTCAATCGCCGCGCCGATTGCCTGCGGGCTGACCGCCCAGTGGTACGGCTGGCACATTGGCTTTGCGCTGGCGGGGATCGGCATGTTTATCGGTTTGCTGATTTTCTTAAGCGGCAGCCGCTACTTCAGCCACACCCGCGGCGTCGACAAGCAGGCGCTGCGGGCGGTGACGTTTGTGCTGCCAGCCTGGGGCTGGCTGGCGGTGATGCTATGCGTGGCGCCGGTGTTCTTTACGCTGCTGCTGGAAAATAACTGGTCCGGCTATCTGCTGGCGATCGTCTGCGTGTTTGCCGCCCAGATGGTGGCGCGGATTATGATCCGCTCTCCGCAGCACCGCCGGGCGCTGTGGCAAATCGTTCTGCTGATGCTGACCGGCACGCTGTTCTGGGTTCTGGCGCAGCAGGGCGGCAGCTCGATCAGCCTGTTTATCGACCACTTCGTTAACCGGCGCCTGCTGAATATTGAAGTGCCGACGGCGCTGTTCCAGTCGGTCAACGCGGTGGCGGTGATGGCGGCGGGCGTAGTGCTGGCGTGGCTGATGCGCCCGGAAGGCGCAGCCCGCTCCGCGCTGCGGGTATGGCTGAAATTTGCCTTTGGCCTGGTGCTGATGGGCTGCGGATTTATGCTGCTGGCGCTTAACGCCCGCCACGCAGCCGTCGACGGCCAGGCCTCAATGGGGCTGATGGTCGGCGGGCTGGCGCTGATGGGATTTGCCGAGCTGTTTATCGACCCGGTGGCGATGGCGCAGATTACCCGCCTCAACATGCCCGGCGTGACCGGGGTGCTGACCGGTATTTACATGCTCGCCACCGGCGCGGTCGCCAACTGGCTGGCGGGGATGGTGGCGCAGCGGACCACCGAATCGCAAATCAGCGAAACGGCCATTGCCGCTTATCAGCACTTTTTCTCCCAGATGGGCGCATGGACGCTCGGCTGCGTGGCGGCGATCGTGGTGCTGGCGTTTGCCGCAACCTGCAGCCTCGGCAAACGTCGCGCCGCCGGCGAAATTCCCGGCGGCGGCGCGTAAGCCATGAGGCTATCGCAAGTGCGGGAGCGGCATACGCTCCTTGCACCGTTCAATAATCAGGAGGAGGATATTCTGGCTGGTGCGGAAGCCGAAGACTAAAAATCGTTAGTGAAGCGATGGCTGAGTGAGATCGGCCGGAAGTGAAGCCAGGTTCGTTAAGATTGTTCTCCGGTGATGACGCCCGAGACGGGCCGCGCCGGATGGTGACCTGGTTCAATTATCGAAGCAAGTTTGAAAGCAGGGTTATGAGGAACCAACATGTCTGAACAACAAGCACAAAGTGCCGATGAGGCAATTGACCTTAATAATGAACTGAAAAGCCGTCGCGAAAAGCTGGCTGCGCTGCGCGAGCAGGGTATCCCGTTCCCGAACGATTTTCGCCGTGACCATACCTCTGACCAGCTGCACGCTGAATTTGACGGCAAGGACAACGAAGAACTTACCTCCTTGAACGTTGAAGTCTCCGTGGCTGGCCGCATGATGACCCGTCGTATCATGGGTAAAGCCTCCTTCGTCACCTTGCAGGACGTCGGCGGCCGTATCCAGCTGTACGTGGCGCGTGACGATCTGCCGGAAGGCGTCTACAACGAGCAGTTTAAAAAGTGGGACCTCGGCGACATCATCGCCGCCCGCGGCAAGCTGTTCAAAACCCAAACCGGCGAACTGTCGATCCACTGCACCGAGCTGCGTCTGCTGACCAAAGCCCTGCGCCCGCTGCCAGACAAATTCCACGGCCTGCAGGATCAGGAAGCGCGCTATCGCCAGCGCTATCTGGATCTGATTTCCAACGACGCCTCGCGTCACACCTTTAAAGTGCGCTCGCAGATCCTCGCGACGATGCGTCAGTTCATGGTGGCTCGCGGCTTTATGGAAGTCGAAACCCCGATGATGCAGGTGATCCCCGGCGGCGCCTCCGCCCGTCCGTTTATCACCCACCACAACGCGCTGGACATGGACATGTACCTGCGTATCGCGCCGGAACTGTATCTTAAACGGCTGGTTGTTGGCGGCTTTGAACGCGTGTTCGAGATTAACCGTAACTTCCGTAACGAAGGCATCTCCGTGCGCCATAACCCCGAGTTCACCATGATGGAACTCTATATGGCGTACGCGGATTACAAAGACCTGATCGAACTCACCGAGTCGCTGTTCCGCACCCTGGCGCAGACCGTGCTGGGTAAAACCGAAGTGCCTTACGGCGACCAGGTTTTCGACTTCGGCAAGCCGTTTGAAAAGCTGACCATGCGCGAGGCTATCAAGAAATATCGTCCGCAAACCGAGATGGCGGATCTGGATAACTTCGATGCGGCGAAAGCGATTGCCGAATCTATCGGCATCAACGTTGAGAAGAGCTGGGGCCTGGGCCGCATCGTCACCGAAATCTTTGACGAAGTGGCGGAAGCGCACCTGATTCAGCCGACCTTCATCACCGAGTATCCGGCAGAAGTTTCGCCTCTGGCGCGGCGTAACGACGTCAATCCGCAGATCACCGACCGCTTTGAGTTCTTTATCGGCGGACGTGAAATCGGCAACGGCTTCAGCGAGCTCAACGATGCCGAAGACCAGGCGCAGCGTTTCCTCGATCAGGTGAACGCTAAAGCCGCCGGCGACGACGAAGCGATGTTCTATGACGAAGACTACGTGACCGCGCTGGAGTATGGCCTGCCGCCGACCGCCGGTCTGGGCATCGGCATCGACCGGATGGTGATGCTGTTTACCAACAGCCATACCATCCGCGACGTGATCCTGTTCCCGGCAATGCGTCCGCAGAAATAAGCGGCCGTAAAAAGCAAAGCCCCGAGGCGCGTCGGCATCCCGGGGCTTTTTTATGTCAGCTGGCCGACGATCGGGCGCGGCCCACGCTCCCCCAGACCATCCGGCCCCGGTGGAAGGTTGCGGTGCGCGGCGAAATGCGCGCCACCGCTTCGGCGGAGCAGGAGGCGTCAACCAGCACGAAGCTGGCGTCGTCCTGGACTTTTGGCCACACGCGCTCGCCCTTATCGTTCAGCGGCAGCACGTCGCCGGTGGCAATCGCCAGCGAGCGGGAGAGCGTCTGCTCATTTGGGCGAATGTAGAGCTGGGCGTAGAGATTGGCTTTTTCCAGCATATCGCCGAGGCCGTACGGCGACCAGTGATCGATGACGCTGTCGGTGCCGGTCATCACAAACACGCCTTTCTCACGCAGCTGGCTCAGCGGCATATGCAGGGTGCCGATCGGCACGGTTGAGGCGATGGTTATCCGCGCCGCCGCCATGCGGTCAGCAATCGCATCGACCTGCTGTTCGTTGAGGGTCGCCAGGGCAAAGGCGTGGCTGATGGTCAGCTTGCCTTTCAGCTGCGGGGTTTTCTCCACGGTTTCTACCATGTAGTTTATCGCCGCCACGCCCGCCGGGCTGGTTTCGTGCAGATGAATATCCACCCCTTTGTCATAATCCAGCGCGATCTGGAACATGGTATCGAGTGACTTCTCCATCGCGCCGTCAACGTTGGTCGGATCGAGCCCGCCGACATAGTGCGCCCCGGCCTGCATCGCTTCGCGTACCAGCGACTCGGAGTGCGACAGCAGCAGGCCGTGCTGCGGGAAGGCGACGATTTCACATTCGAATCCCGGACTGCGCCGCGCCAGCACCGCCTGCAGGTTTTCGAGGTTTTTTAGCCCCGAAGTCGGTTCGATATTGCAGTGGCTGCGGGCGACGGTGGAGCCTTTGGACTGGATCAGATCGATCAGCTTCTCCGCGTGCTGCTGGGTATAGGGCTGCAGCTCCGGCAGGAGCTTCTGCTCAAGCTTAATCATATCCTGAATCGTGGTGCCCGCCGGGCGGTTCAGGGAGCGCCACGGGCCGCCGTAAAAGGTTTTATCGAGGTGGATATGCATGTCGCGCATCGCCGGGAGCATCAGCATTCCCGCCGCGTCATAGCGGGGAAGGGTGGCATCGGGATGGCTTTTATTGGGCCGCAGGGCCGCTATCTTCCCGTCGCGAATCTCCAGGGTCTGCAGTTCGGTGCGGGTATGGACCACCGCTCCGTTTTCATAGCCGAAGCCGCTCTCCAGCAGCACGTTATCGAGGTAATAGTGTTTATCGCTGAGGCTCATGGTCCCCTGAGGATCGCTGCAGGCGGCCGCTGCGCTGCTGTCCGCGTAGGCGGACGGCGCCGCGGCGCCGAGCAGGGCCGCGGCGGCGGCTATTTTTCCACTGCGGGTGATAAATTCCCGGCGGCTATTGTCTTTGTTCATCTTTCTTCCTTTAGTCATGCACAGTTAGTCATGCACAATGTGGGTGCCCGTTTCCCCGCGCAGCGCGGCGGGCAGGCGCTCCGGGGTGGTAATAATGACCCGGCTGCCGCCGTGGGCTAAAAATGCCAGGCTGGCGACGATTTTCGGCAGCATGCTGCCCGCCGGAAAGTGGCCCTCCTGCATATAGCGGGTCATCTCTCCGACCGTCACCGTTCCCAGCGCCTGCTGGTTGGCTTTGCCAAAATGAATGCACACCTTTTCAACGCCGGTGGTAATAACCAGCACGTCGGCGTGGATCTCACGCGCCAGCAGCGCGGTGGAAAGGTCTTTATCGATGACCGCATCCACGCTCTGATAATCGCCCTGTTCGCCGCGCACCACGGGAATGCCGCCGCCGCCGGCGCCAATCACCAGGAAGCCCTGGCGGGTGAGGGTTTGAATGGCCTCGGCCTCGACGATGCGCTTTGGCTCCGGCGAGGCTACCACCCGGCGATAGCCGCGTCCGGCATCTTCGACGAAGCGCCAGTCGGGATGAGCCCGCTGCAGCTCGTCGCGCTGGGCTGCGCTAAAAAATGCGCCAATCGGCTTGGTGGGATGAGCAAACCCCGGATCGTTTTTATCCACCTCAACCTGGGTGACGATCGTGACCGCCTTTTGCTCGCCGCGATGGGCCAGGCGATTATTGAGCGCCTGCTGGATCAGATAGCCGATGCCGCCCTGGGTATCGGCGACGCAGTTGGCCAGCGGCGTTAGCGGCAGGCCTTCGCGCTCGTGGGCGATTTCGGCGCGACGTAAATCCAGCCCGACCTGCGGCCCGTTGCCGTGGGTGAGCACGATGTTATAGTCCGATGCCAGCATCTCCAGCACCGTATCCGCCACGGCTTTCACGGCTTCGGCCTGATGCTCAATCGACTGGCTGGCGTTATCTTTTATGATGCTGTTGCCGCCAATGGCAACGACCACGAGTTCTTTCATTGTCCAGATTCCGCTACAGAGGGTAAGAGAGCTATTGCTGTTCACCGTTGCCCGGACGCGGCGCCTGCGCCGCTCCCGGACAACTCTTTGCTACGCGAGGTAGCGCTCGCTCCAGCGCAAAATCGCCTTTTCAAAGCAGGCGAACGGCGGGTGGACAATGCCGGCGCCGATCATGCCGATCCCGGCATCTTTATGCGCGATGGCGGTATTGATCACCGGTAGAATGCCGCTGCTGCCGACGCGGGTGATATCGATAGCGGTCGGGATGCCCATAAAGCCGAGCAGCGGAATGGTGACGTTGGGGTTTTCACCGAGGGTGATTTCGCGCATCTGGCGTGAAAAATCGATAGCCTCCTCAACCGTGCCGCCAACCAGCGCGACGATAGCGGGGGCCGTCGCCATCGCAAAACCGCCGATGCCGTAGGTTTCGGTAATCGCGCTATCGCCGATATCCAGCCCGGAGTCTTCCGGTTTATAGCCGGCAAACATCGGGCCGATAACCTGCTGGGCCGGGCCGGTAAACCACTCTCCCGGCAGGCCGCTGACGCGCAGGCCGAACTCGACGCCGTTGCGCGCCATGGTGGTGACCACGGTGCTGTACTCAATGCCGTGGGCCGCATCCATCGCCGCTTTACACATCGCCATCCACGTCGGGCCGGAGAAGTAGTCGCTGCTGGCGACAAACTCGAAGACTTCGCGCTGCTGCTCGACGGAATAGCCGGCCTGAATAATGCCCGGCGTCAGCGCCTGGATCAGCAGGGTGGTGCCCGCATTGTTGCGGTTGTGGCACTCGTCGCCCATATGCAGAGCCTGAGCCAGCATCAGGCGCAGATCGATTTCGCCAACGATCTTCATTGCGTCCCGCAGCATCGGCCCCTGAACGTCGCGCATCCAGTTGAGGCGATCGATCACGCTCTGGTCGTTGGCCCCCATGCGCAGGATCTTCGCCATCTGCTCGCTCATGTTGGTAAACGCCACGTTGCCGTAGGTTTTATTCTCGACAATATGCATAAACATTGAGGCCGAGGTGACGCCCGCCATTGAGCCGACGCAGTCGTGCTCGTGGCACGGCGAGAAGATGATCTCCCCGGAAGCCGCCAGCTCTGCGGCCTCATCCAGATCCTGTGCCAGGCCTTCAAACACCAGCGCCCCGGTCACCGCGCCCTTCATTGCGCCGCACATCTGCTCCCACTGCACCGGCGGCCCGGCGTGGAGGATGGTTTTGGCGGTCATGCCGGGAACCACGTTAATGGCCTGGTCGAAGCCGGTCAGCACCGGGTGCGACTGAATAATGCGCTCCAGCGCCTGCTGGTTGGCGGCGGCGATTTTGTCGGCCAGCGCGGAGTCGGCGATGGCGTCCAGCGCCTGTACTATCCGCATATTTCCCTGGCCCGGCGGCGTCCAGTCGAGCTGAGTAACGGCGGCGTGCTGCTTTTTCAGATCGTCGCTGAACAGGGCGATCCCAACGTTAATCACGTTCAGCGGCTGGTTGAATAGTGGCTGGCTCATCAGGCTTTCTCTCCTTTGCAGATAAACTCGCGCGCCAGCAGGCCGGTATGGCTGCTGCTGCTGGTCAGAATGACGCCCGCATCGCTAAGCATGCGGCGCTGTTGCTCCAGGGAAGGGGCGTCGAGGTCGGTGCCCAGCACGTAGCCGAGGATCGCCAGTGGGCGCCCGTCGGCGGCGGCAATAGCCTGCGCCTGCTTAATCGCCTCCAGCATCGCGCCGGCCGGGTCTTCATGGGAGCCGAAGCCGAGCACGAAATCCATGACGATGACGCCGACCTGCGGATCGCGGGCCTCCTGCAATAGCCGCTGGATGCGGTTGGTCGGGTCGATCATCGGGTGCGGCTTGCCGTTGGTGAAGTCGTCGTCGCCAAAATCGAGGAAGGTATGCTTAATGCTGCGGTTGATATCCGTCAGGCGCAGGGCCGGATCGGGCTGGATATTGCTGTAGACCTCGGCCTCTTTTTCCAGCAGCGCGAACATCGTTTCATCGCACAGGGTGCCGCCGCAGAACAGGCCGCGAATATACTTCTGCTGCGGAGTCAGGCGCCCGCGAACCTCGGCAATCAGCGCCCGATCGGCAGCCTGGCGATCGTCGTCTGCGGGCGTAATGCCGCAGAGCGCGACCGCTTTCAGCGCCGCTTCGTAGGTGCCGCGGGCAAACTGCAGGCCGCTCTCATCCGCAGGCGTTTCGGCGCGACCGAGGAAGCAGGCCACCACCGGCTTGCGGCAGGCGCGGGCGCGCTCAACGACCTTCCGCGCCACCGCCGGAGCCGGGGGTTTGGAGATCAGGACGATGATTTCGGTCTGCGGATCGTTTTCCAGCATCCCGATGGCGTCCAGCATCATCAGGCCGCCGATTTTTTCGCTCAGATCGCGGCCGCCGGTGCCGATAAGCTGCGACACGCCGCCGCCGAAATCGTGGATCCTGACGCTCAGCTCCTGGCTGCCGGTGCCGGAAGCGCCGATAATCCCGATATTGCCGCGGCGCACCGCGTTGCCAAAGCACAGGGCGGTGCCGTTAATAATGGCGGTGCCGCAGTCCGGCCCCATCATCAGCAGACCTTTTTCATGGGCCAGCTGCTTAAGCGCCAGCTCCTCTTCTACCGTGACGTTATCGGAGAACAGCATAACGTTAAGGTCGTTTTGCAGCGCCTGGCGGGCTTCCCGGGCGGCGAACAGGCCGTTGACCGAAATCACCGCGAGATTGCTCTCGGGAAGATGCTTTTTGGCGCTGGCAAGCGTGGCATAACGGGCTTCATGCTGGCCGCTCTGCGCCTTGTTGTGGAACAGCTCTTCGATGGCCGCCAGGGTTTGTTCGTTGTCCGCGCCGTCGCGACCCTTAATGACGATCATCAGGTCGCCGTTTTTCGCTGCCGCCAGCTCCGGCGTCAGCAGCCCGAGATTTTTCAGCACCCCTTTGTTCATTTCCGTGGCCATCGCCACAAACGCCTGCTCGACGCCGTCGAGCTTATTAGCCCGCGTCGAAATCGACATCAGCGAAACGGAATCAAAATAGGTATTTGGCTTAACGATTATTTTAACTGACATCATTTCCTCCATACGCCTGGCTCAGGGCGCAGGCGTCCGCCATGCCGTACAGCATGTCGCAGCCGGAACTTGAGCCAATATTTTTAATATCGCCAATAGCGTCGACAGAAAAAGATTCTGGTTCATTCAGTAAATAATGAATAAAGCGCGCAATACTTTCTCTGTAACGCTGGTTTAATGCAGCCTCTAAGGTTATGGCGCTGAGCGTCGTGGTATTATTCCCGGTGCGCTGGAGGGCCAATAAAAAATCTTCCCGGTATTTTTCTGCCGGGTGTCCTGGGAGCAATAAAATAGTGCTCATGCCAACCAGGTAATCATCCGCCGAGGGCGTCAGGCCAATACCCAACCCCAGCATCGAGGATACCGCAGGCGTAATTTCTTCTCCCTGCTGCAGGGCCGCTAGTAAAATGCGGCGGCGTTGCCGTAATTGCCGGCTAATTTCCTGATGAAAAGGATTATTGCCGCGATAGAGAAATAAAGTTTCATCTTCGCGCAGCTGCTGGCGGAGCGTTTGGCTCCAGCGCCGCCACGGAATATGCCGCAGGCGGTCGACGCTCAGCGTCGGTTTGGCCATTTGCCAGCGCCGGCATAGCGATGTCTCTATCCATCCGCTATCGCCGAACGCGATGCCTGAATCAAGAAAGCGAACCGGCTGGCCGGGCCGCAACAGATTGTCAAAGTGTGTGAGTGCCAACCTACAGCTGTTGGGCGCGTTATCGTAATCCGCGCAAAGCAGCGTCAGCATCCGCTGCGGACCCGGAACAAACAGATTTACCGCCCGGGAAAAGAGCTGTTCAACCCGCCCGCTGCCGCGCTGTGCGAGAAACCGTTCGTCCGCAGTTAGCGCTTGCACACACCGCCGTCCGGAGGTGTCGATAGCGGTTCTCCTCGGCTAGGCGCCCGCGGCAATCAGCAGCCGGGCTATTTCGCTAAAGCCTTTATCCCGCGCCAGCTCCAGCGGAGTTCGGCCATATTTATCGGTCATATGCGGGCTGGCGCCGTGCTCCAGCAGCAGCGCAACGATCGCCTGCTGCGTGTCGCCGCCGTCGTTGAGCACGATGGCTTCCAGCAGCGGCGTCCAGCCGACAAAGTTGGTGTGATTAACGTTAATCGCGGTGTGCGTCAGCAGCTCTTTGACGATCGCCAGATGGCCTTTTTCACAGGCTGGGGTCAGGCCGACTCCGCCGAAACGAGTTAAACAATTCAGGTCCGGAGCGGCGGGAAGAATTAAACGCAGCAACGTTAAATCATTATTCAGGCAGCTTAGCAGGAAGGGGTTAAAACAGGTCTGGTCCTGTTTATTAATATCGATTCCCGCATCGATAAGCTGCGCCACGCAGTCATAGTGTTGATGGAGGCTGGCAAGGACAATTGCCGTCTGGCCGAGGCGGTTAGTGCTGTTAATATTAACGCCCTGGAGCAGGCACTGTTTTAATTGTGCGAGGTTTCCTTGCTCCGCCGCTAACAGGTATTCAGTGATGAGATTTTCCCTGGACATAAACCGGCTCCGGATAAATTTGCGCTGATGCTTTTGGTCGATGGGCTGAGAATAGCAATGAAAAAATGATAAAAGAACCCGCTTAAAATTTATTCGCCGGAAAGCGGCCGATTGTTGAATGTTATTTAATAATGGATGCAGACTGTGCGGTGGCGCACCCTTTGCTGGTTTCTCCGTATTCCCCTTAATGCAATCGGGTTTTATTTATATATAGTTGCCGAACGTAATAACGACTCCTGGAAACGGTTAACCGGAGGAGGACAAGATGAACGGACTCACGGCTACGGGGATTACTGTCGGAATTAGCGCCGGCGTCTGGCAGCTGATCTCCTCGCAGGTTGGGCTTGAGCACGGCTGGGAATTATTAGGTACGATTGGCTTCGTCGCCTTCTGCAGTTTTTACGCCGCGGGCGGGGGAAAAGAGGGGTTTATCAAAAGCCTGTTTGTTAACTATTCCGGGGCGGTGTGGGCGTTTCTTGCGGCGCTGGCCTCGGGATGGGTCGCCGCGCTGAGCGGCATATCGGGCTTCTGGGCCAGCGTCATCGTCACGGTGCCGTTCTCGGCCGTGATTGTCTGGCAGGGACGGTTTGCTCTGACTTCGTTTATCCCCGGCGGCTTTCTCGGCATGACGCTATTCTTCGCCTCCGGGCTGAACTGGCCGGTGACGCTGCTGGGCTTCTTTGCCGGCAACTGCGTCGGCCTTATTTCCGAGTATACCGGCCGTCGGCTGAGCGAAGCGACGTCGAAACCCGAGGCCTGAAACGACGCCGCTGGCCGAAGGAACCGGGAGCTCCTTCGGCCAGGCTGTCAGCATGGCGTTAAAAGTTATTCAAAAATGGTTGCCCAATCATCAGCGCAGCAAATACATTCAGCGTGAGGATCTAACGGATGGCCGGTTGACGAGAGCAGGAGCGGGCGCATGAACTCAATTTTTACCGAAGAGAATCTTCTGGCGTTTACCACGGCGGCGCGCTTTGGCAGCTTTAGCAAGGCGGCGGATGAGCTGGGGCTCACGACCTCCGCCATCAGCTATACCATTAAGCGGATGGAGACCGGGCTGGACGTGGTGCTGTTTACCCGCAATACCCGCAGCATTGAGCTCACCGAATCCGGCTACTACCTTTTTCGCAAAGCCACCGACCTGCTGAATGATTTCCACGCCATCAAGCGCAGCATCGATACCATCGCCCAGGGCATCGAGGCGCGGGTGCGGATCTGCATTAATCAGCTGCTGTATACGCCGCGCCACACCGCGCGCCTGCTGCAGGTGCTTAAAAAACAGTTTCCCACCTGCCAGATAACCGTCACCACCCAGGTTTATAACGGCGTCTGGGACGCCATTATTAATAATCAGGCCAACATTGCCATCGGCGCCCCGGATACGTTGCTTGACGGCGGCGGCATTGATTACACCGAAATCGGCGCGATTCGCTGGGTATTCGCCATTGCCCCGGATCACCCGCTGGCGTTTATGCCGGAGCCTATCTCCGAAAGCCAGCTGCGCCTGTATCCGAATATCATGGTGGAAGACACCGCGAATACGATTAATAAAAAGGTCGGCTGGCTGCTGCATGGTCAGGAGGCGATCCTGGTGCCGGATTTTAATACCAAGTGCCAGTGCCAGATCCTCGGCGAGGGAATTGGCTTTCTGCCGGATTATATGGTCCATGAAGCGATGGACGAGCGGCTGCTGGTGACGCGCCAGATCCACAACCCGCGCCAGGATTCGGGAATGCTCCTCGCCACCCAGCACGCGGCGACCGGGCAGGTGACCCAGTGGATTAAAAAGGAGTTTCGTCCGGGCGGCCAGTTGACCGCTATTTATCAGGATTTACTCCATCGGGGGAAATAACGGGAACGGACCCGGCCACTTTATGTGATATAACAGCGGGTATAAAAACATAAGGTGTTAATTAAATGAGAAAATTAAAGCTAATTGTTGGCGGCTTGATCTGTGCTGGTTGTTTATTAACGCCGGTATTATCGCTGGCAAATTATAAAATAAATACCCAGCCGATTCATTTCGCTAAAGGCACCAGCGGCGCCACGCTCCATAATGCGGTGAGCGGGGCCGATGTGAAAGACTATACGCTGGTGGCTAAAGCGGGCCAGACGATGCGCGTCAGTATGAAAAGCAGCGCCCACCATCCCTATTTCAACGTCATTAACCCGGCTAATGAAACGGTTTTTAATGGCTCCATGCGTGAAGGCGATTTCGAGCAGCGCCTGGCGACCGGCGGGAAATATACCGTTCGCGTGTACCAAATGGGCGGCGCGCGCGATGAGGGTAAAACCAGCCCCTATAAGCTGACGCTTAAAATTATCCACTAGCCTGCCGGCAAACCGCCTGCGGGCGGCTATTTAGTGCGCTTATAGCCCGCCGGCGGGAGTACCCTGCGCCCACCGCGATCGCCAGTGTGCGATATACTTCCTCGCAATCTCCGGCCGGTTACGAATAACCACTACGTTTTCGCTATTCATCGTTTCCGCCGAAGGGGCGTAGTTAAATGACCCGGTTTCCACCGTTGCGCCATCGGCGATAATCGTCTTGTCGTGCTGAATGTGATAGTGGCCATCGACGCGGAGCGGCACGCCATGTTGCACCATATATTGCATCATGAGCCGGCTGGCTTTCGCGCGGTTGCGCTTTTTATCCACCACGATCCGCACGTCAACGCCGCGATCCCTGGCGGCCACCAGCGCACGGGCAATATCCGGAGCCTGAAAGGCGTAGGCGATCATGCGGATCGAGATGTGGGCCTGATTAATCGTTTGTAGAACCAGCTGCCGGGCCGATCCCTCCGGTGAAAAGCCCACCTCGACATCAGGCGCGGCCTGGGCGAAAGCGGACAGCGATAGCGCCGTTGCGAATATCAGCGGCTGATAGATTGAGGAGCGCAGCATAACTGTCCTGTCGAGATCGGGAGAACCGGAAGGGCGCAGTCTACGCTCCCGGCGGCGCATCGTTCCAGTGTCTATCCATGATAAAGCATGTCCATCCATGAATGATTCCCCAATGAAACCATCTCCTGCTGAATGCCAGTCCCGCCCTATCGGCTCGTGAGCAAACTGCTGGCCGCCTCTCATTTTTCGCTCGTTTATGCAGCAATGTTAGATATCTGTCAAAGTTCTGTTACTACGTGGTTTTAAAATTTTCATTTCAGTTATTTAATTATAAAAGTTTCAAATAAGTTGTTAATGAAACAAACTGACTGAAATGTGATGACCGCAAGCGTAGATGATTAATGAACTGCTGTTTTAATAATTCATTATAAATCAACTGATTTTAGCGGTTTTTAGCGAAGGGTGAGCCGACGGCGCTGGCAGAGACGCGTGCTCTGGCCGAAGGACAGGCAGGTGTTTGCCCCGTTATTTATGAAATGAATTTTTCATTTATCTCAATAAACTGGCGTATCAACGACGCTCAAGGATCAACTGTGAATATCAAGAAAACGATTGTTGCCTCTTTGTTAGCCTGTATGTTGCCTGCGGTTGTTATGGCAAAAGATATTTCCGTCGGCGTTTCGATGGCGCTTTTTGATGATAACTTTCTGACGATCCTGCGTACCGCAATGCAAAAAGAGATGCAAAAAGATGGCGTCAAGTCGCAGGTTGAAGACGCCAAGGGCGACGTGGCGCAGCAGCTCCAGCAGGTTCAGAACTTCATCGGCCAGGGCGTTGATGCCATCATCGTTGCCCCGGTCGACACCAACGCGGTGAAACCGATTATAGATCAGGCGACCAAAGCCGGTATTCCGCTGGTGTTCGTTAACCGTCGCCCGCAGCTGCCGCTGACGGACAAAATGGCCTACGTCGGCTCGGATTCAGTCCTCGCCGGTCGTCTGCAGATGGAAGCGCTGGCGAAGGCGATGAACGGTAAAGGAAACGTCGCGATTCTGCTGGGCGATCTGGCGAATGAATCGACCCGCGACCGCACCAGGGGCGTGGAAGAGGTGGTGGCAAAATACCCGAATATTAAAATTGTGCAAAAGCAGACCGCCAAATTCATGCGTAATGACGCGGTGGACGTGGTGAGCAACTGGATGACCAGCGGGGAAGATATCCAGGCCATTGCGTCAAACAATGATGAAATGGCTATTGGCGCGCTGCAGGCGCTGGGCAGCAATCCAAACCATATTCTGATCGCCGGCGTTGACGGCACCCCCGACGCGCTGCAGATGCTCAAAAACGGCAAGATGATCGCCACGATTTTCCAGGACGCGAAAGGTCAGGGTGAAGGCGCGGTCAACGCCGCCATCAAGCTGGCTAACGGTGAGAAAGTAGAAAAATTCATCGACGTCCCTTACCAGCTGATTACCAAAGAAAACATGTCTGATTTCGTCAGCCGCAACCAAAAATAACCATTCCAGGCCCAGCGGTACGGAGGTTGATGTATGAACGCTTTTGCCCTAGAAGCCGAAGGTATCAGCAAGTTCTTTCCCGGCGTGAAGGCGCTCGATAATGTCTCATTACGCGTGCGCCCGGGAACGGTGCACGCGCTGATGGGCGAAAATGGGGCCGGTAAATCCACGCTAATGAAATGCCTTATCGGGATTTACCGGCCCGATAAGGGCGCAATAAGAGTCAAAGGCCAGCCGGTTCAGTTTCAGGACACGATGGATGCGCTGCGATCGGGGATCTCGATGATCCACCAGGAGCTTAATCTGGTGCCGCATATGACGGTGGCGGAAAATATCTGGCTGGGCCGCGAGCCGATGAAGTATGGCTTTGTCGATCATCGCCAGCTGATTAGCCAGACCCAGGCGCTGCTGAATAAACTCAATATTCGCCTCGCTGCCGATCGGCTGGTGGGCGATCTTAGCATCGCCGCCCAGCAGATGGTCGAAATTGCCAAAGCGGTCTCGTGGAACGCCGATATCGTCATTATGGATGAGCCGACCTCGGCATTAACCGAAGGGGAGGTCGCGCACCTGTTTACGATTATTCGCGACCTCCGCGCGCAGGGTAAAGCCATCATCTATATCAGCCATAAGATGGATGAGATTTTTGCTATCACCGATGAAGTCAGCGTCTTTCGCGACGGCAGCTGGGTGGACAGTAAACAGACGGCGGAGTACACCCGCCAGTCGTTAATTACCCAGATGGTCGGGCGTGAATTAACCCAGCTGTTCCCAAAATTCAATAATACGATTGGGGAGGATGTCCTGAGCGTGCGGAATCTGTCGCGAAAGGGCTATTTCGATGACATCAGCTTCAGCGTGCGTCGCGGCGAAATCCTCGGCGTTGCCGGGCTGGTCGGGGCCGGACGCAGCGAAGTGATGGAGTGTCTGTTCGGCATGGAGAGCTTTGACGACGGAGAGGTCCTGATTGATGGCGTCCCGGTGAAGATCGATTCTCCTTCCGTGGCCATCGAAAAAGGGATGGCGCTGCTGACCGAGGATCGTAAAAAGTCAGGCCTGTTCCTCGTCCTGTCGGTGCTGGAGAATATGAGCATCGTCAATATGCCGGAATATGTCGGCAAAAGCGGGTTCGTGAAACATATGAAAATGGCGGAAGACTGTATGGCGCAGATCCGCCGCCTGAATATAAAAACTCCGACGATGGATCAAATTATTAATAACCTCAGCGGCGGTAATCAGCAAAAAGTACTGATTGCCCGCTGGCTCTTAGCCCAGCCCAAAATATTAATTCTCGATGAGCCGACCCGCGGTATTGATGTGGGAGCGAAGGCTGAAATTTACCATCTGATTAGCGAACTGGCGAACCGTGGCGTCGCGGTGATTATGGTTTCTTCTGAACTACCGGAAATTCTCGGGATGAGTGACCGCGTGATGGTCATGCACGAAGGGCGTATTACCGGCATCCTTGAAAAAGATGAGGCCGATCAGGAAACCATTTTGTCGCTGGCATCCAATTGAGGCGTAGAGAATGAGCAATATGAAATTGACCGCAGCTCCCGTAAATGAGAAACCCTCTTTCTTTCGTCATCTGCGGCATAAAATGCCGAAAGATACCGGGATATTTATCGTCATGGTGGTGATTGCCCTGACTTTTGAAATTGCCGGCTGGTTCGTTCGCGACCAATCATTTTTAATGAATAGCAACCGCCTGGTGCTGATTGTTTTACAGGTGGCAATTATCGGTATTATCGCCGTTGGGGTGACTCAGGTGATTATTACCACCGGGATTGACCTCTCCTCCGGTTCGGTTATCGCCCTTGCGGCGGTGGTGGCGGCGAGCCTGGCGCAGACCTCGGACAGCCTGACGCCGATGTTTCCGTCGCTGGTCAACCTGCCGGCGGCGATCCCCGTTTTGGCCGGGATCGGCGTCGGCCTGCTCTGCGGATTGACCAACGGTTTTCTGGTGACCCGCACCGGGATCCCGCCGTTTATCGCCACCCTCGGGATGATGGTCTCCGCCCGCGGTCTCGCGCAGTATTACACCCAGGGCAACCCGATTAGCTTCCTGTCCGACAGCTTTACCGCCGTGGGGCAGGGGGCGATGCCGGTCATTATTTTCTTTGTGATCGCCGCGCTGTTCCATGTCGCGCTAAAGCATACCCGCTACGGTAAATACGTCTACGCCATCGGCGGCAACATGACCTCGGCGAAAGTTTCCGGCATCAACGTCAACAAGTATCTGGTTATCGTTTATACCATTGCCGGCGCGCTCTCCGGCCTCGCCGGCGTGGTGCTGGCGGCGCGCGTCAGCAGCGGCCAGTCGAGCATGGGGATGTCCTATGAGCTGGATGCCATTGCCGCCGCGGTGATCGGCGGCAGCAGCCTGATGGGCGGCGTCGGGCGGATTACCGGAACGCTGATAGGGGCGGTGATCCTGGGGCTGATTAAAAGCGGCTTCACCTTCGTCGGGGTGGATGCCTACGTGCAGGATATTATTAAAGGCATCATTATCGTGGCCGCGGTGACCATCGATATGCGCCGCAACCGTAAAAAAAACTAGGTTTTAAAAATGGCCCGCCGCGGGCCATTGGTTTTCATACGCGGGGGGCTACGCCTCGTTTGCCGCCAGCAGCAGGCTGTGCAGCAGGACGTTGGCCCCTTTTTCGGCCCAGGCGGGCAGAATATTTTCGGCCTCATTATGGCTAATCCCCTTCTCGCAGGGGATAAATATCATGCTGGCGGGGGCTACCTTGCTGATATAGCAGGTATCGTGCCCGGCGCCGGAAACCATCCGTTTAGCGCTGTAGCCGAGCGCCTGGGCGGCCCGCTCGCTGCGCGCCAGGCAGTTGGGATCGAAGGCGATGGGCGCGTAGTCAAAAATGCGCTCGACCTCTGCCGTCACGCCGCGCTGGCCCAGCGCCGCGGCGGCGCGGCGCAGCGCGAGCTCCATCGCTTCGAGGGCGTCGCTTTGCGGATGGCGAAACTCGACGCTGCACTCCACGCGGCCGGGCACCACGTTGCGCGAACCCGGCGTCACCTGCACGGTGCCGACCGTCGCGCGGCCGTCTGGCTGGTGGGCAAGACCGATCTCTTCCACCGCCAGCGCCAGCTCGGCAAAAGCGGTTAGCGCATCGCGACGGCTGCCCATCGGCGTGGTGCCGGCGTGCGCGGCGAAACCGGTCAGGCTGACGTTGAACCAGCGCTGGCCCATTGCCGCGTGCACGAGGCCGATATCAATTCCTTCGTCTTCCAGAATCGGCCCCTGTTCGATATGCACCTCGTAGCAGGCGTGCAGGGGAAATGCGGCCGTCGGGTGCTGGCCGCGATAGCCGATAGCCTCCAGCGCCGCGCCGACGCTGACGCCGGTGCGATCTTCGCGGGCAAGGGCCCACTCTTCGCTGAACTGCCCGGCCCACACGCCGGAGGCGAGCATCGCCGGGGCAAAGCGCGCGCCCTCTTCGTTGGTCCAGTTCACCAGCACGATATCGCGCTCGGTTTCGCTGCCGCGTTCGTTAAGCGCCCGCAGCGCCTCCAGCCCCGCCAGTACGCCGTAGATACCGTCATAGCGGCCGCCCAGCGGCTGGGAGTCGACGTGCGAACCGGTCAGCACCGGCGCCAGCGCCGGGTTTTTACCCGCCCGGCGGATAAACATATTGCCCATGCTATCGACCCGGTAGCCAAATCCCGCCTCCTGCGCCCAGTCGCGCAGCAGATCCCGGGCCTGGCGGTCCTCTTCGCTCAGCGTCAGCCGGGTGACGCCGCCGGCGGGCGTCGCGCCGATGGTCGCCATTGCGTTAAGCGTTGCCCACAGGCGCTCGCCGTTGACGGTTATCATGATGGGTCCTTCTTTACGCGATAGCGGAAATCACAGCACGGCGCGCCCTGCATAATGGTCGTCGTGCGGGTCAGCTCAACCTCCGGCGCATAGCCGACGATAAACTTGTCATCGCGGGCGCAGGAGAGCAGGTGGCCAATCTCGCCGAGGCCCATCTGGTGATACATTTCGGCATAGCGGCAGCGGTTAACGTTGTAGTTGTACTGCCGATCGTCGGCATCCAGCACGGTGACCTCCAGCGCGTTGTCCTTTTCCCACAGATACTGCAGGGCGATAAAGCTCTGTATATCCGCGCCGTTGGGCTCTTTGGCGGCGAAGGTTTTCCCCGCCTCAATGGCGGCGTTTTCAATCGCCTCGCCGATGACCGCCTGGGCGCGAGCTTTGCCAATCTCGCGGACCAGGATGTCGTAAATCGGCTTAATAATCTCTGCTTCAATTTTGCGGCGGGCGAGAATGCCCAGCTCATTATTGTCACTCATCACGTTGCCTCACTGCGTTACTTCGTGGCGCCGCCGCCGAGTACGGTTTGCGGCTGCCATTTACCGTCGACGACTTTGTAGACGGTAAAGGTTGGCGACTTCAGGTTGCCCTCTTTATCAAAGGCGATCTGCCCGGTGACGCCTGAGTAGCTGATGGCGCGCAGGGCGGGCAGGTAGACGGCCGGATCGACGGAGTCGGCTTTTTCCATCGCCGCGACCAGCACGCGCGTAGCGTCGTAGGCGAACGGCGCGTGCAGCTCGATATGGGTGTGATAGCGCGACTGATAGGCCTGCTCAAAGGCCTTGCCGCCCGGCATCTGCTCTACCGGCAGCCCCGGCTCCAGCGCCACCACGCCGTTGCCCTCTTTTTGCGCCAACTGCAGGAAGGTCTGGCTGACGAAGCCGCCTGCGCCCATCAGGGTGGCGCTGAGCCCCAGCTGCTTGATGCGGCGCGCCAGCGGTGCGGCCTGGCTGTCGACGCCGCCGAAGAAGATCAGATCGGCGTTTTTGCTGCGAATCGCCGTCAGCACGGCGCTGAAGTCCACCGTTTTGTCATCGACGTACTGGCGATCGACGATATCGATCCCCTGGGCCTTCAGCGACTTAATAAACTCATCCGCCAGGCCCTGGCCGAAGGCGGTGCGATCGTCGATCACCGCAATGCGTTTGGCCTTCAGGGTCTGCACCGCGTACTGGCCGGCAAACTGGCCGCCGTCATCGTCATGGCCCATCACCCGGAAGCTGGTATCGAAGCCCTGTTTGGTATACGCATGACCGGTCGCCACAGGCGCAACCTGGGCGATCCCTGCGTCGTGATAGACCCGCGCCGCCGGAATGCTGGTGCCGGTATTCCAGTGGCCGACCACGCCCGCCACGCCGCTATCCACCAGGCGCTGAGCCACGGCTACCGCGGTGCGCGGGTCAGACTGGTCGTCTTCTGATTGCAGCTTAAAGGTTACCGCCTTGCCGCCGATCGTCGGGTGCTGCTTGTTGATATCGTCAATGGCCAGCCGGGCGCCGTTTTCCAGGTCCTTGCCGATACGCGCGGAAGGGCCGGTTAGCGGGCCGGCAAGGCCGATAGTGACGGTTTCGCCGGCGGCGGACCATGCGGCGGTTGAGGCAAAACCGCTGAGCACAATAGCGGCGCTGAGCGCACTGATTTTTGCTGTTTTCATTGTTTTTCCCTGATGTTGGTTGGTGTGTTAAACGGGCATTTCGCCCAAATAAATCTGTGCAATGCGGTCGTCGGCCAGCAGCGCCTGCGATGCGCCGCGCTCAACGATGCTGCCGCTGTCCATCACCCACGCGCTGTCGGTGGCCTCCAGCGCCAGGCGCGCGTTCTGCTCAATGAGCAGCAGCGCCACGCCGCGCTGGCGCAGGGTGGCAATAACGCGAAAAACATTCTCCACCATCAGCGGCGCCAGCCCCATCGACGGCTCGTCGAGGATCAGCAATCGCGGGCGGCTGAGCAGGGCGCGGTTCAGCGCCAGCAGCTGCTGTTCGCCGCCGGAGAGCAGCCCGGCCAGCTGATGCTGGCGCTCGCCGAGGCGGGGAAACTGGCTGAAGATGTCGTCCATCTCCCGCTTAACCGCCGCGCCGTCGCGGCGCAGCCAGGCGCCCATCTGCAGATTTTCCAGCACCGTCATGCGGGCGAAAATGCCGCGGCCTTCCGGCACCATCACCAGCCCTTCACGCAGCAGCGTTTCGGCCCGGCGTTTGCGTACCGGCCTGCCGTTGAAGAAGATGTCGCCGCTAAACGGCTCCAGGCCGGTAACGGCGCGGACGGTGGAGCTTTTGCCCGCGCCGTTGGCGCCGATAAGCGTCGTCTGCTCGCCCTCCTGGACGCTAAACGACACCTCGCGTACCGCCTGGATGCCGCCGTAGTGCACCCCAAGACCGCTGACGGTTAACAGATCAGACATGCGCATTTCCTCCCAGCCAGGCGGCGATAACCGCCGGGTCGCGACGTACGGTTTCAGGCGTGCCGCTGGCCAGCGTTTTGCCATAGTCCAGCACCATCAGGCGATCGCAGATCCCCATCACCAGCTTGACGTCATGCTCAATCATCAGCAGCGTTTTGCCGTCGTTACGGATGCGCAGCAGCAGCTCGCCAAGCGCCACTTTTTCCGCGGCATTCATCCCGGCGGCCGGCTCATCCAGCGCCAGCAGACGCGGATCGGTAGCCAGCGCGCGGGCAATCTCCAGACGCCGCTGGTGGCCGTAGGCGAGGTCGCAGGCGCGGTAGTGGGCGAACTGCGCGATGCCGGCATACTCCAGCCAGTGCCACGCCAGCTCGCGGGTTTGCGCCTCTTCGGCGCGGGCGCGGCGGTGGCGGCTCAGCGCCGCCCACAGGCCGTTGCGGGTACGTACGTGGCGGCCGACCATCACGTTTTCCAGCACCGACATCTGGTTAAACAGCCGCACGTTCTGGAAGGTGCGGGCGATACCGGCGGCGGTGACTTTCTCAATGTTCTTCGGGAAGTAGGGCTGACCGGCAATGGCGAACTCGCCGCTGTCCGCCGGATAGAGCCCGGTTATCAGGTTAAAGCAGGTAGTTTTACCCGCCCCGTTGGGGCCGATAAGACCGTAGATTTCGCCCTCGTTGATGGTGAGCGAGACGTTATCGACCGCCGTCAGGCCGCCGAAGCGCTTTGACATATGGCTGACGCTTAGCAGGCTCATGCTTTGGCTCCTTTATGTCCGGCGGGCCAGATGCCCTGCGGGCGCAGCAGCATCACCAGCACCAGCGCCAGGCCGTAGAACAGCTGGCGCAGAATTTCCGGGTCAATCAGCACTTCGCCAAACAGCGCCTGCTGCAGCGGGGCGGCCTGGCTGCGCAGCAGCTCGGGCAGGGCGGTCAGCAGCACGGCGCCGAGGATAACGCCTGGGATATGCCCCATTCCGCCGAGCACCACCATCGCCAGGACCGCAATCGACTCCTGCAGGGTGAAGGATTCGGGGGAGACAAAGCCCTGGAATGCGCCGAACAGCGCCCCAGCGACGCCGCCGAACGACGCGCCGATGGCGAACGCCAGCAGCTTATAGTTACGCAGATTAATGCCCATCGCCCGGGCAACGTCCTCATCCTCACGGATGGCGTGCCAGGCGCGGCCGATCCGCGAGTGCTGCAGGCGCAGGCAGACGAAAATAATCGCCACAATCACCAGCATTAGCAGGTAGTACCACAGCCACAGCGCCGGAACCTTAACGCCGAACCAGTGATAGACGCCGCTGAATTTAAGACCAAACAGGCTGAGCGTATCGATGCCGGAAATGCCCTTTGCGCCGTTGGTAATATTCACCGGGCGATCGAGGTTGCGCATCAGAATGCGGATAATCTCGCCAAAACCGAGCGTGACAATGGCCAGGTAGTCGCCGCGCAGCTTGAGGGTCGGCGCCCCCAGCACGATGCCGCAGCCCGCCGCCACCAGCGCGGCGAACGGAATAATCAGCAGCCAGGAGGTGTGCAGGCCGTCCGGGAACCAGGCCAGCAGCTGCGGGAACGCCTCCAGCAGATGCGGGGAGGCCAGCAGCGCCGCCAGGTACGCGCCGACGGCGTAAAAGGCGATAAAGCCCATATCCAGCAGGCCGGTGTAGCCGACCACGATGTTGAGACCCAGCGCCAGCATGATGTACAGCAGGGCGAAGTCGATGACCCGCACCCAGTAGTTGCCGCCGAGCTGGCTGGCGACCATCGGCGCCACCAGCAGCGCGCAGATAAACAGGGTCATGCCGGACCAGAAGCGACGGGAGGCGGCGGGGGCCGCGACGAGTTGTGCCGTTGTCATATTTTTTCCTATGCCCGATGCGCGACGCGCTCGCCGAGTAAACCGGCGGGACGGAACACCAGCACCACAATCAGCACCATAAAGGCGAAAATATCCTGATAGTTGCTGCCGAAGACGCCGTGGGTCAGGTCGCCGAGATAGCCGGCGCCCAGCGATTCGATGATCCCCAGCAGCAGGCCGCCGAGCATCGCGCCGCGAATATTGCCGATGCCACCGAGTACCGCCGCGGTGAAGGCCTTAATGCCGGGGAGAAAACCCATTGAGAAGCTGGCGCTGCCGTAGTTGCTGGCCATCATGACGCCCGCCAGCGCCGCAAAAGCGCCGCCAATCGCGAAGGTGAGGGTGATAATGGCGTTGGGGTTCACCCCCATCAGCGTGGCGATGCGCGGGTTCTCCGCCACCGCGCGCATGCCGCGGCCTAAGCGGGTAAATTCCACCAGCAGCCACAGGCCGAGCATGACCGCAAAAGCCAGCGCAACGGTGACGATGCCGGTCACGGTGACGATCGCCGGCGGATGCGCTTCGCTGCCGTGGGTAATGGCGATCGGCTCCATCGGCAGGATCTGCGGGAACATCTGCGGGTTGCGGGTCCAGATAATCATCGCCGCGGTTTGCAGCAGCACCGATACGCCGATCCCCGAGATCAGCGGCGCCAGGCGCGGAGCGTTGCGCAGGCGGCGGTAGGCAAAGCGCTCAACCGCCATCGCCAGCAGCGCGCATACAGCCATAGCCAGCATCAGCGCCAGGATCAGCTGGGCCAGCGGCGGCAGGTTGGGAAAATGGGCGTTCAGCGCGTTCATTGCCGACAGCGTCGTCAGCGCGCCGATCATCAGAATATCGCCGTGGGCAAAGTTAATGATGCGCAGGATGCCGTACACCATGGTGTAGCCGAGCGCGATAAGGGCATAGATGCTTCCCAGCATGATCCCATTGATGAATTGTTGTATGAGTGTGTCCAACCGAGTTACCCGACAATTTGCTCAAATTACGGCTACCATCCAATAAATGAATTAAATTGTAAAATACGGATATATTCTTTCTTATTATGAACGCGAATTTATCTATATTTATGATATTTAATATAATTAAATACCGTATCGGATCTCATTTAGCGCTAAGAAAATCAATATATGAAAAAAACAGAACAGTCAGCGGAGCGGGAAGTATGGACGGAAAGCGGCCTGGTCAACGATCCGCCGCTGCGGGCAGTGCGCGCATTTGAAGCTATCGCCCGTCTCGGCAGCATCACCCTGGCCGCCCGGGAGCTGGCGATATCGCCGTCGGCGGTCAGTCATCAGCTGAAGGTGCTGGAAGGATACCTGCAGATCCCGCTCACCGAGCGGCAGGGGCGACGGCTGACCCTCAGCCTGCAGGGGCGCGAATACTACCGCTCCATTCGCGCGGCGTTTAACGTTCTGCGCCAGGCCACCGAGCATCTGGTCGATCAGGTCCAGAGCCAGCAGGTGACGATCAGCCTGATCCCGCTGTTTGGCATGGGCTGGTTTATTCCTCGCCTGCCGTCATTTGTCCACGCCAACCCGCAGACCGAAATCAATGTGGTTTACGCCAACCACCGTAACTACCTCAGCGACGCCTCGGATATGTCGATTCGCTTCGGCAACGGGCAGTGGGCGGGATATCAGAGTGAAAAGCTGATTTCCGGCCGAATGGTGGCGGTGTGCAGCCGGGCGTTTATCCGCCTGCACGGGCATATTGATACGCCGGAGCAACTGCTGCAGATGCCGCTGCTTCATGACGAGGAGCGCAGCACCTGGAACCAGTGGTTTGTGCAGCAGGGGGTGAGGCGCCCGCCGCGATCGACGGGGCCGCTGTTCGAGGACGGGCTGTTAACCCTCGCCGGCGTGCAGGCCGGGCTGGGCTGCGCGCTGATGCGCGAACCGCTGATCGCGCCGTACCTCAACAGCGGCGAGCTGGTGAAAATCTTCGACGCGGCGATCGATGACGGCCGGGATTACTATCTGTGCGTGCGCCAGGACAGCGAAATGACGCCTAACGGCAGGCTGCTGCAGAGCTGGCTGCGCAGCGAGGCGCTGGGATAGCCCACTAGTCATCGACCGTTGACGTTTGCGCATACAGGATCACGATGCCCAGCGCGTTGCTGCGTTTTATAATCGTAATCCGGTTGTCACCGGGATAGTAGCCAAAGGGGTAGCAGATGCGGATCTCTTTTTGTAGCTCCGGTTCTTCAACGTACGCCCCGGAGCAGCTGCGCGAGCCGCCGGAGGCATACTGGTAGGGGGCGGTATAGGTTGATACTTCACCGGGCTGCAGCCAGGTCAGGGTGATCAGTATCACATGCTGAATTAACATGGCGAGGGCAAACGTCACCACAAAACTGCCGACTATGGCGTTGAACAGCTGGCGAGGAGGCATATTGCTGACGACGCCCTTACGGATGATTAACCAGATAAACAGGGCCATGATAAGCAGGGCCAGCGCTAAGGCGGCATACAGCATGCCGCGAATCACGACCGGATTGAGAAATGTTTCACGGTCGATTTCAACGCTCCACGCCACGGCAAAAAAAATCACCAGCAGCGTAGAAACGGTGACGGATATTAACCACGGATATGAATATTTCTTCACTGACTAGCCTCCCTGCTGCAATCAGTATGCGCTTAAGAATTTACCCAATGCCGCTCATATTTTTGCCTGGTGACGAATTTGCAGCGTCGCCGGCAGGTAGCGCTGCAGCGGCTCCGGGGCCGCGCCGTCGATTAGCTGGCTGATGAGGTCATAGCAGTGCCAGGCCAGCTGGCGATTATCCTGCTGGACGGTATCAATGCGCAGCGACAGCGAGTCATACAGATAGTGGTCATCAAAGCTGGCGAGGTGGATGCCGGAATCCAGTAAATTATGCTGGCTCATATAGCGCAGCACCCCTTCCAGCAGGCCGCAGGCGGCGGTGAACAGCGCCTTCGGCGGTCGCCCCAGCCGCGCGCAGAGCGCGGCAAACATTTCGTAGCCGGAGCTGGGATGATAGTTGCCGTTAATCACCCATTCGGGGCGGAGCTCAACGCCCGCCTGCGCCAGTCCCTGGGTGAAGCCGGCCAGCCGGTCCCGCGAAGGCGAAAGCCGCGGCTGGCCGCCGAGAAACCAGAACTCGTCGGCGTGTTGGGGGGCGATCCGTGAGATCAGCTCGGCGGTGGGGGTGATGGAGTCGGTCATCACCAGCGGCAGGCTGCTGCCGCTGGGGCTGCGGTCAAACAATACTACCGGCAGCTGTTCGCTGAGCTTGAGATAATCCGCGTCGTTGTGCATGCAGGAGGCGACGATCAGCCCGTCAACCTGGCGGGCAATCATATTATTGACCACCATGCTTTCCTGAGCCGGGTTTTCGTCGGTGCAGGAGATCAGCAGCTGAACGCCCGCCTCGCGGCACAGCATCTCCAGCTCATGGGAGAAGACCGCGAAGCCGTAGTTGGTGATTTCAGGCACCACCAGTCCGATGGTATGGCTGCGGTTATCGCGCAGGGAGCGGGCGTGAATGCTCGGCTGATAGTGCTGCTCGCGGGCTATGGTCTGGACGCGTTCGCGGGTTTCCTGAGCCACGCGCAGCTCTTTGCCACGACCGTTCAGCACGAGGCTGGCGGTCGCTTTCGAGACGCCCGCCAGCTCGGCGATATCTTTAATGGTAACGCGTTTGGTTTTCATCACGACAGCATACGCCCGAAATTAAAACGCTGATTCTACCATGCATGGCCGCAGCGGCCAGTAGCAGAATGCAGCCGGCGTCGCACCGCTGAAAATCATTTGTCCGGGATACTGTGGGAAATAGCGGCTGCTCATCACGCCTTCCCCTCCGTTGATGAAAACCTCAACGCTTGAGCTGTCGCATAAAATCCGCAGGGCATGCACCTCTCCCCGCCAGTAGCGGTAGAGCGCTTCGTCGGAGGCCAGGCTGCGCCGTTCGAGGCGAATGCCGTCGGCGTCGAGAGTGAGCTTGAGGGCGCCGCCGAAATCAATCGCCAGCTCGTCGCCGGGCGCGACCTCAAAGGCGATGTCCACTGGCGCCAGCGGCAGGGTTGGCCCCTGCCAGCTGCGGGCTTCACCGCGCAGGTCCGTCAGTTCGCGCACCGGATGCTGGTAGAGTTTTCCGTCGCGTAGCTCCAGCTCCCGCAGGCAGGTCATCTGGTGGATCCAGCCGTGGGCGAGGGTCGGCTGGCGCATCTCTTCGCCGTCCGGAACCCCCATCCAGCCGACCAGCAGCCGACGGCCGTCGGCGGCCTGCATGGTCTGCGGGGCGTAAAATTCGAACCCGGCATCCAGCTCATTAAGCGCGCCGTGGTCAAAGCTGGCGCTGGCGTAGTCGAAGCGGCCCGCCATCCACACGGCGGGGTAGGTGTTGAGGTAGCGGTCGGCCTCGCGGGCGATGCCCTGGGGGCAGCAGATCAGGATATGCTGGTCAGCGAGCGGGAACAGATCCGGACACTCCCACATATAGCCGGCATCGTGCAGGCCGTTGACGTCGCTGCCGGCAATTTCGCCTTCCGCCTCCCACTGGTGCAAATCCGCGGAGCTGAACAGCAGCACCTTACCGCGCTTTTGCAGGTCCTGGGCGCCGAGGACCATGTACCAGCGGCCTTCGTGCTGCCAGACCTTCGGGTCGCGGACGTGGCCGGTATAGCCCTTCGGCAGCGGCAGCACCGGGCCGGTTTTGCTAAAGGTACCGTCGCTGTTTTCCGTTGCCAGGCACTGCCACGCGGTTCTGCTGCCGTCTTCAAACTTCACGTTGCCGGTGTAGCACAGGGTCAATTTTCCGTCGTTATCGACGGCGCTCCCCGAGTAGCAGCCGCTGCGGTCGTACTCTTCGTCCGGCATCAGCGCGATCGGCTCATGCTGCCAGTGCAGCAGGTCGGCGGAGCTCCAGTGCCCCCAGCACTTGAACTTATGATCGCAGGCTATCGGGTTCCACTGATAAAACAGATGATAGCGCCCGGCAAATTCGATAAAGCCGTTAGGATCGTTCATCAGGCCGGTGGTCGGGGCCAGGTGCCACTGCGGATAGTGGCTATCGCGCAGCGCGCGCGGCTGGCCCTGCATTACGGCCCGTAAAATTGCCGGCAAACGTGAAGGAAGTGACATTATTCAGCGTCCGTTTTGTATTTCAGCAGCAGGGAAACGGTGAAGGCCACGCCGAAGGCGATAACCATCCCGATGATGTAGTTCAGCAGCGAGCTGGCCTGCACGATAGCCATGCCGGGGATCGCCGTCAGCCCGACCGCCGTCATGTAGACGTGCATCGAAACCACCCACGCGCCGCCCGCCGCGCCGCCGATAAGGGCCGCGATAAACGGCTTCACGAAGCGTAGGTTAATACCGAATATCGCCGCCTCGGTGATCCCCAGCATAGCGGAAAAGGCTGAGGGCAGGGTGATGGCTTTGATTTTGGCATCTTTGGTTTTAAACCATACCGCCAGACAGGCGCCGCCCTGGGCGACGTTGGCCATGGCCCAAATCGGCAGCAGGAAGTTGACGCCGATCGACGGGTTGCCCAACAGCCCTGCCTCAATGGCGTGGAAGCTGTGGTGAATGCCGGTGATCACGATAACCGAGTAGAGGCCGCCGAACAGCAGCCCGGCCAGCCAGCCGGCGTGGGCGATCAGGGTGCTAAGAATAAACGAGATGCCATCACCCAGCGCGCGGCCGGCGGGGCCGATAATCAGCAGAGCGATAAAACCGGAAATGATAACCGTCAGGAACGGCGTCAGGATCAGATCGAGGGCGTCAGGGATCACCCGGCGCAGCTGTTTCTCGACGATGCTCATAAACCATACCGCCAGCAGCACCGGGAATACCGTGCCCTGGTAGCCGATCATGGCGATTTCCAGACCGAAAAAGTTCATCGAATGGAAACCGGCGGCCACGCCCCAGGCGTTGGTGAGCGCCGGGTGGGTTAAGATGCCGCCCAGGGTTGCGCCGAGATAAGGGTTGCCGCCAAATTCGCGTGCGGCGGTGAAGCCAATCAGGATCGGCAGAATGATAAATGCCGCCGAGCTGCACATATCGAGAATGATATAGATGGCGTTGCTCGGATCGACCCAGCCGTAGGTTTTTACCATCCCCAGCAGGCCCATCAGCAGGCCGGAGGCGACGATAGCCGGGATAATGGGGACGAAGATGTTCGACAGCAGGCGCGCAATGCGCTGGAAGGGGTTGAGCTTTCTCGCCGCAATATTGGCGGCTTCCGACTTGCTGGACTCGCCGATCCCGGCGGCCTGGATAAACGCGGCGTAGACTTTGTTCACGATGCCGGTGCCAAAGATAATCTGCATCTGGCCGGCGTTATTAAAGCAGCCCTTCACCCCTTCGATTTCGCCGATGGCCTTCTTGTCGGCCAGCGAATCATCGACCAGCACCAGACGCAGGCGCGTGGCGCAGTGCGCGGCGCTGGCGATATTTTCCTTACCTCCCAACAGCGGAAGCAGCGAGCGGGAAATGTGTTCGAAATCCATAGTACCCTCTGAATGCGTAATGATTTGCGTGTTTGGTCCCGTGGTGACGGGGGCGCAGTCTCTGCGTTGTTATTGTGTCCGGGGCGATGAAACGCGCTTTGTCGCCCCGGTTGTTTCTGTCGTCAGGTGTTAACCATCAGAACCAGGTTTCCATTTGCATACCGAACGACCATTCGCCGCCCGATTTAAAACCGCTGCTGCCTAAAGCGTCATCGCTGGCGTAATTATCCAGTTTTTTGCTCCAGTCCATCCACGAGGTGTAGAGACGGATCTCCGGACGACTGAAGAAATCACCGATGCTGCCGACCTTAAAGGTCGGTGCGAAGGTGAGCTTATAGAAGCTACCGTTCACCGCATGACGGTCGTTATAGCCCTCGGGTTTGAGATCCATGTATTGGTAGGTGCCTTCGTAAGCGAGGGCGAAGTTCTGGTTGATCTCCTGAATCAGACGCATGTTGAGGGTCGCCCACTGATAGCTGTCGCCATCGACATAACGGTCTTTACTGCTCTGCGCCAGTACCGCCGGGGCGATAAACCAGTTCTCGCTGAGCGGCGTGGTGCCGTAGCTGGCGAAGCGCCAGGTATTGGCTCCCGGACGCAGTGCCCCGTCGGAACCGAGGCCTTTCACCTCTGCGCCCAGACCGTGCCCGTAGAGCAGGGCCGTTTTGCTGCTCCCTTCCCGTAGGCCGTAAAAACTGTCGTTGTGCAAACCGAGTAGCGTATGTACCCCGGTATTTGCCGCATCGCCTTTGACCAGATTGCCGTTGGTATCTTTCCGCTCGTCATTATCTTTCGCCCGCATCCCGCTGACCATCACCTGCACCGGGCCGATGAAGTTGTTCATGCTGAGGATGTAGTTCTGCACGCTATTGCTCGAATCATCAATATCGCCGAAGTTGCGTCCGTATAGAGAGAAGTTACTGCGCAGACTGTCGTTCCACTTCACGTCGTAAATACCGCCGCCGGTACCCGCGAGGAATACCACGTCGGAATCGACCCAGTGAATATCAAAGTTGTCGCGGTCAAAGCGTTTCCCGGCCCACAGGGTTGAACCTTTGAACGGTCCTTCGAAGGTCGGCAGGTTGCCCAGTTCTACGAAAGCCTGGCGAACGTTCAAATCGCTGGTGCTTGCCGTCCAGTCGTTGTAGGTGGTTTGTCCGTCGGCCACCATCACTTTGAAGCGGGTCGTCGCGCCGTTATCCAGGGTCTGCTTATGTTCAAGATTCATTTCAACATAGGTGTCGGCCTGGTTCCCCAGGCGGCCGATAGCCCCACCGGTTTCCCCCGCAGGCGTCATATATGCGCCGGATTTAGTACTGGAGGCTGAGTCGTTCATGATTACGCCGGAGCGGGCGTAGCCGTGGAACTCAAAGCCGCTCTTTTCATCGGCTTTCTTCTCCAGCTGGGCGGTGCGCTGGGCTACCTGCTGGGTGTTGTCCTGGGTTTTCTGCTGCTGCGTGGTGAGCTGCTCGACTTTCTTCTCGGCCGACTCGGCGCGGTTTTCCGCGGTCTGCGCCCGGTTTTCCGCGTCCTGCAGGCGTTTTTCCAGGGCGATCAGACGGGCTTCGATGGTGCTTAAATCCGTTTGCGCATGGGCCGATCCGGCACCGGTTAGCAAAGCAATAAGGACGGCAAGTGTGCGTTTTTTATACATGCTGTTCGCATCCCAAAGGTAAATTGAATGGTGTGTTGTTTTTGCTAAACCGGTTTAAGTCATATGTTAAACACGACTGATAACATCTTGAAATGAATTTTGCTAAACCGATTTAATAATTGTGACGGAGGCAACAAAGCGGGCCGTTGAGGACGGCCCGCGGGGGATCAAAACTGGCGATTGAGATCGTGCTGCCAGGGGAGGGCGGTCATGGCGCCTTTGGCGGTGGTCGCCAGCGCGCCGCAGGTCTGCGCCAGCAGCAGCGCGGGCTCCAGCGACGCCAGGTCGGTGGGTATTCCGTTGGCGGCGAGGCTGGCGAGCAGCCCGGCGACGAAGGCATCGCCAGCGCCGGTGGTGTCGACGCTGACCACCGGTTTCGCCGCAAAGTGGATCGTCTGCTGCTGGAAAGCCGCCAGCACGCCGGCTTTACCCTGGGTGACCAGCAGCAGCTCCGGGCGGTAGCGCTGGGTTAAGATGGCGATACCCTGCGCCAGATCGCTGCTGCCGCTGATAAGGACCAGCTCCTCCTCTGAGAGCTTCACCACGTTGGCAAGCGACAGCGCCCTGTCGAGGCAGGCCTGCAGCAGCGCCGGGTCCTGCCACAGGTCCTCGCGAATATTGGGGTCGAAGCTCACCCAGCCGCCGACGCTTTTTATCTTCTCCATCGCCGAGAAGGTTGTGCTACGGCTTGGCTCAGCGCTGAGGGCAATAGAGCAGACGTGGAGCCACTGGCGGGGCGCGAAGAGCGGTAAATCCTCCGGCTGCAGGAAAAGATCGGCGCTGGGGCGCACCATAAAGGTAAAGGTTCGCTCGCCGTAGCTGTCGAGGTCGACCACCACGGTTGACGTTCTCTGCTGCGGGTCGAGGCGCATATGGCTCACGTCGACCCGTTCCTGACTCAGCGTCTGGTACATAAAGCGGCCGAAGGGATCGTCGCCGACGCGACCAATAAATCCGCTCTCTCCGCCGAGGCGGGCAATGCCTACCGCGACGTTGGCCGGCGCGCCGCCGGGACACTGCAGCAGCCGCCCTCCGCTCTCCGGCAGCAGGTCCACCACCGCATCTCCGACCACCCAGACTTTTGCGTTCATGCTCATTTCACCTCATTGCTAAACTATATTAAACCGGTTTAGCTTTATTAAAGCATAGCCCTGTGCAGATCGAAACGCCGTGATGCGTAAAGTGGGAGACAGGACAAAAAAACGCGGCGCCAGGATTGACGCCGGAAAATGGCCGCCGGGCGCGGCGGGAATATGCCCGTTTTGCGATCGGGGATGAAAAGGGCGACTTTTCCGATCGAATGGTCGATACCCGTCGCCGGACGTGGAAAGCGGGCGAAGCCGCGTAGCGGCAGCAAAAGAGAACGTTGTTCAGGCGCGTAATGCCTTGCACTCCGCGGTTGGCGGGGAAAATACCCGGATTGCCTCGCTATCTCTCTCGATCGCTCATTCCCGCACCAGGCCGGCGCTGTTTAACATTCCCCCGCCTACGTCGGCACCGCGCTACCGACCAGACCGTCAATAATCACCTGCATGACCCCCTGGGAGCAGGGCTCAATGCGTCCCCGCACGCCGTACACCTCGGCTAATATCTGCGGAGTAATAACCTGCGACGGAGCGCCTTCGGCCAGCAGAAGCCCCTCTTTTAACATCAGCACGCGATCGGCATGGCGTAGGGCGATATTAATGTCATGCACCACCACCAGGGTGACGATGTTGCGCCTTCGGGTCTCTCTGCGCACCAGATCCATCACGTGAAACTGATAGTTTAAATCCAGCGCGCTGAGCGGCTCATCGAGCAGCAGCAGCGCAGGCTGGCGGATAAGCGACTGGGCCAGGCCGACGAGCTGCTTCTGCCCGCCGGAAAGCCTATCGAGGTAGCTTAGCGCCAGATGTTCAATGCCCAGCTGGCGCAGCAGGGACATCACCTGCGCCTCGCTTTCCGCGCCGTGCAGCCCGCCGGCCGCGCGCTGGGCGACGATAATCGACTCCAGCACGTGCAGGTGGACGCCCGCCGGCAGCGTTTGCGGCAGATAAACCACCTTTTCCGCCCGCCGGGCAAACGGCAGCGCCAGCAGATTTTCCCCGTCAAGCGACAGCTCGCCCGTCGAGGGGCCCAGACCGGCCATCGCCCGCATCAGGGTCGATTTACCGCTGCCGTTGGGGCCCAGCAGGGCGGTGATTTTACCGCGCGGCAGCTGCGGTACCGTCAGGTCGCGGATAACCTGGCGCTTCGGATAGCCGGCGCTAAAGCGCGACAGCGCCAGTCCGGTACAGGTGTGCGGATTCATACGTTCCCCCGATGGCGTAAAATGATGCTCAGAAAGAACGGAACGCCAACCAGGGAGGTGACGATCCCTACCGGAATAATGGCGCCAGGGATCAGATTCTTCGACGCCACGGACGCCAGCGACAGCACCAGCGCGCCGATCAGGGCGCTGGCCGGGAGATAAAAGCGATGGTCTTCGCCGAAAATCAGGCGCGCGATATGCGGGGCCACCAGACCGATAAAGCCAATTGGACCGACGAACGCCACCGAAATAGCCGACAAAATGCTGATCCGCAGCAGGGTGGTTAAGCGCAGGCGACGCACGTTAATCCCGAAGCTCATGGCCCGATCTTCGCCAAGGCGCAGCGCCGTCAGCTTCCATGAGCTCAGCATCGATAGCGGCATCACCACCGCCAGCACCGCGAGTAAAATACCGACCTTCTGCCACGAGGCGCGGTCAATACTGCCCATAGTCCAGAACACCAGCCCCTGCAGCGTGTCTTCGTTGGCGACAAACTGCAGCATCGAGACCAGCGCGTTGAAGGTAAAGACCAGCGCGATACCGAACAGAATCACCCCGGAGGAGGCCACCTGCGTCCAGCGGGTAATGCCGTCCAGCAGCAGCGCGGCCAGCAGCGCGAAGATAAACGCGTTGGCCGAGATAAACCACTGGCTGGGGATACCCGGAATGCCGATCCCCAGCACGATGGCCAGCGCCGCGCCGAACGCCGCCGCCGATGAAACGCCAAGGGTAAAGGGGCTGGCCAGCGGATTGTTGAGGATGGTCTGCATCTCCGCTCCGGCGAGGCCGAGCGCGAGGCCCACAATAATCGCCATCAGGGCGTACGGCATGCGGATATCCCAGACGATGACCCGCGTTCCGGCGCTGGCGCCGGCAGGATCGATCAGGGTTTGCCACAGCGTATGCAGCGGCATCCCGGACGGGCCCATCATAAAATCGAGCAGCAGCGAGGTGACAATCAGCACCACCAGCAGCAGCATAAAACCCACACGGCGGCGCACGATGCGGCGATAGTTTGCCATCACCTCCCGTCCGGCGCTGAGGACGCCGATGGCGGATTCAGTCGTCGAGCTCATGGGCACTTACTCACCTTGTTTCCAGGAAAAGACGAAGGGCAGATCGGGCAGCGAGGTGAAATGGCGCACGATATAGCGGTAACTATCATCCGGATTAAGACTGTTAAACGTCTGCGGATAGATATCTTTCGCCAGATACTCCATGCCGACGATATTCCACGGATGGTTGTAGAAGTGGTGATAAATCCCGTAGGCCCGGCCGGCCTTCACCGGCGGAATGTCGCTGACCCCGGTCCGCGACAGCAGAACCTGAGCCTGAGCGTCCACCTCCTGCTGATTAACCCGGTAGCCCAGCGGCAGAACCTGGCTGTTGCCGCGTTTTGAGCCGGTCATGATATAGGCGTCGGGCTTCATGCTGATAACCTTCTCCAGCGCCACAAAACCGGAGGCGCCGGGCAGCACCTGCGCGCCGATGTTGTTGGCCCCGACCGCTTCAACCAGCCCGCCCCAGCCGCTGTGTCCGTGGGTAAAGCAGCAGGCGTCGCTATTGCCTGCCAGTGCCTCCACGAAGACATTCGCCTTTGGCTCGATGGCCGCGGTTTTCTGGCGAATGGCCTGCAGCTGCTGGCGATAGTAGTCGGTATAGGCTTTAGCGTTGTTTTCACGGTTGAGCACCTGGCCCAGCAGGTCGATGCTCGGGGCGGTATCTTTCGCCGGATTCACTTCGTAATCGACAAACAGCACCGGAATATTGAGCGCGCCGAGCTTGCTGATAATGCCGCTCTCTTCCAGCGCCGGCTTCGCGCGCAGCTGGGCAATCATCAGGTCCGGCTGGCGGGAAATCACGCTTTCAAGGTCAATATTGCCCTTGTCGCTAAAGCCCATATCAAGAATGCTCGCCGACTGCGGCCACTTCTGCTGCAGCATTTTCCAGGTTTCAACATCTTGTTTTTTCGCCAGATTATTCCAGGCGACCAGCCGCCTGAAGGGATTATCCCGGTCCAGAAGCGCCAGCGCCATAATATCCCGGCCATCCTGCAGGATGATGCGCTGCGGCTCGTGCTGGAGAGTAATGCTGCGGCCGTCGAGGTCGGTTACGGTGAGCGGATATTGGGTGGCATGGCCGTATAGCGGAGCGGAGATTAGCGCAGTGAAAATAAGCGAACCTACTGATTTTATTGCCATAATGTGAGTTCCGTTTGCTAATTATAAATATAATGATTTTGATAATTATTCTCGTGTGAAAATAAACGGCAGATATATGAATCGTTGATTTCATAAAATGTAACAACTTTACTGGAATTTATAAGAGTGGCCGGAACCCGCCATTCGCTGCTTAAAAAACAGGCAATTAACGTTAAAGGAAGTTTTAAGAACTATCCCTAAAGCCAAACGGCAGCATCTTGTGCCATGCTGAATGCGACTCATAACAATAAGCACGTTAGAGAGGATATTATGAAAAAGGCAATGATTGCGTTATCTGCGATTCTGGTAGCAGCTCCTGTTTTTGCTGCGACAACCACCACACACGCAACTGATGAAACCGTCGCGGCGGCCCATGAAGGGGCAAACACGGCGAAAGAAAAACTGCATAAGGCCCAGAATGAGGGCGATGAGCTGAAGCTCAAATCCCAGCACGCGGCTGAAGGCAAAAGCGATAGCTTAGGCAGCAAGGTCAGCGAAGGCACGCAGAAAACCTGGAACAAGACCAAAGAAGGGACTGAGAAGGGTTGGGATAAGACCAAAGAAGGGACTGAAAAAGGCTGGAATAAAACCAAAGCCGCCACCGAGAAAGGCTGGGATAAAACCAAGCAGGGTGCTGAAGATTTAAAAAAGAAAGTCACTGAGTAATCACTGACTGTTCCACATAAAAGGGCCGCGCAAGCGGCCTTTTTATTTTGCTATTTCAGGCGTAATCCCCACAGTTCGATTAAGGTAACTGCCCCGGTAATATGCCAGGAATACTCCTGGTTATCCCGATACTCACCGTTTCTCCACATTCTGGCGGTAAAAAGGAAATACATCAGGAGGTGGACAATGAAAAAGATTATTTCTCTGGCGGTTATTTTATCCTGCACGTTAACGTCTCTGGCCTATGCCGATGGCCCGAACGGCAACAACAACCCCGGCCAGCAGCAGGTATGGCAAAATGAGTCCGGGCACGGAAAAACGGACGGCAATCGTCAACAGGGCCCCGGCAACGGGCCGCAGGGAAAGCAGGCGAACGGCCATCAGGATAGTGGCAATAATCGCGGACCGAATCGCGGCGAGCAGGAGCGCGGTAAGGCTTCGCAGGCGCGCCATGAGCAGGAGCATTTTGCCTGGAACGGCCATGACTTCCGCAAAGGACAGCCCGCGCCTGAGCGCTTCCGCGGCAATGCGTATCGGATTAATGACTGGAACGATCGCGGCCTGCCGGCGCCTCCTCAGGGGCAGCACTGGTCCTATATTGACGGCAACTACGTCCTGATTGCGGCGGCGACCGGGATCATCACCTCAATTCTGGTGAATGGTCTTCTCAACCACTAGCAGTCGATATCCCGGAGCGGTATTCCGTACCGTCTCCGGGAATGCCCGCCGTCAAGCCAGGGACGACGCTGCTCCCTGTCCCCGAACCCGATCCCGATCCGTGCGGCCTGTTCTCTATTTAGCCCATCATCCGGCCAGTCGCTGTAGCCGTTAATCATAAAAGGCCACGACGGTTCGCCGCCGCTTTCTGCGAAAGGGAAATAGCCCGCTCGTTGGCGCGCTTTTTTAATGCGTCGGGCGGCGGCGTATTTTCCCGGGCCGCTTGATAAACCGCTGAATAATCATTAGTAAATAAGATGACGCCCCCCTCAGGAATTAGAAATCCTGCTTGCATTAAACGCTTATCCAGATAAGTTATTCAGTCTGAGTATATTCTTCGTCCTTCAGGTTTTCAGCGCCGCTGGAGCGTGAATTATTGAAGATATCTTTACCCAATGGCTTTTGAGTTGCGGCAAGGCGGCAGCGCATCCCCCCGGAGCTGACATAAGCAAGCGGCCGTACGCCGCGCCCGTCGGGGCGAAACCTGGTATTGCCAACGCAGATGCGGCCTGAAAGACAGGGGTATATCTTATTTCCCGGAGACCGGCATGACAGATTTTGTAATTCCAGAAATAAAAGCAGCTGAAGATGAAATGATTGCGATCCGTCATTATTTACATGCCAATCCGGAATTAAGCCTGGAAGAGTTTAATACCAGCGAGCTGGTGGCCGGAAAACTGGCGGAGTGGGGCTATCAGGTGACCCGCGAGCTGGGAAAAACCGGGCTGGTAGGCTCATTAAGCAAGGGCGACTCGCCGCGCACCATCGGGCTGCGCGCCGATATGGACGCGCTGCCGATTTTTGAAACCACCGACCTGCCCTGGGCCAGCACCGTTGCGGGAAAAATGCACGCCTGCGGCCATGACGGCCACACCACCATTCTGCTGGCGGCGGCGAAGTATATCGCTTCTCCGGCCTGCGAATTTAACGGTACCGTGCACCTTATTTTCCAGCCCGCGGAAGAGGCCATCGGCGGGGCGGATTTAATGATCAAAGACGGGCTGTTCGAGCGTTTCCCCTGCGATCGTATTTTTGCGCTGCACAACATGCCGGGGCTGCCGGTCGGCAAGCTGGGCTTTTACGCCGGGAATTTTATGGCCTCGGCGGATACGGTCAAAATCACCGTTCATGGCTACGGCGGGCACGGCGCCCACCCGGACCGCACGGTTGACCCCATTCTTGCCGGCGCGGCGCTGGTCATGGCCCTGCAAAGCATCGTCGCCCGCAACGTGCCGCCGGGAGAAACCGCCGTTGTCACCGTCGGGACCTTCCAGTCGGGCATCGCCTCCAACGTCATTCCGGAAAGCGCGGTCATGGAGCTGACCGTGCGGGCGATGAAGCCTGAAGTGCGCGATCTGCTGATTAAACGCATCCACGAAATCACCGAGTTCACCGCCAAAAGCTACGGCGCAACCAGCGAGATCGAGGTTTATGACTCCTATCCGGTGCTGACGAACAGCGTTGAGGAGACCGCGTTTGCCAGGGAGCTGGCGCTGGAGGTCTTCGGCAGCGAGAAGGTGCTGCCATCGATCTCGCCGATGAACGCCCGCGAAGATTTTGCCTTTATGCTGCAGGCGCGTCCGGGCTGCTACTTCCTGCTGGGCAACGGCGAGAAGGGCGGAAAGGGCAGCTGCATGGTGCATAACCCGGGCTATGACTTTAATGATGACATTATTAGCACCGGCGCGACGCTTTTCGCCCGGTTAGTTGAAACGTACTGCCGCTGATCTCTGGAGCTCGTAAATAATGAAAAAATCTCTTCTGCTGTGGGTTGCGCTGATGGCCTCAACGTCGGCGCTGGCCGCAGAAAATAAGGAAATTCGCTTTGGCGTCGATCCGACCTTTGCGCCGTTTGAATGGAAGGACCCGCAGGGCAAGCTGGCGGGTTTCGATATTGATTTAGGCAACGCCATCTGCCAGCAGCTGCAGGCCAAATGCGTGTGGGTGGAAAGCAACTTCGACGGCATTATTCCGGCGCTGAAGGCGCGTAAATTTGATGCCATTCTGTCCGGTATGTATATGACCGAGAAGCGCAAAGAGCAGATTGGCTTTAGCGATAAGCTCTATAACGGCCCGGTGTTCCTCGTGGCGCGCAAAAATACGCTGAGCGGCAATACGCCGGAGCAGCTGAAGGGCAAAACCATCGGCGTGGAGCAGGGCTCGGCGCAGGAAACGTACGTTAATCAGCACTGGCGTCCGGCGGGAATTAATATCGTGGCCTATCAGGGCGCCGACAGCGTGGTTCGGGATCTGGAGTCCGGGCGTATCGACGGCGCGGTGCTCTCCGGGATGATGGCGGACTATAGCTTCCTGCAGCAGCCGCAGGGCAAAGATTTCGCCTTCGTTGGCGGTCATTTGCAGGACGATAAGCTGTTTGGCGCCGGGGCGGCCATTGGCCTGCGCAAGGACGACGAAGCCTTACGTCAGGAGATTAACGGCGCGATTGCCAAAATTCTTGCCGACGGAACCTATAAAAAACTGGCCGGGAAATATTTTAGCTTTGACGTCTATTCCGGGACATAATGCGGTTATGCATTCGGCGGGCACGGAAAGCCCGCTTCAGGCTTCCTTTCTCTACTATCATTTCTGACCCTGGCTCGATTTCTCAGGACGCAGAATATAAACGAGACCCTAACTAATTCGAGTTGAACCAGGCCGGGCGCGGGCAACCTGAAGGATGACGGGTCAATAAGGAGTGAACGGCATGATGACACGTCCATTGGGCAAAACCGGATTTTCCATTGCGCCGCTGGTTTTTGGCGGCAACGTTTTCGGCTGGACCTGCGATGAAAAAAACAGTTTTACCATTCTTGATGCTTTCGTTGACCACGGCTTTGACGCTATCGATACGGCGGACGTTTACTCCCGCTGGGCGGACGGCAATCAGGGCGGAGAGTCGGAAACGATTATCGGTCGCTGGCTGCAGGCGCGGCCAGGGATGCGCGACAGGGTCAAAATCTTCAGCAAGGTCGGTTCAGATATGGGGCCTGCCGGGCAGAAGGGACTGGGTAAAGCCTGGGTCCAGCAGGCGGTAGAAAACTCGCTGCGCCGCCTGAATACCGATTATATCGATCTCTATTTTGCCCACTGGCCGGATCCGCAAACCCCGCTGGCGGAAACCCTGGAAGCGTTCCAGGCCCTGCAGCAGGCCGGAAAAATTCGCGCGACGGGCGCGTCAAACCTCGATGCGCAGCAGCTTTCAGCGGCGCTGGAGGTGGCGCGTAAGGGCGGCCTGCCGGCCTGGCAGGTGCTGCAGCCGGAATATAATCTTTATCACCGCTCCGCTTTTGAAGGCGCGCTCTGCGATCTCTGCATCAGCCGCGAGATTGGCGTGGTGACCTACTACAGCCTGGCCTCCGGCTTTTTGAGCGGCAAATACCGCCAGCAGGCTGACCTGACGCAGAGCCAGCGCGGCGGCGGCATCGCTAAATACCTCAATCCGCGCGGTATGCGCATTATCGATACCCTGGAAGAGGTCGCCGGGCAGCACCATGCTAAACCGGCGGAAGTGGCCCTCGCCTGGCTGATGAGCCGGGAAGGGGTGACCGCGCCGATCGCCAGCGCGACCAGCGTAGCCCAGGTTGAAAGCTTTGCTCGCGCCGCCGGGCTGACGCTCAACGCCGCGCAGCTGGCGCGGCTCGAAATTGCCAGCGCCTGACGGCCGCCCGCCGGAGCCGTCGGGCTCCGGTTTTTCCCCGGCTAGCGGTGCGTCGTAACGTTCAGCACCTGCGCGCTGGCGCTCCCCTTTGGCGGCATAAAGGGTCAGGCATCGGCCGTGAGTCTGGCCGCGCGTTTATCGATAATTACGCCGAACTTAAATCCGTCATGGTGCGTTATTAAGGCGGGGCTGACCTGACGAAATATACTCGTTAGGGCTTACCTGTCGTCGGGAATAAAATAATACTTTTGGTTTATATTTAAATCACCCTCCCTCCGGCCGCTAACTAACAATTTAGTGGCCGTTTTATTTACCTCATATATGTCTGCCGGTTAATTCACCGAAAACTTGTACAATAATAAGCTGGTTGGAAATTGGCGCTTATCCATTTTGACCTTATTACTACAGGCTGCGGAATTATTTCTTTTGCTTATCGCTTCTCGGCGAACTGTTGTTAATTAAATATTAATTAATGATTTTTAATTAACATTTGTTTTTTATTTTCAGGAGGTCGCAGTGACTGCGCCATTAAAAAAAATTGTCATTGTCGGCGGCGGCGCCGGCGGGCTGGAGCTGGCCACGCAGCTGGGGCATAAGCTTGGCCGCCGTAATAAGGCTCAGATTATCCTCGTCGATCGCAGCCAGAGCCACCTGTGGAAGCCGCTGCTGCATGAGGTGGCGACCGGATCGCTGGATGCCGGCGTGGATGCCCTGAGTTTTATGGCGCATGCCAGTAAGAATTATTTTGAGTTCCAGCACGGTTCCGTTATCGATATTAATCGCGACGCGAAAACCATCGTGCTGGCGGAGCTGCGCGATGAAAGCGGCGAGCTGCTGGTTGCCGAACGCACGCTTGGCTGGGACACCTTAGTGATGGCGCTGGGCAGCACCTCTAACGACTTTAATACCCCGGGCGTGAAGGAGAACTGTATTTTCCTCGACAGCGCCGAACAGGCAAAGCGCTTCCATCAGCAGATGCTTAACCTGTTCCTCCGGCATTCGGCTAACCCGCAGAACCTCGGCAAGGTGAACATTGCGATTGTCGGCGGCGGGGCGACGGGCGTCGAACTGTCGGCCGAGCTGCACAATGCGGTGAAAGAGCTGCGGCGCTACGGCTATAAGCGCCTGACCAACGAGGCGCTGAACGTCAGCCTGGTTGAAGCCGGGGAGCGTATTCTCCCGGCGCTGCCGGAGCGCATCTCCTCGGCGGCACGCGACGAGCTGACGAAGCTGGGCGTCAAGGTGCTGACCCAAACCATGATCACCCGCGCCGACGAGCGGGGCCTGCATACCAAAGACGGCAACCTGATTAGCGCGGACCTGATGGTGTGGGCTGCCGGCATCAAGGCGCCGGACTTTATGCGCGAGATTGCGGGCCTTGAGACCAACCGGATCAATCAGCTGGTTGTTGAGCCGACGCTGCAGACGACGCGCGATGCCAATATTTTTGCCTTCGGCGACTGCGCCGCCTGCCCGCGTCCGGAGGGCGGATTTATTCCCCCGCGCGGCCAGGCGGCGCACCAGATGGCCCTCTTCACGGCGAATAATATTATTGCGCAGATGAAAGGCCGGCCGCTGAAATCGTTCGTCTACCGCGACCGCGGCTCGCTGGTCTCGCTCTCCGGCTATACCACTCTGGGGAGCATTATGGGCCATCTGCCGGTGGGGCCGATGATGGTGGAGGGGCGTCTGGCGCGTTTGGTCTACGATTCGCTGTACCGTATGCATCAGGTGACGCTGCACGGCTATGTGAAAACCGGCCTGCTGATGCTCTCCGGCGGGATCAACCGCATCATTCGTCCGCACCTCAAGCTGCACTAAAGGTGAGATAACCTCCCGGACGGCGGCGCAGGCGGCGGTCCGGGAGGCGTTAAATCCGGCTGCCCGTCCCGGCGCTAATCCGGCGACAAAACCCTTCGCGTATCATCCTCTAAAATCAGCCGATTACTGTTTTTGCCCTCGGCGGAGGCGATTGCGCTTGCCTGATTTTCGATAATGAGTATAGTTCTCATTCTTCTTTTTGTTTGCAGGCTAAGTAGGGAATGACCTGCGTTAGTGAGTCGCTCACAGGGAAACAGCGAAGGCGTAGGGTGGGGCTCAGTACGATAAGGCTGAAGAAAACAATATCGGCCAGGAGCTACCATCAGGTCATTGATTTTGTAAAGGATACCTCCTGTGAAATACGCTATCCCGGCCCTCGCGCTGGCTATCTCTGCGGTCTTAAGCGGCTGTGCCGCTACCCATACTCCTCCTGTTACTCAACCGGTTGCCGAAAGCGCCGCCGCTGCCGCCGTGGCTCAGCCGCTGAAGCGCGAGCTGGCCGAAGGTCTCTACGAAATGGCGCTGAGCCCGAAAGGCGATGCGCTGTATGTCGCCAGCGCGGAAGGTTTTAAAGACGTGCAGGGCGGGGCGGTATATAAGCTCGACCCGAAAACGCTGAAAACCATCGGCCTGAGCTACACCGACCTGAAAAACTTTGCCGTCCAGATAACCCCGGATGGCGAAACGCTGTTCGTCACCAACTCGCTTGACGGCGGCATCAGCGCCATTGACACCGCCACCGGCAAAGTCAAAAAGCGCCTGCTGTTTAGCGAGCGCAACGAGAAGGGGCTGCCGTACGGCGCGCGCCAGATCCTGCTGCTGAATAATACCCTCTACGTGGGTGCCGTTGCCGATCCGGCGCAAATCTGGGTGGTTGATGCCAATACGCTGAAGCTGAAAGCCCGGATTAAAAATACCGGCAAATGGATGACCGGCCTGCACTATTCCTCGCAAACCGGGCGTCTGTATGCGGCCAACGGCGGCGGGGAAATCCTCGTAATCAACCCGCGCAATAACCGCATTGAACAGCGCTGGAAGCCGCTGGGCGACAAGCCGGCGCTGCTGCTGAATATCGCCGAAGATAGCGAGACCGGCCGCCTGTTCGTCACCGATAACTCAAAAGCGAAAACCACCCTGGTGCTGGATATTCACAGCGGCAAGGTGATTAAGCAGCTCGACGTGGGCGACTCGCTGGCGGTGCTGTTCAACCCGAAACGCAATGAGATTTATATCTCCCAGCGCGAGTCCGGCAAGGTTATCAGCCTCGACGGCACCAGCTACGCGCAGAAACATCAGTGGGATATTCCGGCCAACCCGAACAGCCTGCTGCTCTCAGCCGATGGTCAGACGCTGTTTGTTACCGTCAAGCAGCCGTTTAATAAAGATCATTCGACCAAAGGTCCGGACAGCGTTGCCCGCATCGACCTGACGAGTAAATAAATAAAATTGGCCCGGCAGCGGGCCCTTTGTTTCACTTCTTTTTCTCCTCCACGGGACAAATTATGCACGTCACTCATACTTCATCTTTCCCGCTACGTAAAACGCTGCTGGCGTTAACGATTGGCGCCATCACCCACGGCGCTGCGGCGGCGGACGACGCGGCCGGCAGCAAGAAAAGCGAAGAGGTTATGGTCATCCAGGCGAGCGAAGGCGGCGACTTTAAAGCCGGCGGCGACCTGGTGGTTCCGGCATTCCTTGATGGGCAGATTGCCCACGGCGGCCGTCTGGGCATGCTGGGCGAACAAAAGGCGATGGACGTCCCCTTTAACGTCATCGGCTACACCGCCAAACTGATCCAGGACCAGCAGGCGCGCACCATTGCCGACGTGGTCAGCAACGATGCGGGGATCCAGACGGTCCAGGGCTACGGCAACTTTGCCGAAACCTATCGCATTCGCGGCTTTAAGCTCGACGGCGACGATATGACTATGGGCGGCCTCGCCGGGGTGGTGCCGCGTCAGGTGATGGATACCCAGATGCTGGAGCGCGTGGAGGTCTTTAAGGGCGCCAACGGCCTGCTTAACGGCGCCGCCAGCAGCGGCGTCGGCGGGATGATTAACCTTGAACCGAAGCGGGCTGAGGATCTTCCCACCGCCCGGGTGGGCGTCGACTATACCTCCGATTCTCAGATCGGCGGCAGCCTCGACCTCGGCCGTCGTTTTGGCGACGATAACCAGTTCGGCGCGCGCGTAAACCTGGTGCATCGCGAAGGCGAGGCGGCGGTGGAGAACGACCGCCGCCGGACGACGCTGGCCTCCCTGGGGCTGGACTATCGCAGCGACCGCTTGCGCTCCTCGCTCGATTTTGGCTACCAGAAAAAGACCTTCCACGGCGGCGAGATGGGGGTTAACGTCAGCGGCGTCGACTTCGTGCCCGCGGTGCCGGATAACCGCAAAAACTACGGCCAGAAGTGGGGCTACAGCGATATCGAAAACGAATTCGGGATGGCAAAGGCGGAGTACGATCTCAGCGACAGCTGGACGCTGTACGGCGCCCTCGGCGGCCAGCATGCGCACGAGACCGGCACCTACAGCACGGCGAAGCTGCTGAATAAAAACGGCGACGCCACCGCCGGGCGTCTGGATACCAACCGGATTATCGACGCCTTCAGCGGCATGGGCGGCGTGCGCGGCAATTTCAACACCGGCGCAATTTCCCATCAGATCAACGTCGGCTACTCGGCGCAGATCAAGCGCGATAAAACCGCGTGGCGGATGTCGACGAAAAACCCGGCCATCAATATTTATGACGGCCACGACGTGCCGATGCCGGATAACACCGCTTTTGGCGGCAACTACTTCGACCCGCTGACCACTTCGCGCAGCCGTACCCAGGGCTGGCTGCTGAGCGATACGCTGGGCTTCTTCAACGACAAGGTGCTGCTGACCGCCGCCGCCCGTCATCAGAAGGTGGTGGTGCGTAACTACAGTAATAAAACCGGCGTGGAAGATCCCACTTCGCTCTATACCCAAAGCCGCTGGACGCCGACGGTGGGGCTGGTCTACAAGCCGTGGGAATCCCTGTCGCTGTATGCTAACCATACCGAAGCGCTGCAGCCGGGCAGCGTGGCGCCGAATTCCGCCGCCAACGCCGGGCAGAGCACCGGGATCGCGCACTCGAAGCAGGATGAAGTGGGCGTGAAGGTTGACTACGGCACCGTCGGCGGGTCGCTGGCGCTGTTTCAAATCAAAAAGCCGAACGCGATTTCCGATGCCAACGGCTACTACGGGCTGGACGGCGAACAGCGCAACCGCGGCGCCGAGCTGAACGTCTTCGGCGAGCCGATGCTGGGGCTGCGCCTCAACGGCAGCACGCAGTGGCTCGATCCTGAGCAGAGCAAAACGGCTAAGGGCGCCAACGACGGTAAAGACGCGGTGGGCGTCGCGCGCTTCTATGCGGTGCTGGGGGCCGAATATGATATCAAGCCGGTCGAGGGCCTGACGGCGACCGCCCGCGTTAACCACACCGGTTCGCAGTACGCCGATGCGGCTAACACGAAAAAGCTCGATAGCTACACCACCCTCGATCTGGGCGTTCGCTACCGCATGCGCCTCAACGCCGATCGTAACGAGATGGTCTGGCGCGCGGGCGTCACCAACGTGACCAACGAGAAGTACTGGTCCGGCGTCGATGATTCCGGCACCTATCTGTCGGTGGGCGATCCGCGCACCCTCCGCGTATCGATGAGCTACGATTTCTAAGGCCAAAGCGCGGGGCGGGCCCGGACAGCTCGCCCCTCGTCGCCGGCAACAAACGCAACTGCGGCTTGAAGTCGGACGAGCATAAGTGTAAAAGGACCCCCTTCACTAAAACTGACAGGGGATCGACGTGAAAGACGCGTCAACGCAGTCGGATACCGTAGAACAAAGCGGTCCGATGCTTCATCGCGGTTTACAGAACCGACATATCCAGCTCATCGCCCTCGGCGGCGCTATCGGCACCGGCCTGTTTCTCGGCATTGGCCCGGCGATTCAAATGGCGGGACCGGCAGTTCTGATCGGCTACGCCGTCGCCGGGATCATCGCCTTTCTCATCATGCGCCAGCTTGGCGAAATGGTCGTGGAAGAGCCCGTCTCCGGCTCGTTTGCCCACTTTGCCTATAAATACTGGGGCCCGTTTGCCGGCTTTCTTTCCGGCTGGAACTACTGGGTGATGTTCGTGCTGGTGGGCATGGCGGAGCTGACCGCCGCCGGCATCTACATGCAGTACTGGCTTCCGGACGTGCCGACCTGGGTGTGGGCCGCGGTCTTCTTTATTGTCATCAACGCCGTTAACCTCGTGAACGTTCGCCTGTACGGCGAGGCGGAGTTCTGGTTTGCGTTGATTAAAGTGCTGGCGATTGTCGGGATGATCGGCTTCGGCCTGTGGATGCTGTTTGGCGGCCACGGCGGCAGCAACGCGGGATTCGATAACCTGTGGCGTCACGGCGGCTTCCTGGCCACCGGCTGGCATGGCCTGGTGATGTCGCTGGCGGTGATTATGTTCTCCTTTGGCGGCCTCGAACTGATCGGCATTACCGCAGCGGAAGCGCAGAACCCGGAAAAGAGCATTCCGAAAGCGGTGAACCAGGTGGTCTACCGTATCCTGCTGTTCTATATCGGTTCGCTGGTGGTGCTGCTGGCGCTCTATCCGTGGGTGGATATCAAATCTGACAGCAGCCCGTTCGTGATGATTTTTCATAATCTCGACAGTAACGTGGTAGCTTCTGCGCTCAATTTCGTCATCCTGGTGGCCTCGCTGTCGGTCTATAACAGCGGCGTGTATTCCAACAGCCGGATGCTGTTCGGCCTGTCGGTGCAGGGCAACGCGCCGAAGTTTCTCGCCCGGGTCAGCAAGCGCGGCGTGCCGGTCAACTCCCTGATCCTCTCCGGGGTGATCACCTCCCTGGTGGTGCTGCTCAACTACCTGCTGCCGCAAAAGGCGCTGGGCCTGCTGATGGCGCTGGTGGTGGCGACGCTGCTGTTGAACTGGATAATGATCTGCATGGCGCATCTGAAATTCCGCGCCGCGCAGCGTCGTAAGGGGCGGGAGTCGAAGTTTAAGGCGCTGCTGGCGCCAGGCGGAAACTACCTCTGCATCGCCTTCCTGGCGCTGATTCTGGTGCTGATGTGCACTATCGACGGAATGCGGCTGTCGGCCATTCTGCTGCCGGTGTGGATCCTGTTCCTGTTTATCGTCTTCAGGCTGCTGCGCCGCCCGGCGTAACGCCCGCGGCTCCGTCGTCCGGCGGAGCCGTTACCCTTTATTGTGATCTTCTTCGCGCTTAGCGCATTTGCTTAAGGATCTTCTTTTTGTAATCGATTACTTTGTTTGTCGAGCGGTTTTGTAATCGATTACTTTTTGAGGGCGGTCAAAATGGTATCAACAGCTGAAGGTCGTGAAAGTGCCCGCGTACAGCACCGGTTTCTGGTGCCGCGCCTGTCGTTAATGATGTTTATGCAATTCTTTATCTGGGGGAGCTGGTCGGTCACCCTCGGCCTGGTGATGACGCGCTACGATATGGCGCTGCTGATCGGCGATGCGTTCTCTGCCGGGCCGATTGCCTCAATTTTATCGCCGTTTGTGCTGGGGATGCTGGTCGATCGCTTCTTCCCGTCGCAGAAGGTGATGGCGGTGATGCACCTGGCGGGGGCGGCGATCCTGTGGTTTGTCCCGCAGGCGCTGGTTGCGCAAAACGGCGCGCTGCTGATCGGCCTGCTGTTTGGCTATACGCTGTGCTATATGCCGACGCTGGCGCTGACCAATAATATCGCTTTCCACAGCCTGGCGAACGTCGATAAAACCTTCCCGGTGGTGCGCGTCTTCGGCACCATCGGCTGGATTATCGCCGGGATCTGTATCGGCGTCACCGGTATTTCCAACACCACCGCCATCTTCAGCCTTGCGGCGCTGTGCTCGGTGGCGCTGGCGCTCTACAGCCTGACGTTGCCCCATACGCCGGCGCCGGCGAAGGGGATGCCGGTAAAGCTGCGCGATCTGCTCTGTGCCGACGCCTTTGCGCTGCTGAAAACGCGCCACTTCTTTATCTTCTGCCTGTGCGCCACGCTGATCTCCATTCCGCTGGGGACCTACTACGCCTACACCGCCTCATACCTGGCGGATGCCGGCGTGGCTGACGTCAGCACCGCGATGTCGTTCGGCCAGATGTCGGAAATCTTCTTTATGCTGGTGATCCCGCTGCTGTTCCGCCGTCTCGGGGTGAAATATATGCTGCTGGTGGGGATGATGGCGTGGTTCGTACGCTACGCCTTCTTTGCCCTTGGCGTCAGCGAAGAGGGGCGCTTCCTGCTTTATCTCGGCATCCTGCTGCACGGCGTGTGCTACGACTTTTTCTTTGTCGTCGGCTTTATCTATACCGACAGGGTGGCGGGGGAAAAGGTAAAAGGCCAGGCGCAGAGCATGATCGTGATGTTCACCTACGGCATCGGCATGCTGCTCGGTTCGCAAATCTCCGGGGCGCTGTATAACCAGCTGGTTGCCGGACAGGCCGTACCGCAGGCGTGGGTCACCTTCTGGTGGATCCCGGCGATCGCGGCGGCCGTTATCGCACTGATTTTCCTTTTCTCTTTCCAGTATCGTGAGAAAGAGCAGCATTAATTATTTCGGAGGTGGTGATGAGAACTATCAAGGGGCCGGGCATTTTTCTGGCGCAGTTTATCGGCGCGCAGCCGCCGTTTAACACCCTCGACGGGCTGGCGGAGTGGGCCGCGGGTCTGGGCTATCGCGCGCTGCAGATCCCGTGCAATCATCCGGCGATCTTTGACCTTGAGCAGGCGGCCGCCAGCCAGACCTACTGCGACGACGTTAAGGGGCGGCTGGCGGATCGCGGGCTGGTGATTAGCGAGCTGTCTACGCATCTGGAAGGGCAGCTGGTGGCGGTGCATCCGGCGTACGACGCGGCGTTTGATGGCTTTGCGCCCTCGGCGCTGCGCGGAAATCCGCAGGCGCGTCAGCGGTGGGCCAGCGAAAAGGTGAAACAGGCGGCGATCGCTTCCGGGCGATTAGGCCTGGCGGCGCACGCCACGTTTTCCGGGGCGCTGGCGTGGCCCTATTTTTACCCCTGGCCGCCGCACAACCCGCAGCTGCTTGAAGACGCGTTTAGCGAACTGGCCCGCCGCTGGCGGCCGATCCTCGATTGCTTTGACGAGCAGGGGGTGGATCTGTGTTACGAAATTCATCCCGGCGAAGATCTGCACGATGGCGTGACCTTTGAGCGTTTTCTGCAGCTGGTTGATAACCACCCGCGCTGCAATATGCTCTATGACCCCAGCCATCTGCATTTACAGCAGATGGACTATCTGGCCTACATCGACATCTATCATCAGCGGATAAAAGCCTTCCACGTCAAAGACGCGGAGTTCCGCCGCGACAGCCGCTGCGGCGTTTACGGCGGCTACCAGAACTGGCTCCAGCGGGCGGGGCGCTTCCGCTCGCCGGGGGACGGGGAGATCGATTTTAAGCGTATTTTTAGCAAGCTCGCCGAGTATGACTATGCGGGCTGGGCGGTGCTGGAGTGGGAGTGCTGCCTGAAAGAGGCGGAAGCCGGCGCCCGTGAGGGCAGCGAATTTATCCGCCGCCATATCATTCCGGTCTCCGGGCGCGCGTTTGACGATTTTGCCGCAGGAAGCGAGGTGCAGGGATGATTCAGGTCGGCATTATTGGCAGCGGGTTTATCGGCCCGGCGCATATTGAGGCGCTGCGCCGGGTAGGCGATATAGAGGTGGTGGCGCTGGGCGACCATAGCCTGGCGCAGGCGGAGCAAAAGGCCCGGCAGCTGAACGTAGCCCATGCTTACGGCAGCGTCGAAAGCCTGCTGGCTCATCCGGGCCTGCAGGTGGTGCATAATTGTACGCCGAACCATCTGCATGCTGAGATTAATCGCCAGATCCTGCGCGCCGGGCTGCACGTATTCTCGGAAAAGCCGCTATGCATGCTGCCGGAAGAGGCGCGCGAGCTGGTGGCGCTGGCGGAAAAGGCCGGGGTGGTGCACGGCGTGAGCTTTGTCTACCGCCAGTATGCGATGGTTCAGCAGGCGGCCAGCATGATCCGTGAGGGCCTGGTCGGGCGGCTGTTTTCGGCGCACGGCGGCTATTTACAGGACTGGATGCTGCTGCAAACGGACTACAACTGGCGGGTGGAGTCGGCGCTGGGCGGGGCGTCACGGGCGATGGCGGATATTGGCTCGCACTGGTGCGATACGGTGCAGTTTATGACCGGACGCCGCATCACCGAGGTGATGGCCGACCTCTCTACGGTATGGCCGACCCGCCGGGCGGCTTCGCAAGGCGATGCGACCTTCGGCCAGCAGGATGACGGCCAGGGCGACGAGGAGCGGGCGGTGGATACCGAAGATCGGGGATCGGTGCTGGTGCGCTTTGATGACGGCAGCAAAGGCTGCTTCAGCGTCTCGCAGGTGAGCGCCGGCAGGAAGAATCAGCTGACGGTTGAAATCAGCGGCAGCGCCTGCGCCCTGGCGTGGGATCAGGAGATCCCCCAGCGGCTATGGGTCGGCCAGCGCGGGCAGCCAAACCAGATCCTAAGCGATGACCCGGCCTTGATGCAGCGGGACGTTGCCGGCAGCGCGCACTTCCCCGCCGGTCATATCGAAGGCTGGCCCGACGCCTTCAAAAACATGATGCTGAGCTTCTACCAGGCGGTGCGCGTCGGGGCAATGCCGGATGCGCGCTCCCGGCGGTTCGCATCGTTTTATGAAGGGGCGGACGTGATGTATATCGTTGATGCTATTTTGCGCAGCCATCAGCAGCAGCGCTGGGTCAGCGTCGAGAGGTAGCGTGGGGATAATGCGCCGCCTGAGGCGGCGCATTGACGGGCTATTTCACGCCGAGATAGCCATCGAGATAGGCGGCGGAAAGCTCGCGGCCAAACAGCTGCGCGTCTTTATCCTCCATCGATGAAGTCCACTTATCGTCAGACTTACGGTCAAAAGAGTGCTCGGTCTTCGTCCCCTGGCTGGCCTGCTGCTTAATCTGCTCGGCCCTGCTTCTGGCGTCGCTTTCACTCATTCCCGCCGCGCGATCCTCTTTGCCGAGCTGATAGATTTTACTGAACGTCGGCAGATTTAAGCGGTAATTATCCTGGACATTGACGGCAAAATTACCGCCGACAAAATCGGAGCGATGGGAGACAAAATAGTAGGCGTGGCGCTCGGGGGAAGGCTTTGAGGCGCTGCAGCCGGAAAGAACGGCCGCCGCGCAGGCGATGGCGATAATCGTTGATTTTAATTTCATTGTAACATCATCCCTAACTATGAGTGGTTTAACTATTTGAAACTTAATAATTATTAATTAATCGGAGGCGTAAATAACGCTCTGTTTTTATCTTCTTTTGGACCTATTTTGCATAAAAAAAAGACAGCGTAAACGGCAGAAGAGAATAGCCCTGATAATTGATAGTTTTTCGCCGCAGCCGCAGCGGCGAACGATTTTACGGCCCGGGCGGGCCATCGCGCCGTTCCCGACGATGCTGGATGCCTGCGGCACGCTCATTTATGATAGCCTGCGTCATATTACGCTTATCGCAGGAAGTGCAGCCCCTATGTCAATTCAGAAAATTGCTCGTCTGGCGGGCGTCTCGGTGGCGACGGTATCGCGCGTGCTCAATAACAGCGAGACCGTTAAAGAGAAAAATCGCGAGCGCGTGCTGCAGGCAATTGCGGAAAGCAACTATCAGCCCAATCTGCTGGCCCGCCAGCTGCGCACCGCCCGCAGCTATATGATCCTGGTGATGGTCTCAAATATCGCCAATCCCTTTTGCGCCGAGGTGGTGAAGGGGATAGAAGAAGAGGCCGAAAAGCACGGTTATCGTATTTTACTCTGCCATTCCGGCTCCGATTTGGCGCGCTCGACCTCCGGATTACGGCTGCTCTCCGGGAAAATGGTTGATGGCGTCATTACGATGAACGCGCTCGCCAGCCTGCCGGAGCTGACCACGCTTATCGGCGACGCGCCCTGGGTGCAGTGCGCCGAATACGCCGATGCCGGCAATATCTCCTGCGTGGGGATTAACGATCTTGATGCGGCCCAGGGGGCGGTGCTGCGCCTGGCGGAGAGCGGTCGTCAGCGTATCGCCCTGATTAACCACGATCTGAGCTATCGCTACGCCCGCCTGCGCGAGCGCGGCTATAAAAGCGTGCTGCACGTGCGGGATCTCAGCTATCAGCAGGTGGCCTATGCCAGCGAACTCAGCGCGGCGGCCGGCAAAGCGGCGATGGAAACCCTGCTGGCGGCGAAAGAGCGGCCTGATGCGGTTTTCGCGGTGGCGGATTCACTGGCCGCCGGCGCGCTGCGGGCTATTGCCCAGGCCGGGCTGCGGGTTCCGGAAGATATTGCGGTGATCGGTTTTGATGGGACCGAGCTGGCGGAGATGGTCTCGCCCCAGCTGACCACCGTTGAGCAGCCCTCGCGCGATATTGGCCGCACGGCGGTGACCCTGCTGCTGAAGAAAATCGATAACCCGACGGCGGAAGCCGAGCGGGTGATGATGGACTGGCGCGTGATTATCCGCGCCAGTGCCTGAGGTCAGGAGCCGATGCTCCCGGCCAGCGAGCGAATGTCGTTGCCGGTAGGCGACTGGTGAATGCGCAGGCCAAACTCGTCGACCACGGCGAAGATGTGGTCGAAGATATCGGCCTGAATGCTCTCATATTCCGCCCAGACCACGGTGTTGGTGAAGCAGTAGATCTCAATCGGCAGGCCGTTGGCATCCGGGGCCAGCTGGCGCACCATCATCGTCATATCTTTACGCAGCCGCGGATGGTTGCGTAAGTACTCCTGCAAATAGGCGCGGAAGGTGCCGATATTGGTCATCTTGCGCAGGTTCAGCACCGAGAGATCGGCGGCATTTTGCTGATTCCACAGGCTGATCTCCTCATGCCGCGAGTTCATATAGGGTTTCAGCAGCTTTGCCTGAATTAACCGCTGCTGCTCCTGCTCATCGAGAAAATGGATGCTGGTGGTGTCAATATTCAGGCTGCGCTTAATTCGGCGACCGCCGGAGGCTGACATTCCGCTCCAGTTTTTAAAGGAGTCAGAAACCAGCGACCAGGTCGGCACGGTGGTGATGGTATTATCCCAGTTGCGGACTTTTACCGTCGTCAGGCCAATATCGATAACCGCGCCGTCGGCGCCGTATTTCGGCATTTCCAGCCAGTCGCCGAGCTTGAGCATGTCGTTGGCGGAGAGCTGGATGCCGGCGACCAGGCCGAGAATAGGGTCCTTAAATACCAGCATCAGGACCGCGGCCATTGCGCCAAGGCCGCTAATCAGAATAGCCGGCGACTGACCAATCAGCAGTGAAATCACCAGAATCCCGATGATAATGGCGCTGACCAGCTTAATGCCCTGGAATATGCCCTTCAGCGGCAGCTGCGACGCGGTGGCGAATTTTTGCGAGAGATTGAATACCACGTCCAGCAGCGAAAAGAAGGACAGCAGGGCATATATCATCACCCACAGCTGAGCGCAGGTGGTTAATATGTCGGCGGCTTCGCTGCCTTTTTGCAGCCACAGAACCGCCTGCACGTTGACGATAATCCCCTGGAGGGTAAAGGCCAGCCGGTGAAACAGCTTGTTCTGGGTAATGATTTGCAGCCACAGGTGGCTGCTGGCCTGCGCGCGCTTTTCGAAGGTCCGTAGCACTACCTTATGCAATATAAGATGGACGATGATTGCGGTCAGAAAAATAATGCCGAAGATAATAATGAGCGAGGTCGTAGGGGTAATTTTGATGCCTGCTGCGGCGATTTGCGATATTAATTCCTGCATAACGTCTCCTTTACATCCAGCGGTTATGATGACCGCTGGATGTCTATTATGCAAATCTCCGGTTACGCGCCGATGAACTATGAGGCGGCGACCAGCGGGCGAATATTAAGATGGTGACGCAGGCGCAGCGCGATGGCGCCGAGTAGCAGCATCATCACGACCTCAACCGCCAGAAAGTCGATCAGCGCCAGCGCGTAGTCGCCGCCGCTGCGCCGGGCGAGGGCTAAAAAGAGCGAACCCAGCAGCGCCGGGCCCAACCCCAGCGAGGCCTGCTGAAGCGTGCTGAGGATCGCGCTGCCGGCCCCCGCGTCGCTGGCGCTAATATCGCGCATCCCGATACGGTAAAAGCTGTTCACGATCAGCGCCTGGCCATAGCCGACCAGCACGGTGGAAGGGACCAGCGCCAGCGCCGAGGTGCGGGTGCCGAAATGATAAAAGGTCGCCATCAGCAGCAGCAGGCCGATAATCTGCACAGTCAGGCCGATCAGCAAAATTCGCCCCATGCTGTAGCGGGCAATCAGCTTTGGCGCGTACAGCGCGGAGACGAAATAGGCCACCCCAAGGGCGATAAAGCTGTTGCCCGACTGCCACGGCGCCATGCCCATTCCGGCCTGCATGGTCAGCGCCATGCAGAACATAAAGCCGGACCAGGCGCTGAAAAACAGCAGGGCGGTTGCCATGCCGAAGCGGATGCTGGTGAGCCTGAGCAGGCGAGGAGGCAGCAGCGGCTGCTCGCCGCGACGCTGTTTGCGCAGCGCGCTTACGCGCATCCATGCCAGCAGCGGCAGCACCGCCGCCAGCATCAGCTGCAGCGTCCACGGCCAGTGCAGCTCCGGCCCCAGCGCCATCGGGAACAGCAGGCAGCAGAGGATCAGCGCCAGGCTGAAGGTGCCCTGCCAGTCGATTCTGGAGCGCCCTTCGCGGCGCGTTTCCGGTACGTAGCGGCGGCTGAAAGCCAGCACCAGCAGGCAGATTGGCACGTTGATAAAGAACGCGTTGCGCCAGCCCAGCCCGGCAATATCCGCCGACACCAGCCAGCCGCCGCCCATCTGGCCGACGATAAACGCAATCCCGCCGATGCCGCCATAGAGGCTGATGGCGCGCGCGTGGGCGGTGCCCTTGAGGGTTACGTGCAGGGTGGCGAGGATCTGCGGGACGATCAGCGCCGCCCCGGCGCCCTGCAGCGTACGGGCCGCCAGCAGCGCGCCGATGGAGTTGGCCATCCCGCAGAGCAGCGAAGCGACGCCAAACAGCGTCACGCCCCACATAAACAGGCGCCGGCGACCGTAGTTATCGCCAAGCTTGCTGCCCATCGCCAGGCACACGGCAAAAGCGACGCCGTAGAGCGCGACGATCAGCTCCAGCTGGGTGGCGCTGGCGTCCAGCGAGCGGGTGATTGAATCCAGCGCGACGTTGGTAATTGAGGTATCGATCAGCGGCAGCATCTGACCGGTCAACAGCAGAAATAAACCGGCGCGGCCGGGTGAAACAGCAGACGAATTCATTGGATCTCTCCATTGCGTCATTCAGCGGATGGACGTAGCATCAACGATAAATTAAACGGGTACCAGTTCCTGCTTATACTGGTATTGGCACTACCATGCTGGAGGTCATATGACCGTAATGCCGCAACGCGCACCGCTGCCGGTCGCGCCCGATGACAGCCGTAAGCAGCTGGGCGCCTTTCTGCGCGCCCGCCGTGAGAGCCTCGATCCGCAGCGTCTCGGCCTGCCGCGCGTCGGGCGGCGGCGAACGCCCGGCCTGCGCCGCGAAGAGGTGGCGATGCTCGCCGACGTCGGCGTCACCTGGTACACCTGGCTGGAGCAGGGGCGGGACGTTAATCCCTCTGAATCGGTGCTGGCCGCGGTGGCGAATGCGCTGCAGTGCAGCCCGCTGGAGACCCGGCATCTGTTTGTGCTGGCGGGAGTGACGCCGCCGGAAGCCGCCCAGGTTACGGTTTGCGAAGGGATCAGCCCCGGCACCCGGCGGATGCTCGATAGCCTGATGCCGCAGCCGGCCAGTATCCAGAAACCGAACTTTGATATCGTGGCGTGGAACGAGAGCTTTTGCCGGCTGATGGGCCTCGATTTCGCCACCCTCCCCGAGGAGGACCGCAACTGCATCTATCTCTATCTGACCAACGAAACCTGGCGCAGCCGGATCGAAAACCGCGACGTGCTGGCGACGTTTGTCTCCTATTTCCGCGCGGCGATGGCCGAGCATCGGGGCGATCCGCTATGGGAAAATAAGCTGGCGCGATTTTTCGCCGCCTCGGCGGAGTTTGAGGCGCTCTGGCACCAGCGCTACGAGGTCCGCGGCGTGGAAAATCAGGTGAAAAACTTCAACCATCCGCAGCTGGGGCGCTTCAGCCTGCAGCAGATGTACTGGTACTCGGCGCCGCGCAACGGCTCGCGGCTGCTGGTCTATCTGCCGATGGATGAGGCCGGCGAGCGGGCGCTGGCGTGGCTGGATAACCAGTAGGGCCGGCGGATTTCAGACGCCTGAAGTCGGCGTCGGGGGCGTGAAGCCGGCCCGGGCGAGGGCGCAAGAGCGCCGCCCCCGGGCTTTCTGCGGGGCGAGATTAAATCTCGGTAATGGTGGTCGCCTGCGGCAGGCGTGATTTTGGCAGCGCGGCGTTGAAGTCTTCGACGCTATGATGGCCAACCGGCACCACCACCAGGCTGGTATAGCCCTGCGCTTTGAGGTCAAACTCAGCATCAAGGATCGCGAAATCGACGCCTTCAATCGGCACCGCATCGAGGCCCATTGCGGCCACGCCGAGCAGGAAATTACCGACGTTCAGATAGACCTGTTTGGCCATCCAGTGGTTAGCGTCTTTAAAATCTTTGCGGTGCATATCGGCAAAGAAGGTGCGGCCTTTGTGATTACCCGCTTTCGCTTCCGGCGTCGCGAAACGGCCGTCGGCCTCCTCCTGATCGACCACGCGTTCCAGCCAGGCATCGTCCAGCTCGGTTTTTGCGCAGAAAACAACCACGTGAGAAGCATCGAGAATTTTACGTTCGTTGAACACGTAGGTGCCGCTGGCCGCTTTAGCTACCCGCGCTTTGCCTTCATCGGTGCTGGCAACGATAAAGTGCCACGGCTGGGAGTTGGTGCTCGACGGGCTGAACTGCAGCAGCGTTTTCAGGTTTTCCGCCTGTTCTGCCGTCAGTTTTTTGCTGGCGTCAAATGCTTTGGTGGAGTAGCGCTTTAGGGCGACAGAAACGATATCCATAACTCTTCCTCAGGTTTAATCTCAAGATAATTTGAGTTTACAGCCCCTTACGGAGCGTTCGGTGAAGGAAGAGTACAGCGATGCCGGGGAAATGATAAGAGACAAAAATGCGATAACACTTATCGCGCTGCGCTGAAAATCATTCAGGGCGCAGCCGCTGCTGGACTTTTTTCGGCAGTTTGTTCACCACCTGGTTCCACGAGTCGTCAATCAGCTCCGCCAGCAGATCTTCGCTGATGTCGGCGCCGGGAACTACGGTAATCCAGTGCTTCTTGTTCATGTGGTAGCCCGGCTCAATGCTGCGATAAATCTCCTGATTAAGCAGCGATTTTTGCGGCTCGGCCTTCAGATTCACCAGCGCCCGGCCGCGAATGTGCGTGGTCAGCATAAAAATGCGTCCGCCCACTTTAAACACGTCGTACTCCGGGCCGAACGGCCAGCAGTGCTCGGTAAACGGGTAGGCCAGCGCCATTCGGTGGGCGCTGGCGTGCAGTGACGCAGGTGTCATCAGGCGGCATCCTCATGCAGCGCCTGCCACATGGCTTCAAACCCGAGCGCGATCAGCTCCCGGGCGCGGTGCGGGTCGTGGCTGGCAAATTCGATAGTCGTTTCCGCCAGCGACAGAAACAGCGCATCGCAGAAGGCGCGATAGGCGTCGCTCTGAAAGATAGCCTTTATCGACAGCTGGCACATCTCGTTGAGTTCGGGGAACATCTCTTTAACGCGAGTGCGGGTTTCGTCGGTGATCCTTTCGCTAAGCGCCATCCGGCGGATGGCCTTGTGCTCCATCGGGCTGCGAATACCCCAGTCGATATAGCTGTTCCAGATATTGCGCGCGTTCTCTTTTGGACGCTTCTCGTTCGGCGTCAGCCCGGCCACCATCGAGGCAACCAAACCCGATTTGATAGAGAGGTACAGTTCGTTGAGCAGATCGTCCTTGGTGGCGAAATAGCGGAACAGCGTCCCCTCGGCAACCCCCGCGCTGCGGGCTATGGCCGACGTTGAGGCGGCAATACCTGACTGGGCGAAGGCGGCGGTTGCGGCCTCCAGTAACGCCTGCTTTTTATCTTCACTCTTAGGACGAGCCACTGCGCTTTACCTCGCACGTAATTAAACCCGGATCTAAGCATGCCTGGTCATGGCACTGCAACGGTGTATGTCAAAAATTGAAAATCGTCTTGACGACTTTCGTCTTCTTCCTAATAATGAGTGCTTACTCACTCATAATCAAGTCTTATAGTAGCAAAACCTTTGGGACAGAGGGTTGAGCCTGGTCCGAATATGAACCGTGTCATTGTCAGCGTGGTCGCCATCATGTTATTAGCCTCAGCAACAGCTTTACCGTTTGTGTTAAATGCCGGGTTTGGTAAGGCGCCACAGGGCGCACAGCTTAGCCTCGTTGAACAATCGCCGCACTACCATGACGGCCAGTTTCATAACCAGCTGTCCACGCCGAGCTTTACCGGACAGAAAAATATGCTGGCCGCGATGTGGGATTTTCTGGTGACTAAACGCGAAAACGCCAGGCCACAGCAGCCGCTGCCGCTGGTCAATACCGATCTTGCCAGCCTTCCGGCAGGGCAGGACGCGATGGTGTGGCTCGGCCACTCCTCCTGGTTTTTGCAGCTGGCGGGCAAACGTATCCTGATTGACCCGGTCTTCAGCAACTATGCCGCGCCGTTTTCGTTTATCAACAAAGCCTTCCCGGGTGACTACCCGTGGCGCGCCGAGCAGATGCCGGAAATCGATCTGCTGATTATCTCGCACGACCACTACGACCATCTCGATTACGCAACCATCAAAGCGCTGATGCCGAAAATTAAGCGCGTGGTTACGCCGCTTGGCGTCGGCTCACACCTGCGCTACTGGGGAATGGACGGGGCGATTATCAGCGAGGCGGACTGGAACGAGTCGGTGAAGATCAGCGATGAGTTCACCGTGCACGTGCTGCCGGCCCGCCACTTCTCCGGGCGCGGCCTCAAGCGCAACCAGACGCTGTGGGCCAGCTTTATGCTGGTGACGCCGCAGCAGAAAATTTACTACAGCGGCGATAGCGGCTATGGCCCGCATTTCAAGGCCATCGGCGAGCGGTTTGGCGCGGTGGATCTGGCGATTATGGAAAACGGCCAGTACGACCAGGACTGGAAATATATTCATATGATGCCGGATGAGACGGCGCAGGCTGCCGACGATCTCGGCGCTCGCGCGGTATTGCCGGGACATGCCGGGCGTTTCGTGCTGGCAAAGCACAGCTGGGACGACCCCTATAAACGGCTGGCTGCGGCCAGTGAAAAACGCGCATGGCGTTTGCTGACGCCAATGCTGGGCGAGCCGGTTTGGGTCGCTGATAAGACACAATCATTTAATGCCTGGTGGCAGTAATCGCCAGTATGGTTCAAGAGGAGAGAGGACTTATGACTATTTCCGCTCAGGTGATTGAGACTATCGTCGGGTGGATTGATGACAATTTGCATCAGCCGCTGCGTATTGATGATATTGCTCGCCACTCCGGTTACTCAAAATGGCATCTGCAACGACTGTTTTTACAATATAAAGGGGAGAGTCTGGGGCGCTATATTCGTGAACGTAAGCTGCGGCTGGCGGCGCGCGATCTGCGCGATACCGACCAGCGGGTTTACGATATCTGCCTGAAATACGGCTTTGATTCGCAGCAGACGTTTACCCGCATTTTTACCCGGACGTTTAACCAGCCGCCGGGCGCCTACCGTAAAGAAAACCACCATCGCGCCCATTGAGACGCATCCGCCGGGGGAGACCGGCGGATGCTTTTCTTACCAGGCGTAGTTCACCGTCGCCGTTACCGTTCTGCCAATACCGTAGAAACATGCGCTATCGCTGGCGCATGATGCGACGTATTTGGTATCGGCGATATTATTCACGTTGAACTGCACCTTCGCCCCCTGCAGGCGCGGGCTAAGCTCGCCTAACTCATAGCTCACCATCGCGTCATACAGATCCACCGACGGCACCTTGAAGGTGTTTTTGGCGTCACCGTAGCTGGTGCCGATATAGCGCATGCCTACCCCGGCGGTCAGGCTTTTCAGCGCGCCGCTCGGCAGCGTGTAGCTGGTGAAGGCCGACGCCATATGCGTCGGGATACGCGCCGGCGTTTTCCCTTCGGTTCCCGCCACGGTGGTGCTGACGGTTTCGGCGTCCGTCCAGGTGTAGGACGCAATCAGGTTCAGGTTGTCGAATACCGTGGCGTGCGCCTCGGCCTCAATCCCTTTCGAACGCACTTTGCCGCTGTTTTCAAACCATCCCGCCGCGCTGTTGTAGGTGGCGACGTTGCTCTGCGTCAGGTCGTACATCGCCAGGGTCATCAGCGCATTCTGGTTTGGCTGATACTTCAGGCCCACCTCCAGCTGCTTGCCCACGCTAGGGTCGAACGGACCGACTCCCGGCGCCCGGTTGGTTTGCAGGTTAGGTTCAAAGGAGGTGCTGTAGCTGATATACGGAGAGAGGCCGAAATCAAAGGCGTACAGCAGGCCGGAGCGCCAGGTGAACTTGCTGTCGTTTTTCTGGCTGCGGCTGGCGTCGGTAAAATCGGTCGTCCGCACCTCCGCCCAGTCATAGCGGCCGGAAAGCAGCAGCTCCCAGTTCTCCCAGCTCAGCTGATCCTGCAGATAGACGCCCAGCTGGTCGAGATTCTGCTGCTCATCGCTGGCGGTGCTGAAGGTACTTTCGTCGACGTTAACGCCGTACTCCGGATGGCGCCAGTCGAGATCGTACTGCGATCCGCCGGCGCGGCCGAGGTACTGTTTATCCTTGCTGGTCTTATAGTCCAGCCCGCCGATGGCGGTATGCGTCAGCTGGCCGCTGGTAAACTGCGCCTCAAGCTGGTTATCAATGCCGAACTCATCGGTCTGCCGCTCCTCGCGCTGGGCGCGGCGCGACAGTACCGAACTGTTGGCGTCGCTGGTGGTGTACACCAGGTAGCGATACTTCTGCTTGATGGTGGCGTAGCGCGCGTTCTGGCGCAGCGTGAAGGTGTCGTTAAGCTGATGCTCAAACTCATAGCCGATCATCGTTTGCTCGCGCCACGACTGATTATAGTTAGGGTCGCTGACGTTAAAATCGCGCGGAATATAGCTGCCGTCGACGCTGCTGACGGTGCCGTAGCGCGGCAGGAAGTTACGGTAGCCGGCATCGGGATCTTTTTGATAGCTGGTGAGCAGCGTGAAGCGGGTGGCCTGGTTTGGATACCAGGTCAGCGCCGGCGCAATCGCCATCCGCGTCTCTTTGTAGTCGTCGATCTGGTTATTCTGGCTGCGGCCGATACCGTTCAGGCGATACAGCAGGCTGCCGTCATCGTTCAGCGGGCCGCCAAAATCGAAGGCCCCTTCGGCCAGATTGTTATTGCCGGTGCGGAACTGCACTTCGTGAACCGGCTGGCTGGTAGGGCGTTTGCTGGTCATGCTGATAAGCCCGCCGGGATTGACCTGACCAAACAGCACCGAGGCCGGGCCGCGCACCAGCTCCACGCGCTCCAGCAGCCACGGGTCGAAGGTGCCGGTTTGCGATGAGGCGGTGGCGCCGTAGCTCAGGCCATCGAGATATTTTGGCACGTAGCTGAAGCCGCGAACGAAGACTTCGTCATTGCGGTTGGAGGACCCGCGATACTCGGTAAAGACGCCGGCGCTGTAGCGCAGCGCCTGGGATACCGAGGTAACGTCGAGGGCCTTCATCTGATCGCGGGTGACCACCGAGACCGACTGCGGCGTTTTGATAAGCTCGGCGGCGGTTTTGGTGGCCGATAGCGTTTTTGTCGCCACGATGCCCCTGAGCGGCGCGGTAGGATCTTCGCCGCTGCCCGCGGTGACCACCAGCGTCTCCTCCGCCGCCCGTACCTGCCCCGCGCATGAAGCCAGCGCCAGACCCGTGACCCAGATTTTTGTTATATTATTATTTTTAAACATATTTTCTGCTATATCCTTGGTTTTAATTGCCATAGAAATCCGTTTTTCCGCTAAGGGAAAATCTAACGGTCATCACTAACCTCCTGGATGTTATTGCAAATCATTCCCATTTGCATTAGCGTTGTTAACAAATTCTTACAGGGATAATCGGGCAATGAAGATGGCATGGAGTGGTCTGCTGGTGGGGATGAGCGCGCTACCGGCGGCGGCAATGAACTGCGAGTCTCCCTCGCTGCAGGGAGAGTTGCAGGGAAAATTCGATGCCAGCGGTGAGGTCTGTTTTGACCTGCCGACGTTGGGTGAAAACTACGTCACCGCGACCCTTTCCGGGGTGACGGATGCCCGTCTGCTCGATGAGCACAGCCGCCGTCTGCGCACGCTGCTGGCGGGCGGGCCGGCGGACGGCGAACAGACGCTGCTGTTCTCTCTGCCGGTCAACCGCCCTTCGGCGCTGGTGCTGCACGGCGAAGAGGGCACCCGCTGGCGCTTTCAGTGGCGGATGAAGGAGACGACCGCGCTGGCAAAAAACCAGCCTCTGGACCCCGTTAGCCCGCGTCTACAGCTGCTGATGCGGGAGCTGGCGGCGGGAGGCTCAACGGCGGGCTTCTGGCAGGAGCGCGAGCAGGAGGGGACGCCGATGGTTGAGGCGCTGGACGCGAGCCATAAGCGCGTCACCTTCCTGTGGCGCGGGGCAAGCCGCAACGTGTTTATTCTGGGATCGCCGGCGGGCGATCACGATCCGCTGTTTCGTCTCGGCAGCTCCGACGTCTGGTTCCGCAGCTACGTCGTTCCGGCGGATACGCTGATGCAGTACAAGCTGGCGCCGGACGTGCCGGTGATTGACGGCAGCGCGCGCGACCAGCGGCGGGCGATTCTGGTCAGTGCCCAGGCCGATCCGCTGAATCCGCAAAGCGTCAACGCCGCCAGCGATCGCTGGAACCGCTATTCGCTGCTGGCCCTCAATCCGGCGCGTTTCTGCACCCCGCAGCGGATGGCTCAGCCGCTGCGCTACGGCACCTTGACCCGCCATCAGCTGTACAGCGACTTTTTGCAAAATAGTCGAGAGGTATCGATCTATCGCCCGCGCCTGCCGCAGCCGGCGCGCTGGACGCTGATGCTGTTTGATGGCAAAACCTACCAGGATGAATACCACTTCGCCAACGTCCTCGATAGCCTGATCGCCAGCCACGCGCTGCCGCCGGTTAACGTGGTGTTTATCGATAGCCTCGATCACCCGCGGCGGGCAAAAGAGCTGCCGCCCAACCCCTTCTTCGCCGACTTTATGGCCCATGAACTGCTGCCCTGGCTGCGCCAGCAGGGGCTGAGCCTGACGCGGCAAAAAACCGTGGTCGCCGGTTCGAGCTACGGCGGCCTGGCCGCTTCATGGGTGGCGCTGCGCTATCCGCGCCAGTTCGCCAACGTGCTCAGCCTGTCGGGTTCGTACTGGTGGGCGCCGAAGGGGGAGGAGGCGAGCTGGCTGACGCGGCAGTATCAGCAGTCGCCGCGCTATCCGGTGCGCTTCTGGCTGCAGGCGGGTAAGTTTGAGACCTCGGGGCCTGACGGCGGAATTTATGCCAATACGCTGGAGTTTGAGCAGGTGCTGCGCGACAAAGGCTATCGCGTCAGCTTCCACCCCTCCTCCAGCGGCCACGATTATGCCGCATGGTGCGAGGCGCTGGTGGCGGGGATGCGCGATTTTACCGGACTAACGCTCAAGGGAAAACCAGCGGCGCCAGATCCAGCGCAGCACCACGTATTCAATCGCGCCAAGCGCTAAAAACCACAGGCAAAACAGCAGGGTGTAGAGCTGGTTGAGATCGAGCAGGTGAAAGGTCGCAACCAGCTTCTGCGCCAGCGTTAGCCCAAGGGAGGGGGCCGGCAGCAGCAGGCAGGAGAGCAGAGCCAGCAGCAGGATACCGGCGGCAGAGATCAGCGTTTCAAGCGGATGTTTCATTACTTGTTAATCGTCAGTTAAAAAACATATTGTCGGGCAAAATATTCTTTAACGCAATATTCTTTCGCCGGCTATTATTTTCTCCTCTCTGTATTATATCTGATACTTCAATTTTAATTTTTCTGTTAATTTAAATGGAGACTTTTGTGATTAAGTTAATAACACTTTAATGTAAATTAAAGTCATTATTAGATCGTCGCTTTTACAAAACTATAGGTGCTGTAGCCCACCAGAGTGGCGATAATGATAGCCAGCAGGATGTACAGCACCAGGCGGCGTCCGCGGTAGATTCCAAACATAATAGGCCTCGTTTAATATAGGTTTATTAATCTTCTGTAATAGTTGCTTAGAGAAATAACTTATCATATATTTTGATTTTTGCGAGAGATTAAAAATTGCCCTTGGGTAATCTCTTGCACCCCGTGAAATTATAATCGTTCATTGGCCAGAAATGATTTCAGGCTTTCCGAATCACGGAGTTTATAAGGAAAATTTAATTTGACCAGAATGATAAATCCCCGCAACGCGCCCCTTTCGGGAGAGGCCGCATCCCGTCAGGCTTATCAGCAGACCGTGGCTGATGTTCTGGCGCAGAAAGAGAGCCGTGCCGACGGCCTGACCTCCGCCCAGGCCGCAGAGCGCCTGGAAACCTATGGCCCTAACGCGCTGCCGGAAAAGAAAGGCAAGCCGGGCTGGCTGCGCTTTCTCGCGCATTTTAACGACGTCCTGATCTTTGTCCTGCTGGCCGCCGCCGCGCTCACCGCGGTGATGGGCCACTGGGTGGATACGCTGGTTATTCTTGGCGTCACCGTTATCAACGCCCTGATTGGCCACGTGCAGGAGAGCAACGCCGAAAAATCCCTGCAGGGCATTCGCAATATGCTCTCCAGCGATGCGCGGGTGCAGCGCAACGGCAGGCACGAAACCGTGGCGACCCGCGAGCTGGTGCCGGGCGATATCGTTATTCTGCGCGCCGGCGACCGCGTCCCGGCGGACATGCGCCTGATTGAAACCCACAGCCTGCGGGTGGAGGAGGCGATCCTGACCGGCGAATCGACGGTCGTGGATAAGACCACCGACGCGCTGCAGGGCGAGCTGCCGCTGGGCGATCGCACCAATATGCTGTTCTCCGGCACCACCATCAGCGCCGGCGCCGGCGTTGGCGTGGTGACCGCCACCGGCCAGGAGACCGAGCTCGGCCATATCAACCAGATGATGGCGGGGATTGAGAAGCACCGCACGCCGCTGCTGGTGCAGATGGACAAGCTCGGAAAAGCGATTTTCGTCATCATCCTGGCGATGATGGCCGCGCTGTTCATCTTTAGCCTGGCGCTGCGCGACATCCCGATTGGCGAACTGCTGCTGTCGCTGATTAGCCTGGCGGTGGCCGCGGTACCGGAAGGTTTACCGGCCATCATCTCGATTATTTTATCGCTGGGCGTACAGGCGATGGCGCGGCAGCGGGCGATTATCCGCAAGCTGCCGACCGTCGAAACCCTCGGGGCGATGACCGTGGTGTGCTCGGATAAAACCGGCACTCTGACGATGAACGAAATGACCGTCAAAGCGATCGTTACCGCCGACTGCTGCTACCGCGTCGAAGGTGACAGCTACGAGCCGCAGGGCGATATCTGCCTCGAAGGCAGCGACGAGCCGGTGCAGATTAAGCCGGGCAGCGTGCTGGAAAACTGGCTGCGGACCATCGACCTGTGTAACGACAGCCAGATCGTCAAGGACGAGCGCGGGCTGTGGGGCATTACCGGCGGGCCAACCGAAGGCGCGCTGAAGGTGCTGGCGGCGAAAGCGCAGCTGGCGCCGGTTGACACGCGTCTGATTGCCAAAATTCCGTTCGACTCGCAGTACAAATATATGGCCACCCTGCAGCAGATTGGTGATGAGGCGCGGGTGCTGATTACCGGCGCGCCGGACGTTATTTTCGCCATGTGCCGCCAGCAGATGAGCAAGCAGGGCGCGGTACCGTTCGAGCTGCAGTACTGGGAAGATGAGATGGCGCGCTTCGCCCGTCAGGGCCTGCGTATGGTTGCCGCCGCCAGCAAGCCGGCGGCCGCCGGCAGCGCGACGCTGACCCACGATGATCTGCGCGAAGGACTGGTGTTCCTCGGCATCGCCGGGATGATGGACCCGCCGCGTCCGGAAGCCATCGACGCCATTCACGCCTGCCAGAACGCGGGGATCCGCGTGAAGATGATCACCGGCGATCACCCGCAGACGGCGATGAGCATCGGCCAGATGCTGGGGATCACCAACAGCAGCCAGGCGATGACCGGCTACCGGCTGGAGCACATGGATGATGCCGAGCTGACAAAAGTCGCCGCAGAGTACGATATTTTCGCCCGCACCAGCCCGGAGCATAAGCTGCGCCTGGTGAAGGCTCTCCAGGATAACGGCGAAGTGGTCGGGATGACCGGCGACGGCGTTAACGACGCGCCGGCGCTGCGTCAGGCCGACGTCGGTATTGCGATGGGGATTAAAGGGACGGAAGTCACCAAAGAAGCCGCCGATATGGTGTTGACCGACGACAACTTTGCCACCATCGCCAGCTCGGTAAAAGAGGGGCGTCGGGTCTACGACAACCTGAAGAAAACCATCCTGTTTATCATGCCCACCAACCTGGCGCAGGGGCTGCTGATTATCATCGCCCTGCTGGCGGGGAACATTATTCCGCTGACGCCGGTGCTGATCCTGTGGATGAACATGGCGACCTCCGCCACGCTCTCCTTCGGCCTCGCCTTTGAAGCCGCCGAGCGCAACGCCATGAACCGTCCGCCGCGTAAAACCGGCCAGCACGTGATGGATGCCTTCGCCGTCTGGCGGGTGGCGTTCGTCGGCACGATGATCGCCGTCGCCGCCTTTATCCTTGAGGCCTGGCTGGCGCCGCGCGGCCACAGCCCGGAGTTTATCCGTACCGTGCTGCTGCAGATGCTGGTGACCGCCCAGTGGGTGTATATGATTAACTGCCGCAGCAGCGACAGCTTCTCGCTGAACATGGGCCTGCTGCGTAATAAAGGCATCTGGCTGGTGAGCGGCGTGCTGCTGCTGATGCAGCTGGTCATCATCTACGTCCCGGTGATGCAGACGATGTTTGGCACCGAAGGGCTGCCGCTGCGCTACTGGTTTATCACCCTCGTCATCGGCATGGTGATGTTCCTGGTGGTGGAGGTTGAGAAACGCCTGACCCGCCGTTGGCGTAAAACCGCCTGAACCTTCGCGTCCCTCCCCGTCCGGGAGGGACGCGATAACGTCAGCAAGGAATTCCCCTCATGAAAAAAATACTCCGCTGCGCCTTACTGGCCTGCGGCCTGGCCGGCTGCACCCTCAGCGCCGCCGCCGCGCCGGCGATCCCGGTCCGCGTGGCGACCGTCGAACGCACCGCCCATGTCGATGAACGTCAGCTTCCCGGACGCGTCGAGGCGATTCACGCGGTCGAGATCCGCGCCCGTACCGAAGGCGCGATCGTCCAGCGCCATTTTGCGGACGGACAGTACGTCAAACAAGGCGACCGCCTGTTTACCCTCGATGACGCCCAGCCCCGCGCCGCGCTGGCGCTGGCGCAGGCCGAGCTGAAAAGCGCGCAGGCTTCGCTGCGCCAGGCCGAACAGCTGCTTAGCCGCTATCAGCGCCTGAAAAACAACCACTCGATTAGCCGCAACGATGTCGATAACGCGCAGATGCAGCGCGATGTCGCCGCCGCCGCCGTGGAGCAGGCGCGGGCGCGCGTTGCCGCCGGACAGATTACGCTCGGCTACACCCGTATTGATTCGCCGGTGACCGGGCGCGTGGGCCACAGCCTCTTTCACGTCGGCAGCCTGGTGAATCCGGCCAGCGGCATGCTGGTGGATATCGTGCAGCTTGATCCGATCCGCGTCTCTTTCGCCTTAGATGAAAGCGCTTTTTATAGCAAGGCGGGGCAGCACGACGATATTGGCGCGCTGAAGCAGGCGTGGCAGGCGCAGATCGCCCCGGGCGGCGAGCGCGAAGAGGGCGTGCTGACCTCGGTTGATAACCGCATCGACAGCCGCACCGCCAGCGTCGTGATGCGCGCCGAATTTGCCAATCCGCAGCATCGCCTGCTGCCGGGCGGCAGCATGACGGTGATTTTGCGCCCGCGCCAGCAGCAGGAAAGCCTGACGATCCCGCTGGCGGCCGTGCAGCAGGACGTGGAGGGCTTTTACTGCTGGGTGCTGACGGCAAATGACACCGTCGCGCTGCGTCGGGTAACGCTGGGCGAGCAGCAGGGGCAGCGCTACGCGGTAGCGCAGGGGCTGGATGTCGGCGAGCGCGTGGTGACGGAAGGCGTACAGCGCCTGCGTGACGGTGCGGCCGTGCGGCTACTGAAATAAGGAAGGAGAAGGGATGCTGACGTTTTTTATCCGTCGCCCGCGCTTTGCGATGGTGATTGCGCTGCTGATAACCTTTATCGGCGCGGTGTCGCTGAAGCTGATTCCGGTTGAGCAATATCCACAAATTACGCCGCCGGTGATCAGCGTCAGCGCCAGCTGGCCGGGCGCCAGCGCGGGAGATGTGGCCGAGGCGATCGCCGCGCCGCTGGAAACCCAGCTCAACGGCGTTGACCATATGCTGTACATGGAGTCCACCAGCTCCGATGAGGGGACCTACAGCCTGAGCCTGACCTTTGCGGCCGGCACCGACGCCGACCTGGCGGCGATCGATGTGCAAAACCGCGTCTCGCAGGCGGTGGCGCAGCTGCCCGCCGAGGTGCAGCAGAACGGGGTGCAGGTGCGCAAGCGGGCGACCAATCTGCTGATGGGGATCAGCCTCTATTCGCCGACGGAAACGCTCTCGCCGCTGTTTGTCAGCAACTATGCCAGTACCCAGGTGCGCGAGGCGCTGGCCCGGCTGCCGGGCGTCGGCGAAGTGCAGATGTTCGGCGCCCGCGACTACAGCATGCGCGTCTGGCTGCGTCCGGATCGCATGAATGCGCTGAACGTCACCAGCGAAGATATTGCCCAGGCGCTGCGGGAGCAGAACGTGCAGGGCGCCGCCGGGCAGGTGGGAACGCCGCCGGTGTTTAACGGCCAGCAGCAAACGCTGACCATCAACGGTATCGGGCGCCTGAGCGATGCGGCAAGCTTCGGTCAGATAGCGATCCGCAGCGGCGAGCAGGGGCAGCTGGTGCGCCTTTCCGAGGTGGCGACTATTGAGCTCGGCGCGCGCAGCTACAGCTCCGGCGCGCAGCTCAACGGTCGCGACTCGGCCTATCTCGGGGTTTATCCCACGCCGACCGCCAACGCGCTGCAGGTTGCCAGCGCGGTGCGCGCCGAGCTCACGCGGCTACACGCGCGCTTCCCGCCGGATCTCACCTGGGAGGTGAAGTTCGATACCACGCGCTTTGTGTCGGCGACCATCAAAGAGATTGGCGTTTCGCTGGTGCTCACCCTGCTGGCGGTAGTCGCGGTGGTTTCGCTGTTCCTGCAAAGCTGGCGGGCGACGCTGATTGTCGCCCTGGCGATCCCGGTATCGCTGATCGGTACCTTCGCGGTGCTCTATCTGCTGGGCTACAGCGCCAATACCCTCAGCCTGTTTGCCGTTATCCTCGCCCTGACGATGGTGGTGGACGACGCCATCGTGGTGGTGGAGAGCGTCGAAAGCCAGATGGCGGAAGGCGCGGGCCGCCTGGAGGCGACCGCCCAGGCGCTGCGTCAAATCGCCGGGCCGGTTATCGCCACCACCCTGGTGCTGCTGGCGGTGTTTGTGCCGGTGGCGCTGCTGCCGGGCATTGTCGGCGAGCTCTATCGCCAGTTTGCGGTCACCCTCTCCACGGCGGTCACGCTGTCGAGCATCGTGGCGCTGACGCTGACGCCGGCCCTCTGCGCGCTGCTGCTGCGCCCGCGTCCGGCGCAGCCCGCGGCCGTCTGGCGGCTGTTCAATCGCGGTCTCGATCGTCTGCGCGACGGCTACGGGGCGATCGTCGCTCGCATGAACCGCCGTCCGTGGCTGGCGCTGACGGCGGTCGCGCTGGCCGCCGGGGTGGTGGCGTTCAGCTTCAGCACCATGCCGAAGGGCTTTCTGCCCGAGGAAGATCAGGGCTACTTTTTCGCCAGCGTTCAGCTGCCGGAGGCGGCTTCGCTGGAGCGCACCGAAGCGGTGATGGCCCAGGCGCGCGAGCTGCTGCTGGCCAATCCGGCGGTGGAGGACGTCATTCAGGTGTCGGGCTTCAATATTTTGAACGGCACCAGCGCCTCAAACGGCGGGTTTATCTCGGTGATGCTGAAAGATTGGCACCTGCGGCCGCCGCTGGAGCAGGTGATGAGCAAGCTGCAGGGGCAGCTGCTGGCTCTGCCGGAGGCGACGATTATGGCCTTTGCGCCGCCGACGCTGCCGGGGTTGGGCAACGCCTCGGGCTTTAACCTGCGCATTCTGGCCCAGGCCGGACAATCGTCGGCGGAGCTGGAGCGCGTGGCGCTGCAGGTGCTGCAAATTGCCAATCAGAATCCGCATTTGAGCCGGGTCTTTACCACCTGGAGCAGCAACGTGCCGCAGCTGACGCTGAGCGTCGATCGCGATCGCGCCGCCCGGCTGGATGTCCCGGTTTCGCGGATCTTCAGCAGCCTGCAAACGGCATTTGGCGGCACCCGCGCCGGGGACTTTAGCATCAATAATCGGGTCTACCACGTGGTGATACAAAACGAGATGCAGTGGCGCGAGCGGGCGGAGCAGATAAGCGAGCTCTACGTGCGCAGCAACCACGGCGATCGGGTGCGCCTGAGCAATCTGGTCACCGTCACCCCGGCGGTGGGGGCGCCGTTTATCCAGCAGTACAATCAGTCCCCGTCGGTATCGATAAGCGGCTCGGCGGGAGAGGGCGTCAGCAGCCGCGCGGCGATGGCCGCAATGGCGGAGATTCTGCAGGCCAATTTGCCGCAAGGTTACGACTACGCCTGGAGCGGGATCTCATGGCAGGAGCAGCAGACCGGTAATCAGGCTATCTGGATCGTGCTGGCGGCGGTGGCGATGGCGTGGCTGTTCCTCGTCGCGCAGTATGAAAGCTGGACGCTGCCGGCGAGCGTGATGCTGTCGGTGCTGTTCGCCATCGGCGGGGCGCTGCTGTGGCTGTGGATCGCCGGCTACGCCAACGACGTGTACGTGCAGATTGGCCTGGTGCTGCTCATCGCCCTTGCGGCGAAGAACGCGATCCTGATCGTCGAGTTCGCCCGGGCGAAGCGCGAAGAGGGGATGTCGATAGCCGACGCCGCCCGGGAAGGGGCTATCCGCCGCTTTCGCGCGGTGCTGATGACCGCGGTCTCTTTTATTATCGGGATCATGCCGATGATGTTCGCCACCGGCGCCGGGGCGCAGAGTCGGCGGATTATCGGCACCACCGTGTTCAGTGGCATGCTGGTGGCGACGCTGATTGGCATTCTGTTTATTCCCTCGCTGTTCGTGCTCTTTCAGCGCCTGCGCGAGTGGGGACACCGCCGGATGTAGGTCCGGCGCTACCGGGCTTCCACCGTAATCATGCTGACGAACGGATGGTACTGCCAGGGTACGCCGCCGCCCCGCTGGTACATTTTCGAAATGGTGCCGTCGAGGTAGAGCATCTGCCGGACGTTGAGCTTTGACTGCGCGTAGCAGGCGAAATCGTAGAAATTGGTTTCCCGCTCGCTGAGCATGAATATTACCTGTCCCTCGCGGGTGAGGCCGACGCCGTTGCGCAGCTTGCGCGAGGCGGCCGACGGCTTCAGCCGCCAGTTTATCCTGCCGTTTTCGATCAGCATCGGGCCGGACTGCACGGCGTAATCGATGGCCGGCGACGGCCGGTATTTATCGATGCTGACAATCCCCGCCTGCTGGCCTTTAACAAAAAAGACCCCGCCGGGACGAATGAAAAAGTTGCCGCCGCCGGAGGCGCGGTTGAGCGCGGTCAGCCGTTTGCCCTTTTCGATATACAGCCCCAGCGGGGCATAGGCTTTATCGTAAATCCCGCCGTTCATCGCCATCCGCACGCGGCCGTCGCGATTGATATCCGCCAGCAGCGATCGCAGGGAGCCCCAGGCGCTACCGTCGCCGTTTTTCCAGTACATGGCGATCCGCTCCTGCTGCGGATTGACGGCGTAGCTTTGCAGCGTCAGCGACGGGTCGGTGAGGGTGCATTTTCCGGCGGCAAAGGCCGAAAACGGTAACAGCATCAGCGCGACGAGTCGCGGAGAGAGGCGCGGGAGCATGGGCATTCCTTGAAGCGGCTAAGGCGGGCAGTATACCTTTTTGCCGGCGCTACGCCGCCCAGATCTCGCAGTGCTTTTGCACCAGGCCGATCAGCGAGCCGCCGTTGGCGACAAATTCGCGCATGCGCCGGGCTTCGCTGCGATCCTGCTGCGCCTGGCGGACGATGGCGTCGAGGGCGCTGGTGGCATTGAGCCTGTGGGCGAAGGGGACCAGGCGATCCGCCAGGCGTAAAATCTCCTCCCGGACGGTGCGCCGCTCGCCGGAGCGGACGTCGGTGACGATCCCCGCGAGGCCGTAGCGGCAGGCCTGGTAGCGGTTGAAGGGATAGAGCAGATAGTCTTCGGGCTGCGGGGTAAAGGGCCTTTCCGTCAGCAGCCAGCAGGCAAGGATCTGAATATAGCCGGCAATATTTACCGCCTGCGCAACGGTCAGCGGGGTATCCATCACCCGCACCTCAACGGTGCCGAAGCGCGGACTGGGACGAATATCCCAGTGCAGATCCTTCATGCTGTCGATCATGCTGGTATAGCTGAGGCGCCGGAACAGCCCGTTAAACGCCTGCCAGCCGGTGACCCACGGCATCGGACCGTTGTCAGGGTAGGCGGAAAAGAGGTTCAGGCGGGCGGTGGCGAATCCGCTGTCGGCTCCGTCGAGCCAGGGAGATGCCGCGTTAAGCGCAATAAAATGCGGCACGTAGCGCGACAATCCGTGGACAAGATAAATCGCATCGTCGCCGTTTTGGCAGCCGACGTGGACGTGCTGGCCGAACACCGTTGACTGCTGCGCGAGGTAGCCAAAGTGCTCGACGGTCTTCAGGTAGCGCGGGTTGCTGCTGATCTGCTGGCGCTGCCAGGCCTGAAACGGATGAGTGCCGCCGCCGCATATTTGCAAATGCTGCTGCGCGCCGGCGCGCAGTATCTCCTGCTGAATAGTGGTCAGCTGCGCCATCGCCTGGTGAATGTCGTGGCAAATCCCCGTCGCCACCTCAAGCATGCTCTCGGTGATATCGTGCTTAACCTCCCCGGCAGGAATGGCGTCCTCCACGGCCGCAATCAGCGCCGAGGAGTCCTGGCTCAGATCGTATCCCGGCGGGTTGACCACCTGCAGCTCCAGCTCGATACCGAGCGTAAAAGGGGCCGAAACGTGAAAATCAGGTAATGACATGGCGATTCCTTGCGTACGGATATGCCAAAAGTATAGGTAAAATTTTTCCGGCTTAGAGCCTGTCCCGTCGGATGAGTGGGACAAACGCTTATAAATTGAGGGGGATTATGAATTTATTTTATATAAGCTTCCGCTGCGTTATTATTACCTGCCGCGACAAAATAAGCTGGTGCAGTTCTGCAACATATTTCACGATGGCGGTGCGGGAGAATAAGCTGTTATTATTTTATTAATACATATCATGTAGATAACATAATTTATTCTTATTTTATAAGCGCTTTCACACTTATTTTCGTGACGTTCAGATGTGGTATGCATCTTGCCTGTTAAATAACGACTTTTTATTTAACAGGGACATTGTGATGCTCAAAAATACCTTACCCATGCGTAAACTCCGCCCCGTGGCCGCGGCGGTTGGGGCGCTGGCGCTGCTGACCTCCCTGCAGGCGACCGCCTCAACGCTGCGAATTGCGATGACCGCGGCCGACATCCCGTTAACCCTCGGCCAGCCTGACCAGGGCTATGAAGGCAACCGCTTCACCGGGATCCCGCTGTACGATGCGCTGGTGGAATGGGACCTCTCACAAGGGGAGAAACCGAGCGGGCTGGTACCGGGCCTGGCGACGGAGTGGCACGTTGACCCGCAAAATCAGACCCGCTGGATCTTTACCCTGCGCCCCGGCGTGAAGTTTCATGACGGTACCGACGTTAACGCCGACGCCATCGTCTGGAACGTCGATAAGGTCTTAAACAAAAATGCGCCGCAGTATGCCCCAGGGCAGATCGGCAATACGCTGTCCCGTATGCCGACGCTGACCGGGGCCGAAAAAATTGACGATCGCACCGTCGCGCTCACCACTTCCGAAGCCGATGCCCTGCTGCCGTACAACATTACCAACCTGTTTATCGTCTCGCCGACGGCATGGCAGAAACTGTATGCCGCGGTACCGGCCAGCGCCGGCGATACCGCCGCGCGCGGCAAGCTGGCGTGGACGGAGTTCGCCGCCCATGCTGTGGGCAGCGGCCCGTTCAAAATGGAAAAACTGGTTCCTCGCCAGCAGCTGATCCTCGATAAAAACCCGGACTACTGGAATAAAGACCGCATCCCGCGGGTCGATAAGGTGGTGCTGATCCCGCTGCCGGAGGCCAATGCCCGCACCGCGGCGCTGCTGTCGAAGCAGGTGGACTGGATTGAGGCTCCGGCCCCGGACGCGGTGGATCAAATCAAAGCCCAGGGCTTTAAAATCTACGCCAACACCCAGCCGCACCTGTGGCCGTGGCAGTTCTCATTCGAAGAGGGCTCGCCGTGGAAGGATATTCGCGTGCGCAAGGCGGCCAACCTGTGCCTTAACCGCGCGGAGCTGAAGAGCTACCTTGGCGGCTATATGACCGAAGCGACCGGCGTCTATGAGGCCGACAGCCCGTGGCACGGCAAGCCCTCCTTCCAGATCAAATATGACCCGGAAGCCGCCCGTAAGCTGATGACCGAAGCGGGGTACAGCACCGGCAAACCGCTGCACGTTACCGTCGCCACCTCGGCGTCCGGCTCCGGACAGATGCAGCCGCTGCCGATGAATGAGTACATTCAGCAGAGCCTGAAAAGCTGCTTCTTTAACGTCGACATCAAGGTGACCGAATGGAACACCCTGTTCACCAACTGGCGCCTCGGGGCAAAAGACCCTTCGGCAAAAGGCATTGATGCCATCAACGTCAGCGCGGCGGTTAACGACCCTTACTTCGGCATGATCCGCTTCTCAACCGCCAAAGCGTTCCCGCCGGTGGCGACGAACTGGGGCTATTTCTCCACCCCGGAAACCGAAAAGCTGGCAACGGCGGTGAAGCACGCCTTTACCCCCGAAGAGATGAACAAAGCGGCCGGCGAGCTCCACGCCGCGCTGGTGGACCAGGTCCCGTTCCTGTTCGTCGCGCATGACGTGGGACCGCGGGCAATTTCGCCGGCGGTTAGCGGCGTGGTGCAGCCGCAGAGCTGGTTTATCGATCTCAGCCTGGTGAGTAAGAAAGAGTAATCGTGACGGGAGCCAAAGATGATCAATACGCTGCTGTACCGCGTTCTGCTGGCCGTGCCGACCATGCTCGGCGTGGCGGTAATCTGTTTCATGCTGGTGCAGATTGCGCCGGGGGATCCGCTGGTGTCGGTGATGCCGCCGGACGCCTCGGAGGCGCTGCGCCAGACGCTGATGCAGGCCTACGGTTTTGATAAACCGCTGCCGCTGCAGTTCGTTCACTGGCTGTGGCGGGCGCTGCACGGCGACTTAGGGATGTCTGTAGCCACCGGACGACCGGTGATCGGCGAAGTGATGACCGCCGTCAGCTACTCTCTGCGCCTGGCGCTGCTGGCGACGATTATCGGCTTCGTGCTCGGCAGCCTGTTTGGCTTTGTCGCCGGCTATTTTCGCAACAGCATCATCGATCGTCTGGCATCGGTGCTCTCGGTGTTTGGCGTCAGCGTGCCGCACTACTGGCTGGGAATGCTGCTGGTGATTGCCTTTAGCGTCAAGCTGGCGGTCTTACCCGCCACCGGCGGCGGGCCGATCGGCGAAATCGGCTGGCAGTGGGATTGGGATCATCTGCAGTTTATGCTGCTGCCGGCGATCACCCTGTCGGTGATCCCGACCGGGATCATTGCCCGCACCGTGCGTTCGCAGGTCGCCGACATTCTGAGCCAGGAGTTTATCGTCGGGCTGCGCGCTCGCGGGCTGGGCGAATCGCGCATTTTCCTCCACGTGGTGAAAAATGCCGCCCCGACCGCGCTGGCGGTCATGGGGCTGCAGGTGGGGTATCTGATGGGGGGCTCGATTCTGGTGGAAACGGTGTTCTCGTGGCCCGGCACCGGTCTGTTGCTCAACACCGCTATCTTCCAGCGCGATCTGCCGCTGCTGCAGGGCACCATCTGGGTGCTGGCGCTGTTCTTTGTGCTGCTCAATCTGCTGGTGGATATTCTGCAAACCGCCCTCGATCCGCGCATTAAGAGGAGCTGACAATGGTGGATACCTTGACGACGAAAGCGCGACCCGCTTCCCCGGCCATTCCCGCCCGGCAGGGCTACTGGCGCGGCGTATTCCGCCGCCTGCTGCGCGATCCCGGCGGCGTGGCGGTCGGGTCAATTATTCTGCTGCTGCTTATTCTGGCGCTGTTTGGCCCGTGGCTGATAATGAAAGACCCTTACCAGACGTCGATGTTTCTGCGCCTGAAGCCGATTGGCACCGACGGCTTTCCGCTGGGCTCCGACGAGCTGGGCCGGGATATGCTGTCGCGGCTGATTCTCGGCACCCGGCTGTCGCTGTTTATGGGAATTGTCCCGGTGGTCTTCGCCTTTTTCATCGGCGGAGCGATCGGCATCGTCGCCGGCTACGCGGGCGGTAAAACCAACACCATCATCATGCGCACCATCGACGTGTTTTACGCCTTTCCCTCCGTCCTGCTGGCGATTGCGCTCTCCGGCGCGCTGGGGGCGGGCATTGGCAACGCGCTGCTGTCGTTAACGCTGGTTTTCGTCCCGCAGGTGGCGCGCATCGCCGAAAGCGTCACCGCCCAGGTGCGGCACATGGACTATATCGACGCCGCCCGGGCAACCGGGGCCAGTGCTTTGACGATTATCCGGGTTCAGGTGTTAGGCAACGTGCTGGGACCGATCTTCGTCTTCTCAACCGGTTTAATTTCGGTCTGCATGATCCTCGCCTCCGGGCTCTCGTTCCTTGGGCTGGGCGTGCGTCCGCCTGAGCCGGAGTGGGGATTGATGCTCAACACGCTGCGCACGGCGATTTATACCCAGCCGTGGGTGGCGGCCCTGCCGGGATTGATGATTTTTATCACCTCCATTTCGTTCAATATCCTCGCGGACCGCCTGCGCGCGGCGATGGCGATCAAGGAGTAAACGATGCAACCTTTTGTCAATATTGACCTCGGCGGCCCGGCCCAGCCGCTGCTGCAGGTCAACAATCTGTTGAAATACTTTCGCGCCGGCGGCGGGAAGGGACATGAAGTGGTGCAGGCGGTGGATGACGTCAGCTTTACGGTGGTCAAAGGCGAAACGCTGGGCGTCGTCGGAGAGTCGGGCTGCGGGAAATCAACCACCGCGCGGCTGCTAATGCAGCTCCTGAACCAGGATCGCGGAGAGCTGGTTTTCGACGGACTTGAGGTGGGATCGTCCCGCCTGCCGATGAAAGAGTACCGTCGCCAGGTGCAGATGGTGTTTCAGGATAGCTACGCCTCGCTCAACCCGCGGATGACTATGGAGGAGAGCATTGCCTTCGGCCAGCGCGTGCACGGGGTCAGCGCGAAGGAGGCCAGCGAGTACGCGCGCTATCTGCTGGCGCACGTTGGCCTTGAGCCGGGGCGCTTTGCCCACCGCTATCCGCACGAGCTTTCCGGCGGCCAGCGCCAGCGGGTGAATATTGCCCGCGCGCTGGCGATGAAGCCGCGGCTGGTGATCCTCGACGAAGCGGTCTCGGCGCTGGATAAATCGGTGGAGGCGCAGGTGCTGCAGCTGTTGCAGGAGCTGAAGCGCACGCTGGAGCTGACCTACGTATTTATCAGCCACGATCTGCACGTGGTGCGCTGGCTGTCGGATCGGATCCTGGTGATGTATCTCGGCGAGGTGGTGGAAATCGGGCCAGCGGAGCAGCTGTTTACCGCCTCGGCCCATCCCTATACCCGGGCGCTGCTGAGTTCGATGCCGTCAATGGACCCGAAAAACCGCACCCTGACCTCGCCGCTCAGCGGCGATCCGCCCAGCCCGATTTCACCGCCAGCGGGCTGCCGCTTCCATACCCGCTGCCCGCACGCCAGAACGGTCTGCGCCGAGGTGAAACCCGCCCTCGAAAGCGTGGGGGAGGGGCATCAAAGCGCCTGCCTGATGGCGCAGCCGGCGTCGCCCTGGCATCACGCTATCGCCGTACGGGAGGTACGCCATGTCGCATGAAGCCTTTGTCCATATCCGCGATCTGCGGGTTGAATTCCGCCGCGACGGTCAGACGATCAATGCGGTAAACGGCGTCTCTTTTGATGTGCAAAAGGGCGAGGTGCTGGCGCTGATTGGCGAGTCCGGCTCCGGAAAAAGCGTGACCCTCAGAGCGCTGATGCGCCTGCATCCTCCCAAAAGCAGCGTCCTTTCCGGAACCCTGCGGGTGGATGGCGAAGCGGTGCTGGAGATGAGCGCTTCCCGGCTGCGGCGCTATCGCGGCGCGCGCTGCGCAATGATATTTCAGGAGCCGCTGCTGGCCTTCGATCCGGTGTATACCGTCGGCCAGCAGATCGTCGAAGGCCTGCGCCGCCATGAAGGGCTTTCGCGCCCGGCGGCAAGGGAGCGGGCGCTGGAGGCGCTGCGTCAGGTGCGCATTCCGAGCCCCGAGCGGCGGCTGGATGCCTATCCGCACGAGATGTCCGGCGGGATGCGCCAGCGGGCGATGATCGCCCTCGCGCTGTCGTGCAACCCGCAGCTGCTGCTGGCGGATGAACCGACCACCGCCCTCGACGCGACGGTGCAGATCCAGATCCTGATCCTGCTGCGCGAGCAGCAAAAGGAGCGCGGGCTGTCGATTATCTTTGTTACCCACGACATCGGCGCCGCGGTGGAAATTGCCGACCGCGTGGCGGTGATGTACGCCGGGCGCATCGTCGAAGAGGCGTCGATGGAGGATATTCTCTACCGTCCGCGCCACCCTTATACCCAGGTTCTGCTGGGCAGCCGCCCGAAAGAGGGGCTTAAAAAAGGCGATGCGCTGCGCTGCATCCCCGGCTCGCCGCCGGACTTAGCGCGCCTGCCGGCGGGCTGCGCGTTTGCCGACCGCTGCCCCCATGCGAGGGCGGTCTGCGGGCAAAGCCAGCCGGCGACGGAGCAGGTTGGTCAGCGTCACGTGGTGAGCTGCCATCGCTGGCGGGAGCTGGCCGCCAGCGTCGAGAACCAGGCGCAGTACGCCTGAAGCAATAAGGAGACAAGCATGCAGGATGATATTCGCGCGTTTATGCCCTATCCGGCGCACCCGGTTCCGCACGCGCACAGCGGGCCGCTGAGCGGCATGACCTTTGCGGTAAAAGATCTGTTCGACGTGGCGGGCTACCCGACCGGCGGCGGTAATCCGCATCTGCTGGCGCTCTCCGGGATTAAAAGCCGCACCGCGCCGGTCGTGCAGACGCTGCTGGATAGCGGCGCGCGGTTTATGGGCAAAACCCACACCAGCGAGCTGGCCTATTCGATGAGCGGCCACAACGTTCATTACGGCACCCCGCGCAACGGCGCGGCGCCGAATCATATTCCCGGCGGCTCCTCCTCGGGCTCGGCCTCGGCGGTCTCCAGTGCGGCCTGCGATTTTGCCCTCGGCACCGACACCGGCGGTTCGGTACGCACGCCGGCGAGCTACTGCGGGCTGTTCGGCCTGCGGCCAACCCACGGGGGGATCTCCCTCGACGGCTGCCAGCCGCTGTGCGCCACGATGGACACCTGCGGCTTCTTTGCCCGTTCGGCGGAGGTCTTTAGCGTCGTCGCCGGATGCCTGCTCGGCGGCGAGCGCCCGGCGGTCGATGACGTCAGGCTGGCCTGCCACGAGGCGCTGTTTTCACGCCTGCCGCTGCGCAGCCAGCAGGCGCTGCTGCCGGTACGCCAGCGCCTGAGCCGCGCTTTTGGCGAAATAGCCTCGCTTAGCGCGCCGCTGCCGGACGTCGACGATATCTATCTCGCCTTCCGCCAGATTCAGGGTTATGAAGCCTGGCAGGCGCAGGGAGAGACGATTGAGCGCTACGGGCTGCAGCTGGGGCCGGACGTGCGCGAGCGGTTCCTGTGGGGGAAAGCGGTGACGGCGGCGCAGTTCGACAGCGCCTGCCAGCAGCGGGCCCGCTTCAGCGCCTGGTGGGATCGGCAGCTGGGCGAGGCCATCTTAGTGCTGCCGACGGTGCCTGACGGCGCGCCGCTGCTGACGGCGCAGGCCGATGAAATTGAGGCGGTGCGCCGCCTGTCGCACGATCTGTTGCTGATTTCCGTTATGACCCGGCGCCCGCAGGTGACGCTGCCGGTCGCCCTGGTGGGCGGCCTGCCGCTGGGTATTTCATTCCTGGGGCCGCGCGGCAGCGATCGTCTGCTGGTGGAGCTGGCCGCCGCTTTTGTGCAAGGAGAAGACAATGAGCAGTGATGTCCTTTTTACCCCGGTCGCCGGGGTTGACGCCGATCGGGTCAACGGCGAACGGCTGTGGGATTCGTTAATGGCGCTGGCGGAGATTGGCGCGACGCCGAAAGGCGGCTGCTGTCGTCTGACCTTAACCGATCTCGACAGGCAGGGGCGGGATCTGGTGATCGGCTGGGCGAAAGAGGCCGGGCTGAGCGTCACCGTTGATAAAATCGGCAACGTTTTTATGCGCCGGGAAGGGCGCAACCCTCAGCTGCCGCCGATCGTTTCCGGCAGCCATATCGATACCCAGCCCACTGGCGGCAAGTTTGACGGCAACTACGGCGTGCTGGCGGCGCTGGAGGTGGTGCGCACGCTGAACGACCTCGATATCGAAACCGAAGCGCCGATTGAGGTGGTGTTCTGGACCAACGAGGAGGGCTCGCGCTTTGTACCGGTGATGATGGGCTCCGGGGTCTTTGCCGGCGTGTTTGCGCTGGAAGATATCTATGCCGTGCAGGATGCGGAAGGGAAAACGGTGGGCGAAGAGCTGGCGCGAATTGGCTATATCGGCAGCCAGACGCCGGGGGATCGGCCGGTCGGCGCCTATTTTGAAGCGCATATTGAGCAGGGCCCGATCCTCGAAGCCGAAGAGAAGGTGATTGGCGTGGTGCAGGGCGTGTTGGGCATTCGCTGGTACGACTGCGTGGTCAGCGGCCAGGAGTCTCACGCCGGGCCGACGCCGATGCGCCTGCGAAAAGACGCCCTGCAGGTGGCAACCCACATTATGCAGGAGGTGGTGGCGATCGCCGGGCGCAGCGAAGAGGGGCGCGGGACCGTTGGCCGGGTGCAGGTGTATCCGAACAGCCGCAACGTGGTGCCGGGCGAAGTGGCCTTCTCTATTGATATGCGCAATCTCAGCGACGAGCTGGTGGATGAGATGGACCGCCAGCTGCGGGAGTTTATCGCCAAAGTCGAACAGGAGAGCGGCCTCGCGGTGGCGCTGAAAGAGGTCAGCCACTATCCGGCCGCGCCGTTCAATCCGGATTGTCAGGCCGCGATTGCCGCAGCGGCGCAGCGGCTGGGCTATCCGGCCCGGGCGATCGTCTCCGGCGCCGGGCATGATGCGGTGTACATGAGCTATCTGGCGCCAACCGGCATGATTTTTATCCCCTGCAAGGACGGCATCAGCCATAACGAAATCGAGTACGCCTCGCCGGAACACGTCACCGCCGGCGCTAACGTGCTGCTGCAGGTGATGCTGCAATACGCCCGGGCGGTATAGTCCTGCGCAACGGTAGCCCTTAGCCGGGCTACCCCATCTGCTCCAGCTGGCCGCACAGCACCTCAACCCCCTGTTCGATGGCGTCGGGGTTGATGGCGTGGAACCCCATACGAAAGAAGTTATCCGGCGGAGCGTCGCTGAGAAAATGGCGCGCGCCGGGCTCAATCAGCACTCCCGCATGGGCGGCGCGCCAGGTGAGCTGCTGGGTATTGATATGTTCCGGCGTCGCCAGCCAAAAGGCGTTGGCGTACTCGCTGCCGGGTATGATCCGGCAGTCCGGGAGATGGTTCTGCAGGGCGCTATTGAGCCGATCCCAGCGCTGGGCCGAATCGTAATGGTAGCGCCGCAGGTGCGTTTCATAGTGCCCCTGGGCGAGGAAGTGCGCCATCTGATACTGAATATTGGTGGGCGGATGGCGATAGATCAGGCGCCGCAGCGCCCGCGCCTCGTCGATAAGATCCGGGTCGGCCACCATAAAGCCCAGGCGCAGCCCCGGCGACAGCGCTTTTGACAGGCTGCTGACGTACACCACGCGCCCGCTACGATCGCTGGCCTTCAGCGCCGGCAGCGGGTTGAGCATAAAGTTACTCTCCGAATCGTAATCATCCTCAACGATCACCGCGTCATGGCTCGCGGCGTACTCCAGCAGCTGGCTGCGCCGGGCCTTACTCATCGCCACGCCGGTGGGGACCTGGTGGCCGGGAGTCACGTAGTAGTAATCGCAGGGGGCGTCGTTGAGCACAATCCCTTCGTCATCCACCGGATGCGGCACGATGTCGGCATCCGCCAGCAGGAAAGTATTAATCGCTTCGCGAAAGCAGGGATTCTCCACGCCGACCCGGGTCGCGGAGGACATCAGCAGACGGGTGAGCAGGTACAGCGCGTTCTGCGAACCGAGGGTGATCAGGATTTCATCCGCAGCGGCCACAATTCCGCGCTTCGGCAGCACCCGGGTGCGGATTTGCTCAATCAGCATCGGCACGTCCTGGTCAACGTGATCGACCACCCATGCCGGATCGCGCACGCCGCCGTGCAGCCAGTTGGCCGCCGAGCGCCAGGTCGCCAGCGGGAACTGGCGGGTATCCGGCTGGCCGTAGATAAACGGATAGCGGTAGTTCATCCAGCCGGCGGGTTTGAGGATCGACTCCTGCTGGCTGGGCGTCATCTGCAGCCGGGTGCCCCAGCGTGGTGCAGCGGCCTCGTCTTCCGGTGCACTCTGAACGGCGGCGCCGGCGGTGGGCTGCGGATAATCCGGGTGCAGATAGAACCCGCTGCGCGGCCGGCTGATGAGATAGCCTTCGTTGACCAGGCTTTCAAAAACCAGGGCCGTGGTATTGCGCGAGACCCGCAGCTGGCTGGCCAGCTGGCGGCAGGAGGGGAGCGGGGTATCGGCGGCGAAGATACCGCTCAGAATGGCGTTAATCAGCGTCTCTCGTACCTGTTCCTGCAGCCCGCGATGCGGGTCGAAATCGACGTGTAAAAGGTGACGGATCATGCTCAGCTCCTTACGCAAAAACGGTATCGGGCATGTTGCAAACTCCATACCACCCTGAAAATGACTGACACATCTACGCGGCGAATCTGGCTCTATGGAGAAATTGAAAACGCTCCATACAGTAAGAAACCATCTATCGGTCGTGGACCGGAACGTCCGTCGGCACATATTTTGCAAAACCTTTCCGTGTTCCGGAGTGAACCAGTCTGGCGAATTAATGAGGGGTAGATTGATGAACAAATCATTGGGTTCAGTTTGTCTGGGCGCCGTTATGGCAATGGCCTTTTCTTATCACGCAGCCGCCGCCGATCTTCCGGCAATCGAAAAAGCGGGTACCCTGAAAGTCGCGACCGAAGATGATTACGCGCCTTTTAACTTTATGAATAATGGCCAGGCAGATGGTTTTAACAAAGATATGCTCGATGAATTGCGTAAATATGCGAAATTCAACGTCGACCAGAGCATCCTGCCGTGGACCGGCCTGCTAGCGGCGGTCTCAACCGGCCAGTACGATATGGCCCTCACCGGCGCGGTGATTACCGACGACCGGCTGAAGGTGTTTGACTTCACTCCGCCGTGGGCATCGGCGCAGCACTATTTCGTGAAACGCGCCGGGGATAACTCCCTCGATACCATCGCCGCGCTTAGCGGCAAAAAGGTTGGCCTGCAGGCCGGCAGCGCGCTGCTGGCGCGGCTGCCGGAGCTGAAAGCGATGCTGGAGAAAACCGGCGGCAAGCTCGGGCCGGTGGTGGAGTATCCCTCTTACCCGGAAGCCTACGCGGATCTTGCCAACAAGCGCCTTGATTACGTGATTAACGTGGTGATTTCGGTGAACGACCTGGCGAAGTCTAAGCCCAAGGTTTTTGCCAAAGGGCTGGCGGTTTCCGGTCCGGGCTATATGGCGTGGCCTATTCCTAAAAACTCACCGCAGCTTTTGGCCTATATGACCAAATTTATCAACCATATGCGAGAAACTGGCCGCCTCGCAGAGCTGCAGAAAAAATGGTTTGGTGAAACCTACGACAACCTCCCGACGGAGGCGATAACCAGCCCTGAGCAGTTCCATAAGCTGGCGGGTCTGTAACATGTCGCGGCGGGCAACCGCCGCCTGTTGATGCGAAGGAGGGCCACATGGATGCAATTTCCTGGCAGTTATTGATTGAAGGCGCGTGGACGACCCTCTGGATTTCGGCTATCGCCATCGCCCTCGGGGTGGTGATTGGCCTGCTGATCGCGCTGGTACGGATGCTGCGAATTCCGCTTATCGATCAGCTGCTGGTCGTCTATATCAGCCTTGCCCGCGCCACGCCGCTGGTGACGCTGGTGCTGTTTCTGTTCCTTTCGCTACCGACGGTGGGGATCAATCTCGATAAGAACCTGTCGGCAATCGTGGCGCTGACGCTGAATACCTCGGCATTTAACGCCGAGATCTGGCGCAACGCGTTTCGCACCTTTCCCCGCGAGCAACGCGAGGCCGCGGAATCCGTCGGCATGCGGCGCTGGACCTACTTCCGCTACATCATGCTGCCGCAAATGTGGATCGAGAGCCTGCCGGCGCTGGTTAACGAAATGTCCTTTCTGATCAAAGGCAGCCCGGCGATTGCGGTGATTGGGGTGGTGGACTTAACCCGCGTCACAAACCGTATCTCCTCGGTGACCTACGAACCTTTATCGCCGATCCTCGCCGCGGGGCTGCTGTATGTGGTCATTATCGGGCTGCTGCTGAAGCTGCAGAGTATGGCGGAACGCAAAGCTAAACGCCTGGCGCGCTAAAACAGGAGATCCTATGAATCAGTGGGCCGTTATCTGGTCGGTGCGCGACAGCTTTATTGCCGGTTTGTTTGCCACCCTTGAACTATTTATCATCGCGGCGCTGGCCGGTTTATTTATCGGGATTGTGCTGTGCTATCTCACCGAATATCAGAAGAAGTTCCTTAACCGGCTCATTATCGGCTTCGTCAGCCTGATGCGGGCCATTCCTTTTTTAATTCTCGCGTATCTGCTTTATTACGGACTGCCCGAAATCGGTATCAGCCTGGAGGCCTGGACGGCAGGGCTGGTGGCTCTGATTATTTATCATGGCGCCTATTTCTTTGAAATACTGCGCAGCCAGCGGCGGGTCTTCTCCAGCGGCTATATTGAGGCGGCGGTGGCCCAGGGCTTTTCGCGCTACAAAATATTTATCCGCATTATTCTGCCCAATATCGTTTCATCATCGCTGCCGCTGATGGGCAACCAGCTGATTATTTGCCTGAAAGATACCGCGTTTCTGAGCATTATCACCGTCCAGGAAATTACCGCCGCCGCTAACAGCGTCCAGGCGACCTATTTTATCCCGTTTAACGCGTTTATCGTCGCCATTGCGCTCTACTGGGCGATCGGCATTCTGCTGGAGCTGCTTGTTAAGCGGCTGAGCGCCTGGGGAGCGAAAAGAGGAATGAGCCATGCCTGATTCAACCGCTGTCAGCATTAAAAATGTCTCCAAACAGTTTGATAATATTGAAGTGCTCCGCGACATCAACCTGACGGTTGAAAAAGGCACGGTGGTCAGCATTCTGGGGTCGTCGGGGTCCGGAAAATCGACGCTGCTGCGCTGCATGAACTGGCTGGAGCAGCCGGATCGCGGCGAGATCCATATCGGCGGCCTGCGCCTCGGGGTTGATGAACGCAGCGGCCGGGCCATGTCCCACCGCCAGCTGTCAAAGGTGCGAGAGCGGGTGGGCATGGTATTCCAGAGCTTTAACCTGTGGCCGCACCTGACCGTGCAGCAGAACGTCAGCGAAGCCCTGCTGCACGTGAAGGGAATGAAGCGCGGCGAAGCCAATGAGATGGCCCTGCGTCAGTTGGAGAAAGTCGGCATGGCGCACAAAGCGGATGTCTATCCGATCACCCTGTCAGGCGGGCAGAAGCAGCGGGTGGCGATTGCCCGCTCGCTGGCCATGTCGCCGGAAGTGATTCTCTTCGATGAGCCCACCTCGGCGCTGGACCCTGAGCTGGTCAACGAAGTGCTGGGGGTGATGAAAGCGCTGGCGGCCGAGGGCTACACGATGGTGGTGGTGACCCACGAGATGGACTTTGCTCGTCAGGTATCCGATGAGGTGGTGTTTCTTGAGAAAGGGCTGCTGATTGAGAAAGCGCCGCCGGAGAAGTTCTTCACTAATCCGGACTCCGAGCGGGTACGGCAGTTTTTGCAGAGCAGCCGCTAGCACTAAAAAGCCCGGTCGGCTGGCCGACCGGGCCTGTTCAATACGCTGTTTTAATCGCGATCGATGGCGAACGGCTGCCAGGCCTGACGTACCGGCATCACCTCCACGCGGTTGATATTCATATGATCCGGCAGGGTGGCGATATAGAACATCTGTTCGGCAATATCCTGCGCGCTCAGCGGCGTGGTGCCGCGATAGAGGTTATCGGATGCCGCCTGGTCACCTTTGGTGCGTACCAGGGTGAATTCGGTCTCGGCGATCCCCGGCGCGAGGTCGGTGACCCGCACCCCGGTCCCCAGCAGGTCGCAGCGGAGGTTATAGCTGAACTGCTTCACGAACGCTTTGCTTGCGCCGTAGACGTGGCTGCCGGGATAGGGCCACTGGCCGGCGATAGAGCCGATGTTGATAATCGAGGCCCCGGCGCCGTGCTTAATCAGCGTCGGCAGCAGCGCGTGGGTGACGTTGACCAGCCCGGTGACGTTGGTATCGATCATCGTTTTCCAGTCCTGCAGGTCAACCTTTTGCGCCGGCTGCGGCGACAGCGCCAGCCCGGCGTTGTTAATCAAGGTTTTGATATCGGCGAAGGCCGCCGGCAGCGCGGCCACCGCCGCCTCCACCGCATCGCTGTCGCGCACGTCGAGCTCGATAATATGCACCGGCACCTTTTGGCTCAGCGCATCCTTCAGCTTCTCCAGCCGCGCCAGACGGCGGCCGCTGAGCACCAGCGACCAGCCCGCCTCGGCAAAAACCTGCGCCGCCGCTTCGCCAAAACCCGAGGTTGCCCCGGTAATAAATACCACGTTGTTGGTCGTCATTTCATTCTCCTGTGTGCCTGGTTCACCCACTATAAAAATCCGCGGCGGGCGCGCACAGGGCCAGTCGTCATGCGGCGATGTGACACCGTGTCACATCGCCTGCCGCGCACTGGCTCTATCCCTTTTTCGGCAATGCGCCCAATGATAGGGACAACAACAACGCCATCAGAGGGGCAGGGTATGAAGCTGGCACTACAAGACGATGTATCGGTAAGCAACGATGACGTACGCCAACTGGATCGCGCTTATGTATTTCACTCATGGTCGATGCAGGGCAATTTAAACCCGCTGGTGATTGCCGGAGCCAAAGGCTGCGAGCTGTGGGATTACGAAGGTAAAACGTACCTTGATTTCAGCAGCCAGCTGGTCAACGTCAATATCGGCTATCAGCATCCTCGGGTGCTGGCGGCGATGAAGGCGCAGCTGGAGGAGCTGGTGACCATCGCGCCGGCTACCGCCAACCTCGCCCGCGGCGAAGCGGCGAAGCGCATCGTTGAGCTGGCGCCGGAAGGCTTTAGCAAGGTGTTCTTCACCAACGCCGGCGCGGACGCCAACGAAAATGCGATCCGCATGGCGCGGCTGTATACCGGGCGCGATAAGGTGCTGTCCGCCTACCGCTCCTATCATGGCAATACCGGCAGCGCGATTGCCGCCACCGGCGACTGGCGTCGGGTGCCGAACGAGTATTCGCGCGGCCACGTTCACTTCTTCAACCCGTACCTCTATCGCAGCGAATTTAATGCCGCCAGCGAAGAGGAGGAGTGCCAGCGCGCGCTGGCGCACCTGCGCAGAATGATCGAGTGCGAAGGCCCTGGCGCTATCGCCGCGATCCTGCTGGAGTCTATTCCGGGCACCGCCGGGATCCTCGTGCCGCCGGATGGCTATATGCAGGGCGTGCGGGCGCTGGCCGACGAGTTTGGCATCGTGCTGATCCTTGATGAAGTGATGGCCGGCTTTGGCCGCACCGGCAGCTGGTTCGCCTTTGAACAGGATGGCGTTGTGCCGGATCTGGTGACCTTCGCCAAAGGGGTTAACGCCGGCTACGTGCCTGCGGGGGGCGTGCTGATTAGCGAGCCGATAGCCCGTCACTTTGACGATCATTTCTTTGCCGGCGGCCTGACCTACTCCGGCCACCCGCTGGCGATGGCGGCCATTGTGGCCACTATCGACGCGATGAAAGAGGAAAAGATCGTCGAAAATGCGGCGACGATTGGCAACGGCGTGCTGCGCCAGGGGCTGGAGGCGCTGGCGCAAAAGCACGCTATCATCGGCGACGTGCGCGGGCGCGGGCTGTTCCAGGCGCTGGAGCTGGTCAGCAGCCGCGCGCAGAAAACGCCGCTGGCCGCCTCCGATATGGCGGCGATTAAGGGCGCATTAACCGAGGCCGGACTGCTGGCCTTCGTGGTGGAAAACCGGATCCACGTGGTACCGCCCTGCACCATCAGCGCCGAGCAGGTCGAAAAAGGGCTGGCTATTTTTGACGCGGTGTTCGCCCGGTTTGCCGATCTGGCGAAGTAGAACACGCGCCGCGGCCGCCTCCCGGATTGGGCATTTACGCCGGGGCGGCCTGCGGATCGACAACCTCAGTTCATTCGATGCTCGCCGTTGACCAGCGCTTCGCGGTTGAAGAAGCGCTGGATCGCCCCTTCCGCCATAAACGCCGCCCGGTCCGACATATGGGCCACCACGTCCGCGTCGTGACTGACCAGCAGGTAGGTCATACCGTGTTCCTGCTTCAGCCGGTTCAGCAGGTTGAGGATCTCCGCCTGTACCGACATATCCAACGCCGACGTCGGCTCATCCAGCAGCAGAATCTGCGGGCGCAGCAGCAGCGCGCGGGCAATCGCCACGCGCTGGCGCTGGCCGCCGGAAAGCTGGTGCGGATAGCGGCGCGCGGCATCGGCGGGCAGCCCTACCTGCTCCAGCGCGGTGGTGACCCGCTGCTCAATATCGCTGATGCCGTGAATTTTCAGCGGCTCCGCGAGGGTGCGCCACAGGGTATGGTTTGGATGCAGCGAGGCGTACGGGTCCTGAAACACCATCTGCACGTTGCGCCGCAGCTGGCCCTGAAAGCGAACGCCCGGCGTAATGGCTTTGCCGAACAGCGCGACGTCGCCGCTCCAGTCGCGCTGCAGGCCGCCGAGTACCCGCAAAATGGTGGATTTTCCGCAGCCGGAAGCGCCGATCAGGCTGAAGGTCTCCCCGGCGTCAACGCTAAAGCTGGCGGCAGAAACCGCCGTTTTATCGCCGAAAATAACCTGTAACGCTGCGAGATTAACGACCGTCATGCGCCGCCTCCGTAAAGGATTGATTTCTGTCGAGGGTCGGCAGCATCTGGCCGTAGGTCTGCGCGTCGGGACGGCAGGTCCACAGCGTGCGGGTATACGGGTGGGTGGCCGCAGGCAGGTCGCGCGCCGCCATCTCGTCGACCTGCGCCCCCTGATACATCACCAGCACCCGATGGCAGTGTTCGGCCACCAGCGGCAGGTCGTGGCTGATCAGCAGCATCGCCATCTGCCGCTGCTCGCACTGTTCAACCAGCAGTTCGAGGATCTGGCTGCGCAGGCGGGCGTCGAGGGCCGAGGTTGGCTCATCGGCAATCAGCACCTTCGGGTTGTTGAGCAGCGCCAGGGCAATCATCACCCGCTGGCCCATGCCGCCGGAGAGCTCCCCCGGATAGCGGCCGAGCACCGGTAAATCGAGGCCCACGGCGGCAACGGCGGCTTTTACCGCCTCCAGCCGCTGGCGGCGGTTCAGGCGCTGGTGCAGCGTTAGCGCCTCCTCCAGCTGCGCCTGGATGCTGAGCACCGGGTTTAGCGCATAGCGCGGGTCCTGCAGCACCAGCGCCATATCGTTGCCGCGCAGCGCGCGCCAGCCGCGGTTGTTGAGGGTTAGCGCGTCGCGGCCCAGCACGTTGAGCGCGCCGGCGCTGACCACGCCCGGCCTGCGCACCAGCCCCATCAGGGCGCGGGCGGTCATCGATTTCCCGGAACCCGATTCGCCAACCAGCGCCAGGCGCTCGTTGCCGAGCGTAAAGCTTAAATCGTTCACCACCCGGGCGCCGGGGTAATCAATGGAGAGCCCCTGGACGTTGAGTCGGATATCAGTCATGTTGCGGCTCCAGAACGTCGCGCAGGCCGTCGCCCAGCAGGTTAAACGCCAGGCTGGCGATCAGGATCGCCGCCCCGGGCGCGGCGGCGATCCACCATTGGTCGAAAATCACCTGCATTCCATCGGCGATCATCGCCCCCCATTCCGCCATCGGCGGGCGGGCGCCGAGGCCAAGAAAGCCCAGCCCGGCGGCGGCGAGGATAATGCCCGCCAGATCCAGCGCCAGGCGCACGATGGCCGAAGGCAGGCACAGCGGGAGAATATGGCCCATCAGCAGCCGCCAGCCGCGAATGCCCATCATTTCCGCCGCCGCCAGGTAGTCGCTATGGCGCAGGCGCTGAATTTCGCTCCGCGCCTGGCGGGCGTAGGCCGGCCAGGTGGTGAGCGCCAGCGCCAGCGCGCCGTTGACCAGACCCGGGCCGAGCATGGCGACAAAGGCAAAGGCCAGAATCAGCCGCGGCATCGACATCACCACGTCGGTAAAGCGCATCAGTCCGCGTTCCAGCCAGCCGCCGTAGTAGCCGGAGAGAATGCCCACCAGCAGGCCGGCTGGAAGGGTAATCAGGGTGACCAGCGCGACCAGCCCTAGCGCCGGCCGGGCGCCATAGATCAGGCGCGAAAGCAGGTCGCGGCCGTAGCTGTCGGTGCCGAGCCAGTGTTGGGCTCCCGGCCCCTGCAGGCGGGCGGCGGCATCCTGCCAGTTGGGGTCCAGCGGCGCCAGCCACGGCGCGAACAGCGCCACCAGCACCAGCAGCAGAATAATCACCAGCCCGCAGAAGGCGGCGGGGGAGCGGCGCAGGCGGCGTAAAAACAACCAGGTCGGCATCAGCGCACCCTCGGGTCGGTTAACCGTACCAGCAGGTCGGTGAGGTTATTAATCAGGACGAAGCTGGCGCCAATCAGCAGCGTGCCGCCCATGATCGCCGTGGTGTCGCCGGCAAACAGCGCGGTGGTCAGATAGCGCCCAATTCCCGGCCATGAGAAGACGGTTTCGGTGAGCACCGCGCCTTCAAGCATGGCGGTGTAGGCCAGAGCGATCACCGTCAGCAGGGTGCCGCGAATATTGGGCAGCACGTGGCGCAACAGGATCGTCATTTCGCTGGCCCCTTTGGCGCGCGCCAGCAGGATGTACTCTTTGTTCATCTCGCTCAGGCATGCGGATCGCGTCAGGCGGGTGATGCTGGCCAGCGAGTAGTAGGCCAGCAGCAGCACCGGCAGCAGCAGGTGGCCGACGGCATTTTTAAACGCCTCTTTGTCACCCGACAGCCAGGTGTCAATCAGCGCAAATCCAGTGCGCGGCTCGACGCTGTACTGATAGATATCGTCCAGCCGCCCCGGGCCAGGCGTCCACTGCAGCCTGGCGTAGAACAGCGCCAGCATCAGCAGGCCGAGCCAAAAAATCGGCACCGAGTTGCCGAGCAGGGTAAAGGTGCGTACCGCCAGGTCCCACGGCGAGCCGACGTAGCGGGCGCAGAGCACGCCGGCAATGACGCCAAGCAGGGCGCCAATAATCAGCGCCAGCGTCGCCAGTTCGAGCGTCGCCGGGAAGGTGGAGAGCAGGTCGTGAAGCACCGGCTGACCGGTGGCGCTGGCGGTGCCAAGATCGCCGTGCGCGAGCCGGGTGAGATAGTGCCAGAACTGTACCGGCAGCGGCCGGTCAAGGCCGAGCTGGTGGCGTACCTGATCGTAGGTGGACTGGCTGGCGTGGTCGCCGACGATTTGCAGAACCCGGTCAACCGGCGACAGCGCCGAGAGCGCGAAGGTCACCAGCAGCAGGCCGAGCAGAGTTAGCGCCAGGGTGAGCAGCCCCTGAAATAGCGCGAGCAGAGGGCGCTTTGCGCGCCGCTCCGCTCCGGTGGGTGAAACAGCAGACATGGTTATTCCGTAGGTAAAGAGTGCAGTGTAACCGTTGCGGGTAAAATCCCCGGACCGCGGCGTAACGCCGGTTCCGGGTGACTAAAATATCGCTATTTGCTTACCCGATCGTACCAGACCATATCGGCGTTCAGGCCCTGCTGGTAACCCTTCACGTTGTCGCGGACCACAATCTGCGTTTTTCCCTGATCGACAAACACGTACGGCGAGCTGCGCTGCAGCTCTTCCTGCATCTGTTTATACAGTCCGAGGCGTTTGGCGGCATCCGGCTCGGCAACTGCCGCGAGGGTGGCTTTATTCAGCTCCGGGATTTGCCAGCCGTTAAGACCGGCCACGGTGCTCGACTTCCCGTCGTTGTAAGCAAAGGCGCTGGCGTTGGAGTGGGCGTCGAAGTAGTCGGGGATCCACAGGCGAATCGCCGCCTGATGCTGCTTCGCCCGCACGCGGGCGTACACCTGGCTACCGGCCGCCGGCAGCAGATCGATCTTCACGCCGCCCTGGGCGAAGCTGGCCTGCATGGACTGGGCGATAGTGATAAACGGCGGTTTGTTTTCGACATCGAGGGTGAAGTGGGCGTCTTTAATTCCGGCTTTGGCGAGGATCGCTTTGGCTTTCGCCGGGTCGAATTTAAACGGATTGTTGTCCAGCGCCCCCGGCAGACCGACCGGCAGGAAGCTCTGATGGACAAAATACTGGCCTTTGAGCAGGTCCTTCGTGATGCCGTCGTAATCCACCAGCCAGCGCGCGGCCTCCCACAGCGCCGGGTTTTTCAGCAGCGGGTTGGCGGCGTTGCCGGTGTTAAACGCCAGATAGTTTTGTTCCGCCGACGGGATGCTCAGCACCTTCACGCCGGGCTTGCCCTGCAGGGCGGCAATCTGATCGGCGCCCAGATCGCGCGCCACGTCGGCGTCACCCTGCTGGATCAGCAGGCGGCGGGAGGCCGGATCGGGCACGTTTTTGATGATGATGCTTTTCAGCTTCGGCGCGCCGGTGGGCGAGCTGTCGTTGGCCTCCAGCACGATGGCCTGATGCGGTTGGTAAACGCGCATTTTAAAGGCCCCGCTGCCCGCCGAGTGCATCTTCAGCCAGCCGTTGCCGAAATCGTTATCTTTGGCATTCGGCGCCACCAGCTTTTCATCGACGATAGAGGCGATAGGCGTGGAGAGAATATTCAGCGCCACCGCCGGGCTCACCTCGGCGGTCCAGTGCAGCGCCAGCGTGTGGTCATCCACCTTCTTCAGCTGGTCGGCAATGTTGTCCGCCTGCCAGCCGAGGACGTTGAGGATAAAGGCCGGTGATTTATTCAGGGTCACCGCGCGGGTGTAGGAGAAAATAACATCTTCCGGGCGTACCGGGTTGCCGGAGGCGAACTTCGCCTCGGGCTTGAGCTTAATGGTCAGCGTTTTCGCCGCCGGGTCCGCCTGCCAGCTCTCTGCCAGAATAGGGGTGATTTTTTCAGGGTTGTCGCGGTCCGGCTGCACCAGACGCTGGTAGAGGCTCGGTACCGTCTGGATGCTGGAAAGTTCGTTGGCTTCCGCCGGGTCGAGGCTGACGATGTCGTCGAGGCCTTGGGCAACGACCAGGGTAGTTGGCGGCGTGGCGGCATGGACGGCGGCGGATAGCGCGGTCAGCACCAGTAATGACAGCAGTTTTTTAGTCATGAGCAATCCCTGAAAAATGATGTTTTGATTATTTATGTGTCGCTAAATTAGGCCCCTTCATGAAAGGCGTAAAGTCAAAATGCGGATAAGCTTATGCTTAAAAAGCATAATCAATATCATCGGGCTATGAGTGAAAAATAACGCGGTCGTCTTTCTGCGCGTTGCGCTTCTTGATATAACGATTTGATCACAATTTAACGGAACTTAAAGATGCCGGAAATCAATCAGTATGGCCAGCAGGTGAACGATGTGGTCGTTGGCTGGCAGGGCGCCAGCGTGCTAAAGCGAAGCGCGTTAACGGGACGCTATTGCCGGCTTGAACCGCTGGATACCCGGCGACACGCCGCCGATCTGTTTGCCGCCTACGCGCTGGGCGACGGCAGCGACTGGACCTGGCTTGCCAGCACGCGTCCCGAAACCGTGGAGGCCACGGCGCACTGGGTGGCAGGTAAAGTTGGCGACGACGCGCTGGTCCCCTTTGCGGTTATCGATCTTGGCTCCGGTCAGGCGGTGGGGCTGGTGAGCTTTATGGCGATTGAACAGGCTATGGGCTCGGTCGAAATCGGCCACGTCACCTGGTCGCGAAAGATGAAAAATACCCCGCTGGGAACCGAGGCGGTTTGGCTGCTGCTGAAGTACGCGTTCGCAGCCGGCTACCGGCGCCTGGAGTGGAAGTGCGACTCGATGAATATCGCCTCCCGGCGGGCCGCCGAGCGGCTGGGCTTTACCTGGGAGGGGCGCCTGCGCCAGAAGATGGTGCGCAAGGCGCGCAGCCGCGACAGCGACATGCTGTCGATTATCGATGGCGAATGGCCGCAGCGCGACGCCGAACTGCGGGCGTGGCTGGCGGCGGACAATTTTGATGCCTAGGGGCGGCAGATAAAGCGGCTGGATGAGTTCCGGGAAGCCATTTCCCCCTCCTGAATAACCGGAGGGGGAGGCGCATAGCGGGCGGCGCCAAAGGGCTGACGCGGTCGAAGAGGCGGCGCGGTTTACCAGCAGATAAATCCGCCATCGACCACCAGGTCGACGCCGGTGCAGAATGACGCGGCGTCGCTGGCGAGGAACAGCGCCGGGCCCGCCATCTCCTCGACTCTCGCCATCCGCTGAACCGGCGTCTGGCTTTCGAATTCGCGGGTCTGATGGACCATTTCCGGACGGGTGTTCATCGGGGTGGCGGTATAGCCGGGGCTGATGGAGTTCACGCGGATCCCTTTACCGACCCACTCCATCGCCAGGCTTTTGGACAGATGGATGACGCCCGCTTTAGAGCTGTTGTAATGCGCCTGCTCAAGGCCGCGGTTAACGATAATGCCGGACATGGAGGCGATATTAATGATCGAGCCGCCGCCGGATTCCAGCATCAGCTCCGCCTCGGCTTTACAGGAGTTCCACACCCCGGTGAGGTTGATATCAATCACGCGCTGCCACTGCTCGGTTTCCATCTCCAGGGCCGGGTTGGCGTTGGCGATACCGGCGGCGTTAACGGCGATATCCAGGCGTCCGAAGCGGCTTTTCGCCAGCGCTACGGCCGCGCGGAGATCGCTGAGCTGGCGTACGTCCCCGGTGTACAGGCAGGCCTGCCCGCCGATGGCTTCGATATGATTCACGGTATCGGTGAGCCCGCCGTCTTCCCGCAGATCGAAGCACACGACCCGCGCACCCGCGCTGGCAAGTCCGTAAGCAATGGTCTGGCCGATCCCGCTGCCCGCGCCGGTTACGAAGGCGACGCGTCCCTGCAGATTAAACAGCTGTTGAGCAAAATCTTTTGCGATCATAGTTATCACTCTTTTAATGAATGTCCCGTAGCCCGGAGCGGCGCAACGCGCGGCCTCGGGGCTATCTGTTATGAACCATCGCTGAACGGCGCTGCCCGACAATCCCCTGAGGGGCATCAGGACATAATCAGGCCGCCGTCGATGTTAATCGTTTGTCCGGTGAGGTATCGCGCGTCGTCGGAGGCGAGAAACGCCACCAGCCCGGCGACATCCTCCGGTTTCCCCGCGCGCTTCATCGGAATACCCTCAACCCACTCGGCCATCAGCTCGCCTTTGGCGTAGCGTTTCCGATCGCTGCTGAGGACCTCCCCCCACACGCGGTCGTTGTAGTCCCACATTTCGCTCTCGATGATCCCGGGGCAGAAGGCGTTAACGGTGATATTCCACGGCGCCAGTTCATGGGCCAGGCTTTGGGTGATCCCGATAACGCCCATCTTGCTGGCGGCGTAGTGCGGGGTATAGATAAAGCCCTGGCGGCCCTGACCCGAAGAGGTATTAATCAGGCTGCCGTGGTTTTGCTTGATCATGTATTTAGCCGCTTCGCGGCAGCACAGCCAGACGCCGGTGGTATTTACCGCCAGCACCTTCTCAAAATCAGCCTTTGGCATACGGTCGAAGTAGTCGATAGTGATCACCCCGGCATTTTGAATGGAGACGTCAATGGTGCCGAAACGCGCGGCGGCCTGTTCATAAAGAGACTGAACCTGGGCTTCGTTGGTCACATCGACCTCCAGTGACAAAATGTCCGCCTGGTAGCGCTGACGCAGGGTTTCCGCGGTTTCATGAACGCGGTCGGCGTTAGAGACCATCACCAGCCTGGCGCCATCGCGCGCAAAGCGCTCGGCGATCCCCGCGCCAATGCCGCGACAGGCTCCGGTAATAACAATCGTTTTGTTGTGAAAATTTCTGTTCATATTATTTTCCCTTTAGCGAGGCCGGGCGGTGTACGCCCGGCGCAATGATCGTTGTCTGTCGGCGTATTAGCTGGAGGCGGCGCCGCCAGGCAGCGCGGTGGTCTGCTTTTCTTCATGACGACGCATCAGGATGACTTTGTTCTGTAGTTTTTGCTGGAACTGGTCAACGACGACGGCGGTTACAATCACCACGCCTTTAATGACCATCTGCCAGAAATCGCTGACGCCCATCATGACCATGCCGTCGGCGAGGAACACGATAACGAAGGCGCCAATAATGGAGCCTGTGACCCGGCCTCGGCCGCCTGCCAGCGCCGTGCCGCCAAGCACGGTGGCGCCGATGGCGTCCATTTCAAACATATTGCCGGTCATCGGGTGGGCGGTTTGCAGCTGAGAAGCAACGATCAGCCCAACGAACGCCGCGCAGAGGCCGGAGAAGGCGTAGACGAAGATCTTCGCTTTCACGATGGGCACCCCGGCGAGGCGGGCAGCGGACTCGTTGCCGCCGATCGCGTAGATGTAGCGACCGAGCGGCGTTTTTGTCGTCAGCCAGTAGCCGAGCACAAGGAAGGCGATCATCAGCCAGATGGGCAGATAAATGCCGAGCACGGTGCCGGAACCGAGGATCGAGAAACCGGTATTTCCCAGCGCTTCCATGCCGTTGAGGTTAGGGTAGGTGCTGCCGTCATTAAACAGCAGCGCAGAACCCCTGGCGACGTACATCATCCCGAGCGTGCAGATAAAGGGAGCGACGCCAAAGCGGGTGATCACGGCGCCGTTAATAAAGCCGACCAGGATGCCAAAAATGGCCACGCAGAGGATCACTTCAGGCACGTTGAAGAAGATCACGCTGCCGTTCCATAGCGGCAGCCCGTTGGTCAGCAGCGCGCCGGCGACCATGCCGCAGATCCCGGCGACGGCCCCGACCGAGAGGTCGATACCGCCGGTAAGGATCACCAGCGTCATCCCAATGGCCAGCAGGCCGGTAATCGCCACGTGCTGGGTCATAATCAGCAGGTTAGAGGTGGTCAGGAAATTCGGTACCATCACGCTGAAGAATGCAATTACCAGCAGCAGAGCGATAAACGTTCTGGCCTTCAGCAGGTACATATAAATCATATATTTCTGGTTCATGATGGATTCCAGCCTGATTAATCTTGGGGTGTTGAAGCCGCGATGAGCTTTTCGCGGGTAACCGCATGGCGCGGTAAATCGGCGGTAATACGGCCATCGGCCATCACCAGAATGCGGTCCGCCAGGGCCATCACTTCATCCAGTTCCGAGGAGGAGAACATGACGGCCAGCCCCTGATGCGCCATTTTGCCGATCAGGTGATAGACGTCCGTTTTGGCACCGACGTCAATCCCGCGGGTGGGTTCATCGAGAAACACCACCTGTGGCTGCGTCATAAGCGCTTTACCCAGCACGACTTTCTGCTGGTTGCCGCCGCTCAGGGAGGTAATGGGCAGCTCGGGGTCGCTGACCTTGATGGCGAGCTGGCGGATCATCTCCTTCACGCTGGCGCTCTCTTTCTGCGGATTCAGCCACTTCCACGCCCGGCGAAAGCCCTGCAGGCTAAAGTCAGAGAGCGTCATGTTGGATTGAATGGACATCATCTGCACCACGCCTTCGCCCTGGCGGTCTTCTGGTACCAGCGCCAGACCCTTTTTTAAGCGGGTTTGAAAGTGGGCTTTGCCGATATTCTCCCCGTTGAGATGGATGCTGCCGGTCTGGCAGGTCATCAATCCGATCAGGCCCTTAAACAGCTCGGTGCGCCCGGCGCCCAGCAGGCCATAGATGCCGATGACCTCGCCTTTATTCAGCGTGAAGGTCACGTCATTAAGCTTGTAGCCGCCGCTGTGATGCAGCGCGGTCAGGCCCTCGACGGCAAGAACCGCCTCGCCCTGCGGGGCCGGCTGATAGTCGAAGTGCTTTTTCTTATCCCCGACCATCTGCTCAATGATCCAGGGAATGCTGGCATCGCTGACGGTGCGTTCGCTGATAAAGCGGCCATCGCGGAAAATAGTGATGTGGTCGCCAATCTCCATCAGCTCTTCCAGGCGATGGGAGATATAAATAATGGTGACGCCGCGTCGTTTTAGCTGCTCAATGACGTTAAACAGGACCTTAACTTCCGACTGGCTGAGCGCTGAAGTGGGCTCATCCATGATCAGGACCCGGGTGTCCTTTGAGAGCGCGCGCGCGATTTCCACCAGCTGCTGATGGCCGATCCCCAGCTCTCCCAGCGGGGTGTAGGGATCGACATCAAGCTCCAGTCTTTCCAGCAGCGATTTCGCCAGTTCATACTGATATTTTTCGTTAATCCGGCCTTTCTGGAAAAATTCGTTCGCCATGAAAATATTATCCATGACGTTCATATTGGGGAATAAATTGAGCTCCTGGAAAATAATGCTAATGCCCTGACTTTCCGCCTGATGAGTGGAGCTTAATGACACTTCGGCACCGTCGAGAATAATCTGTCCGGAGGAGGGCGTTTCGACACCGGCAAGCATTTTCATCATGGTGGATTTACCCGCACCATTTTCTCCGATCAGAACGTTTACTTTATTTCGATATACCCGGTAATTGACATTATCTAAGGCGATAACGCCCGGATAAACCCGCGACAGCTCGCGCGTTTCGATAATAACTTCAGATTCGACTGGTTGGGGAGCGACGATAGGTTGCGACGGCATCTTATTGTCCTCCGGAACGTTCGATTTTTGCTGGCGTAATGTCGGGTAGCGTCTGCGGAATATCCCAGGCGGAGAAGACGCCGTATACCTGGGTCATTTCGCCGCTTTTCACCTGCGCGGCCTGGATCATTTTCACCGCCTGTTCATTAATGGCCCGGCCGTATTCGCCAAACAGCACCTGGTCATTAAAATCCTGATAGCTGGCGCCTTTATAGCCATCCCGCAGCTGGGTGCCGCGAAGCGTCGGGCCAATTTGCACGACAGCCGGGCCGCCGGCGCTATCTTCGACCGTCATTTTTCCGCTGCGGGAGGCTGAGTCGATCCCGGTGATTTTACCTGCTACTTTGACGTAAAAAATGCAGGGATTCTCCTCCTGGGCGCGATAGCCCAGAGCCTGACAGGCGCTATCGAAATCTTTAGCCGCGCGCAGTGCGGCCATCAGTTCGCTGACCGGGCGGGCCTGCGCCACAACCTGCGGCACGATTTTGTTCTGCCACGTTTGATCGATATTTGCCATGTGCGGATTGGGCGGGGATTTAAGATCGGCCAGCTCCTGCTGGGAGACGATACGACAGCCCCCGAGAGCAAGAACGGCCAGTGCCAGCCAGGTTTTTTTGTACATATCACTCTCCTACGCGCCCCCGAAGGGGCGCAACAACCCGAACTCAGGATTTGATGTTGAAGTCCTGAACTTTATCTGCGTTATCTTTGGTTATCAGAATTCCGCGGAACATGACGCGTTGCTTCGCGGGCTTCACGCCTTTTTGCAGGTAGTTATCGAGGTCGGTAACGCCCTGCGCCGCAATAGCCTGAGCCTGCAGCATGACGGTTGCCTGCAACGTGCCGGCCTTAACCGCATCGCGCTCGTCGTTGCTGCCGTCGATGCCGACCACCACGACGTCAGTACGGTTGGCCGCCTTCAGGGCGGCGATGGCGCCAAGAGCCACCGGGCCGTTGCCGCAGATCACGCCTTTGACATCAGGGTGGGCCTGCAGAATGCTGTCCATGATGCGCTTGCCGTCAATTAACGTACCTTTGGCATCCTGTTTAGCTACGCTGACCATATCCGGATACTGGTCAATAACCTGGTGGAATGATTTAGAACGCGTGACGCAGTTATTATCTGCAAGATTGCAGGTCAGTTCGGCGTATTTTCCTTTTTCCGCCATTTTCTCGACAAATACGTTGGCGACTTCCGAACCAGCCTGGAAGTTATTATGCGTAATCTGCTCAAGGGCCACGTCATCGACAGGAATTTCCCGGTTAATTAATATAATCGGAATGCCTGCTTGTTTCGCTTTTTCAATCGCCGCGACGCTGGCGGTTGAGTCGGCGTTATCCAGAATAATACCCTGAACTTTTTTGCCGATGGCTGTATCAATCAGTTCGTTCTGTTTTTTTACATCTTCGCCATGAGACAGAATGGTTGTTTTATATCCGAGTTCTTTTGCTTTCTCGCTGGCCCCTTTGGCTTCAGAAGCGTAATACGGGTTATCCAGCGAGTTAACCATGATCATGATGGTGCCTTTTTCTACTGCCTGAGCAGTAAAAGAAAGCGCGGTCAGGGTTGCAACAGTCAAAAGCGTTAAACGTAATTTCATGACAATGTTCTCTCTATGTTGTTATTGTCGGGTACGGTGAAACAACGTAAGGCCGGAAAGGCGGTTGTATGGGCCGGAATTCTCCTTCTGTTAATGATTAAGGTTCGTCACCTTCGTTTTCCCTGGTGGGCGTCAGGCGGACGTAGCCGGTTTCCATAATGTTCTGTCCACCGCATGGCGCCACTCCTGCCACCTTGCCTGCAGGCGCTGATGGCGGGCCATGTCGGGGCTAAATTCACTGTGTTCGGTTAAAAAGGCCGTCAGGTCGACGGGCGTATCGGGATTGAGCGCCTTGCGGGCAAGCAGGGCTGCGCCGATGGCGGAGAGTTCAGGCACATCGCTGCGCATGACCGGGCATCCCAGCAGATCCGCCTGGTACTGCATGAGCCAGTCGTTTTTGGTCGGTCCGCCGTCGACCATCAGCGCCGACAGGCTGAAATCATCATGCTGGCGCATGGCGACCACCACATCGGCTATCTGATAGGTGATGGATTCCAGCGCGGCGCGGATCAGGTGCGCGCGCTTAACGCCGCGGCTCAGTCCACAAATCACGCCGCGGGCGCTATCGTCCCACCACGGAGCGCCAAGCCCGGTCAGCGCCGGCACAAAATAGACTCCCATCGTCGAGTCAACCGAAGCGGGCAGGGTGTTAAGTTCGTGGGCCAGCTCGTCGGCGGAGAGTTCGCTCAGGCCGGTGCTGTCAGCCATCCACGCCACGGCATCGCCGGTATGGGGAATATTGCCTTCCAGTCCATAGGTGATGCGCTCACCGTCATGCCAGGCAATGGTGGTGGCCAGCGCGTCAATATCGCACTGCGCTGATTTAACCGGCGCCATCACCGACGAGCCGGTACCGTACGTGGCTTTCACGCACCCGAGTTCCCCTAATGCATGGCCAAAAAGCGCGGCGTGAGAGTCGCCGACCATCGCCATGATCGGTATGCCGTCAGGTATCGCCGCGAGCCCGCGGGTGTAACCAAATAATCCGCTGGATGGCTTAATTTCCGCCAGCGCGGCGCGGGGGATCTGGAACAAGGCCAGCATGTCGTCATCCCACTGCCCGCTCTGCAAATTGAGCAGCTGGGTACGCGCGGCGTTGGAGTAATCGCAGCAGAAGGCGTCGCCGTGGGTTAAATTCCACAGCAGCCAGCTATCAATGGTGCCGAGGCAGATCTCACCGCGTTCGGCGAGAAGGCGACCCTCGGGGATAGACTCCAGCAGCCAGCGCATTTTGGAGGCGGAAAACAGAGGAGCAATCGGCAGCCCGGTCGTGGTTTTAATCTGCTGCTCTTTGCCCGCATGGCGCAGATCGTCGCAAAAAACGGCGCTGCGGGTGCATTGCCAGGTGATGGCGGCGTTAACCGGCTTTCCGCTATGGCGATACCAGCCGATGGCGGTTTCCCGCTGGTTGCTGATGGCTAATGCGGCAACATTTTCCGCGCCAACGTGCTCAACCGCTTTGGCAATCACCTCAAGCGAGGCCTCGATCAACGTCTCGCCAGATTGCTCTACCCAGCCATCGCGAGGGGTTTGAATCGCCAGGGGTTGTGAAAATTTCACAATAACGTTGCCGCGGCCGTCGAGCACCACCGCTTTTGCATTGGTCGTCCCTTCGTCGAGCGCAATAATGAACTCTTGTTGTGTTGCCGGCATTAGATAGTCTCCTGAGTCACACTTCGTCCTGGCGCTGAGGGGGCGAACATTCCTCGCTATCGCGTTGCTACTTAGCAGGCCATGATGTGACATTTCGTTATCACTTTTGTAATCACTGAATATATATTCGATAGTGATTATTTATTTAATACCTTAGCCAGAAACTTTCCCCGGGGCTAGAGGAAAAGTTATCAATTGTGCTGGCAATCACACTTATCTGCATGGACAAATGCGCGGAGGGCTGGAGGGGGAAGCGCCAGGAAATTTAATCAGGATATTGAAATATAAATGTTTATTTTGCACGCCTCGGCATCAGAAAAGGTGGCGCAAAGGCATGCAAAAAGATGTCTGATGGAAAATTAGCCGGTGACCAGCAGCCTCGCGGTTGGATAATCGGTGATTAAAACATCGATATAGCCGCCGGAGAGGGCGCCTTTGATCGCCGCAACCTTATCGCTACCGCCGGCCAGCGCCACGACGTTGGGACATTTTTTTACTTTTTCCAGCGCCATGCCGATAACAGGATCTTCATCATCGCTTAACACGGCCTGGCCTTTTTTGTCGTAATAGTGCAGGCAGATATCCCCCACCGCGCCGCGCTCGGCGAGCACCTGCAGCATATCTTCGTGGTAATAGTTACCTGACGTTTTCAGCAGCTGAGAAGGTTCGAGAATACCAATCCCGACGATGGCAATATCGACCTCGTCGAAACGCGAAACCACATCGGCGACGTCCTGGCTGGCGATGAGACGGTTTTTCTCCGCCATCGAGCCCTCAATGCTCTGCGAAGGAAGCAGCCAGGCCTGGCAGTTAAGATGCTGAGCGAGCGTCTGGGTCAGGATGGTTGCCTGTACGTTGCCGTTCGGCCCCACGCCGCCGAGCAGCTGGATAACTCCGCTGGCCTTCAGGTTTTGCGCGTGGACCTCATCGACCATGGCCCTGATGGTCGAACTCCATGAGGAGACGCCGATCAGATCTTTTGGTCGCAGGCGGGTTTCCAGATAGTGGGCCGCAGCGGACCCAATCGCGCGTTTGAGGGTGTGATCGCTGGCATCCTCTTCGGTATCGACGACGATAGCCTGCTTAATTCCGTAGCGATCTTCGATGCCTTTTTCGAGGTTAAGAAAAATATTCGAGGGCTGAACGACGCTAATTTTTACCACCCCTTCTTTCTGGCAGCGGGTGATGGCACGGGAGACAAATGACTGGGAAAGCGAAAGAAGTTGTGCAATGTCGGACTGCTTTCGTCCTTCAAGATAGTAAAGTGTGGCAATCTTAACTAACAGCCTTTGTTCATCCTGCTTAGCCATATATATCCCCGAAAATCATTAACGTATATCCATTATGTTATACCCGTCATGCCGAAAACTACATGTCCGCTGGCTGCGTGCGTCTACCGCGCCGGCCCCTGCCTGAGCAGACTGCAATTCGAATAATTCAGGGTATAGAGGCTTTTATCATACGTGAAAAAGAAAGAGAACTAAGTGTGATGAAACTCTAACTTTTATCAATCCTCAAAATCAGCTATGGACAAAAACAGAACAGCTGTCGCATAATTGAATAAAGAATCATTGTTGAATATATATTCATGGTGATATCAAGTCAACTGAAAACTTATCCAGGCACAGACATGCCTGATAGTAAGGAGGCAGAATGTTCCTGAGTATGATGCAGCGGCGGAAGCCTGATGATGCGCTGCCTGGGGATGTCTGGTTTTTTTAGTCCCTTGTGGAATAAATATTCCAAGTTGAAATTAAATTCAGAGGTATTAAATGAATCCCTATAGCTACGATGTCCAGGCACTTGAGCGTAAAGCTCGCGCGGTACGCCGCCATATTATCAGATTGAATGCCAACAGCCCGGCCGGGGGGCATACCGGCGCCGATTTGTCGCAGGTAGAGCTATTAACCGCCCTCTATTTCCGCGAGCTAAACGTCTCCCCGGAGCAGATTGCCGACCCGGAGCGGGATATTTATATCCAGTCTAAAGGCCACGCGGTGGGGTGCTACTACTGCGTGCTTGCGGAAGCCGGCTTTTTCCCGGTCGAGTGGCTGGCGACCTATCAGCACGCGAACTCGCACCTTCCTGGCCACCCGGTTCGTCAAAAAACCCCCGGCATCGAACTGAATACCGGTGCATTGGGCCACGGTTTGCCTGTTGCGGTGGGGCTGGCGCTGGCTGCAAAGAAAAGCAACAGCACCCGCCGCATCTTTTTAATTACCGGCGATGGCGAACTGGCCGAGGGCAGCAACTGGGAGGCGGCGCTGGCTGCGGCGCATTACGAGCTCGATAACCTGATTATTATCAACGATAAAAACAACCTTCAGCTCGCCGGGCCGACCCGCGAGATTATGAATACCGACCCGCTTGCCGATAAGTGGAAAGCGTTTGGCATGACCGTGACCGAGTGTCAGGGAAACGATATGGCCTCAGTAGTGGCCGCTCTGGAAGGGTTGCAGCAGGCAGGTAAACCTAACGTCATTATCGCAAATACGACAAAAGGCGCCGGTATTTCCTTTATCCAGGGGCGTCCGGAATGGCACCACCGGGTACCGAAAGGCGAAGAGATTGAACTGGCACTGGAGGAACTGAAAGATGAGTAATGCAGAACACCTGGCGAGCGTAATGGTGCAAGCGTTTATTGACGCGGTAGAAAGCGGTGTTGATCTGGTGCCGGTCGTTGCTGATTCCACTTCGACGGCGAAAATTGCGCCCTTTATTAAACAATTTCCCGGCCGTCTGGTTAACGTCGGGATTGCCGAACAAAGCATGGTCGGCATGGCGGCCGGGCTGGCGCTGGGCGGGAAAGTTGCGGTGACCTGTAACGCCGCGCCCTTCCTGATTTCGCGCGCCAATGAGCAGATCAAAGTCGACGTCTGCTACAACAACACCAACGTTAAGCTGTTTGGTCTGAACGCCGGGGCCAGCTACGGCCCGCTGGCGAGCACCCATCACTCCATTGACGACCTTGCCGTGATGCGCGGGTTCGGCAATATCCAAATCTTTGCCCCCTCTACGCCGCGCGAGTGCCGGCAGATAATCGACTACGCCATCCAGCATCAGGGGCCGGTCTACATCCGCCTTGACGGCAAGGCGCTGCCGGAGCTGCACGACGAGAGCTACCGCTTTGTGCCGGGGGCGGTGGTTACCCTGCGCGAAGGCCGGGATATTGCGCTGGTTGCTACGGGGTCGACGGTGCATGAAATCGTCGACGCTGCGCAACTGCTGGCGGAACAGGGCATTGAAGCGAAGGTGGTGAGCGTTCCGTCGATTCGCCCTTGCGACACTCAGGCGCTGCTGGCGGCGCTGGAGGGCTGTAGCGCGGTCATCACGGTTGAAGAGCACAACGTGAATGGCGGACTCGGCAGCCTGGTTGCCGAAGTGCTGGCCGAAGGCGGCGCCGGTATCCCCCTGAAGCGCCTGGGGATCCCGGACGGTGAGTATGCGGCGGCGGCAGACCGCGGCTGGCTTCGTCAGCACCACGGTTTCGATGCGCCGGCGATCGCGGCGCTGGCGCCTACGCTGCTCTAACCGTAGCCAGATAACCCGTGCGGGCAGCCCGCGCGGGTGATGCTATTTTGGCAACCCGCAGAGCGTGATGACCCGCGCGTCGCTTTGCATCCAGTGAACCTGAACTATCTCATCATCAATTTGCATCCGCAGCATTCCTTCCTCTATATACGTCACCCGCATGCGCAGAAAATCCATCCCGAGCTGGCGGGGGAGGGAGAGCGCCTTAAACCCGCTCTCTTTTGCCGAGAACGCCAGCGTCAGCGCCAGCGCAAAGGGCAGCCCGCTGGCCGCCAGCAGCGTTTTTTCCGCCGGGTTGATAATGCTGCTGGCAAGTTCCTCCGCGAGGATTGGAGTAAAGCGCCGCTCAATATCAATCCCTATCGGTCGAGAAGAGACTACCGCCAGGGCGCTATTTTCACAGTGACTGATGCTGCCGAACCACGGCGCGGGCCACAGCGGCTGGCGCTGCTCGCCGGGCGGCGGCGGCATTTTTTCGCCAACTTTTTCGCCAACTTCGCGCAGGGCGTGAACGGCGGCGATGCGTCCGGCAAGATGTTCGGCCTGGCGCTTACGGCCGCCTGCGGCGAGCAGGGCGTGATGGGGCAGCCACAGCAGATCCGCAGGCTGGAAGCTGGCTGGGTCGAAATCAATCCGCTGGAGAGGATGGCCGGCAAGTAAAAGGGTGCTGTGATGTGTCTGCATGAAAGGATGTTAACCGATTTCCCGGCCGCCCTCTATGGCTGGAGGGCGGCGGGATTCAGGCGAGCAATCAGAAGTGAGTGTTGACGCCCATATACCAGGTACGGCCCGATTCGTTATAGGTTTCGGCGCCCGCGCCGTACATATAACCGGTGGTACCGCCGGTGGTCTGGGCGTTACCCGCACGCCAGTGGCGCTTGTCGAAGACGTTATCCACGCCGCCGGTCAGGCTGACGTTTTTGGTGACGTCCCAGGTCGCGCTCAGGCCGAGGATGCTGTATGGGCTAACCTCGTTCTTCTCGCTGCCGGTAACCGGTTCGCCCTTGTAGTTATACTTTTTCGGCTCCTGCTTGCCATACCAGGTAAAGGTCGACTGCACGGAAACGTCCTGGTATATCTGCCAGCTGAGGGTCGAGTTGAGCGTATATTCCGGGATAATCGACAGGCGATCGCCGGTCTCTTTGTTCTTACTCTGCAGCATGTAGGTGATGTTGTTGGTCCAGTTAACGGTTTCGCTCACCGGAACGTTTAACGTCCCTTCCAGGCCCTCAACCACCGCTTTCGGCACGTTCTCCCACTGGTAAATATCGGTTTTCACCTTACCGCTTGATGTAGAGGAGAGCGGCGCGTATCCCGCTTCGATTTTGTCGCGGTAATCGTTGCGGAACCAGGTCACCCCGGCCAGCCAGCCGTCTCGTTTAAACTCAAGCCCAATCTCTTTGTTGATGCTGGTCTCTGCCTTCAGGTCATCGTTACCCACCATATAGCAGCCGGTGCCGGTTGCGCTGGCGTAGCAGCCCTGGCCCTTACTGTACAGGATGTAGTTCGGGTTGGTCTGATACAGGCTCGGCGCTTTATAGGCGCGGGCAATACCCATCTTCAGGGTAAAGTCGTCGCCCAGGCCCTGGGACAGGTTCAGCGATGGGCTCCAGTTATTGCCGACGATGCTGTGGTGATCGAAACGCAGCGCCGGCGTCAGCATGGTGGAGTCGGTTAGCTCAACGTTGTCTTCGGCAAACAGCGAGAAGATCTCCGCCTGTGAGTACGGGCTGCGGTTGGTACTGCTTGCGCCCGGAATATCGCCACCCATAAAGGTCTGGGTATTGGAGGCGTTATCCTTCATCCGCTGCTGGTTCCATTCGCTCCCCAGGGTCAGGTTCTGATTGACCCACAGGTCGAACGGAATGCTGATTTCGCTGTGCAGCATCACGTCGGAAAGGTCGGTATCGGAGAACAGGTTGCTGTTGAAGATACCTTCTGTGCCCCCGGCCAGGCCTTCGCCCTTACGCGAGTTGCGGGTGTGCTCGTACTGCGCCCAGTTGCTGGTGGTGATACCATTATCCCAGCCGCCGTTCCAGGTGACGGAGTAGGTCTGACGATAGAGACGGTTGGTCTCTTTACCGTAGTTCTCTTTCACCAGGTCGTTGGTGTTGGTGTTCTGCGTGTCGCCCGCGTAGAGGTTGCCCTGGCGGCTGTAACCTGACTCAAACTCCAGCGACTGCATCGGCGCGAAGTCCCAGCGCACGACGCCGTTGATACTTTTGTTTTTAACCCCTTCACGCCCGGCAGGCATGGTATCGGCGTAGATGCCGGTACGCTCGGACTGATGCCCCTGGTTAATATCCCAGGCATCGGCCTGCGTCTTCTCAAGGTTGCCGAACAGGCGGAAGCTGAAATCGCCGCCCAGCGGACCGTTGAGGCTGAAGTTAGTGCGCTTGGTGGAGCCCTCGTCTTTATGTTCCGGAGCGTTCATGTAGGTATTCCATGAACCGTGCCACTCGTTGCCGCCTTTTTTGGTGATGATATTGACCACGCCGCCCGCCGCGCCGTTGCCGTAGCGCGCCGCAGCAGGGCCGCGAATGACCTCAATGCGTTCGATCATTTCCGGCGGCACCCAACTGGTATCGCCGCGGGTGTCGCGCTCGCCGCGCCAGCCGAGACGAATAGAGTTGCGGCTGGTGACCGGCTTACCGTCAATCAGGATCAGGGTATTTTCCGGGCCCATGCCGCGAATATCAATCTGGCGGTTGTTGCCGCGCTGGCCGCTGGTGGAGTTGCCGGTCAGGTTAACGCCCGGCATAGTGCGGATAATTTCTGAGACATCGCGGGCCGGTGGACGCTTACGAATTTCATCGGCGGTGATGGTGGAGACGCCGGGAGCCTGCAGATTCTGTTCCGCCGCGGTAACGACCATAGTCTCTTCGGCGGCCGCTTTTTTGCTGTCTGTGGTCTCTTCCGCGCACAGCGGGAAGGCAACACCATAAATTCCCAGATTGACCAGCAAGGCCAGGGATTTGATCCTGTTATTCATTTTAAATCCTGCTGTCTGTTGCCGCTTTCCCCAAAGGCCCCTTCCCACCGGGAGAGGAGACGGCATACACCAATGTTGCCAGTAGAGGACAAATGGGTTCCATCTCTGGCATGTTTTTAGAAGTTACTCTTACCAACGCGCGGTAATACGCTATTGCAAATGCAAATAGTTATCAATAATATTATCAATAAAATATTACGTTTATTGATAAATATCACGATAAACATAGGGTTATTGAATGCTCAAGACAGGAAGCGATGACTGGTGGCAGATTCTTACCGGCCCGCAGTCAGAGGCGTCTGGCGATGCATACCGGGTGACGTTCTGGTGGCGGGACCCGGCGGGCAGCGAGGCCACTTCGGCGACGCGGCGGGTGTGGATTTACATCACCGGCGTCACCGACCACCACAAAAATGCCGTCCCGCAAACCCTGCGGCGCGTCCCGGGCACCGATGCCTGGCAATGGCAGACCACGCTCTCGTCGACCTGGCGCGGCAGCTACTGTTTTATCCCCTCCGAACGCGATGACGATTTTGCTCCTGAGATTTTTAACGGCGACAGTCCGGACCGCACGCTGCTGCGCGAGGGCTGGCGACGTCTGCTGCCGCGTGCGGTTGCCGACCCGCTCAACCCGCAAAGCTGGAAGGGCGGGCGCGGCCACGCGGTCTCCGCGCTGGAGCTTCCGCAGGCGCCGGAGCAGCCCGGCTGGGCGCTGCGCGATGAAAATTACGCCCCGCCGGTCTGCATTCAGTGGCGCAGCGCGCGGCTTGGCAACAGCCGTCGGGCGTGGGTTTATGCCACCGGCGAGGGCGCGGCGGAAGAGCGCCCGCTGGCGGTGCTGCTGGACGGCCAGTTCTGGGCCGAGAGCATGCCGGTATGGTCGCCGCTGGCCGGACTCACCCGCGAGGGCCGGCTGCCGGCGGCGGTATATCTGCTGATCGACGTGATTGATAACGCGCACCGCGGCCGCGAGCTGCCCTGCAACCGCGATTTTTGGCTGGCGGTACAGGAGGAGCTGCTGCCGCAGGTGCGTCAAATCGCGGCCTTTAGCGACCGGGCCGAGCGTACCGTCGTGGCCGGGCAAAGCTTTGGCGGCCTGGCGGCAATGTTCGCCGCCCTGAACTGGCCGCAGCGTTTTGGCTGCGTGCTCAGCCAGTCCGGCTCCTACTGGTGGCCGCACCGCGGCGGCACGCAGGATGGCGCGCTGATTGAAGGTCTGAGTTCGGGCGAGCTGCGCGCCGAGGGGCTGCGAGTCTGGCTCGAAGCCGGCGAGCGGGAGCCCCTAATTTTCCGCGCGAATCAGGCGCTTTTATCCCGGCTGCAGCGCCCTGAAGGGACGGTGTTCTGGCGCCAGGTTGACGGCGGACACGATGCGCTGTGCTGGCGCGGCGGGCTGACGGCGGGACTGATTCAGCTGTGGCAATCTACAGAATCCGCCCCTTCGCAACCCAATCATTGATCATGCGCCAGGGCTGCCGACGCGGCCAGCAGGATAGCGAGTATTAACAGGAGTTTGAAATGCAATTCAGTAACCCCTTCGATAATCCGCAAGGGCAGTTTTACATTCTGCGTAACGAGCTGCAGCAGTACAGCCTGTGGCCCGATCACTGCGCGCTGCCGGAGGGCTGGACGGTAGAGTGTCCGCCGCAGTCGCTGGAAGCGTGCAATGCCTGGCTGGCGGCGAACTGGTCAACCCTCACCCCCGCGCACTACGCGTCCTAAGGAGCCGATGATGACCACTCGTTTACCGCTGGTTGCAGCGCAGCCGGGGATCTGGATGGCGGAGCGGCTGTCTACGCTGCCCGGCGCCTGGAGCGTCGCTCACTACGTCGAGCTCAGCGGCAGCCTCGATCCAGCGCTGCTCGGCAGGGCGATCGTTGCCGGTCTGAGCCAGGCCGATACGCTTAGCATGCGCTTTTGCGAAGACAACGGCGAAGCCTGGCAGTGGGTTGATGAGGCCCGGGCCTTCGACGAACCGCAGTACCGCGACCTGCGCGAGGCGGACGATCCGCACGAGGCCGCGCTGGCAATTATGCGGGCCGACCTCGGACAGAATTTGCGCGTCGATAGCGGGAATTCGCTGGTCTGCCACCAGCTGCTGCGCACGGCGGATAATCGCTGGTACTGGTATCAGCGCTATCATCATTTACTCGTAGATGGCTTTAGTTTCCCCGCTATTACCCGCCAGATCGCCGCCATTTACCGCGCCTGGCAGCGCGGCGAGGCGACGCCGGAGTCGCCGTTTACGCCGTTCGCTGAGGTGGTGGAAGAGTATCAGCGCTATTACGGCAGCGACGGCTGGCAGCGGGACAAGCAGTTCTGGCAGGAGCAGCGCAAGGCGCTGCCGGCGCCGGTCTCGCTCTCCGCCGCGCCGCTGGCGGGACGGGCTACGGGCACGGAGATCTGGCGCCTGAAGCTTGACGCTGACGCCGCGACGTTCAGCCGTCTGGCCGCCGGCGCCCCGCAGTGCCAGCGCGCCGACCTGGCTCTGGCGCTTACCGTGCTGTGGCTGGGGCGCCTGTGCGGCCGTATGGACTATGCCGCCGGCTTTATCTTTATGCGCCGCATGGGATCGGCGGCGCTGACCGCGACCGGGCCGGTGCTTAACGTCCTGCCGCTGGCGATAAACATCGATGCCCAGGAAACCCTGGCCGAGCTGGCGCTCCGCCTGGCCGGACAGCTGAAAAAAATGCGTCGCCACCAGCGCTATGATGCGGAACAAATTGTCCGCGATAGCGGCAAGGCCGCGGGCGATGAGCCGCTGTTTGGCCCGGTATTAAATATCAAAGTCTTTGATTACGTTCTCGATATTGACGGCGTGCAGGCGGTGACGCATACCCTGGCGACCGGCCCGGTTAACGATCTTGAGCTGGCGCTGTTCCCGGACGAAGCCGGCGGCCTGTCGCTGGAAGTGCTGGCCAATAAGCAGCGCTACGATGAGGCCACGCTGCGCGCGCACGTTGAGCGCCTCTCCGCGCTGCTGGCCCAGTTTGCCGCCGACCCGGCGCTGCGCTGCGGCGAAGCGAACATGCTGTCAGCGCGGGAAACGCAGCGGCTGGCGGAAATCAATAATACCGGCATCGCGCTGCCCGCCACGACGCTGAGCGCGCTGGTCGCAGAACAGGCGATGAAGACCCCGGATGCGCCCGCGCTGGCGGACGCCAGCTGGCAGTTCAGCTACCGCGAAATGCGCCAGCAGGTTGTGGCGCTCGCCGAGGTGCTGCGCGCGCGCGGGGTTAAGCCCGGCGATAGCGTGGCGGTGGCGCTGCCGCGTTCGGTCTTCCTCACCCTGGCGCTGCACGCCATCGTTGAAGCGGGCGCCGCCTGGCTGCCGCTCGATACCGGCTATCCTGACGATCGCCTGCGCATGATGCTCGAAGATGCGCGCCCGACGCTGCTGCTGACCTCTGACGATCAGCTGGCGCGCTTTAGCGATATCCCCGGGCTTGCCAGCCTGTGCTATCAGCAGCCGCTGGCGGCGGGGGATGACGCGCCGCTGGCGCTCTCAATGCCGGAGCATACCGCCTATATCATCTTTACCTCCGGCTCGACCGGACGCCCGAAAGGGGTGATGGTGGGGCAGACCGCGATCGTCAACCGCCTGCTGTGGATGCAAAATCACTATCCGCTCGGCGCCGATGACGTGGTGGCGCAGAAAACGCCGTGCAGCTTTGACGTCTCGGTATGGGAGTTCTGGTGGCCGTTTATCGCCGGCGCTCGCCTGGTGATGGCGGAACCCGAAGCGCATCGCGACCCGCTGGCGATGCAGCAGTTCTTCGCCCGCTACGGCGTGACCACGACCCACTTTGTGCCGTCGATGCTGGCGGCGTTCGTCGCTTCGCTCGACGCGGAAAACGTCACCGCCTGCCAAACGCTGCGGCGGGTATTCTGCAGCGGCGAAGCGCTGCCGACCGGGCTGTGCCGCGAATGGGAGGCCCTGACCGGCGTGGCGCTGCATAACCTCTACGGTCCGACCGAAGCGGCGGTAGACGTCAGCTGGTACCCGGCCTGCGGCGCGGAGCTGGCGGCGGTGACCGGCAGCAGCGTGCCGATCGGCTGGCCGGTGTGGAACACCGGATTACGTATTCTTGATGCCGCGATGCGCCCGGTACCGCCCGGCGTCGCGGGCGATCTGTACCTTACCGGCATCCAGCTGGCGCAGGGCTATCTCGGACGACCGGACCTGACCGCCGGCCGCTTTATTGCCGACCCGTTTAGCGCCGGCGAGCGCATGTACCGCACCGGGGACGTGGCGCGCTGGCTCGATAACGGGGCGGTGGAGTATCTGGGGCGCAGCGACGATCAGCTGAAAATTCGCGGCCAACGCATTGAGCTGGGCGAAATAGATCGCGTCATGGCGGCGCTGCCGGAGGTGGCTCAGGCGGTCACCCACGCCTGCGTCTTTAATCAGGCGGCGGCGACCGGCGGCGATGCGCGCCAGCTGGTCGGTTACCTGGTGTCTGAATCCGGGCTGCCGCTGGATACCGCGGCGCTGAAAGCGCGTCTCGGCGAGCAGCTGCCGCCGCATATGGTGCCGGTGGTGCTGATCCAGCTGCCGGCGCTGCCGTTGAGCGCTAACGGCAAGCTGGATCGTAAAGCGCTGCCGCTGCCAACGCTGAGCCAGGAGCGTCGCGGCCGGCCGCCGGAGTCAGAGAGCGAGCGTGCGGTTGCCGAGGCGTTCAGCCAGCTGCTGGGCTGCGAAGTGAACGATATTGAAGCGGATTTCTTTGCGCTTGGCGGCCACTCGCTGCTGGCGATGCGCCTGGCGGCGCAGCTGAGCCGCCGGTTTGCGCGTCAGGTGACGCCGGGACAGGTGATGGTCGCCTCGACGGTAGGGCAGCTGAGCGCGCTGCTGGCGTCCGATCTGAGCGACGAGCAGGCGCAGCGCCTGGGCTTTGATACGATTTTACCCCTGCGTAAAAGCGACGGCCCGACGCTGTTCTGCTTCCATCCGGCCTCCGGCTTTGCCTGGCAGTTCAGCGTGCTGGCTCGCTATCTCAATCCGCGCTGGTCAATTACCGGCATTCAATCGCCGCGCCCGGAAGGGCCGATGGTGAGCGCCGCCAGCCTTGATGAAGTCTGCGAATCTCATCTGCAAACTTTACTGGCGCAGCAGCCGCACGGGCCATATTACCTGTTCGGTTATTCCCTCGGCGGCACCCTGGCGCAGGGAATTGCCGCGCGCTTACGCCAGCGTGGCGAAGCGGTAGCGTTCCTCGGGCTGCTGGATACCTGGCCGCCGGAGTCGCAAAACTGGGCGGAAAAAGAGGCCAACGGCCTCGACCCGCAGGTGCTGGCCGAAATTGATCGCGAGCGGGAAGCGTTCCTCGCCGCGCAGCAGGGTCAGCCGTCCGGCGAGCTGTTTAGCGTGATTGAGGGCAACTACGCCGACGCGGTGCGCCTGCTGACCACCGCGCACAGCGCGAAGTTCGACGGCAAGGCGACCCTGTTCGTTGCGGAAAAAACGCGCCAGCCGGGGATGGACCCGCGGGCGGTGTGGGGGCCGTGGATCGGCGAACTGGAGGTCTTCAGCCAGGCGTGCGCGCACGTCGAGATCATCTCTCCGCAGGCCTTTGAGTCGATAGGTCCGGTGGTGCGGGAGATTCTGGGATAGGTAGAGCGTCGCCCGGAGTTATCCGGGCGACCCCGGCGCATAATCCTGTAACCCCGGTAAGCGTAGCGCGACCGGGGTTTTTTTATGCTTTAGCCTGGGAGAAAAGGGGAGGCTAGCGTCGGCCCAGCGGCACCACCAGCGGCGTATGGGCGACCGGATCGTCGATGATCGTGCAGCGCAGGCCGTAAATCCGCTCGATAAGCTCGGCGGTAACGATCTCTTTCGGCGCCCCTTCGGCGATAATTTTGCCGTCGCGCAGGGCGATCAGATGGGTGGCGTAGCGGCAGGCCTGGTTGAGATCGTGCAGCACCGCCGCCAGGGTATAACCCTTCTCGCGATTCAGCTCGCTCAGCAGCTCCAGGAGATCGATCTGATGGCTGATATCCAGCCAGGTCGTCGGCTCATCGAGCAGCATGATGGCGGTTTCCTGCGCCAGCACCATCGCAATCCACGCGCGCTGACGCTGGCCGCCGGAGAGCGTGTCAACGCTCTGCAGCGCAAGGTCGGTGATGCCGGTGGCCCTCATCGCCTGATTGACCGCGTCATCGTCTTCTTTACGCCAGCGGGTGAACATCGGCTGATGCGGATAGCGACCGCGGGCAACCAGCTCCTGGACGGTAATATCGCCCGGGGTGGTGGCGTTTTGCGCCAGCAGGCCGATCCGCCTGGCCACGTCCTTGCTGGCGTAGCGCTGGATCTGCTCACCGTCGAGATAAACATGGCCGCTGGCCGGAGTCATCAGGCGGCTGAGGGTGCGCAGCAGCGTCGATTTGCCGCAGCCGTTGGGGCCGATAATGGCGGTGAAGTGGCCGTCGGGAATGGTCACGTTCAGCGATTCGGCGATGATCTTTTTGCCGTATGCCAGGGTCAACTGGTCGCCGCGCAAACGGGGGGTTACAGCGGTCATTTTTTGCGGGACTCCTGAATTAACAGTGCGATGAGATAGATACCGCCGAGGCTGACGGTGACGACTCCCACCGGTAGCTGATAGGGCATAAACAGACGCTGGGCGCTGTAGTCGGCCAGCGCCAGCAGCAGCGCGCCGCACAGCGCCGACTGGGTCAGACCCCAGCGCGCGGTGCCGCTGAGGCGGCGGGCGATATGCGGAGCTACCAGCGCAATAAAGGAGATCGGACCCGCCAGCGCGGTGGCGGCGGCGGTCAGCACGACCCCCACCAGCATCAGCAGCAGGCGAGAGCGCTCAACCCGCACGCCCAGCGCGCAGGCGGTGTCGTCACCCATTTCCAGCAGGCGCATACGCCGCGCCAGCAGCACGCTGCACGCCAGCATCAGCACAATAAGCGGCGCCGATGGCCAGGTTTTACTCCACGTCAGCCCGTTGAGCGAACCGGCGTTCCATAGCCCGGCGGAAAGCGCGGTTTCCAGCGACGCGCGCAGCAGCAGCCAGGTATTGAACGCCACCAGCATCGCGCGGATACCGATGCCGATAATAATCAGCCGGAAGGTTTCAATCCCGTTACGCCAGGCCAGCAGCCAGACCAGCAGGGCGGTAAGCACGCCGCCGACCATCGCCGCCAGCGCGATAGCCGTCAGGTTCTGGCCAAAGATCACCATCGCCACCAGCACGCCGCTCCACGCGCCGGTGTTGAAGCCCATGACGTCCGGGCTGCCCAGCGGGTTGCGCATCAGCGACTGAAAAATCGCGCCGCTGACGCCCAGCGCCGCGCCGATCAGCAGCGCCATCAGCACCCGCGGCAGCCGCCATTCGGTGACTACCATCGTAATATTACGCGGGGCATCGCCCAGCAGAGCGGAGATAACCTGCTCCACCCGCAGCGGCACCAGGCCGCTGCCGAGCCCCCAAAGGGAAACCAGCACGCTGGCGACGATCAGGATAAAACAGCTGAGCAGCAAACGACGGGAAGGGGCGATCACATTGCACCTCCGCGCGGCTGACGACGCACCAGCCAGATCAGCACCGGCGCGCCGATAAAGGCGCTGACTACCGATACCCGCAGCTCTCCGGGAACCAGCAGGCGGCCAAGAACATCGGCAAACAGCAGCAGCGCCGGGGTTGCCAGCAGGGTGACCGGTAGCGACCAGCGGTGGTCGGCGCCCACCAGCCAGCGCGCCATATGCGGCATCATCAGGCCGATAAAGGCGATTGGGCCGACCACCGCCGTGGCGCTGCCGCAAAGGACGGTTATCGCCAGCAGGCCGATAAACTGCGTGCGCGCCACCCGGCTGCCGAGCGCGGTGGCGGTATCGCTGCCGAGGCTCAGGCTGTTCAGGGCCCGGCTGAGCAGCAGCGTTACGGCGCCGGCGATCAGCACCGGGATCAGGACAATTTTAAGCGTTTGCAGGGTACGGATATCCAGCGAGCCGGCCTGCCAGAACCGCAGCTGGTCGTATACATCGGGGTTAAGCAGCGCAATGCCGTTAGAGAGGCCTTCGAGCACCGCCGCCAGCGCGACGCCGGCCAGCGTCAGGCGCACCGGGCTAAGCTGACCCCCGCCCTGGCTGCCGGTGAAGGCCACCAGCAGCGAGGCGGCAAAGGCGCCGCAAAAGGCCATCAGCAGCTGTTCCTGCGGAGAATGAATGCCGAACAGCGCGGCGCCGAGGACGATCGCGAAGCTGGCGCCGGAGTTGACGCCCAGAATGCCGGGGTCGGCCAGCGGATTGCGGGTGAGGGTCTGCATCAGCGCCCCCGCCAGGCCCAGCGCGACGCCGGCGAGCAGTCCGGCAAGGGTGCGCGGCAGTCGGGCATCGAGCACGATGGTGCAGTCAGCGCTCTGGCAGGTGCCGGTAAAGGCATCCACAACGACGTTGAGTGGCAGAGGTTTGGCGCCGACCAGCAGGCTGAGCGCAATCGCAACGGCTAAAACCAGCAGCAGACCAGGCACGGCAACGGCGCGCACCGTGGTCGTAGAAAACGACATAGTTCACATCCCTGACATGATAATGATAGTAATTATCGTTATCGATTCTATCCAGTTATGTTAGCATGGCGGCCCCTAAGAATGGTATACGCAAATCATTCGGGATGCATCGCGACGGCAGGGCGTGGGCGCCCAGGCGCTGACGCACAGCGCCGCTCGGGCGAAGAGTCAATCCGCCCGCAATGGCCCGAGGTGCAGCGAGGCGGGGTCGTTCGGTCGCCGCCGGCGCATCTGCAGCCCGACGTATGACGAGTATTGATGGAAAATAATAACAAGGTGTTGTAATGAACCGACAATCCCGGCTGCTGGACCTGAGCCTGCTGAAAACGCATCCGGCGTTTCGCGCCGTCTTTATCGCCCGCTTTATCTCTATCCTCTCGCTTGGCCTGCTGGGCGTTGCGATCCCGGTACAAATCCAGATGATGACCCACTCCACCCTGCAGGTGGGACTCTCGGTCACTCTGACCGGCGGCTCGATGTTTATCGGCCTGATGGTGGGGGGCGTGCTGGCGGATCGCTACGAGCGTAAGCGCCTGATCCTGCTGGCGCGCGGTACCTGCGGGATCGGTTTTGTCGGCCTGTGCCTGAACGCGCTGCTGCCCGAGCCTTCGCTGATCGCCATCTACCTGCTGGGCATCTGGGACGGCTTCTTTGCCTCGCTGGGCGTGACGGCGCTGCTGGCGGCAACGCCCGCGCTGGTCGGGCGGGAAAATCTGATGCAGGCCGGGGCGATTACCATGCTGACGGTGCGCCTGGGCTCGGTGATTTCGCCGATGATCGGCGGCCTGCTGCTGGCGACCGGCGGCGTGGCCTGGAACTACGGCCTGGCGGCGGCCGGAACCTTTATCACCACCTTGACCCTGCTGCGCTTACCGCAGCTACCTCCGCCGCCGCAGCCGCGCGAGCATCCGCTGAAGTCGCTGCTGGCGGGGCTTAAGTTCCTCTTTAATAGCCCGCTGATTGGCGGTATCGCGCTGCTTGGCGGCCTGCTGACGATGGCGAGCGCGGTGCGCGTGCTCTATCCGGCGCTGGCCGAAGGCTGGCGGATGTCGGCCTCGCAAATCGGCCTGCTGTACGCGGCGATCCCGCTGGGCGCAGCGCTCGGGGCGCTAACCAGCGGCCAGCTGGCGCAAACCGCCAGGCCTGGCGCGCTGATGCTGGGCACCACCGTCGGCTCCTTTGTCGCCATCGCGCTGTTTAGCCTGATGCCGCTGTGGCAGCTGGGCGCGCTGTGCCTGGCGCTGTTTGGCTGGCTGAGCGCCATCAGTTCGCTGCTGCAGTACACCCTGATTCAAACCCAGACGCCGGAGGCGATGCTTGGGCGCATTAACGGCCTGTGGACCGCGCAGAACGTCACCGGCGATGCCGTTGGCGCCGCGCTGCTGGGCGGCCTCGGCGTGATGATGACCCCGGTCGCTTCGGCAAGCGCCAGCGGCTGGGTGCTGGTTATCGTTGGTGCGATTTTGATTGGGCTGCTGAGTGAATTACGCCGCTTTCAGCGTCCGGAGACGGTGAGCGAAAGTTGAGCCTGCTTCCCGGCCAGGCGTTGCGCCGGCCGGGAACAGGGTTTAGCCGAAGAAGGTTGCGAGACGCTGCAGCACCAGCATGGCGCTGTAGTAGTCGAGACGGAACGTTTCGATGCCCAGCGGATAGACGCGTTTGGCTTCGACCGCAGGCAGGTGGGCCAGCAGCGGATTAGCGTAAATCGCCTTAACGTCCTTCTCGTCTCCGGCGAACAGGAACAGGCTTTGACCATTGAGTCCGGCGGCTAAATTCTCCCCGCCAAGCTGGACGATATCGTGACGTTTACCCTGACTCTGGCTGGCATGCAGCCCGGCGGGCAGGGTGGCCAGCGTAAAGCCCAGCTGTTCGAGCATCTGGCCCTGAGCCGACTCCGGCGTCCACAGATTGGCGCTATGGGCCGCGGCGGTATAAACCAGCGCGCTAACCGGCTGCGGCGGCAGCTTCATCTGCTGCTTCAGCGCCGCCAGCTGTTTATCAAACTCAGCAATGCGCACCGAAGCCTGTTGTTCCTGACCGGTAATCTGCCCGAGCTGGGTGAGCAGCGCCTGCCAGCTTTTGTCGTCGTAGTTGATGATAAGCGTTGGCGCAATAGTAGAAAGCTGATCGTACAGCGCCAGCGCGGAATCGCCCCCGGTGGCGCTAATCAGGATCAGGTCCGGCATCTGTGCGGCGACGGCTTCAGCGCTCGGCTCGCCGATATAGAGTCGCGCCAGCTTACGATCCCGGGCGACTGTGCTCCACTGACGCAGAAATCCCTGAGCATCGGCCACGCGGTTATTCGGCGTGGTGGCCCCGCTGGCTACCACCGGGGCATCAATCGCCAGCAGCGAGCCGGTGAGGGTGACGCTGGTGGAAACAATGCGCAGCGGCTTGTGTTCGAGGGTGTGCGCGCCGCGGCTGTCGGTAATCTGACGCGGCCAGTCGGCGGCGAGCGCTGAGGTAATTCCTAAATACGCCAGCCCGCAGGCCAGCAGAGTACGGCGGCACAAAGTGGAGAAATTCACGAATTTGCATCCTGATTGAGTTGAGATAAATGCGTCTCATTTTCAGCTTTGTGCCGCATGGATGCAAGCCAAAGTAGCACAACATGCTGTTTATACGGTTGACATGTAGAGCAATACCTTTTAGGTTAGCCAACCAAAATATAAATGATAATTATTCGTAATATCTTTATCGTTTTTGGAGGATGATATGGAAACGTCACTGGCCGAGGATGTACGGGAACAAAAAATGACTCTGGCACCAGAAAGCTTCTTCTTTATGTCGCCGTACCGCAGTTTTAGCACTTCAGGCTGTTTCAGGCGCTTCTCCCATTCCGCCGCCGACGGCGATGCGCTGACCGGTGAATTCCAGCAACAAATGGCCGCCGCGTTCCGGGAGGCGAAAGCCGCCGGGATCCACAAGCCGGTGATGGTCGGTGCGATCCCCTTTGATACCCGCCAGCCGTCCGAACTGTTTATTCCCGAGCGCTGGGAAACCTTCTCCCGCACCGGCAAGCAGCAGTCTGCGCGCTACGCGTCAGGCCAGGCGGCGATGGACGTCGTGGCCCGGCAGGAGATCCCCGAGCAGGACGCATTTATGGCAATGGTCGAGCGCGCCGCCGAGCTGACCGCTACGCCGGAAGTCGATAAGGTCGTACTGTCGCGCCTGATTGATATCACCACCCGCGATCGCGTGGACAGCGGTGCGCTGCTGGAGCGCCTGATTGCGCAAAACCCCGCCAGCTTTAACTTCCATGTGCCGCTCTCGGACGGCGGCGTTTTACTCGGCGCCAGCCCGGAGCTGCTGCTGCGTAAAGAGGGCGATAGCTTTAGCTCCCTGCCGCTGGCGGGATCGGCCCGGCGCCAGCCGGACGATGTGCTGGATCGCGAAGCGGGCAATAAGCTGCTGGCTTCCGGCAAAGATCGCCACGAGCACGAGCTGGTGACCCAGGCGATGAAAGCGGTGCTCGCGCCGCGCTGCCGCGAGCTGTCGCTGCCGGACTCTCCGCAACTGATCACCACCCCAACTTTATGGCATCTGGCGACGCCAATCGCAGGGACCGCCGCGGCCGGGGAAAACGCCATGTCTCTGGCGTGCCTGCTGCATCCGACGCCGGCCCTCAGCGGTTTCCCGCACCAGGCCGCCACGCGCCTGATCCGCGAACTGGAACCATTCGATCGCCAGCTGTTCGGCGGCATCGTCGGCTGGTGTGATGATGAAGGCAACGGTGAGTGGGTTGTGACCATTCGCTGCGCCCGCCTGCATCAGCACACGCTGCGCCTGTTTGCCGGCGCAGGGATCGTTCCGGCCTCCTCTCCGCTGGGGGAGTGGCGCGAAACCGGCGTCAAACTGACCACTATGCTGAACGTGTTCGGCTTGTATTAAGAGGCGATGATGATTGCATTTAACCGCTGGCCGGAAAGTTTTGCCGCCCGCTACCGTGAAAAAGGCTACTGGCAGGATCTGCCGTTAACTCAGCTGATTACCCGTCACGCGGCGAGCGATGCCGTGGCGATTATCGACGGCGAAGTCCAGTACAGCTATCGCCAGTTCAACCAGCTGGTGGATAATCTCGCCTGCTCCCTGCAGGGCATGGGGCTCAAACGCGGTGAAACCGCGCTGGTGCAGCTGGGCAACGTCGCCGAATTCTATATCACCTTCTTTGCGCTGCTGCGCATCGGCGTGGCGCCGGTCAACGCGCTGTTCAGCCATCAGCGCAGCGAGCTCAACGCCTACGCCACGCAAATTGAACCCGTGCTGCTGATTGCCGATCGCCAGCATGCGCTGTTTGCCGACGATAGCTTCCTTAACGGATTTATCGAACAGCATCCGTCGGTGCGGGTGGCGCTGCTGCGCGGCGATAGCGGTGAGTATGACCTGGCCGCGGCGATCGCCCAGCCGGCCGCAGGCTTCATCCCTAACCCGACGCCTGCCGATGAGGTGGCTTTTTTCCAGCTCTCCGGCGGCAGCACCGGTACGCCAAAGCTGATCCCGCGTACCCACAACGATTACGAATACAGCATTCGCCGCAGTAATGAAATTTGCGCTATCAGCGCCGATACGCGCTATCTCAACGCGCTGCCCGCGGCGCATAACTATGCGATGAGCTCGCCGGGATCGCTGGGGGTGTTTCTTGCCGGAGGACGGGTGATCCTTGCCGCCGATCCGAGCGCCACGCTGTGCTTCCCGCTGATTGAAAAGCATCAGATTAACGTTGCCTCGCTGGTGCCGCCGGCGGTCAGCCTGTGGCTGCAGGCGATCCACGAATGGGGCAGCAATGCGCAGCTGCAGTCGCTGCAGCTGCTGCAGGTTGGCGGAGCGCGCCTGTCCGCGACGCTCGCCGCGCGCATTCCGGCCGAGATTGGCTGCCAGCTGCAGCAGGTTTTCGGCATGGCGGAAGGGCTGGTGAACTATACCCGCCTCAACGATAGCCAGCAGCGCATTATCAATACCCAGGGCTGCCCGATGAGCCCCGACGACGAAGTGTGGGTCGCGGATGCCGAAGGCAACCCGCTGCCGCGCGGCGAAGTCGGCCGCCTGATGACCCGCGGGCCCTACACCTTCCGCGGCTACTATAAAAGCCCGCAGCATAATCTGGAGGCGTTTGACGCCGACGGGTTCTACTGCTCAGGCGATCTGATCTCGATCGACGAAGACGGCTATATCACCGTGCAGGGGCGTGAGAAAGATCAGATCAACCGCGGCGGGGAGAAGATCGCTGCGGAAGAGATTGAAAACCTGCTGCTGCGCCACCCGGCGACGATCCATGCCGCGCTGGTGAGCATGGAGGATAGCCTGCTGGGCGAGAAAAGCTGTGCGTATCTGGTAGTCAAAGAGCCGCTGCGCGCGGTCGCGGTACGCCGGTTCCTGCGCGAGCAGGGCGTAGCTGAATTTAAGCTGCCGGATCGCGTGGAGTGCGTGGACGCGCTGCCGCTGACGCCGGTGGGCAAAGTCGATAAAAAACAATTACGTCAGTGGCTGGCTGAACGCAAGCTGGGCTGAAGGAGAAGACAGAATGGCCATTCCTCAATTACAGGCTTACGCGCTGCCGGAAGCCAGCGATATCCCGGCGAACAAAGTAAGCTGGGCCTTTGAGCCGTCCCGCGCCGCGCTGCTTATCCACGATATGCAGGAGTATTTCCTCAACTTCTGGGGTGAAGATAGCGCGATGATGGCGAAAGTGGTCGCCAACATTGCCGCGCTGCGCGATTTCTGCAAGCAGCACAATATTCCGGTGTTTTACACCGCGCAGCCGAAAGAGCAGAGCGAGGAAGATCGTGCCCTGCTGAACGATATGTGGGGGCCGGGCCTGACCCGCTCGCCGGAGCAGCAGCGGGTGATTGCCGCCCTGGCGCCGGACGAAAACGACACCGTGCTGGTGAAGTGGCGCTATAGCGCGTTCCACCGTTCGCCGCTGGAAGAGATGCTGAAAGAGAGCGGACGTGACCAGCTGATCGTCACCGGCGTGTATGCCCATATCGGCTGCATGACGACCGCTACCGATGCGTTTATGCGCGACATCAAGCCGTTCTTCGTTGCCGATGCGCTGGCGGACTTTAGCCGCGAAGATCATCTGATGGCGCTGAAATACGTCGCCGGACGCTGCGGTCGGGTGGTCATGACCGAAGAGCTGCTGCCGCTGCCGGCGTCAAAGGCGGCGCTGCGCGCGCTGATACTGCCGCTGCTCGATGAGTCAGACGAGCCGATGGATGATGAAAATCTGATCGACTACGGCCTGGATTCGGTGCGCATGATGGCGCTGGCCGCGCGCTGGCGCAAAGTGCACGGCGATATCGACTTCGTCATGCTGGCTAAAAATCCCTCTGTTGACGCCTGGTGGGCGCTGCTGTCCCGCGAGGTGAAATAATGGCCGCTCTCGATTTTCAGGGCCAGACCGTATGGGTTACCGGAGCGGGTAAGGGCATCGGCTATGCCACCGCGCTGGCCTTCGTCGAGGCCGGCGCGCAGGTAACCGGTTTTGACCTCGCGTTCGCGGGCGAAAGCTATCCGTTCGCCACCGAGACGTTGGACGTGGCCGACGCACCGCAGGTGGCTGAGGTGTGTGGGCGCCTGCTGAACGGCATTGAGCGTCTCGACGTGCTGGTTAATGCGGCCGGTATTTTACGCATGGGCGCGACCGATGCGCTGAGCGTTGAAGAGTGGCAGCAGACCTTCGCCGTTAACGTTGGCGGCGCGTTTAACCTGTTCCAGCAGACGATGCCCCAGTTCCGCCGCCAGCGGGGCGGGGCGATTGTCACCGTGGCGTCCGACGCCGCGCATACGCCGCGGATCGGGATGAGCGCCTACGGCGCGTCGAAGGCGGCGCTGAAGAGCCTGGCGCTGACCGTCGGACTTGAGCTGGCGGGCAGCGGGGTGCGCTGTAACCTGGTCTCGCCGGGTTCGACCGACACCGATATGCAGCGCACGCTGTGGGTTAGCGATAACGCCGAGCAGCAGCGCATTCGCGGTTTTGGCGAGCAGTTCAAGCTCGGCATTCCGCTGGGTAAGATCGCCCGGCCGCAGGAGATTGCCAGCACCATTTTGTTCCTCGCCTCCCATCACGCCAGCCATATCACGCTGCAGGATATCGTGGTCGACGGCGGCTCGACGCTGGGGGCATAAATGGCCTGGAAACGTCAGCTGACGCTGGACGAGCTTAACGCCACCAGCGCGAATACGATGGTGGCCCATCTGGGCATTGTCTATACCCGGCTGGAAGAGGGAGTGCTGGAGGCCGAAATGCCGGTCGATGCCCGCACCCATCAGCCCTTTGGCCTGCTGCACGGCGGCGCGTCGGCGGCGCTGGCGGAGACGCTGGGTTCGATGGCCGGCTGGCTGATGACCGAAGAGGGCCAGTGCGTGGTCGGGACCGAACTGAACGCCACCCACCATCGGGCGGTCTCCAGCGGTAAAGTCCGCGGCGAGTGCCGTCCTCTGCACCTGGGCCGCCAGGGGCAAAGCTGGGAAATTGCCATCTTCGACGCCCGCGGACGGCGCTGCTGCACCTGCCGCCTGGGCACCTCGGTACTCGGCTAAGTCGCCGCTTTCCCCGGCTCGCGCTGCGCCCGTCCGGGCTACGGTCTCATTTCTGTAGCCTGAACAGGCACCGCGCGAACGCCTTTATGACGCCACGGTTTTCATCCATTTTCCTGCCAGAAGTGATCTCGCTAGCAATGTGAGATAAATCCCTGCCCCTGGGCGACATCTACACGGTTCCGAAGTTGTTAAAATCTGCGTTGTGTTCTAGAAACAAAATGTAACAGATTGATTACCCTACCCGTGGAACCCGATAATGAATAATTCAGGGAAATACCTCATCTGGACACTGCTCTCCGTCATTGGAGCCTTTGCCCTCGGCTACATAGCTTTAAACCGCGGTGAACAGATTAATGCGCTATGGATTGTCGTGGCGGCAGTCTGCATCTATCTGATTGCCTATCGCTTCTATGGCCTCTATATCGCCAAAAACGTGCTGGCGGTTGACCCGACGCGGATGACGCCCGCGGTGCGGCACAACGACGGCCTCGACTACGTTCCGACCGATAAAAAAGTGCTGTTCGGTCACCATTTTGCGGCAATTGCCGGCGCCGGACCGCTGGTCGGGCCGGTGCTGGCGGCGCAGATGGGCTACCTGCCGGGGATGATCTGGCTCCTCGCCGGCGTGGTGCTGGCCGGCGCCGTGCAGGACTTTATGGTGCTGTTTGTCTCGACCCGCCGCGACGGGCGCTCGCTCGGTGAGCTGGTGAAAGAGGAGATGGGGCCGACCGCCGGGGTGCTGGCGCTGGTGGCCTGCTTTATGATCATGGTGATCATCCTCGCGGTGCTGGCGATGATCGTGGTTAAAGCGCTGACCCACAGCCCGTGGGGAACCTACACCGTCGCCTTCACCATCCCGCTGGCGGTCTTTATGGGGATCTACATTCGCTATCTGCGTCCTGGGCGCATTGGCGAAGTGTCGGTGATTGGCCTGGTGATGCTGGTGTTTGCCATCGTTTCCGGCGGATGGGTTGCGGAAAGCCCGACCTGGGCGCCGTGGTTTGACTACACCGGCGTACAGCTGACCTGGATTCTGGTGGGCTACGGCTTTATCGCCTCGGTGCTGCCGGTCTGGCTGCTGCTGGCCCCGCGCGACTACCTCTCGACCTTCCTGAAAATCGGCACCATCGTCGGGCTGGCGATTGGTATTCTGATCATGCGCCCGACGCTAACCATGCCGGCGCTGACCAAATTTATTGATGGCACCGGCCCGGTGTGGAGCGGCAGCATGTTCCCGTTCCTGTTTATCACCATCGCCTGCGGCGCCGTTTCGGGCTTCCACGCGCTGATCGCCTCCGGCACCACGCCGAAAATGCTGGCCAACGAAGGACAGGCCTGCTTTATCGGCTATGGCGGCATGCTGATGGAATCATTCGTCGCCATTATGGCGCTGGTGGCGGCCTGCGTTATCGACCCCGGCGTCTACTTTGCGATGAACAGCCCGATGGCGGTGCTGGCGCCTGCCGGAACCACCGACGTGGTGGCGTCCGCCGCGCAGGTGGTCAGCAGCTGGGGCTTTAGCATCACCCCGGATACGCTGCGCCAGATAGCCAGCGAGGTCGGCGAACAGTCGATTATCTCCCGCGCCGGCGGCGCGCCGACGCTGGCGGTCGGGATGGCCTACATCCTGCACGGTTCGCTTGGCGGCCTGATGGACGTCGCTTTCTGGTACCACTTCGCCATTCTGTTTGAAGCGCTGTTTATTCTGACGGCGGTGGATGCCGGCACCCGCGCGGCGCGCTTTATGCTGCAGGATCTGCTCGGCGTGATAAGCCCGGGGCTGAAGAAAACCAGCTCGCTGCCGGCGAACCTGCTGGCGACGGCGCTGTGCGTACTGGCCTGGGGCTACTTCCTGCACCAGGGGGTGGTGGACCCGCTCGGCGGGATTAACACTCTGTGGCCGCTGTTCGGCATCGCCAACCAGATGCTGGCAGGGATGGCGCTGATGCTCTGTGCGGTGGTACTGTTTAAAATGAAACGTCAGCGCTATGCATGGGTCGCGCTGCTGCCCACGTCGTGGCTGCTGATTTGTACCCTGACCGCCGGTTGGCAGAAGTCGTTCAGCCCGGATACCAAAGTCGGCTTCCTGGCCATCGCCAATAAGTTCCAGGCGATGATCGACAGCGGCGCCATCCCGCCGCAGTACACCGAATCCCAGCTGGCGCAGCTGGTCTTTAACAACCGTCTGGATGCCGGTCTGACCATCTTCTTTATGGTGGTGGTGGTAGTGCTGGCGCTGTTCTCAATCAAAACCGCGCTGGCGGCGCTGAAAGAGGACCAGCCAACGGCCAAAGAGACGCCGTACGAAGCGATGCCCGCCGATGCCGAGCGCCTGGTCACTCAGGCGAAACGCGCGCATTAGCGAGCCGCTTTTTGTTAGCCAAATCCTCTCCCGTAAGGGAGAGGATGATGTGAGAGATGAAAATGTTCGATAGCCTTTCGAAAGCGGGAAAATACCTAGGCCAGGCGGCAAAAATGATGATTGGCGTGCCTGATTACGATAACTACGTCGAGCATATTCGCCAGACTCACCCTGAGCAGACGCCGATGACCTACGAAGAGTTCTTCCGCGAGCGCCAGGACGCGCGCTACGGCGGCAAGGGCGGCGCTAAGTGCTGCTAGGCCGCTCCCTCAGGCGTTAAACCCGCCACCTACGTCCAGACCGGCGCCGGAAATCTTCCCGGCGGCCGGGCTTGCCAGAAAGATCGCCGCCGTGGCCATGAGGTCCTGCCAGCAATAAGCTGGCCGCTGGCTCTTCTCGCGCTCAGTGTATCTGGCGGCGGAAATTTTCCACTTTCTCAAAGGCGGCCATCAGGGTCTGCGGGGTCAGCTCCACCGGCAGGAAGTGGATCGATTCCACCGGGCGCAGCGTATGGGCAATCACCTTCTGCAGCTCGGCCTGGTTGTGGATATCCACGTCGAGCTCCGCGAGGGTGGTCGGCAGGTTAAAGCGCTGATAGGCCGCCACCAGCTGAGCCAGTACCGCATCCTGGCCGAGCAGGGCGCTCTGCACCAGAATGCCGTAGGCGACCTTGGTGCCGTGGAGAAATTTATCCGTCTGCGGCAGCACCGTCAGGCCGTTGTGCACCGCGTGGGCGGCCGCAACCCGGGTGTAGCGCTCGCCCAGGCCGCCGACCATCCCGCCGCCGGCGATAATCGCATCGACAACGTCCAGAAGCGGCTGGCTCAGCTCGCCGCGCTGCCGGTCGGCGAGCGCCGTTTCGCTGCTCTCCAGCAGGACGTCGCGGATCGCCAGCGCGCCGTTAATCCCCAGGCGTACGGTCAGCGGCAGGGTTTCCGGACGCGGCGCCAGCACCACCGCCTCATACCATTTCGCCAGCGTATCGCCGATCCCCGCCAGCAGATACTCCTCCGGCGCGTTGAGGATGATCCTCGGCTCCACCAGCACCAGGAAGTTGGTGTCGTCGAAAATTTCAAAATGCAGCGCCTGGCCGGCGTCGTTGTACCACACCGATAGCGGCGTCCACGCCGCGCAGGTGGCGGCGATGGTCGGGATCGCCACCACCGGTAGCGCAAGCCGCCTGGCCACCGCTTTGGCGGTATCCAGCAGCGCGCCGCCGCCGACGCCAATCACCACGGAGCGGTCTTCACCCGCCTCGCGAACCAGTCGGGCGACGTCGCTTTCGCTGCAGTGGCCCTTAAAGAGGATTTTTTTGGTGCCGGGCGCATTGAAGGCCTCGGGTAAAAAGGGTTCTGCGCCGGCGATTGCCCGCTCGCCGTAGATCCACAGCGCCCGGGAAAGCTGCTCTGCGCTGTAAAAATCATGCAGCCGAGCGAGGCTGCCGGGATGGGAGAAGTAGTTGGCGGGGCCGGGGACCACGCGGATATCGCTGTTGCTCATAGAAGCTGACCTTATTGTCGTTTCGCTAACCTGATGTTATGTCTGGACATCCGGATGGCTAATATTATTTCGTTTTATCTTATGCCTTTTACGCAGTTGTCAGTCAAGGGCGGCTGTGAAAAATTCATTAAATCAAAATATTAATCGTAAAGGGTAGCAGGGGATGACAGCCAATCGCCTCGAGATGCACAACATTAACCTGGCCTTTTCCGGCTTTCGGGCGCTGAACAACGTGGCGTTTTCCCTGAAGGGGGGGACCGTGCACGCGCTGACCGGCGCCAACGGCGCGGGAAAATCGACGCTGATGGCGGTGCTCTGCGGGACGCACGCGCATTATGAGGGCGAGATTGTCATCAATAATCAGCCGGTAAATATTCGTTCTCCACGCGATGCAAAGCAGCTTGGCATTCATCTGGTGCAGCAGGAAGTCGACGTGGCGCTCGTTCCCGGCCTGAGCATTGCCGAGAACATCATGCTGGACCGGCTGGCGCTGCCGGGCCAGGGCTTTAGCTGGCGGCGGGTCCGCGAGCAGGCCCGGGCCGCGCTGGCCCAGCTGGATATCGTTCTTGACGTGCGGCGCTCTATCGATAGCTGCTCTCTGGCCGAGAAGCAGCAAATTCTGCTGGCGCGGGCCCTGTCGCACCACTGCCGCTTCCTGATCCTTGATGAGCCGACGGCGCCGCTGGACCGCCACGAAAGCGAACGCCTGTTTACCGTGGTGCGCCGCCTGCAGCAGCAGGGGATCGGCGTGGTGTTTATCTCCCACCGCATTCATGAGCTGAAGGCCATTTGCGACACCTTAACGGTGCTGCGCGACGGACGGCTGATCGAAAGCGGCCCGATGGCGGAGCTCAGCGGCGAGCAGATCGTGGAAAAGATGCTCGGCCATGAGCTTAGCGATATTTTTCCGCCGAAGCGCCCGCCGCACGGTGAAGAGGTGCTGCTCCAGGTGGAAGGGCTGCACGACGAGGGGCTGCTGCAGGATATCTCTCTGCGCCTGCGCAAAGGCGAAATTCTCGGCATCGCCGGGCTGGCGGGAGCCGGTAAAACCGAACTATGTAAGGCGCTGTTCGGCGCCAGTAAAAGCCGTCTGGCGCGCGGCGAGCTGAATAGCCAGCCGTGGCGCCCGCGCGACCCGGCGGACTCCGTTACCCGCGGGCTGGCGCTGGTGCCGGAGGAGCGGCGCAAGGAGGGGATTTTTATCGAAGAGCCTATCGCCATGAACCTCGCGGTGAGCGCCGATAGCAGCTTTTCGCGCTGGAGCCTGTTTGGCCATCGCCAGGCCTGGCGCTGGGCGGAGGAGGTGGTGGCCCGGATCGGTATTCGCACCACCGGCCCGGGCCAGACGCTGCGTCGTCTCTCCGGCGGCAATCAGCAGAAGGTGGCCATCGGTAAATGGCTGCGCGGCAGCGCTAACGTGCTGATTTTTGATGAGCCGACCAAAGGCGTCGACGTGAAGGCAAAGACCGACCTGTTCAACCTGATCGACGGGCTGGCGCGAGAAGGCAAAGGGGTGATCTACGCCTCGGGCGAATTCTCGGAGCTGGTTGGATTGTGCGACCGCATTTGCGTGCTGTGGGATGGCCGCATTGTGGCAGAAATAGCGGGCGCAGAGGCCCGCGAAGAGACCCTACTTTATTACTCCACCGGAGGAGCAGCAGCGTGAGCAAGGCCCTGACCGCTACCGCGACGGCATCGAGCCGTCAGCGATTTTTCGATTTTCTCTACAAATGGGGCATGTTGCTGACCGTTGTGCTGCTGATCGCCGTTTTTGGCCTCGCATCGGATAACTTCCTCGACCCGTTCAATATCATCAACATCCTGCGCTCGATTGCCATCGTGACGGTGATCGCCATCGGGGTGTCGATTTCGCTCACCATCGGCGGATTCGACCTGTCGGTCGGCTCGACCGCCTCGCTGGCGAACGCGCTGGTGATTTCGCTGTTCGTCTGGCACGGATTTGGCACCACCGAGGCGATTCTGATCACCCTGGCGCTGTGTACGCTGGTGGGGCTGTTTAACGCCTTTCTGATCGTGGTGCTGCGCATTCCCGACATGCTCGCGACCCTCGCCAGCCTGTTCGTGATTCAGGGCGTGGCGATGACCTACAGCTACGGCGGCTCGATTACCGAGAACATGGTGCTGCCGAGCGGCGAGATGGCGGAAGGGACCATTCCGGCGGCGTTCGGCCTGCTGGGGCAGGTTCCGACGATTGTCATCATTATGCTGGCGGTGACCGTGGTTGCCCAGCTGGCGCTCTCTTTCACCACCCACGGGCGGCGGATGTACGCCATCGGCGGCAACCCGGAGGCCGCGCGCCTCTCCGGCCTGCGCATCACGCGCTATAAGGTGGCGGCGTACGTTATCGCCTCGCTGCTGGCGGGCCTCGGCGGCATCCTGCTGGCGTCGCGCATCGGCTCCTCCCAGGTTAACGCCGGCGGGGGATACCTGATGGACGCGGTGGCGGCGGCGTGGATCGGCTTCTCGCTGGCGGGCTCGGGCAAACCGAACGCGCTGGGCACGCTGGTGGGGGCGGTGATCCTCGGGGTGCTCTCCAACGGCCTGGTGATGCTCTCGGTTCCGTACTACGCAATGGACATTATTAAAGGGCTGGTGCTGGCTGGCGCGTTAGCACTGACCTATTTTCAGCGCCGCACCTAATTATAAACAGGGTAAACATGATGAAAAAAATAACGCTTTCTCTTATTGCGCTGGGGCTGCTCAACTCCGTAGCCGCCTATGCTCAAACCCCCACGCCGGTGCCGGCCGCTATCGCTGAACACAGCGGGCCGATCCGCATTGCGGTGATCCGTAACCTGGGTTCCGATGATAACACCACCCAGTTTGTGTCCGGGGCTATCCAGGAAGGCAAGAAGCTCGGCTTTAAAATGAGCACCTTCCTGAGCAACGGCGACGACGCGAAATTCCAGGACTTCGTCAATCAGGCCATTAGCCAGAAATATGACGGCATTATTCTCTCCCAGGGGCGCGATCCCTACTCGACCGCGCTGGTGAAGAAGGCGGTGGACGCCGGGATTAAGGTCGCGGTATTCGACACCGCCGTCAGCGGCGAGATCCCGGGCGTGACCGTGACCCAGCAGGATGACGCCTCCCTGACCGATCTCTCTTTTGGTCAGCTGGTGAAAGATTTCAACGGTAAAGCCAACATTATCAAGCTGTGGGTCGCCGGCTTCCCGCCGATGGAGCGCCGTCAGGTGGCTTACCAGGCGCTGCTCAAGCAGAACCCGGGCATCAAAGAGCTGGAGTCGATCGGCGCCGTCTCCTCCGACGTGCAGGGCGATACCGCCAACAAAGTCGGGGCGATCTTAGCGAAATACCCGAAAGGCAAAATTGACGCGATTTGGGGTACCTGGGACGCCTTCAGCCAGGGGGCTTATAAGGCGCTGAAAGAGAACGGCCGTACCGAAATTAAGCTCTACAGCATTGATATCTCTAACCAGGATCTGCAGCTGATGCGCGAATCCGGCAGCCCGTGGAAGGTGAGCGTGGCCGTCGATCCGAAGCTTATCGGAGCGACCAACGTACGTCTGGTGGCCAACAAGATTGCCGGGGAGCCGACGCCTGCAACCTACGATTTTAAAGCCGCGGCAATCCCTCAGGCGCTGCTGGCCGCGCAGCCGGGGGCGGTAAACGTGGCGTCGCTTGGCAAAATCATTCCGGGCTGGGGCCAGACCGAAGACTTTATCGCCCCGTGGTTCGCCACCCTGGAAGCTAAAAACAAGTAAGGAGCAGGTATGGCGACGGAACTCCCGCGTCCCGATTACAGCCGCAATATGCGGCTGATTGGGCATAGCGATCAGGGCGGACGCCCGGATGGCGTCCAGCTGATGGTGCATCGTGGTTTTGCCTATATCGGCCACATGGTGTCCCAGGGTTTTTCGGTGGTGGACGTTCGCGACCCGAAAAACCCCAAAGCGGTGAACTACGTCGCCGCCCCGCCCGGCACCTGGAACGTCCACCTGCAGGCGCATGACGACCTGCTGCTGGTGATCAACGCCCGGGATCTGTTTGCCGACGCCCGCTTTGCCGACGAGAAGGTCTACTACACCCGTTCGGTGGGCGAGACGGTCAGCGACGTACGGGAGAAGGGCTGGAGCGCCGGGCTGCGTATTTTTGATATCTCCGTTGCGGATAAACCGCGTGAAATCAGCTTTCTGTCGCTCGACGGGATCGGCATTCACCGGATCTGGTACGTCGGCGGCCGCTGGGCCTACGTTTCCGCGCTGATCGACGGTTTTAGCGACTATATCTTCCTGACCATCGATCTCGCCGATCCGCGCAAGCCGCAGGTCGCCGGGCGCTGGTGGCTGCCGGGGATGAACCAGGCGGCAGGGGAGACGGCGAGCTGGCCGCAGGGTAAACGCTACGCCCTGCATCACGCCATTATCGCCGGAGATACCGCCTACGGCAGCTGGCGCGACGGCGGTCTGACCCTGCTCGACGTCAAGGACCGCACCCAGCCGAAGCTGATTAGCCACCGCAACTGGAGCCCGCCGTTTGGCGGCGGCACCCATACCGCGCTGCCGCTGCCGGATCGCGATTTACTGGTGGTGCTGGACGAGGCGGTGCTCGACAACCAGCAGGATGGCGAGAAGCTGATCTGGCTGTTCGATATCCGCGACCCGGCGAATCCGGTCAGCATCTCGACCTTCCCGCAGCCGCGGGAGAGCGACTATGTGGCGAAAGGGGCGCATTTTGGCCCGCATAATCTGCATGAGAATCGCCCCGGAAGCTTCGTCAGCTCGACGCTGATTTTCGCCACTTACCAAAACGCGGGCGTGCGGGCCTACGACATCTCCGACCCGTACCGGCCGGTAGAAACCGGGGCGCTGGTGCCCGCGGCGCCGGAGAAGATGATGGATACCCGTCCGGGTCGCCCGCGGGTGATCCAGTCCTGCGATGTGTTCGTTGACGCGCAGGGGATTATCTACAGCACCGACTATAACGGCGGGCTGTCGGTGATTGAGTATTTGGGGTAGGGAAGTGCGGTGAGCGGGTAGCCCGGGCAAAGCAGCGCTAGCGCCGCGCCCGGGAATACACGGGGAACGGCTTAGCTGTACTGGCGAATGCGGGCGATCAGCTCGTCGACGCTGTCGATACGTTCGGCAATCACGATCAGCGCTTTGCCGAGCGAAATCGCATGGCGCAGACATTCATGGCGCATGGCCCGATCCTCAATGCTGTCGATATCGGCAACGTGCGACAGGCCGACGCTGCGGCGAATCAGCTCGGTTCCACAGAAGCCAATCGCATCCGCCCACACTTTTTTCAGGAACGCTGAGGCATAGCCGGGATAAGCCAGCGCCGCATCGCGGCTCTTCTCCGCCGCCAGCGCCTGGAAGCGTTCGGCAAAGGTCGTCCACAGCGCCTGAATATCGTTCAGGCGCTGTTCGCGCGCGGCGGCGGCGTCGCGAATGCCCAGATGGCCCGGCAGGCTGCAGTAGTTCAGCAGCAGGTTGCCGATGGCGGTGCCGACATCAAAGCCAATCGGGCCGAAATAGCCGAACTCGGCGTCGATGGCTTTAAAGCTGCCCTCGGCAACGAAAATTGAACCGCTGTGGATATCGCCGTGCAGCAGCGCTTCCGCCTGGGAGAAGAAGCGGTGCTTGAGCGAGGCCACCGCCAGCCTGAGCTGGCTATCGTGGCGCAGGGCGGCAATATCGTCCTCCAGCTCCGGCGGATAGCTGTTGCGTTCATGAACCTGGTAGGGGTCGTTGAAGAACAGATCCTCGGTTATTTCACACATCTCCGGGTTAATAAAGCGCGCGACCTGGGCTTTTTTATCGTGAGGATGGAGATAAAAATCGCTGGTATGGAACAGCGCCTGGGCCAGGTATTCGCCCAGCTGGCTCGCCGCCTGCGGATAGTAAACGTTGGCGATAAGCTCGCCGCGCCAGATACGGTGATCGGAAAGATCCTCCATCACCATCACCGCCAGTTCAGCATCGAAATGGTGAATTTTTACCGTGTGCTGCGGGCAGTGTTGATAGTGGGTCACCAGCGTCTGCGCCTCGAGTCGGGCGCGATCGAGCGTCAGCGGCCAGGACTCTCCGACGCAGCGGACGTAGGGCAGCGCCTGCTTAACGACAATGCGGCTCACGCCCTGGGTATCAAAAATTTTAAATACCAGGTTGAGGTTACCGTCACCCACTTCCTGCGCGGACACCAGTTCCGACGGGTCGTCGAGACCGCCAAATTGTTGTGCATAAGCCACCGCATCGCTGGCCGTGAAGGTATGGTATTGCGACATTGCCTCGATCCTCAAAAGTTCCGGTTAAGCCGTTCAGACGTCTATACTTCTGGATTCCATCCTGACACAATGTGATACAACAACGCAACAGGGATTTAACGACATGCAGACACTACAGACCACCAGCCTGCGGGTAAGCGAAAATCAGCTTTTTATTCTTGACCAGCAGGCATTGCCGCAGGAAAAACGCTGGCTGGCGGCAGATAACGTTTCGTTACTGGTTGACCATATTCACGCTCTGCGGGTGCGCGGCGCGCCGTTAATCGGTCTCTCTGCCAGTCTGCTGTTAGCGCTTCTGGCGCAGCGCGGCCTGACCCGCGATGAGCTATCGCAGGCGCTGGATACGCTGCGCGCCGCGCGTCCGACGGCGGTCAACCTGATGAATAACCTCGACCGCATGAAGCTGGCGCTGGCGAAAGAAAACTATATTCCGGCTCTTGAAGAAGAAGCGCTGCGCCTGATCGCTGAAGATAAGCAGCTGTGCGCCAGCATCGCGGAAACCGGCGTCAGCCTGGTCAAAGCGGGCAGTCGCCTGCTGACCCACTGCAACACCGGCGGGCTGGCGACCGCAGGGGTGGGCACGGCGTTAGGGGTGATCGCGCTGGCCCATCAGCGCGGCCTGGTGGCGAACGTGTGGGTCGACGAGACGCGCCCGCTGCTGCAGGGCGGCCGTCTGACCGCATGGGAGCTGGGTGAGCTGGGGGTGCCCTATCAGCTGATTACTGATTCGATGGCCGCCAGCCTGATGGCTAAAGGGCAGGTCGATGCGGTGTGGGTTGGCGCCGATCGCATTGCCGCCAACGGCGACGTGGCGAACAAAATCGGTACCTATTCGCTGGCGGTGCTGGCGAAATATCACGGTATTCCGTTCTATGTCGCCGCGCCGCAAACCACGCTCGACCGCGGCTGCCCGAACGGCGAGGCCATTCCTATTGAACAGCGCGCGGCGGCGGAAGTGACCGGCGTGGCCGGCAGCTTCGGCGCGGTGCAGTGGGCGCCGGCGGATGCATCGGTTTATAACCCGGCGTTTGACGTCACGCCTGCGGCATTAATCAGCGGCTGGGTGCTGGACAGCGGCGTCGTTACCCGCGAGCAGGTGGCGGCCGGAGCATTTGCGCCAAATATTGGCTAACGGCGCGGGTCTGCCGCCGGATAGCGGATCTGCTCCGGCTGGCGCTGCAGAATGATTTTGCCGCGGCGAATGGAGGTCAGCACTTTGGCCTGACGCCGCACGGCGTCATAGTCATTTTCCGAATCGAGGATCAGCAGGTTCGCCGGGCGGCCTTCGGCGATACCGTAATTATCGCCGAGGCACAGCGCCCGGGCGCTGTTATCGGTAATCAAATCGAGACAGCGCTGCAAATCTTCATACCCCAGCATATGGCAGATGTGCAGCCCGGCATCGAGGATGCGCATGATGTTGCCGTTGCCCAGCGGGTACCAGGGGTCCTGAATGGAGTCCTGGGCAAAGCAGACGTTAATCCCGGCGCGGTCCAGCTCCGCCACCCGCGTCACGCCGCGGCGTTTTGGCCAGCTGTCGAAGCGCCCCTGCAGGTGAATGCTTTCGGTTGGGCAGGAGATAAAGTTGATGCCCGACGCCTTGAGCAGGCGGAACAGCTTCGAGCAGTAGGCGTTATCGTAGGAACCCATCGCGCAGGTATGGCTGGCGGTGACCTGCGCGCCCATGCCGCGTACCCGAGCCTCTTCCGCCAGCACTTCCAGAAAGCGCGACTGCGGGTCATCGATTTCATCGCAGTGCACGTCCACCAGGCAGCCGTGGCGCTGGGCCAGGTCCATCAGAAAGGCCAGCGAGCTGACGCCCTTGTCGCGGGTGTTCTCGTAGTGCGGAATGCCGCCCACCACGTCGGCGCCCATTTCGATGGCGCGGGTCATCAGCTCTCGTCCGCCGGGGAACGACTCGATCCCCTCCTGCGGGAAGGCGACGATTTGCAGGTCGATAAGATCGGCAGCCTCTTTTTTCACCTCCAGCATCGCCTCCAGCGCCGTCAGGGAAGGGTCGGTGACATCAATGTGAGTGCGCACGTGCTGCACGCCGTTATCGCGCAGCATACCGATGGTCTTCAGCGCGCGCTGGCGCGTATCTTCTACCGTGACGCTCTCTTTACGCTGGCTCCAGCGGGTGATGCCCTCAAACAGCGTGCCGCTCATATTCCACTCCGGCTCGCCCGCCGTGAGGGTGGCGTCAAGGTGGATATGCGGCTCGACAAACGGCGGGATAACCAGCTTTTGCTGCGCGTCGATATCGCTGGCGTCAGCCGCCCGCGCGGCGGCCTGCGGGGCGATGCTTTTAATCATGCCGTCCTGTAACTCAAGGGTATAGAGCGCTTCTTTATGGCGCAGGCGCGCGTTGATAATTTTCATGGTTGTTCCCGTAAATGGTTTTGCGACATACGCCAGATCGCTAAGGCGACCGAGGCGTTGAGATGAAACTGCGGATGGCTGACCGGATAGCGGGTCAGCTTTTCAATACGTTGGATACGCTGATGCAGGGTGTTGCGGTGAATGCCCAGCCGCTCGGCGGCCCTCATCACGTTGCCGTTCTCCTGGAGCAGGGTTTCCAGGGTCTCCATGAGCAGCCACGGGCTTTTACGATCGGGTTCGATCAGGCAGCCAAGGGTGTCGTGCATAAAATCGCTCAGCAGCGTGGGATCGCCGACGGCGGAGAGCAGCTTGATAAAGCCCAGCTGCTGATAGTCGCTGATGCGCTGAGCCGGGCGCAGGGTATCGCTGAGATCCAGCGCCTGGCGCGCCTGCGACAGCGCCCGCTGATAGCCCTGCAGCTCCTGCACCGGCGCGGAGAGGCCGCACAGCAGCGACAGCCCGTCATCGCCCTCCGCAAGCTGGAGCAGCCACTGCTGTAGCCGCTTTTTCTGCTGATAAAATTCGCCTTCCTCATCCGGGAGCAGGAAGAGAAACATATTGCTGCGCTCAACCAGCGGAAAGGGGTTGCCCTGCTGGTTAAGCTGCTGCTGCAATCGCTGGCGCACGGTGCGACGGGCCTGCTGCAGCCAGGCTTCGGCCTGCTCCGGCGGAAACTGGCGAAACAGGCGCTGAATCCCCTCAAGGCGCAGCGCCGCCACCCGCAGCGGGCGGGTAAAATCCAGCTGCTGATGAAGCGCGCGTTGATGCAGGATCTGCAGGTCGGGATAGTCGCCGGTTAACAGCTGCAGCAGAATATCGCGCTGCGACTGCAGCGCGTTTTCGCTGCGCACCAGCGCGGTACCGATGCGCTCGGTGACGATCACCATTTTGAGCAGATAGGGCTGTTCGATCAGCGGAATGCCCAGCTCGTCGGCCAGCGCGATCAATCGCGGAGGGATCGTCTGGATATAGGCGTCGCCGGTCAGGATCACCATGCCGGCGATCCCGCGCTGCTTGCCCTCCATCAGCAGATGGATCAGGTTCTCCTCATTGCGGGGATGGTTGATCCCGGTGATAAACACCAGCTCTCCGCCCATGATCCACTCGGCGATATTTTCATTTTCCGCGACGTAGTACCAGCGCACCGCCAGCTGGAGCCCCTGCCGCCCCGCGCGCAGCCGCATCGCCGAGAGTCCCTCCAGCGCGAGGATTTCGCTGACCGTCAGGCTCATGGCTACTGCTCCGCAGCCGCGTCAGCCGCGGGCTGGCGTTTGCTCAGGCGGGTCAGGATGATATAGACCAGCGCGGAGACGGAGATGCCCACCAGCGGCGCAACCCACGGCGACAGGTAAGCCACCAGCGCGCCGACGGCATAAGCGCCCAGGCCCAGCCAGTTGAAGCGCGGTAAGCGCGCGGTTTGCAGCAGAGGATAGCGCCCGCCGCGATAAAACCAGTAGTCGGCGAGGATCACGCCGCCGATGGGCGGGATGATGCTGCCCAGCAGAACCAGGAACGGGATCAGCATTTCGTACATCCCGCCAATGGCCAGCAGAATGCCGACGCCGGCGGCGACAACGGTCAGGGTCCGGCGGCGTTCGCTGCGCAGCAGGTGACAGGCGGCGGCCGAAACGTTATAGATTGTCGGCCCCTGAATCGTCAGCAGATTGAGGCACAGCATGACCACCGCGGCGACGGAGAGCCCCTGCAAAATCAGAACTTCCACGATATCGGCCTGCTGATAAACGATGGCGCACCAGGCCCCGGCCACAATCATCAACCCGTTACCGATAAGGAAGCTGCCCATGCTGGCGAGGATGGCGGTGCGGCTGGAGTTAGCCAGCCGCGTCCAGTTCGTCGCCTGGGTCGCGCCGCTGGCGAAGGTGCCAAATACCATGGTGATGGCCGCCGACCAGGTCATGGTTTCGCCCGGCTCGATTTTGGTCATCGCCTGCCAGCCGCCGGCATGGTGGGCGGCAAGGTACATGGAGACCACCAGCAGGATAAACATCAGCGGGACCGAAACCCTCGATAGCGCATCCAGCCCCTTATAGCCCACCAGCGCGGTGACGCAGAACAGGATGCCGAACAGCACCATCAGCGGAATGGTCATCGCCTCGGGCAGGGCAAGGATTTTGACCAGCGAAATAGCCACCGTGGCGGTACCCCAGGCGTACCAGCCCAGCTCGGCGAAACCGAGAATAAAATCGGCGAGCCTGCTACCGATCTCGCCGAAGCAAAAACGCCCCATCAGTACGGTGTTCAGCCCGCTGCGGGCGGCAATCCAGCCGAGCGACGCCGCGTACAGGGCCAGCAAAAAGTTGCCGATAACCGCAATCCACAGCAGGTTAACGATGGAAAAAGAGACGCCGAGCTTACCGCCCGCGAACATCGTGCCGGTAAAAAAGGTAAAGCTGAACAGAACCATGGAGATTGAAAACAGGCCCTTGCGCCCTGAGGCCGGCGCTTCGACGAGCGGGAAATCGTTGCTGTTTGACATAGTGGAACCTCTGAGTGGTCACCCGAATGGCGATGCCAGAGGGGTAGCAAGAGGTGTGCCAAAAAAAGCGGGGCAACGGGAACATATTGGGGTGTGCAGTGTGCACATAAAAAGGCGTTAAACGGCGCCGTTTTGCCAGAATGGTGTGCAGGGTGCAAAGTTTTGCACCAGCGTGGAGCAGCCGTTCGGACTTTGCCATCGCGCGCGGTCGCTATCGCCGGCGCTGAAATTTACGCCAGCCGCACGCAGAACGATCCCCCGTCTTTTTAGCGACCCGCAGCGGGTAATGTTGGTGTTATGAAAACGTTCAGTTGTATCACTGTTAAAAACGGTAATTTCATATGCGTTTCTGATATAACCATTCTTAATGTAAGCCTTTCCTGAAATATTGTTCAGCCGGGCAGGCGGTGTTAGTATCGGATAAATAGCCATTTAGACGGCTAAAGAACGTTGTCTCGGGATACCCTGTTTACCATTTTGAGTCACAGCAGCGCCCACGCTGCCAGCAACAACGGCGCCCGAGCGTCAAGGTTCTCAAAATACCATCGCTAAACTAAGGAACTGCTATGTGGCAAGAAAGACTCGCGCAACTGGTCACCACCTGTCATTGGATCGGTGCGAAGGGCTGGGCGCCGGCGACCGGCGGCAATATGTCCGTGCGCCAGGATGAGACCTGGTGCTGGCTCAGCGAGTCGGGACGCGATAAGGGCAGCCTGACCAGCGAAGATTTTCTGCAGGTTGATATTGCCAGCAATACCGCGCCTTCCGGGCGTAAGCCCTCGGCGGAAACCGGGCTGCATACCCTGGTCTATCGCCTGTTCCCCGAGGCCAACGTCGTGCTGCACGTCCATACCGTCAACGCGACGGTGCTGTCGCGCATCGAGAAGAGCGGGACGCTGGCGCTGCAGGGCTACGAAATGCAGAAAACGCTGACCGGCCAGCACAGCCATCTCGACACCGTCCCGGTGGCGATTTTCGATAACGATCAGGATATCGACGCCCTGGCGGCGCGCATCGAAGATTATGCGCAAACCCGCCCGCTGCGCTACGGCTTCCTGCTGCGCGGCCACGGTCTGACCTGCTGGGGGAAAGATATTAACGAGGCGCGCCGTCAGCTGGAAGGTCTGGAATTCCTGTTCGAGTGCGAGCTGATGCGTCGCCGCTACGAGCGCGACTAATTTTCAATAAGCGATCGGATCAGGCATGGATTTTTATCTGGGTATCGATATCGGCACCTCGCGCGTCAAGGCGGTGCTGTTTGATGAGCATTTTCAGGCGCGGGCCAGCGCGGCGGAGAATACCGGGCCGCGTCTGTCGGCTAACGGCTACGCCGAGCAGGATATGGCGCAGCTGTGGCAGTCGGTCATCGCTATTTTGCGCCAGATTGCGCAACGCCCGGAGCTGCAGAGCGGGCGCTTAAGAGCCATTGGCCTTGCCGGGCAGGGCGAAGGGGTGTGGCTAAGCGATGCCGAGGGCGAGCCGGTCGGGCCGGGGATCCTGTGGAGCGATACCCGCAGCCGGGAGCTGATGAGCGATCTGCTGCGCCGCCCGGGCTTCGATCGCCGCTTTTTTGCCGAGACCGGCACCCACCTGCAGCCGTGCAATACCAGCATGCAGCTATGCTGGCTCCGGCATTATCAGCCGGAGCGGCTGGCGGCGGCGCGCTATCTGTTTTTTGCCAAAGACTGGATCCGCTTTCGCCTGACCGGCGTCGCGGCGCTGGATATCACCGATGCCAGCACCTCGCTGCTCAATCAGCAGAGCGGGGAGCTGTCGGCGGTGGTGCTGAATGAAATGGGGCTTGCCGACCTGCATCATCTGTTCCCGCCGCTGCTGGCGCCGGATGCGCAGGCCGGCGCCCTGCGCGACGAGGTGGCGGAGCTGACCGGGCTGGCGGCCGGTACGCCGGTGGCCGCCGGCGCGCTCGACGTGTGCAGCGCGGCGCTCGGCTGCGGCGCGGTGAACGACGGCGATATCTATACGATCCTCGGTACGACCTGCTGTACCGGCATCGTGTGCCACGGTCGTCAGACGGTGAACGAAGGAACGCGCTACGTCACCCATACCGAAGCGGGGAGCTTTATTAACCTCTTTCCGATGCAGGCCGGAACGCCGAATATCGACTGGCTGCAGCAGCATATCTCCCTGAGCCCGGATCTCCAGCAGCTTGAGCGGGCGATTGCCGACGTCGAGCCGGGCAGCGGGGGCGTGTTCTGGCAGCCCTATCTGAACGGCGAACGCGCGCCGTTTTATAGCCCGGATGCGCGGGCCGGCTATTTTGGCATCAGCCAGCATACCACCCGCGCCGAGCTACAGCGGGCGGTCTTTGAGGGGCTGGCTTACGCCATCGTCGACTCGCTGCAGGGCTATCCGCAGGGCGGAGAGCTGTACCTGACCGGCGGCGGCGCGGCCTCCGCGACCTGGCTACAGATTATTGCCGACTGCAGCGGCAGAACGGTGGTCTCCAGCACCTTTAACGAACTCAGCGCCCGCGGGGCCGCGATTCTGGCAGCCCGCAGCGTTAACGAACTCTCGCACTACCCGCAGCTGGAGCAGACGCGCTATCAGCCAGATCCGCGGGCGCACGCCCGCTACGCCGCGCTCTATCCGGTTTATCGCCTGCTACGCGAACAGATGCTGCCCGTCTGGCAGGCCAGGCAGGAGGCGCTTCAACGTATTTCTCAGGAATCAGACCAATGAAAATTGTATTTACCGCTGAACACTCCGGCGATCTTGCGGCGTTCCACCAGCTGGGCGATCTGCGGGTGGAGGGATGGGCGCTGGGCAAACCGAAGCTCAGCGCCGGCCAGCTGATCGATCTGGCTCACGATGCCGAAGTGCTGGTGACCAGCTACGACGACGTGACGGAAGAGGTGATCGCCGCCTGCCCGCGCCTGAAGGTGATTGCCTGTACCCGCGCCAATCCGGTGAATATCGATGTTAAAGCTGCGGCGGCGCGCGACATTCGCGTGCTCTACACGCCGGGCCGCAACGCCGACGCGGCGGCGGAGCTCACGCTTGGGCTGATGCTGAGCCTGGCGCGGCATATCCCGCAGGCGCACGCGGCGCTGAAGCGCGGCGAGTTTACCAACGCCGACAATGCGGCGGCGGTCACTCAGGCCGGGCTGCGCCGCGACGTGGTGTGGGACGTGAGCCCGCAGAGCCCTTACGAGGTGTTTAAAGGCAGCGAGCTGCGCAATAAAACGCTGGGGCTGATTGGCTACGGGAATATTGGTCGCCGGGTGGCGCGTATCGCCCGCGCGTTCGGCATGGCGGTGCTGGTGGTGGACCCGTTCGTGGCGGGCGAGGATATCAACGAGCCGGGGCTGCGCAAAACCACTCTCGAAGCGCTGTTCCGCGAGGCGGATATCGTCAGCCTGCATCTGAGCAGCGGCGCCGGCAGCGACGGCCTGGTAAACGCGCCGCTGCTGAACAGCATGAAGCCCGGCGCGCTGCTGATTAACACTTCCCGCGCGGCGGTGGTTGACGAGGAGGCGCTCATTCACGCTCTGCGCCACGGGCCGCTGGGCGGCGCGGCGCTGGACGTTTATCATCGCGAACCGCTGTGGCGCGATCACCCGTTTGTCACCGAGTTTGCTAACGTGATTATCACCCCGCATATTGCCGGCGCGACCCGCGAAAGCATCAGCAAGCATACGGCGATGATTGCCGCCGATCTCCAGCGCTACGTCGCCGGCGAGCCGCTGTTATACCAGTGGCGCTAAGCGCGGGGCCGCAGGCTATCCGGCCCGATTCGCGGCCATAAATGCCAGGGTGTGGTCCCAGTCGATCACGCCCGCATCCGATCCCAGGCCGGTGGCGACCAGCGCCGCCACGGCCGATGCCACTTCGCAGGCCTCTTTTTCGTTCAACCCGCGGGCCAGTGCGGCAATAAAGCCGCCGCAGTAGCTATCGCCGCAGCCGGTAGTATCTACCGCCTCTACGCGCCACGGGGCGATATGCTCGACGCGACCGTCGCGGGTCAGCAGCCAGGAGCCGTTGGCGCCGTCTTTCAAAATACAGGTCCCCACGCCGAGGTCGAAGAAGAAACGGGCGATTTCGGCGGGCTCGCTGCGTCCCGACAGATAGGCGGCCTCCTCCAGCGAGGGCATAAAGTAGTCTACCGACGGCAGCAGCGGGCGCAGCAGATCCAGGGTTCGCTCATCGGGGGCGATCAGGTCGAAGCTGGTGGTGACGCCGCGCGCCCTGGCCGCCGCCAGCAGTCGCGCGCTCTGACCCTGGTCCATTGCCGCCAGCAGACCCGTGCCGCCGTGATGCAGGAAGCGGCAGTCGAGAATCGAGGCGAACGCCTCTTCGCCGACGAACAGCGCATCGGAGGCGCCGCGACAGTGCAGCGCGGGCCGCTCGCCGTTCGGGCGGATAGGCAGGATCGTTGCCGAGGTCTCCTTTTGCGTCGTGCGCTGGATCAGCGAGCAGTCGATTCCCAGGCGCGCGTAGCTGGCGAGAATAAAATCGGCTTTTTCATCGTGGCCGAGGCAGGCGACGGCGGCGGTGCGAACGCCGAGCTTCGCGGCGTTGATATTCGCTCCGGCGGCGGTGCCCGCCGGGTTCAGGCGAATTTGTTCGATAAAGGCCACCCCGCCGCGGGGCGGGATGTCGAGAACCGGGCGACCGGCGATATCAAGGATCGTCAGGCCGACAAAAACGGCGTCAAAGGCTGCCATAGATACTCCGTTAACGATGCTGCTGACGCAGACGCGCCTGCCAGAAAGAGAGGGCCAGCGCGACCACCAGAATGACGCCGACCAGCGCGTCTTTGACCAGGTAGTTAAGACCCATCAGGTTCAGGCCGTTATCAATGATGGCGAGGAACAGTACCCCGCCGAGGGTACCGGCGATGCTGGCCCGGCCCTGGCGGTTAAAGGCGGTGCCGATAAAGACGGCGGCAATCGCATCCATCAAATAGGACTGGCCGGCCAGCGGCGTAAACTGCCGCAGGTTAGCGGAGAGGATCACGCCGCCGATGGCGCACAGCGCTGAGGCCGCGACCAGCACCCATAGCATGGTCAGCCGATCGCGGATCCCGGCGATGCGCGCCGCTTCCCCGTTCTGGCCAATGGCGCGAACGTACTTGCCGAAGAGCGTGCGCTCGGTAATCAGCCAGGCCACCAGCCACAGCGCCAGCACGATAACCACCGGCGTCGGAATACCGGCGATATTTCCCACTGCCAGATCGTGGTACTCCGGCGCCATCCGGCGATAGGCGATCGAGCCGCCGCCGTCGGTATAGATCCGCTCCACGCTGCTGGCAATAAACCAGGTCCCGAGGGTGGCAAGGAACGGACGGATCTGGCAAATCAGGATCAGAAAGGCGTTCAGCAGACCGATGATCGCCCCGCCGAGCAGGGCATAGCCCACCGCGGCCTGCCACGGCAGGTGCCAGGTTTTCAGGGCCACCAGCGCAAAGGCGGCGCCAAAGTCGAGCGCGACGCCAACCGAGAGATCGATGGCGCCCGCGCTGACGATGAGGGTCATCGCCATCGCCACAATCAGCAGAATCGCGCTGCCCTGGAGCAGGTTTGCCCAGTTATCAACGGTCAGAAATACCGGGTTAGCCCAGCCGAACAGGGCAATAGCCAGCAGGGTGATAATGCCGAAGCCCGCCCGCGACAGATAGGCCAGCGGGCCGCCGGCGGTCTGCTCCGGCGATGAGGATTTGAGCGTCAGCTGGCTCATTGATTGCCTCCGTGATGTCTGACCGCAGAAGCCGCCAGCACGATAAGGATCAGGGTGCCTTTGATGGCGCCCATCCAGAAAATATTGACCCCCAGCAGCCCGAGGCCGTTGGAGAGGGCGTTGACCAGCACCGCGCCAAGCAGCGCGCCCCAGATGGTGACGACGCGCCGGCGCGAGAAGGCGGCGCCGATAAAGGTCGCCAGCACGGTCTCCAGCAGCAGCGGCGTGGCGGTACCGCTGGAGCTGCCCGAGCCCTGGCTCAGCAGCGGCAGAATCGCCAGACCGGCGGCGATGCCTGCCAGCAGCCAGACGTAAACCGTCAGCCGGCGCACGTTAAGCCCGCTCATTTGCGCCATATCGCGGTTGCCGCCGACCGCCTGCAGATGCTGGCCGAAGCGCGAGTGGTGCACCAGCAGCTGGAACAGGACGAAGACCGCCAGCAGATAGATCAGCGGCCAGGGGATGCCGAGCAGCGTCTGGTCGCGAAAAGCCACCATCAGCGGATCGCTGACCGCAATGCGCCGCTGGCCGGTGAGTAAATCGGTCAGGCCGGTAAAGGCCACGGAGGTTGAGAGCGTTGCCAGCAGCGGCGGCAGCCCGGCGACCAGCACCAGCCCGGCGTTGATCGCCCCGCAGGCGAGGCAGACCACGAGCGGCAGGAGCAGCAGCCACAGATAGGACATCTGCCACTCCACCATGCCGAGGCTCAGAAGCGCGACCCCGAGCACCGCGATGGCGGGAAGCGAGAGGTCGATCCCGCCGGTGACCACGTCATCGCCGCCGACGGCAATCACGCAAACCAGTCCGAAGCAGAGAATGGCCAGCGGCACGCTCTGCACCAGCATCATGCTGATATTCTGCCAGCTTAAAAAGAAGGGCGACTGGAGGCTAAGCCAGACCAGCAGGGCAAAGAAGAGAATCAGCGGAAATTTTTCGATAAGCGTCGTTATGCCCGGCAGGCCGCGGCGTTGGATACCCGTACTCATAGCTGTTGTTCCTGTCCACCGTTAATCGTTGCCAGCAGGGCGTCGAGCGTCAGCCCCTGGGTGGTGAGATTCGCCACCAGCTCGCCGCGCCACATCACGAGGATCCGATCGCATAGCCCCAGCAGCTCCGGCGCATCGCTGGAGGAGACCAGCACCGCGCGTCCGCGATCCGCCAGCTGACGGGTTCGCTGATAGATATCGCTGCGGGCGCCGATATCGACCCCGAGGGTCGGTTCATCGAGAATAAAGAGCCGCGCATCGGTGCCCAGCCAGCGGGCCAGAATCGCCTTTTGCTGGTTGCCGCCGCTCATCAGCCGCACCGGCAGCTCCGGGCGGCCGGGGCGGATAGAGAGCTGCTCAATCCAGCTGCGGGCTTTCTCCAGCGCCAGCCCTCGGTGTTCCCAGCCGAAGGTGGCGGTGTCCGACAGGGAGGCCAGATTAATGTTATCGGCGGTGGTGAAGGGGAGGATCAGCCCCTGATGGCGGCGGTCGCGGGGCACCAGCGCCATGCCGGCGCGAATCGCCTGCTTCGGCGTGCGTATGCGCTTCGGCTGACCGTCGATGCTAATCACGCCGCTGTCCACGCGCTTCAGGCCGTAGAGAAGGTCGACCAGCACGTCCCGCCCGGCGCCCAGCAGGCCGGCGACGCCGACGATTTCTCCGGGCTGGATATCAAAGGTAATGTCGCGCAGCTGATGGCCGTCGCCGAGCCCGCGCACCGACAGCAGCGGCGCGCTGGCGTCGGCTTCAGGCGGCGCGGACTGGCGCGGGGTATAGAGCTGTTCTATTTCCCGGCCGACCATCATTTTGATCAGCGCATCGGTATCCTGCAGCAGCGAGCGGTCAGGGTAGCCCACCACCTCGCCGTTGCGCAGAACGGTTCCGCGATCGCAGAGGGCGGCGATTTCGTTCAGATAGTGGGAAATATAGAGAATGGCGATCCCCTGCTCGCGCAGGCGCAGGATCGCCGAGGAGACCAGGCTGGCCTCCTGCGCTTCCAGCGGCGCGGTGGGTTCATCAAAGACCACCAGCTTCGCGGCGCCGTCGATCAGCGCCCGGGCGATTTGCACCAGCTTACGTTCGGCAAGGCTGAGATCGCGAATCAGCCGCCGCGGGTTAATGCTCAGCTGCCAGCTATCGCGGAAAAAGGCCTCGGTGGCGGCGTTCATGCGCCTTCTGTCCAGCGCGCCCCAGCGGTGGCGATACTCCTGGCCGAGAAAAACGGATTCCGCCACCGTGAAGTGGGCAATCAGGTTGAGTTCCTGGTGGATAACGCGGATGCCCATTGCTTCAATGGCCGCAGGGTTGCCGAACGGGATCGCCGCGCCATCGAGGGTGGCGCTGCCGCTATCGGCCTGGTACACGCCGGCAAGGATCTTGATCAGGGTGGATTTTCCCGCCCCGTTTTCGCCGATCAGACCGTGAATTTCACCGGGGTTAAGAAGCAGCGTGACCGCATTTAATGCAGTCACGTTGGCAAAGCTTTTGCCGATCTGGCTCATGACCAGACCAGCGGCGGGGCGCTCCCCGCCGAGGGGTTGATTAATCACTGCAGTTCGCCATATCCCAGCTGTTTGTAGACCGCTTTCGCTTCCTGCGGGCCCTTCACCGGGACCACCGGAATAAAGGTTTGCAGCGGCAGAACCTGTTTAGCGAAGTAGTGCGCGACGTTGTCGGCCGACGTCTGGCCAATCAAGTGCGGCTGCTGAGCGACGTTAGCGACGAACGGGCTGCCGGGTTCGGCCATAATCTCCAGCGTTTCCGGGCCGGCATCGATGGCGGTGACCTTCACGTCTTTGTCGCGTCCGGTCTCTTCCAGAGCCTGCACGATCCCGATGGCCGGCTGATCCCAGCAGGCGACGTGGATGGCATCCAGTTTGCCTTTCGGATACTGGCTGAGCAGTTCGAGGGTTTTCTTACGCGCATCTTCCGGAGAGTTGGCAAACTGTTCGGCCAGCTCCGGCTGAATAATATGAATATCCGGGTAATCCTTAAGGACATATTTCCACTGGTCGTAGCGGATGCCGCAAATTCGCAGCGAGCTGGAGAATGCATTAAATACCGCAACGTTACCTTTGCCGCCTAATTCATCAGCCATATAGCGGCCAATGGTTGAACCTAGCGTGTAGTTGTCGGAGGTTGTGTTATTGACGGAGTATTTTGACACGTGGTCCACGGTAAATACCGGGATGCCGGCATCGCGCAGCGCTTTAAATTTAGGTTCAACGGCGCTGTCGCCGAGAATACTAATTACGGCATCGACCTTGCGTGATAATAAAATATCGTGGTTATTGGCGTGTACCTGATTATCACGACCGCCGTCGACGCCGATGACTTTACCACCCAGTTTTTCAACCTCTTCGGTGGCGCCTTTATAGGCTTCGCGATCCCAGAAGTGCTGGGTACCGACAACGGCGACGCCGATGGTTTTCCCCTGCAGCGACAGGGGCTCTGCGGCGGAGGCGCTGACGGAGACGAGCGTCATCAGACCCAGCGCGGCGGGCAGTAATTTTATTCTCTGCGACATTCTTATTATAGTCCTGTGATAAAGGTGTTTGCGGATTCGTAGCATGACAATAACGACCACGCAACCTCAAATACAAAATATGTCTAAGTTATACCAATAATGGTATATCGACGGAATAGGGCAGGAAAACTTAATTTTACCCGCTATAACCTGAAAATATTTCATGATGCTGAAATTAAGGCATGTTTATATTGTGGGTATAAGGTAAAAGCGCTGACTTTTATTGCAAACGGTAATTGCTGCTTAATGATGGCTATATTTATGGTGGGATATGGTGAATATAACCCAGGGCTCGCGTCATGCGGATGGTTATCGGCTAAAGTGACAGGATATTATAGTGTCATTGGCATTTTATCTTCAGCCAGCTCCCGACTTATTATAGCGGCCTCTATCGGGTGACAAAAAAACGGGCAACATGAATAAACAACATAATCTGGCGGTGATGCACTGGGGAACCTGGCAGGTGCAAACCCGCGATGGCGCCATTGATGCCGTTGTACCGGTCGCCTGGGATAAAAATCCCTCGCGCATCGGTCAGTCCCTCACCGATGCGGTCACCGGCAAAACGCGCATTCGTCGTCCGGCGGTGCGGGCCGGCTATCTGAAAAATGGCCCCGCGTCGCGGGAAGGTCGCGGCAAAGAGCCCTTTGTAGAGGTGAGCTGGGAGGTCGCCCTCGACCTGCTGGCCCGTGAACTCACCTCGGTGAAGGAGCGCTGCGGGAACGAAGCCATATACGGCGGCTCCTACGGCTGGGCCAGCGCCGGACGTTTTCATCACGCCCAGAGCCAGCTGCATCGTTTCCTGAAATCTTTCGGCGGCTACACCGCCAGTACCAATACCTACAGCAGCGCCGCCGGCGAGCGTATTTTGCCGCATGTGCTGGGGCCGCTTAGCCCGCTGCATCGTCAGCATACGCACTTCTCTGAGCTGGCGCGGGAGTGTCAGCTGTTCGTGGCGATTGGCGGCCTGCCGCTGCGTAACTCTCAGGTTAACGGCGGCGGCGCCAACGACCATATGCTGAAGCACTGGCTGGAGAAGATGCAGGCCAACGGCACGCGCTTTATCAATATCAGCCCGGTCAGCAACGATCTGAGCGCCGTCGACTCCGCGCAGTGGCTGGCGGTGCGTCCGGGGACCGATACCGCGCTGCTGCTGGCGCTGTGCTACGTCCTGATTACCGAATCCCTGTACGACAGTGACTTTGTGGCCAGCCACACGGTGGGCTTTGCTCCCTACCGCGCCTATCTGCTGGGAGAGCGTGACGGGGTGGCAAAAACGCCGCGCTGGGCGGCGGCGATCGTGGGGATTTCCGCGGAGCAGATTGTCTCCCTGGCGCGCGAGATGGCCAGCCAGCGCACGATGGTCAATATCTCCTGGTCCATTCAGCGCGCCCGCCAGGGGGAGCAGGCCTACTGGGCAACGGTCGCCCTGACCGCGCTGCTGGGGCAGATTGGTACCCCGGGCGGAGGGCTGGGCTTCGGCTACGCCTGTACCAACCTGGCGGGCGCGGCGCGCAAAGCCTTTTCCGGCCCCCGTCTGCCGGCGGGGAAAAATGCGGTTAACAGCGCGATCCCGGTGGCCCGGCTGGCGGACATGCTGCTGCACCCCGGCGGCGAATATGAGTTTGATGGCCAGCATCTGCGCTACCCCGATATCCGCCTGGTCTACTGGGCGGGGGGCAATGCTTTTCACCATCATCAGGACCTTAACCAGCTCTGCGAGGCGTGGCGACGGCCGGAAACGGTGGTGGTGCATGAGCAGTACTGGACCGCGCAGGCGAAGTTTTCCGACATTGTGCTGCCGGTGACCACCTCCCTGGAGCGGGAGGATATTGGCAGCGGCGGGCATGACGGATTTATGATTGCCATGAGCGCGCAGATCCCGCCGGTTGCCGAGGCCCGCGACGACTACGCGATTTTCTGCGATCTTGCCGCCCGGCTAGGCTGCGGCGAGCGCTTCAGCGAAGGGCGCAGCGTCGGGCAGTGGCTGCGGCATATTTATGATGAGTCGCGCCCGCGGGCCCGGGAAGAGGGCATTGAGCTGCCGTCGTTTGAGGATTTCTGGCAGCAGGGGGTGCTGGAGTACAGCGCGCCGGAGCAGCCGCAGGTCTTCCTGGCCGATTTTCGCGCCGACCCGCTGGGCTCTCCGCTCTCCACGCCGTCCGGCAAGATTGAGCTCTTCTCGCAGACCGTCGCCGACTTCGGCTACCGCGAGTGCCCGGGCCATCCGTGGTGGGATGAAGAGGAAGCGAGCTGGCAGCGGGAAGAGGCCAGCCGCTGGCCGCTGCATCTGCTGTCCAGCCAGCCGCGCACGCGTCTGCACAGCCAGTACGATCATGGCAGCGTCAGCCGGGCGACCAAAATTCAGGGGCGCGAGCCGCTGTGGATGCATCCCCAGGATGCGCAGGCGCGGGGAGTAACCGAAGGCAGCGTGGTGAAGGTGCATAACGCCCGCGGAGCGATTCTGGCCGGGGTGCATCTCAGCGAAGGGATCCGCCAGGGGGTAGTGCAGATGGCCACCGGCGCCTGGTACGATCCGCTGAACCCCAGCGAAAAAGGCTCCCTGGATAAGCACGGTAATCCTAACGTGCTGACCGAAGATCGCGGCAGCTCGCGGCTGGGCCAGGGCTGTAGCGCGCAGAGCTGCTGGGTCGAGATTGTCCCGTGGCGCGAGGCGCTGCCGCCCATTACCGCGTTCGATCCGCCGGCGTTTATCAGCGCGGACGCGTTGCCCTGAACGGCAGCCCGGCGGCGCAGGGCCGCCGGGCTGGATGAAGGAGATTACGCCAGCCGTGGGTAGGCGTCGGCAATATCATCCCCGGTAAACTTCGCCACCCAGCCTTCCGGGTTATCGAAAATTCGGATGGCGGTGAAGTTCGGTTCCGAGCCCATATCAAACCAGTGCGGCGTGTCGGCGGGGACGGAGATTAAATCGTTCTTCTCGCACAGCACCTGGAACACCTCATTGCCGATATGCAGGCAAAACAGCCCGGCACCCTCGACGAAGAAACGCACCTCGTCCTCGCCGTGGGTATGCTCGTTGAGAAACTTCGCGCGCAGCGCCTCTTTCTGCGGGTTGTCCGCGCGCAGGCTGATAACGTCCCAGCTCTGGTAACCCTTTTCGGCAACCAGCTTATCAATCGCGTGCTGGTAGGCCTCAAGCACCGTTTCCGGCGTTGGCGCGACGCCTAAATCGCGGTCGGCCTGCCAGCGCTCAAAGCGTACGCCTTTCGCCTTTAGCTGCTGCTGAATTTCGTCGGCGTCGGTGCTGTGCCAGATGGCGTTCCCGGCGTCCTGGTCAGAAAAAATCGTTAATGCGCTCATGCAGGTATTTGCTCCGGATGAATGTCGTCAAAACGCTGAATCTGCGGATGATGGCTGGCGGGGTCGCGATCGCCGCGCACCAGCTGCAGGGTGCGAAAACCGGCCTCCTCGGCGGCATCCAGCTCCTGATGGATATCGGAAAGGAACAGGATGGCGGCAGGGTGGTGACCCAGCTGTTCAGCAATGTTGCGGTAGGACTGCGCTTCGCGCTTCGCGCCTACCAGAGTATCGAAATAGCCGTTGAACAGATGAGTAATATCACCTTCGTCGCTGTAGCCAAATAACAATTTCTGCGCAGCGACCGAGCCTGAGGAATATACATATAAATCAATTCCCTGCGACTTCCACTTTTCCAGCGCCGGCAGAACATCGGGATACAGATGGCCGGTAAAGTCGCCGTTAAGGTAGCCATCGCGCCAGATAATCCCCTGCAGCGCCTTCAGCGCGGTGGATTTGCGATCCTCCTGCATAAAGGCAAATAGCGTATCGATAAGCTCGGCGGTGCTGGCTGCGGGAGCGGCGATTTCGTGGCGGAGGTTATCAAGGATCGTTTTGACCGGCTCAGCGTACTGCTGGGCGGTCACGAAGCCTGCTAATCGTTCACGGGCGTACGGAAACAGAATGTTATGTACGAAGCGAATGTCGCTGGTGGTACCTTCAATATCGGTCACGATGGCGCGGATCATGGTTTCTCCAGAGTGGGCGTTACGCCGCATTGATGGTGGCGGCAGACCATAGCCGGCCTGACATCATCATTTATACACGTCATTGCGCAAAGCGCGTTGCGGCTTTTTTGCATAACGGCGCATATAGACGTCTAAGCGTCTCGATTGCCAAATATTAACATCGTGTTATAGTGGCTTCAACAACAGCATTACAATCGGTAATAACAAAATGAGCAATAAGCCACTGATTCCTGAGAGTAAACTCCCTTCACTGGGCACCACTATTTTTAGCCAGATGAGCGCTCTTGCGCAGCAGCATCAGGCGATAAATCTTTCACAGGGCTTCCCGGATTTTGACGGGCCGCGCTACCTGCAGGAGCGACTGGCTTTTCATGTCGCCCAGGGCGCCAACCAGTACGCCCCGATGACCGGCGTACCGGCGCTGCGCGAAGCCATCGCCGATAAAACCGCCGAGCTTTACGGCTACCGACCGGACGCCAACAGCGATGTGACCGTTACGGCGGGCGCAACCGAGGCCCTGTATGCGGCCATTACTGCCCTGGTGCGTAGCGGGGATGAGGTGATCTGCTTTGACCCGAGCTACGACAGCTATGCCCCGGCGGTTGAGCTGTCCGGCGGCGTGCTGAAGCGCATTGCCCTGCAGCCGCCGCATTTTCGCGTTGACTGGCAGGAGTTTGCCGCCGCGCTGAGCGAGCGTACCCGGCTGGTGATCCTCAATACCCCGCACAACCCGTCGGCGACGGTCTGGCAGCATGAGGATTTCGCCGCGCTGTGGCAGGCGATTGCCGAGCGTGAGATTTACGTGGTCAGCGATGAAGTCTACGAGCATATCTGCTTTGCGGCGCAGGGACACGCCAGCGTGCTGGCCCATCCGCAGCTGCGCGAGCGGGCGGTAGCGGTCTCTTCCTTTGGTAAAACTTTCCATATGACCGGCTGGAAGGTCGGCTACTGCGTCGCCCCTGCGGCGATCAGCGCCGAGCTGCGTAAAGTGCATCAGTATCTGACGTTCTCGGTGAACACGCCGGCGCAGCTGGCCATCGCCGATATGCTGCGTCACGAACCGGAGCACTATCGTCAGCTGCCTGCGTTCTATCAGCAGCGTCGCGACCTGTTTATCGAGGCCCTGCGCGCCAGTCGCCTGGAGATATTACCCTGCGAGGGCACCTACTTCCTGCTGGCAGACTACAGCGCGGTTTCCGATCTCGACGACGTCAGCTTTTGCCGCTGGCTGACGACTGAAATCGGCGTGGCGGCGATCCCGCTGTCGGTGTTCTGCGCCGATCCGTTCCCGCACAGGCTGATTCGGCTGTGCTTCGCCAAGCAGCCGGCAACCCTGCTGGCCGCCGCGGAGCGTCTGCGCCAGCTGTAGCGCGCCGGCGTCGGGTCGCTGAGTGAATTGATGGTCGCCGGACGTTTTAAGTCGACCATTAATTTTCTCCGATGGCTGTTTTCGCTATTTTATTTTTCTGATTTATGTGCGGATATTCACGTGGTCGATAATTAGCGGCGGCCACTTTTATTATAATGCCGCCTCTTTAATAAGAGAGGCTAAAACAGGGTGGTCCATCTGCACCCGATTATAAATCATATGAATCATCGCCCGGGGAATATCCGCCGGAGCAGGTATTATTCTCAGCCTGAGGTCGAAGAGCTGCGGGGTTGACGCAATTTTTGGCATAAAGCCGATAAAATCAGTCTGGCTAATAATATTGAGGATGGCAATGTGTGAGTCGCTGCTGAAGGCAATATTTCGTTCGGGGAACAGTTTTTCAAGCCAGTAGTCAACCGCCTGCATCCCCGCCTCTTTGGTCAGATAGTCAGTAAAGCTCTCCCGCGCAATGGCTTCTGCGGAGGTGAATTCGGCTATTCGCGGATGATTCTGCCGGCAGACCAGCACCATCTCTATTTCCTGAAACGGCAGGCATACGGTGGTCGGGCTGGCAAGCGGTGAAAGGCTAAAAATCAGATCGGCTTTGCGGTAGGCGAGCAGGCTCTCCGCCGACTCCGAGGCGAGCTGAAGGTCGTGGTGCTCCACCTGCAGGTTGGGGTCACGGTAGAGCGTGCTGATGAGCGTTGCGGAGGAGGGCGAGAGGAAAAACTGCGGGCTGTAGATAACAAAGCGTTTTCTCAGTTCGGCGCCGTGGACGATATTGATCGTCTGCTCTAGCTGGTTGAGATTTTTTTCCAGATGATGATGAAGGTTAACCGCCAGGGTGGTGGGGCTCATCCCTTTACCGGTGCGGATAAACAGCGGATCGTTGAGCTGATTGCGCAGGCGCTGCAGCGACTGGCTGACGGCTGAAGGGGTAATAAATAAGGTTCCCGCGGCCTGGCTTATACTTAAATGCTGATAGATACATTCAAAAATAACCAGTAGGTTAAGATCGAACTTTTTAAGTTCGTAAAGTTTAGCCATTGCTAGCATCCTGTCCGTTGCTGTGTCTGGTGCGAATTATTATCTTTTTATTCTATTTGTTTATTATATTTAATTTGCGCAGCGATTGATGGGCTGAATTATTTAAGGCCGGTTTTATTAATGACTCTGAATGTATACGACGAAAAGTGATTTAGCCAGACTCTTTTTGGGCGAGTAGTCCGGCTAAAAAGGGTCTGACGGGACGCTTTATTTTTCGCCCATCATCACCTGGAGCTTATCCGCTTCCGGTAAGCCGACAACCTGCTGCAGCATATTTTCTTTATTCATATAGTAAATAGCCGGCGTGGCGTTAGCCCCTAGCCGATCCATCAGCTGCTGGTTTTGGTTGAGGATGCGCATTTTTTCCGCCGGGATGTCCGCCGGGATCTCAACTTTCATTTTCCCGGCCGATTTTTCGTAATCGTGCCAGGTTTTTGCCGGATCGCGGCTGGCGAGAATGGCGGCGGCCACCGGCGTACTTTCCGGTTTGATAACGCCTACCAGCAGCGTGCGAATCTGCACTTTCCCCGACTCCACCCAAGGTCGAGCCTGTTGCCAGAACTGCTTGCAGTACGGGCAGAAGGGATCGGCGAAGACGTACAGGATAATCGGCGCCTCTTTTTTACCGTCAAGCAGCCAGCTGGCGGCCTCCATTTGCTTCCACATCTGCTGGCCTGCCGGAGTATAGAGCTCTTTCTGGAACAGCTGTTCGCTAAGATTGGTGCCGTTTTCGTCATACATGTAGCCGGAGATGGCGTGCTTGCCGTCAGGCGTCAGATAGATAGCGACGCCCATATCCTGATATTTACCCAGCCAGCCTTTCACTCCGCCCGGCGCTTCGAAGGGTTTAATGATGGTAATACCCTGTTTTTCTATCGCTTTTACGGGGGCAGGGAGATCTTCTGCATAGCTGCAAATGGGCAAAAGGCTCAGGAAAAGCAGACGTTTTAACATGATTATTCCTTGTGAAATCAATGTATAAGGCACAGCAGATGATGGAACCTATCGCAGCTATAGGCAAGACCTGCGCCCGGGCAGATTGCCCTTTGCTGAGGCGGGTGGTGTAATCGCCCATGCTGTTACATTAAGGTAATGTAGAGCGCAACGCATAGCCAGCTTGCCTGGCGCTGAAGCTACCTGCGGGTATTTCAGGTAATAGGGCCGCCTGAGAGGGCGGCCTTTTTACTTTATCGGCTTAGCGGGTGCGTTCGGCGGCGCGACTTGTCCCGACGGGTTCACAAAGTTGTCTTGTTGCGGTTGTTAGATATTGCTTATTGATTTGATAATGCAAACGCATTGGTCGGGTCAGGAAAAATTAGTTACCTTAGACCTCAACGAAAACACGGAGGAAGTATAGATGTCCTTAATTAACACTAAAATCAAACCTTTCAAAAACCAGGCGTTCAAAAACGGTGAATTCATCGAAGTTACCGAGAAAGATACCGAAGGCCGCTGGAGCGTTTTCTTCTTCTATCCGGCTGACTTCACCTTCGTATGCCCGACTGAACTGGGTGACGTTGCTGACCATTACGAAGAGCTGCAGAAACTGGGCGTAGACGTCTATTCCGTCTCCACCGATACCCACTTTACTCACAAAGCATGGCACAGCAGCTCTGACACCATCGCTAAAATCAAGTATGCGATGATTGGTGACCCGACTGGCGCCCTGACCCGTAACTTCGAAAACATGCGTGAAGACCAGGGCCTGGCCGACCGCGGCACCTTTATCGTTGACCCGCAGGGCATCATTCAGGCGATCGAAGTTACCGCTGAAGGTATCGGCCGCGATGCGTCTGACCTGCTGCGTAAAGTGAAAGCAGCTCAGTACGTTGCTTCTCACCCAGGCGAAGTTTGCCCGGCTAAATGGAAAGAAGGCGATGCGACTCTGGCTCCGTCCCTGGACCTGGTCGGCAAAATCTAAAATTTCCATGTCTTTCACGCCATGGCGGCGTTGGCTTCACCTGCTCACCCCGGTCACTTACTTATGTAAGCTCCCGGGGATCCCCAGGCTAGCCGCCTTGCCCTGACGCGAAATCCAAAGGGAAATTGATACCGAATAACGGGTGTTTTATTACGCCCGTTTTTCTTCCAAACCCCATGATGCAAGCCGCATTCAGGCAGCCGTGAGGCCGCTTGCATGATGACGTTTTAAGAGAGGGATAACGAGATGCTCGACGCAAATATGAAAACCCAGCTCAGGGCCTACCTTGAGAAACTGACCAAACCTGTTGAGCTGATTGCTACGCTGGACGACAGCGCTAAATCGGCAGAAATCAAAGAGCTGCTGGCGGAAATCGCTGAGCTGTCTGAGAAAGTGACGTTTAAAGAAGACAACACGCTCGCCGTGCGCAAACCGTCTTTCTTGATAACTAATCCAGGTTCTACCCAGGGGCCGCGCTTTGCCGGTTCACCGCTGGGGCATGAGTTTACCTCTCTGGTTCTGGCGCTGCTGTGGACCGGCGGTCATCCGTCGAAAGAGACCCAGGCCCTGCTGGAACAGATCCGCGACCTTGACGGTGATTTTGAGTTTGAAACCTACTACTCGCTCACCTGCCATAACTGCCCGGACGTGGTGCAGGCGCTGAACCTGATGGCGGTGCTGAACCCGCGCATTAAGCATACGGCGATTGACGGCGGGACGTTCCAGAATGAGATTACCGATCGTAACGTGATGGGCGTTCCGGCGGTCTTTGTCAACGGCAAGGAGTTTGGCCAGGGGCGCATGACGCTGGCGGAGATCGTCGCGAAAGTTGACACCGGCGCGGAGAAACGTGCCGCAGAAGAGCTGAACAAGCGTGATGCTTACGACGTGCTGATTGTCGGCTCCGGCCCGTCCGGCGCGGCGGCGGCGGTTTACTCGGCGCGTAAAGGGATTCGTACCGGCCTGATGGGCGAACGTTTCGGCGGCCAGGTGCTGGATACCGTGGATATCGAAAACTACATTTCGGTACCTAAAACCGAAGGTCAGAAGCTGGCCGGGGCGCTGAAGGTTCACGTCAATGAATATGATGTCGACGTCATTGACTCACAGAGCGCGTCGAAACTGATTCCGGCGGCGGTAGAAGGCGGCCTGCATCAGATTGAAACCGCCTCCGGCGCGGTGCTGAAGGCGCGCAGTATCATCATCGCCACCGGCGCTAAATGGCGTAACATGAACGTGCCTGGAGAAGACCAGTACCGGACGAAAGGGGTGACCTACTGCCCGCACTGCGACGGCCCGCTGTTTAAAGGCAAGCGCGTGGCGGTGATCGGCGGCGGTAACTCGGGCGTCGAGGCGGCAATCGATCTGGCGGGCGTGGTGGAACACGTTACGCTGCTGGAATTCGCGCCTGAAATGAAGGCGGACCAGGTGCTGCAGGACAAAGTCCGCAGCCTGAAAAACGTCGATATCATTCTTAACGCGCAGACCACGGAAGTGGTCGGCGATGGCAGTAAAGTGACCGGATTGCAGTATCGCGATCGGCTGAGCGGTGATGAGCATCACGTCGAGCTGGCGGGGATCTTCGTACAGATTGGTCTGCTGCCTAATACCACATGGCTGGAAGGCGCGATTGAACGTAATCGGATGGGTGAAATTATCATCGATGCGAAGTGCGAAACTAACGTCAAAGGCGTGTTCGCGGCGGGCGACTGCACCACCGTACCGTACAAGCAGATTATTATCGCCGCCGGCGAAGGGGCAAAAGCATCCCTGAGCTCGTTCGATTATCTGATTCGGACAAAAACCGCATAATAAAAGAGAGTAAGATCGACCTGCACAGCAAAGAGGCTACCCACCGGTAGCCTCTTTTTTTATCGCCTTTCTTCACGCCGTCGGCAGGCGAGCGGCGTCTCCCGCTTATCGGACAACCATTACCGGGATATGCGCGTGGCGAATGACGCTTGAGGCATTAGAACCGAGCAAATGGGTGCTGATAGACGGATTGCGTGAACCAATGACGACCACGTCGGCGTTAATTTCGTTAGCCAGCTCGTTCACCATATCCCGCACGTTGCCGAAGCGTACGTGCTTTTTAATTCGTGAGGGATCGATGCTGAAGTGCCCGGCCATGGTGGTTAGCCGCGTTTCCGCCTCATGCTGCAGATGCTCTTCAAAGCGGCGCAGGTCGGCGGTGAATCGACTCATGGTGAAGCTGGATGAGCCTGGCAATACGTGGAGCAGGTGAATAATTCCGTCCTGCTGGGCCAAAAACTCCGCATGGCGGACGGCTTTGTCGCTTAACTCCATCTCAAAAACGTCAACCGGCATAATGATTGTTTTATACATATGCATTCCTCCTTGTTCGACTGTTTCTATATCAACATATTATACGAAGATATTGTGCCATTCAGGTCGCAAAACTGTCAGCTGAGGCTCAGGGCGGCGTAAAAGTTTGTCAGAGCAGGGAGGGGCAGAAAGAGGATGCGAAGACACCCTCTGAATAAAGCGCAGAACGCCTCAGGCGGCGGGAGGGTTAGCGGTGAAATTCACCCGCGGCTTCCGGCTGGTACAGCAGCTCCAGGACTTCGAGGTGCGCAGAGGCGCCGCCCGGTAATTCCCAGTGAATGGCGCTGCCGACCTTCAGGCCCAGCAGCGCGGCGCCGACGGGGGCGAGTACCGAAAGCTGGGTGGCGCTATCGGTTACCTGCGAGGGGAAAACCAGCGTCCGCACGCGCTCTTCGCCGTTGGACAAATCACGGAATCTGACGGTGCTGTTCATGCTGACGACATCATGCGGCATCGCTTCCGGCGCCAGCATTTGTGCGCGATCCAGCTCGTCGTTCAGCGCATCGGCGACCGGTGAACTGGCGAACGCCGGCTGCTCGAGCAGTCTGTCGATGCGTTCGGCATCGAACTCATTGATGATGATTGCGGGTCTGGTCATTGCGTACTCCATGTTATCCAGGAACCTGTCCGTAAAAGAAAACCCTCACCGAAAATGGCAAGGGTTAATGTCTTCCCATCATACTGAGACTTGTCGGCGGTTTGAAGTGATTAAACGCACATTAAGCAACGATCGCGAACGGCATCATATGAAATTTATGCTGCTGCCGTCGCAGTAAGAAAAATTGTCTTATCCTTTTTAGGCGATATCAGGCACGTCCTTTCCAATACATGCAGGAGGACTCTATGAGCGGTTTTGACAAACTTACTCTCGATGACGGCAGCTATCTCTATTTTAAAGACTGGGGGAGCGGGCAGCCGGTTGTATTTAGCCACGGCTGGCCGCTAACGGCTGACGCTTTTGAAGATCAGATGCTGTTTCTGGCCGATAACGGATTTCGGGCGATAGCGCACGATCGCCGTGGTCATGGCCGATCGGCCCAGCCCTGGGACGGCCACAACATGGATCGCTATGCTGACGATCTGGCTCAGCTGACGGCACATCTCGACCTGCGTGATGCGGTGCACGTCGGCCATTCGACCGGCGGTGGCGAGGTGGCGCGCTATATCGGGCGCCACGGGACCGAAAGAGTGGCAAAAGCGGTGCTTATCAGCGCCGTGACGCCGATAATGATCCGCACGGATTTTAACCCGGACGGCGTGCCCAAAGAGGTATTTGACGGCATCAGAGAGGGCGTTATCGAGGATCGCGGCGCGTTCTTCTATGAGCTGACCGCCGCGTTCTATGGCTACAACCGGGACGGGGCTAAAGAGTCAAAAGCGGTACGCGAAGGGTTTGTCGAACAGGGGCTGCAGGGATCGATTAAGGCGCTCTATGACTGTATCAAAGCTTTCTCGGAAACCGATCTGCGCGAGGATCTGCGCAAGATGACCATTCCGACCCTGGTTATCCACGGCGATGACGACCAGATCGTACCTTTCGAAACCTGCGGTAAAGCGGCGGCGCAAATATTGCCAGACGCCAGATTAACCGTCTATAAAGGCGGGTCGCACGGGATTTGCACGACCCACAAGCATCAGATAAATCAGGATTTACTGGCGTTCATTCGCGAATGAAGCCTCTGTGGCGGCTGGCGCCGCCGCATGATTAATTACCGACCTTATCCAGAACAAACTGCTTACCGCAGTTGCCCGGATGGGGTTGGGGCAGGAAGGCATCGGCGGAGAGCGGCGTATTGATAGCCGCGGCCTTAATGGCGATCTGTATTTCGGTTAAATAGGCCGGATTGCCGTTGCAGGTCAGCTTGAACGCCTTAACGCTCTGTTTTCCGTAGGCCTGGGCGATGGCCGCATCGAAGTCGTCGCGGCTGACGCTCTGCCCGTAGCGTTGCGCCAGGAATGTCCCGAGGGCGCTGCGCTTCACTTCACCGCCGAGGCGGACCATCGTGCCGAAGTAGCTGTCAGGATCGAAGCCAAAACAGACGCCGTGTTTCGCGTACTCGTAGCGCTCAAGGCAGGAGTTGCCGCCGGCACCGGGCATCACGCTGTTGAGCTTATTGGCCATCTCCAGCGACAGGCCGGTTTCCGCTGCCTGGCATTTCCGCCCGGCTTTGACTTCCGGCATATTGGGTATCGGGCGCGTGGCGCAGCCAAAACGCATCCAGCGGCGATCGTCCACGCCGCGAGCGGCGATGGATTTCGGCAGGCCCGGCCACAGGCCGTGCACGGTAAGATGATCGGTTTTGTTGGCCGTCTCCTGCTGCAGACGGCACTCTTCCGGCTCGCTGCGGTTTCGGTCATGCATGCTCTGGCAGAAACCGGTTTGCCAGGATAAGGCCAGAACGTAGCGGTCGAAATCGCCGTATTGTGTTGCGGTGAGCGGTTCAGCGCCGACCTGAGTTGCCGTTAGCAAGAGGGCAATGGCGACGAAATCCTTCCTGAACATTTTTATTCCTGATAGTGGATGGTAATGAGTTCCTCGAATTATTAAAGCATAAAAAAGGCGCCTGCTGGCGCCTTTTCACGTTTATTGAACGGTGGTTCCGGGCACCAGAATCTCGGTGGCGATAATCACCACCAGCAGGCCAACAAGAACCGGTACCGAGGTCCGTTTCACCACTTCAAATGGCGAGATTTTTGCCATCCCGGCGACGGCGACCACCACGCCCGATACGGGGGAAATGGTACGCCCGAGGTTCGACGCCTGCAGCATCGGGATCGACAGGTAGGCCGGGTTAATACCCGATGAGTGCGCCAGCTTGGGGATCATCTCAACGAAGGCGTAAAACGGCGCGTTGCCTGAACCGGTTGTCATGGCTGCCAGCATCGTCAGCACGACCAGCACCAGCATCAGAATGATGCTGGCGGAGCCAAACGAGGTCGCAATCGAAATCAGGCTATTGATAAAGCCGATGGTGCTCAGGCCCTGGGCAAAAACGCCGGCGGCGACCAGCAGCATGACCACGCCGGCAAAGGCGTCGGCCATGCCGCGATAGGCGGCTTCCAGTCCGCTAAAGACGTTTTTGGTGTTAAAGCCGCGGCAGAATTCCAGCACCGCCGCCAGCAGCATGCAGATAACCAGGATGGCAATAATATGCAGCTCCGGGCCCCATTTCCCGTCGAAAATCAGCACGCCGATAATGGGCGTGAAGGGCAGAATGGCATAGAAGGAGGGGGCGGTAGTGGTTATCTCGTTCACATCGAGCATTTCGTGGGAGGCGTTCTCTTTTTTATCCAGATAGCGCTGCCAGAAAAAGTGGGCAATCGCCATACTGACAATCGCCACGATGGAGATCGGCAGGGTGGTTTTAAAGGCAAAGTCGATGAGCGGCATTTCGGCGGCCTTCGCGGCCAGGACGACATCGCCGGAGGTCGGGGAGAGGATAATGGCCGCCGGGGAGGCGCAAATGGCCGCCGCCGCGCCGCGGCTGATGCCGACGTTCACCATCACCGGGAACAGCGTTGCCATCAGCAGGACGCCGAGGCCGGTCGCCGAAGAGACGGCCAGCGACATCAGGCAGGCGACAAAATAGGCGGCGATCATCAGCAGGTAGGGGGAGTTAATGTAGCGTAGCGGCCTTGAGGCCAGTTTGACCACCATATCGTTGGCGCCAATATGCGTCATATAGGTGGCAAATCCGCAGAGCATCATGATCATCATGCCGAGGTCGCCGCCGCGGCTCATCAGCAGAATTTTGATATATTCGATGATGTCGGTTGCGGAATACCCCGTGCTTTTCGCATCGCCGGGTAAAATTTTATGTCCCATCAGCGCGCTGACGATAAGCAGCGTCAGACCACCAACAAAGAGTACGCCGGTGGCGGAGTACCCTTTGATGATATAGCGGGCGACGCCCACAATGACCACAATCCCGATAAGGATCTCAACTAGCGTAAGCATTATTTTACCCCTGAACCATTAACCCAAAGAATCTGCTGATAAATAAGGTTGTGCAAAAATTAAGTCAGGGAATGTGCCGAATAAATCGACGAAACATGCTGATGCAAATCAATAAACTGATGAGAATTATCTAATCATCAGCCGGTGCGGGGGCGCTATCACAAAGTCGACGGGCAGGGTTGTTGCGATTTGGTAGGCGGTAAATCAAGACTTTGCCGTATTTCGTTAAGGTTATATTAAGATTATATTTGCTACTTTATTCCGCTTTAAAATCGATATTGGTAATTGAGAAGTGTTAAGACTACGTTATGTTGTACTGTTTTTGCTCAGTTTTTCCGGGCTGCTGCTCTCCAGTGGGATAGCAAATGCGTCATTCAGCTCGACGATTCGCGATGGCTATAGCACCTTAAGCGATAACGTCGTTGAGACCTGGCAGGAGCCTGAACACTACGACCTGTATATTCCCGCGATCACCTGGCACGCCCGTTTTGCCTATGACAAAGAAAAAACCGATGCGTATAACGAACGTCCCTGGGGGGCGGGTTTCGGCGTGTCGCGCTGGGATGATAAAGGCAACTGGCATGGCCTGTATCTGATGGCGTTTAAGGACTCGTTTAACAAATGGGAACCGATCGCCGGCTACGGCTGGGAGAAAACCTGGCGTCCGCTCGCCGACGATAACTTTCATCTTGGACTCGGCTATACGCTCGGGGTGACCGCGCGCGATAACTGGAACTATATTCCGCTACCGGTGGTTTTGCCGATGGCGTCTATCGGCTACGGCCCGGCGACGTTCCAGATGACCTATATCCCCGGCACCTATAACAACGGTAATGTTTACTTCGCCTGGGCACGCTTTCAGTTTTAAATCCGCAATAGCTTAGTGATAAAAGATATGAGCACTATGTTGTGTGGAAAAACAATAACTAAAGCGCAACCACTAAAAAAGATAGCGACTTTTGTCACTTTTTAGCAAAGTTCGACTGGACAAAAGGCACCACAATTGATGTACTGGATCGCGACACAGTATCAGTGTCTTTTTTTCATATAAAGGTAATTTTGATGTCTAAGATTAAAGGTAACGTTAAGTGGTTTAATGAGTCCAAAGGATTCGGTTTCATTACTCCGGAAGATGGCAGCAAAGATGTATTCGTACATTTCTCTGCAATCCAGTCCAACGGTTTCAAAACTCTGGCTGAAGGTCAGCGCGTAGAGTTCGAAATCACTAACGGTGCCAAAGGCCCTTCTGCTGCAAACGTAAACGCTATCTAAGCAACGCGTCAGTAGAATATAAAAACCCGCAATTTGCGGGTTTTTTTTTGCCTGTTTTTAACGACTGGCGGCATGAGAAAACAGCCAGAACGCCGCTGCCGTCATGGCGAATGAACCCAGTAGATTGACCAGGATATTGAGCAGGGCCCAGCTGAAACGTCCCTGCTGCAGCAGAAACACCACTTCCGCTGAGAAGGTGGAGAAGGTTGTCAATCCGCCGCAAAAGCCGGTGGTGATGAGCAGCTTCCACATCGGGTCGATATCGGTCAGTCGGTTAAACCAGGCCAGGCCGGCACCAATGATAAATGCGCCCAGTAGGTTGGCCGTTAGCGTGCCAACGGGAATGGCATGGTGCATTGGATTAAACTTCATGCCTAACCACCAGCGCAATACGCTGCCGGTGCCGCCGCCAAGAAAAACGGCTAAAAGTAGTTGTGACACTCTCATTCCCTGCTATTTGGTTAATACCGGGAATTGAGTGTAGCGCGCAAAATGCGTCGCTGGCTATGAATTCGCGAACGGGAGATTAAGATGCTGGTTGCTGCTGGACAATTTGCCGTCACCTCGGACTGGCGGACGAATGCGCTGACCTGCGTAGCGCTGATGGCTCAGGCCGCCGGGCAGGGAGCATCGCTACTGGTGTTGCCCGAGGCGCTGCTGGCGCGTGACGATAACGACCCTGATCTATCGGTTAAATCGGCGCAGGAGGTGGATGGCGGCTTCTTACAGCTGCTGCGCGAGGAGAGCCGTAATAATGGCTTAACCACGATTTTGACGATTCACGTACCTTCTGGCGAGGGACGAGCGGCTAATACGCTGGTGGCGATACGCCGCGGCGAGGTTATCGCGCAATACCAGAAGCTACACTTATACGATGCGTTTAATATACAGGAGTCGCGGCGCGTTGATGCCGGCCTGCAGATCCCGGCGCTGATTGACGTCGACGGGGTTCGGGTTGGCCTGATGACCTGTTATGATTTGCGCTTCCCGGAGCTGGCGTTAAGCCTCGCGCTGAGCGGCGCCGAGATCCTGGTTCTCCCCACCGCATGGGTAAGAGGGCCAATGAAGGAGCATCACTGGGCGACGCTGCTGGCCGCTCGGGCGCTGGATACGACCTGCTATATCGTGGCGGCGGGCGAGTGCGGCAGCCGTAATATTGGCCAAAGCCGGATTATCGATCCGCTCGGCACGACGCTGGCCGGCGCGGCGGACCGGCCGCAGATGATTTTTGCCGACGTTTCCGTGGATTATCTTCGCCAGGTGCGCGAGCGCTTGCCGGTGCTGCAGAACCGCCGCTTTGCGCCACCGCAATTATTGTGACGTTTTTTTAAACAGAGCTTGATTCACCTTGTTACAGATTGCTATTGTGTCCGCGCGTCAAATAGCCGTTAATTGTTCGCGTGTATGATGGCGTATTCGCAGATTGTTTTAGAGAAGAAGGTTAGCTATGGGTGAGATTAGTATTACCAAACTGCTGGTTGTCGCAGCGCTGATTATTTTAGTGTTTGGTACCAAAAAACTACGTACGCTGGGTGGAGACCTGGGTTCGGCTATCAAAGGCTTTAAGAAAGCCATGAACGACGACGACGATAGCGCGAAGAAAACCAGTGCGGAAGAAGAAACTCCGGCACAGAAGCTCTCTCATAAAGAGTAATTAAACGCCTGCTCCCCGACAGCGGGAGCAGGCTGCCGCCAGGCGTCAGCCTGCACGGATAAGAGGCCGCAGCGATTATCGTTGCGGCCTCTTTTTATATCCAGCAATGTTATTGGCAGAAAAAATGCAACTGACTGTAACCGCGCCGGCGGATTCGCTGTTGGCAAAAAGATGGCGTAACGGAAGGAGAGCTGACCGCCGCACGCGGGAAACGTGCAGCGGTCGAGGTTGTGAGTGAATTACTTCACTTCCATCCCTTTGGCCTGCAGATCGGCGTGATAGGACGAACGGACGAACGGGCCGCAGGCGGCGTGGGTGAAGCCCATCGCCATCGCTTCGGCTTTCATCTCTTCGAACTCGTCCGGGCTAACGTAGCGCTGTACCGGCAGGTGGTGACGGCTCGGCTGCAGATACTGGCCTAAGGTCAGCATCGTGACGCCGTGGCGACGCAGGTCGCGCATAACTTCAACGATTTCAGCGTTAGTTTCGCCGAGACCGACCATCAGACCTGATTTGGTTGGGATCTCCGGATGCGCTTCTTTGAAGTTTTCCAGCAGCTTTAACGACCAGTTGTAATCGGCGCCTGGGCGTACCTGGCGATAGAGACGCGGCACGTTTTCCAGGTTGTGGTTAAAGACGTCCGGCGGCGTAACCTTGAGGATTTCCAGCGCGCGATCCATACGGCCGCGGAAGTCCGGAACCAGAGTTTCAATCTTAATCGACGGGCTTTTCTCACGGATAGCGCTGATGCAATCGGCGAAATGCTGAGCACCGCCGTCGCGAAGGTCGTCGCGGTCGACGGAGGTCACGACGACGTACTTCAGGCCCATGTCGGCGATGGTTTGCGCGAGCTTCTGCGGTTCATTTGCATCAGGCGTCACCGGACGACCGTGTGCGACGTCGCAGAACGGGCAGCGGCGGGTGCAGATAGCACCGAGGATCATAAAGGTTGCCGTTCCGTGGTTGAAGCATTCCGCAAGATTCGGGCAAGAAGCTTCTTCGCACACGGAGTGCAAACCGTTCTTACGCATCGCTGCTTTGATACCCTGGATACGGGACGAGTCAGCCGGAAGTTTGATTTTCATCCATTCCGGTTTTCTGAGCAGAGCTTCACGCTCAGTTGCCACGTTTTTCACCGGGATAAGGGCCATTTTATCGGCGTCGCGGTACTTAACACCGCGTTCCATCACAATGGGTTTACTCATAGCGTGCGTGTTCCAGTTGCGAGTACGAAGGAAAACGAATTAATTCAAGTAAATGTTGTATTTATCAACTATTTTTGAATCAAGGACAGGCAGTATACCATTGATATGGGACAGAAAGCAGCCTACCTGTTCGGCAAATTGTAAAATAGTTGTTGTTTTATGCTTTCCCTCACGTGCGGTATGGTTTAAAAAGCCTGACGAATCGCCTCAATGACCTCATTTAGCAACGGTTCCTGGGCGCTGAGTTTGTTGTAATGCAGTGAAATATCGATATTTTCATCCGCGAGCGGCGGGTAGTCCAGCGCCGCCAGGGGCCACGTTTTGGCCAATAGCGAAAACATTCGCTTCGGCATCAGCCCCAGCATATCGCTCGCGCTAACCAGCGCTGCCTGAGTTAACAGATTGTAGCTGCTAAAACCGCAGCGGCGCTCCCCTGGCAGCTCCTGCAGCCGACGGTGCAGCGCCGCATAGCGCTGGCCCTCGGGCAGCAGCAGGGAAAACTCGTACTGACGAAGATGCTCTTCGTTGTACGGCATACCCAGCGCCGGATGCGCCTCACGGCAATACATCATCACCCGATCCTGAAACAGGACGTGATGCACGATCGACAGGCCGCTGTGCGCGTAGCTGTCGATCAGTAAATCCACCTGGCGCTGATTGAGCTGGCTGGTGGCGTCGATAATGGCGACATTATGCAGCAGCACCTGCGGGAAGCGAGGCTTCAGGGCTTGCGCAATTGTCGGCATGACCAGCGCGCCGACGGTGGGCGAGGTGGCGATGGTGATGACCCGCTGCTGATGCGGGCTACCGGTTAAATCCAGCGCGCTCAGGAAGGCTTCCATGCCCTGACTGATGTACTGATGGAGGTGCGTCGCGTAAGCGGTCGGCGTCACCCCCTGACCCTTGCGGATAAACAGCGGGTCGGGAAACAGCGCGCGGAGTTTATTCATCGACTGGCTAATGGCCGAGGGGGTGATATTCAGCACCCTGGCCGCATTCACGATGCCTTTGTGCACGTATACGGCTTCGAAAATAGTCAGTAAATTCAGATCAATATTACGCAGAATGCGGAATACCTGGCGATCGTTGAGCCGTTCGGTGGGTTCCGGTTGCGGATGATTTTTTTCCACTCTGCGCCTCCTGTCATAGCGAATAGCGCAAGTATAGCGGTCAGCGACGCCGCCGTTTGTGGCAATTAATTGCAAATATAATGGCTTAACAGAAGTCAGGCGCAAAACGCGCCCCGGGAAGCCGGGACGCGCGGATTTACCCTGCGGGAACGTACTCGTGAGGCGGGTTGTTGAGCAGCGCCAGCAGGTTGGCGACCAGGCGCGGCGCCACGATTTGCGGCACCGCTTCGGGCTGCCACTGGCGCATTTGCGCCATTTCCATTCCGGCGTAGCCGCAGGGATTAATCCGCAGGAACGGCGAGAGATCCATCGCGATATTTAGCGCCAGGCCGTGGAATGAGCACCCTTTGCGAATGCGTAAGCCCAGCGAACAGATCTTTTGCTCGCCGACGTAAACGCCGGGCGCATCGGCACGCGGATGGGATTCAATGCCATACTCCGCCAGCGTATTAACCACGGTCTGCTCGAGCAGCGTCACCAGTTCGCGCACGCCCAGCTTGCGGCGTTTGAGATTTAGCAGCACGTACATCACCTGCTGCCCCGGCCCGTGATAGGTCACCTGGCCGCCGCGATCGCTTTGAATGACCGGAATATCACCCGCCACCAGAACGTGTTCCGCTTTTCCCGCCTGGCCCTGGGTAAAGACCGGATGATGTTCAACCAGCCAGATTTCATCGAGGGTTGTCTCATCGCGCGAGTCGGTAAAGTCATGCATTGCCTGAGAGACAGGAGCGTAAGGCTGCAGGCCGAGTTGCCGAATGAGGATTTTATTGTGCTGCAAAACAACGTCTCCGCACAGAGAAGTGATTTAAGGCAGCGAGTATATCACAGCGGGGAAGGGGATTACCCGGCGCGGGGCCGGGTAACGGGATGGGTTACAGCACCATCCGGACGATCTCGATATTACCCAGCTCTTCGTACAGGGTTTCGACCTGTTCGATATGGGTGGCGTTGATGGTGATAGAAACCGAGTGGTAGTTACCTTTGCTGCTCGGCTTTACCTGTGGAGAGTAATCACCAGGCGCATGGCGCTGTACCACTTCCACCACCTGATCAACCAGCTCAGGCAACGCCTGCCCCATTACTTTGTAAGTAAATGGAGTAGGGAATTCAAGCAGTTCGTTAAGTTTGGTTTTCATGTCAGCTCCGGTGTTACGACAAAAAATAATAACTCCCACAAGATGTGGGAGTTATCAGGTTACTTTGATAGTTAGTATATGGGGATGTAAATCACACTTTCAAGCGTTCGATTTTTAACCAAACCAGTGGTGGAACATTAACTTAATGTAATCAATCATTTTGCCGAAGAAATTGCCTTCCGGGATCTCCTGCAGCACAACCAGCGGGCGCTGATCGATAGTTTTGCCGTCCAGCTGGAAGTTAATGGTACCGACAACCTGGTTTTTCTGCAGCGGTGCGTGCAGCTCGGTATTGTTCAGTACGTAGCTGGCTTTCAGATCTTTCATCCGACCGCGCGGAATGGTCAGATACACGTCCTTATCGACGCCCAGCGATGCGCGATCGCTATCGCCAAACCAGGCCGGCTCGGAAGAGAACTCTTTGCCCGCTTTCAGCGGATTCACGGTTTCAAAGAAGCGGAAGCCCCAGGTCAGCAGCTTTTTGCTTTCTGATTCACGGCCTTTATAGGTGCGACCCCCCATCACGGCGGAGATCAGACGCATCTGGCCTTCGGTCGCCGATGCGACGAGGTTATAGCCCGCTTTATCCGTGTGGCCGGTTTTAATACCGTCGACGTTGAGGCTGTTATCCCACAGCAGCCCGTTACGGTTGAGCTGGCGGATACCGTTGAAGGTGAACTCTTTTTCTTTGTAGATGGTGTATTCGTTCGGCACATCGCGGATCAGCGCCTGGCCAATCAGCGCCATATCGCGCGCGGAGCTGAACTGACCTTCGGCATCCAGGCCGTGAACGGTCTGGAAGTGGCTGTTTTTCAGGCCGAGGGCGTTGACGTAGCTGTTCATCAGGCTGACGAAAGCGTCCTGGCTACCGGCAACGAAGTCCGCCATCGCGACGCAGGCATCGTTCCCTGACTGCAGGTTGATGCCGCGGATCAGCTGAGAAACCGGCACCTGCATGCCTGGTTTGAGGAACATCAGGGAGGAGCCTTTAAATACCGGGTTACCGGTTGCCCACGCGTCGTTGCCCACGGTGACCAGATCGGACTCTTTGAATTTACCCGCTTTCATGGCCTGACCAATAACGTAGCTGGTCATCATTTTGGTCAGACTCGCCGGGTCGCGGCGTGAATCGGCGTTATTTTCCGCCAGCACTTTGCCTGAATTGTAATCGATAAGTATCCAGGATTCGGCGTCAATCTGCGGCGCGCCAGGGATCATGGTTTTGAGATTCAGGTCATCGGCGTGGGCTGCGGAGGAGAGCGCGGCAACGGAGAGGGCCGTAACGAGTAAACGTGCGGTGAAAGAGATCTTCATGGTCTGAACAACGGCATCCGTGATGGAGTTAAAAAAGTGCCTTACTATAACAAATGCTCTGCGGACCGGCATCCGACATTGCGCATGACTTTGTTAACGATTTTGTCATGCCCAATGCGATACGGACGGCGGTCCGACGCGTTTAGTTGGCGTGAGTAATAAATGACTGCAGCTGAGCTTCGCTTTGCAGGCGCTGCTGGACGGTACTGGCCTGCGGTTTGCTGCCGAATGGACCCAGCTGAATACGCCACACCGCGCCGTTTTGCACCACGCGGCCGGGAACCGAGAACTGCTGGCTCAAGCGCTGCTGGTACTGTCGGGCGCGCGCCTGGTCGCTAACGGCGCCAACCTGCACCACATAATCACCGCTGGCAGCAGCGCTGGAGCTGGTAGAGGCGGCGGCAACCGCAGTCGTCGCGGCGGCGGCTGGCGCAACGCTGCCCTGGATGGACCCGGGAGCGGTGACCGGCGCGGTTGATGCCGCAGCCTGAGCGACGGGTTCACTGCCTTCCAGCACGCCGTTATTCAACGGCGTAGGGGCGCCAAGGAAGCCGCTGCTGTTGACCGGTGCGCCGACGCTATCGTCTGATTTCAGCGTCGAGTTGCTGATGGCGCGCACGTCGGTTTGCACCGGCTGATCGGCTGAGACGCTGGTGCCGCCGTCCAGATCCGGACGCGCCGGTAGTGCATAGGTTTGTTTGGCGACGGTGGTACAGGCCATTCCCGGGCCTGAGAGCGAGCCGTCCGGCGCGACGACGATCGGGTCGATGCGCACTTTGGTATTATTCGAGGTGTTCAGGCGATCGGCGGAGGCGCGCGAAAGCGATATCACGCGATCGTTGCCGTACGGGCCGCGATCGTTAATGCGCACCACGATCATCCGGCCGTTGGCGACGTTAGTAATACGCGCGTAGCTAGGGATCGGCAGCGTAGGATGCGCAGCGGTGAGCTGGGTAGGATCGAAGGCTTCACCGGATGCGGTCAGGTTGCTGTTGGGCTCAGCATCATAAATCGCCGCCAGGCCGGTCTGGGTGAAATTAGACGGGTCCTGCACGATTTTATAGCTTTTACCGTCGCGTTCGTAATCCTGATTCGCCGTCGGATTCGGCGCTTCATAATGCGGATCGGCGCCGCTGATTTCTACGCTTGGGCCATTACATACCGCCGGCTGCGGTGTGCTGACGGTTTTTTGTTGAACGTCTTCACCCGAACATGCCGCCAGCAGCCCTGCTGCTATGCAGATCCCCAGCCATTGCTTACGCATTGCGAACCCCTTTAAACGCTTTTCGACAACATTTTTCTGTGGGTGTGGATCGACATTACGATACCAAACCCGGCCATCAAGACGATCAGGGCTGAGCCCCCGTAGCTGACCAGCGGCAACGGTACCCCCACCACTGGCAAAATACCACTCACCATACCAATATTTACGAAGACATAAACGAATAAAATCAACATTAAACCACCGGCCATTACCCGGCCAAAGGTGGTTTGCGCCTGGGCGGCAATCCACAGCCCGCGCATAATGAGCAGGATATAGAGCGCCAGCAGCACCAGCACGCCAATCAGCCCAAGCTCTTCAGCCAGTACCGCGAAGATAAAATCGGTATGTCGTTCCGGCAAAAATTCCAGCTGCGACTGGGTACCGTGCAGCCAGCCTTTCCCGCGCAATCCGCCGGAGCCAATAGCAATTTTAGACTGAATAATATGATAGCCGGCGCCCAGCGGGTCGGTTTCCGGGTCGAGCAGCATCATAACGCGCTGACGCTGATAGTCGTGCATCAGGAAGAACCACAGAATAGGGATAAACGCGGCGACCAGCACCACCGCTACGCCGATCAGGCGCCAGCTCAGCCCGGAAAGGAACAGCACAAACAGGCCGGAGAGGGCGATAAGAATAGAGGTCCCGAGGTCAGGCTGAGCCGCAACCAGCAGGGTCGGCAGGAAAATCAGCACCAGCGCAATGGCGGTATTTTTCAGCGAGGGCGGGCAAACGTCGCGGTTAATAAAGCGCGCCACCATCAGCGGAACGGCGATTTTAGCGATTTCCGAGGGTTGGAAACGAACGATGCCGAGATCCAGCCAGCGCTGGGCGCCTTTCGAGATAGCGCCGAAGGCATCCACCGCCACCAGTAAAATAATACAGAATATATAGAGATAGGGCGCCCAGCCTTCATAAACGCGCGGCGGGATTTGCGCCATGACGATCATAATCACGAAACCCATCGCGATCTGGCCGATTTTACGTTCCATCATCCCGATATCCTGGCCGCTCGCGCTCCAGATAACCAGCGCGCTGTAGGTCAGCAGCGCCAGCAGTATCAGCACCATCGTCGGGTCGAGATGGATTTTATCCCATAGCGATTTTTTGTTTGGATTATCGGTCATTATTGATCCTCCCCCGCCGTCACCGCCGGGTTTTCACTCGGCAGATTCGTGTTGTTATCACCCAGCATAATGTGATCGAGAATCTGGCGCATAATCGTACCGACAGCCGGGCCTGCGCCGCCGTTCTCGAGAATGATCGCCACGGCAACCTGGGGGTTGTTGTAAGGAGCAAACGCCGTCATGAGTTTATGGTCACGCAGGCGCTCAGCGATTCTGTGCGCGTTATAGGTTTCATTGGCCTTCAGGCCAAAGACCTGTGCCGTACCGGATTTCGCCGCGATTTTATAAGGCGCGCTGGCGAAGTACTTATGCGCGGTACCGTTGCCGCGGTTGGCAACGCCGAACATTCCGTCTTTGGCTATCTCCCAAAAACCGGAGTGAATATCGCCGACCGGCGGCTCGTGCGGCTGAACCCACGGCACCTGCTTGCCGTCTTCCACGGTGCTTTGCAGCAGATGCGGCACTTTTACCACGCCGTCGTTAATCAGGATCATCAGCGCCTTGTTCATCTGAATCGGCGTTGCGGTCCAGTAGCCCTGGCCGATACCGACCGGAATGGTGTCCCCCTGATACCAGGGCTTTTTAAAGCGCTTCAGCTTCCATTCACGGGTGGGCATATTCCCGGAGCGCTCTTCCGACAGGTCGATGCCGGTATAGTGGCCGTAGCCGAATTTATTCATCCATTCCGACAGGCGGTCGATGCCCATATCATAGGCAACCTGATAGAAATAGGTATCCGCAGACTCTTCCAGCGCTTTGGTCACGTTCAGGTGCCCGTGGCCCCATTTTTTCCAGTCGCGGTAGCGTTTATCGGAACCGGGCAGCTGCCACCAGCCGGGATCGAACAGGCTGGTATTGCGGGTGATAACGTTGGCGCTCAGCGCCGAGACGGCAACGTAAGGTTTCACCGTCGAGGCAGGCGGGTAGACCCCCTGGGTGGCGCGGTTGACCAGCGGCGTATTCGGATCGTTTAGCAGCCCGGAGTAGTCCTTGCTGGAGATCCCGTCAACGAACAGGTTCGGATCGTAGCTCGGGGTGGAAACCAGCGCCAGAACGCTGCCGGTGCGCGGATCGGTCACTACCACCGCGGCGCGGCTGCCGGCCAGCAGCGTTTCAATATACTGCTGCAGCTTGAGATCGAGGGTTAAATAGATATCGCGCCCGGCCTGCGGCGGTACCTCTTTGAGCTGGCGAATGACGCGGCCGCGGTTGTTGACCTCTACCTCTTCGTAGCCGGTCTGCCCGTGCAGGACGTCTTCATAGTAGCGTTCGATACCCAGCTTGCCGATATCGTGGGTTGAGGCGTAGTTAGCCAGCTTGCCTTCTTTATCCAGGCGATCGACGTCTTTATCGTTAATTTTTGAGACATAGCCGATAACGTGGGTGAGGGCGGAGTTGTAGGGATAATAGCGGCGCTTATAGCCTTTAACTTCGACGCCGGGAAAGCGGTACTGGTTGACCGCGAAACGGGCAACCTGCACTTCCGTCAGGTTAACCTTGACCGGAATAGAGGTGAAGCGATGGGAACGCGAGCGCTCCTTTTTAAAAGCGGCGATATCATCATCCGTGAGATCAATGACGTTACGCAGCGCGTCCAGCGTCTGCTGCACGTTATCGACTTTCTCCGGCATCATTTCAAGCTGGTAGATGGTGCGGTTCAGCGCCAGCGGCGTGCCGTTACGGTCATAGATAATGCCGCGGCTTGGCGGGATGGGAACCAGCTTGATACGGTTTTCGTTCGAGCGCGTCTGATAGTCCGTGTAACGGACTATCTGCACGTTATAAAGATTGGCAACCAGTATGCCGGTAAGCAGCAAAATCCCCAAAAAAGCGACCAGCGCCCGGCGCACAAACAGCGAGGATTCAGCCGTATAGTCGCGGAAAGAATTCTGTAATTTCATTCGCTGCTTAGTCTACCCTGGTCATCATTATTCACGGTGGTAAGGGTGGTTGGTTGTAATACTCCACGCCCGATACAGGCTCTCCGCAACCAGTACGCGTACCAGCGGGTGAGGCAAGGTCAGGGTGGAGAGCGACCAGCTCTGTTCCGCCGCGGCTTTACACGCCGGAGAAAGCCCCTCCGGGCCGCCGATCAGCAGGCTGACATCGCGGCCATCTTGCTTCCAGCGCTCCAGCTCGCGCGCGACCTGCGGCGTATCCCACGGTTTCCCCGGAATATCCAGGGTCACGATGCGGTTTTTACCCGCCGCCGCCAGCATCATTTCCCCTTCTTTTTCGAGGATACGCTTGATATCGGCATTTTTACCGCGTTTACCGGCGGGGATTTCCAACAGCTCGAACGGCATATCTTTTGGAAAACGACGCAGATACTCACTAAAGCCGGTCTGAACCCAGTCCGGCATTTTGGTGCCAACGGCCACCAGCTGCAGCTTCACGCCATTAACTCCAGAGTTTTTCCAGCTCGTACAGACGACGGCTCTCTTCCTGCATGACGTGAACCATGACGTCGCCAAGATCGACAACAATCCAGTCGGCGGCGCTTTCGCCTTCAACGCCCAGCGGCAGCATGCCGGCGGCGCGAGACTCTTGTACCACGTGGTCGGCGATGGACATTACGTGGCGCGTAGACGTGCCGGTGCAAATAATCATGCAATCTGTAATGCTGGATTTGCCATGAACGTCAATGGCTACGATGTCCTGACCTTTCAGGTCATCAATTTTGTCGATAACAAAATCCTGGAGTGCTTTACCCTGCAAGAGTTCCCCCTGGGTGAGTGAAGAGTGACAATAATAAACAGCCTGGCAGTATACCTGAACTCATAAAGAAGTCGGGATAAATGTCTGCCAACGGGCGTTGGAGGCGGCTATCATCCCATCCATCGCCGTCGATTGCATCGCCATTTTTGTAAAACATCTGTATGGCGGATACCTTCAGGCTGCGGAGAATAACAGCCTGCTCTGACCTGTCAATGGTCTGGGCTGAATTCTTCTTCCGCCCGCCAGATGGCCCGGCTATTTAGTACCCGCAGCGTGGTGAAATCTGCGCGAAGATCGAGCATGCTCCACGCGCCGTGCTCGATGGGGAAATGCCACATCGCCGCCGCTGGCATCTCCAGCAGCAGGGCGGTTAACAGGCTAAGCACGCCCTGATGGCCGACGATGAGCAGATGGTCAAGATGCTGATACTGCGCCAGCTCCTCGCTAAATACCGCTACCCGGCGGGCAAAATTCTGAAAACTCTCGCCGTTGGTCGGCGCCGCGTGCTGCCAGTCCGCGCACCAGGCGGCATAGTTTTCCGCATCTTCGTGCTGCAAATCCCGATGGTGGCGCATTTCCCAGTCGCCGAAGAACATCTCATTGAGGCCAGGAATAATCTCGCGGGGGATCTCTCTGCCGTCCAGCAGCAGGCTGGCGGTGCGCTGGGTACGCTCAAGCTCGCTGCAAAGAACGTGGTCGAATGGAACCGCCTGCAGGCGTTGACCAAGCCAGCTGGCCTGGGCCTCGCCGCGTTCGGTCAGGGGGGTTGGGGCCCGTCCGCTGTACAGACCGGCGGCGTTAGCCTGGGTTTCGCCATGACGAACTAACCATAATCTCATGATCATCCTCACTGAGCCGAAAGGGGAGCGCTGGCCGGGCACCCGCGCTGAGGGTTAGCAATAAAGCTTTTGCTGATGGATGTAATCCAGGACGGCTGCCGGCAGCATATCGGCACAGGATTCGCCTTGTTCAAGCCGCTGGCGAATGAGGGTGGCTGAAATATCAAACCACGGCGTTTCCGCCAGATAGATAGCCCCGGCGGGACGGCGGTGCAGCTGCTCGACATCGTGCGTTAAATGCTTATCAAGCCACTGCTGGTCCTCCGGGCGCTGCATTACCAGCGGATAGCCCGGACGGCGGCAAACGATCAGGTGCACGTTATCAAGAATGCTGGCGTAGTTGTGCCAGGTCGGGAAGGTGAGCAAAGAGTCCTGGCCGATGATAAATGCCAGCGACGGCTTTGGCCCCTGCTCCTGGCGCCACTCCTGCAGCGTTTGCGCCGACCAGGAGGGCGTCTGGCGCTGCAGTTCGCGCTCATCCAGCACGAACAGCGGATTGTCAGCGATAGCCAGTTCGAGCATATGCTTGCGCTGGGCGCTGGTTGCCTCGGGCTGTGGACGATGCGGCGGCACGTTGTTAGGAACGATAATCACTTTTCCCAGGCCGATCTGATTTGCCAGAATCTCGACCGGTTTGAGGTGACCGTAATGCACCGGATCGAAGGTACCACCGTACATTGCCTGCAGCTGCGCCATATCAACCATCAATAAACACGTCCGCCAGCGCTTTGTGGCAGAGCAATAAGGAAAGACTCTCTAACTCGGGCCAGATGCTGGTTCCGTAATCCTGCTTGAAGGTGAGCTCTGTGCGGGTAAGCAGGGTGACGGCCTGACGCAGCTGATCGCTACCGAGGCGCGTGAGCGCGTCAGTCAACAGCGGCCGGCGGTTTTGCCACACGCGATGCTTATCGAACAGCGAGCGCAGCGGCGTATGGGCCGACTGGCGCTTCAGGTTCACCAGCAGCAGCAGCTCTCGCTGCAGCGTACGCAGCAGGATTGCGGGTTCGCTGCCTTCGAGCCGGAGCTGCTGCAGAATATGCAGCACGCGCTTGCTTTTGCCTGCCAGCAGCGCATCGACCCAGTGATACGGCGTAAAGTGGGCGGCATCGTTTACCGCCTGCTCTACGCGCGGCAGCGTGAGCTTGCCGTCTGGCCACAGCAGGGACAAACGCTCCAGCGCCTGCGACAGCGCCAGCAGGTTGCCTTCGTAGCAGTAGCACAGCAGCTGGCTGGCCGCGTCGTCAAGCTGCAGATTGTTCTGCTTTGCGCGCGCGGCGAGCCAGCGCGGCAGCTGGGCATATTCCGGCGTTTGACAGCTTACCTGCACCGCGCGGCTGGCGAGGGCGGTGATCCAGGCGGCGTTCTCCTGCGCTTTGGTCAACTTACTGCCGCGTACAATCAGCAGCAAATCGTCATGCAGCATGCCGATAAGCGTCGCCAGCTGTTCGTTAATGGCCGCATTGGGGCCATTTTCAGGCAGGATCAGGAGCAGCGTCTGACGGCTGGCGAACAGGCTCATGGCCTGACTCAGCGAGAAGAGAGCGTGCCAGTCGGTGCTGGCGTCAATCGTAGCGGTATGGTGTTCGATAAAGCCCTGAACGGCAGCGGCTTCGCGAATGGCATCCTGACTTTCCTGCAGCAGCAGAGGATCGCCACCCAGCAGTAAATAGGCTGCGCGCAGCCCTTCATTGAGCTGCGCGCGGAGCTGTTCCGGGTACAACCGAATCATCAGTTACCCAGCGTGGTGGAGACGCGATTGCCGGAGGTGGAGGAGGCTGGGGTCGTGGTGACCGGCTTCTCCTCGCCTTTGGTGGCTTCGACATCCGCAACGTGGACGCTTGGCAGCTTACGAATCAGCTGCTCTGCCGCTTTGTCGTACATCTCCTGGATTATCATATCCTGCTCGGCATCTTTCGCTAACGCCGCCTGCGGGTTATCGAAGAACGAGCGGTAGACTTTCGTCGTGATCGGATAGATATCATGGCCCGGGATCAGCACGCTGGCATGAACCGTCATCACCATCTGGTATTCCGCGGTACGCCCGTCCTGGAAAATGGAGGCCGTATCTTTCTGAATAGATGATGATTCCAGACGCAGAGAAGGAACATCCTTACGCAGCGTGCTGCCATCGATCAGTTCAACCCCGTTCAGGCGCAGCTGGTTACGCACCGAACGGCTCAGCGGGCCATTCGGATCGCCCGACTGGAAGATCATGGTTTTCATTGCGGTTGGGACCTGGGTAGTACTCCGCAGGTGCCAGCCGCATCCGGCGGTGATTAACACCGCCAGAGATAACAACAATGTTGCCAGATATCGCACGCTTCCTCCTGCGCTTAGCCAACGACCAGATTGAGCAGTTTGCCCGGAACGTAGATCACTTTACGTACGGTGACGCCGTCGAGATACTTCGCGACCAGATGTTCCTGACCCGCGCGGGCGCGGACCTGATCTTCGGTGGCATCGACCGGTACGGTAATTTTACCACGAACCTTACCATTAACCTGGACGACGACCAGAGTGGTATTTTCCACCATGGCGCTGTCGTCGGCGACCGGCCACGGCGCGCTGTCGATATCGCCTTCGCCGCCCAGCTCTCGCCATAAGGTGAAGCAAGCGTGCGGGGTGAACGGGTTGAGCATACGCACTACCGCCAGCAGCGCTTCACGCATCAGCGCGCGATCCTGCTCGCCTTCCTGCGGCGCTTTCGCCAGCTTGTTCATCAGCTCCATGATCGCCGCGATCGCGGTGTTGAAGGTCTGACGACGGCCGATATCATCGGTGACTTTAGCAATCGTTTTGTGCACATCGCGACGCAGCGCCTGCTGATCTTCGCTCAGGCTGGCAGCGTCGAGGGCGATGGCCGGACCCTGAGTGGTGTGCTCGTAAACCAGTTTCCAGACGCGCTTCAGGAAGCGGTTTGCCCCTTCAACGCCGGACTCCTGCCATTCGAGGGTCATATCAGCCGGAGAGGCGAACATCATGAACAGACGCACGGTATCCGCGCCGTAGCGTTCAACCATCACCTGCGGGTCGATGCCGTTGTTCTTCGACTTGGACATTTTGCTCATGCCGGTATACACCAGCTCGCGGCCCTGCGGATCGAAGGCTTTAACGATACGGCCTTTCTCGTCGCGCTCGACGGTGGCATCAACCGGGGAGACCCAGTTACGCTCGCCGTTTTCGCCGACGTAGTAGAACGCGTCCGCCAGAACCATCCCCTGACACAGCAGCTGCTTAGCCGGCTCGTCAGAGTTAACCATGCCCGCGTCGCGCATCAGCTTGTGGAAGAAGCGGAAGTACAGCAGGTGCATGATCGCATGTTCAATACCGCCGATATAAATATCAACCGGCAGCCAGTAGTTCGCCGCTTCCGGGTCCAGCATGCCCTGGTCGTACTGCGGGCAGGTATAGCGCGCGTAGTACCAGGAGGATTCCATAAAGGTATCAAAGGTGTCGGTTTCACGCAGCGCAGGCTGGCCGTTGACGGTGGTTTTAGCCCACTCAGGGTCGGCCTTAATCGGGCTGGTGATGCCATCCATGACCACGTCTTCCGGCAGAATAACCGGCAGCTGATCTTCCGGGGTCGGCATTACGGTGCCGTCTTCCAGGGTAACCATCGGGATCGGCGCGCCCCAGTAGCGCTGACGGGAAACGCCCCAGTCGCGCAGACGGTAGTTCACTTTACGCTCGCCAACGCCCATCGCCGCCAGCTTGTCGGCGATGGCGTTGAAGCCCGCTTCAAAGCTTAGCCCGCTGAATTCGCCGGAATTGAACAGCACGCCTTTTTCCGTCATCGCCTGCCCGGAGAGGTCAGGTTCAGAGCCGTCTGCCGCGAGGATAACCGGTTTGATGTTGAGGCCATATTTGCTGGCAAACTCATAGTCGCGCTGGTCGTGGCCTGGAACCGCCATCACCGCGCCGGTACCGTACTCCATCAGCACGAAGTTGGCCGCCCATACCGGAATAGCTTCGCCGGTCAGCGGGTGAATCGCTTTAAAGCCGGTGTCGACGCCTTTTTTCTCCATCGTCGCCATTTCAGCTTCTGCGACTTTGGTATTGCGGCATTCGTCGATAAATGCAGCCAGCGCCGGGTTATTGGCCGCCGCCTGCTGTGCCAGCGGGTGGCCCGCGGCTACGGCCAGGTAGGAGCAGCCCATAAAGGTATCAGGACGAGTCGTGTAGACGGTCAGCTTGTCGGCGTAGTCGTTGACGTTGAAGGAGATTTCTACCCCTTCAGAACGGCCGATCCAGTTGCGCTGCATGGTCTTGACGGTATCCGGCCAGTGATCCAGATTATCCAGATCTCTCAGCAGTTCGTCGGCGTAGGCGGTAATTTTGATAAACCACTGCGGGATCTCTTTACGCTCAACCTTGGTATCGCAGCGCCAGCAGCAGCCGTCGATAACCTGTTCGTTGGCGAGAACGGTCTGGTCGTTAGGGCACCAGTTCACCGCGGAGGTTTTTTTGTACACCAGGCCTTTTTTATACAGTTCGGTGAAGAACTTCTGCTCCCAGCGGTAGTATTCCGGGGTGCAGGTCGCCACTTCACGGCTCCAGTCGTAGCCGAAGCCCAGCTTTTTCAGCTGGTTTTTCATGTAGGCGATGTTGTCATAGGTCCACGGCGCCGGCGACGTATTGTTTTTCACCGCCGCGCCTTCTGCAGGCAGGCCGAAGGCATCCCAGCCGATTGGCTGCAGGACGTTTTTGCCGAGCATACGTTGGTAGCGGGCAATCACATCGCCGATGGTGTAGTTACGCACGTGGCCCATGTGTAGTCGGCCAGAAGGATAAGGTAGCATCGACAGGCAGTAGTACTTCTCTTTGCTCTCGTCTTCAGTGACTTCAAATGTACGATTATCGTCCCAGTGAAGCTGGACTTTCGATTCTATCTCTTCCGGGCGGTATTGCTCTTGCATGGCAGCCAGTGGTCCTGTTTTCAATACAGCTACATATGTAGCCAATGGATGTGTTATCTCAGATCGGCATAGCATAGCCCAAACGCCCACGTCAAAACAGCCTTTCGCACATTAACATCGGCAAAAGCGGCGGAGAATATTTAGCGACTCTGTGGCCTGGATGGCAAAGCAGCCGGCAGATAACGTCTATTATTAGAATAAGTTAACCACACTGGAGGCGAAATGATGAACAAGGTTGCTCAATTCTACCGCGAGCTGGTGTCAACGCTCAGCGAACGGTTACGCAGTGGAGAGCGTGATATAGACGCGCTGGTGGAGCAGGCGCGGGTGAAAATCAGCCAGTCTGGTGAGTTAACGCATCGCGAAGTTGAGACGCTGACTAAGGCGGTAAGGCGCGATCTGGAAGAGTTTGCCCGCAGCTATGAAGAGAGCCAGGATGAGCTGACGGACAGCGTATTTATGCGGGTCATAAAGGAGAGCCTGTGGCAGGAGCTGGCCGATATTACGGATAAAACTCAGCTGGAGTGGCGCGAGGTGTTTCAGGACCTGAACCACCACGGCGTGTACCATAGCGGCGAGGTGGTCGGGCTGGGTAATCTGGTGTGCGAGAAGTGCCACTACCATCTGGCGGTTTACACCCCGGACGTGCTGCCGCGCTGCCCGAAGTGCGGCCACGATCAGTTCCAGCGCCGGCCGTTCGAACCTTAATATTGCGTTGAGAATTGCCGTGAACAGCGCGCACGGACCCGTGCGCGCCTGACCGTTAGTGGAGGATTTTGGCGAGGAAGTCTTTTGCGCGTTCGGACTGCGGGTTGGCGAAAAATGCTTCTTTATCGGCATCTTCGACGATCTTCCCTTCATCCATAAAGATCACCCGGTTGGCGACCTTGCGCGCGAAGCCCATTTCGTGGGTCACCACCATCATGGTCATCCCTTCGTTTGCCAGTTCGACCATGACGTCCAGCACTTCGTTGATCATCTCCGGATCCAGCGCCGAGGTCGGTTCGTCAAACAGCATGGCAATCGGATCCATGCACAGCGCGCGGGCGATAGCCACGCGCTGCTGCTGGCCGCCTGAAAGCTGCGCCGGATATTTTTCCGCGTGGGCGGAAAGCCCCACGCGCTCCAGCAGCTTCAGCCCTTTGGCGCGGGAAGCGGCCTTATCGCGGTTGAGCACTTTTACCTGCGCCAGCGTCAGGTTGTCGATAATCGACAGATGCGGAAACAGTTCGAAGTGCTGGAATACCATCCCGACGCGGGAGCGCAGTTTGGCGAGGTTGGTTTTTTTATCGTTCACCCTGGTGCCGTCAACGGTTATCTCGCCCTGTTGAATCGGCTCCAGGCCGTTAACGGTTTTAATCAGCGTTGATTTTCCCGAGCCGGACGGCCCGCAAACCACTACCACTTCACCTTTTTTCACTTCCGTGGAGCAATCGGTCAGCACCTGAAAGTGACCATACCATTTTGAAACGTTTTTCAGGGTAATCATTACACAGTCCTTTTCTTCAACCAACTGACCAACAGCGATGCGCTGAGACTAATTGCAAAATAAACGGCACCTGCGAACAGGATCATTTCGACCTGGGTTCCGTCACGCTCGCCGATAGTGGACGCGGTGCGGAAGAAATCTGCCAGGCTCAGAACATAGACCAGCGAGGTATCCTGGAACAGGACGATCCCCTGGGTTAACAGCAGCGGCACCATCGCGCGAAAGGCCTGCGGCAGGATAATCAGCTTCATCGACTGCCAGTGGGTCATCCCCAGCGCCAGCGCGGCGCTGGACTGCCCGCGGGAGATGCTCTGGATTCCCGCGCGGATAATTTCCGAATAGTACGCCGCTTCAAACATGGAGAACGCAATCATGGCCGAAATGAGCCGGATATCGGTCTTCGGCGACAGGCCAAGCACGTTCTGTAAAAAGCCGGGAACAATCAGATAAAACCACAGCAGCACCATCACCAGCGGGATGGAGCGGAATACGTTGACGTAGGTTTTGGCAAACCACGCCAGCGGTAAAAAGCTCGACAGACGCATAACCGCCAGAAGGGTGCCCCAGACAATACCGATAACGATGGCGATAACGGTAATTTTCAGGGTGATGACCAGTCCTGCCAGCAGATACGGCATGGATGGAACGATGGAACTCCAGTCAAAATCGTACATTATTATTTGCCCCCCAAATTGCCCGGCAGGCGAACTTTGCGCTCAACCACATACATAATCAGCATAATCACCGCGTTAATGAACACATAGGCGAGGGTAATTGCGGTAAACGACTCCCAGGCGTGGGCGGAGTAATCCAGCAGCTTGCCCGCCTGCGCCGCCATATCCGCCAGCCCGATGGTGGAGGCGATAGCCGAGTTTTTTACCAGGTTCATCATTTCCGACGTCATCGGCGGGACGATAACCCGATAGGCGTTGGGCAGCAGCACGTAGCGATAGGTCTGCGGCAGGGTGAGGCCCATTGCCAGCCCGGCGTTTTTCTGCCCGCGCGGCAGCGACTGGATCGCCGCCCGCACCTGCTCACACACGCGGGCGGCGGTAAACAGCCCGAGGCAGAGCATGGAGGAGATAAAGAACTGAATATTTGGGTCCAGCTCGGACTTGAACCACATGCCGATATTTTCCGGCAGCAGTTCCGGCACGACCAGGTACCAGGTAAAGAACTGCACGATCAGCGGAACGTTACGGAACAGTTCGACGTAGCAGGTGCCGATGCTGGATAACAGTCGATTAGGCGCGGTACGTAAAATACCGAAGAGCGAGCCGACGAGAAAAGCGATAACCCAGGCGGTAACCGACAGGGCGACGGTGACCTGAAAGCCGCTCCATAGCCAGCCCAGATAGGTGGTGTTGCCGAACGGGGCCTGTTGCAGGAATATCCCCCAGTTCCAGTCTATTGACATAAATGACTCCTGGAAAAAAAAGGGTAGCAGCGCTACCCTCGAAGATCCTTGTCCAGCGTACTTCGGTATTCGCGGCGGCTGGGGAACGACCAGCCACCGTATAGTCTGTCCGTGCTGTGACAACAATCGGGAGGGCAGGATGTCCTGCCCCTTGTTTTTTTAATTAGTTAAGAGCCTTGTCATTAGGTGATTTGAACAGCGCCTTCATATCTTCAGAGAGTTCGAAGTTCATATTCAGGTTCTTCGGCGGGATTGGGTTTTTGAACCACTTGTCGAACCATTTTGCCGCTTCGCCAGAGGTCTGCGCCTTGGCGACGGTGTCGTCTACCAGAGTTTTGAACTGCGGATCGTCTTTACGCAGCATACAGCCGTAGGCTTCCTGGGACTGCGGCGTGCCGATGATTTCCCAGTTGTCCGGTTTCTTGGCCTTAGCGCGTTCGCCGGCCAGCAGCGCGTCATCCATCATAAAGGCCACCGCGCGGCCGCTTTCCAGAGTACGGAAGGAGTCGCCGTGATCCTTGGCGCTGATGATGCGCATATTCATTTTTTTCTCATCGTTCAGCTTATGCAGCAGAATTTCTGAGGTTGTCCCGGAAGTGACCACGACGGCTTTATCTTTCAGGTCAGCAAAGTCTTTGATCGCGCCACCTTTTTTCGCCAGCAGGCGGGTGCCGACGACAAAAATGGTGTCAGAGAAAGCAGCCTGTTTCTGCCGCTCCAGGTTGTTGGTCGTGGAGCCACATTCGAAATCGTAGGTCCCGTTTTGCAGCAGCGGAATACGGTTCTGCGAGGTGACCGGAATCAGTTTTACCTGCAGGTCAGGTTTGTTCAGCTTCTTCTTGATAGCATCGACAATGGCGTTGGAGTAATCCTGCGAGTAGCCGACGACCTGCTGCTGGTTATCGTAGTAGGAGAACGGTACGGATGATTCGCGATGGCCAACGACGATCACGCCGTTTTTGGCAATTTTATCCAGAGTGCTCTGGCCTGTAGCCGGTGCGGCATCTTCCGCGTGCGCCAGGCCGGCGGTCATACCCATGACCAGCATAGCTGTGGCCAGTTTACGTAATTGCATATCCAACTCCTTATCCGCAGCGCCAGGGACGCCATTGATGCCCATTGTGAGTGTGTCTGTGTTTTATTATCGCTGCTGCCTTTAAGTGCAGCGTTTGTATGTGTTTGTTAGCATTTAGTTTGGCTTAATGTAAAGATTTTGCTGTTATATTGTTTATTTTTGCGAAGTGGTCCGCACCATTTAAAGGCAAAAATCGTTCATTGCACCAAAATAGCGCGCAGCAGGTTTACCTGTGGTGCAACCCGGTTGTACCAGCAGCCATAGCGGCGCGATGTAAGTATATTAAGCAATGGGCGTGCCAGATTAGGCGGGAAGAGAAAAATCCCCGGCGATGCGTCTCACCGGGGCGGGGCGGAGAAGGGCTTAGCGGCGGCGTTGACGCAGGCTCATCAGCAGCGCGCCGAAACCAAACAGCGCGGTCAGCGACCACAGCGGCCAGTTGCCGGTACGGGCGTATGGGGTCAGGCCCGTCGTCGGCGTCACCTTCGTGGTTAACACGGCGCGGGTGAACTGCGGGATCATGTCCTGAATTTCCCCCCGAGGACCAATGACGGCGGTAATGCCGTTATTGGTGCTGCGCAGCAGCGGGCGCGCCAGCTCCAGCGCCCGCATGCGCGCCATCTGGAAGTGCTGCCAGGGGCCTATCGACTTGCCAAACCAGGCGTCGTTGGAGATGGTCAGCAGGAAGTCGGTATCCGGGCGGAAATTATCGCGCACCTGCTCGCCGAGAATGATCTCGTAGCAGATGGCGGCCGTCAGCTTCAGGTTGTGCGCCACCAGCTGCGGCTGAACGTACGGGCCGCGGCTGAAGGAGGACATCGGCAGATCGAAGAACGGCGCCAGCGGACGCAGAATCGATTCCAGCGGTACAAACTCGCCAAACGGAACCAGATGGTTCTTGTTGTAGCGATCGGTGGAGCCGTAGCTGTAAGGGTTATCCTTGCCCAGCGTAATGATGGTGTTGTAGGTATCGTATCGATTCTGCTTGTTCAGCCGGGCATCGACGATGCCGGTCACCAGCGAACTGTTTTTCGACCGCAGCAGGTCATCCATCATGGTGAGGAAATTCTGCTGATTGATCTCCAGATCCGGAATGGCGGATTCGGGCCAGATAATCAGCTGGGATGAGCCCATATGCGGCTGGGTCAGATCCAGATAGGTCTTCAGCGTGTTGAACAGCTGTTTTTCATCCCACTTCAGGGCCTGAGGAATATCGCCTTGCACCAGCGACACTTCGGTCGCGCGCTCCGGCAGCAGCTGATACCACTGGATGTAGCGCAGCGGGAAGGGCAGGGCGAAGAGCACCGCGGCGACGATCAGCGGTTTCCAGCTGCGCCGGACGACGGCCAGCGCCAGCAGGCCGCTGACCACCATCAGCAGGAAGTTAATCGCCTCGACGCCCACGATCGGGGCTAAGCCTTTCAGCGGGCCGTCAATCTGGCTGTAGCCAAACTGCAGCCACGGGAAGCCGGTCAGCACCCAGCCGCGCAGGAACTCGGTGATTTGCCAGACTACCGGCGCGGCGATGGCGACGCGCAGCCAGCTGGTTTTCGGCCACAGGCGGGAGAGCAGGCCGGCGAACAGCCCGGTGTACAGCGACATATACGCCGCCAGCAGCACCACGAGGAACACGTTGACCGGGCCAGGCATGCCGCCAAACTGCGCGATGCTGACGTAGACCCAGTTAATCCCCGAACCGAACAGCCCCATGCCCCAGAAGAAACCAATCCAGGTGCTCTGCAAAGGACGACGGTTAAGGGTTAAGCCCTGCAGGCCGATGAGCGAAATAATCGCCGCGGGCCAGATGTCATAAGGAGAAAAAGCCAGCGTTCCGCTGGCTCCGAATAGTAGCGCCAGCAGCAGGCGTACGCGCTGGCGTTCGAGAAGAGAGGCAAATACCATTTAGGTTAATCGTCCCGTGTGATTAGTCTTCCAGCTTCGGCTGCGGCGCGTCGTCAGGAAGTTTGACATGTACCTGGATAATACGTCGGCTATCGGCCATTGCGACCTTGAATTGGTAACCATCAATGTCGATAGACTCGCCGCGAGCCGGCAGATGGCCAAAGGCCTGCATCACCAGTCCGCCAATGGTATCAACTTCTTCATCGCTGAAGTGGGTGCCGTAGGCTTCGTTGAAGTCTTCAATGGAGGCCAGCGCGCGGACCGTCCAGGTGTGGCGGCTCAGCTGACGAAAATCGATATCTTCTTCTTCATCGTATTCGTCTTCGATCTCACCGACGATAAGTTCAAGGATGTCTTCAATGGTCACCAGACCGGAGACGCCGCCAAACTCATCGATAACGATAGCCATATGATAACGCTGGGAGCGGAACTCTTTCAGCATTCGGTCGACCCGCTTGCTTTCAGGCACGACAACCGCCGGGCGTAACACTTTTTCCATGCTGAAGGCTTCGGAGTCGCTGCGCATAAACGGCAGCAGATCTTTGGCCATCAGAATCCCTTCGATGTGATCTTTGTCTTCGCTGATCACCGGGAAACGCGAGTGGGCGGATTCGATGATGACATCGAGGCACTCGTCCAGGGTCTGGTTGCGTTTCAGGGTAATCATCTGCGAGCGGGGGATCATAATATCGCGGACGCGCTGGTCGGCGATGTCCATTACCCCTTCGAGCATATCGCGCGTATCTTCGTCGATAAGATCGTTCTGCCCGGAATCACGGATCAGCGCCAGCAGTTCATCACGGTTTTTGGGTTCTCCGTGAAAGAGCTGGCTGAGTAACAGGGAGAAGAATCCCTTTTTGCTGTTTACTGTGTCACTACTGTGTGAGTTGTCGTCGCTCATGGCGTCGTGTGGGTTCTCATGTTAGTTAAATCGTCGCACGTCGCGCGTATACTCAGCGCCCGGCATAGCGGCCAGTCGCCGGCAAAGCCGGCGGCAGGTTATTCCTTCTCGGCAATGTACGGATCCTCATAGCCCAGAGCAAGCATTATCTCTGTTTCGAGGCTTTCCATCTCTTCCGCTTCTTCATCAACGATATGGTCATAGCCCAGCAGGTGCAGGCTGCCATGAATAACCATATGCGCCCAGTGCGCTTCCAGCGGTTTTTCCTGCTCTTTCGCTTCCTGCTCAACCACCTGGCGGCAGATGATCAAATCGCCGAGCAGCGGCAGCTCGATACCCGGCGGCGCTTCGAAGGGGAATGACAGGACGTTGGTCGGCTTATCCTTGCCGCGATAGGTCAGATTTAGCTCGTGGCTCTCGGCTTCGTCTACCAGGCGAACGGTAACTTCCGACTCTTCCTGGAACTGCGGGATCACGGCATCCAGCCAGCGCTGAAACTGCGCTTCATCCGGCAGCCCGCCGTTCTCTTCGCAAGCCAGCTGTAAATCGAGAATGACCTGACTCATTTCTGCTCCTGTTCCTGGGCTTCGCGTTTGCGCTCGGCGGCCAGTTCTGCTTTACGTTTTTGATCCGCTTCTTCCCACGCTTCATAGGCATTGACGATACGGGCAACCACCGGGTGGCGCACCACGTCTTCGCTATTGAAGAAGTTGAAGCTGATTTCATCGACTTCCGCCAGAACTTCGATGGCGTGGCGGAGGCCGGATTTGGTGCTGCGCGGCAGGTCAATCTGGGTGACGTCGCCGGTGATCACCGCTTTAGAATTAAAGCCGATACGGGTCAGGAACATCTTCATCTGTTCGATGGTGGTGTTCTGGCTTTCATCGAGAATGATAAAGGCGTCGTTCAGCGTACGGCCGCGCATGTAGGCCAGCGGCGCGACTTCAATCACGTTGCGCTCGATCAGTTTCTCAACTTTCTCAAAGCCCATCATTTCGAACAGCGCATCGTACAGCGGGCGCAAATAGGGGTCGACCTTCTGGCTCAGATCCCCCGGCAGGAAGCCCAGCTTCTCACCGGCCTCAACGGCGGGGCGGGTCAGCAGAATACGACGCACGTCCTGACGTTCAAGAGCATCGACCGCGGCGGCAACCGCCAGATAGGTTTTCCCGGTACCGGCAGGGCCGACGCCGAAGGTGATATCGTGGTCGAGAATATTAGCGACGTACTGCGCCTGGTTTGGCGTACGGGGCTTGATAACGCCACGCTTGGTCTTGATATTAATGGCCTTGCCGTACTCAGGGACGCTCTCGGCGCTCTGCTCCAGCACGCGGGCCTCTTTGATGGCAAGGTGAATCTGTTCCGGCTCGATATCGTTAATCTGCCCGCGCATTGGGGCGGTATCGACGTACAGGCTGCGCAGAATATCCGCAGCCGCGTTCACGCATATTGGGCGTCCGGTCAGCTTAAAGTGATTGTCACGGCGGCTGATTTCGATGCCCAACCGGCGCTCAAGCTGTTTGATGTTGTCGTCAAACGGGCCGCACAGTCCAAGCAGGCGCGCGTTGTCCGCTGGCTCCAGGGTGATTTCACGGGTTTCTGTGTTCAAGCTGTTCCTCTTATCTGCGTTTTGCCGGGCGGTAAAAAGGTATACCCGCCTTCATGCAGGCGTTACCCCGGCGGGTAAGGAAATTATTCACGTCACGGGAATATGGCGCAAGCATTGCTATGAATATTGGGTCCGGGAGAGGAAATACAAGGCCTGCCGGAGCCGGCAGGCCTGAACGGATTAAGGCTGATAAAGCGTGACGCCCGAATCGTTTTCTTTACGGGTCCGCGCGATGACGGATTGCGGTGATTCCACAATGCGCAGCCCCATTTCCTCTTCGGTACGCACGATTTTTCCGCGCAGCGAGTTGGTGTAGACGTCGACGATCTCGACATCGACAAACTTGCCGATCATATCCGGCGTCCCTTCGAAGTTGACGACCCGGTTATTTTCGGTGCGCCCGGTGAGCTCCATAATGCTCTTGCGGGAGGTCCCTTCGACCAGAATACGCTGGGTGGTGCCGAGCATCCTGCGGCTCCAGGCCATCGCCTGCTGGTTGATGCGCTCCTGCAGAATATACAGGCGCTGTTTCTTATCTTTTTCCGGAACGTCGTCGACCATATCCGCCGCCGGCGTCCCCGGCCGCGCGGAGAAGACAAAGCTGTAGCTGACGTCGAGATTAACATCGGCAATCAGCTTCATGGTCTTTTCGAAATCGTCGTTGGTTTCGCCAGGGAAGCCGACGATAAAGTCGGAGCTGATCTGGATATTCGGCCGCGCCTCGTACAGCTTGCGAACGATGCCTTTATATTCCAGCGCCGTGTGGGTGCGCCCCATCAGGTTCAGCACGCGGTCAGAGCCGCTCTGAACCGGCAGATGCAGGAAGCTTACCAGCTCCGGGGTGTCGCGATAGACGTCGATAATGTCATCGGTAAATTCAATCGGGTGGCTGGTGGTGAAGCGAATGCGATCGATCCCGTCGATCGCCGCGACCAGACGCAGCAGATCGGCAAAGCTGCCGGTGGTGCCGTCGTAGTTTTCACCGCGCCAGGCGTTAACGTTCTGTCCGAGCAGGTTGACCTCGCGGACGCCCTGAGCCGCCAGTTGGGCAATCTCGAACAGGATATCGTCAGAAGGACGGCTGACCTCTTCGCCGCGGGTATAGGGCACCACGCAGTAGGTACAATACTTGTTGCAGCCTTCCATAATGGAGACGAACGCCGTCGGTCCGTCGGCGCGAGGTTCCGGCAGACGGTCGAACTTTTCGATTTCCGGGAAGCTTACGTCGACCACCGGGCGGCGGTTGCCGCGCACCGAGTTAATCATTTCCGGCAGGCGATGGAGCGTCTGCGGGCCAAAAATAATGTCGACATAGTGGGCGCGCTGACGGATGAGCTTGCCTTCCTGCGAGGCGACGCAGCCGCCGACTCCGATAATCAGGTTGGGATTTTTTTCTTTCAGTAATTTCCAGCGGCCCAGCTGGTGGAAGACTTTTTCCTGGGCCTTCTCACGGATTGAGCAGGTATTGAGCAGCAGTACATCCGCTTCTTCCGCGATTTCAGTGAGCTGATACCCGTGCGTGGCATCCAGCAGATCGGCCATCTTTGATGAATCGTATTCGTTCATCTGACAGCCCCAGGTTTTAATATGGAGTTTTTTTGTCATCGACATGCTCATGCTCAATTATAGATATCCAAAATGACGGGTACAGATGCCCTATGAATTTCGAATTGCAGGCGGCAGGCCGCAAAATCGCAGCTCGCCAGGGGACCGGGCGCTGCCAGGGCACCTGCAATTTGAAAAACGACGAGTATAGCCAGGATTGCAGGGGGCATATTGTAATGCTTTGGTCGTGCCCTGACCAGTGCGAGCGTAATCGCCGCAGGGCGCCTGAAAATCCGGTAAACTGAACGGATTGAGGTTTTAAGGATAATTGCCATGACAACTCACGCAACGGATATCGCCATTATTGGCGGTGGAATGGTCGGCGGCGCCCTCGCGCTGGGGCTGGCGCAGCGCGGTTTTACGGTGACGGTGATCGAGAAGGCCGCGCCCGCGGCCTTCGATCCGGCGCTACCGCCGGACGTGCGCATTTCGGCGATCGGCTCTTCTTCAGTCGGGCTGTTGAAAAGCCTCGGCGTCTGGGAGGCGATACGCGCGATGCGCGTGCATCCCTATCGTCGTCTCGAGACCTGGGAGTGGGAAGCGGCCCACGTCTCCTTCGATGCCGCGGAGCTGGCGCTGTCTGAGCTGGGCTATATGGTCGAGAATAACGTGCTGCAGCTTGCTCTGTGGCAGGCTCTGGAAGCGCATGAGCAGGTCACGCTGCGGGTTGGCGTTTCGCTGCAGGCGCTGCTGCGCGAATCTGGGCATACGCAATTGCGCCTGAGCGACGGCGGCGAGTGCGCGGCCCGGCTGGTTATCGGCGCCGACGGCGCAAACTCCGAGGTGCGTCGGCTGGCCGGTATTGGCGTACATGCGTGGCAGTACCAGCAGTCCTGCATGCTGATTAGCGTCCAGTGCTCCGACGATCCCGGCGATAGCACCTGGCAGCAGTTTACGCCGTCCGGGCCGCGCGCGTTTCTGCCGCTGTTCGATCGCTGGGCCTCGTTGGTCTGGTATGACACCCCCGCGCGAATTCGTCAGCTGCAGGGGATGAGCATGGCGCAGCTCAGGCAGGAGATCGGGCGCCACTTTCCGTCGCGCTGTGGCGATGTCACGCCGCTAAGCGCCGGCGCGTTTCCGCTGACCCGCCGCCACGCGCTGCAGTATGTGCAGCCGGGTCTGGCGCTGGTGGGCGACGCCGCGCATACCATTCATCCGCTGGCGGGGCAGGGCGTCAACCTCGGCTATCGCGACGTTGATGCGCTGCTGGATGTCTTAACGCGCGCGCGGGATCGCGGTGAGGAGTGGGACAGCCTGCCGGTGCTCAAACGCTATCAGACGCGGCGGAGAGCCGATAATTTCATTATGCAGTCGGGGATGGATCTGTTTTACGTTGGCTTCAGTAACGATCTGGCGCCGGTGCGCGCGCTGCGCAATATCGGCCTGATGGCGGCGGCGCGGGCGGGCATTTTAAAGCGTCAGGCGCTGAAGTATGCGCTGGGGCTGTAGCTAAGCACCTCCCCGGCCTGCGCTGCGCGAAGCCGGGGAGGTGCTTGATGCTAGCGTGCGCTGAAAACGGCGGACGATAAAAACAAAAAAGCTCGCCGAAGCGAGCTTTTTTGTTACTAAGTGGCTGGGGTACGAGGATTCGAACCTCGGAATGCTGGTATCAGAAACCAGAGCCTTACCGCTTGGCGATACCCCAACGGGTGCGCTCACAAGTGAGCGACTTTTTTAAATTGGCTGGGGTACGAGGATTCGAACCTCGGAATGCTGGTATCAGAAACCAGAGCCTTACCGCTTGGCGATACCCCAACAATTTTTTTGGATTTATCGAACTGAATCAATAATTCCCTATCTGGTGGCTACGACGGGATTCGAACCTGTGACCCCATCATTATGAGTGATGTGCTCTAACCAGCTGAGCTACGTAGCCAAATCTTATCATATTCTTCGATGGCTGGGGTACCTGGATTCGAACCAGGGGATGCCGGTATCAAAAACCGGTGCCTTACCGCTTGGCGATACCCCAATAACCGTCGCGGTGAACCGCTAACCTCGAAGAAATATGGCTGGGGTACCTGGATTCGAACCAGGGAATGCCGGTATCAAAAACCGGTGCCTTACCGCTTGGCGATACCCCATCCGCGCAACGCTTTCGGTGAATGGTGCGGGAGGCGAGACTTGAACTCGCACACCTTGCGGCGCCAGAACCTAAATCTGGTGCGTCTACCAATTTCGCCACTCCCGCAAAAAAAGATGGTGGCTACGACGGGATTCGAACCTGTGACCCCATCATTATGAGTGATGTGCTCTAACCAGCTGAGCTACGTAGCCATCTTTTTTTTCGCGTTACCTTATCGGCGTTGCGGGGCGCATTATGCGTATTGGGCCTGCGAGCGTCAACCTCTTTTTCAAGGAAAATCGCCGGAATGTGACTGTTTGGTTAGGTTGCGAACAGCGTGGTGGAATAATCGGCAATTATTGGTTATTTATCGCTTTTAAGCCGTAAATAAAGGCATAAAAAAACGGACCCCGCGGGGTCCGTTTGTCGTCTGGCGTGATTATTTATAGGCCGACTGGTGCACGCCTACCGCGCGTCCTGACGGATCGTTCATGGTTTTGAAGGTTTCATCCCATTCGATCGCTTTAGCCGAAGAGCAGGCGACTGACGGGCCACCGGGGACACACTCCGCGGCGCTTGGCAGCGGGAACAGCTCTTCGAAGATTTCACGGTACAGATACGCCTCTTTCGACGATGGCGTGTTGTACGGGAAACGGAAGCCGGCGGTTTCCAGCTGCTGGTCGGAAATCTGTTTGGCCGCAACTTCTTTCAGCGTATCGATCCAGCTGTAGCCGACGCCATCAGAGAACTGCTCTTTCTGACGCCACGCCACGCTTGCCGGCAGGTAGGATTCAAAGCATTCGCGCAGGATATGCTTTTCCATTTTACCGTTGCCGCACATCTTATCCTGCGGGTTGATGCGCATCGCGACGTCGAGGAACTGCTTGTCGAGGAACGGCACGCGGGCTTCCACGCCCCACGCGGACATCGCTTTGTTCGCACGGGCGCAGTCAAACATATGCAGCGCCTGCAGCTTGCGCACGGTTTCTTCATGCAGCTCTTTGGCGTTCGGCGCTTTGTGGAAATAGAGATAGCCGCCAAAGACCTCATCAGAACCTTCGCCTGACAGCACCATCTTAATGCCCATCGCTTTGATTTTACGCGACATCAGATACATCGGGGTCGACGCGCGGATGGTGGTCACGTCGTAAGTTTCGATGTGATAGATCACGTCGCGAATGGCGTCGAGGCCTTCCTGCACGGTGAAGTGGATCTCGTGGTGGACGGTACCCAGATGGTTGGCCACTTCCTGCGCGGCTTTCAGATCCGGCGACCCTTCAAGGCCGACGGCAAATGAGTGCAGCTGCGGCCACCAGGCTTCGCTACGCTCCTGATCTTCAACGCGACGGGCGGCGAACTTTTTGGTGATTGCGGAAATGACCGAAGAGTCCAGACCGCCGGAAAGCAGCACGCCGTAAGGAACGTCGGACATCAGGTGGCTTTTCACCGACTCTTCCAGCGCCTGACGCAGTTCGTTTTTATCGGTAACGTTGTCTTTTACCGCGTCGTAATCAAACCAGTCGCGCTGGTAGTATTCGCGGATTTCGCCATCTTTGCTCCACAGGTAGCTGCCGGCCGGGAACTCTTTAATGGTGCGGCACACCGGAACCAGCGCCTTCATTTCTGATGCGACGTAGAAGTTACCGTGTTCGTCGTGACCCATATACAGCGGAATAATACCGATATGGTCGCGGCCGATCAGATAAGCATCCTTCTCGCTGTCGTACAGCGCGAAGGCAAACATTCCCTGCAGATCGTCGAGGAAGGCCGGACCTTTTTCCTGATACAGCGCGAGGATGACTTCGCAGTCCGAACCGGTCTGGAAGGTATAGCGGTCGCCGTATTCTGCGCGCAGCGCCTGGTGGTTATAAATTTCGCCGTTTACCGCCAGGGCGTGAGTTTTTTGTTGGTTATACAGCGGCTGAGCGCCGGCGTTAACGTCAACGATAGACAAACGTTCATGTACCAGAATGGCTTTATCGCTGGCGTAGACGCCGGACCAGTCCGGCCCGCGGTGGCGCATCAGGCGGGAAAGCTCCAGTGCCTTTTTACGCAGTTCTACCGCGTCAGTTTTAATATCCAGTACGCCGAAAATTGAACACATAGCCTTCTCCGTTACCCTGTCGTATTTGATGTTGTGCAGACGTCGTCTTGTTGCGAGGTCTTAGTGCGTGCTTAAGAAAATGCCGCAAAGGAGAGGGCGGTGCAAGGGATTTACGGGGCTAACAGGAAAAAACGCAATTGTGATTGTTGAATATTAAAAAAAGAGCATGTTTTGAGCGGCTTTATTGATGGATGTTCAAAAATAAGCTGATTTTATTAGATGAGGGTTTTTAATTGCCGGTGATAAATGAAAAACCACGTCCTGGGACGTGGTTTGGCTTAGAAAATATCAATTTCGGCGACCGACGGATAGATCCACGACGGCCGGAACGGCAGGCTGTCGATATCGTCGAGCGTCGAGACGCCGGACAGCACGAGGATCGTTTCCAGTCCGGCCTGGAAGCCTGCCAGAATATCGGTACGCAGGTTATCGCCGACAATCACGGTTTGCTCGGAGTGCGCCTGCATCTTGTTCAGCGCGGAGCGGATAATCCACGGGCTCGGCTTGCCGACGTAAAACGGCTTGCGGCCGGAGATCTTCTCAATGCCCGCGCACAGCGCGCCGCAGGCCGGGTAGAAGCCGCGGCCGTGGGTGTCCGGATTGGTGGCAATAAAGCGCGCGCCGTTTGCCACAAAGAAGGCCGCTTTGTGCATCATCTCCCAGTTGAAGGAGCGGGTCTCGCCGACGATGACAAAATCCGGGTTGACGTCGGTGATGGTGAAGCCAGCCTTATAAAGCTCGTGGATCAGCGCGCCTTCACCCACAACGTAGGCTTTTTTGCCTTCCTGACGGCGCAGAAAGTCGGCGGTCGCCATAGCTGAGGTATAAAAGGCGCTATCCGGGACTTCAATGCCCGCCGTGGCGAAGCGGTTTGCCAGATCCTGGCCGGTCTGGGACGGATAGTTGGTCAACATCACCAGCGGCATATCTTTTTCGAGAATGCGTTTGATAAATTCAGCAGCGCCCGGTACGGCCACATTGTCGTGCATCAGCACGCCGTCAATATCACAAATTACGTTTTGAATGGTCATGGACAGTCCGACATCGTTGAAGAAAAGCAGAAATTCGTGAACCAGAATACGCTAACTTTCCAGCAAACGCTGGAGCAGGATCCCGTTGAGCATCGCGCGTTTCACCAGCGCAAAGGCGCCGATCGCCGAACGATGGTCGAGCGTGGAACGCACCACCGGCAGATTTTTACGAAACGCTTTTAGCGCCTGGGCGTTAATACAGCCTTCGATGGCCGGCAGCAAAACCTTTTCGGCTTCGATGATTTCACCGGCGATCACCACTTTCTGCGGGTTGAACAGGTTAATGGCGATGGCGATGGTTTTCCCCAGGTGGCGACCGACGTGTTCGATAACCTCGCAGGCCAGCGTATCGCCCTTATTGGCGGCTTTGCAGATGGCTTTTATATTGCACTCATCGACGCTAAGGCGACTCTGATAGCCCTGTTCCAGCAGGTGGCGCACCCGCTGTTCGATGGCCGCATTCGCGGCAACGGTCTCCAGGCAGCCGAAGTTGCCGCAGTGGCAGCGTTCGCCGAGCGGGTCGACCTGGATATGGCCGATCTCGCCCACGTTACCGTTGCGGCCGATAAAAATGCGTCCGTTGGAGATGATTCCTGCCCCGGTGCCGCGGTGGACGCGCACCAGAATAGAGTCCTCGCAGTCCTGACTTGCCCCAAAGTAGTGCTCAGCCAGCGCCAGGCTGCGGATATCATGGCCGACAAAACAGGTGACTTTAAAGCGTTTTTCCAGCGCCTCTACCAGACCCCAGTTCTCTACCTGAATGTGCGGCATGTAGCGGATGACGCCGCTTTCCGGATCGACAAGGCCGGGTAAAATCACCGAGATAGCGATGAGTTCGCGGATCTTGCGCTGGCAGCGTTCGCTAAAGGCGGCGATGATGTTCAGCAGCGCGTGTTCGAGGGTTTCCTGGGTGCGTTCCGGCAGCGGGAAGTGCTCCTCTTCCAGCGTCTTGCTGCTTAAATCGTACAGGGTCAGCGTGGCGTCGTAGCGGCCGAGGCGTATGCCGATGGCCTGGAAGCTGCGGGTCTCCGCAATGATGGAGATGGCGCGGCGGCCTCCGGTGGAGGCCTGCTGATCGACTTCTTTGATCAGCCCGCGTTCAATCAGTTGACGCGTGATTTTAGTCACGCTGGCAGGGGCAAGCTGGCTTTGTTCCGCGATCTGAATGCGCGAGATAGGGCCATGCTGGTCAATCAGGCGGTATACGGCCGCGCTGTTCAGCTGTTTTACGAGATCAACGTTACCAATTTGAGCATGTCCGCCTGCTGTCATACTTTTACTTACTCAGTGACGACCTCGTTACCATTAACGATGGTCTTGATGATTTTATAGTCGCGGGTAAAGGCGGTCAGGTTAGCGACCATTCCCGGCGCAATGCTGCCGAGCTGCTTTTCCACGCCAATGGCACGCGCAGGGTAGAGGGTTGCCATCCGCAACACTTCTTCCAGCGCGATACCGCAATGTTCAACGAGATTACGCACGCCTTCAATCATGGTCAGCGAAGAACCACTGAGGGTACCGTTTTCATCTACGCACAGTCCGTTACGGTAGTATATTGTTTTACCAGCAAAAATGAACTGCTCAATATTGGCACCCGCCGGCGCGGTCGCATCGGTTACGAGGCACAGCTTGTCGCCCTTCAGGCGCTTCGCATTGCGTACGTTAGCATAATCAACGTGCATACCGTCGACGATAATACCGCAGTAAACGTCCGGCTCGTCAAAAATAGCGCCCGCCAGGCCCGGCTCGCGTCCGGTAATATACGGCATGGCGTTATACAGATGGGTCGCAAAAGTGATGCCCGCGCGGAAACCGATTTTGGCTTCCTTAAGGGTGGCGTTGGAGTGCCCTGCGGAGACGACAATCCCGGCGTTGACCAGCTGGCGAATCACTTCTGGCCCGACGCGCTCCGGAGCAAGGGTCACCTTGGTGATGACATCGGCATTTTCGCACAGGAAGTCCACCAGCGCGGCGTCCGGTTTACGCACGTAGTCCGGGTTGTGAGTCCCTTTTTTTACGATGTTCAGCCACGGGCCTTCAAGGTGCAGGCCCAGCGCCTGGTTAGGATATTTTTGTAGGTACTCGCGCATGACGCGCACGCCTTGTTTCATCAGATCGTCGCTGGAGGTAATCAGCGTTGGCAGATAGCTGGTGCAGCCGGATCGTTCGTTGGCCTTCTGCATGATTTCCAGCGTTTCGACGGTCACCGCATCCGGGCTGTCGTTAAACTGCACGCCGCCGCAGCCGTTCAGCTGGACGTCGATAAAACCGGGGGCGAGAATGGCGCCATTGACCGAGCGTTGCTCAATCTCGGACGGTAAATCAGCCAAGGAACAGATTCGTTCGATAAGGCCATCAGCGATAACTATCGCATGGTCATCCAGAATTTCATGACCGGTATAGATCCGGCCTTGGGTTAATGCATACATACGACCCCCGGTTTACGCACGCTATCCTTCAAGCCAGCCTCTTTAGCAGACCGTTAATTGACCGTTTTACTGCCGCCTGAATGATTTTGTGCATCAGAAAAAAAGAAATGTCCCGCGGGGGTAGCCGCAGGACGGGACCAGATTACAGCCCTTTGACGTTTTCGGCTTCTAATTCGTTGAAGTATTTCAGCGTCTTCACTTTCAGTTCCATGGTGGACGGCTCGTCGCAAACGATCACTGCTTTCGGGTGCAGCTGCAGACAGGTAATGGTCCACATGTGGTTGACGTTGCCTTCTACCGCCGCCTGCAGCGCCAGCGCTTTCTGATGGCCCAGCACCAGAATCATCACTTCTTCGGCATCCAGCAGGGTACCAACGCCAACGGTCAGCGCATATTTCGGTACCAGGTCAACGTCGCCGTCGAAGAAGCGGGAGTTTGCCACGCGGGTGTCATGGGTCAGGGTTTTAATACGGGTACGGGAAGCCAGAGAAGAAGCCGGCTCGTTGAACGCGATGTGACCATCGTTACCTACGCCCCCCATAAACAGATTAATTTTGCCGTAGGAGCGGATTTTTTCTTCATAGCGACGACATTCTGCATCGATGTCTGGCGCATTACCGTTGAGCAGGTTAATGTTTTCTGCCTGAATATCAACGTGATCAAAGAAGTTGCGGTGCATAAAGCTATGATAGCTTTCCGGGTGCTCCTTCGGCAGGCCAACGTACTCATCCATGTTGAAAGTAACAACGTGTTCGAAGCTGACCTGGCCCGCTTTGTGCATCTCAACCAGAGCTTTGTAGGCGGTAAGAGGTGTACCACCGGTAGGCAGACCCAGTACAAACGGACGGTCCGCAGTCGGTTTGAACGCATTAATGCGGTTAACGATGTGGCGAGCAGCCCATTTGCCTACTTGTTCAGCTGTTACCAGGGGAATCAGTCTCATTCTTCACCTCTATAGTTAAATTATAACCTGGCGGATTGGCGCCAGTACTCTATGAAGAGTATTGCAGTAACTACGCCGACCGGGTCAATCCGTGTTGATTTTTTGAATGATAAAATAAGTTTTCGTTGTTAGCCAGTCCAGGGGAGGGGTTAATACGATATTTGGTGATTATAGTCACAAAAAATACGCGTTTAATTTGCGATACGAATTAAATTTTCACACACTTTGCGGGTAAGTTAAAAAACTGACCTTTTTACACAATAAAAAAATGGCTTTGAGTGAGCCTCATCGGGGTCTCATAGGGGGAATAAGATGAATATTTTAGGTTTCTTTCAGCGGCTCGGTAGGGCGTTACAGCTCCCTATCGCGGTGCTGCCCGTCGCGGCGCTGCTGCTGCGATTCGGTCAACCCGATCTGCTTAACGTGGCGTTCATCGCGCAGGCAGGCGGGGCGATCTTTGATAACCTGGCGCTGATTTTTGCGATCGGCGTGGCGTCCAGCTGGTCTAAAGACAGCGCCGGCGCCGCGGCATTGGCCGGTGCGGTAGGTTATTTCGTATTAACAAAAGCAATGGTCACCATCAACCCTGAAATCAACATGGGCGTGCTGGCGGGTATCATTACCGGTCTGGTCGGCGGTGCCGTTTATAACCGCTGGGCTGGCATTAAGCTGCCTGATTTCCTGAGCTTCTTCGGTGGGAAACGTTTTGTTCCTATCGCTACCGGCTTCTTCTGCCTGGTGCTGGCGGCCATCTTTGGCTACGTCTGGCCTCCGGTACAGCACGCTATTCACGCCGGCGGCGAGTGGATCGTGGCTGAGGGCGCGGTGGGTTCCGGTATCTTCGGTTTCATCAACCGTCTGCTGATCCCAACCGGTCTGCATCAGGTGCTGAATACCATTGCCTGGTTCCAGATTGGTGAGTTCACCAACGCGGCAGGCGCGGTGTTCCACGGCGACATCAACCGCTTCTACGCCGGCGACGGCACCGCGGGGATGTTCATGTCCGGCTTCTTCCCGATCATGATGTTCGGTCTGCCGGGTGCGGCGCTGGCGATGTACTTCGCTGCGCCGAAAGAGCGTCGTCCGATGGTTGGCGGTATGCTGCTGTCGGTCGCTATCACCGCGTTCCTGACCGGTGTGACCGAGCCGCTGGAATTCCTGTTCATGTTCCTGGCTCCGCTCCTGTACCTCCTGCACGCCATCCTGACCGGCATCAGCCTGTTTGTGGCAACGTCGCTGGGTATCCACGCGGGCTTCTCCTTCTCCGCAGGGGCCATTGACTATGTTCTGATGTACAGCCTGCCGGCAGCCAGCAAAAACGTCTGGATGCTGATTGTCATGGGCGTGGTGTTCTTCTTCATCTACTTCCTGCTGTTCAGCGCGGTTATCCGCATGTTCAACCTGAAAACGCCGGGTCGTGAAGATAAAACTGACGACGTGGTGACTTCGGAAGCCAACAGCAACACCGAGGAAGGTTTGACTCAGCTGGCTACGCAGTACATTGCGGCCGTCGGCGGGACTGACAACCTGAAGGCGATTGATGCCTGTATTACCCGTCTGCGTCTGAGCGTTGTGGATTCCGCGCGCGTTAACGATGCAGCCTGTAAACGCCTCGGCGCTTCCGGCGTGGTTAAACTGAACAAACAAACCATCCAGGTTATCGTCGGTGCGAAAGCAGAGTCCGTCGGTGATGAGATGAAAAAAGTGGTAGCACGTGGCCCGGTAGCCGCTACTGCCGCCGCAACCGACAGCGCGCCTGTCGCCGCCGCGGCTGCGAAACCGCAGGCTGTGGCTAACGCGAAAACTATCGCCGCGCTGGTTTCACCCGTTACCGGTGATATCGTGGCGCTGGAGCAGGTCCCGGACGAAGCGTTCGCCAGCAAGGCCGTCGGTGACGGCGTGGCGGTGAAACCGACCGATAAGATCGTTGTCTCCCCGGCTGCGGGTACCATCGTTAAGATCTTCAATACCAACCACGCGTTCTGTCTGGAAACGGAAAACGGTGCGGAAATCGTCGTCCATATGGGTATTGATACCGTCGCGCTGAACGGCCAGGGCTTCAAACGCCTGGTGGAAGAGGGCGCGGAAGTGAAGGCCGGTCAGCCGATTCTGGAAATGGATCTGGACTTCCTTAACGCGAACGCCCGTTCGATGATTAGCCCGGTAGTCTGCAGCAACAGCGATGATTACAGCGCGCTGGTGATTCTGGCGACCGGTAAAGTTATCGCCGGCCAGACGCCGCTGTATGAGATTAAAGGCAAGTAAGGCTCCTGAGTAGAGTTTATGCCTGTGCGGCGGGGGGAAACTTCCGCCGCTTTTTTTTGCAGCAAATGACCCCATAATCTCCTTCAGATACGTATTTTCAGTAACTAATAGTTGTCTCCACGTCCTGCTTGTAAGATCATGTCCCGTTATACGTTGTTTACGCTTTGAGGAACCCACGATGAGTGAGGCAGAAGCCCGCCCAACTAACTTTATTCGTCAGATCATTGATGAAGATCTGGCTACTGGTAAGCACACCACCGTTCATACGCGCTTCCCGCCGGAGCCGAACGGTTATCTGCACATTGGCCACGCGAAATCGATTTGCCTGAACTTCGGCATTGCTCAGGATTATCAAGGCCAATGCAACCTGCGCTTCGATGACACCAACCCGGTGAAGGAAGATATCGAATACGTTGAGTCGATTAAAAACGACGTGCAGTGGTTAGGTTTCCACTGGTCCGGGAAAGTTTGCTACTCGTCTGATTATTTCGACCAGCTGCACAGCTACGCCGTTGAACTGATTAATAAAGGCCTGGCATACGTTGACGAACTGTCGGCGGAAGAAATTCGCGAATACCGCGGTTCGCTGAAAGCGCCGGGCAAAAACAGCCCGTACCGCGATCGCAGCGTAGAAGAGAACCTGGCGCTGTTTGAAAAAATGCGCGCCGGTGGTTTTGCGGAAGGTAAAGCCTGCCTGCGTGCGAAAATCGATATGGCCTCGCCGTTTATCGTTATGCGCGACCCGGTGCTGTACCGCATTAAATTCGCCGATCACCATCAGACCGGCAGCAAGTGGTGCATCTACCCGATGTACGACTTTACCCACTGCATCAGCGATGCGCTGGAAGGCATCACGCACTCTCTGTGTACGCTGGAGTTCCAGGACAACCGTCGCCTGTACGATTGGGTGCTGGATAACATCAGCATCCCGGTTCACCCGCGCCAGTACGAATTCTCGCGCCTGAATCTCGAATATACCGTGATGTCCAAGCGCAAGCTGAACCAGCTGGTGACCGAGAAGCATGTGGAGGGCTGGGACGATCCGCGTATGCCGACCATTTCCGGCCTGCGTCGTCGCGGCTATACCGCCGAATCGATTCGCGAGTTCTGTAAGCGCATCGGCGTGACCAAACAGGACAACACCATTGAAATGGCGTCGCTGGAGTCCTGCATTCGCGAAGATCTTAACGAAAACGCCCCGCGCGCAATGGCCGTTATCGATCCGGTAAAACTGGTTATCGAAAACTATCCGCAGGGCGGCAGTGAAAATGTGACCATGCCGAACCACCCGAGCAAGCCGGAGATGGGCAGCCGCGACGTGCCGTTCAGCGGTGAGATCTGGATCGATCGCGCTGACTTCCGTGAGGAAGCCAACAAGCAGTACAAGCGTCTGGTGCTGGGCAAAGAGGTTCGCCTGCGCAATGCCTACGTGATCAAAGCCGAGCGCGTAGAGAAGGATGCAGAGGGCAATATCACCACTATCTTCTGCACCTATGATGCCGATACGCTGAGCAAAGATCCGGCGGACGGCCGCAAGGTGAAGGGCGTTATCCACTGGGTGAGCGCGGCGCACGCGCTGCCGGTAGAAATTCGCCTGTACGACCGTCTGTTCAGCGTGCCGAATCCGGGCGCAGAAGAGGACTTCCTTGCCGTAATGAACCCTGAATCGCTGGTTATCAAGCACGGCTTCGCCGAGCCGAGCCTGGCGCAGGCGCAGGCCGGTAAGGCCCTGCAGTTCGAGCGTGAAGGCTACTTCTGCCTCGACAGCCGCTATGCAAGCGCCGACCGTCTGGTGTTCAACCGCACCGTTGGCCTGCGTGATACCTGGGCGAAGATCGGCGCATAAACCCGCGTCTCCGCATCGTCATCAAAAACGCCGCATCGCGCGGCGTTTTTTTATTTCCGCATTTAGCTGACTCATTTGGTTATTTTCGCGATGCGAATTAATCTTGTTTACAGCTTGTAATATATCCCGCCAGGCGCGTCTGTTATTTTTGTGTAAAAAACCGCTGTAAGCGTTTCCATCTCATCTTTTATCCTGATTTTGCAAATACTTCCGCGCTAAATGTACGAAATCCCAGGCTGTAACAAAAAGACATAGATTATGTGCGCTTTGTCATAATCTTAAGCTTTGGTCGGCGAAAGAGATTGATAATTCGCGTCACGAAAAATAGTCTATCCAGAGTGGATATGCGGATTTTTACCGCACCGCTTTTTAGCAGTCTTATTTATTTTTCGCGGCTTGCCTTTGGCTCCGCGTTTTAAAACGTCAAAGAGGATATGCACATGCGTACGTTTAGTGGCAAACGTAGTACGCTGGCGCTGGCTATTGCCGCCGTCACCGCGATGTCTAGCTGGATCGTTGTTCCGCAGGCCAGCGCAGCAGGTTTTATTGATGATTCCACGTTAACCGGCGGTATCTATTACTGGCAGCGTGAGCGCGACCGTAAAGACGTCACCGACGGCGATAAGTACAAAACCAACCTTTCGCATTCAACCTGGAACGCCAACCTGGATTTCCAGTCCGGCTATGCTGCCGATATGTTTGGTATTGACGTGGCTGCCTTTACCGCAATTGAAATGGCGGAAAGCAGCGAAAGCGGTCACCCGAACGAAATTGCCTTCTCCTCAAGAAATAAAGCTTACGACGAAGATTACTCCGGCGACAAGAGCGGGATTAGCCTCTATAAAGCGGCGGCAAAATTTAAGTATGGCCCGGCGTGGGCGCGCGCTGGCTATATTCAGCCAACCGGGCAAACGCTGCTGGCTCCGCACTGGAGCTTTATGCCGGGCACTTATCAAGGTGCCGAAGCCGGAGCCAACTTTGATTACGGCGACTCTGGCGCGCTGAGTTTCTCCTACATGTGGACGAACGAATACAAAGCGCCGTGGCACATTGAGATGGATGAGTTCTACCAGAACGATAAGAAGACGAAAGTCGATTATCTGCACTCTCTGGGCGCCAAATATGATTTTAAAAATGACCTCGTGCTGGAAGCCGCGTTTGGCCAGGCTCAAGGCTATATCGACCAGTATTTTGCTAAGGCCAGCTATAAATTTGACGTCGCCGGCGCGCCGTTAAGCACCAGCTATCAGTTCTACGGTACCCGCGATAAGGTCAGCAACGGCGGCGCGAACGATATTTATGACGGCACCGCCTGGCTGCAGGCGCTAACCTTTGGCTACAAGGTTGCCGACGTGCTGGACCTGCGTCTGGAAGGCACCTGGGTGAAGGCTGAAGGTCAGCAGGGCTACTTCCTGCAGCGTATGACTCCAACCTACGCATCCTCTAACGGTCGCCTGGACGTGTGGTGGGATAACCGCTCAGACTTCAACGCCAACGGCGAAAAAGCCGTGTTCTTCGGCGCCATGTACGACATGAAAAACTGGAATATGCCGGGCTGGGCGTTTGGCGCGTCTTACGTTTACGCGTGGGATGCGAAACCAGGCAAAATGGCGACGCCCGATGCGTACTACAACGCGGACAAACGTCTGGAAGAGTCGGCCTACAGCCTCGATGCCATGTATACCGTGCAGGACGGCCGGGCGAAAGGAACGCTGTTCAAACTCCACTTCACTCAGTACGACAACCACTCCGATATTCCAAGCTGGAGCGGCGGTTACGGCAACATCTTCCAGGATGAGCGCGACGTGAAGTTTATGGTTATTGCCCCGTTCACTATTTTCTGATGCCGCAGCGGCGGGCGTAAGCCTGCCGCCAGCCCGTGAGGTTGATTATGAAGAAGCTATTGCTCATCGCCATCATGGCATCGGGTCTGGTGGCCTGTACGCAGTCACCGGCGCCAAAAGAAGATACTAAATTGAAGGATGCCTACAGCGCCTGCATCAATACGGCAGAAGGGAATCCGGATAAAGTTCAGGCGTGCCAGAGCGTGCTGAACGTTCTTAAAGAGGATAAGCAGCATCAGCAGTTCGCTAATCAGGAAAGCGTGCGCGTGCTGGATTATCAGCAGTGTATCCTGGCGACCCGCACCGGCAACGATCAGGCGGTGAAAGCCCGCTGCGACCAGATCTGGAAAGAGATCCGCAGCAACAATACCCGGCCCTGATTTCCCTCGTACTCCGTATTTGCGGGCATAAAAAAAGCCAACCTGCGGGTTGGCTTTTTGCTGCTTACGCTGCGGGAAACTATTTTTCCACCGCGTCGTGCGCGTGTTCATCTTCGCGGCAATCGCCTTCTGCACAGTGGCCGTACAGGTACAGGCTGTGGTTGGTCAGGCGGATACCGTGACGGTGGGCAATTTCACGCTGACGCGCTTCGATGGAGTCATCGCTGAATTCGATCACTTTGCCACAATCGAGGCAAATCAGATGATCGTGATGATGCTGCTGCGTCAGTTCGAAAACGGATTTACCGCCTTCAAAATTATGGCGGGTAACAATGCCGGCATCATCAAACTGGTTCAGTACGCGATAAACGGTAGCCAGACCGATCTCTTCACCCATGTCGATCAGGCGTTTGTATAAATCTTCCGCGCTGACGTGATGGTTATCCGGCCCCTGCAGCACTTCCAAAATTTTTAATCGTGGAAGTGTGACTTTCAGGCCAGCCTTCTTCAATGCGGTATTGTTGTCAGTCATGCGGAATCTGTCCTGTTGCTAAACGATCTACTTCCATTAGCGGAAGTAATACAGAGAATCACCCGATGTAATGCGTCTCATTATAGAACTGCCATGATGAAATGAAAACCGCAAGCATCGAGCCTTGTATGCTGTCAAAAACGAGGCACACGCTACAAACTGTGTCACGTCTCCTCGTTAAATCAGAGGACATTGTACAGATATGTGATTAAAAGTTAAAAACTTGTAGCTATTAGTTTTATTGCTTTTACCTATCAATACGGCGATACCCGAAGGTAGCGCCGTTTAACGATCAGGCGTTTTTGATTTCTTCGAGATGCAGTTCTTCAGAAATCTGTTTAACCCACTTCTCTACGCGCTCGTTGGTCAGCTCAGGCTGACGGTCTTCATCGATAGCCAGACCGACGAAATGGTCGTCATCGGCGAGACCTTTAGAGGCTTCAAAATGGTAGCCTGCAGTCGGCCAGTGGCCGACGATGGTTGCGCCGCGCGGTTCGATGATGTCGCGAATGGTACCCAGCGCGTCACAGAAGTATTCAGCGTAGTCTTCCTGGTCGCCGCAGCCAAACAGGGCTACCAGCTTACCGTTGAAATCGACCTCTTCCAGCGTCGGGAAGAAATCATCCCAGTCACACTGCGCTTCACCGTAGTACCAGGTTGGGATGCCCAGCAGCAGAATATCATGACCTTGCAGGTCTTCTTTGCTGCTTTTGGCAATGTCGTGAACATCAGCAACATCTTTACCAAGCTGCTTTTGGATCATTTTTGCAATATTTTCGGTGTTGCCGGTGTCGCTGCCAAAAAAGATGCCGATGATTGCCATGAGTAAAATAACCTCTTGAAACTTAATGATGTGGTAGTGGCGTAATGCCCGCAGATAACGGCAATCATAGCAGAACAGGGAAGGGCGCGGAAACAGCAATCACACCCGACTGCACACTCTGCTACATGAAAGTGTTGTTTTTGAGGTTTCTCAGACTTTACCCTGGCTATGCAGGGCTGCCAGCTGGTTCATCAACATCTCTTCAATCAGATCGCTACGGTTCATATTACGGGCATCAGCTAACTCGTTGAGCGCATCAACCGCTTCAGCGTTGAGCTTGAGCTCCACGCGCCTTAAGCCGCGAACTTTGTCGCGTTTAAGCTGGTTGCGTTTATTGATGCGCAGCTGCTCGTCGCGCGAAAGCGGATTGGTCTTTGGTCTACCCGGGCGACGCTCGGTTGCGAACAAATCTAATGTCGTACGGTCCGTTTGTTCTTTTGCCATGATTCAGAGTGACTTCGGGGAAACGAGTTGTCGGGCCATTGCCGACACAGATAGCGCGCCATAATACATCAGGCGAACCGCTGCGCCAACGACCGCAGGCATTCTGCGGCGCGGTCGGGCAGTTTTTAGCCAGTTATGCCGCTAAAGAGGAGAGATATCGGCGAATTGCGCGCAATACCGCTTCCGGTTTCTCCGCATGGACCCAATGGCCCGCGCCGGCAATCACGTGCGCGCGGGCGTGAGGGAACTGAGCCAGCAGCGCGTCGCGATATTCATCGGTCACGTAGGGAGAGTTGCCGCCTGGGATAAACAGGGCCGGATGCGGCCACGCGGGAACCGGCTGCCAGCCGACGATATGGCTATATTGATCCCACAGAACCGGCACGTTAAAACGCCACTGGCCGTCAACGAAGGATTTCAGCAGAAACTGAATGACTCCCTCTTCCTGCAGATGCTCGCGCATAATTGCCGCCGCCTGCTGACGGGTTGCGGCGCCGGCAGCGGTCACGGCGTTGATGGCGGCAAAGATTTCGTCATGGCGGCGGACGTGATAATCCACCGGCGCGATATCAATAGCCACCAGGCCGTCGATGCGTTCCGGGGCCAGGGCGCTCAGCGCCATCACCGCTTTACCGCCCATTGAGTGGCCGATAAAGGTCGCTTTTTCCAGCTGAAGATCGTCAAGGGTGTCGAGCAGATCCTGAGCCATAGCGGCGTAGGTCATCTGCGGATCGCGCGGGGAAAGACCGTGATTGCGCATATCGACCTGCAAAATATCGTAGTCGGCGACCAGGTCGCGTGCGAGGATACCGAGGTTATCAAGGCTGCCAAACAGACCGTGAACCAGGACCACAGGGGAATTATTGTGCGGATTTTGTGCAGATTGCGCGCGGCTATTTAATTTCATGGCAAAGTTCTTTTTTTCGCTCCGTCGGGTTAGGGTATTATGTTGGACATTCTGCCATCCGGCTGCAAGACCCAGAGCTATCTGAGTTTTACCGCCATCCTGGTTTGACGCTATCCGCGGTTAGGATTTGTCCTTATAATCCTGACAACTTGTATTCAGAATAAGATATCGCACTGGATTAAGATGAAAACAATTGAAGTTGATGATGATCTCTATCGCTATATTGCCAGCCACACCCAGCATATTGGTGAGAGTGCATCCGACATTTTACGGCGCATGCTGAAATTTTCCGCCGCTTCCCAGACTGCCACCTCCGTCGCGAAAGCCGCGCCGGCTCCGGCTCCGACCGCTGTTGTTGAGGCCAGGCCCGCGAATCCGGTGAAGGATAAGGTCCGCGCCGTGCGCGAGCTGCTGTTATCTGATGAATATGCCGAACAAAAGCGCGCGGTAAACCGTTTTATGCTGGTACTGACGACGCTTTACTCGCTTGACGGCAAAGCGTTTGCTGCGGCCACCGAGTCTCTGCACGGACGTACGCGTACCTATTTCGCTGAAGACGCCCGCATCCTGCTGAAAAGCGGCAATCAGACCAAACCTAAGCAGGTCCCCGGCACGCCGTGGTGGGTGATTACCAATACCAATACTGGCCGTAAATGCAGCATGATTGAACATATCATGCAGTCAATGCAATTCCCCGCGGAGTTGATTGAGAAGGTTTGCGGCACGATCTAGCTTTATTCACCCTTGCATCAGAAGGATCAGGCAATGGCAATCGATAAGCGTGCGGGGCAGCCTGCACAACAGAGTGATTTGATTAACGTCGCCCAGCTGACTGCCCAGTACTATGTACTGAAGCCGGAAGCAGGCAATGCGGAGCATGCGGTGAAGTTCGGGACCTCTGGCCATCGCGGCAGCGCAGGTCGCCATAACTTCAACGAGCAGCATATTCTGGCGATTGCTCAGGCAATTGCGGAAGATCGCGCGAAGAACGGTATTACCGGTCCATGCTACGTCGGTAAGGATACCCATGCGCTCTCCGAGCCGGCCTTTATTTCCGTACTGGAAGTACTGGCAGCTAACGGTGTTGATGTGATCGTGCAGGAAAACAACGGCTTCACCCCGACGCCGGCGATTTCCAACGCTATTCTGGTGCACAACAAAAATGGTGGTCCGCTGGCGGATGGCATCGTGATTACGCCGTCGCATAACCCGCCGGAAGATGGCGGTATCAAGTACAACCCGCCGAACGGTGGTCCGGCTGATACCAACGTCACCAAAGTGGTGGAGAACCGGGCTAACGAACTGCTGGCTTCCGGCCTGCAGGGCGTGAAGCGCATCTCCCTCGATGCTGCTCTGGCCTCCGGCCACGTGAAAGAGCAGGATCTGGTTCAGCCTTTTATTGAAGGGCTGGCGGATATCGTCGATATGGCGGCGATTCAAAAAGCGGGCCTCAAGCTTGGCGTCGATCCGCTGGGCGGTTCCGGGATTGAATACTGGAAGCGCATCGCAGAGTACTACAAGCTGAATCTGACCATCGTTAACGATCATGTCGATCAAACTTTCCGCTTTATGCATCTGGATAAAGACGGCGCCATCCGCATGGACTGCTCGTCCGAGTGTGCGATGGCCGGCCTGCTGGCGCTGCGCGACAAGTTTGATCTGGCCTTCGCTAACGATCCGGATTACGACCGTCACGGCATCGTTACCCCGGCCGGTCTGATGAACCCGAACCACTATCTGGCGGTGGCGATTAACTATCTGTTCCAGCACCGTCCGCAGTGGGGCAAAGAGGTTGCCGTCGGCAAAACGCTGGTCTCTTCGGCGATGATCGACCGCGTGGTCGGTGACCTTGGCCGTAAGCTGGTGGAAGTGCCGGTAGGCTTTAAATGGTTCGTTGACGGCCTGTTTGACGGCAGCTTTGGCTTCGGCGGTGAAGAGAGCGCGGGCGCTTCGTTCCTGCGTTTTGACGGCACGCCGTGGTCCACCGACAAAGACGGGATCATCATGTGCCTGCTGGCCGCGGAAATCACCGCCGTCACCGGTAAAAACCCGCAGCAGCACTATGATGAGCTGGCCGCACGCTTCGGCGCGCCGAGCTATAACCGCCTGCAGGCATCGGCAACCTCCGCGCAGAAAGCGGCGCTGTCGAAGCTGTCGCCGGAGATGGTCAGCGCAAGCACGCTGGCGGGCGATCCGATCACCGCTCGCCTGACCGCCGCGCCGGGCAACGGTGCGTCGATCGGCGGTCTGAAAGTGATGACCGATAACGGCTGGTTTGCCGCTCGTCCGTCAGGCACGGAAGACGCCTACAAGATCTACTGCGAAAGCTTCCTCGGCGAAGAGCATCGCAAGCAGATTGAGAAAGAGGCGGTAGAAATTGTCAGCGAAGTGCTGAAAAACGCCTAAACGAAAAAGGAGCCGCAGGGCTCCTTTTTTATATCACTGTACTCAGATTACCTCACCAGCCGCTCCTGCGCATCGCCGATAATCCGGGTTCTCCAGGTATCAGCCGTGTTTGTTTTTCAGCTCAAAACGTGGCGATACCAGACCATAAAGCGTCCAACCGAGGAAGGTGACGATCGAGCCGTACAGCATGGCTTCTTCGCCGGAGGAGTAGAGCGCGTAAAAGCTATACAGTGCGCCGATAAAGGCCACAACGTTGGCGGATTTGGCTTTCGCCGGATTGACGTTCGCCATTTTCTGAATAATCACCAACGCGGCCATCGACAGAATATACGGGATGATATTGGTCACTACCGCCAGGTTTACCAGTACATTGAACTGGCTGTTCAGCGACGGACTGATAGTCATCAGCGCGAGTCCGCTCTGGATGATCACGATGGTCAGCATACCCTGAACCGGAGCGTCCACTTTTGTGACCCGAGAGAAGATTTTCGGGAAATAGCCTTCATCGGCCGATGATTTAAAGACCTGGGCGATAGTGAACTGCCAGCCGAGCAGCGAACCGCAGCAGGACATCACCATCAGGGCCATGATGACCTTGCCTGCTTCCGGAGTAAACATCTGCGCGAAGGCCAGCCCGAACGGCGCCGTGGAGTTAGCTAAATCCATATTTGGCACAATCCCGGCAATCACGTTGGTTGAGATGATATAAATTACCGCTGCACCCAGCGTACCTCCCAGCACCGCAATCGGCACGTTGCGTTCCGGATTTTCCACGACTTCGGCGTTGGCGCAGGCCGACTCCAGCCCGAGGAAGGCCCACAGCGTCATCGCAATGGAAGAACCAACTGCCGAGAAGAACGGCACGTGGTGCGGATTCCATGAGCTGGCGTAGAGGGTTGGACTAAACCAGAACCAGCCGATGACGCACAGGCCGACAACCGGAATGATCACCCCCCAGACGGTGATACTACTGATCTGTCCGGTAATGCGCGCGCCGCCAAAGTTGGCGACGGTGCACAGCCACAGCACGCCGATGGTTGCGAGACCGATCTGTACCGGCGACAGCGCGGCGCCGAACAGCTCGGTGCCGTAGCCGACGGCGGAGATCGCGATTGCGACGTTGGCAATCAGCAGCGAAACGCCATAGGTATAGTTGGCCATAAAGTTGCCGGATTTACCGAACGCATACTCGGCGTAGCCGCCCATCCCACCGGATTTACGGCTGAACATCCCGCACTTAGCGAATGCCCATGCCAGCGCCATTGAACCGACGGCGGTCACCAACCATGAAATGATCGAGATGGTACCCACCTCCGCAAGCTTGGTCGGCAGCATAATGATCCCGGAGCCCATCATATTCACGATGGTCAGAATAGTGAGCTGGACAACGCCCATTTTGTTGGACTTAGGCTTGCTCATAGTTTTTCCCCTTTCAGCAGAGCGTGCCTGGGGGCGCATTGCTGAATGACGTAGCACCATACCTGCTTACGGCCGTCCTGTTCTTCGATATACACACCCTGCAACTCAGGTGCAAAACCTGGCAACAGATTGATCCCTTCTTCCAGCGCGCTGAAATAACGCAGCGCTGAGCCGCCCCAGACTTCACCGGGGACAACGCAAAGAACGCCCGGTGGGTAAGGAAGCGCGCCTTCCGCCGCAATTCTTCCTTCCGCATCCCCAAGGCGAACCAGCTCAACCTCTCCGCGCAGATAGGCGTAGTTGGCCTGTTGAGGATTCATACTGACGCGGGGAAAGTGCGTTTTGCGGAACATCTCTTTTTGCAGCTGTTTCACATTGTTGCGGGAATACAGATCGTGCATCTCCTGGCACAGCTGGCGCAGGGTGTAACCGGCATAACGCGCTTCATGTTGCCGGTAGATTGATGGCAGAACGTCGGTCAGCGGCACGTCGGACGCCAGCAGGCTTTCGAAACGCACCAGCAGGGCAACGAGCTGCTGCAGCTTGGCCATATCTTCCGCAGGCGTCAGCAGAAAAAGGATCGAGTTGAGGTCGCATTTCTCCGGGACAACGCCGTTTTCACGCAGAAAGTTGGCGAGAATGGTTGCCGGTACGCCAAAGTCATCATATTCGCCGCTGCGTGCATTGATACCTGGGGTGGTGAGCAGAAGTTTGCAGGGATCAACGAAATATTGCTGTTCCGCGTAGCCCTCGAATGCATGCCACTGTTCGCCGGGGACAAAGTGGAAGAAACGCAGATCGTTGGCGATTTGCGCGGTGGGGTAAGATGCCCAAGGTTTTCCATCGACCGTTTCCGGTACAAACGGTCGAATATGCTGACAGTTATCGAGGATCAGCTTGCGCGCATCAATGCCGTTCGCCACACAATTCATCCACATGTTACGCCCGCCGATCCCCTCATGCATTTTGGCGTTGATATCAAGTGCCGCGAAGAGCGGGTAGAACGGGCTGGTGGAGGCGTGCATCATGAAGGCGTTATTCATGCGTTTATGCGGCACGTAGCGCGGCTGTCCTTTGATATGGCTATCTTTTTTATGGATCTGCGAGGTCTGGGAGAAGCCGGCCTGTTGCTTGTGCACGGACTGGGTGACCAAAATACCCGGATCGTTCTCATTCAGTTCTAATAACAGCGGAGAGCAATCGGCCATCATCGGAATGAACTGTTCATAACCCACCCAGGCGGAGTCAAACAGAATGTAGTCGCATAGATGGCCAATCTTATCAACGACCTGACGGGCGTTATAAACAGTACCGTCATAGGTTCCAAGCTGAATGACCGCCAGGCGGAAGGGGCGCGCGTCCGTGGCCCGCTGCGGCGCGACTTCGCAAATAAGCTCGCGCAGGTAGCCCTCTTCAAAGCAATGGGCGTCAATCCCGCCGATAAAACCATAGGGGTTACGCGCTGTCTCCAGGTAGACCGGCGTGGCGCCGGCCTGTAGCAAGGCGCCGTGATGGTTGGATTTATGGTTATTACGGTCAAAGAGCACCAGGTCACCCGGCGTTAGCAGGGCATTAAGCACAACCTTGTTGGATGATGACGTCCCGTTGAGGACAAAATAGGTTTTATCCGCGTTAAAGACTTTCGCCGCGTGCTGCTGGGCGATGCAGGGCGCGCCTTCATGGATAAGCAGATCCCCCATGGCTACATCGGCGTTGCACAGGTCGGCGCGGAAAAGCGTCTCTCCAAAGTACTCAACGAACTGATTTCCCGCCGGGTGGCGTCGGAAAAACTCGCCTCCTTGATGACCGGGACAATCAAAAGCGCTGTTACCCTGATTGACATAGTCGACCAGGGCGCGGAAGAAAGGCGGACGCAGCTGGGTTTCATAGTGACTGGCTGCGGTTTCCAGCTGGCGGCCGTAGAATGCGCTGCGCGCTTCGTTGTGTTCGAAAACACCCGATATACGCGGTAAATATTCCGCCGGCACCCGCTCTTCGCCATGCGTCGTAACGAAGACCGGGATGCCGTAGCCTGTTGCATCGATTTCGTCGAGTTTTCCTTCTTCAATATCATTGATGGAAAGTACCACTGCAGCAATATCAATAAAACTTGTTTCATTAACATTAATGATGCTGCGTTGCGTCGAAAAACTATCCGGGCAGAGACGACTTACGGCTATTTTTAATTTTGACATTTTTTAACTCTTTATTTTTGGTAATGGCTGGCCCTCAACTTCTCGCATGAGAAATTGATATCTCCGGAAAAAAAGCAAAACCGTCTCGCTGATAATAAAATCAGTAAATTGCTTTTTTTAGATACAATAAACCCTACCGCATCCGGTCATGGTTAATTCAGGGTTTATGTGGGTGAGCACCACGCGGAGTGCAGGAATTCCCCCGTATCACAAGGGATCGGGAAGACCTGCATACTGAGTGCCCGAAGTCAGAAGACTATCGGGCATTAAAGAAATGAAAATCGAAGCTATTGCGGTGAGAGAACATCATAATATGCGTTGTACGCCTTATATGAGGCATTAGTCGGTTATTGTTTTCCATTTTTAACGTTCCTTTCATTTTCTGTTGAAAGTGCAGTCATTTTATTTGTAAAACTGATAGTTTCCGTGAAGTTGATCAATAAAACAGATCAATGGCAATATATTTGACTGGTTTTTGTTGCGTTTTTGTTATGATTATCTTTATTGTTCTTGTTGAGTTGATTTTTTGTTACATTATGAGAGTGAAATGATTCGTTGCCGGGGAAATATTATTTCCTCAGCAATGAGATTTTTTCTGCAAATAAAATTATTTTTATTAAAAATAAATGAAAAAGAATTTACGGCATAAACCGGTAGCCAATGCCGGTCTCGGTCAGCAGATGCTGCGGCCGCGCGGGATCAACCTCCAGCTTTTGCCGCAGATGCCCCATATAAATTCGCAGATAGTGGCTGTGCTCCACCGCGTTCGGCCCCCAGACGTGATTCAGCAGATGGCGCTGGGTCAGCACTTTGCCGGCATTATTCAGCAGCGCAGCCAGCAGGCGGAACTCAATCGGAGTCAGATGCACTTCCTCCTCGCCGCGAAGGATACGCCGCGCCGGGATATCAACCTGGATAGTGGAAAAGCGGACGATGGGTTCATCGGCCTGGGCGCCGGCGTGGCGGCGCAGCGCGACCCGCAGCCGCGCCTGCAGCTCGCCAATGCCAAACGGCTTACTCAGATAGTCATCGGCGCCGGCATCCAGCGCGGCAATCTTATCCTGTTCTTCCGTACGCGCCGACAGCACGATAATCGGCATCTGGCTCCACTGGCGCACTTCGCGAATAAAATCGCTGCCGTCGCCATCGGGGAGGCCAAGGTCAAGGATCGTCAGGTCAGGCTTGCGGGTTGCGGCTTCGAGAAGACCGCGCTGCAGCGTTTCGGCTTCAAATACGCGCATGCCGTCGGCTTCCAGCGCGGTGCGCAGAAAGCGACGAATAGCATGTTCATCTTCAATAATAAGAACGTTGATCACGGTTCCTCGGCTAGTGCTTGCAGTCAGGTCAGGCGTCGCCGCACCACTCATCCAGCTCCGGCGGCGCTTCTCGCGGCAGTGTAACACGGAAGCAGGCGCCGCCCTCAGGGCGCGTTTGCGCGGCGATGGTGCCGCCGTGGACCTCGACGATCGCCTGGCAGATTGCCAGCCCCAGCCCTACGCCTGGGATCGCGGACTCTTTATGACCGCGGGCGAACTTATCAAAGATAGCCTGCTCCTGGCCCAGGGGGATCCCCGGGCCATTATCCCACACGTTGAGCAGCAGCTGGCGATCGTCGGCCTGCGCCGTAATGCCGATTTGCGCCTGCGGTCCGGCGTACTTCAGCGCATTCTCCAGCAGATTGATCAGCACCCGCTCAAACAGCGGCCCGTCAACGTGAACCAGTAGCAGCGGGTCGGGTAGCGCCAGCTGAATATGCTGGCCGCCGAGACCCGGCTCCAGCATCCGCAGCGCGCTGCCGACCACCTCTTCGAGAGTGAGCCACTCTTTGTGTAAATTAAAGCCGCCGGACTGGATCCGCGCCATATCCAGCAGATTATTCACCAGCCGGGTGGTGTTGAGCACGTGCTGGCGAATTTCGTTGGCCTGCGGCGCGTGCTTCGATCCTTCGCTCGCCAGGTCGAGGGTCAGAATCTCCGCCTGACCGAAGAGGATCGTCAGCGGGGTGCGTAAATCATGCGACAGCGCCGCCAGCAGGGAGTTACGCAGGCTTTCGCGTTCGCTGTTAAGCCGGGCCTGCTCTTCGCTGGCGGTGAGCGTCAGCCGCTCAAGGGCGCTGGCGACCAGCAGGGTAAAGGTCTCCAGCAGGCGCTGCTGCTCGGGGATCATCAGCTGGCGCAGGTTATCCGGCTCAACCACCAGCAGCCCCCAGCTGCGGGCGGCGCTTTTCAGCGGCAGAATCTGATAGGGAACGCCGGGCAGCGTATCGGTACCCGCGCCGGCGGGCTGGCCTTTATCGAAACTCCAGCGCGCAATCGCATCATCCCACGAGGTGAGCCCCGTCTGCTGTGTCAGCGGCCGCAGAGCTCCGCTATCGTCGGGCAGCAGGAGCTGGCCCCGGGCCTGGAAAGTAGAGGCGATAAAGCGCTCGCTGGTCAGCGCAATATCTTCCCGGCTGCGCCCGACCGCCAGCGCTTTTGACATCTCATACAGGTGGCGGGTGCGCTGCTCGCGGTAGCGGGCCACGCGGGCCTGGTAGCGCACGCCGGCGGTAAGGTTGCCGATCACCAGGCCAACGGTGAGCATGACTCCGAAGGTCAGGAGATACTGGACGTCGGAAACCGCCAGCGTCCCGCGCGGGGCGATAAAGAACAGATCGAAGCTGACGACGTTGATAACCGTCGCCAGCACCGACGGCCAGCGGCCGTACAGCAGGGCGATAACCACCACCCCGAGCAGGTAGATCATCACCAGGTTAGCGGCCTCAAAGGCCACCAGCCACTGCATGGCGACGAGCGTAATTACCGCGCATATTGCCACCGCGACGCAGCAGCCTTGCAGCTGCAGACGCCACTTATCCATTGTGGTGCGGCTATCGCCGGCGCGGGCGGGCAGGGGAGCGCTCTTTTCATCAAGGGCGATAACCACCAGATCGAGATCCGGCGCGTGGCGGGCCAGGCGGTCGGCAAAACCCTGCCGATCCCACCAGCGGCGCTGACGCTGACGGCCAATAACGATCTTGCCGAGGTTATGTTCCCGCGCGTAGTGCAAAACCGCTTTCTCTTCCGAAGGATCGGACAAGGTGGCGGTCTCCGCGCCCAGTTCCTGGGCGAGCCTGAGCGCCGCGAGGATCGCCCGCCGCCTGGCTTCCGGCAGGCGATGCAGCGAGGGGGTTTCAACGTAGACCGCGTGCCAGACGCTGCCGAGCCTGGCCGCCAGGCGGGCGGCGGCGCGTACCAGCTTCTCGCTGCCGGTATTGTGGCCAATGCACAGCAGGATGGCGTCGCGGGTGTGCCAGACCTTCTCCTGACCCTGGCGGTCGCGCCAGGCGCGCATCTGCTCATCGACCCGGTCGGCGGTGCGGCGCAGCGCCAGCTCGCGCAGGGCAATCAGGTTACCTTTGCGAAAGAAGTTTTCGATGGCGCGTTCGGCCTGGCCGCCGATATAAACCTTCCCCTCGTTGAGGCGCTGGCGAAGATCGTCGGGCGGGAGATCGACCAGCACCACGTCATCGGCGGCATCAAAGAACGGGTCGGGGACGGTTTCGCGGACCTGCACGCCGGTGATGCCGCTGACCACGTCGTTCAGGCTTTCCAGATGCTGGACGTTAACGGTGGTAAAGACGTCGATTCCGGCTTCAAGAAGCTCTTCGACGTCCTGCCAGCGTTTGGGGTGGCGTGAGCCGGGGGCGTTGCTGTGCGCCAGCTCATCGACCAGAATCAGCGCCGGGCGGCGGGCCAGGGCGGCGTCGAGATCGAATTCGTGAACGTAGCGCCCGCGGTGGGAGAAACGGCGCGGGGGGAGGGTGCTCAGCCCCTCCAGCATCGCCGCCGTCTCTTTACGCCCGTGGGTTTCCGCCACGCCAATCAGAATATCGAGCCCCTGGGCACGCAGCCGCTGCGCCTCCGCCAGCATCGCCCAGGTTTTACCGACGCCCGCGCAGGCGCCAAAGAACACCTTCAGCTTCCCGCGATGCGGGTCGGCGGCGTGTTGCAACAGACGGTCAGGGTCCGGGCGCAGCGGCTCGTCACTCATTTTTAGTTATCCTTCAGGGCATCCAGCGCCATATTCAGCTGCAGTATATTTACCACAGGTTGGCCGAGAAAACTGACCAGCGGTTTTTGCGTCGCCTCATTCACCAGCCGGGTGACCTGCTCCGCGCTCAGACTGCGGGCTTTGGCGATGCGCGGAACCTGCCACAGCGCCGCCGCCGGAGTCAGGCCGTTATCCAGCCCGCTCGCCGAGGCGGTGACCAGCTCCACCGGCACCCGTGGGCTGGCGTCCGGGTTGGCGCGGCGTAGCGCCGCGACTCGTTCGCTGATGGCTTTATCCAGCGCCGGGTTGCTGGCGGCGAGGTTGCTTCCGCCGGACGCCAGCGGACTGTCCGCCGTCTGGGCGATGGCCGAAGGTCGTCCCTGGAAATAGCCTGCGGCGGTAAAATTTTGCCCAATCAGGCTGGAGCCGCGCACTTCGCCATTGAGGAGGATCGGCGAACCGTTCGCCTGCTGGGGGAACCACCACTGCCCCAGAGCGGTGGTGAGCAGCGGATAGAGCCCGCCGGTGAGCAGCGTTAACAGGATAAATAGCACAACGGCCGGACGAATGAATGACATGGTATTTTCCTCACACCAACCCGGTCAGGGTCAGCAGCAGATCGATGATTTTGATGCCGATAAACGGCACCAGCAGCCCGCCAAGACCGTAGACCCACAGGTTACGGCGCAGCATGGCCGATGCCGACAGCGGGCGATAGCTCACGCCCTTCAGCGCCAGCGGGATCAGGAAGACGATAATCAGCGCGTTAAAGATAACCGCGCTGAGGATCGCCGATGACGGCGAGTGCAGGCGCATCACGTTGAGCATGGCGAGCTGCGGGTAGACGGCGGCAAAGGCGGCCGGAATAATGGCAAAATATTTCGCCACGTCGTTGGCGATACTGAAGGTGGTTAACGAACCCCGGGTCATCAGCATCTGCTTACCGATATGCACCACCTCAATTAATTTGGTCGGGTTGGAGTCGAGGTCGACCATATTTCCGGCCTCTTTTGCCGCCTGGGTACCGGAGTTCATCGCCACCGCGACGTCGGCCTGGGCCAGCGCCGGGGCATCGTTGGTGCCGTCGCCGGTCATCGCCACCAGCCGGCCCTCTGACTGGTACTGGCGAATCAGCGCCAGCTTGGCTTCCGGCGTGGCTTCGGCGAGAAAATCATCGACGCCCGCTTCGGCGGCAATCGCCGCCGCGGTCAGGCGGTTATCGCCGGTGATCATCACCGTTTTGATGCCCATCTTGCGCAGCTGGGCAAAGCGCTCCTTGATCCCGCCTTTGACGATGTCTTTCAGCGAAATAACCCCCAGCACGCGCTCGCCTTCGGCCACTACCAGCGGCGTGGCGCCCAGACGGGCGACCTCTTCCACCTGTTTGTCGACGTCCGCCGGGAAGTGGCCGCCGTTGGCCTCGACGTGGCGACGAATGGCATCGACCGAGCCTTTGCGGATCATGCGCTGATCGATGTTGATGCCGCTCATCCGCGTTTGGGCGGTGAACGGAACGAAGGTCGCCTGCAGCGACTGCAGGTCGCGTTCGCGGAGATTGAACCGCTGTTTAGCCAGCACCACGATGCTGCGGCCTTCGGGCGTCTCATCCGCCAGGGAGGAGAGCTGCGCCGCGTCGGCGAGGGTTCGCTCCTCCACGCCGCGGGCTGGCAGGAAGGCCGAGGCCTGACGGTTGCCGAGGGTAATGGTGCCGGTTTTATCCAGCAGCAGAACGTCAACGTCGCCGGCGGCTTCAACCGCGCGCCCGCTGGTAGCGATAACGTTCGCGCCCAGCATGCGGCTCATCCCGGCGACGCCGATGGCCGACAGCAGGCCGCCGATGGTGGTGGGGATCAGGCATACCAGCAGCGCCACCAGTACCGTTACGCTGACCGCATTGCCGCTCCATGCGGAGAAGGGCCAGATAGTGGCGGTGGCCAGCAGGAACACCAGCGTCAGGGCGATCAGCAGGATCGTCAGCGCGATCTCGTTCGGCGTTTTGCGCCGCTGGGCGCCTTCCACCATCGCGATCATCCGGTCAAGGAAGGTTTCGCCGGGATTAACGCTGCAGCGGATCACCAGCCAGTCGGAGAGAATGCGCGTCCCGCCGGTGACCGACGCGAAGTCGCCGCCGGATTCGCGGATCACCGGCGCCGATTCCCCGGTAATGGCGCTCTCATCTACCGAAGCGCCGCCTTCAATCACTTCGCCATCGCAGGGAATGATATCGCCGGCTTCCACCAGCACCACGTCGCCTTTGCGCAAATCCTCGGCCGGAATATGGTCGATCCGGGCATCGTGCTGCGGGGCGCGTAGTTTACGGGCGAATGAGGTCTTTTTGACGCCTTTCAGGCTGTTGGCCTGGGCTTTACTGCGCCCCTCCGCCATCGCTTCGGCAAAGTTAGCGAACAGCACGGTAAACCACAGCCAGATGCTAACGGCGGCGGTAAAACCGGCGCTGCCGGCAATATGCCCGCTGGTCATGCCGATGGCGAGCAGGGTGGTGACCAGGCTGCCGATCCAGACAATGAACATCACCGGGTTACGCCACTGCACCGAAGGGTTCAGCTTTTTCACCGCGTCCAGCAGCGCCTGGCGCACCAGCGTCGGCTCCAGCAGGGCTAATTGTTTGCGACTCATAACAGGTTGCTCCGCATCGCTTAAAGTAAGGAGAAGTGTTCCGCCAGCGGGCCGAGTGCCAGCGCTGGGATAAAGGTCAGGGCGCCAACCAGCAGCACGGTCCCGATCAGCAGGCCGATAAACAGCACGTCATGGGTGGCGAGCGTGCCGGTGCTGGCGGGCTGAATTTTCTTGCCGACCAGCGAGCCGGCAATCGCCATCACCGGAACGATGACCGCGAAACGACCGATCAGCATGCAGAACGCCAGCAGCAGGTTCCAGAACGGGGTGGCCGCGCTCAGGCCGCCGAAGGCGCTGCCGTTGTTATTGGCCGCCGAAGTGACGGCGTACAGCACTTCGCTAAAGCCGTGCGGGCCGGGGTTAAACATCGCTGCCCGTCCGGCATCGGTCATCATCGCCAGCGCGGTGCCGAGCAGAACCAGGGTCGGGGTAACGAGGATCGCCAGGGCGATCATTTTCATCTCGCGCACGTCGATCTTTTTACCCAGATACTCCGGCGTCCGGCCGATCATCAGTCCGGCGATAAACACCGCCAGCATGACGAACAGCAGCATGCCGTACAGCCCCGATCCGACGCCGCCGAAGACCACCTCGCCGATCTGCATCAGCCACATCGGCACCATGCCGCCCAGCGCGGTAAAGGAGTCATGCATGGCGTTCACCGCGCCGCAGGAGGCGGCGGTAGTCACCACCGCAAACAGGCTGCTGGCTAAAATGCCAAAGCGGCTCTCTTTGCCTTCCATATTCGCGCTGCTATCGGCGCCAAGCGCCAGCAGATGCGGGTTGCCGTGGGTTTCCGCCCACATTACTACCGCCGCGCAGACGATGAAGATAAGCGTCATGGCCCACAAAATTGCCCGACCCTGACGGCGATCGCCCACCGCCTCACCGAAGGCAAAGCACAGCGCCGCCGGGATCAGGAAGATCGCCAGCATCTGCACCATATTGCTTAGCGCCGTCGGGTTTTCGAACGGATGCGCCGAGTTGGCGTTAAAGAATCCGCCGCCGTTAGTCCCCAGCATTTTAATGGCTTCCTGCGACGCCACCGGCCCCATCGGCAGCGTCTGGCGTACGCCTTCCAGGGAGGTGAAAGCCTGGTACGGCAGCAGATTTTGCGGCACGCCCTGCTGAATAAAGAACAGGGCGAGCAGCAGCGAGATCGGCAGCAGCAGCCAGAGCGTGATGCGGGTGAGGTCGACCCAGGCGTTGCCGAGAGTGCTCACCTGCTGGCGTGACCAGGCGCGGGTGAAGGCGAAGATCACCGCGATACCGGTTGCCGCTGAGAGGAAGTTCTGCACCGCCAGGCCCACCATCTGGCTGAGATAGCTCATGGTGGTTTCACCGGCGTAGGCCTGCCAGTTGGTGTTACTGACAAAGCTAACCGCCGTGTTCAGCGCCAGGTCCCAGGAGAGGCCGGGCAGATGCTGAGGGTTAAGCGGCAGCGATCCCTGCAGCATCAGCAGCGTAAACAGCGCCGCCATCCCGAGGGCGTTAAACAGCAGAATGGCGAAGAGATACTGATACCAGTTCATCTCCTGTGAACGAATACCTGCGACGCGCCAGATCCCGCGTTCGATCCCGGCCAGGCCGGGCAGCGGGGTATCGGCGATCATTCTGGCAAGCACCGTTCCCAGCGGGCGGGCCAGAACCATCAGCAGCCCAATAAAGCTGGCGATAAGTAAAAATCCTTGAGCGGCCATCAGAATGCCTCCGCGTTGATCAGGGCATAAACCAAATAAGCCAGCAACAGGAACACCAGCGCCACGCCAGCGATTACGCCTGCACTCACAATCCACCTCCGGGTGTATTTACGATTTACCCGCAGGATAGGAATTACGGCGCAAAGATTTTGCAAAAATCGGCGGGGGCGGTGTAAAAAAAGTATAAAAATGCCAAAGACCATTATTTAACTAATGGTTAGTATTAATTTAACTTTTCTGTAACTCAATTACCGGATGAATGTAAATAAAGGCTAAATAAGCCGCTTTTAGTGGTCGGATGAGTAGTAAAATTACAACCAAAGCGCTATTATTTTGCGCAGAGAGACATTGATAATTTACCGGCGTTAATTGCCGGCCTGACATAAGGGAGAGAAATTATGGCGTTATACAAAACTTATCCTGCTCACGTAGTCTTCTTACGTCGCGCTTTCGCCGTCGTGGCCGGCGTTGCGGCATTTCCGGTGATGCTGTTCTGGAAAGACAGAGCCCGCTATTACAGCTGGCTGCACCGCGTATGGGCGAAGACCAGCGAACAGCCGGTATGGATGGCGCAGGCCGAAAAGGCCGCCGCTGATTTTTACTGATCGCCATCCCGTCGACTGACAAAGCAACCGCCGGTTTTCCGGCGGTTTTTTTTCGCCCGTTGTGGCTTACACTGATAGCTCTTTAACGATAAAGGAGCCGTCATGAGCGATAACTGGCTAGAGGATGATGACAAAACCCGTTTTTACACCCTGCGCGAGCTGGATAATCTGCGCCGCGATGGGCTGACCCGGGGCCGGCTGATGGATTTTCACAGCCGCTATAAGCTGTTGCTGCTGGCCCATTCACAGCCTGAATACCGCCAGATTGGTCCCTTCATGGCGGAGATCGCCCGATGGCCGTCGCTGGAGGAGTTTTTTGTTGCCTATCGCGAGCGGCTGGTGAAGCTGCTGGCCCATCCGTCCACTCGCGCCAATCACACCAACGTGCTGATGCACGTTCAGGGCTACTTCCGCGAACATTTGACTGCACAGCAGAAGCAGGAGCTGACGTCGCTGATTGACGAATATCGCCGCGGCCAGCAGCCGCTGCTTGCGCCGGTGAGCCTCCTCCAACACTATATGAGCGAATTTCCCGATCCCTGGCTCGCCGGCCAGCGCTATTTCAACCCCTGGCCTGAGTTGCAGGACTAACGAGACGCTATTAAGAGCAGGAGTTTTATGGCCACCCATCTGGTCTGGTTTCGCGCGGATCTGCGCATTCACGATAATCTGGCGCTGGCTGCGGCCTGCCGCGATCCCGACGCCAACGTTCTGGCGCTATTTATCGCCACGCCCGAACAGTGGCGTCAGCACGGGATGGCGCCGCGTCAGGCGGCGTTTATGGTCAGCCATTTGCGGAGCCTGCAGGCCGCGCTGGCCGAGCGCGGTATCGCGCTGCAGGTGGCGCAGGCGACCGATTTTGCCGCCAGCGTCGCGCTGCTGGCCAGGTTCTGCGAGGAGCAGCAGGTCAGCCATCTGTTTTACAACTATCAGTATGAAATCAATGAGCGCCAGCGCGACGCGGCGGTGGAGAAAACGCTGGGCCGCGTGGTGTGCCAGGGATTTGACGACAGCCTGCTGCTGGCGCCTGGCAGCGTGCTGACCGGCAGTCGTGAAATGTATAAGGTGTTCACGCCGTTCAAAAACGCCTTTATCCGCCGTCTGCGCGAGATGCTGCCGGAGTGCGTGGCGGCGCCGAAGGTGCGTAAAAACGGGCCGCTGACGCCGGCTGCCCTCGCGGAGATTGACTACCCGCAGACGGCGTTCGACCCGCTGCTGTTTGCCGGCGATGAAAAAGCCGCCATCGCCAGCCTGCGCGCTTTTTGCCAGCAGAAGGCCGCCGATTATGACCAGCAGCGCGACTTTCCGGCGCTGGAGGGTACCAGCCGGCTTTCGCCGTGCCTGGCGATTGGCGCGCTCTCGCCGCGCCAGTGCCTGCATCGTCTGCTGGCGGAGCAGCCCGGCGCGCTGGACGGCGAGGGCGGGGCGGTGTGGCTCAACGAGCTTATCTGGCGCGAGTTCTATCGCCACCTGATGGTTTACTACCCGGGGCTGTGCAAGGGGCGGCCGTTTATCTCCTGGACCGACAGGGTGGCGTGGCTCGACGATGAGCCGGGGCTGGAGGCGTGGCAGGAGGGGCGTACCGGCTTTCCGATTGTCGATGCCGCTATGCGTCAGCTCAACGCGACGGGCTGGATGCACAACCGCCTGCGGATGATTGTTGCCAGCTTTCTGGTTAAGGATCTGCGCGTCGACTGGCGCGCCGGCGAGCGCTATTTCATCAGCCAGCTGATCGACGGCGATTTAGCCGCCAATAACGGTGGCTGGCAATGGGCGGCGTCTACCGGCACCGATGCGGCGCCCTATTTCCGCATCTTCAACCCCACGACCCAGGGCGAGAAGTTCGATAAAGCGGGAAGGTTTATTCGCCAATGGCTGCCGGAGCTGGCAGCGGTGCCGGAAAAGGCCCTGCACCAGCCGTGGGTCTGGGCCGATAAGCAGGGCGTAACCCTGGCGTACCCGCGCCCGCTGGTCGATCACAAGCAGGCGCGGCTGGAGACGCTGGCCGCCTGGGAGGCCGCCAGCAAAGGCGCTACTCCAGCGCCAGGCGGCGGGTCCTGACCCGCAGCGAGTGATAGAGCCAGATTGCCAGCACCAGGCCGACGCAGGCCAGCGAGCCCCAGGTAATCTGGCTGAACACGTCGATGTAGGCCTCAATCGCGTAGTGCGCCGCCCCGGCCGAATCGAACGAAGCCTGCGACGTCTGATCGGCGATAACCCCCGCCAGATAGTTGGCGATGGCGCCGGAGAGCAGCATGTAGATGCCGGTCAGCACGCCGGTGACGCCGGGTATTTCAATCCGCGTAATCTGCGACATCGCCACCGGATCGATAAACAGCTCGGCAAAGCCCATTACCGCCAGCCCCAGCACCATCAGCGGCATTGAGGAGTGGCCGTAGGTGGCCGACCAGCGGGCGCTCAGCGTCAGGATACAAAAACCGGCGCTCATCAGGCCAAGGCCCAGCGCAAATTTGCCCCAGATGCGCACGGTGCGGTTGCCGCTGATATTCTCTTTGACCAGCCACGCCAGAACCATCCCGCAGAGCATCACCGCAAAGGCATTCACCGACTGGAACATCGCGGTCGGGACTTCGTAGCGCATAACATGGCGGTTAACGAAGCGGTCGATGTACAGGCTGATGGAGCTGCCGCCCTGCTGGGCAAAGGCCCAGAACAGCAGGCTGAAGCCGGTCAGGATGATAATCAGCCGCAGATCCCGGCGCTGTTTGGCGGTTTCCGCCCGCAGATAGATTCTTGCCAGCACCGCCAGGCCAATGACGGTGGCGACAATCAGCGCATAGACCGACCACTCCTGCCAGAACAGCACGGTAATCAGCAGCGGGGCGGCCACCAGCAGCACCAGCAGCCAGCCCCAGTTCGGCAGCATGAAGCGGCGGGCGCGCAGCGCCTGACGGTTGACGCCGGAGGTATGGCGAAAATGACGGCTGCCGCAGAGGAAAATCACCAGCCCGGCGATCATGCCGATGGCCGCCAGCGCGAAGCCCATCGCCCAGCTGTACTCTTCCTGCACGTATCCGCAGGCGATAGGCGCGATAATGGAGCCGATGTTGCCCGCGGCGTACATCAGCGAGAAACCGCCGTCGCGACGCGGATCGGTCGGCTCGTATAGCTCGCCGAGCAGGCAGCTGACGTTGGACTTAAACAGTCCGTAGCCGCAAACGATAATGGCCAGCGACAGGTAGAGGAAGGTGGGGGCGATTTCGCTGGCGCCGAGCACCAGGTGGCCAATAGCCATCAGCAGCGCGCCGATCATCACCGCCATGCGGTTGCCTAACAGCTTATCAGCCAGAAAACCGCCGAGGATCGGCGTAACGTAAACCAGGGAACAGTAGGCGCTGAAGAGGGCGTAGGCGTGGTTATCATCATACTTAAGCTGATTGGTGAGATACAAAATCAGCAGCGCCCGCATACCGTAAAAACTGAAATATTCCCAGATTTGCAGCGCGACGACGTAGTAGATGGCGCGTGGCTGCGATGATTGTGTATTCATGTAACGCTCAGTTCCTGCCGTAAAGCGAAAGTCGATCTTCCTGCATGAATAGCGCTTTAGTAGTGGAATTCATGGTCTTAAAGGCTTTCTGATTATTTAATATGCTGTAATAGTGCATAAATATACACGAATGCGCGATGGGGAAGGTAGACAAATTGCGGCTTTAAGCTAAAAGTCAAAATAGAGGGCGTCGCGAGCGTGCTATCGACGGTCAGCGCGGTTATCGTTATGTTATCTTCGCAGATAACCTGACGACCTGATGGAGCGGCAATGAAAAATAGCGAACTGGAACAACTCATTAACGAAAAGCTTAACAGCGCGACGTTCAGCGACTATGCGCCGAACGGCCTGCAGGTGGAAGGACGCGAGACGGTGCAAAAAATTGTCACCGGCGTGACCGCCAGCCAGGCGCTGCTGGATGAGGCCGTGCGCCTGCAGGCGGATGCGGTGATTGTCCATCATGGCTATTTCTGGAAGGGAGAGGCGCCGGCTATCCGCGGCATAAAACGCCAGCGCCTGAAAACCCTGCTGGCCAATGATATCAATCTCTACGGATGGCACCTGCCGCTGGATGCTCATCCTGAACTGGGCAATAACGCGCAGCTGGCCCAGCTGCTGGGTATCACCATTATGGGGGAGATTGAGCCCCTGGTGCCGTGGGGCGAACTGTCGATGCCGGTCTCCGGCCTGGAGCTGGCCTCGTGGGTTGAAGCGCGTTTGGGACGTAAACCGCTGTGGTGCGGCGATACCGGGCCGGAAAAAGTCTCGCGGGTGGCGTGGTGCACCGGCGGCGGTCAGGGCTTTATCGACAGCGCGGCGCGCTTTGGCGTCGATGCCTTTATTACCGGCGAAGTTTCGGAACAAACCATTCACTCGGCGCGCGAGCAGTCGCTGCATTTTTATGCCGCCGGGCACCATGCAACCGAGCGCGGCGGCATTCGCGCCCTTAGCGAATGGCTGACGGAAAATACCGATCTGGACGTCACGTTTATTGATATCCCTAACCCGGCCTGAAGGGAGAGAGAAAAGTGCAGCGAGCGCGTTGTTATCTGCTAGGCGAAACGGCGGTAGTTCTGGAGCTGGAGCCCCCGGTTACGCTGGAAAGTCAAAAGCGCATCTGGCGCCTGGCCCAGCGGCTGGTGGATCATGAAGATGCGGTGGACGTTATACCGGGCATGAATAATATCACCGTGGTGCTGCGCCACCCGCAGCTCATGGCGTGGGATGCGATTGAACGTTTGCAGCGCTGGTGGGAAGAGAGTGAAGCCCTTGAGCCTGAGTCGCGGGAGATTGCGATCCCGGTCATCTACGGCGGAGAAGCGGGGCCCGACCTCGCCGAGGTGGCGCGCCACTGCGGGCTGACGGAGAAGCAGGTGGTTGAGCTGCACTCGTCGGTGGAGTACGTGGTGTGGTTCCTCGGCTTCCAGCCGGGTTTTCCCTATCTCGGCGGCCTGCCGGAACGGCTGGCAATGCCGCGCCGCGCGGAGCCGCGTCTGCAGGTCGCGGCGGGTTCAGTCGGTATCGGCGGCGCGCAAACCGGCATCTATCCGCTGGCGACGCCCGGCGGCTGGCAGCTGCTGGGGCGGACGCCGCTGGCGCTATTTGATGCGCAGCGCAAGGAGCCGGCGCTGCTGCGGTCTGGGGACAGAGTACGCTTCGTGCCGCAAAAGGAGGGCCTATGTTGAAGATGATTCGCGCAGGGATGTATACCTCGGTGCAGGACGGCGGCCGGGAAGGGCAGCGCCAGTCGGCTATCAGCCGCTGCGGCGCGCTGGATAAGCCGGCGCTGACCATCGCTAACCTGCTGGTGGGGAATGACGCCAACGCGGCCGCTCTGGAGATCACTCTTGGGCAGGTGGATATTGAGTTTGAACAGGACTGCTGGTTTGCGCTGACCGGCGCCGCCTGTGAGGCGACGGTGGGCGGCAAGCCGGTTTGGATCGGCTGGCGGACGGCGGCGCAAGCCGGCCAGCATCTGGTGCTAAAGAACCCTCAGCACGGCATCCGCAGCTATCTGGCGGTGGCGGGGGGCATCGACGTGCCGCTGGTGCTCGGTTCTCGCAGCACGGACCTGAAGGTCGGGATCGGCGGGCTGGAGGGGCGGCGCCTGAAGGACGGCGATCGGCTGACGTCGGGCAAGCCGTCCCGCCATTTCAGCGGCCCGCAGGGCGTCAAACAGCTGCCCATCGGCAACCGCATTCGCGCGCTGCCCGGGCCGGAATATCATGAGTTCGACAGTACCTCGCAGGCCTCTTTCTGGCGTTCGCCGTGGCAGCTGAGCGCGCAGAGCAACCGGATGGGCTACCGCCTGCAGGGACAGCCGCTTACGCGCACGACCGATCGCGAAATGCTCTCTCACGGCCTGCTGCCCGGCGTGGTGCAGGTGCCGCATAGCGGCCAGCCGATTGTGCTGATGAACGATGCGCAAACCACCGGCGGCTATCCGCGTATCGCGAGCATCATTGAGGCGGATATGTACCAGCTGGCGCAAATTCAGTTGGGTCAGCCGATTCACTTTGTTTCCTGTTCGCTGGAGGAGGCGCTGAAAGCGCGCGCCGACCGCCAGCGTTACCTGGACCAGCTGGCGTGGAGGCTTAACGATGAAGATTGACCTTAATGCCGATCTTGGCGAAGGCTGCGCCAACGATAGCGCTCTTTTGCAGCTGATCTCTTCCGCCAATATCGCCTGCGGCTTTCACGCCGGCGATGCGCTGCTGATGCATCAGTGCGTGCGCGAGGCGCTAAAAAACGGCGTTGCGATTGGCGCGCATCCGGGTTATCCGGACCGACAAAACTTTGGCCGTACCGCGATGCAGCTACCGCCGGAGACGGTTTACGTCCAGACGCTGTACCAGATTGGCGCCCTGGCCGCGATTGCCCGCGCCGAGGGCGGCGATCTGCAGCACGTCAAGCCGCACGGGATGCTGTACAACCAGGCGGCAAAAGAGGCTCCGCTGGCGGATGCGATTGCCAGAGCCGTGCGTGATTTTAATCCCGAGCTGGTGCTGATTGGGCTGGCGGGAAGCGAGCTGATTCGGGCAGGCCAGCATTACCGGCTATCCACCCGCCAGGAGGTTTTCGCCGATCGGGGATATCTGGCCGACGGCAGTCTGGTGCCGCGTTCACAGCCCGGCGCGATGATTGCCGACGAGGAGCAGGCGCTGGCGCAAACGCTGGAGATGGTGCAGCACCAGCGGGTGCGCAGCGTGACCGGCGAGTGGGCGCACGTCATGGCTGAAACCGTTTGTCTGCACGGAGACGGGGAGCACGCGCTGGAGTTTGCCCGCCGTTTACGCGCGGCGTTTGCCGGACGCAACATTCAGGTCAGCGCGGCGTTGGAAGAGTAGCCAGATAGTGACAACCTACGATGACGATGCAGGGAGAGGAAAAGGGAGCATGGCTGGCGTATTGATTACCGGTTTCGAGCCATTTGACGGCGAAGCGCTTAACCCTTCATGGGAAGTGGTAAAGCGACTTGATGGCGCTATTATTGCCGGAGAGCGCGTCGTGGCGCGACGGCTGCCCTGCGTTTTTAACGAGGCGCTGACGGTGCTTCACGCCGCGCTGGATGAGCTCAACCCCGCGTTGACCCTTGCCGTTGGCCAGGCGGGAGGGCGGGCTGATATTACCGTTGAACGCGTGGCGATAAACATCGACGATGCGCGGATCCCGGATAACAAGGGCCAGCAGCCGATCGATCTGCCGATCGTGGCCGGCGGTCCGGCCGCCTGGTTTAGCAGCGTGCCGATCAAAGCGATCGTCGCCGCGCTGCGCCAGCAGGGCATTCCCGCATCGGTATCACAAACGGCGGGGACGTTCGTGTGCAATCACGTGATGTACGGTTTGCTGCACCGGCTGCAGGGTAAAGCTGGCGCAAAAGGCGGCTTTATTCATATTCCGTATCTGCCGGAGCAGGCTGCGGCCCATCCCGGCGAGGCGAGTATGGCGCTGGAAACGATACGAGCGGCGCTGGAAACGGCGATTGCCGTGGCTCTGACCCACGACGACGATCTCAGCCTTACCGGCGGCGCGACGCACTAACAGAAGGACGACATTATGCCGGAAGGTCCGGAAATCCGCCGCGCGGCGGACAGCCTGGAATTGGCGATTAAAGGCGAGCCCCTGACCGAGGTGTGGTTTGCCTTCCCGCAGCTGCAGCCCTGGCAGCCTGAGCTGGTGGGCCAGTGGGTGACGCATATTGAGACGCGCGGCAAAGCGCTGCTGACGCATTTCTCCGGCGGGCTGACGCTGTACAGCCACAATCAGCTGTACGGCGTGTGGCGCGTGGCGGCGGCAGGAGAGCAGCCGTCGACCAACCGCATTTTGCGCGTCAGGCTACAGACGGCGGAGAAGGCGGTGCTGCTCTACAGCGCTTCGGATATTGAAATATTGACCCCGGCGCAGCTGGCAGTACACCCTTTCTTACTCCGGGTGGGCCCCGACGTGCTGGATATGACCCTGACGCCTGAAGAGGTAAAGGCCCGTCTGCTATCGGCAAAATTCCGTCAGCGTCAGTTTTCCGGCCTGCTGCTGGACCAGGCATTCCTCGCCGGGCTGGGCAACTATCTGCGCGTCGAAATCCTCTGGCAGGTGGGGTTGACCGGGCGGCACAAGGCCTCGGAGCTGACGGACGGGCAGCTTGATGCTCTGGCGCAGGCGCTGCTGGAGATCCCGCGTTTATCCTACAGTACCCGCGGCCAGGTGGATGACAATCTGCATCATGGGGCGCTGTTTCGTTTTAAGGTTTTCCACCGCGACGGCGAGCCCTGCGAACGCTGCGGCACGCTTATCGAGAGAACCATGCTCTCATCCCGACCGTTCTACTGGTGCCCCGGCTGCCAGCTTTAAAGCGCTTGCTAACCCTGCGCGTAGACGGGCAAGCGCCTATCGCGAGCAGCCATAAAAAAACGCGCCCTGAAGGCGCGTTTTTTGTTGCCGAAATCTGGCTTAGTGCTTGATGTCGCACTTGAAATCGCGTTTGTCGTAGCCGGTGTACAGCTGACGCGGACGGGCAATTTTCATGCCGTCGCTGTGCATTTCGTTCCAGTGGGCAATCCAGCCTACGGTACGCGCCATCGCGAAGATAACGGTAAACATGGAGGACGGAATGCCCATCGCTTTCAGGATGATACCGGAGTAGAAATCGACGTTCGGATAGAGTTTCTTCTCGATGAAGTACGGGTCGTTGAGCGCAATATGCTCAAGCTCCATCGCCACTTCCAGCAGATCGTCTTTGGTGCCCAGCTCTTTCAGCACTTCATGGCAGGTTTCACGCATTACGGTGGCGCGCGGGTCGTAGTTTTTGTACACGCGGTGGCCGAAGCCCATCAGGCGGAAAGAGTCATTTTTATCTTTCGCGCGACGAACAAATTCCGGAATGTGTTCAACGGAGCTGATCTCTTCCAGCATCTTCAGCGCCGCTTCGTTTGCGCCGCCGTGCGCCGGTCCCCACAGGGAGGCGATGCCCGCAGCGATACAGGCGAACGGGTTCGCGCCTGAGGAGCCTGCGGTACGGACGGTTGAGGTCGAGGCGTTCTGTTCGTGGTCAGCGTGGAGGATCAGAATACGGTCCATTGCGCGTTCCAGTACCGGATTTACCTCATAGGTTTCACACGGCGTGGAGAACATCATGTTGAGGAAGTTACCCGCGTAGGAGAGGTCGTTGCGCGGATAAACAAAAGGCTGGCCGATTGAATATTTGTAACACATGGCTGCCATTGTCGGCATTTTGGACAGCAGACGGAACGCTGCGATATCACGGTGGCGCGGATTATTAACGTCCAGGGAGTCGTGATAAAACGCCGCCAGCGCGCCGGTAATACCGCACATCACCGCCATCGGATGCGAGTCGCGACGAAACGCATGGAACAGACGGGTAATCTGCTCATGGATCATGGTGTGGCGGGTAACGGTGGTTTTGAACTCTTCGTACTGGGCCTGATCCGGTTTTTCACCGTTCAGCAGGATGTAGCATACTTCGAGGTAGTTGGACTCGGTCGCTAGCTGATCGATCGGGAAACCACGGTGGAGCAGAATACCTTCATCACCGTCGATAAAAGTGATTTTAGATTCACACGATGCGGTTGAAGTGAAACCAGGGTCAAAGGTAAATACGCCTTTTGAACCAAGACTACGAATATCAATAACATCCTGGCCGAGCGTGCCTTTTAGCACATCCAGTTCGATAGCAGTATCACCACCTAGGGTGATTTTTGCTTTTGCATCAGACATTTATGGTCTCCTTAGCGCCTTTATTGCTTAAGACTGCCGGGGGGGATTTGCCTTCGGCTCGTGCCTGATTACGTTACCAGTTTGTTATGTTGCACACAGCTCTGCGACAGCGGAATTGGCAGGGTACAGAGCAAAGGCGCTTGATGGAACGTTTTCAGTTTACGACGAAATAACAGCAAATCAGCGTTTTAGCAGCCCGAATTTGAAAATCGTTATACCACTAATAACCGTCCTGATTACATTGGTCAATACCGTCACACTGTTGCATAACTTATTCTCAGGTGAAAGAGTGACCCCATAACTTTTGAGCATTATTGCATTTATCTGGTGATGGTTGTAACAAGAATGTTTAATATTTGTCAAATCAGGTGATTAAATTTTAAAATAATGTTGTTATCGTGATATTGATCACTGTTCGGGACAAAACCCGACAAACTATATGTAGGTTAATTGTAATGATTTTGTGAACGGCCTATACTGCCGCCAGGTCTCCGGAACACCCTGCAATCCCGAGCCACCCAGCGTTGTTTGGTCACGTTTTCGCTCCTGGAAAGGGGGTTATTCATGACTACAGGTTATAGAAAGGACGCTGTCTGACCCGCAAGCAGACCGGAGGAAGGAAACAATAAGAACAGCATGTGGGCGTTATTCATGGTAAGAAATGTGAAAAAACAAAGACCTGTCAATCTGGATCTGCAAACGATCCGGTTCCCAATCACGGCGATAGCGTCCATTCTCCATCGCGTATCCGGTGTGATCACCTTCGTGGCGGTCGGGATTCTGCTTTGGCTGCTGGGCACCAGTCTTTCCTCTCCCGAAGGTTTCCTCACTGCAGCATCCATTATGGATAGCTTCTTCGTGAAATTCATTATGTGGGGCATTCTGACCGCATTGGCTTATCACGCTGTGGTTGGTATCCGCCACCTGATGATGGACTTTGGCTACCTGGAAGAAACCCTCGAAGTAGGGACACGCTCCGCCAAGATTTCTTTTGTTATTACTGTCGTGCTTTCACTTCTCGCAGGAGTCCTCGTATGGTAAGCAACGCCTCAGCACTGGGACGCAACGGCGTACATGACTTCATTCTGGTTCGTGCCACCGCTATCGTTCTGACCCTCTACATCATCTATATGGTCGGCTTTTTTGCCACCACGGGTGAAATTTCATGGGAAGTCTGGACGGGTTTTTTCTCCTCCGCGTTCACTAAAGTCTTCACCCTGTTGGCCCTCGTCTCCATCCTGATCCACGCCTGGATCGGTATGTGGCAGGTACTGACGGACTACGTTAAACCACTGGCTGTGCGCCTGGTTCTGCAACTGCTTATCGTTGTTGCGCTGGTGGCTTACGTTCTTTATGGATTTGTTGTGGTGTGGGGTGTGTAATGAAATTGCCTGTCAGAGAATTTGATGCTGTTGTGATTGGTGCTGGTGGCGCAGGTATGCGCGCGGCGCTGCAAATTTCCCAGAGCGGCCAGTCCTGTGCGCTGCTCTCCAAAGTGTTCCCTACTCGTTCCCATACCGTTTCCGCTCAGGGTGGCATCACCGTTGCGCTCGGTAATACCCATGAAGATAACTGGGAATGGCACATGTACGACACCGTAAAAGGGTCGGACTATATTGGCGACCAGGACGCCATTGAATATATGTGCAAAACCGGTCCGGAAGCGATTCTCGAACTGGATCATATGGGCCTGCCGTTCTCGCGTCTCGAAGATGGCACCATTTATCAACGTCCGTTTGGCGGCCAGTCGAAAAACTTCGGCGGCGAGCAGGCGGCACGTACCGCGGCGGCGGCTGACCGTACCGGCCACGCCCTGCTGCATACCCTGTATCAGCAAAACCTGAAAAACCACACTACTATCTTCTCCGAATGGTACGCGCTGGATCTGGTGAAAAACGCCGACGGCGCGATCGTTGGCTGTACCGCGCTGTGTATCGAAACCGGTGAAGTGGTCTACTTCAAGGCCCGTGCGACCGTGCTGGCTACCGGTGGTGCAGGTCGTATTTATCAATCAACCACTAACGCCCACATCAACACCGGCGACGGCGTTGGGATGGCTATCCGCGCCGGCGTTCCGGTGCAGGATATGGAAATGTGGCAGTTCCACCCGACCGGTATCGCCGGAGCCGGGGTGCTGGTCACCGAAGGCTGCCGCGGTGAAGGCGGCTATTTGCTGAATAAACACGGCGAACGCTTCATGGAGCGCTATGCCCCGAATGCGAAAGACCTGGCGGGTCGTGACGTGGTGGCGCGTTCCATCATGATCGAAATCCGTGAAGGCCGCGGCTGCGATGGTCCGTGGGGCCCGCACGCCAAGCTGAAGCTTGATCATCTGGGCAAAGAAGTTCTCGAATCCCGCCTGCCGGGTATCCTCGAACTGTCGCGTACCTTTGCGCACGTTGACCCGGTTAAAGAGCCGATTCCGGTTATCCCAACCTGCCACTATATGATGGGCGGTATTCCGACCAGAGTAAGCGGCCAGGCGCTGACCGTTAACGAGCAGGGCGAAGATGTCGTTATCCCTGGGCTGTTCGCCGTCGGCGAAATTGCCTGCGTATCGGTCCACGGCGCTAACCGTCTGGGCGGCAACTCGCTGCTTGACCTGGTGGTGTTCGGCCGCGCGGTCGGCGTGCATCTGCAGGAATCTATCGCCGAGCAGGGCGAGCTTCGCGACGCGACGGAAGAAGAAGTTGATGCTTCTCTGGCGCGCCTGAACCGTTGGAACGGCAACCGTAACGGCGAAGACCCGGCCGAAATCCGCAAAGCGCTGCAGGAATGTATGCAGCACAACTTCTCGGTATTCCGCGAAGGCGATGCGATGGCGAAAGGGCTTGAGCAGCTGAAGGCGATCCGCGAGCGTCTGAAAAACGCGCGCCTCGACGACACCTCCAGCGAGTTCAACACCCAGCGCGTTGAGTGCCTGGAGCTGGATAACCTGATGGAAACCGCATACGCAACGGCGGTCTCTGCCAACTTCCGTACCGAAAGCCGTGGCGCGCATAGCCGCTTCGACTTCCCGGAACGTGACGATGAAAACTGGCTGTGCCATTCCCTGTATCTGCCAGAGTCGGAAGCCATGACGCGTCGTAGCGTCAACATGGAACCGAAGCTGCGCCCGGCATTCCCGCCGAAGATTCGTACTTATTAATGCGGAGACAGGAAAATGAAACTCGAGTTTTCAATTTATCGTTATAACCCGGACGTTGACGATGCTCCGCATATGCAGGATTACAGCCTGGAAGCGGAAGACGGTCGCGACATGATGCTGCTGGACGCCCTGATGCAGCTGAAGGAAAAAGACCCGTCGCTCTCATTTCGTCGTTCCTGCCGTGAAGGGGTCTGTGGCTCCGACGGTCTGAACATGAACGGTAAAAACGGTCTGGCGTGCATCACGCCGATCTCCGCGCTGAATAAGCCGGGTAAGAAAATTGTTATCCGTCCGCTGCCAGGTTTACCGGTTATCCGCGATTTGGTTGTAGACATGGGGCAATTCTATGCACAATATGAGAAGATTAAGCCTTACTTGTTGAATAATGGGCAAAATCCTCCGGCTCGTGAGCATCTGCAGATGCCTGAGCAGCGTGAGAAACTCGACGGGCTGTACGAATGTATTCTGTGCGCATGTTGTTCAACGTCCTGCCCGTCCTTCTGGTGGAACCCGGACAAATTTGTCGGCCCGGCAGGATTACTGGCGGCGTATCGCTTCCTGATCGATAGCCGCGATACCGAAACCGACAGCCGCCTGGAAGGGTTGAGCGATGCTTTCAGCGTATTCCGCTGTCATAGCATTATGAACTGCGTCAGTGTTTGTCCTAAGGGGCTGAACCCGACGCGCGCCATCGGCCATATCAAGTCGATGCTGCTGCAGCGCAGTGCGTAAGTAACCCGGTCTGTCCCGGATGGCGCTATCGCTTATCCGGGCTACCCGAAGCAGTAGCCCCGGCAGCGTTTGTGCCGCCGGGAAATGAATACCCTAAATAATTCGAGTTACAGGAAGGCGGCGACGCCGCGAATCCCCAGGAGCTTACTCAAGTAAGTGACTGGGGTGAGTGAGGAAAGCCAACGCACATGTAACTTGAAGTATGAAGGGGATGGCAGGAAATCTTTAAAAACCGCCAAATATGTACCAGTAATCAAGGCGTTCAGAGCGAGGTAAGGCGGCAACTGAACGCATCCCCGGGAGCATAGTGAACTATGTGACCGGGGTAAGTGAAGGCAGCTAACGCAACCGCAGCCTGAACGCCGAAGATTAATGGCAGTTTTTAAAGGTTCCTTCGCGGATGCAGAAGCCACAACTCGTCCGCAACAAGTGAACCCCGGCACGTACAATCCATGTGCGTGGTAGTTTCTACGGCGAAATAAGCATATAAATGCTTAAGGGATCACGATGCAGAACGGCGCAATGAAAGCCTGGCTGGACTCTTCTTACCTCTCTGGTTCGAACCAGAGCTGGATAGAACAGCTCTATGAAGACTTCTTAACCGATCCTGACTCTGTTGACGCCAACTGGCGTTCTATGTTCCAGCAGTTACCTGGCACCGGAGTCAAACCGGATCAATTTCATTCCAAAACGCGTGATTATTTCCGTCGATTGGCGAAGGATGCCTCACGTTACACTTCTTCGATTTCCGACCCTGACACCAATGTGAAGCAGGTTAAAGTCCTGCAGCTCATCAACGCCTATCGCTTCCGCGGCCACCAGCACGCGAATCTCGATCCGCTGGGACTGTGGAAACAGGATAGAGTGGCGGATTTAGACCCGGCATACCACGATTTGACCGAGGCCGACTTCCAGGAAAGTTATAACGTAGGTTCTTTTGCCATCGGCAAAGATACGATGAAGCTGGGCGAGCTGCTGTCAGCGCTCAAACAGACCTACTGCGGCGCTATCGGCGCGGAATACATGCATATCACCTCTACTGAAGAGAAGCGCTGGATCCAGCAGCGTATTGAATCGGTAGCAGGGAAAGCCAGCTTTACCGCTGAAGAGAAAAAACGCTTCTTAAGCGAACTGACCGCCGCTGAAGGTCTGGAACGCTACCTTGGCGCGAAATTCCCGGGCGCGAAACGCTTCTCGCTGGAAGGCGGCGATGCGCTGATCCCGATGCTGAAAGAGATGATCCGCCACGCTGGCAAAAGCGGCACCCGCGAAGTGGTGCTGGGCATGGCGCACCGCGGCCGTCTGAACGTGCTGGTCAACGTCCTCGGTAAAAAGCCGCAGGATCTGTTTGACGAGTTCGCCGGCAAGCATAAAGAACATCTCGGCACCGGCGACGTGAAGTACCACATGGGCTTCTCTTCCGATATGGAAACCGAAGGCGGTCTGGTACACCTTGCGCTGGCGTTTAACCCGTCGCACCTTGAGATCGTCAGCCCGGTGGTTATCGGTTCCGTGCGCGCCCGTCTGGATCGTCTGGACGAGCCAAGCAGCAATAAAGTGCTGCCGATTACCATTCACGGCGACGCCGCGATAACCGGTCAGGGCGTGGTTCAGGAAACGCTGAACATGTCGAAAGCCCGCGGTTACGAAGTGGGCGGTACCGTACGTATTGTTATCAACAACCAGGTGGGCTTCACCACCTCGAACCCGCTGGACGCGCGCTCTACGCCGTATTGCACCGATATCGGTAAAATGGTTCAGGCGCCGATCTTCCACGTTAACGCGGATGACCCGGAAGCCGTGGCTTTTGTTACCCGCCTGGCGCTGGATTTCCGCAATACCTTCAAACGCGATGTTCTGATCGACCTGGTGTGCTACCGCCGTCACGGCCATAACGAAGCCGACGAGCCGAGCGCAACCCAGCCGCTGATGTACCAGAAAATCAAAAAACATCCGACTCCACGCAAAATCTATGCGGACAAGCTGGAGCAGGACAAAGTGTCGACGCTGGAAGACGCCACCGAGCAGGTTAACCTCTACCGTGATGCGCTGGATGCCGGCGAATGCGTGGTAGAAGAGTGGCGTCCGATGAACCTGCACTCCTTTACCTGGTCGCCGTACCTCAACCACGAGTGGGATGAGAGCTACCCGAGCAAGGTGGAGATGAAGCGCCTGCAGGAGCTGGCTAAGCGTATCAGCACCGTGCCTGAAAGCATTGAAATGCAGTCTCGCGTCGCCAAAATCTACGGCGATCGTCAGGCGATGGCTGCCGGCGAGAAGCTGTTTGACTGGGGCGGTGCGGAAAACCTGGCTTATGCGACGCTGGTCGATGAGGGTATTCCGATTCGTCTGTCCGGTGAAGACTCCGGTCGCGGTACCTTCTTCCACCGCCACTCGGTTATTCATAACCAGGTGAACGGCTCAACCTATATTCCGCTGCAGCACGTGCATAACGGCCAGGAGCATTTTAAAGTCTGGGACTCCGTGCTCTCTGAAGAAGCGGTTCTGGCGTTTGAATACGGCTATGCAACCGCTGAACCGCGCACTCTGACCATCTGGGAAGCCCAGTTCGGCGACTTCGCCAACGGCGCCCAGGTTGTTATTGACCAGTTCATCAGCTCCGGCGAGCAGAAATGGGGCCGGATGTGTGGCCTGGTGATGCTGCTGCCGCACGGCTACGAAGGCCAGGGCCCGGAGCACTCCTCCGCGCGTCTGGAACGCTATCTGCAGCTCTGCGCCGAGCAGAATATGCAGGTCTGCGTACCGTCGACCCCGGCTCAGGTTTACCACATGCTGCGTCGTCAGGCGCTGCGCGGTATGCGCCGTCCGCTGGTGGTGATGTCACCGAAATCGCTGCTGCGTCACCCGCTGGCGGTTTCCAGCCTCGATGAGCTGGCAAACGGCACCTTCCTGCCGGCGATCGGCGAAGTGGACGATCTTGACCCGAAAGCCGTGAAGCGCGTGGTGCTGTGCTCTGGTAAAGTTTATTACGACCTGCTGGAGCAGCGTCGTAAAAACGACCAAAAAGATGTCGCTATCGTGCGCGTAGAGCAGCTCTATCCGTTCCCGCATCAGGCGGTACAGGAAGCGCTGAAGCCTTATGCGCAGGTGCATGATTTTGTCTGGTGTCAGGAAGAACCGCTCAACCAGGGCGCGTGGTACTGCAGCCAGCATCACTTCCGCGAAGTGATTCCATTTGGGGCCTCTCTGCGCTATGCAGGCCGCCCGGCCTCCGCCTCTCCGGCGGTAGGATATATGTCCGTTCACCAGAAACAGCAACAAGATCTGGTCAATGACGCGCTGAACGTCGATTAATTAAAGGATACATAATGAGTAGCGTAGATATTCTGGTTCCCGATCTGCCTGAGTCCGTAGCTGACGCGACCGTTGCAACCTGGCATAAAAAACCGGGCGATAGCGTCCAGCGTGATGAAGTGCTGGTGGAAATCGAAACTGACAAAGTGGTACTGGAAGTACCGGCATCAGCGGACGGCATTCTGGAAGCAGTGCTGGAAGATGAAGGCGCGACCGTGCTTTCTCGTCAAATTCTTGGTCGTCTGCGCGAAGGCAACAGCGCGGGCAAAGAGTCCGGCGCGAAAGCCGATGCTAAAGAGTCCACCCCGGCTCAGCGTCAGCAGGCTTCTCTGGAAGAGCAGAGCAACGATGCGCTCAGCCCGGCGATCCGTCGCCTGCTGGCTGAACATAACCTCGATGCGAGCGCGATTAAAGGCTCCGGCGTTGGCGGCCGTCTGACCCGTGAAGATGTTGAAAAACATCTGGCGGCAGCGCCGGCTAAAGCGGAAACCAAAGCGCCGGCTGCGGCCGCTGCTCCGGTTGCTCAGCTGGGCCACCGTTCTGAAAAACGCGTTCCGATGACCCGCCTGCGCAAACGCGTAGCCGAGCGTCTGCTGGAAGCGAAAAACTCCACCGCCATGCTGACGACCTTCAACGAAGTCAACATGAAGCCGATTATGGATCTGCGTAAGCAGTACGGCGACGCGTTTGAAAAACGTCACGGCATCCGTCTGGGCTTTATGTCCTTCTACGTGAAAGCGGTTGTGGAAGCGCTGAAGCGCTATCCGGAAGTGAACGCCTCCATCGATGGCGACGACGTGGTTTATCACAACTACTTCGACGTCAGCATGGCCGTATCGACGCCGCGTGGCCTGGTAACGCCGGTTCTGCGCGATGTTGATCTGCTGGGCATGGCGGATATCGAAAAGAATATTAAAGAGCTGGCAGTGAAAGGCCGCGACGGCAAGCTGACCGTAGAAGATCTGATTGGCGGTAACTTCACCATTACCAACGGCGGCGTCTTCGGGTCTCTGATGTCTACGCCAATCATCAACCCACCGCAGAGCGCAATTCTGGGTATGCATGCTATTAAAGATCGTCCGATGGCGGTCAATGGCAAGGTGGAAATTCTGCCGATGATGTACCTCGCGCTCTCCTACGACCACCGTCTGATCGATGGGCGTGAATCGGTAGGCTTCCTGGTAGCGATTAAAGAGCTGCTGGAAGACCCGACTCGTCTGCTGCTGGACGTGTAGCGAACATGGCCCGGCAGCGTTCAGCTTACCGGGCCAATAAAAACATCATCAGCGCTGTAAACCGCGATTTATCGCCTTACAGACTAAATGATAACGATTACCTGAAGGATGGACTGAACACATGAACTTACATGAATATCAGGCGAAACAACTGTTTGCCCGCTATGGCTTACCGGCGCCGGTGGGTTATGCCTGTACTACTCCGCGTGAAGCAGAAGAAGCCGCTTCAAAAATCGGTGCGGGTCCGTGGGTAGTGAAATGTCAGGTTCACGCTGGTGGCCGCGGTAAAGCGGGCGGTGTGAAAGTAGTTAACAGCAAAGAAGACATTCGCGCATTTGCTGAACATTGGCTGGGCAAACGCCTGGTGACCTACCAGACGGATGCGCACGGCCAGCCGGTTAACCAGATCCTGGTTGAAGCTGCGACCGATATCGCCAAAGAGCTCTATCTTGGTGCGGTAGTTGACCGTAGCTCCCGTCGCGTAGTGTTCATGGCTTCCACCGAAGGCGGCGTGGAAATCGAAAAAGTGGCGGAAGAAACTCCGCACCTGATCCACAAAATTGCCATCGACCCGCTGGCGGGCCCGATGCCTTACCAGGGTCGTGAGCTGGCGTTCAAACTGGGTCTGGAAGGTAAGCAGGTTCAGCAGTTCACCAAAATCTTCATGGGCCTGGCGACCATCTTCCTGGAGCGCGACCTGGCGCTGATCGAAATCAACCCGCTGGTAATCACTAAGCAGGGCGACCTGATCTGCCTCGACGGCAAGCTGGGCGCCGATGGCAATGCCCTGTTCCGTCAGCCGGATCTGCGTGAAATGCGCGACCAGTCTCAGGAAGACCCGCGTGAAGCTCAGGCGGCGCAGTGGGAGCTGAACTACGTTGCTCTGGACGGCAACATTGGCTGTATGGTTAACGGCGCAGGCCTGGCGATGGGCACCATGGACATCGTTAAGCTGCACGGCGGCGAACCGGCTAACTTCCTTGACGTTGGCGGCGGCGCAACCAAAGAGCGCGTTACCGAAGCATTCAAAATCATCCTTTCCGACAGCAATGTTAAGGCCGTACTGGTTAACATCTTCGGCGGTATCGTTCGTTGCGACCTGATCGCCGACGGCATCATCGGCGCGGTAGAGGAAGTTGGCGTTAACGTTCCGGTGGTCGTTCGTCTGGAAGGTAACAACGCCGAACTGGGCGCGAAGAAACTGGCTGACAGCGGCCTGAATATTATTGCAGCGAAAAGTCTGACGGACGCAGCACAGCAGGTTGTTGCCGCAGTGGAGGGGAAATAATGTCCATTTTAATTGATAAAAATACCAAGGTTATCTGCCAGGGCTTCACCGGTAGCCAGGGGACTTTCCACTCCGAACAGGCGATCGCTTACGGTACGCAAATGGTCGGCGGCGTTACGCCGGGCAAAGGCGGCACCACGCATCTGGGCCTGCCGGTGTTTAACACCGTGCGCGAAGCCGTTGACGCAACCGGCGCTACCGCGACCGTTATCTATGTACCAGCTCCGTTCTGCAAAGACTCCATTCTGGAAGCTATTGATGCGGGCATTAAGCTGATCATCACCATCACCGAAGGTATCCCGACGCTGGATATGCTGACCGTGAAAGTGAAGCTTGATGAAGCTGGCGTACGCATGATCGGCCCTAACTGCCCGGGCGTTATCACCCCAGGCGCATGCAAAATCGGCATCATGCCGGGTCACATTCATCAGCCGGGTAAAGTGGGCATCGTTTCCCGTTCCGGTACGCTGACCTATGAAGCGGTTAAGCAGACTACTGACTACGGCTTCGGCCAGTCTACCTGCGTCGGTATCGGCGGTGACCCGATCCCGGGTTCTAACTTCATTGATATCCTGAAGCTGTTCCAGGAAGACCCGCAGACCGAAGCGATCGTGATGATCGGTGAGATCGGCGGCAGCGCTGAAGAAGAAGCGGCAGCCTACATCAAAGAGCACGTGACCAAGCCGGTGGTAGGTTACATCGCCGGTGTGACCGCGCCGAAAGGCAAGCGTATGGGCCACGCTGGCGCCATCATCGCTGGCGGTAAAGGTACGGCTGACGAGAAGTTCGCTGCCCTGGAAGCGGCCGGTGTGAAAACCGTCCGTAGCCTGGCAGATATCGGCGAAGCGCTGAAATCTATCATTAAGTAAATGTAATAAACGGCCCCTGCTATTTGATGGTTGCTATTGAATAGACCGGGGCTGGTCCAGTTTCGACATGGTTGGCCACCTTCCGGTGGCCTTTTTTACGCCAGCCTCTCTGCTATCCTCGAATTTTTCGATCACGCCGGCTATGATGCTCAGCGGTAATAATACGAATAACACGGATTAGTTTTTTTGAGCCACCCTCGGGATCGCCGACGATCGAAAAGAACGATGGCTTTATACTTGAATAACCCCTGTTAAATCAATAGCAATCAAAGGGTTACTTCCGTTTTTGTTTGCGGAGTGCGGGCGATGAACAGCGCTTTAAATAAGCATGAATTTATATTTATAGGCGGGCTGTTATTTTACCGCCGAGGTGAAATCAATATTTAATAACGTCGCGGAATTGCTTTTTAATTATGTGATAAACGGCGTGAAGAAATTTCCAAAGGGAATTACGTTTTTCGGTAGATACATTTTTTAATGTAGGTAATAACAGCGAAAACGTCTGTTATATATTCATTTTTGTTGGCAGGCGCTGAAGGCGAGAGGGTAGGCCAACGCGCGGAATTATTCTTTGCGCCATCAGCGGCGGTGCGCTACGCATTTGCGGAACTGAGGAGCCGGCGGCGGGGCGGTATCCCGATTTTGTCGATTCGGCGATAGTTTCCCTGCGGTGTTAAGTGTAAGTAAAAACAATGATAAATAAAATAAGTAGAAATTAAACGGGTAATAACTTGATAAAAAAAATCCGTGAGCTACGCGACATTATTTGCCGATAGTGGCCAACCCCGGCACTGTTTCCCCGGCTTAAAAGGCGATCCGGCTTTAAATAAATCGACTATCATTTTTTAGTAACTGATGACACCTTCACAAAACATATCTTTAACCTGCCGTTTACTAGCGTTGTACATAGTAAACATAATTAACATTCAAAATGAAAATTGATTTAAATCAATGTTTAACTGTTGGAAAAAAATGAGAAATGGAGTTAAATTGTCGCCGATCAAATTGGCTGAAAACCGGTATTTTCGCTATAAATTGATCGCTGTCGAAAAGCGCAAATTTATCTCAATAAAAACCTATTTATTGTAAGGGATTTGCAGCGTAATATAACCACGGGATCAATTTGGGTGTTTTTTTAACATGTTTGTAACTTTTCACCATTACCGTTTCCTCTTAAAGGAAGAAAGGGTGCGGCGAAAGGGCGCAAATAAATTTGTATTGGGGCATGTGTGTGACCCTTTCTAACGGGGTTCACTCTCGGAGTCTTCATGCGATGAGCAAGGAGTCATGATGTTAGATATAGTCGAACTGTCGCGCTTACAGTTTGCCTTGACCGCGATGTACCACTTCCTTTTTGTGCCACTGACGCTTGGTATGGCGTTCCTGCTGGCCATCATGGAGACGGTTTACGTCCTTTCCGGCAAACAGATTTATAAAGATATGACCAAATTCTGGGGCAAGTTGTTTGGTATCAACTTTGCGCTGGGTGTAGCAACCGGTTTGACCATGGAGTTCCAGTTCGGGACAAACTGGTCTTATTACTCTCACTACGTGGGCGATATCTTCGGTGCGCCGCTGGCCATTGAAGGGCTGATGGCCTTCTTCCTTGAATCTACCTTTGTCGGTCTGTTCTTCTTCGGCTGGGATCGTCTGGGCAAAGTACAGCACATGGCGGTGACCTGGCTGGTGGCTCTGGGGTCCAACCTTTCCGCATTGTGGATCCTTGTTGCTAACGGCTGGATGCAAAACCCGATCGCCTCGGACTTCAACTTCGAAACCATGCGTATGGAGATGGTCAGCTTCTCCGAGCTGGTCCTGAACCCTGTCGCTCAGGTGAAGTTTGTCCACACCGTCGCCTCTGGTTACGTCTGCGGCGCGATGTTCGTGCTGGGCATCAGCTCCTACTATATGCTGCGCGGTCGTGACTTCGCCTTTGCTAAACGCTCCTTCGCCATCGCGGCAAGCTTCGGTATGGCCGCTATTCTCTCCGTTATCGTACTCGGCGATGAGTCCGGTTACGAAATGGGCGACGTGCAGAAGACTAAACTCGCGGCTATCGAAGCCGAATGGGAAACGCAGCCGGCGCCAGCCGCCTTCACCCTGTTTGGTATTCCCGATCAGGATGCGCAGCAAAACCGCTTCGCGATTCAAATCCCGTATGCGTTGGGGATTATCGCCACCCGCTCCGTGGATAAGCAGGTTACCGGTCTGAAAGAGCTGTTGGTGCAGCACGAAGCGCGTATTCGCAACGGGATGAAAGCCTACACCCTGCTGGAAGAGCTGCGTGCCGGTTCGAAAGATCAGGCCGTTCGTGATGAATTCAATAGCATCAAAAAAGACCTTGGCTACGGTCTGCTGCTGAAACGCTATACGCCTAACGTCTCCGACGCGACGGAAGCTCAGATTGCACTGGCAACGAAGGACTCGATCCCTCGCGTGGCTCCGCTGTACTTTGCCTTCCGTATCATGGTTGCCTGCGGCATCCTGATGCTGGGTATCATTGCGGCCTCGTTCTGGACGGTTATCCGCAATCAGGTCGGCGAGAAAAAATGGCTGCTGCGCATCGCGCTTTACGCGATTCCTCTGCCGTGGATTGCCATCGAATCCGGCTGGTTCGTTGCTGAATACGGCCGTCAGCCGTGGGCGATAGGTGAGGTGTTGCCGACCGCCGTGGCGAACTCCTCGCTGACCGCCGCTGACCTGATCTTCTCGATGTTGCTGATTTGCGGTCTGTACACCCTGTTCCTGGTGGCGGAGCTGTACCTGATGTTCAAATTCGCACGCCGTGGCCCAAGCAGCCTGAAAACCGGTCGCTACCATTTTGAGCAGTCTTCCGCGACTACTCAGCCGGCACGCTAAGACAGGAGTCGTCAAATGATCGATTATGAAGTATTGCGTTTAATCTGGTGGCTGCTGATCGGCATTCTGCTGATTGGTTTTGCCGTCACCGATGGCTTCGACATGGGGGTGGGGATGCTCACCCGCTTCCTCGGTCGTAATGACACCGAGCGTCGAATCATGATCAACTCCATTGCCCCGCACTGGGACGGAAACCAGGTATGGCTGATTACCGCGGGCGGCGCGCTGTTTGCCGCCTGGCCGACGGTCTATGCCGCAGCGTTTTCCGGCTTCTATGTGGCAATGATTCTGGTGCTGGCGTCTCTGTTCTTCCGTCCGGTGGGTTTCGACTACCGCTCGAAGATTGAGGACACCCGCTGGCGTAACATGTGGGACTGGGGCATCTTCATCGGTAGCTTCGTGCCGCCGCTGGTGATCGGCGTTGCGTTCGGTAACCTGCTGCAGGGCGTGCCGTTCCACATGGATGAATATATGCGCCTGTACTACACGGGTAACTTCTTCCAGCTGCTGAATCCGTTTGGTCTGCTGGCCGGCGTGGTTAGCGTGGCGATGATCCTGACCCAGGGCGCGACCTATCTGCAGATGCGTACCGTCGGTGAACTGCACCTGCGCGCTCGCGTAACCTCACAGGTTGCGGCACTGGTGACGCTGGTCTGCTTCCTGCTGGCAGGCGTTTGGGTGGTCTACGGTATCGATGGTTACGTAGTGACCTCGGTTATCGATCGCGCAGCGCCGTCTAACCCGCTGACTAAAGAAGTCGCTCGTCAGGCCGGCGCGTGGATGGTCAACTTCAATAACATGCCGTCGCTGTGGGCGATCCCTGCGCTGGGCGTCGTGCTGCCGCTGCTGACTATTCTGACCTCACGTATGGAGAAGGGCGCTCTGGCGTTTGTTTCTTCCTCCATCACGCTGGCGTGTATCATCCTGACTGCGGGCATCGCTATGTTCCCGTTCATCATGCCTTCCAGCACGATGATGAACGTTAGCCTGACCATATGGGATGCGACCTCCAGCCAGATGACGCTGAACCTGATGACCTATGTGGCGATTGTCTTTGTGCCGATTATTCTGGGCTACACCAGCTGGTGTTACTGGAAAATGTTTGGCCGCATCACCAGAGAAGACATCGAAAAGAACACCCACTCGCTGTACTAAGGTAAGGAGCTATATATATGTGGTATTTCGCATGGATTTTGGGAACGCTTCTTGCCTGTGCTTTTGGGGTTATCACCGCGCTGGCGCTTGAGCACGTGGAAGCCACCAAAGCAGGTAAAGAAGAACACTGATGATAGTTATCGCAACGCGATATACGAAATCAGTCGGGTTGCATCAAGGCGGCAAGCCAGGGAATCCCCGGGAGCTTACGGTGGTAAGCGACTGGGGTGAGCGGGCATAGCCAACAAGGAGGCAACACGAATGATAAAATATATCTATGCGATAATGGATAAGCGCCCGCTCAGGGCGCTTTCTCTGCTGATGGCGCTGCTGCTGGCGGGCTGCATTTTCTGGGACCCGTCGCGCTTTGCGGCGAAAACCAGCGAGCTTGAAATCTGGCATGGTTTCCTGCTGATGTGGGCCGTTTGCGCCGGCGTTATCCACGGCGTGGGCTTTCGTCCGCGCGCCGTCTTCTGGCAGGGGATTTTCTGTCCACTCATCGCTGACATTGTCCTCATTACAGGGCTTTTCTTTTTCTTCTTTTGAACGATAAAAGTATAAGAGAACTCTGGTAACCTCATGGGCTTGCATAAGCCCATAAAAATTTACTCGCCGTTTACTTTCTCCCATTCCAAACCACGATTCCCGCGCGTATAGTAGCGAAGTTTGAAAGCACTAATCTTTTTTTGCATTACCGGGATGTAAAGTGAACACAACGCGATATACAACGGCATTCTCAATGCATCGCGGCGGCAGGTACGCAACTCACCGGGAGCTTACAAGAGTAAGTGACTGGCGTGAGCGGACGAAGCCAACAAAGAGGCAGCAGGAATGAATAAGTATATGTTTCGATGGCCGGTTCGGGTCTACTACGAAGATACCGATGCCGGTGGTGTGGTTTACCACGCCAGCTACGTCGCTTTTTATGAAAGAGCACGTACGGAGATGCTGCGTCACCATCACTTCAGTCAGCAGGTTTTGTTGGCTGAGCGAGTTGCCTTCGTGGTTCGCAAAATGACGCTTGAATATTTTGCGCCCGCCAGACTCGACGACATGCTCGAAATCCAGACGGAAATATCTTCGATGCGAGGCACCTCATTGGTCTTCACGCAGCGAATCGTCAACGCCGAGAATACAGTGTTAAACGAAGCTGAGGTTCTCATTGTGTGCGTTGATCCACTCTTAATGAAGCCTCGTGCGCTTCCCAAGTCTATTGTCGCGGAGTTTAAGCAGTGACTGACATGAATATCCTTGATTTGTTCCTGAAGGCCAGCCTTCTGGTTAAACTTATCATGTTGATTTTGATTGGTTTTTCTATCGCTTCCTGGGCTATTATTATTCAGAGAACGCGTATCCTCAATACCGCAACCCGCGAGGCTGAGGCCTTTGAAGATAAGTTCTGGTCGGGTATTGAGCTTTCTCGCCTGTATCAGGAAAGCCAAGGGCGTCGCGATAATCTGGTCGGTTCGGAACAGATTTTCTACAGTGGTTTCAAAGAATTTGCCCGCCTGCATCGCGCCAACAGCCATGCGCCTGAGGCGGTGGTCGAAGGGGCCTCGCGCGCTATGCGCATCTCCATGAACCGCGAACTGGAAACCCTGGAAACGCATATCCCGTTCCTGGGAACAGTCGGCTCCATCAGCCCTTATATCGGCCTGTTTGGTACCGTTTGGGGGATTATGCACGCCTTTATCGCTCTCGGGGCGGTGAAACAGGCGACTCTGCAGATGGTTGCGCCGGGTATCGCCGAAGCGCTTATCGCCACGGCAATCGGTCTGTTTGCCGCAATCCCGGCGGTAATGGCCTATAACCGTTTGAACCAGCGGGTGAACAAACTTGAACTGAACTACGACAACTTTATGGAAGAGTTCACCGCGATTCTGCACCGTCAGGCTTTTACCAGCAGCGAAAGCAATAAGGGGTAAGCCATGGCCAGAGCACGTGGACGCGGACGTCGCGAACTGAAGTCCGAGATCAACATCGTTCCGCTGCTGGATGTCTTGTTGGTGCTGCTGCTGATCTTTATGGCAACAGCGCCGATCATTACGCAGAGCGTAGAGGTCGACCTGCCGGATGCTACCGAATCGCAGGCGGTTAAAAGCAACGACGAACCGCCGGTGATCGTTGAAGTTTCCGGCGTCGGGCAGTACAGCGTGAAAGTTGGCCAGGAAACGCTGTCGCAGCTGCCGCCGGAGCAGGTTATTGCCGAAGCGAAGCGCCGACTCGAGGCCAATGAGAAAACGGTGTTCCTGATCGGCGGTGCGAAGGACGTACCTTACGATGAAATTATTAAAGCGCTTAACCTGTTGCATAGCGCAGGGGTTAAATCGGTTGGCTTAATGACCAAGCCTATTTAATCGCTTCAGATATGTGCGCCCGCAGGACGCAGGCGACGAGAGAAACAGGCTCGTCGCCTGCGAGAAGAGCGGGAACAGGCGAACAGTTTTTGGGAACCGATAGTGTCAAAGGCAACCGAACAAAACGACAAGCTTAAACGAGCCATCATAGTTTCAGTCGTGCTGCACATCTTTCTGATCGCGCTGCTGATCTGGAGTTCGTTCGATGAGCATCTGGATACCTCATCCGGTGGAGGAGGAGGCTCTTCTATTGATGCGGTGATGGTCGATCCTGGGGCGGTCGTTAACAACTACAACCGTCAGCAGCAGCAGCAGGCCAGTTCGCGCCGCGCCGCAGAGCAACGCGAAAAGCAGGCTCAGCAGCAGGCCGAAGAGCTGCGTGAAAAACAAGCCGCAGAGCAGGAGCGCCTGAAGCAGCTGGAGCAGGACCGCCTGCAGGCTCAGGAAGCGGCTAAAGAAGCGAAAGAACAGCAGAAGCAGGCTGAAGAAGCCGCAGAGAAAGCGGCTTCAGCGGCGAAAGCGAAGGCTGACGCTCAGGCGAAAGAAGCGCAGGAAGCGGCTGCGAAAGCCGCCGCCGATGCAAAAGCGAAGGCGGATGCTCAGGCTAAAGTAGCGGAAGCTGCCGCAGCCAAGGCCGCCGCTGATGCGAAAAAGCAGGCGGAAGCGGAAGCGGCGAAAGCTGCAGCGGACGCGCAGAAGAAAGCCGAGGCGAAAGCTGCGGCAGACGCGCAGAAGAAAGCTGAAGCCGACGCGGCGAAAAAAGCGCAGCAGCAGGCTGAGAAGAAAGCACAGCAGGACGCGGCTAAACAGGCCGCCGCCGAGAAGGCTGCGGCAGAGAAAGCGGCTGCAGCCAAAGCCGCCTCTGAAAAAGCCGCGGCAGATAAAGCTGCAGCGGCTGCAGAGAAAGCAGCGGCAGCCAAAGCCGAGGCCGCGGAAAAAGCTGCCGCAGAAAAAGCGGCTAAGGCCGCCGCAGCGAAGGCCGCAGCCGGTAAAGCCGCCGCCGCGAAGAAAGCCGCGGCAGCTAAAGAAGCTGACGGCGTTGACGACCTGCTCGGCGATCTGAGCTCGGGTAAGAATGCGCCGAAAGGTGGCGGAGCGAAAGGTCAGGGGCAGCCGGCGAATGCAACCGGCACTTCGGGCAGCAACGGCGGGGCGTCTGGCGCAGATATCAGCGGCTACGCATCGCAGATTCGTAATGCTATTCAGAGCCGTTTGTACGGTGCTGATTTGTATGCAGGAAAGTCTTGTGTGCTGCATATTAAGCTGGGGCCTGATGGTCAATTGCTTGATATACAACAGGAAGGTGGGGATCCGGCTCTTTGCCAGGCTGCATTGACGGCGGCCAAAACGGCGAGGATTCCGAAACCACCTAGCCAGGCAGTTTATGAGAAAATAAAAGATGCCAAACTAGACTTTAAACTGTAATAGTTTTCCCCGTGCAAACGGGGCAAAACAATCTATGGTTGTCACCGGGTTTTGGTAGTTTTGTGTATTTGAGTTTGTTAACATTCTGCTAAATTATCGTGGGCTTTCCGCCCGGATAAGGGAGATATGATGAAGCAGGCATTACGAGTAGCATTTGGTTTTTTAATGCTGTGGGCGGCTGTGCTGCACGCAGAAGTACGTATCGAGATCACCCAAGGGGTGGACTCGGCACGCCCGATCGGCGTTGTACCGTTCCAGTGGGCCGGGCCGGGTGCTGCACCTGAAGATATTGGCGGTGTGGTGGCGGCTGACCTGCGCAACAGCGGTAAATTCAACCCGCTGGATCGCTCGCGTCTGCCTCAGCAGCCGGGAACCGCGCAGGAAGTTCAACCTGCCGCATGGTCCGCGCTGGGCATTGACGCCGTAGTCGTCGGCCAGGTTACGCCAAACCCGGACGGTTCTTACAACGTAGCCTACCAGCTGGTCGACACCGGCGGTGCGCCGGGCACGATTCTGGCGCAGAACTCCTATAAGGTGACTAAACAGTACCTTCGCTATGCGGGTCATACCGCCAGCGATGCGGTATTTGAGAAGCTGACCTCGATTAAGGGCGCGTTCCGTACCCGTATTGCTTACGTTGTCCAGACCAACGGCGGCCAGTTCCCGTATGAGCTGCGCGTTTCCGACTACGACGGCTACAACCAGTTTGTCGTCCACCGTTCTCCGCAGCCGCTGATGTCTCCGGCATGGTCTCCGGACGGTTCTAAACTGGCTTACGTCACTTTCGAAAGCGGTCGTTCTGCGCTGGTCGTGCAGACTCTGGCCAACGGAGCGGTGCGTCAGATTGCCTCGTTCCCGCAGCATAACGGCGCGCCGGCATTCTCGCCTGACGGTAGCAAGCTGGCCTTCGCGCTGTCGAAAACCGGTAGCCTGAACCTGTACGTGATGGATCTGGGCTCTGGTCAGATTCGTCAGGTGACCAACGGTCGCAGCAACAACACCGAACCAACCTGGTTCCCGGACAGCCAGAACCTGGCCTTTACTTCTGACCAGGCCGGTCGTCCGCAGGTGTACAAAGTCAGCGTCGGCGGCGGTACTCCGCAGCGTATTTCCTGGGAAGGTTCGCAAAACCAGGATGCGGATGTCAGCAGCGACGGTAAATTTATGGTAATGGTGAGCTCGGCCAGCGGCCAGCAGCACATTGCCAAACAAGATCTGGTAGCGGGTGGCGTACAAGTTCTGTCGTCAACGTTCCTGGATGAAACGCCAAGTCTGGCACCTAACGGCACTATGGTTATCTACAGCTCTTCTCAGGGGATGGGATCCGTGCTGAATCTGGTTTCTACAGATGGGCGTTTCAAAGCGCGTCTTCCGGCGACTGATGGACAGGTAAAATTCCCTGCCTGGTCTCCGTATCTGTGATAATAAATAATTGATTATTAAAGGAATCAAAGAAATGCAACTGAACAAAGTGCTGAAAGGGCTGATGATCGCTCTGCCGGTTATGGCAATCGCGGCGTGTTCTTCCAACAAGAACGCCAGCAACGACCAGAGCGGTGAAGGCATGCTGGGTGCCGGCACTGGTATGGATGCTAACGCTAACGGCGGCAACATGTCTTCTGAAGAGCAAGCTCGTCTGCAAATGCAGCAGCTGCAGCAGAACAACATCGTTTACTTCGATCTGGACAAGTACGATATCCGTTCTGACTTCGCTGCAATGCTGGATGCGCACGCTAACTTCCTGCGTAGCAACCCGTCCTATAAAGTGACCGTTGAAGGTCACGCGGATGAGCGCGGTACTCCGGAATACAACATCGCTCTGGGCGAGCGTCGTGCTAACGCCGTTAAGATGTATCTGCAGGGCAAAGGTGTTTCTGCTGACCAGATCTCCATCGTTTCTTACGGTAAAGAAAAACCTGCAGTACTGGGCCATGACGAAGCGGCTTACGCTAAAAACCGTCGCGCCGTACTGGTTTACTAAGAGAATTGCATGAGCAGTAACTTCAGACATCATCTGTTGAGTCTGTCGTTACTGGTTGGCATAGCGGCCCCCTGGGCCGCTTTTGCTCAGGCGCCAATCAGTAGTGTCGGCTCAGGCTCGGTCGAAGACCGCGTCACTCAACTCGAGCGTATTTCTAATGCTCACAGTCAGCTTTTAACCCAACTTCAGCAACAGCTCTCCGATAACCAGAACGATATTGATTCCCTGCGCGGTCAGATTCAGGAAAGTCAGTATCAGCTTAATCAGGTTGTTGAGCGCCAGAAACAGATCCTGCTGCAAATTAACGGGATGAGCAGCGGCGGGGCGGCGACGGATGCGCAGACGCCGGCGGCATCGTCTGGCGACGGGCAGGGCGCAGCGGCCGCTACGGCGGCACCAGCGGCGAACTCTGGCGTTCCGGCGCTGACCGGAGATGCGAACACCGATTACAACGCCGCTATTGCGCTGGTGAAGGATTCGTCCCGCCAGGATGACGCCATGGCTGCGTTTCAGAATTTCGTCAAGAAGTACCCGGACTCAACGTATCAACCGAACGCCAACTACTGGCTCGGTCAGTTGAATTACAACAAGGGGAAAAAGGACGATGCGGCCTACTATTTCGCTTCGGTGGTGAAGAATTACCCTAAATCCCCAAAAGCGCCGGATGCGATGTTCAAAGTCGGCGTGATCATGCAGGACAAAGGTGATACCGCAAAAGCGAAGGCAGTTTACCAGCAGGTAGTCGGTAAATTTCCCGGTACCGATGGCGCGAAACAAGCTCAGAAACGCCTTAACGCGCTCGGATGATTATGCCATGACCAGAAATTGCAGTATTTCTGGTCGTGTCGCATGAATCCTAAGCAGTCAGATGTTTTTTATCGAAATACTTGTTGCGCTGAATTCTTAAATCAGTAATATATGCCGCCGTTGCCACGGGATATCGAACAAGCCTGAAGCGACGAAAAAAGTGGGTCGTTAGCTCAGTTGGTAGAGCAGTTGACTTTTAATCAATTGGTCGCAGGTTCGAATCCTGCACGACCCACCAATCGTTCTGGTGGAACACGATAGTAAAACGTGAAGGATAACGTTGCATTAGCAACGGCCCGTAGGGCAAGGCGAAGCCGAGTCATCCTGCACGACCCACCACTAACTCGCTTAGTTAGTAGCAGTATCCAGCGTAGTATCGGGTGATTAGCTCAGCTGGGAGAGCACCTCCCTTACAAGGAGGGGGTCGGCGGTTCGATCCCGTCATCACCCACCACTCGGGTCGTTAGCTCAGTTGGTAGAGCAGTTGACTTTTAATCAATTGGTCGCAGGTTCGAATCCTGCACGACCCACCAATTTTAACGTCTTACTCAGATGTTAAGCGTGAAGGATAACATTGCGCAGCAATGGCCCGTAGGGCGAGCGTAAGCGAGTCATCCTGCACGACCCACCATTTTTTATTGGTGACGAGTGAAGAATGATTCAGGTAGTACCCGAGCGGGTCGTTAGCTCAGTTGGTAGAGCAGTTGACTTTTAATCAATTGGTCGCAGGTTCGAATCCTGCACGACCCACCAACGCTTAAGGTATTTAGCGGTAGAGAAAGTGAAGGATAACGTTGCGCGGCAACGGCCCGAAGGGCGAGGCAAAGCCGAGTCATCCTGCACGACCCACCAACCTGAATGATTTAAAGTAGTAAACCCGCAAGGGGTCGTTAGCTCAGTTGGTAGAGCAGTTGACTTTTAATCAATTGGTCGCAGGTTCGAATCCTGCACGACCCACCAATTTTAATGTCTTACTCAGATGTTAAGCGTGAAGGATAACGTTGCACGGCAACGGCCAGTAGGGCGAGCGCAAGCGAGTCATCCTGCACGACCCACCAGTGTAAAAAGGCGCCCTAAAGGCGCCTTTTTGCTATCGGCAATTTATAATATTCAACCCGCAGCTTTATCCCTTTTCCCGCAGATAAATTCCCCACGACATTTTCTGTACAATCGGCTATCTTGTTTAGCATATAAAACACTACGGCCGTCCCGGTGCCGCGTGAAGGCATTTTAACGGTCTTTGAGTTAAGCCAGTAAAACGAGATTGCATGATGAGCGTAATGTTTGACCCTGAAACGGCGATTTATCCTTTCCCGCCCAAGCCGATGCCGTTGAACCGCGATGAAAAGCACTTTTATCGTGAAAAGATCAAGCGCCTGCTGCGCGAACGGGATGCGGTCATGGTTGCCCACTACTATACCGACCCTGAAATTCAGCAGCTGGCGGAAGAGACCGGCGGGTGCATCTCTGATTCTCTTGAAATGGCGCGCTTTGGCGCCCGCCACCCGGCATCCACGCTGCTGGTTGCCGGCGTGCGTTTTATGGGCGAAACGGCAAAAATCCTTAGCCCGGAAAAAACGATCCTGATGCCGACGCTTCACGCCGAGTGCTCCCTCGATCTGGGCTGTCCCATTGACGAGTTCAGTCAGTTTTGCGATGCGCATCCTGACCGCACCGTGGTGGTCTACGCTAATACCTCCGCGGCGGTTAAAGCCCGCGCTGACTGGGTGGTGACCTCCAGCATTGCGGTTGAGCTGATCGAGCATCTTGATAGCCTGGGCGAAAAAATCATTTGGGCGCCGGACCGCCACCTGGGCAATTACGTACAGAAACAGACGGGCGCAGACGTTCTGTGCTGGCAGGGCGCCTGTATTGTGCACGATGAATTTAAAACCCAGGCGCTGAGCAGAATGAAGGCGCTGTACCCTGACGCCGCGGTGCTGGTTCATCCTGAATCGCCGCAGTCGATTGTGGATATGGCCGATGCCGTGGGGTCAACCAGCCAGCTAATCAATGCGGCCAGAACGCTACCTCAGCGCCAGCTGATTGTCGCCACCGACCGCGGTATCTTCTATAAAATGCAGCAGGCAGTGCCGGAGAAAGAGCTGCTGGAAGCGCCGACGGCCGGCGAAGGGGCAACCTGCCGCAGCTGCGCCCACTGCCCGTGGATGGCGATGAACGGTCTGAAGGCGATTGCTGAAGGTCTGGAACATGGCGGAGCAGCGCACGAGATTCAGGTTGATGAGCAGCTGCGTACCGGCGCATTAATTCCGCTTAACAGAATGCTGGATTTTGCGGCTACACTACGGGGATAACCGACAACGCGTGCAATACGCTCTGGGGAAAAGATGGATTTTTTAAGTACACAGAATATTTTGGTACATATACCCATTGGCGCCGGGGGATATGACTTATCCTGGATTGAGGCCATAGGGACGATTGCCGGGCTGCTGTGCATCTGGCTGGCGAGTCTGGAAAAGATCGGCAACTATGCCTTTGGGCTGATTAACGTCACCCTGTTCGCCATTATCTTCTTTCAGATCCAGCTCTATGCCAGCCTGCTGCTGCAGGTATTTTTCTTCGTGGCTAACGTCTACGGCTGGTACGCCTGGTCGCGGCAGACCAGCAGCCATGAGGCCGCGCTGCAAATCCGCTGGCTACCGCTACCCAAAGCGCTGGGCTGGCTGGCGGCGTGCGTGGTGGCGATTGGCCTGATGACGGTATTTATCGATCCGGTATTCGCGTTCCTGACGCGGGTGGCGGTGACGCTGATGCAGGGGCTGGGACTGCAGGTCGCCATGCCGGAGCTACAGCCGGATGCCTTCCCGTTCTGGGACTCCTGCATGATGGTGCTGTCGATCGCAGCCATGATCCTGATGACCCGCAAATACGTTGAGAACTGGCTGCTGTGGGTGATTATTAACGTGATCAGCGTGGTCATTTTTGCGCGGCAGGGCGTCTACGCGATGTCGCTGGAATACCTGCTGCTGACCTTTATAGCCGTCAACGGCAGCCGGATGTGGATCAACAGCGCGCGTGAGCGGGGTTCTCACGCGTTTTCTCGCTAGTGATGATGCTGATGGGCGTGCCCGGAGTGAGTCATGTTAAGACGGCATTCCGGGCCGCTGCAGGGCTGATACTCCATCTGCACGGTCGCGTGCTCAACATTGTACTTGTGGTGCAAAAATGCCTGGATACGATTCAGCAGGGCGTCGTGATCGTGCGGAGGGACGACCTGTACGTGCAGCGTCATCACCGTTTTTTCCCCGACCAGCCAGACGTGAACATGGTGCACGTCGCGGACCTCGGCAACCGAACGGCGTAAATCACGCTTCAGACCGTCAACATCCAGCGAACGCGGCGCCCCCTCCAGCAGCTCGTTCAGGCTCTCCTGCAGCAGCCGCCAGGCGCTGCGCAGCACCAGGCAGGAAACCAGCACCGACAAAATCGGGTCAATCGGCGTCCAGCCGGTGGTTAAAATCACTATCGCGGCGATAATCGCGCCCACCGAACCAAGTAAATCGCCCAGCACGTGCAGCGCCGCGGCGCGAACGTTAAGGTTGCGCTCCTCGCTGCCGCGGTGAAGGATCCAGAAGGCCAGAATATTGGCCAGCAGCCCGGCAACGGCGATGATCATCATGGCCGCCCCGGCGACGGGCTGCGGATGATTAAAGCGCTGAATCGCTTCCCATACGATAAGGATGGTAATGACCACCAGCGCGATGGCGTTAACGAAGGCGGCGAGGGTCGTCAGACGCAGCCAGCCAAAGGTATGCCGGGCGTTAGGTGGACGGCTGGCAAAACGGACGGCCAGCAGGGCGAAGAGCAGGGCGGCGGAGTCGGTCAGCATATGGCCGGCGTCGGCCAGCAGCGCCAGAGAGCCTGAGAGCGCGCCGCCAACGGCTTCAACCACCATAAAGCCGGCGGTGACGATAAAGGCCAGCAGCAGGCGGCGAGCGTTATTATCCTGCGGCTGCTGAGGTGAATTATGCGAGTGCGCCATGGTGTCATCCCCTGATTATTCTCATTATTACTGTATGACATCATACCGATTTTCGGTGAATAAAATAAAAAAGGAGAGCCGCGGCTCCCCCTGTTTTCAGGCGCGGATGCTACTGCGTCGTCCCGTCCGTTTTGCTACCGTTATCGCCTGGGGTGCTTTCCGGGCAGCGGCCGTCCTTGCACATCGCATTTTTATGGGCTTCGTCGCTGGTCATTCCGTCATGGTTCATGGTTGAACCGTCGGAGTTGAGCATCTTGTCGCCAGAGTTGATCTTATCGTTATCAACCTTGTTTGGCGCGACGTTGGCGCGGGCATCAGGCGCGACCTGCCCGGCATCGGCGGAAGCGTTGGCCTGTCCGTTGTTGGACTGGGCGCCCGTATCTGCTGCCAGCGCGGCGGCGCTGCTCAGGCCAAGGGTAGCGGCTAAAAAGAGTGGGGTGAGGATGGTCATTTTCATAGGATGCTCCTGTTATGGTCGATATGTCGGATAACCTCTTCCAACAGTGCATGTGCCAGAGTTCACGCGCTCTCTACGGTTAAAAGCTTCACATCAATAAGTTACATCAGCACGGAATACTGATTAGTGGCGTGAAGATTGGTCTTAACAGTTAAAAATTGTAGTTCATGACCTGTTTTTCGCTGCTTTATTGCGTTTTTTAATCTATTTTCAGGATTAATCTGTTGTCACTGTAAAATCACGTTTACACTTTTTGAATGAAGAGATAGATTGGGGGGATTGCATTTAAATAGATAAGATGGCAGAGCTGGAAAGAAAATGAATTATCAGAACGACGATTTACGCATTAAAGAGATCAACGAATTACTCCCTCCCGTTGCGCTTCTCGAAAAATTCCCCGCGACCGAAAATGCTGCTAATACCGTGGCGCATGCTCGTAAAGCGATCCACCAGATCCTCAAGGGCAACGACGATCGTCTGCTGGTTGTTATTGGGCCCTGCTCTATTCACGATACGGCGGCGGCGAAAGAGTACGCTGAGCGCCTGCTGACCCTGCGAGAAGAGCTGAAAGGCGAGCTGGAAGTGGTGATGCGCGTCTATTTCGAGAAACCGCGCACTACCGTCGGCTGGAAGGGGCTGATCAACGATCCGCATATGGATAACAGCTTCCGCATCAACGACGGTCTGCGCATTGCGCGTAAGCTGCTGCTGGAGATTAACGACAGCGGTCTGCCGGCGGCGGGCGAATTCCTTGATATGATCACCCCCCAGTACGTCGCTGACCTGATGAGCTGGGGCGCAATCGGCGCGCGTACCACCGAATCACAGGTTCACCGCGAGCTCTCCTCAGGCCTCTCATGCCCGGTTGGATTTAAAAACGGTACCGACGGGACGATTAAAGTCGCTATTGATGCCATCAACGCCGCCGGCGCGCCGCACTGCTTCCTGTCGGTGACCAAGTGGGGTCATTCGGCGATTGTGAACACCAGCGGCAACAGCGACTGCCATATCATTCTGCGCGGGGGTAAAGAACCAAACTACAGCGCGAAGCACGTTGCTGAAGTGAAGGTTGGGCTGGCGAAAGCGGGTCTGCCGGCGCAGATCATGATCGATTTCAGCCACGCCAACTCCAGCAAACAGTTTAAAAGACAAATGGACGTGGGGAGCGATGTCTGCCAGCAGATTGCCGGCGGCGAGCAGGCGATTATGGGCGTGATGATTGAAAGCCACCTGGTGGAAGGTAGCCAGAGCCTGGAGAGCGGAGAGCCGCTGACCTATGGTAAGAGCGTGACCGATGCCTGCATTGGCTGGGAAGACACGGATATTATCCTGCGCCAGCTGGCGGATGCGGTGAAAGCCCGCCGCGGGTAGCGTGTTCATTGCCCGACCGCGCGTCGCGACGCCGGGATTAAGGGCAAATAAAAAAGCGTGGAGCAATCCACGCTTTTTTTATACCGGCGAAAATTACTTCGCTTTACCCTGGTTCGCTACCGCCGCCGCTTTGGCAGCGATTTCATCAGCATTGCCCAGATAGTAATGTTTGATCGGCTTAAAGTTTTCATCGAACTCATATACCAGCGGCACGCCGGTCGGGATATTCAGTTCGAGGATCTCTTCTTCGCCCATGTTGTCGAGGTACTTCACCAGCGCACGCAGGGAGTTACCGTGAGCGGCAATAATGACGCGCTCACCGCTTTTCAGACGCGGCAGAATGGTTTCATTCCAGTAAGGCACCACGCGCTCGATGGTCAGCGCCAGGCTTTCAGTGACCGGCAGCTCGGCATCGGTCAGTTTCGCATAACGCGGATCGTGGCCCGGGAAGCGCTCGTCGTCTTTGGTCAGCTCTGGCGGCGTAATGGCAAAACCACGGCGCCACTGCTTAACCTGCTCGTCACCGTATTTCTCAGCGGTTTCGGCTTTGTTCAGACCCTGCAAAGCGCCGTAGTGGCGTTCGTTCAGTTTCCAGGATTTCTCAACCGGCAGCCAGGCTTGATCCAGTTCGTCCAGCACGTTCCACAGGGTATGGATGGCACGTTTCAGCACAGAGGTATAAGCAAAGTCGAAGCTGAAGCCTTCCTCTTTCAGCAGTTTACCTGCCGCTTTTGCTTCACCCACGCCTTTTTCGGACAGATCGACATCGTACCAACCGGTGAAACGGTTTTCGTTGTTCCATTGGCTTTCGCCGTGACGGACCAGTACCAGCTTAGTTACAGCCATTCTCTCACTCCTCAATACAACACGCCGTCCTTCGCGCTGTGGCTCAGCGGCCGCCTTCGTTCCCCCTGCGAGCATAGCGAGACTATGTTTTGCGGGACTCACTCAGCGGCCGAATCGATACAACCCGAATGCTGCGGTGTATGCGTTTATTGATTGATAACTATTCTCATTATATTGCTGTGATTTACCTCACGGCAACGCTTATCCCTAACCATAGCGAAAATAGTGGCTCAGTGTAAGATGCTTGTAAATCAGCGGTTATATTTTTGTCGGCAGGTGGCGTAATTTACGCCAAAGTGGCGAAAAAAAGCCCTCCATCAGGAGGGCGGGGGCATTATCTGGCGATGAACTGGTATTCCGTCAGGCTGACGTACTCCTCGCCCGGGCGTAATACGCAATCCGGCTGCGGCCAGTGCGGGTGGTTTGGCGAGTCGGGCAGGAATTCGCTCTCCAGCGCCAGGCCTTGCCAGTCTGCGTACGGTTGTTCCGTGCGCGACGGCGTGCCGCCGAGGTAGTTGCCGGAATAAAACTGCAGCGCCGGGGCGGAGGTGTACACCGTCATCTGCAGCTTTTCATCCTGCGACCAGACGTGGGCCGCCGGCTGGCCGGCATCGCCCTGCGCCTGCAGCAGAAACGCATGATCGTAGCCTTTCACCTTGCGCTGATCGTCATCGCTCAGGAACCGCTCCGCCAGCACCTGAGGTTCGCGGAAGTCAAAGCTGGTTTCGCTAACGTCGCGCAGATCGCCGCCGGGGATGCCGTCGCTCTCTACCGGCAAATAGCGGTCGGCGAAGAGCTGCAGCCGATGCTGACGAACGTCGGTCTGCTGACCATCAAGGTTGAAGTAGACGTGGTTGGTCAGATTCACCGGGCAGGGCCGATCGACGGTGGCGCGATATTCGATGGCAATACGGTTATCGTCGGTCAGGCGATAGCGCGCCGTAGCCTGCAGATCTCCGGGGAATCCCTGGTCGCCGTCGGCGGAAGAGAGTGAAAACAGCGCCTGGCGTTCGTCGGCGCTGACTATCTGCCAGCGGCGCTTATCAAATCCGTCCGGCCCGCCGTGCAGCTGGTGGCCAGCGTCATTGGACGGCACCAGGTTGACGGTATGGCCATCGAGAACGAACCGGCTGTCGGCGATGCGGTTGGCATAGCGACCGACCGAGGCGCCGAGATAGGCCGCCTGGCGGGTATATTGTTCCGGCGAGGCGCAGCCGAGCAGGGCTTCGCGGACGCTGCCGTCAGCCAGAGTGACCTGGGCGGAGAGCAGCGTAGCGCCCCAGTCCATCAGCGTGACCACCATCCCGGCGTCATTGCGCAAGGTAATGAGCTGCCACGGCTGGCCATCCGGCGCGCGTTCTGTTGTTTGATTTAGCACTGTCCGGCTCCCTGCGAAGGTTTGCAAACGTAGAAGGTCTCTTTAATACCGGTTTTCGCTTCATACTGCGCGGCAACGGCCTGCTGAACGGTATCCACCAGCTCTTCCGGCACCAGCGCCACAATGCAGCCACCGAAGCCGCCGCCGGTCATGCGTACGCCGCCTTTGTCGCCGATGGCGGCTTTGACGATCTCGACCAGGGCGTCAATTTGCGGGACGGTAATTTCAAAATCATCGCGCATCGAGGCGTGAGACTCTGCCATCAGTTCGCCCATACGCTTCAGGTCGCCTTTCTCCAGCGCGCTGGCGGCTTCGACGGTGCGGGCGTTTTCGGTCAGCACGTGGCGAACGCGCTGAGCAACGATCGGGTCCAGCTCAGCGGCCACGGCGTTGAATTCGGCAAGGGTAACGTCACGCAGCGCCGGCTGCTGGAAGAAGCGCGCGCCGGTTTCGCACTGTTCGCGGCGGGTATTGTATTCGCTGCCGACCAGGGTGCGTTTAAAATTACTATTGATGATCACCACCGCCACGCCTTTCGGCATCGAGACGGCCTTGGTGCCCAGCGTGCGGCAGTCAATCAGCAGGGCGTGGTCTTTCTTGCCCAGCGCGGAGATCAGCTGGTCCATAATGCCGCAGTTACAGCCGACGAACTGGTTTTCCGCCTCCTGACCGTTCAGCGCGATTTGCGCGCCGTCCAGCGGCAGATGATAGAGCTGCTGGAATACGGTTCCAACGGCAACCTCCAGCGACGCCGAGGAGCTTAAGCCGGCGCCCTGGGGAACGTCTCCGGCAATGACCAGATCCGCGCCGCCGAAATGGCTGTTGCGCTTCTGCAGATGCTTCACCACGCCGCGCACGTAGTTGGACCACTGTTGGCTATCGTGGCTGACAATTTTCGCATCCAGCGAAAACTCGTCGGACTGATTTTCATAATCCGCGGCGATCACGCGTACCACGCGGTCCGTGCGCGGCGCGCAGCTGATGACCGTTTGATAATCAATGGCGCAGGGCAGCACGAAACCGTCGTTATAGTCGGTATGTTCGCCGATCAAATTAACGCGACCCGGAGCCTGAATGGTGTGGCTGGCAGGGTAGCCAAATTTCTCGGCAAACAGGGCTTGGGTTTTTTCTTTCAGACTCATTGTTATTCTCCGGATTCGCGAAAATGAACGTCGCTGACCGCGCGCAGACGCTCGGCGGCTTGCTCCGCCGTCAGGTCACGCTGGGTTTCGGCCAGCATTTCGTAGCCGACCATAAATTTGCGTACCGTAGCGGAACGCAGAAGCGGCGGATAAAAGTGGGCGTGTAGCTGCCAGTGATTATTGTCTTCACCATTAAACGGCGCGCCGTGCCAGCCCATAGAGTAGGGGAACGAGCACTGGAACAGGTTGTCGTAACGGCTGGTCAGCTTTTTCAGCGCCAGCGCAAGGTCGGTGCGCTGTGCGGCGGTTAAATCGGTCAGGCGCAGGATGTGCGCTTTCGGCAGCAGCAGGGTCTCAAATGGCCAGGCCGCCCAGTAGGGAACAACGGCCAGCCAGTGTTCAGTTTCGACAACCGTGCGGCTGCCGTCGGCGAGTTCACGCCGGGCGTAATCCACCAGCATCGGCGAACCGTACCCGGCGTAGTGCGCCTTCTGCAGGCGATCTTCGCGTTCGGCTTCGTTCGGCAGGAAGCTGTTGGCCCAGACCTGGCCGTGCGGATGCGGGTTGGAGCAACCCATCGCGGCGCCTTTATTCTCAAACACCTGCACCCACGGGTAGTGCTGGCCGAGATCGGCCGTCTGTTCCTGCCACGCTTTAACCACGCCGTCCAGGGCTTCAACGCTCAGCTCAGGCAGCGTTTTGCTGTGGTCTGGCGAGAAGCAGATGACCCGGCTGGTCCCGCGCGCGCTTTGACAGCGCATCAGGGGATCGTCGCTTTCCGGTGCATCCGGGGTATCGGTCATCAATGCCGCAAAGTCGTTAGTAAACACGTACGTGCCAGCGTAATTCGGGTTGGTATCACCGGTGACGCGGGTGTTACCCGGGCACAGGAAACAGTCCGGATCGTGCGCTGGCAAGGTCAGTTTTGCCGGCGTTTCCTGCGCCCCCTGCCAGGGGCGCTTGGCGCGATGCGGGGAAACCAAAATCCACTGCCCGGTTAACGGGTTATAGCGACGGTGCGGATGGTCGACGGGGTTAAATACGCTCATGACGGTTCCTTAGTCTGGGTAACCCTGCGGATGACGGGACTGCCAGTGCCAGGTGTCCTGTGCCATCTCGTCAAGGTTGCGCGTGACGCGCCAGTTCAGTTCACGGTCGGCCTTTTCGGCGTCAGCCCAGTAGGCCGGGAGATCGCCTTCACGGCGCGGCGCGAAGTGGTAGTTAATCGGTTTGCCGCAGGCTTTGCTGAAGGCATTAATGACGTCAAGGACGCTGCTGCCAACGCCTGCGCCAAGGTTATAAACGTGCACGCCTGACTTACCGGCCAGTTTTTCCATCGCCGCAACGTGACCGTCCGCGAGGTCCATAACGTGGATATAGTCGCGCACGCCGGTGCCGTCTTCGGTCGGATAGTCGTTACCGAATACCGCCAGCGATTCGCGACGGCCCACCGCCACCTGCGCAATGTACGGCATCAGGTTGTTGGGGATGCCCTGCGGATCTTCGCCCATATCCCCGGACTGGTGAGCGCCAACCGGGTTGAAGTAGCGCAGCAGCGCAATGCTCCACTCGGGCTGGGCTTTCTGCAGGTCGGTAAGAATTTGTTCGACCATCAGCTTGCTTTTGCCATACGGGCTTTGCGGAGTGCCGGTCGGGAAGCTTTCAACGTAAGGGATCTTTGGCTGGTCGCCGTAGACGGTAGCGGAGGAGCTGAAAATAAAGTTTTTAACGCCGGCGGCGCGCATGGCGGAAACTAACTTTAACGTGCCGGTCACATTATTGTCGTAGTATTCCAGCGGTTTAGCGACGGATTCGCCGACGGCTTTCAGTCCGGCAAAGTGGATCACCGCCTCAATGGCGTGATCGTGCAGGATCTCGGTCATCAACGCTTCATTGCGGATATCGCCTTCAACAAAGGTCGCTTTTTTCCCGCCAAGACGCTCAATCACCGGCAGCACGCTGCGCTTACTGTTGCAGAGGTTGTCGAGAATAATCACTTCATGTCCCTGCAGCAGCAGCTGTACGCAGGTATGACTTCCAATGTAACCGCTACCACCTGTAACCAATACTTTCATGACTCGCTCCAATAGGCTTATCGTATGTGAAGACGATAGCATATCAAAGAACGAAAAAGTGTGACACAGACCAAATTGGTGGTATCGCTTACACTAAAATACACAAACGCGATGTTTAAATAAATACTATTTTAAAACATGATGTTAGTGGTTATTTGTGAACTTTATCTGAAAAAATACAGGGATCTGCAGACCCCTGGATTGGCTTATTTTGCCAGCGGACCGATCCGGTAAGTGTAACCGTCTCCACTCGGAATAAACTCCAGGCGGTGGGTGATGCAGTCCGGGGCGTCTTCGGCATGGTGGGAAACAAACAGCAGCTGGGTGGCCCCTTCGCTAATCAGCACGTCAACAAAGCGGCGTACCAGCTGGCGGTTGAGAGGGTCGAGCCCCTGCAGCGGCTCGTCGAGGATCAGCAGCGTCGGGTGTTTCACCAGCGCGCGGACAATCAGCGCCAGACGCTGCTGGCCCCACGACAGGCTGTGGAACGGGGCGTCGGCGGTGCGGCCGTCAATACCCAGAATATCCAGCCAGGTTTGTACCAGCTTGCGCTGCTTATCGGAAACGGCCTGATAGATGCCGATCGAGTCGAAATAGCCCGACAGAATGACGTTGCGCACGGTGGTGCTGACGCGATACTCCAGGTGCAGGCTGCTGCTGACGTAGCCGATATGCTTTTTGATATCCCAGATGGTTTCACCGCTGCCGCGACGGCGGCCAAAAAGGGTCAGGTCGTTGCTGTATCCCTGGGGATGGTCGCCGGTGATCAGGCTGAGCAGCGTCGATTTCCCGGCGCCGTTGGGCCCGACTATCTGCCAGTGCTCGCCGGGGTTTACCTGCCAGCTGAGGTGATTGATGATTGGCCGGTCATTGTATGACACCACGCCATCGTTGAGGATAATGCGCGGCGTATCGGCAGCGAGAGAGTGGCGGGCGGCGGGCGCATCCGGTTCCGGTAACGCGATCCCGTCAAGCTGCTCGCTGTGGGCCAGCTGGGCGATCAGCGCCTGCTGCAGCAGGGTCTGTTTCTCACCGATCTCGCTTAGCGTACAGTCCGCCAGCACGCCGGCAAACTGGACGAATGCGGGGATTTCATCGAACCGGTTGAGTACCAGCACCAGGGTGATGCCTTCTCCGTTCAGGGTTGCCAGCAGTTCGGCCAGCTGGTGGCGGGAGGCCACGTCAAGGCCGTCGAAAGGCTCATCAAGGATCAGTAAATCCGGTTTGGCCATCAGCGCCTGGCACAGCAGCGTTTTGCGCGTCTCGCCGGTGGAGAGATATTTAAAACGGCGCTGCAGCAGGCTGGAAATGCCAAACAGCCCGGCAAGATGAGCGCAGCGGGCGGCATCCTTATATTCATCCTGGATTATCTCATGCGTAAAGCGGCCGGTATCTTCTTCGCCAGGGCTGAGCAGATCGGTGTTGTTGCGCTGCCACTCGTCGCTGACCAGCTTCTGTAGCTGTTCAAAGGAGAGGCGGGTGATGCGGGTAAAATCACTTTCACGCCGGCCGGAGAGCAGGGTGAGTTCGCCGGATAGCGCGCGGGCCAGCGCGGATTTACCGCTGCCGTTGCTACCGACGAATGCCCAGCTTTCGCCGGCGCCAACGGTGAGGTGTTCAATATTTAGCGTTTTTGTGTCGCTCAGGCGGAACGTGCCTTGCGATATTTGCAATGATGACATTGTGTATCCCACTTTTTGCAGCAAAGTGCTTCAGGGATACGTCTTCAGGCGAATAATGTCAATCCCGTCAGCACAAGGTGGCAAGAATGATGCGATCGGCATTGAAATAGGCGATCGCCTCGGCACCTTCAGCCAGATCGCGAATCTGCTCCCGAGGCAGGGTCGCACACAGGTTCTGGCCGTCCGGCAGCGTCATCAGCACTTCGCACTGCTCCGGCCCGTATTCGATATGACCGATCCGTCCCGTGAGCTGGTTGTCCGCTTCTGCGGCCACCGCCGGGTCCTGGGTCATACCGACCCACGGCGCTTTCAGCAAAACCAGTACCTCCTGGCCTTCATCCAGGCCGAGCCGTTCGGCGCTTTGGGCGGTGATCGCGACTTTAAAGCGGGTCTGTCCGTCGGCCAGCAAAACCTCCACATGCTGCTGCACCTGCTGATGGTCGCGGCCGGTGATGGTGCCAAACCACTGGTTACGGGCGCTGGTTTGCAGGGAGAAGCGGGAGATGGCGGCGAGCAGGCTGTCGAGAGGCAGCGCGTCGTCGTCGCTCAGGACGTCAAAAGCTTTCTGTTGAATCTGCGCCAGCAGATCGTAAAGCTGAATCAACCGCTGGCCGTAGCGGGTCAGCACCGCGCCGCCGCCGCCTTTACCGCCGGTCGCGCGGTCAACCAGCGCCTGCTCGCTGAGCTGATTCATTTCGTTAATGGCATCCCACGCGCTTTTATAGCTGATGCCGGCATTTTTCGCGCCCTGGCTAATTGAACCCGTCTGGTCAATCTGTTTCAGCAGGGAGATGCGGCGAGGGTCGGCGAACAGGCGCTGCTGTAATTTCAGGGTGAGGAGAATTTCGGCCTGCATAATAATATCCTGGCAAAAAGGGTATTGTGACCGATAGCGAGCATCTTGCAAGATAGATCTATGACCGTAGTCGGCGAGGCATCGCACAAATGGGGCGTGTTTTTCCTGCTGAAACGGTTACAATTAAGCATTCGTACTTTCTGGAGCCAACTATGTTAGAGCTATTGAAAAGTCTGGTTTTTGCCGTGGTCATGGTCCCGGTGGTGATGGCTATCATCCTCGGTCTGATTTACGGTCTGGGCGAAGTGTTCAACATCTTCTCCGGCGTCGGTCATAAAGATCGCGGCCAGCAAAAAAACTGATTTCCTGACGCCCGGTTTCTCCGGGCGTTTTTTTATCCCTTCCTTTTGATCCTCCTCTATTTACCACCAATTCGCACTGGGAAAACCCTGTTCACATCGTTATATTGTTTCGTACATAACGCACGCACAGGAGTTTCAGATGGCACGTCAATGGTTACGTTTTTTTGTCGGAGCAACGTTAACGCTCTCCGTCGCCGGGCAGGCGCTGGCAGAAGAGGGGAAGATAACGGTCTTCGCGGCGGCTTCATTAACCAACGCGATGCAGGATATCGCTAAGGCGTATAAGCAGGAGAAAAAGGTTGATGTAGTCTCATCCTTTGCCTCCTCTTCAACGCTGGCACGGCAAATTGAAGCGGGCGCGCCTGCTGACCTGTTTATCTCCGCAGACCAGAAATGGATGGATTACGCGGTTGAGAAAAAAGCGATTGATACCGCCTCACGCGAAACGCTGCTGGGAAACAGCCTGGTTGTCGTTGCGCCAAAGGCCAGCGCGCAGGGCGATATTACCATCAACAGCAAGACTGACTGGACCAGCCTGCTGAAGGGCGGCCGTCTGGCGGTGGGCGACCCGGAACATGTACCGGCCGGGATTTATGCTAAAGAAGCGCTGCAAAAGCTGGGGGCATGGGACACCTTGTCAGCAAAACTGGCTCCGGCGGAAGACGTGCGCGGGGCGCTGGCATTGGTTGAACGTGACGAAGCGCCGTTGGGCATCGTTTACGGCTCCGATGCGGTTGCCAGCAAAGGTGTTAAAGTAGTGGGCACCTTCCCGGAAGATTCGCATAAGAAGGTTGAGTATCCGCTGGCCATTATTGACGGGCATAAAAATGCAACCGTCAGCGCATTCTATGACTACCTGAAAGGGCCTGAGGCGTCAGCTATCTTCAAACAATACGGATTTACCACGCGCCAATGATTTTAAGCGATCCCGAATGGCAGGCGGTGCTGCTGAGCCTCAAAGTATCATCCCTGGCGGTGGTGTTTAGCTTACCTTTTGGGATCTTTTTTTCCTGGCTGCTGGTCAGGCGCAGCTTCCCCGGAAAAGCGCTGCTCGACAGTATTCTCCACCTCCCGCTGGTGCTGCCGCCGGTGGTGGTCGGCTATTTACTGCTGGTTGCGATGGGAAGACGCGGTTTCATCGGCAGCTGGCTGTACGACTGGTTCGGCCTGACATTTGCCTTTAGCTGGCGCGGCGCGGTGCTGGCGGCGGCGGTGATGTCGTTTCCTCTGATGGTGCGGGCGATTCGCCTGGCGCTTGAAGGGGTCGATATCAAGCTGGAGCAGGCGGCGCGAACCCTCGGCGCCGGGCGCTGGCGGGTGTTCTTTACCATCACCCTGCCGCTGACGCTGCCGGGCATTATTGTCGGCACCGTGCTGGCCTTCGCTCGCTCGCTGGGCGAGTTTGGCGCGACCATCACCTTCGTTTCCAATATCCCCGGCGAAACGCGCACGATCCCCTCGGCAATGTATACCCTGATCCAAACGCCGGGCGGCGAGGGCGCCGCCGCGCGTTTATGCTTAATTTCGATCGTCCTGGCGCTGATCTCGCTGCTGGTTTCCGAATGGCTGGCTCGCCTCAGCCGCGCGCGGATGGGTAAATAACGATGCTTGAACTCGATTTTACCCAGACGCTGGGAACCCACTGCCTGAACATTCAGGAGACGCTGCCCGCCAGCGGTATTACTGCGATATTTGGCGTATCCGGAGCCGGTAAAACCTCGCTCATCAATGCCATCAGCGGCCTGACCCGACCGCAGAAAGGACGGATCGTGCTCAACGGCCGGGTGCTGAATGATGTCGAAAAGCGCATCTGCCTGGCGCCGGAAAAACGGCGGATTGGCTACGTTTTCCAGGATGCCCGTCTGTTCCCGCACTACAAAGTGCGCGGCAATTTGCAGTACGGCATGGCGAAGAATATGGCCGGTCAGTTCGATAAGCTGGTGGCGCTGCTGGGGATTGAGCCTCTGCTCGAGCGCCTGCCGGGCGGCCTCTCCGGCGGCGAGAAGCAGCGGGTGGCCATCGGTCGGGCGCTGCTGACCGCCCCCGAGCTGCTGCTGCTCGATGAGCCGCTGGCATCGCTGGATATTCCCCGTAAGCGTGAGCTGCTGCCCTACCTGCAGCGGCTGGCGCGCGAAATCAATATCCCGATGCTGTACGTCAGCCATTCGCTGGATGAGATCCAGCATCTGGCGGATAAAGTGCTGGTGCTGGAAAACGGCAGCGTGAAGGCGTTTGGCGATCTCGAAGAGGTGTGGGGCAGCAGCGTGATGCACCCGTGGCTGCCGCAGGACCAGCAGAGCACGATACTGAACGTTTCGGTTGTCGCCCAGCATCCGCAGTATGCGATGACCGCTCTGGCCCTCGGCGAGCAGCGGCTGTGGGTCAACCAGCTCGAGCGGCCGCTGGGCGAGTCGGCGCGCATTCGCGTTCAGGCGTCCGACGTGTCGCTGGTGCTGGAGCTCCCGCAGCGAACCAGCATTCGTAATATTTTACGCGCGCAGGTGGTGCAGTGTATTGAAACCAACGGACAGATTGAGGTGCAGCTGGAGGTCAGCGGCCGCACTCTATGGGCGCGCATCAGCCCGTGGGCCAGAGATGACCTGGGGGTTACGCCAGGTCAGTGGCTGTACGCGCAAATCAAGAGCGTGTCGATTACCGCCTGATCACAGCAGGTTGCGGTTGATAAAGTCGGCAATGCTGTTGCTTTCGTTCTCGCCAATCACCACGTTCGCGCGCGCTTTGACTTCGTCGACCGCGTTACCCATCGCCACGCCGGTACCGGCGGCTTCCAGCATGCTGAGATCGTTATAGTTGTCGCCGAAGGCCACCACGTCCTGCATCGACAGCCCCTGGGCTTCAACCCACTGCGCCAGGCGCTTGCCTTTGCTGTTGCCGGCGCGGGCGATATCGACCTGATCGTGCCACGACCATTCGCACTCCAGCCCCAGCGTCTGGCCGACGTGCTGCGCGAACTGCTGCAGTTTGGGAATGTTTTCATCGGTGAGGGCAAACTTCCACACCGCCTTCACCTCGCGCGCCGCCTGCGCCAGGGAGTCAACCTGGGTGAAGACCGGACGCTGGTCCGGCGGCAGCGACTCTGCCCAGCGGGCGGTACGGATGACGTGCCCGGTCGGTTGCTCGTAGAGCATGGCGTCGTCGACGTACATCAGGCCGTGAACGTCGTGCTCGGCCAGCATCCCGGCGAGGCTTAGCGCCTTATCTACCGCCATCGGATCGGCTTGCAGAACCTTTTTTGCCTGATAATCATACAAATAAGTGCCATTACAACAAATTGCAGGTGTATCCAGAGCCAGTGCCTGATAAAAAGGATGGATCGCGACGTGATGTCGACCCGTGACGACGATCACCTGGTAGCCTGCCGCGCGGGCACGCGCCAGCGCCTCAAGTGAGGCGGGCAGGATCGTCTTGCTTGAGGTCAATAAGGTGCCGTCTAAATCCAGGGCAATCACGCGTGAGGTCATGTGTTGTTTCCGGTTAATGGTGAAAAGTGAGCAGGCCATGATGGTACACCGCTGTGCCTCAGGGGCAAATTTTTCAGCATCTACCGTTAAAAGAGTCTATACATTGCATCGAACAAGCAGCTTGCTGAATGAAATGTATAAGTTTTCCATGCGCAGTGAGGAAAGGAGTATTCATGAAACAAACCGTTTATACCGCCAGCCCGGAAAGCCAGCAGATTCACGTCTGGAGTCTGGATCTTGCGGGAAATTTGACCCTGGTACAGGTTGTTGACGCCCCGGGTCAGGTGCAGCCGATGGTGGTTAGCCCGAATAAAGAGTATCTCTACGTCGGCGTGCGTCCGGAGTTTCGCGTACTGGCTTACCGCATTGCGCCAGATAATGGGGCGCTGACTTTCGCCGGTGAAGCCGCGCTGCCGGGGAGCCCGACGCATATTTCGACCGACAGGCTGGGCCGCTTCGTGTTCAGCGCCTCCTACAATTCGGGCTGCGTTAGCGTCACGCCGCTGACCGACGGTCTGCCGGGTGAAACGGTGGCTGTGGTTGAAGGGCTGGAAGGCTGCCACTCGGCCAATATTGCCCCGGATAACCGCACGCTGTGGGTACCGGCGCTGAAGCAGGATCGCATCTGTCTGTTTACCCTCAGCGATGACGGTTTCCTGGCGGCGCAGGAGCCGGCGGAAGTCACCACCGTTGAAGGCGCGGGCCCGCGTCATATGGTGTTCCATCCGAACCAGCAGTACGGCTACTGCGTTAACGAGCTGAACAGCTCCGTCGACGTCTGGGAGCTGAAGGACCCGCACGGCAAAATTGAGTGCGTGCAGACGCTGGATATGATGCCTGCCGACTTTACCGGCGTGCGCTGGGCGGCGGATATCCACCTGACTGCGGACGGCCGTCATCTGTACGCCTGCGATCGTACTGCCAGCATTATCACCATCTTCAGCGTCTCCGAAGACGGCAGCGTGCTGGCGATTGAAGGCTACCAGCCGACCGAGGCCCAGCCTCGCGGCTTTAACCTCGATCACAGCGGCAAATACCTGATTGCCGCCGGGCAGAAATCCCACCACGTCGCGGTGTATGAAATCAGCGGCGAGCAGGGTCTGCTGCAGGAGAAAGGGCGCTATGCCGTAGGTCAGGGGCCGATGTGGGTTGTGGTTAACGCTCACTAAGCCGCAGAGGCTGATAAAACCTCGCTGCGGCGAGGTTTTTTTATGCGTCGAGCAGACTTAAGCTGCCCTCCGAGCGGGCGGTATGGCGCTTATGACAGCGCCGCCTGTAGCGCCTGGGCGCTATTGTGCAGCTGTAGGCCAGGGTTGCGGCCAATTAATACGAACTGATATCCCCGATCGTGCCACCAGGCGAGATTCATCCCGTGGCGCTGCTCGCTGCTAATCTCCGCGCTGCCCGGCTGGCGCAGCGGAGAGATGCACAGCGCCATGGGGCCATATTCGGCATGCATCCAGGCAATCTGCGCTATCGAGGTGCTGTCGTAGCGCAGTATGCGGACCATTTTAAGCTCCGCGCCCTGCAGCCTGAGCTGCTGTTCATTGAGATGCAGGCCGATATCCTCGGCGGTGCGCGTCAGGCCGCGCTGCAGCAGCGGCGACGAGCTGTCGAGATCGAGCAGCGTTTCGGCGCTGTAGAGCGACATGTAGCGGGCTTCAAGATCGCGAATATTTTCGCTCTCGTCGGGCTCGCCCGCCGGAGCGCGCGCCAGATAGCCTAACCCGGAGCCAATCAGCAAAAAGCTGAGCGAGGCGGCAATCATCGAGCGGCGGCTAAACGACGGCCGTGGCGCGCGGCTATCCTCGTCCTCCGCCAGCTGCGCTTCCAGCCTTGCCTGCATGCGCTCCAGCGGAGCCTCATCGAGCAGGGGCGCAAAGGCCTGGCGATAGTTCTGATTGCTGCTCATCAGCTCGGCGGTGCGGGCGGCAAGCTGCCCATCGCTCTTGAATGCGGCTTCGAACCTGCGGGCGTCGGCGTCGCTCATCTCGCCATCCAGCCAGGCAACGATGGCCTCATCATTATAGGGAGGCGTAAAACTTAAGGGTTTCAAGAGCGTTTCTCCTTCGCAGAGGGCGGGGTAGCTATCGATTTTGCCAGCGTCAGCCTTGCCGCCGCCAGCCGGCTCATAATGGTACCAACCGGCACCGACAGGGTGTCCGCCGCCTCCTGATAGGTAAAGCCTTCGACATACACCAAAAATACGGCATTGCGCTGCGCTTCCGCCAGCGCGCCCACGCGCCGCATAATTTGCCGGTACTGCAGGCTATCTTCCGCCATTTCACGGGAATCCGGCGCAACCAGCTCTTCGCTGTCAACGAATCCTTGCCCCATCCGCACGTGGCGCGCGCGCAGCTCTGAGATCCAGATTGAGTGGAGAATAGAAAACAGCCATCTGTCTATACGCGTGCCCGGCGTATACTGCGCGCTCTTTTCGAGCGCGCGTACGCAGGTGGATTGTACCAACTCTTCGGCTACATCGCGGCTGCGCGACAGTATCAGCCCGTAGCGCCAAAGGCGGGCCAGATGCGCGGCAAGCTGTGAGCGAACTTCACTGGTTGTGATTTTCTTACCCTCGTGACGATAATCAGGATTCAGGATGCCCGTTAATGGCCGCCTGCAGATCGCGATACTCCTCGCAGCCCTGGCCGCAGATCCCGGCAATCACCTTCAGCTGCTCCTTCGCCAGATCCGCACGACCTTTTATCATCCATGCTTCACCCAGATACTCCCGGGCTTTGGCATAGTTCGGCTCAAGCGCCAGCGAACGCTGATAGTAACCGATGCCTTCGTCCGTGCGTCCGAGCTTGCGGGTCGCGTAGCCGCGGTAGTTCCAGGCCTCGGCCGTATTGCCGTTTTTTAACGAATCCAGCAGGTTCAGCGCCGTCTGGTATTCGCCTTTTTTCGCCAGATGGTAGGCGTAGTTGGTTTTATCCTGGTCGCTGAGGCTGCTGGTTTTCTCCGGCACGCACTGTTTGGTGGCGCTGTCATAAACCTGTCCGCTCGGGCAGTCAGGGGTTTTACTCTCGGTACTATTATCGCCCATGGCAAAAACCGGCGGCACGGACAGGAAAAATAGCAGTGCCGGAACGGCCATGCGGCGCGAAGCGGGGCGTAATGCAGAGGAAAGTGCGTTCATTTTAGTCTCCAGAGTGGGCGAATGCGCGACCAGGCGTACAGGCGAACCGCAAGGGTTAAGCGCCGTCATGGTCTTGCATGGTGTAAACGCGCCAGCGGGAGTTTTTATTCGCCTAAAAAGCGTATTTTTTTGCGGCCGGGAAAGCCCGTCGGGAAGAGGGGGAAGTAAAGGGGGAGCGGCGTCCCCCTTTTAAGCTGCGGCGGTTACTGCTTAGGCTCGGCTACGATAAAGCTTCCCACGCCGCGGTTGTTGTATTCCCACATGCGGTTGAAGCCGTTGTCGTTGAGATTACGCTGCGCAACGCCTTTAGCGTCCACCGCGCCGGTATCACCGCTGAATGCGCGGTTAGATACTGCCGCGTCGGCCCACGGCTTAGCGACATTAAAGCCTTCGTTAATCACGCTATCGCGGATAACAACCTGACCGTTGGTGTTGCTATCAACGTCCAGAGAGCGGCCCAGCTGAGCGAAGCCGTCGCCGGAAGCGGTGAAGCGGCTGTTGATGGCCAGGAAGCCGTAGGTGACGCTCTTCAGCGTAGCCGGAGCAAAGACGTAGCCCTCTTTTTGCGTGCGGGAATTCACGACGCGGAAATCGGTATTATCAAATACGACGGCGCCGCGGCCGGCAACGATATCGACGTCGCCTTCAATATAGCTGTTGCTGACCAGCGTGCGGGTCTGGCGATCGTTCTGCAGGCGGTTCTGCACGCCGCTGTTGGTCACGAAGAAGGTGTTCTGGCGGCCCAAAATATTGACGTTGTTAATCTGGACCTGGTCGCCATCGCTGCGCAGGGCTACGGCCTGGTGGGTACCGGCATCAACGCTATCGCCGAGGTTATTAGCGATGGTCAGGTTCTGCAACTGCAGGCCGTTATTCTGCGACCAGAAGACCGCAGAGCACATCATGCCAACGGTGGCCGTACGCTTGCTCTGGCAGTTGTCGAACATATACCACGCCGGTTTGCCTGGCATATATTTTCCGGCCGGATTGACCAGGTGGCGCCAGCTGGTGACGTCCATTTCAGAATCGATCGCCTGGCTAATTTTCACATCCAGCGGCTTCTCGCCGGTACCGTACAGGGTCAGCGCGCCGGGGGCGGCCGGAACATAGACGGTACCGGTATATTCACCCGGCATAATCGCAATGAACAGACGGCGGTCGGAATGGCGGGCGATTGCCGCATCGACGGCAGCCTGAATCGTGGTGTGGGTAACGCCTTGAGTGCCCGCAGGCCCGACGACGAAGTCAGGCTGGGCCGGCACGGCAATGGCTGCCGGCTTCCACGCTGCGGCGTTCGGGTCCAGCGACTGGAAATAGCTCGTCGGCAGGAAGTTCTTCGCTTCATCGGCGCTTAAAACCGGGCGAGAGGCGGTACCCGGCGCTGCCTGGGTAGAGGGTTGCTGATCTGCAGGGGTTGAGCTGCAGGCGGATAACGTCACGCCGAAGGCCAGCGCCAGCGCCAGTCGGGAAACTGAGAATGTGTTCATGTTGCTCCGGGCAAGAATCAATTAGCTATACCCGCCATACTTCAAGCCGCTTCTTTGCTGGCAGCGTGCGCCTGCCATCTCGATACGGGCCGAATTATTTGGGGTGTGTGAATAGATAAGCTCTTTAAAACCTGCTTTTTTATACTAAGTTGAGCAAAACGGGAAGACGCTGAGCTAAAAAGTTAGCGTAATGCTGTTTTGCATCCTGAAGCGGGGCCGCTCGCAGTCACAAAAAAATAACAATTCCGCCTGCTTTTATTGACATTCTCGGTGGAATGAAAATAAATGTCTATACAACCCATGACAAGTTGACTGGTATGACTAAAGCCACTTCCGATCTCGTTATCTGGCGAAACGCCCGCCTCGCCACGCTGAACCCTCACGACTCGCGGCCTTATGGCCTGCTGGATCGCCACGCGCTGCTGGTGCGCGATGGCCGGATTGAGGCCGTGATCCCTGAAAGCGACGCCCCGGCCGGGCGGAGTATTGACCTTGGCGGCAGGCTGTTGACGCCGGGGCTGATTGATTGCCATACCCACCTGATCTTCGGCGGCAGCCGGGCGCAGGAGTGGGAGCAGCGGCTAAACGGCGTCTCTTACCAGACGATTAGCGCTAACGGCGGGGGAATTAACTCGACGGTGCGCGCCACCCGCGAGAGCAGCGAAGCGCAGCTGCTGGCGCTGGCGCAGCAGCGCCTGGATCGCCTGCTGCGTGAAGGGGTGACCACGGTTGAAATTAAGTCCGGCTACGGGCTGGATCTGGAAAACGAACGCAAGATGCTGCGCGTGGCGCGAAAGCTTAGCGAAAGCAACGCGGTGGAGCTGTCGGCCACGCTGCTCTCCGCCCACGCCACGCCGCCGGAGTATAAAGATGACCCGGACGGCTACATCGCGCTGGTCTGCGAAACCCTGCTGCCGACGCTGTGGGAAGAGGGGCTGTTTGAAAGCGTCGACGTGTTCTGTGAAAACGTCGGCTTCAGTCCGCAGCAGACCGAACGGGTATTCCAGGCGGCGCAGGCCCGCGGAATCCCGGTGAAGGGCCACGTCGAACAGCTGTCATCGCTCGGCGGCGCCGAACTGGTCAGCCGCTATCGCGGGCTCTCTGCTGACCATATCGAATATCTGACGGAAGAGGGCGTGGCGGCGATGAGCCACAGCGGGACGGTCGCGGTGCTGTTGCCCGGCGCCTTCTATTTCCTCAACGAGACCCGCCGGCCGCCGGTAGAACTGCTGCGCCAGCACCGGGTCCCGATAGCCGTCGCCACCGACTACAACCCGGGCACCAGCCCGTTCGCCAGCCTGCATCTGGCGATGAATATGGCCTGCGTCAAGTTCGGCTTAACGCCGGAGGAGGCATGGGCCGGCGTGACCCGCCACGCGGCCCGGGCGCTGGGGCGCCAGGCGAGCCACGGCCAGCTGGCGGCGGGATTCGTCGCCGATTTTGCCATCTGGGACGCCGAACATCCGGTAGAGATGGTGTATGAACCGGGGCGCAGCCCGCTCTGGCATCGCGTGGTTCGAGGAGAGATGCAATGAAGCTGTGGCAACCGACGCCCGCCGGGCTGTGGCAAGGGCGCGACGACAGCGGCGAAGCCGCCAACGCGCTGCGCCTGTTTCAGACGATAGCGCGGGTGGACCGTTTCGCTCCCGACGAGCAGCCGGGCGAGATTGCGCTGCTGGGGTTTGCCTGCGACGAGGGCGTGCGGCGCAACCGCGGGCGCACCGGGGCGGAAAAGGGGCCCGAGACGCTGCGGCGGGCGCTGGCGAATATGGCCAGCCACGACGGCCACGACCGCTGCGTGGATATGGGCAGCATTAGCGTGATGGGCGACGCGCTGGAAGAGGCTCAGCAGGCGCTGCGCGAGGCGGTAACTGCCTGCCAGCGCGCCGGCAAACGCACCCTGGTGCTGGGCGGCGGCCACGAAACCGCCTTTGGCCACGGCGCCGGCGTGCTGGACGCGTTCCCCGACGAAAAGGTCGGCATTATCAACCTCGACGCCCATCTCGATTTACGCTTTGCCGACCGGGCCAGCTCGGGAACGCCGTTCCGCCAGCTGGCGCTGGAGTGTGAAGCGCAGGGGCGCGGTTTTCACTACGCCTGCATCGGCGCCAGCCGGGCGGCGAATACCCAGGCCCTGTGGGATGAGGCGGCGCGTCGCGAGGTGCGGGTCATTGAGGATCTGGACGTGCTGCAGGCCTATGAAGAACGGGTTGCGCCGGAAATCGCGCGCCAGATAGCCCTCTACGATCGCCTCTACCTGACCATCGACCTTGACGTCATGCCGGCGGCTGAAATGCCGGCGGTGTCGGCTCCTGCTGCGCTGGGCGTGCCGCTGACGACGCTGCTGCGCATCGTCGAGCCGCTGTGCCGCAGCGGCAAGCTGCAGGCGGTGGATCTGGTGGAGTTTAATCCGCAGTTTGACCTCGATAGCCGGGGGGCCCGCACGGCGGCCCGGCTATCGTGGCAAATCGCCCATTGGTGGCGCTGACGATTCAGTATATTCTGATCGTTTCGCCGCCCATTGAGTATAAGGAAAGCCAGGCTATGTTTTCACAGCAATCTCTCTCCGCGCCGGCACCGTTCTATGAAAAGGTGAAGCAGGCGATCAGCGAAAAGATCCAAAGCGGCGTCTGGCGCCCGCACGATCGCATCCCTTCGGAAGCGGAGCTGGTGGCGCAGTTTGGTTTTAGCCGGATGACCATCAACCGGGCGCTTCGCGAGCTTACCGATGAAGGCCTGCTGGTGCGCCTGCAGGGCGTGGGGACCTTTGTGGCGGAGCCGAAAGGACAGTCGGCGCTGTTTGAAGTCCGCAGCATCGCCGATGAAATCGTCTCCCGCCAGCATCAGCACCGCTGTGAGGTGCTGCTGCTGGAAGAGACCCAGGCCGATCTTATTCAGGCGGCGGCGCTCAACGTCGCCGAAGGCACGCGGATATTTCACTCCCTGATGGTGCATTTTGAAAACGACGTTCCGGTACAAATTGAGGACCGCTGCGTCAATGCCACCGTGGTGCCGGACTATTTACGCCAGGACTACACCGCCACCACGCCGCACGACTACCTGTCGCTAATTGCCCCGCTAACCGAGGGGGAGCATATTGTGGAAGCGGTGCAGGCGAGCGCGAAGGAGTGCGAGCTGCTGCACATTCATGCCCACGATCCCTGCCTGATGATTCGCCGCCGCACCTGGTCGACGACGCATATTGTTTCCCACGCCCGCCTGCTGTTTCCCGGCAGCCGCTATCGCCTGCAGGGGCGTTTCGGATCCTGATCCTCCGCGCGTCGGCAAAAGCGTGATTGCTGACGCAATATAACAAAATTGTATAATTTCTGTTAAATCCTGGCTTGCGTAGAGTTGTATAGACAAGTATATGTATCTACGTAAACAACGTTAATTGTCAGGAGAAACCCCGATGTCGCAAAGCAAATATCGCCAGCTGGACGTACGTGCACCGAGAGGCACCACGCTGAGTGCGAAGAGCTGGTTGACCGAAGCGCCGCTGCGTATGTTAATGAATAACCTCGATCCGGACGTCGCCGAAAACCCGCATGAGCTGGTGGTTTACGGCGGTATTGGGCGCGCGGCGCGTAACTGGGAATGCTATGACGCTATCGTGAAGGCGCTGAAAAACCTGGAAAACGATGAGACCCTGCTGGTGCAGTCCGGCAAGCCGGTGGGGGTGTTCAAAACCCATGAAAACTCACCCCGCGTGCTGATCGCCAACTCTAACCTGGTGCCGCACTGGGCGACCTGGGAACACTTCAACGAACTCGACGCCAAAGGTCTGGCAATGTACGGCCAGATGACCGCCGGGAGCTGGATTTATATCGGCAGCCAGGGCATCGTGCAGGGAACCTACGAAACCTTCGTCGAAGCCGGCCGCCAGCACTACGAAGGCAGCCTGAAAGGGCGTTGGGTCCTGACCGCCGGTCTGGGCGGCATGGGCGGCGCTCAGCCGCTGGCCGCGACCCTGGCGGGCGCCTGCTCGCTGAACATTGAGTGCCAGCAGAGCCGTATCGATTTCCGCCTGCGTACCCGCTACGTTGACGAGCAGGCGACGTCGCTGGATGACGCCCTGGCCCGCATCAAAAAATATACCGCCGAAGGCCGCGCCGTCTCTATCGCGCTGTGCGGCAACGCCGCCGACATCGTGCCGGAAATGGTTAAACGCGGCGTGCGCCCGGACATGGTCACCGACCAGACCAGCGCCCACGACCCGCTGCACGGCTATCTGCCGAAAGGCTGGAGCTGGGAAGAGTATCAGGAAAAAGCGGTCTCCGACCCGCAGGGCACTATTCAGGCCGCCAAACGCTCGATGGCCGACCACGTTCAGGCCATGCTGGCCTTCCATGAGATGGGCATCCCGACCTTCGACTACGGTAACAACATTCGCCAGATGGCCCAGGAAATGGGCGTCGACAAGGCCTTCGACTTCCCGGGCTTCGTTCCCGCCTATATTCGCCCGCTGTTCTGCCGCGGTATCGGCCCGTTCCGCTGGGTGGCGCTCTCCGGCGACCCGCAGGATATTTATAAGACCGATGCCAAAGTGAAAGAGATTGTCAAAGACGACAAGCATCTGCACCACTGGCTGGATATGGCGCGCGAGCGCATCAGCTTCCAGGGCCTGCCGGCGCGTATCTGCTGGGTTGGCCTCGAGTGGCGCCAGAAGCTGGGTCTGGCCTTTAACGAAATGGTTCGCAGCGGCGAAGTTTCCGCGCCGATCGTTATCGGTCGCGACCACCTTGACTCCGGGTCGGTTGCCAGCCCGAACCGTGAAACCGAATCCATGCGCGATGGTTCTGATGCGGTTTCCGACTGGCCGCTGCTCAACGCTTTGCTGAATACGGCCAGCGGCGCGACCTGGGTTTCGCTGCACCACGGCGGCGGCGTAGGCATGGGCTTCTCTCAGCACTCCGGGATGGTTATCGTCTGCGACGGGACCGACGAAGCGGCCGCGCGAATCGCTCGCGTTCTGCATAACGACCCGGCAACCGGCGTGATGCGTCACGCGGATGCGGGCTATGAGATTGCGATTGAATGCGCAGCGGAACAAGGACTGAATCTTCCTATGGTGTCAGCAACGCAGGGGCAACGCTGAAATGAAAACTTTAACTCTTATTCCCGGCCAGCTGAGCCTGACGCAGCTGCGCGATATTTATAGCCATCCGCTGAACGTCGTGCTCGATGAGAGCGCCTTTGCGGCGATTGACGAGAGCGTGGCCTGCGTCAACGCGATCCTCGCGGAAGGGCGCACCGCTTACGGTATTAACACCGGTTTTGGCCTGCTGGCACAAACCCGTATCTCAACCGAGGACCTCGAAAACCTCCAGCGCTCGCTGGTGCTGTCCCATGCCGCCGGCATCGGCGAGCCGCTGGATGAGGCGATGGCGCGGCTGATTATGGTGCTGAAGATTAACAGCCTCTCCCGCGGCTTTTCCGGCATTCGTCTGAGCGTGATCCAGGCGCTGGCGGAGCTGGTGAACAAAGGCGTTACGCCGTGGATCCCGGCGAAAGGCTCCGTTGGGGCATCCGGCGACCTGGCGCCGCTGGCGCATATGTCGCTGACGCTGCTGGGGGAAGGGAAAGCCCGCTGGCAGGGGGAGTGGATGCCGGCAGCGCAGGCGCTGGAAAAAGCGGGCCTCAAGCCGATTACGCTGGCGGCCAAAGAGGGGCTGGCGCTGCTTAACGGCACGCAGGCCTCGACGGCATTCGCGCTGCGCGGCCTGTTTGAAGCCGAAGACCTGTTTACCTCGGCGGTGGTGTGCGGCGCGCTGACGACCGAAGCGGCGCTAGGCTCGCGTCGTCCCTTTGACTCACGTATCCATGAGGCTCGCGGCCAGCGCGGACAGATTGACGCCGCCGCGCTCTATCGCCACGTTCTGACCGACGATAGCGCGATTTCTCAGTCGCACCACGGCTGCACCAAGGTACAGGACCCGTACTCTCTGCGCTGTCAGCCGCAGGTGATGGGCGCCTGTCTGACGCAGATCCGTCAGGCGGCGGAAGTTTTATTGGTTGAAGCCAACGCGGTCTCCGACAACCCGCTGGTGTTCGCCAGCGAGAATGAGGTGATTTCCGGCGGCAACTTCCACGCCGAACCGGTGGCGATGGCGGCGGACAACATCGCCCTGGCGATAGCCGAAATCGGCTCGCTGTCGGAGCGTCGCATCGCGCTGATGATGGACAGCCATATGTCGCAGCTGCCGCCGTTCCTCGTGAAAAACGGCGGCGTCAACTCCGGCTTTATGATCGCCCAGGTGACCGCGGCGGCATTAGCCAGCGAAAACAAAGCGCTTTCGCACCCGCATAGCGTTGATAGCCTGCCGACTTCAGCAAACCAGGAGGATCACGTCTCGATGGCGCCGGCCGCAGGTCGCCGCCTGTGGGCGATGGCTGAAAATACGCGCGGCGTGCTGGCGGTCGAGTGGCTGGCTTCCGTCCAGGGGCTGGATATGCGCGAGGGCCTTGCCAGCAGCCCGCTGCTGGAAAAGGCGCGCCATCTGCTGCGCGAACGCGTGCCGCATTACACCGAAGACCGCTTCTTCGCGCCGGATATTGAAAACGCTATTGAGCTTTTGGCCGCGCGTCACCTGACGCGTCTGCTGCCTGCCGTACTGCCCGATCACAACTAACCATTCGCTGTTCTCTGTACCCGCGTCGGGGGGATACCTTCCCCCCGGCCGTCCTACACGCATATTTGTCGTCGTATAAAAATTATCAGGACACTTGCATATGCAACAACAATCGCAACAAAAGCCACATCTGCTGCGCGGGCTGAACGCTCGCCATATTCGCTTTATCGCGCTCGGTTCCGCCATCGGCACCGGGCTGTTCTACGGATCGGCCGCCGCCATCAAGGCCGCCGGTCCTGCGGTGCTGCTGGCCTATCTTATCGGCGGCGCGGCGGTCTTTATCGTGATGCGGGCGCTGGGAGAAATGGCGGTGCGCAACCCCGTCTCCGGCTCCTTCGGCAGCTACGCGCGGCAGTATCTCGGCCCGCTGGCCGGGTTTATCACCGGCTGGACCTACACTTTCGAAATGGTGATTGTGGCCCTCGCCGACGTGACCGCGTTTGGGATTTATATGGGGCTGTGGTACCCCGACGTGCCGCGCTGGATTTGGGTGCTGAGCATTATCTTTTTCATCGGCGCGATGAACCTGTGCCACGTGCGAATTTTTGGTGAGATGGAGTTTTGGCTCTCGCTGATTAAAGTGGTGGCCATTATTGCGATGATCGTTGCCGGCGGCAGCATCATCTTCTTTGGCTTCGGCCACGCGTTTCCGGCGACGGGGCTGGAAAATCTGTGGAGCCACGGCGGATTTGCCCCCAACGGCTGGCAGGGGATTATCGCTTCGCTGGGGATTGTGATGTTTGCCTTCGGCGGGGTCGAAATCATTGGCGTCACCGCCGCGGAGGCGCAGGACCCGAAAAAGGTTATTCCGCAGGCAATCAATACCATCCCGCTGCGCATCGTGCTGTTCTACGTCTGCACGCTGGCGATCCTGATGGCTATTTTCCCGTGGAACAGCTTTGGCGAGCAGGGCAGCCCGTTCGTGCTGATCTTCAGCGGGCTGGGGATTCCGGCGGCGGCGACCATCCTCAATATTATCGTCATTAGCGCCAGCATTTCGGCCATCAACAGCGATATATTTGGCGCGGGGCGCATGATGTACGGCATGGCGAAAGAGGGCATGGCGCCGAAAAGCTTCCAGCGTATCGCCAGCAACGGCGTGCCGTGGATGACGGTGGTGGTGATGGGCGTGGCGCTGCTGGCGGCGGTAGTGCTGAACTACCTGATGCCGGAGCAGATCTTCGTGCTGATCGCCTCGCTGGCGGCGTTTGCCACGGTATGGGTCTGGCTGATGATCCTGCTGGCCCACTTTGCGATGCGCCGGGGCCTGTCGGCGCAAGAGCGGCGCAATATCGAGTTCCCGGTGCCGTTCTGGCCGCTGGCGCCGCTGCTGACCCTGCTGTTTATGGGGCTGGTGATTGCGGTGCTGGGGATGGTGGAAGAGACGCGTATTGCGCTGATCGCCGGCCTGGTCTGGCTGGGCCTGCTGACCGTGGTGTGGTATGCGCGGGTGCGAAAAAGTGCGGTCATCGCGGTGACGGAGCAGTAATCAGACATCCCCGGGTCAGGCGTGAGCCCCGGCCCGGGGATGTTCCGAAGTTAGCTAAACAGGGCGGTTATCGAGGCGCTGCCGAGGCTGTGGAAATGCACGTTAAAACCGACCATCGCACCGCTTGCGCCTTCATCGACGTCAATTTTGTCGACGTCCAGGGCGTGCACGGTAAAGATATAGCGATGGCTTTCACCCTTCGGCGGCGCCGCGCCGCCGTAACCCGCCTGGCCGAAATCGGTCCGGGTCTGAACCGCCTCTTCCGGCAGCGCCGCGAGGCCGGAACCGGCGCCCTGGGGCAGCACGCGCGTATCGGCAGGGAGATTCGCCACGATCCAGTGCCACCAGCCGGAGCCGGTCGGCGCGTCCGGGTCGTAACAGGTCACCACAAAGCTTTTGCTGCCCGCCGGAACATCATCCCACGCCAGATGCGGTGAAATATTGTCCCCCGCGTAGCCCATGCCGTTGAATACATGACGATTGGGCAGTTTTTCACCATCCTGCAAATCATTACTGATGAGTTTCATCGTCTCTCCTCAAGTTAATCTACTGATTCGCAAAGAAGTGTAGCGCGTGAGGCGCGGCATTACCGTCTCTTAATCGCTAAAAAATGTTTCTTCCAGCACCGCCGCGTTAACCGCCCGGGTCAGGCGCGTCAGCTGTTCTGAGGTAATGATATACGGCGGCATCAGGTAGATAAGCTTGCCGAACGGGCGGACCCACACGCCTTGCTCGACGAAAAAGCGCTGCAGGGCGGCCATATTCACCGGCCGACGGGTTTCAACCACGCCAATGGCGCCAAGCACGCGCACGTCGGCCACCAGCGCGGAGTCGCGCGCGGGAGCCAGCTCGGCTTTCAGCTGCGCTTCTATGGCGGCAACCTGGGCCTGCCACTCGCCGCTTGCCAGCAGGTTCAGGCTCTCAGCGGCCACCGCGCAGGCCAGCGGGTTGCCCATAAAGGTCGGGCCGTGCATAAAGCAGCCGGCCTCCCCGTTGCTGATGGTTTCCGCGACAGAGCGGGTCGTCAGCGTCGCGGAGAGCGTCATGGTCCCGCCGGTCAGCGCTTTGCCGAGGCACAGTATATCCGCCGCAATGCCCGCATGTTCACAGGCAAACAGCTTACCGGTACGGCCAAAGCCGGTGGCAATCTCATCGGCAATCAGCAGGATACCTTCGCGATCGCACATCTTACGGATGCGCCTTAACCACTCGGGATGGTACATCCGCATCCCGCCGGCGCCCTGTACGATGGGCTCAAGGATCACCGCCGCAATTTCATGGCGATGGGCGGCCATCAGGCGCGCAAAGGGCACCATATCCAGCTCGTCCCACTCGCCGTCAAAGCGGCTTTGCGGCGCCGGCGCGAAGAGGTTGTCCGGCAGATAGCCCTGCCACAGGCTGTGCATGGAGTTGTCCGGGTCGCACACCGACATCGCGCCGAAGGTGTCGCCGTGATAGCCGTTGCGGAAGGTGAGAAAACGCCGGCGCGGTTCGCCCTTTGCCTGCCAGTACTGCAGAGCCATTTTCATCGCCACTTCGACCGCCACGGACCCCGAGTCGGCGAGGAACACGCACTCCAGCGATTCCGGCGTCATCGCCACCAGCTGGCGGCAGAGCGCGACCGCCGACGGGTGGGTTATCCCGCCAAACATCACGTGCGACATCTCGTCGATCTGCGCTTTCATCGCCGCATTCAGCCGCGGGTGGTTATAGCCGTGGATCGCCGCCCACCATGACGACATGCCGTCAATCAGCCGTTCGCCGCCGGCCAGAGAAAGCTCGCAGCCGTGAGCGGCCGCCACCGGGTAAACCGGCAGGGGGGAGGTCATGGAAGTGTAGGGGTGCCAGATGTGGCGCCGATCGAAGGCGAGATCGTCCATTGTCATAAGCGACTTGTAAACCATTTTGAAAACATTTAGGTTTACGAGTATAAACCGAACCGACAGTTAACAAAACCCTTTGGAGAAGCCAATGGCTCACCACGCACGCTGGAAAATGTCGCAAGTCACTGAGTTATTTAATAAACCATTGCTGGATCTGCTGTTCGAAGCCCAGCAGGTCCACCGCCAGCACTTTGACCCGCGCCAGGTTCAGGTCAGCACGCTGCTGTCGATTAAGACCGGCGCCTGCCCGGAAGATTGTAAATACTGCCCGCAAAGCGCGCGCTATAAAACCGGCCTGGAGTCCGAGCGCCTGATGGAAGTTGAACAGGTGCTGGAGTCGGCGCGACAGGCTAAAAATGCCGGTTCGACCCGTTTCTGCATGGGCGCGGCGTGGAAGAATCCGCACGAACGCGATATGCCGTATCTTGAGCAGATGGTCAAAGGGGTTAAGGCGCTGGGGCTGGAGTCCTGTATGACCCTCGGCACCCTCACCGATAGCCAGGCGCAGCGCCTCGCCGGTGCCGGCCTCGACTACTACAACCACAACCTGGATACCTCGCCGGAGTTCTACGGCAATATCATCACCACCCGTACCTACCAGGAGCGCCTCGATACCCTTGGTAAAGTGCGCGGCGCGGGAATTAAGGTGTGCTCCGGCGGTATCGTCGGGCTGGGCGAAACGGTAAAAGATCGCGCCGGACTGCTGCTGCAGCTGGCCAACCTGCCGACGCCGCCGGAAAGCGTGCCCATCAACATGCTGGTGAAGGTGAAGGGCACGCCGCTGGCGGACAACGACGACGTCGACGCGTTTGAGTTTATCCGCACCATCGCGGTGGCGCGGATCATGATGCCGACCTCCTACGTGCGCCTCTCCGCCGGCCGCGAGCAGATGAACGAACAGACCCAGGCGATGTGCTTTATGGCCGGGGCCAACTCCATTTTCTACGGCTGCAAGCTGCTGACGACGCCGAACCCGGAAGAGGATAAGGACCTGCAGCTGTTCCGCAAGCTGGGGCTTAATCCGCAGCAGACGGCGGTGCTGGAAGGCGATAACGAGCAGCAGCAGCGCCTGGAGCACGCGCTGAATAACCCGGATACCGAGGAATATTACAACGCGGCGGTGCTATGAGCTGGCAGCAACGCATCGAGCAGGCGCTGAGCGAACGGCGGCAGGCGGATGCCTTTCGCTCTCGTCAGCCGGTAGCGCAGGGTGCCGGGCGTTGGCTGACCCGCGAGGGGCAGCGCTGGCTCAACTTTTCCAGCAACGATTATCTCGGCCTGAGCCAGCATCCGCAGATCGTTGCCGGCTGGCAGCAGGGCGCCGAACGTTACGGCGTCGGCAGCGGAGGTTCGGGTCACGTCAGCGGCTACAGCGACGCGCATCGCCAGCTGGAGGAGGCGCTGGCCGACTGGCTGGGCTATCCGCGCGCGCTGCTGTTTATCTCCGGCTTTGCCGCTAATCAGGCGCTGATTGCCGCCCTGCTCGGCAAGGACGATCGCGCGGTAGCGGACCGTCTGAGCCACGCCTCGCTGCTGGAGGCAGCCAGCCTCAGCCCGGCGCAGCTGCGGCGCTTTCAGCACAACGACGTTCAGCAGCTGAAAACGCTGCTGGAGAAACCGCTGGCGGGCCAGCAGCTGGCGATCACCGAAGGCGTCTTCAGCATGGACGGCGATAGCGCGCCCCTCGGCCCGATCCAGCAGGTGACCACCGAAGCCGGCGGCTGGCTGCTGGTCGATGATGCCCACGGCATTGGCGTGCTCGGCGACGAAGGGCGGGGCAGCTGCTATGCGCAAAACGTCCACCCTGAACTGCTGGTGGTGACCTTCGGGAAGGCCTTTGGCGTCAGCGGCGCGGCGGTATTGTGCAGCGAGGCGCTGGCGGACTACCTGCTGCAGTTTGCCCGCCACCTGATTTACAGCACCGCCATGCCGCCGGCCCAGGCCGTTGCGCTCATCGCCGCGCTGCGGACTATCCGCGGCGATGAGGGCCAGCAGCGGCGGGAAGCGCTGGCCTGCCGGATTGCGCAGTTCCGCGACGGTATGCGCGACTGCCCGGGGCAGCTCACCGAATCGGTCAGCGCCATTCAGCCGCTGATTGTGGGAGACAATACGCGCGCCCTGCGCCTGGCGGCACGCCTGCGCGAGCAGGGCTGCTGGGCGACGGCGATCCGTCCGCCGACGGTGCCGGTCGGCAGCGCCCGGCTGCGGCTGACCCTGAGCGCGGCGCATGAGTCTGCGGATATCGATCGCCTGCTGGAGGTTCTGCATGCCGGCGGTGAATAAACGCGCGGTGGCCGCCGCCTTCGGCCGGGCGGCGAGCCGCTATACGCAGCACGATGAGCTGCAGCGGCGCAGCGCGGAGCTGCTGCTGCGTCAGCTTAACGGCCAGCGCTTTGCCGAGGTTCTGGATGCGGGCTGTGGCCCCGGCGGCATGAGCCGCTACTGGCGCGAGGCGGGCAGCCGCGTCACCGCGCTGGATATCTCCGTCGAGATGCTGGCGGAGGCCCGGCGTCAGCAGGCCGCGCACGGCTACGTGGAGGGCGATATTGAATCCCTGCCGCTGCCGGAGGCCTGCGTGGACCTGGCGTGGAGTAATTTGGCCGTGCAGTGGTGCGACGACCTCAGCGCCGCGCTTGATGAGCTGTATCGGGTCGTGCGTCCCGGCGGGCGGGTGGCCTTCAGCACCCTGCTGGCCGGCTCGCTCCCCGAGCTCAATCAGGCCTGGGAGGCGGTTGACCGGCATCCGCACGCCAATCGTTTCCTCAGCGAGCAGGCGGTACGGAGCGCGCTGAGCGGCCGGCGGGTCGAGACGCAGGTTGATGCCGTGACGCTGCCGTTCGCCGACGCCCTGAGCGCGATGCGTTCGCTGAAGGGCATCGGCGCCACCCATTTACACGAGGGGCGCAGCGCGGCGCCCCTCAGCCGCGGGAAGCTGCGCCAGCTTCAGCTGGCGTGGCCCAAACTGCACGGGCAGTGCCCGCTGACGTACCATCTTTTTACAGGAGTGATTGAACGTGATTAAACGTTATTTCGTCACCGGAACGGATACCGAAGTCGGCAAAACGGTGAGCAGCTGCGCCCTGCTGCAGGCGGCGAACCTGCGGGGCCTGAAAAGCGCCGGCTATAAGCCGGTGGCCTCCGGCAGTGAGTACACGGAGCAGGGCCTGCGCAACGACGACGCGCTGGCCCTGCAGCGCAACAGCCGCGTGCCGCTGAGCTATGAGCAGGTTAACCCGTTAACCTTTGCGGAACCCACTTCGCCGCATATTATCAGCGCCGATGAAGGCCGCCCCATTACCGCCGCCGCGCTCTCCGCCGGGCTGCGCGAGCTGGAGAGTCTGGCAGAATGGCTGCTGGTGGAAGGCGCGGGGGGCTGGTTTACGCCGCTGTCCGAAACGCTGAGCTTTGCCGAGTGGGTGCAGGAGGAGCGGCTGCCGGTGATTCTGGTGGTGGGGATAAAGCTGGGCTGCATTAATCATGCCCTGCTGACGGCTCAGGCGGTACGCCAGGCAGGGCTGCCGCTGGTGGGCTGGGTTGCCAACGACGTCCAGCCGCCGGGGAAGCGGCATAGCGAATACCTCGTGACCCTCAAACGGCTGCTGCCAGCGCCCCTGCTGGGTGAGATCCCGTGGCTGGAGGAGGCGTCGCAGCGGGAGGATCTCGGCCGGTATCTCGATCTTAGCGCGCTGGATCGGGCGTCATCCACTGCGCCAGCAGCGGTTCATCCAGCTGTATAACGTCGCCTTGCGCCACGCTACGCCCGCGGTGCAGCAGGCAGAAGCGGTCTGCCACCCGGCGAATAAACGGCAGGTGCTGCTCGGCGAGCAGCACCGTTAAACCGATATCCCGGTTCAGGCGAACCAGCAGGTCCCCCAGCTTATGCATAAAGTGCTGTCCGCTGCCGCGCGACGGCTCGTCGAGTATCAGCAGGCGCGGCCGGACGATCAGCGCCCTCGCCAGCGCCAGCTGGTACCTGTCGTCTTCCGAGAGCGCGGCGCCTTTGCTCTGGCGAAGGGCGTACAGCTGCGGAAACAGATCGTAAATCTCGCTATTCACCACGGCGCCGGGCGTTCCTCCGGCCGCCAGCGCAATATGCAGATTCTCTTCTACGCTAAGCTGCGAAAAGATGCGTCGGTCCTGCGGCACGTAGCCGATACCTATAACGCTGCGTGAATGGGCGGAGAGCGGCATCAGGTCGCAGGGCGGCGCTCCGCGCTCCTGCCAGGTGATGCTGCCGCTGGCGACCGGGAGATTCCCGGTAATGCAGTTAACCAGCGTGGTTTTCCCCATTCCCTGACTTCCCATCACGCAGGTGCACTCTCCTGGCCTGAGCTCAAGATCAACGTTCCACAGCGTGTGCTGGCTTCCATAGTACTGATTGACGGCGCGTAGACTCAACATAGGCGTTTTCTCCTTTTTGGCGATAGCGAGCGAGACAAACATTCTGCAAATCTCTTGCCAGGAAAAAGAAGTGACGGCATTTTTCCGCCAGAGCAGGTCGCGGCTGGAACCATGAGCAGGGGGCAGCGAAGCGGCTGCACTTTCCCGGTGCTAAACGACGTGAAATGTGGTGCAGAAAGCAACAAAAAGGCGGGCGCCCTTAGCTGATAAATATCAAAAATAATTCAATAATATTTTTTAGCGGCGCGTTTTCCGACGGCGGGCAATTTCTGCCGGGTGGCAGAGGTCATGGCCTGCAGCGAGTTATCCACTATTCCTGTGGATAACCTTGTGTATTAGAGTTAGAGAACTTGCGGTAAGCTAGAGATTACGCGGCCTGCGGCGGAATTGGCGCGAAACCCGTCTTTTATTAAATTCTATTTAATATCAATTGGTTGGATAAAATCAATGGCTGTAAGGAAAGTGTCACCTGCTGCCATAAAAGATTCACCACCTTGCTTGACAAATGTTAAATGACAAATTTTTCTGGGGATAACCTTACACAGTGGCGGATTATTCCACAAGGCGGCGTTTTTTTGCCCAAATGTGGCGGCATAGCGCAAGGTTTACAGGGCAAACAATAATACGGTACTGGTTTTATATCCAGTATTATTTATTGGCAAAAGCCACGGCGACGGGTAGAATTAAACACCTGCCGTCTCGCGCCGGGCGCTTCATCCTCCTTCAGGGTCAGACATATGAGTAAAACGTTCACGCTGCATTCCGCTTTCCGTCCCTCTGGCGATCAGCCGGAAGCCATTCGCCGCCTCGAAGAGGGGCTGGAAGATGGCCTGGCGCACCAAACGCTGCTGGGGGTAACCGGGTCGGGTAAAACCTTCACCATCGCTAACGTCATTGCCGACCTGCAGCGCCCGACGATGGTCCTTGCGCCTAACAAGACGCTGGCGGCACAGCTGTATGGCGAAATGAAGGAGTTTTTCCCGGAGAATGCCGTCGAGTACTTCGTCTCCTACTACGACTACTACCAGCCTGAAGCCTACGTGCCGAGTTCGGACACCTTCATCGAGAAGGACGCCTCGGTCAACGAACATATTGAGCAGATGCGTCTGTCGGCAACCAAGGCGCTGCTGGAGCGTCGTGACGTCATCGTGGTGGCCTCGGTCTCCGCCATTTATGGCCTGGGCGACCCTGACCTGTACCTGAAAATGATGCTGCATCTGACTACCGGCATGCTGATTGACCAGCGGGCCATTTTGCGTCGCCTCGCGGAGCTGCAGTACACCCGTAACGATCAGGCTTTCCAGCGCGGGACCTTCCGCGTGCGCGGTGAGGTCATTGACGTCTTCCCGGCGGAATCGGACGATATTGCCCTGCGTATTGAGCTGTTTGACGAAGAGGTTGAGCGCCTGTCGCTCTTTGACCCGCTTACCGGGCAGGTTGAATCGTCCATTCCGCGCTATACCATCTACCCGAAAACGCACTACGTTACCCCGCGCGAACGTATCGTTCAGGCGATGGAAGAGATAAAAGTCGAGCTGGCGGACAGACGTAAAGTGCTGCTGGAAAACAACAAGCTGCTGGAAGAGCAGCGCCTGAGCCAGCGTACCCAGTTTGACCTCGAAATGATGAACGAGCTGGGCTACTGCTCGGGCATTGAAAACTACTCGCGCTATCTTTCCGGGCGCGGGCCGGGCGAGCCGCCGCCGACGCTGTTCGACTATCTGCCGGCGGATGGCCTGCTGGTTATCGATGAATCCCACGTCACCATTCCGCAAATCGGCGGGATGTATCGCGGCGACCGGGCGCGTAAAGAGACGCTGGTGGAATATGGTTTCCGCCTGCCGTCGGCGCTGGATAACCGTCCGATGAAGTTTGAAGAGTTTGAGGCGCTGGCGCCGCAGACCATTTACGTTTCGGCCACGCCCGGCGCCTATGAGCTGGATAAATCCGGCGATGAGGTGGTCGATCAGGTTGTTCGTCCGACCGGTCTGCTTGACCCGGTTATCGAAGTGCGCCCGGTGGGAACCCAGGTCGACGATCTGCTTTCGGAGATTCGCCTGCGCGCCGCCATCAACGAACGCGTGCTGGTGACGACCCTGACCAAGCGGATGGCCGAAGACCTAACCGAGTACCTCGAAGAGCACGGCGAGCGCGTGCGCTACCTGCACTCGGATATCGATACCGTCGAACGTATGGAGATTATCCGCGACCTGCGCCTCGGCGAGTTTGATGTGCTGGTCGGGATCAACCTGCTGCGCGAAGGGCTGGATATGCCGGAGGTTTCGCTGGTGGCGATCCTTGATGCGGACAAAGAAGGGTTCCTGCGCTCCGAGCGTTCGCTGATCCAGACCATCGGCCGCGCGGCGCGTAACATCAACGGTAAGGCGATTCTCTACGGCGACAGGATCACCGCCTCGATGGCGAAGGCCATCGGTGAAACCGAGCGGCGCCGTGAGAAGCAGCAGCGCTATAACGAAGAGCACGGCATCACCCCGCAGGGCCTGAACAAGAAGGTGGTCGATATCCTGGCGCTGGGCAGCGGCCTGGCGAAGACCAAGGCCAAGGGGCGCGGCAAGTCGCGTTCACCGGTTGAGGCGGATACGCCAGTGCTGACGCCAAAAGCGCTGCAGCAGCGAATTCACGAGCTGGAAGGGCAGATGATGCAGCATGCGCAGAACCTGGAGTTCGAAGAGGCTGCCGAGATCCGCGACCAGCTGCATAAGCTGCGGGACCTGTTCATCGCCGCGTCGTAGGCCCGGCGCGCGTCACGCCTCTTGCTGCGGCCAGTTTAGGCCCGGACAGCGCGCAACAGCCGCAGCGTACGGGCGGCAGGTGACGATGCGCGCGCTTCCCGGATCAAAACGGCAAATAAAATAGCCCTGGGGCTGGATCTTAATATCCGCTTAATCTTGTTCAGGGACACTATCTTCATTCTAATGAGGATAGCGTCATGCAAAAACTACACTTTCGCGAATATCTGGCCATCACCTGCGCCTTTATTATCGTCGTCGCCTTCTTCCATCAGTGGGTGCTGACCTTCTGACGTGAAGGCCTGGGAAAGAGTACCCAGGCGCGAACGCCGGGACCCGGCTGGCGGTTATGCAAAAAAAACTGGGTATCGTGCAGCTGGACGATACGGGTGACGATGCTTAATCCCAGGCCAATGCCGCCGTAGCGGCTGTCCATGCGGACAAAAGCTTTGCTCAGCTCGCCGCTTTTCGCCTCATCAATTCCCGGACCTTCATCTTCCACCGCCACGATCGGCGTTGGCCCCGCCTGAATCGAGACTCTGATCGTTGAGTCCGTGGGGCTATAGCGGTGCGCATTCTCCACCAGATTCCGCAGCACCACGCGCAGCAGCGTGGCGTCGCCGGAAACCATCACCTCCTCGTCCGGGCTGACGATCTCAAGCTTTTGCCGGCGCGGCGCCAGCATCGCCTCCAGCTCCTCCTCAAGCGGTTTTACAACATCCTCCATCAGCTGCACCTGCTGGTAGCTACCGGCGGAAAACGACTGACCCACACGGGCCAGCTGCAGGAGCTGGGAGATGCTGTTGGTCATCTGGTCGAGGCGCTGAATAAGCGGATCGACGCCGACTCCGTGCACTTTGGCCAGCAGTTCGAGGTGCAGGCGCAGCCCGGCCAGCGGCGTGCGCAGCTCATGGGCCACATCGGCGGTAAACAGGCGTTCGCGGTCGAGCGTCAGGTTCAGGCGCGATACCAGCTGGTTCAGCGCGGTGGTTACGGCGGTCACTTCCGGCACCGACTCGCTGAGCTCGATGGGCTGGAGGTTATCCGGGGTGCGGTTCTCCAGCTCGCCCTGCAGGCGGGAGAGCGGGCGGGTTATCTTTTTCACCGCCAGCAGGCTGAGATACAGCGCGAGGCCGATAATCAGCAGGCTTGGGATCAGCAGGCTGGCGACCGCTTCCCGCACCTCGTGCTCAACGTGCTTCTGGTTGTTGTGCCCCTCGATGGCGCTGGCCACCAGCAGCTGAATTTGCTCTTTGCTTTCATGCCATAGCCAGAACACGCTGATAATCTGGCAGACCACCAGAATCGTGCCGATGGTCAGCAGCAGGCGAAAGCGCATGGTCCATTTTTCGGTGGCTAATAGCGGCATCTTTATGACTCCGATTCGGTATTGTTCACCAGCATATAGCCGAAGCCCCTGACGGTGCGGATCCGCGCTTTACCGACCTTATCGCGCAGGTTGTGGATATGAACCTCCAGGGTATTGGTCGCCGGTTCGTTATCCCAGCTGTAGATATCGTTGTAGAGAATTTCCCGATGTACCGGACTGCCTGCCTTCATCATCAGGCGCGACAGCAGGGAGTACTCTTTCGGCGTCAGCTCCAGCGAATCCCCGCCAAGCCACACCTGCCGGCGGGTGATATTGAGGCGTAGGTTGCCTACCACCATTTCGCTATCGCCCTGGTTATTGTGGCGGCGGAGCAGCGCGCGGATGCGGGCGTTGAGCTCTTCCAGCGCAAAGGGCTTCACCAGATAGTCGTCGGCGCCGGTATCGAGACCGTCAATGCGGTCTTCGACGGTATCGCGAGCGGTGAGGATCAGCACCGGCTGGCTGAATTTCTCCCGCCGCATCCGCGCCAGGAAGTGCAGGCCGTCCTCATCCGGCAGCCCGAGGTCGAGGACCACCAGGCTGTAGTGGTTGCTGGCCAGAGATAGCGCGGCCTCATGAGCGCTGGAGACGCCGTCGCAGGCGTATCCCTCGCTCTGCATAGCCAGAATTAATCCCTGTAACAGGAGCGCGTCGTCTTCAATGACTAAGATTTTCATCTGCCGGCCTCGCTTTGGCATGGCGTTAAAATATCATCTGTCGCCTGGTATTCACGGGTATTGACCCCGAACAGGCCGAGCAGGGTGGAGAACAAATTATCCTGCGAATAGGGCGCCGTTTTTGCTTTTTGCTGCAAGCATTCGCTGGAAATACCGTAGCGCCGCTGATAATCCTGCGACAGCCACATCAGCATCGGGACGTGCTTTTGCGTATCCGGCGCGATGGACCACGGCAGCCCGTGCAGATAAACGCCGTCTTCGCCCAGCGACTCGCCGTGGTCGGAAAGATACACCAGGCTGGTGGTAAATTTATCCTGCTTTGACTGCAGCAGCTTTATGGCCTTATCCACCACGTAATCGACATACAAAATGGTGTTGTCGTAGGTGTTGGTCAGCTGCTGCTGCGTGCAGCTCTGGATTTCATTGGTATCGCAGGTCGGGGTGAATTTTTTAAATTCAGCCGGGTAGCGATTGTAATACGTCGGGCCGTGGCTACCGATAGTGTGCAGAACGATAATGCCGTCCTGTTGCAGATTGTCGATGTAGCTTTCCAGATTATGGAACAAGACCTCATCGTAGCACTCGCCATCGATGCACTGACCCGTCAGCTTCAGGTCGGTGACGTTCTGATGCGGCACGCGATCGCAGGCGCCTTTACAGCCGCCGTCGTTGTCGTTCCACAGCACCTGAATACCGGCGCGCTGCAGAATATCCAGCACGCCTTCCTGGTGATGCGCCAGCTCTTCATCATAGTGCGCGCGAGGCATGTTGGAGAACATGCACGGAACGGAGACGGCCGTCGCGGTGCCGCAGGAGGTGGTATCGGGGAAATAGATAACGTTATCCTGCTGCAGGCGCGGGTTGGTTTCGCGGGGGTAGCCGCCCAGGGAGAAATCTTCCGCCCGCGAGGTTTCGCCCAGCACCAGGATGGTCAGGTTTTTCCGCGGCCCGTCGCGCATTTGCGACTTCTGCAGCGCATCTTCGCCAATTTTGACCAGCGGCAGATTGTCCATCTTATTGTGCGCATACCAGGAGTTGATCGCCACGATGCTGTTTGACGGACTCAGCGACTTCACCAGCTCTTTATTGTTGCGGAACACCGAGGCGTAATCTTTATAAAACAGGGCGGCAATCAGCATGATAAGGATCGCCGAGAGCGCAACGTTCAGCAGCCGCACGGCGACGCCGCGCGCGAACGTTTTCGGCTTACGCACCTTGATCCACCAGGCCAGCGCCACCGCCAGCACGCCGGAAAGGCCGAGGGTCAGTACCATTCTGCCCGACAGCAGGGCGAAGCTTTCCGCCGGCGTGGTATCAAGAATATTGGTTATCATCGCCCGGTCGATAATGACGCCGAAGGTCCAGATAAAATACTGCGCTGAGGCGCTGAGCAGAATAAACAGGCTGATAACGACGCGGTCCAGCTTCAGGAAAGAGGCCAGGGTGGTGAGGATATTCATGACGCTGCAGGCGACCAGCGGCATGCTGAGAAACACCAGCCAGCTATGCAGGCTATTGACCGGCAGCAGGACGAAGACCTGGCGGTAGAAGGCGATATTGAGGCATAGCCCAACGTAGGCGGCAAAGAGAAGCAGGTAAGTCGTACGGCTCACTACCGGCCGACGCAATGGAAATAACGACATAGCAAAAATCCTGGTGAAAACATGCTCGCTATGCTGCCACTTCTATTTTAAGACAACCTTAAGATTTTAATGTGGGGAGCGGAGGCTCCCCACGGTATCAACCGGTGTGGAATTAGCCCGGTATCTGAATTGCCTTTTCCAGCGCGTTGCGCAGCAGCTGGCGATCGTGGCGATAGGGCACGTCGCTGGCGTCCAGCGGCGTCTGGATCACCATCCGTTTCTCAAGGCCGCGGGTATCGGCTTTCGGCCCGATGACCACGGCGTCAATCACCCGCTTGCCCACGTAATGCTCCATGATCGCGATGCGGTCTGCCAGCGTCAGGCTGGCGGCCGGGCTGTGCTCTTTGCCGAGGTTGTCGATAAAAACCATCGGCGCCGGCGTGCGGCGCAGCGCCTGCGCCATCTCGTCGAGCAGTAAAATAGGCAGCAGGCTGGTGTAAAAGCTGCCGGGCCCGATCAGGATCAGATCGGCTTCGGCGATCGCCGCAACCGCTTCGCGAGTGGCGGGAACCGGCGGGGTCAGCATCAGCTCACGCGGCACCCGGGGAAGCTGGTCGATATTGACTTCGCCATAAACTTCGTGACCTTCGTCGTCAATCGCCATCAAATCCACCGGTTGTTCAGACATCGGTATCAGTAACGCGTCAACTTTTAGCAGGTTTCTGATTAAATTAATCGCCTCTAAGGGCCTGACGCTGAGGTGGTCAAGGGCCTTTAACATCAGATTTCCGAGGTTATGTCCGGAAAGTTCGCCATTACCGGCAAAACGGTATTCAAACATGGCGGATGCTACGCTGGGTTCGGCGATCAGCTGGTTAATACAGTTGCGCATATCCCCCCAGGCAATGCCGCCTTCAGCACGGCGAATACGCCCCGTGGATCCGCCGTTATCGGTGGTGGTGACGATGCCGGTCAGGCGCGATCCGAGCGATGAGAGTGACGACATCACCCTGCCCAGACCATGCCCTCCGCCAAGTGCCACTACCCGATCGAGGTCGGCGAAAGTCCGATTGCGCATACAAATTCCTTATCTCAAATGAACGGGCTCACAGTAACCGATCTACCCCTAAAAGACGATGCCCGCATCCTGACAAACTGACCGACATCAATGCAAAATTGTGAATTTTGGCTATTCTGTAACGAAAATGCACGATCGTAGCGATATATACATAATTATATAGCGAAATCGAAAATGGCGAAATAGCCGTTTCCGCGCTACTATCGGCATAAACCAGTTAACACTCTAGCCTCTGTGCCTGTGTCGCAAGATATGGTGCTTTGGCCGTGACGGCTCAGCTAGTCACCAGGGCGTGGGAAGAAATGACCGCGTCTCCCGTATTTGGAAAGGTGTATATGGCTTCACAGCTTACCGATGCATTTGCGCGTAAGTTTTACTACTTGCGCCTGTCGATTACCGACGTGTGTAACTTCCGTTGCACCTACTGTCTCCCGGACGGCTACAAGCCCGGCGCGGTGACCAATAAAGGCTTTCTCAGCGTAGATGAAGTGCGTCGCGTGACGCGCGCGTTTTCCGCCCTCGGGACCGAAAAGGTTCGTCTGACCGGCGGTGAGCCCTCGCTACGCCGTGATTTCGCCGACGTCATTGCCGCCGTACGTGAAAACAGCGCCATCCGGCAGATTGCGGTCACCACCAACGGCTATCGCCTGGCGCGGGACGTCGAGCGGTGGCGCGACGCCGGGCTGACGGCAATCAACGTCAGCGTGGACAGCCTCGACGCCCGCCAGTTTCACGCCATCACCGGGCAGGATAAATTTCAGCAGGTGATGGACGGTATCGATGCCGCCTTCGCCGCCGGCTTTGAGAAAGTGAAGGTCAACACCGTGCTGATGCGCGATGTTAACCACCATCAGCTCGACACCTTCCTCGCGTGGATCCAACCGCGCCGCATCCAGCTGCGCTTTATTGAACTGATGGAAACCGGTGAGGGCAGCGACCTGTTCCGCCGGCATCATATCTCCGGCATGGTGCTGCGCGATGAGCTGCTCCGACGCGGCTGGATCCACCAGATTAGCCAGCGCAGCGACGGCCCGGCGCAGGTCTTCTGTCATCCGGACTATGCCGGAGAGATCGGCCTAATCATGCCCTATGAAAAAGATTTCTGCGCCACCTGCAACCGCCTGCGCGTCTCCTCCGTGGGCAAGCTGCATTTGTGCCTGTTCGGCGACGGCGGCGTAGATTTACGCGATCTGCTGGCCGAGGACTGTCAGCAGGCGGTGCTGGAAGCGCGCATCTCCGAAGCGTTAACCCATAAAAAACAAACCCATTTCCTGCATCAGGGCAACACCGGTATTACGCAAAACCTGTCGTATATTGGCGGATAATTGATTCTAAAGGAGCGAACAGATGAGTCAGGCCAGCGCTGAGTTTATCCCGACCCGTATTGCTATTCTCACCGTTTCCAGCCGCCGTGGTGAAGAGGATGATACCTCTGGCCACTGGCTGCGCGACGCGGCGCAGGAAGCGGGGCACGTGATTGTTGATAAGGCGATTGTTAAAGAGAACCGCTACGCCATTCGCGCCCGGGTGTCGGCGTGGATCGCCAGCGACGACGTTCAGGTGGTGCTCATTACCGGCGGGACCGGTTTTACCGAGGGCGATCAGGCCCCGGAAGCGCTGCTGCCGCTGTTTGACCGGGAAGTTGAAGGTTTTGGTGAGGTTTTCCGCATGCTCTCTTTTGAAGAGATCGGCACCTCGACGCTGCAGTCCCGCGCCGTTGCCGGCGTGGCCAACCGCACGCTAATTTTTGCGATGCCCGGCTCGACCAAAGCCTGCCGCACCGCGTGGGAAAATATCATTGCGCCCCAGCTCGATGCCCGCACCCGCCCGTGTAACTTTATCCCTCATTTGAAGAAATAATTTATGTCACAACTGACCCATATTAACGCCGCCGGCGAGGCGCACATGGTCGACGTCTCGGCGAAGGCCGAAACGGTTCGCGAGGCGCGCGCTGAAGTTTTTGTCGAGATGCAGGCGACCACGCTGGCGATGATTATCGACGGCAGCCATCACAAGGGCGATGTTTTCGCCACCGCCCGCATTGCCGGGATCCAGGCGGCGAAGCGGACCTGGGAGCTGATCCCGCTGTGCCATCCGCTGATGCTGAGCAAGGTGGAGGTTAACCTGCAGGCGCAGCCTGAACATAGCCGGGTGCGGATCGAATCCCTGTGCCGGCTGACCGGGAAAACCGGGGTTGAGATGGAGGCGCTGACCGCAGCCTCCGTGGCGGCGCTGACGATTTACGATATGTGCAAAGCCGTGCAGAAAGATATGGTGATTGGCCCGCTGCGCCTGCTGGCGAAGAGCGGCGGCAAATCCGGCGACTTTAAGGCGGACGAGGCTCATGATTAAGGTTCTGTTTTTTGCCCAGGTGCGCGAGCTGGTGGGTACCGATACGTTAACCCTCGAGGCGAGCGAAGCCTCGACGGTGGAAGCCGTTCGCCGCCAGCTTATCACCCGTGGTGACCGCTGGGCGCTGGCGCTGGAGGAGGGCAAGCTGCTGGCGGCGGTGAACCAGACGCTGACCGCCTTTGACCATCCGGTCACCGCCGGCGACGAAGTGGCGTTTTTTCCACCGGTCACCGGAGGCTAAGATGACGCAAACCCGCATTATCGTTAGCCCGGCGCGTTTTCGCGTTGGCGACGAATATCCGTGGCTTGCCGAGCGCGATGAGGACGGCGCCGTCGTCACCTTCACCGGCAAAGTGCGTAACCACAATCTCGGCGAGAGCGTTAAGGCGCTGACCCTCGAACACTACCCGGGCATGACCGAAAAATCGCTGGCGGAGATTGTCGACCTGGCGCGGGAACGCTGGCCGCTGGGGCGGGTCACGGTGATCCACCGCATCGGTGAAATGTGGCCGGGCGAAGAGATTGTGTTTGTCGGCGTCACCAGCGCGCACCGCAGCAGCGCCTTTGCCGCCGGTGAATTCATTATGGATTATCTGAAAACCCGCGCGCCGTTTTGGAAGCGTGAGGCCACTCCGGAAGGCGATCGTTGGGTTGACGCGCGTGACAGCGATCGTCAGGCGGCAGAGCGCTGGTAGTATGATACGCTTAAAGGGTTAATTTCGTTAATCAGGAGATAGTCATGGACAGATTCCCCCGTTCCGATTCCATCGTCCAGGCGCGCAGCGGCCTGCAAACCTATATGGCCCAGGTGTACGGCTGGATGACGGTTGGGCTGCTGCTAACGGCGTTTATCGCCTGGTTCGCCGCCAACACGCCGGCGGTGATGATGTTTGTTTTTTCCAGCAAAATTACCTTCTTCGGGCTGATTATTGCCCAGCTGGCGCTGGTATTCGTGCTCTCCGGCATGGTTCAGCGTCTGAGCGCGGGCATGGCGACGACGCTATTTATGCTCTATTCGGCGCTGACGGGGCTAACGCTATCCAGCATTTTCATCGTCTACACCTATTCGTCGATTGCCAGCACCTTTGTGGTCAGCGGCGGGATGTTTGGCGCGATGAGCCTCTACGGCTATACCACTAAACGCGATCTCAGCGGCTTTGGTAATATGCTGTTTATGGCGCTGATTGGTATCGTTCTGGCCTCGTTGGTGAACTTCTGGCTGAAGAGCGAGGCGCTGATGTGGGCGGTGACCTATATCGGGGTCATTGTGTTCGTGGGCCTCACCGCCTATGACACCCAGAAGCTGAAAAATATCGGCGAACAGATCGACACCCGCGATACCTCGACGCTGCGCAAATACTCGATCCTCGGCGCGCTGACGCTGTATCTGGACTTTATCAACCTGTTCCTGATGCTGCTGCGTATTTTCGGCAACCGCCGTTAAGAGCTAAAAACCCCGGCAGGCCTTACGCCGCCGGGGTTTTCTTGTTCTCTCTTGTACTCTCTTCTTTTCTCTTCTTCTCTCTTTTCATCCGCCCGCCAGCCTGCGCTGATTTTTCTCCCGCAGCTTTTTGGCCTGACTTTCCAGAATCAGATAGCCCATCGTGGCGATAGCCAGCGGCAGGAAGTAATAGAGCAGGCGGTACGCGAGCAGGGCGGCAATCACCGCTCCCCGGGAGATCGGCTCCGCTGAGAGCATCGCGATAAACACCGCCTCCAGCACGCCAATACCGGCGGGGATATGCACGACCACCCCGACGATGCTGCTCACCAGCAGCGCGCCGAGCACGAGGAAATAGCTGACTTCCTGACCCAGCAGCAGCCAGATAATAACCCCCATCACCAGCCAGTTAGCGCCGGAAAGCGCGGCCTGCAGCAGAGCGAATCGCCAGGAGGGAAGCACCAGCCGCTGCCCCTTCACTGTTAAATGGCGGCGTTTGGCGAACGCGCAGGCCCACAGATAGAGGGCCGAAACCAGCAGCATCGCAATACCGATGATGCGCAGCGACTCCTGGCTGATATACCAGCGCGCGGGAAGCTGCACCAGATTGGCGCTGAAAATCACCCCGCCGAGCACCACGTAGCCGAGCCAGTTGGTGGTAATGCTCAGCGAAAAGATGCGGGTAATGGTTCCGCCGCGCAGGCCGAGGCGAGAGTAGAGGCGATAGCGCATCCCAATACCGCCGATCCAGGTGCTGAGGGTCAGGTTAAAGGCGTAGCAGATAAACGACACCAGCATGACCTGGCGTTTAGCCAGCCTGTGCCCGCAGTACGCGCGCCCGAGCAGATCGTAGCAGCCGTAAATCAGATAGCTGACGATGACCAGGCCAAACGCGCCGAGCAGCGCCACGCGGTTATAGCCGCGAATTACTTTCCATACCTCCGGCCAGTCTATTTTTTGCGCATAGACCACCAGCAGTCCGGCAACGGCGATAAAAAAGAGCCCGCTGAGGATACGTTTGACCAGCCGCCAGCGAGGATGAGATTTGGCCATCAGGATTTTACCTCCGGGCTGTCCGTCTGCGTCCGATCCTGAGTTTCCATTTCCGGCTGCGCCGGCGGTTTGACCTGCGCCATCTTCGGCGTATGGGCGGGCAGCCAGCCTACCCACGCCGGGAAGTGGCGCAGGAAGTGGAAGGCCAGTACGCTGCGGCCCAGATTCCACCAGCTGCGCCTGGGCAGCATGGATCGGTCTACCTGCCTGCAATCCTGCTGGATCAGCGTATTAAGATTATCCCGCAGGGTTTGGTTGAAATCCCGGTCATGAACGATCAGGTTGGCTTCGAGGTTTAATGACAGGCTGAGCGGGTCGAGGTTGCTGGAGCCGACGGTGGCCCAGTGGTCATCCGCGAGGGCAACTTTGCCGTGCAGCGGGCGGCGGTGATACTCAAAAATCTGCACGCCTCCCTTCACCAGATAGTTGTACAGCAGGCGAGCGCCAACCTTGACGATGGGTATATCGGGCTCGCCCTGCACGATAAGCTTCACCCGCACGCCGCGCCGGGCGGCGCTGCGCATCGCGTGCAGCAGCCGATAGCCGGGGAAGAAATAGGCGTTGGCGATAATCACCTCCCGACGCGCGTTGGCCAGCATTTTCAGGTAGTGACGCTCAATATCATCCCGATGATCGAAATTATCCCGCCAGACGAACAGCGCCTGCGCTTCTCCGGGATGCTGGTTAACCTCCGGCTGATGGCGACGTCGCCGCCAGTGACGGCGTCCGCTTTCGCTGGCGGGCAGGTTTTGCTGCACAAATTGCGCAATATCCAGCACCACCGGCCCCTCCACCTGCACGGCGTAGTCCTGCTTAGCCTCCGGGCCGTAGCTGGTCATATGCTCTGCGGAGTAGTTAATCCCGCCGACAAACGCGGTGGTTTCGTCCACGACGACAATTTTGCGGTGCATACGGCGAAACAGGTTGGTGCGCATCCCCAGCAGGCGCGGACGCGGGTCGTAGTAGCGAAAGATCACTCCCGCCGAGCTGAGCTCGTGAACGAAGCGATCGCTCAGATCAGGGGAGCCGTAGCCGTCGAGCAGCACCTCAACCTCGACGCCACGGCGCGCGGCTTTCAGCAGCACCGCATGGAGCTGCCAGCCCACGTCATCCTCGAACCAGATGAAGGTTTCAAGGGTAACCTTCCGCTGCGCGCGGTCGACGGCGCGAAACAGCGCCGGATAGTAGCTATCGCCGTTCTCCAGAAGCTGGATCCGGTTTCCATTTTGCCAGCTGCATTTCACAGATGAAGCTCCACGCTAAGCGGGGCGTGATCCGAAAGATGACGCCATTGCTGAAGATCCAGCGCCTGTGGCTGACCGGCGTGGACGTTTTTGACATAGATGCGGTCAAGGCGCAGCAGCGGAAAGCGCGCCGGGAACGTGCGTGCCGGGCGACCGCGGGCGCGGGTGAAGATCTCCTCCAGCCCGGCCAGCGCCTTGAGCGGACGGTTGGCCTGCTGGCGCCAGTCGTTAAAATCGCCCGCCACCACCACCGGCTCTCCCGCCGGCAGGCTGTTAACCCGCTCAGCCAGCATCGCCAGCTGAGCTCGCCTCTGGCCCGCGCTGAGCCCTAAATGGGCGCAAATCAGATGCAGATTGACGTCGCTTTCCGGCGCCACGATCCGACAGTAGAGCAGGCCGCGCTTTTCGCTCTTACCGACGGAGATATCGAGATTCTCATAATATTCAATGGGGAATCGGGAGAGCACGGCGTTGCCGTGATGTCCCTGCGGGTATACCGCGTTGCGCCCGTAGGCGTAATCGCTCCACATCGCATCGGCAAGAAACTCATAATGGGTGGTGTCCGGCCAGTTTTCGATATGCAGCGGGTGAATCTCATGCGCGCCCATGACCTCCTGGAGGCAAACAATGTCGGCGCCGATGCTGCGTACCGCGTCACGGAGTTCGGGCAGAATGAAGCGTCGGTTAAACGTCGTAAAGCCTTTATGAGTGTTAATTGTCAGCACGTTTACTGAGAATAAAGGGTTTTTCTCGGCCATATTTCTCCGGTTAACATCTCTTTCCTGAATGAAATAGTGTAGTAGCTGTCACAAAAAGATGCGGTGATACGGAATTTTCCGTAAAGTGCGGTACTCTGAGTTACAGATAAAGATCCTTCAGGAGAGAAGCCATGAAGTGGCAACAACGTGTACGCGTCGCAACTGGCCTCAGTTGCTGGCAGATTATGTTGCATCTACTGGTCGTGGCAGTACTGGTGATGGGTTGGATGGGCGGCGCGCTGGTTCGCGTCGGATTAGGGCTGTGCGTGCTGTACGGCGTTACGCTACTGTCGATGCTGTTTTTACAGCGTCACCACGAAGAGCGCTGGCGTGATGTCGGTGATTTCCTTGAGGAGCTCACCACCACCTGGTACTTTGGCGCCGCGGTTATCGTGCTGTGGCTGCTGTCACGAGTGCTGCACAATAACCTGCTGCTGGCGCTCGCCGGGCTGGTTATTCTGGCCGGTCCGGCGGTGGTATCGCTGCTGGCGAAAGATAAAAATCGCTACCCTAAAGCGTTCGGACTGCATCAGGGCGGCAGCGCCGCGAACCCGCCGAAGCATAGATAATAGCTATGTGGCCGGGGGCAAAGAAAGGCAAGCCAACGCCGAGGCAGCCTGAGCAATGGCGGGGATCCCCTAAAGCGTTCGGGTTGCATCAAGGCGGCGACGCAGCGAATCCCCGGGAGCATAGATAGCTATGTGACCGGGGTGAGTAAGGAAAGCCAACGCCGAGGCAGCCTGAACGATGACGGGGATCCGGGGATCAGGCGATCTTTCTGCGAAACATCGCATACGCCGCTGACCCCGTGGTGGCCGCTATGACCAGTAGCGGCCACAAACTTCCCCACACGATTTCCAGACTCGCGTCCTTCAAATAAATCTGCTTGGTAATATCGGTAAAATGACGAATAGGGTTTATCCACGTCACGTCCTGCAGCCATTGCGGCATGTTTTCTACCGGTGAAACGTAGCCGGAGAGCAGGATTGCCGGCATCATAAAGACAAATACGCCAATAAACGCCTGCTGCTGAGTCGAGCACAGAGATGAAATCAGCAGGCCAAATCCCACCAGCGAAAGCCCGTAAATCAGCATCGTAAAGTAGAACAGCAGCAGCGAGCCGGCGAAGGGGATCTGGTAGGCCCAGATCCCGACCCCCAGCACGATGCTGGCCTGCAGGGTGGCAACGATCAGCGCCGGTATCGCTTTGCCGACGAAAATTTGCCAGGTCGCCAGCGGCGAGACCAGCAGCTGATCGAGGGTGCCCTGTTCGCGCTCGCGGGCAACCGATAGCGAAGTGACGATCATCACGCCAATAGTGGTGATCATGGCGATCAGCGATGGCACCACGAACCACTTATAGTCGAGGTTGGAATTATACCAGTTGCGTACGACCAGCTCGCTGTTGTTGGGCTTCGCTTTCCCCTCCAGCAGCTCCTGCTGATACTCTTTGACTATTTGCTGCAGGTAGTTGGCGGCGATTTGCGCGCTGTTTGAGTTGCGGCCGTCCAGCAACAGCTGGAGCGGGGCGGTCTGATAGTTATCGAGGTTGCGCGAGAAATCCGCCGGGAAGCGGATCAGCAGCAGCGCCTTCTGTTCATCAATGGTGGGCTGGATCTCCTGCGGGTTTTTGAGGATCAGGATATGGGTGAACGCCCTGGCTCGGGCAAAACGCTGCGTCAGCTCAACCGCGTGCCTGCCATTATCTTCGTTATAGATAGCAATGGTGGCATTGGTCACCTCCAGCGTCGCGGCGAAGGGGAACAGCAGCACCTGAATCAGCACCGGCATAATCAAAATCGCCCGCGTCTGCGGCTCGCGCAGCAGCGATTGTAGTTCTTTGCGAATCAACGTCCATAAGCGATGAAACATCTTCAGTTCTCTCTTTACGCTGCCCCGGATAGAGACCGCTGGGTGCCCCGCAACCGCCTCGCAGCAGGGAATGGCTACTGCCCTAATCTAAGCGCCGTTTGGTTTTCAGCCACGTCAGGCCGATAAACATCGCCGCCGAGGCGATCAGAAACATCACGTTTACCAGCAGCACCACCGGAATATTGCCCGCCAGGAACAGGCTTTGCAGGGTGCTGACAAAATAGCGCGCCGGGATGACGTAGGTCACCGCGCGGATTATCGCGGGCATGCTGTCTATCTGGAAAATAAATCCGGACAGCATAATCGATGGCAGAAAGGCGGCGTTGAGCGCCACCTGGGCGGCGTTAAACTGGTTGCGGGTAATGGTCGAAATGAGCAGCCCCATCCCCAGGGTGCTGAGCAAAAACAGGCTGGTGATGAAAAAAAGAATTAACAGCGAGCCGCGGTAGGGCACATTGAGAATAAACACCGCCACCAGCATGCACAGCAGCATCGCCAGCATGCCGAGAAAATAGTAGGGGATCAGCTTACACAGCAGCAGTTCGACGCGGGTAATTTCGGTGGAGAGCAGCGCCTCCATAGTGCCTCGCTCCCACTCGCGGGCGATAACCAGCGAGGTGAGAATCGCCCCAATCACCGTCATAATGATGGTGATCGCGCCGGGAATAATAAAATGCTGGCTGATCGCCGCCGGGTTAAACCAGTAGCGGGTTTGCACATCGATCAGCGGTTCAAAGGTTTCACCGCGATCCTCTGCCCGCTGCTGCTGCCAGATCTGCCAGATACCTTCGATATAGCCCTGGGCGAAGTTGGCGGTATTGGGCTCGCTGCCGTCGGTGATAAGCTGAATGGGGGCATCGTCGCCGGGGCGAGCCATCTTCTGGTCAAAATCCACCGGAATGGTCACCAGCGCGCGGATCCGCCCGGCCTGCATGAGCTGAATCAGCTGCTGGCGGTTATCGCTGATGGTGGCGTCGATATAGGGCGAGCCGGTCATGGTATGGACGAAATCCAGCGCCTCATCGCTCTGCTGCTCCAGCAGCACGCCGACCCGCAGCCTGCTGGAGTCGAGGTTGATGCCGTAGCCAAAGATAAACAGCAGCATCAGCGGGATCACCACCGCAATCAGCCAGCTGCTGGGATCGCGCACGATCTGCCGCGTCTCTTTGACGCACAGGGCGCGCACGCGCCGCCATGACAGCATTTTAGCGCTCACTGCTATTCTCCTTATCCCAGTCGTGAATCAGGGTGATAAACGCCTGCTCCATAGTGGGATCCGGCTGCTCATCGTTGGCCGCCAGCGCTTTTAGCGCATCCGGCGTGCCGCTGGCGATAAGCTTGCCGCGATAGACCAGCCCGATCCGGTCGCAGTATTCGGCCTCGTCCATAAAGTGGGTGGTGACCATCACCGTCACCCCTTTATCCACCATGCTATTGATATGCAGCCAGAACTCGCGGCGGGTAAGGGGGTCGACGCCGGAGGTGGGCTCATCGAGAAACAGGATATCCGGTTCGTGCATCAGCGAGCAGGCCAGGGCCAGCCGCTGCTTGTAGCCCAGCGGCAGCTCGTCGGCGGCGTGGTTGGCGATCTCCTTCAGGCCGAAAGCTTCGCTCATGCGCTCGATTTTTTCGTTCTGTACCCGGCCGCGCAGGCCGTAAACGCCGGAGAAGAAGCGCAGATTTTGCTCCACGCTCAGGTTGCCGTACAGCGAGAACTTCTGCGCCATATAGCCGAGATGCTGGCGCGCCTTGCCGGAGCTGAGCTTCAGATCCATGCCCAGCACCAGCGCTTTACCGGAGGTTGGCACCAGCAGGCCGCACATCATTTTAAAGGTGGTCGATTTGCCCGCGCCGTTAGGGCCGAGGAGGCCGAAAATTTCCCCGCGCTTAACCTTGAAATCAACGTGGTCGGTGGCGGCGAAATCGCCGAATTTTTTGGTTAAGGTTTGCGCTTCGATCACCGTTTCATCATGGGAGCCTTCGACGCTGTGAATAATCGCCCCCAGCGGCGATTCCGAGGTGCCGGCGCCGCCCAGCAGGTCGATAAACGCATCCTCAAAGCGCGGCGCGGTTTCGGCGATCTCCAGCGGCGGCAGGCTGGCGTGATTGCGCACCTCATCAATGCTGGACTCCTTCTTGAGGATCAGACGCACCGATTTGCCCTGAATCACGCCGTCGCTGATTTGCGGCAGCTTCAACGCCCGCTGCAGGAGGCGGCGGTTGTTCTCTTCGCGGCTGGAGACCAAAAAGCTGCGTCCGGCCATCGTTTGGGTCAGGGAACGGGGTTCTCCCTGATACAGCAGCTGGCCTTCGTTCATCAGCAGCACCTCGCGGCACTGCTCCGCTTCATCAAGGTACGATGTGCTCCAGAGGATCAGCATTCCGTCCCCCGCCAGCTCGTGGACCATTTGCCACAGCTCGCGGCGCGAGATGGGATCAACGCCGACGCCCGGTTCGTCGAGCAGCAGCACCTTCGGCTCGCCCACTAACGTACAGGCCAGCCCCAGCTTCTGCTTCATCCCGCCGGAGAGCTTACCGGCCAGCCGGTCGGTAAAAGGGCCGAGGGAGGTAAACTCGAGCAGGCGGTCGAAAATTTTTTGCCGCGCTTCGCCGGTCACGCTGCGCAGATCGGCATACAGCGTCAGATTCTCCATGACCGTCAGGTCTTCATACAGGCCGAACTTTTGCGGCATATAGCCGAGCACCGCGTGCAGGGCGCTATCGTCGGCAATCGGATCAAAGCCGATCACCCTGGCGCTGCCGCTATCCGCTTTGAGCAGCCCGGCAAGCATGCGCATCAGGGTGGTTTTCCCCGCGCCGTCGGGGCCTACCAGCCCGGTAACGTAGCCGGAGCGAACGGTGCAGCTGAGCGGGGCGACGGCGGGCCGCGTCATGCCGGCGAAGCTGCGGGTCAGCCCGTCAAGCGTGATGAGGTCCTCACTCATGTCCGTTTCCGCTGCTGAAGGCGACGGTTACCGGCATCCCCTGGCGCAGCGCGTCGTCGGCATCGGTTACCACGATACGCAGGCGGTAGACCAGGTCGGTTCGCAGGTCCGGCGTTTCTACGGTCTTCGGCGTAAATTCAGCCGTGGGCGAGACGAAGCCAATCCTGCCGCGATAGGGCTGATTGGGACGGCTATCGGTATACAGCAGCACTTCGCGTCCGGGCTGCGCGTTGCCGAGATTTTTTTCATCAATGTAGGCGCGAACCCACACCGGGCGGGTTAACGACAGCGTCATTACGGTAGCTCCGGCGCTGAGCATGCTGCCCGGCTCAACGGCGCGGGTCATCAGCGTGCCGTCGGAAGGCGCGGCCAGCGTGGTATCGTGCAGATCGAGCTTCGCCTGCGCTAAGGCGGCCTGCGCCTGTTCAAGGTTGGCTTTGGCCTGGGCGATCTCCTGCGGACGGTTACCCGCGCGATACTGGCGCAGCTTATCCTGCGCCGATTTCAGCGTAGCCTGGGCCTGGTCGCGGGCGGATCGCGCGTTGTCGAGATCGTTGACGGATATGGCGCTGCTTTTGCGCAGCCCCAGCTGGCGCTGGTAGAAGTTCTGCGCGTATTCATAGGCGGCCTGCGCCTGGTTGACCGCCGCCGCGGCCTGGGCAATCTCTTCCGCCCGGTAGCCGGCCATCATCAGGTCATACTGCGCCTGGGCGGTTGAGACGTTGGCCTGCGCCTGCTGCAGCGCGTTTTCGTAAGGGGCGCGGTCGAGCTGGCCCAGGGTTTGCCCGGCCTTGATAGCATCGCCCTCGTCCACGCTCAGCGAGGCCAGCCGCCCGCCGACGCGAAAGCTCATATTTACGGTACGAATATCGACGTTGCCATATAGGGTCAGCCCCTTCGGCTGGCTGCTTTGATACCACCACCAGCCGCCGCCTGTAGCAACGATCAGCAGCAGCACCACCAGGACGACGATGAGCGGTTTTTTCATGATCCCAAACTCCTTTGCGATAACCCTTGCAGGACGAAATCGATATGGCAGGTAATAACCTGATAAATTTGCTCGGTTTTTTCGGTATCAAACTGCGCCCATCCGGTGCGCAGCAAAATGGTCTCTCGCCCGAGGCGAAAGGCGAGGATCTCCCCCAGCAGCGCGTGGGTATGCAGGACCATCCGCGTGTCGTCCGCCTCAAGCCCGGTGAAGGCGGCGATTAAGCGCGTCAGGTAGCAGTGCAGCGGAGCGATAACCTGGTCATGGATTAACTGGTACGCCGGGGTAGGCGACAGCTGCTCCCGGGAGATAAATTTGCTCAGGTTTACCGTGTCATCCTGGGTCAGCAGCAGGATCATATTGCGGCAGGCGCGCAGGATCAGCGTCCGCAGGGCCTCTTTATCCGGGTGCGGTTCGGCAAGCAGCCGCTCCGCCGCTTCGGCGTGAGGGCGGAAATTATGGCCAATAAAATCGGCTATCCACTGCGCGCAGGCGAGATAGAGATCGTCTTTTGAGCCGAAGTAGTAGGGGATAGCGGCGATGTTTTGCCCGGCCAGGGCGGCAATATCGCGGGTGGTGGCATGCAGGCCATATTCGCCAAACTGGGCGATAGCCGCGGTAATCAACTGGCTTTTTGCCTGTTCGCCTTTGCTGGTTGCGGGAGTGGTATTCATCGCACCTGAAAAAATTAATCAATCGATTGATTAAGAATATGACCAATTCGCGGAGCTGTCCAGAATAGTGAATACTCTATTTATCGTCGAAGAGAGTATCTTGATTTCGCAGAAAAACCCCGAGGGGATATTTTATGCGATACGTCACAAAACCTGCTAGACTGCGCCCCTTCATGGCATTGTGGTTTTTGCCATCTCTTTCGCAATAATCTCCCTGAAAACTACGCCTGTAAAAGGCCGGGGCGGTTTGGAGTTGTTATGTCTTTTGATTCCCTTGGCCTGAATCCTGAAATCCTGCGTGCTGTCGCCGAACAGGGTTATGTTGAGCCAACCCCCATTCAGCAGCAGGCGATCCCTGCGGTGTTGCAGGGGCGCGATCTGATGGCCAGCGCCCAGACCGGCACCGGCAAAACGGCGGGCTTCACCCTGCCGCTGCTTCAGCATCTGATCCAGCAAGAACCGCACGCTAAGGGCCGTCGCCCGGTGCGCGCGCTGATCCTTACCCCAACGCGTGAGCTGGCCGCTCAGATTGGCGAAAACGTCCGTGATTACAGCAAGTATCTGAACGTTCGCTCGCTGGTGGTTTTCGGTGGCGTGAGCATTAACCCGCAGATGATGAAACTGCGCAGCGGCGTCGATATCCTGGTGGCAACGCCGGGCCGCCTGCTGGATCTGGAACACCAGAATGCCGTCAGCCTGGATAAGGTCGAAGTGCTGGTGCTGGATGAAGCCGACCGCATGCTGGACATGGGCTTTATCCATGATATTCGCCGCGTGCTGTCGAAGCTGCCGGCGAAGCGCCAGAACCTGCTGTTCTCGGCAACCTTCTCCGACGAGATTAAATCGCTGGCGGAAAAGCTGCTGCATAACCCGCTGGAAATCGAAGTCGCCCGTCGCAACACGGCTTCCGAGCAGGTAAGCCAGTACGTGCATTTTGTCGATAAGAAGCGCAAGCGCGAACTGCTGTCGCAGATGATCGGCGAAGGCAACTGGCAGCAGGTGCTGGTCTTTACCCGTACCAAGCATGGCGCAAACCACCTGGCGGAGCAGCTGAACAAAGACGGCATTCGCAGCGCCGCTATCCACGGCAACAAAAGCCAGGGCGCGCGTACCCGCGCATTAGCTGATTTTAAATCCGGCGGCATTCGCGTGCTGGTGGCGACCGACATCGCCGCGCGCGGCCTTGATATTGAAGAGCTGCCGCACGTGGTGAACTACGAGCTGCCGAACGTGCCGGAAGATTATGTCCACCGTATTGGCCGTACCGGCCGCGCCGCCGCTACCGGCGAAGCGCTGTCGCTGGTTTGCGTTGATGAGCATAAGCTGCTGCACGACATCGAGCGTCTGCTGAAAAAAGAGATCCCACGCATTAGCGTTGCCGGCTATGAGCCGGATCCGTCCATCAGAGCGGAGCCGATTCAAAACGGTCGCCAGCAGCGCAGCGGCGGTGGCGGCGGTCGCGGTCAGGGCCAGGGTCGTGGCGGCCAGAGTCAGGGTCGCGGCGGTCAGAGCCAGGGTCGTGGTCAGCAGTCTTCACCGCGCCGCAGCGACGGTGACGCGCCGAAAGCGCGTACTCAGGACGGCAAACCGCAGCGTCGTCGCTCCCGTAAGCCGGCGGCCGCTGAGTAACAGCACTTCCGCAAACCTGCTATCCCTGCGGCAGCCCGGCGCTGCCCGCGGATACAGGTTTGCCTCTCCGGGCGGGTTTTCCTGCCCGGAACTCTCCCGCCTGATGCTAAACCTCGAGCACGATCCCCGTTTGCTCAGAAAGAAATTCCTCCAGCCAGGCAAAAAGTGTCACAATAGTGGCTGTTTATACAGTATTCAGGTTTTCTCATGGCTTTGACCACTGCGCTAAAAACGCAAATCGCCGCCTGGTATAAGGCGCTCCAGGAACAGATTCCTGACTTTATTCCCCGTACTCCGCAGCGGCAGATGATTGCTGACGTGGCGAAAACGCTCGCCGGGGAAGAGGGAAGGCACCTGGCGATTGAGGCGCCGACCGGCGTCGGGAAAACCCTGTCGTACCTGATCCCCGGTATCGCCATCGCCCGCGAAGAGCAAAAAACGCTGGTGGTCAGCACCGCCAACGTTGCGCTGCAGGACCAGATCTTCAGCAAAGACCTGCCGCTGCTGCGTAAAATTATTCCCGACCTGCGCTTCACCGCCGCCTTTGGCCGCGGGCGCTACGTTTGCCCGCGTAACCTCAACGCGATGGCCAGCACAGAGCCAACGCAGCAGGACCTGCTGGCGTTTCTTGACGACGATCTCACGCCGAATAATCAGGCGGAGCAGAAGCTGTGCGCCACTCTGAAGACCGATCTTGATAGCTATAAATGGGACGGCCTGCGCGATCACAGCGACAAGGCCATCGATGACGCGCTGTGGGGCCGTCTGAGCACCGATAAGGCAAGCTGCCTGAACCGCAACTGCCACTACTATCGCGAATGTCCGTTCTTCGTCGCCCGGCGTGAGATTCAGGAGGCCGAAGTGGTGGTGGCAAACCACGCGCTGGTGATGGCGGCGATGGAGAGCGAAGCGGTGCTGCCGGAGCCGAAAAATCTGCTGCTGGTGCTCGATGAGGGCCACCACCTGCCCGACGTCGCCCGGGATGCGCTGGAGATGAGCGCCGAAATTACCGCCCCCTGGTATCGGCTACAGCTCGATCTTTTCACCCGCCTGGTGGCGACCTGCATGGAGCAGTTTCGCCCCAAAACGACGCCGCCGCTGGCGAACCCCGAGCGCCTGAATGCCCACTGCGAGGAGCTGTCCGAGCTTATCTCTTCGCTGAATGATATTTTGAATCTGTATATGCCCGCCGCTCAGGAAGCCGAATATCGTTTCCCTATGGGGGAGCTGCCGCAGGAGGTGATGGATATCTGCCAGCGGCTGGCCAAACTGACCGAGACGCTGCGTGGCCTGGCGGAGCTGTTTCTTAACGATCTCAGCGAAAAAACCGGCAGCCATGACGTGGTTCGCCTGCACCGGGTGCTGCTGCAAATGAACCGCGCGCTGGGCATGTTTGAAAGCCAGAGCAAGCTGTGGCGACTGGCGTCGCTGGCGCAGTCATCCGGCGCGCCGGTCACTAAATGGGCCTCCCGCGTTCTGCGCGACGGCCAGGCGCACATCTGGTTCCACTGCGTCGGGATTCGCGTCAGTGAACAGCTGGAAAGGCTGTTGTGGCGCAGCGTGCCGCATATTGTCGTCACCTCCGCCACCCTGCGTTCGCTGAACAGCTTTTCTCGCCTGCAGGAGATGAGCGGCCTCAAGGAGAAGGCCGGCGATCGCTTCGTCGCCCTGGATTCTCCCTTCAACCACGTTGAGCAGGGAAAAATTATCATCCCGCAGATGCACTATGAGCCGGTCATCGACAACGAAGAGCAGCATATTGCCGAAATGGCGGCCTGCTTTCGCGAGCACGTAGAGAGCAAAAAGCACCTCGGGATGCTGGTGCTGTTTGCCAGCGGGCGGGCGATGCAGCGTTTTCTCGAGCACGTCACCGATCTGCGCCTGATGCTGCTGGTTCAGGGCGATAAGCCCCGCTATCGGCTGGTGGAGCTGCATCGTAAAAAGGTGGAGAGCGGCGAGCGTAGCGTGCTGGTCGGGCTGCAGTCGTTTGCCGAGGGGCTGGACCTCAAGGGCGAGCTGCTCAGCCAGGTCCATATTCACAAAATTGCCTTCCCGCCGATAGACAGCCCGGTGGTGATCACCGAAGGCGAGTGGCTTAAAAGCCTGAACCGCTACCCCTTCGAAGTGCAAAGCCTGCCAAGCGCCTCTTTCAACCTGATTCAGCAGGTAGGCCGTCTGATCCGTAGCCACAGCTGCTGGGGGGAGGTGGTGATTTACGATAATCGTTTGTTGACCAAAAATTACGGCAAGCGTTTACTGAATGCATTACCCGTGTTTCCGATAGAGCAGCCTGCCGTCCCGGAGGTTATAGTAAAAAGTAAAACAAAACAGACGCGTCGCAGACGTCGTTAGCGGCGCAGGTCGGCAATGTGAGCAGCACGACTCGTCTTCCTTCACGCCGTCGGTGACGGGTTGCCGGAATAATACGGCGGCAATCTGTGTATCGCGTGAAGCAGGGCGGATAAGAGGAATCTTCGATGGATTACACCAAGATCATTAAAGAAGTCGGACGGGGGAAAAATCACGCCCGCGACCTGGATGTGGAGACCGCCCGCGCGCTGTACGCACGGATGCTAAGCGGTGAGGTTGCGGAGCTTGAGCTCGGCGCGATCCTGATTGCCCTGCGTATTAAGGGTGAAGGTGAAGCGGAGATGAAGGGCTTCTATGAAGCGATGCAGCAGCAAACTCTGCGCCTGACGCCGCCGGTAGCGCGGCCGATGCCGATTGTGATCCCGAGCTACAACGGCGCGCGTAAGCAGGCCAACCTGACGCCGCTGCTTGCCGTCCTGCTGCATAAGCTCGGCTTCCCGGTGCTGGTGCACGGTGTCAGCCACGATCCAACCCGGGTGCTGACGGAGACGATTTTTGCGCTGATGGGGATCCCGGTTACGCAACACGGCGGTCAGGCCCAGGCGCGTCTGGATGGCCACGAACCGGTCTACGTCCCCGTTGGCGTCCTGTGTCCACCGCTGGAGAAGCAGCTGGCTCTGCGCTGGCGGATGGGCGTGCGCAACAGCGCGCATACGCTGGCTAAGCTGGCGACGCCGTTTGCTGAAAATGCGGCGCTGCGGTTGTCGAGCGTGTCGCATCCGGAATACATCGGCAAGGTGGCAAAATTCTTTAGCGAAACCGGCGGTCGTGCGCTGCTGATGCACGGTACTGAAGGCGAAGTCTATGCCAACCCTCAGCGCTGTCCGCAAATTAGCCTGATTGACGAGAGCGGAACGCGGGCGCTGTACGAGCGGCAGAATGATGCGCCGACGCAGCCGGTAGCGCTGCCGGAATCAAAAGATCCTGCGGTGACCGCGCGCTGGATTGAGCGCTGTGTGGCCGGGATCGAGCCGCTGCCGCTGCCGCTGCGGATCCAGCTGGCATGCTGCCTGCTGGCGACCGGAGAGGCTGCGTCCCTGGAGCAGGGGCTGGCTAAGGTTGCAGAACGCTGGTAGCGCGCGGAGGCTTACTCGCAGAGGGAATCATCAAGGAGCGCGGGGTAATAGTGAACGGAACATTCCGCCTACCCGAGCATGTACAGAAGTTAATCGCGCGATAAGGCTTCGCAAAACCACCGCCTGAATGCATCACTCGACCCTGCGAGAACCCAAAAAAAAAGCCCGTCCGGTGGCACGGACGGGCAAAACAAGGGTATTAAAGGGTATTTCAGGGGTAATACAGTGGCATTACAGGGTCGGGCGGCGATTATTTATAGATAACCGCGGTACCGCTAACTTTGTTGTTGGTGTTAGCGGAGGTGATGCTGTAACCAGTCGCGCCAGCGGCATCCGCTTTAGCAGCCAGTTTGGCTTCCAGGCCATCCAGAGTCGTTGCGCCTTCCGCAGAAACGACGCCGATTTTATTCATGCTTTCTGCCTGAGACGGGGTTACCGACTGAGCGGCGAAAGCGCCAAAGGACAGAGCGGACAGGGCGATAGCAGCGGCAGCATATTTGATGGTTTTCATAGTTAATCTCTCGCAGGTTATTCTGTTAAGGTGACGATGTTCCGTCGATGTGATAAGTATCACGTTTTTTTGCGAGATATAAAATCGAAGGAAATTAACAGTCTCCATCGAATTTTTTGAATGATTATTAATTTATTGATTATTAATAAATTATTTATAAGAAACGGGGCGCCGGATTCTGCAGCGGGGTTCTGCGGGCTTTCAGGGCACATTTTGCTACTTTATTCGCCAAAAAACGTGCGCGAAAAGATAACGCGATCTGTGGTAATGAACGGTAAAGGAAGGTCAACGTAGCTGGCTATCCTTGGAGCCACGCCGATTATATCCTGAAAATGTATTGTTATGTAAGTCTTTATCCTGCTGGCATTTCACGCAGAACCTGACCCCAGGGATCGCCTTGCGCCGGGCCTCCGGAATGGGCTCTCCGCATTCATCACAAAATTTGTGGCTCTCGCCGGCCGGTAGCTCGCTTCGCGCCCGCGCCACCGCATCGTCAATCGTGCTGTCGATCTGCTGCTGCACCGCGTCATCATTTGCCCAGCCTGATGCCATGATATATCCCCCATCTGATGCTGTATCAATTAACCGAGTGTCTAAAACGTTCGAACTGCCGCCAGGCGGCGGGAGCCGCGTTCTCGTGGATCGTGGAAAGCGGCGCGGCGTGAGCGCGCTTTATCAGCGCGACGGCCGCCGGAAATTAAGAAGAGTATAGATAAGATGGGGGCAAAAAAGGGCCAGACAAGGCTTAGATCTCCGACCATTCCCGCAGCAGGTTATGGTACAGATTGAGCAGCGATAAGACCTCTTCACTCTCGCCGTGGCGGCTCTTCAGCGCCTGGATAGTGCCGTCCAGTTCGAACAGCATCGCGCGCCGTTTATCATCGCGGATCATCGACTGGACCCACAGGAAGGAGGCGACGCGCGCGCCCTGAGTCACCGGGGTCACGCAGTGCAGGCTGCTTGAAGGGTAGAGCACCAGATCGCCCGCCGGGAGTTTAACCGCATGCTGGCCGTAGGTATCGTTGATGACCAGCTCGCCGCCGGTATAGTCGTCCGGGGTGCTAAGAAACAGGGTGGCGGAAAGGTCGGTGCGCATCCAGCCGCCCTGGGCCTGGCTGCGCACCGCGCCGTCAACGTGAAAACCGTAGGTTTCGCTCTGCTGATAGCGGTTGAACAGAGGGCTGGAGAGGGTTTTTGGCAGCGCGGCGGCGAAAAACAGCGAGCTGCGGTTGAGCGCCGCCAGCACCTTGCCCTGCAGTTCGTCGTAAAGCGCGCTGCGGGTGTCTACCTGCTGATTATTTTTTACCTGGGCGCCCTGATCGCCGGTGGTTGCGCGTCCGTCAACCCACTCGGCCTGCTGCAGCCGCCCGGTAAAATAGTCAACTTCCTGTGGGCTGAGGACGGCGGGAATATGGTACATCATGGTTATTTCTCCTGAACAGACGGGGCGCAAGCGCCCCGCTGCGGATTAGAAGTGCATATTGGCGGTCAGCAGGAACGTACGCGGTTCGCCCGGATGATAGCGGTAGCCGCTCTTGTTGATTGAGGCGACATAGTTGGTATCAAACAGGTTATAGACGTTCAGCTGCAGATCGAGGTTACGGTTAATGCGATAGCCGATCTTCGCATCTGCCACCCAGTAGCCTTCGGTGTAGGACGGCGTGCCGACGGCGCCATCGCTGCCGCGGTGCATACTGCCGATATAGCGCGCGCCGGCGCCAAGGGCAAGAGCATCGGTGGCCTGGTACTGGCTCCAGACGGTAAAGGCGTGCTCAGGCGTGTACGGCAGCGCGCTGGTGCCGTCCTGGGCGACGTTCTTGCCTTCTCTGATGCTGGCGTGCTGCTGGGTATATCCGCCGATGACCTGCCAGTCCGGGGTGATGTTACCGGCCAGCGACAGCTCGTAGCCTTCGACGCGCTTTTTGCCGTACTGGGAGTAGGTGCCGTCGTCGTTTTGCTCGACTTCGTTTTCAATATCGGTACGGAACAGGGCCGCCGTCAGCAGCAGGCGCTTATCCATCAGCTCCCACTTGGTGCCCACTTCGCTGGTTTTCGCTTTCTGCGGCTGGAAATCGGTGCGGTTGGCGCTATTCCCCGTTCCGCTCTGCGCCAGCGCGAAGTTGCTGCCGCCCGGAGGCTGCTGAGAAATGGCGTAGTTGACGTAGACGTTGCCGTTATCGGTCAGATGATACAGCGCGCCGGCCTTCCAGTTAACCAGGTTGCCGCTGGTTGAAGTATCAACGGTGGTCACCGGCGAGTTTTTCGCCACGCCGTCCGGACAGGCAATCGCGCCACGACCGCTACCGCCGCACAGGCTCGCGCTGTCGTATTTAGTCTGGTAGTTATCCAGACGAATGCCGCCGTTGATCTCAAAGTCACGGGTAATCTGCAGGGTATCAAAGGCATAGACCCCGAAGGTGTCGGTCTGTCCGTTGGCGTTGGCGCCGCTGCGATCCAGGCCGCCGATGGAGATCGCGCTGTTCGGGTGGTAGATATTCACCGCCGGAGGCGTGATGGGATAAACCCCGTAGTTAGTTTGAGTTTCGCGGGTCAGCTCGAAACCGGCGCTGATGTCATGACCGATCGATCCGGTATAGAACTTTGAGGTCAGGTTGGTCTGGTTGGTCAGAATTTTATTGCTGACGTCCTTGGTGTTAGCCAGGCGTGACCAGCTCCAGGTGCCGACATCGTTCGGGTTCGGCTGGGTGATGTTTGTTGCGCCGCCCATCACCGCGGTGAGTAAATAATCCTGCTTCACGCGCGACCAGCGGGTGGTGTTGCGGATGGTCGTGGTATCGCTCAGATCGTGCTCGAAGCGCATGGTCACCGTGTCGGTCGTGGAATCGTCGTAATCCGAATCGGTACCGTAGAAGTTGCTGGTCGCGACTTTACCGGAGTGATTCAGGGCCGCGGTACCTGCGCTCGGTGCGGAGTATCCCGGCAGGCCGATGGTAGGAATACCGCCGTCCGGAGTGTTGTGCTGGGTTACGTGGAGATAGTTGAGATACAGGCGGTTCTCCGTGCCGAGGCCGAAGGCGGCCGATGGCGCAACCCCGTAGCGCTCATTTTTAACGTTGTCGCGGCCGGCATCATGGGTTTTCTCGCCCATCAGGTTCAGGCGCACCGCGCTGGTTTCGCCGACCGTCTGGTTGATATCGAGCGTGCCGCGGCGGAACCAGGCGCTGCCGACGCTGGCGGAGGCGTCAATGCCGGAGTCCAGGCGCGGCTGCTTGCTGATCATATTGATGGAGCCGGTTGGCGCGCTGCGGCCGTAGTCAGAACCCGATGGGCCCTTGATGACTTCGACCTGTTCGGTGTTAAAGGTGTCGCGGGTCACGCTGCCGATATCGCGAACGCCATCAATATAGATGCTGTTTGACGTATCGGCACCGCGCATATAGATGGAGTCACCGGTAGATGAGCTGCCGTTTTCACCGGCATAAAAGGCCCCGACGCCCGGCACGTTTTTCAACGCATCGGTAAGGTTGGTGACGCCCTGATCTTTCATCACCTGTTCGGAAACCACCGTTACCGTACGGGTCGTATCGACCAGCGGTCGGGAAAACTTGGGATCGGCGGATTGGGTTGGGGCATACAGCGAGGGCGCCTGCGCCTCTACCACCAGCGTTTCGCCGCCATTTTTTTCAGTGCCATCCGCTGCCAGCACCTGGCCTGTCGGCGACAGGCTCAGACACAGGCCGGTAAAGATCGTCAGCGAGCCAAAACTGCTGAACGGTAAATTATGTTTTTTATCCATTTCAATGAGCAACTTATAGTTTTAATTTGAGCCATTAAGACCGCAGGCAAAGCGATGCCGTGCCCCCGACCACTGCAGGTGTTTGTTACAACAACAATGCTTTTGATAATGATTGTGATAAGCATTATCAAACAACGGCAGATTTTCTATCACTCATTTATAAAAAAATAAATACATTTATTTACATTAGCTGCATTTTTTCTACATAAACCGATTTTGTCAGCAGAGAACGGCGCGAACGTGGGCGAAGGCGGTTGGAACTCCGCTTCCGACCCGAGCGGCCGGCGCGCTATTTATAGATGATGGCGGTCCCCGACATCCTGTTTGTGCCGCCGGCAGAGTTGATACGCCAGGCTATCGCCCCCTGCTGATGCGCTTTTTGCGCCAGCTGTGCCTGCAGATCGTCGAGATTGCTGGCGCCAGAGGCGGAGACGGTGCCTGAAGGCCGCAGCGGGCCGAGGTCGGCGGGAGCGGAGAGGGGAGCTGCGGCCTGCGCGGTAAAAGAGGCGGCGGCAAGCGCGATAGTCGCGAATAGCAGCAGAGATTTTCTCATGAGCATATCCTCATTAACGGCATGGGACATACTCTAAGTTTAGGCCTTTGCCGGAGGATATTCAGGATAAAAAATTGAAGCTAAACAACGATTTTTTTGCGCAAACGCCGCTCGCCGGCGCGAATAACGTCGTGGCGAACGAACGGCGAGCCAGCGCTGAGATGGCGCTAGCGGGCGTCGGGGCGGATCAGATCAAAACGCTGGCTTTCATCAATACCGTAGTAGGCGCTCGGGCCACCGGCACGCAGGATCGGCTGGGCTTTGGCGGTCTGATAGACCCCCTCTTCCAGCAGCGACTCGTCGATATGGACCGCAACAACTTCGCCAAGTACCAGCCAGCTGTCGACGGGGGTGCCATCGGCGGTCGTTAAGCGGACGCACTGCGAGAGCCGACACTCAAAGTTCACCGGGCTTTCCGCTACCCGCGGGGCGGCGACGATCCGGCTGGCGGCGGCGGTCAGCCCGGCGCGGATGAATTCATCTTCGTGGCGCGGGAGGCTGGCAGAGGTCTCGTTCATGGCTTCGGCCAGCGGGCGGGTTGCCAGGTTCCAGACAAATTCTTTAGTTTCGACAATATTCTGTACGCTATCCTTCCAACCGCTGCTGGCAAAGCCGATAATCGGTGGCCGGTAGTTGAAGCAGTTAAAGAAACTGTAGGGCGCGAGATTGCGCTGTCCTGCCGCATCCAGCGAGGCGATCCAGCCGATAGGACGCGGCCCGATAATAGCGTTAAGCGGGTCGTGCGGCAGACCGTGTCCCTGTGAAGGTTGATAGAAATACATAGAATACCCGTAACGGAAGAGGAGATATCCAGACTCCCTTATTTACCGCGCCGCCGTCAACGGGTATCTTACGCGGCTGTTCAAAGGAGATTGCCATGAAAGCCCAGAAACCGGGGTTACACCCGCGTAACCGTCATCATCAACGCTATGATTTGCCCGCGCTATGCCTGGCTCACCCCGAGCTACAGGGCTTTATCACCCTGAATCCGCTGGGCGAGCAGACCGTTGACTTTGCCAACCCGCTCGCGGTGAAGGCGCTGAATAAGGCGCTGCTGGCGCACTTTTACGCGGTGAAACACTGGGATATTCCGGATGGCTTCCTGTGTCCGCCGGTGCCGGGAAGGGCGGATTATATCCACCACCTCGCCGATCTGCTGGCGCTGGGTACCGGCACTATTCCTGAGAATGCGAGCATTCTCGATGTGGGCACCGGCGCAAACTGTATCTACCCGCTGATCGGCGTGCATGAGTATGGCTGGCGCTTTACCGGCAGTGAAATCAGCCAGGAAGCGCTCTCCAGCGCCCAGGCCATTATCGCCGGCAACCCGGGAATGAGCCGCCAGATTCGCCTGCGTCGTCAAAAAGACGCCACGGCGATTTTTGCCGGCGTGATTCATAAAAACGAATGCTTTGACGCGACGCTATGCAACCCGCCGTTCCACGATTCCGCCGCCAGCGCGCAGGCGGGCGGCGAGCGCAAACGGCGTAACCTGGGCCTGGGCGCCGATAGCGTGATGAACTTCGGCGGCCAGCAGCAGGAGCTGTGGTGTGAAGGCGGAGAGGTGGCTTTCATCACCCGGATGATCCAGGAGAGCCAGCAGTTTGGCCGTCAGGTGAAATGGTTTACGTCGCTGGTTTCTCGCGGCGATAATCTGCCGCCGCTGTATCGTGCCCTGACCGAAGTCGGCGCGGTGAAGGTGGTGAAAAAAGAGATGGCGCAGGGGCAGAAGCAGAGCCGCTTTATCGCCTGGACATTTATGGATGAAGCAAAGCGCCGACGCGCGTTTTAAGCCGTTCGGCGGCCGCGTTTCTTCTTAGCGCCCCGGTCTGCTCCGTGCAGCCGGGGCGCTATAGCGTTGGCTCCGCGGGGGCCGGCGGCCCGGCGGCGACGGAGGGCGTCATCGGCAGCACCTGGTAGGTTTGCACCGGGGCGCGCACGCCGGCAAGGTCGAAATGCCTTTTGACCTGCGTATCCAGCGCAAAACGTACCGTCCACTGCTTCAGCGGCAGCGTGGTAAACGTCACCCGTAGGGTAAAGGCGGTATTGCTCAGACCGACAAGCCCGGCAAACGACGGCTCGCCAATCACCAGCCCGCGGACCTCCTCCTGGGCCATTACGTCCGCAACCGCATCCTTCAGCGCCTGGTTGGCCTTATCCAGATCCTCCTGACGATCGACATCATAGTTAGCCACCACCGAGCCTATTCCGCGCACGAAGTTGGCGAAAGTGGTGATCGAAGACCACGGAATAATATGGTAGGCGCCGGTATCCTGGCGCACCCCGACCGAGCGAATCGACATCCGTTCCACCGTGCCGGTTAACGGCCCGATCGTCACCAGATCGCCGGTGTTCATCCCGTTTTCAAACTGGATAAAAATGCCGGTGATAATATCTTTCACCAGCGTTTGCGCGCCGAAAGAGATAGCCAGCCCCAGCGCCCCCGCGCCCGCCAGCAGCGGGGCGATATTCACCCCCACTTCGGAGAGCAGGATCATCACGGTGATGGTACTGATGATCACCGCCAGCGCGTTGCGAAACAGCGTCAGCAGCGTTCTCGCCCGGGCGCCCGGCAGCGGACGGCCGTGAATATCCGAGGCGAGGCGGTTTTCTATCAGGCTGGCGAGCAGCGTCCAGCCGATGGCGGAAAAGAACAGGATGAGCGCGATGCGGATCATGACATCCACCGCCTTCTGCCCGGCGCCGTTATGCATCCAGTTCCAGAAGTCGAACAGCCCCCAGGCGCTGAGCAGCAGCATAATGGCGACGGCGACCACTAGAATGCGCGCCACCTTCAGCGCCACGGAGATCCAGCCGTTGAGCCGTTTCTGCAGCTCAGGGTAGCTGCGCTGGGTTTGCGGCGACAGGGTGATGGTTTTGGCTATCCAGCGCGACAGAATGCCGGAGATCAGCGCCGCGGCGCCGACGATCGCCAGGCTGCGCACCGTGGCGCCCATCATAAACTTCAGGCTGTTGCCGGGATCGAAAAGCGAGAAGAAAAACAGCACGATGAAATAGGCGCAGGCCAGCCAGTGCCACACCAGCGCGAAGGCGCGGATAAACAGGCTGAAGAAGGCCAGCGAGCGATCCGCCAGATGAATCAGCCCTTCGGTAATCACGTGCTTGTTATGAAAAATCAGATACAGCGCCCACAGGGTGATGCACAGCATAATAGTCACGTTGGCCAGCGCGCCGACCTGGACGTTGACCTGGTTGGAGATAATCGGCACGGCGACGATCAGGCCGTAGCCAATCAGGCTGCTGAGCGCGCTCAGGCGTAGGTTCCAGTATTTCGCACTGTCGTCGCTGAGGTTAAACGGCCGCAGCTCCGCCACCCGTGGGCAGAAGATCAGCCGTAGAATGGCTTTGAAGAACTCGATCAGCGCGAAGGCGTTCAGAAACAGGCTTTGCTGGAAGGCGATGGTGCGGTTGCCTCCGTTCAGCCTGTCGCTGAGGAGCTGGCCAACGAACAGCGTGAGCGCCAGCAGGATCAGATCGAAAATAAAGGCGCCGGCAATCGTGGCCGGCAGCTGCAGCCAGTTGCTGCGATCGTGGTTTTTATGCCGTCCCCATTGGCCCATTTTGCGATACAGCGGCAGCGCGGCCAGCCGCACCAGCCACCAGAAGGTAAAGACCAGCGCCGCCAGCAGCAGGAAGGTGCTCGCGGCGTGGCGAAAGGTATCGGCATGGAAAGGCTTATGCGGCGCGCCGGTGATATTGCGCCACAGCTGCGAGAAACGCGACGAGAAGCGCTCGCCGTATTCACGGCTGATGTGGGTAACGTTTTCCAGCACCGTCGGCTGATCTTCCTCTTTCGGCGGCGTGAGCGTTGGCGCGCTGGCCGGCGGCGGCGTGGCGGCGGCGGTGCGCAGCTGGTCGATGAGCTCCTGACGGGCGGCGTCGTTATCCAGCACATCGGCCAGCGCCGCGTAAGCGGCCTTTTTCTTCTCAAGGTCAGGTTCATTGCTGCCGGACTGCTGCGGGGTAGCGGTCGGGACGCCGGCCAGGCCTGCGGCGGAAAGCGGGGCGGTAAATAGCGCGGCAAGCAGTAACAGGATCCACGGCACGAGCACCTCCATTGCGTCTCAAACCAGTAAGTATAGAAGACGATGTCAGGAGGGAGGGGGTGGGATGAATCTGGAAAGCGGCTCCCCGCGCCGGGGGAGCCGTTGGCTATCAGGCAACGTGCTGCAGGAATTCGCGCAGGCGCGGGCTCGGCGGGTTCTTAACCAGAACCTGCGGATCGCCATCTTCCGCAATACGACCTTTATCAATGAAGATCAGGCGGGAGGCCACTTTTTCGGCGAAGCCGATTTCGTGGGTAACGATAACCATCGTCATCCCTTCCTCTGCCAGGTCCTGCATTACCTTCAGCACTTCATGACGCAGCTCCGGATCCAGCGCGGAGGTGGGCTCATCGAACAGCATCATTTTCGGCTTCACCGCCAGCGCGCGGGCGATGGCCACACGCTGCTGCTGGCCGCCGGAGAGCTCTGAAGGATAGTGGTGCGCCCGTTCAGCCAGCCCCACTTTTTCCAGCAGATCTTTCGCCAGCTTCTCGGCCGCCTCTTTCTTCGCGCCGCGCACGCGCAGCGGCCCGAACATCACGTTCTCCAGCGCCGTCAGGTGCGGGAAGAGATAGAACTGCTGGAACACCATGCCGGCTTCCTGGCGGATCAGGCGATCGTCTACCTTCGGATCGTTGACCTTCAGGCCGTCGACAATCAGCTCGCCGCTGGTTATCTCTTCCAGCTTGTTGATGCAGCGCAGCAGGGTTGATTTACCTGAGCCGGAAGGCCCGATAATCACCACGACTTCACCTTTGTTAATCTTCAGATCGATATCATGCAGCACCTTGGTTGGGCCAAAGTGCTTGGAAACGTTTTTAAATTCAATCACAGGATTTTCATCCTTCTTTCAAGACGGCGCAGAATAAAGCTCAGGACCAGGGTGATAATCAGATAAATAACGGCAACGGCGCTCCAGATCTCCAGCGCGCGGAAGTTACCGGCAATAATCTCCTGTCCCTGGCGGGTCAGTTCGGCAACGCCGATGACGATAAAGAGCGAGGTGTCTTTGATGCTGATGATCCACTGGTTGCCCAGCGGCGGCAGCATACGGCGCAGCGCCAGCGGCAGGATCACGTGGCGAATCGTTTCGCCTCGGGACAGGCCGAGCGCCAGGCCGGCTTCGCGAAAGCCCTTGTGGATAGAGAGCACCGCGCCGCGGGTAATTTCCGCGATGTAGGCGCCGGAGTTGATCATGATCGTCACCACCGCGGCGGAGAACGGATCGATGCGCAAATCATTAAACGCCATCGGCAGGGCGAAGTAGATAAACATGACCTGCACCACGATTGGGGTGCCGCGAATAATTTCAATAAAGACCAGCGCGATGTGGTTCGCTATCCAGCCGCCAAAGCAGCGGGCGAAACCGGCGACGAGGCCGATTATCAGACCGCCAGCCAGGCCGAGGACCGAGATCCACAGCGTCATTTTGGCGCCTTCCAGCAAAATCGGAATGGCGGGCCAGATGGCACTCCAGTCAAACTGCATAATTCGTTCCTGTTACCGTGTCGAAAAACAGAGGATGGCCCTCTGAGAAAAAATGACTCAGGCCTGCTGCGAGGTGATTCCCGGCAGAGGGCGCAAGCGCCGGTGCCGGGCTACCAGACCTCAGCAGGCCTGTAAGAGATATATCCGTGCGGATACGGGCTCTGATTATTATTTTGGCTCAGTACCGAACCATTTTTTATAAATTTCGTTGTAAGTGCCGTTTTCACGCAGGGTTTTCAGCGCTCCGTTCACTTTTTCACGCAGTTCGTCGCTGCCTTTCGGGAACGCGATACCGTAGTTCTGCGCTTCCAGCGATTCACCTACCGCTTTGAACTGGCCGTGGCCGGCGGTTTTGATGAAGTACAGGATGTTTGGCGTATCGTGCAGCACGGCATCGGCGCGGCCGGTACCCAGCTCCATATAGGCGTTATCAATGTTCGGGAACTGGCGCAGGTCTTTGGTTTTGATGTTGGCCTTGGCGTAGTCAACGGAGCCGGTGCCGCCTTTAACCGCGACCACTTTACCGTTCAGATCCTTCACGTCTTTGATATCGTTGTTGTTCGCTTTCACCATCACCAGCAGGCCGCTTTTATAGTAGCCATCGGAGAATTCGATCGCTTTTTTACGCTCTTCAGTAATGGTAATACCCGCCAGCGCGAGGTCGATGTTTTTAGTTTGCAGCGCCGGGATGATGCCGCTGAAATCCATTGGCTTCAGGGTATAGTCCAGTTTCAGCTCTTTGGCGATGGCGGCCCACAGGTCGACATCGAAGCCAACGTACTTATCGCCTTGCTTAAATTCAAACGGAACAAACGCCGTATCGGTCGCAACAATCAGTTGTTTTTCAGCGGCCTGGGAAGAAACCGCAAAAGCCAGGGTCAGTGCAGCCAGTGAAACTTTTAATACAGACTTCATAGCATTTCCTTTTTTATCCACGGGACGATCCCCTGCGAGAACGAGTAACCCTATGAAAAAATCGTGCCAGTTTTACAACTTGTTGTTTTATAACAACCAGAGTCGATCCTGTTGCACGCTTTCGGGTCTGGCAAACGGAATCTGCACCACGACGGGGCGTCATTTTGGTGCGTCATAAATATGCCGAATAACAAGAGCATTTTTAACGCAAACACCGATGGGAAAACAATCTTGCTGTAACGATTGTGTGAGGTGATTATTACATTTGATTTACTTTAGTACGCATTTTGTACATTGTGGTGCACTAAAGTGGTGCGTGTAAGCGTGGGTGAGAAAAAAGTGGGAAAGGCGAGGGGAAAGAGGCAGTGCCGCCAGCGGGGCTGACGGCAGTCGGTTTGCCGATTATTCGATATTAGATTCGATAAACCACAGGAATTTATCCAGATCGCGAGAAGCGGCGGTGAAGATATCGGCAGTATCTTCGTCTTTTGCCTCACTAATCGCTTTGCGCACGTCGTTGGCGACAATCGCGTAGCGGTCGGCCAGCTCTTTCAGGTGGTCCTGGACGCTATGGATGTCCAGCGGATAGCTTTTCAGCGGAGTTTTGCTGTTGATAACCTGAGTGGTGCCCAGCGCAACGCCGCCGAGCTGTACGGCACGTTCGGCCATCGTATCGAGGTGTTCGGTCAGCGCCGTGCGGAAGCCATCCAGCATTTCATGGACGGCAATAAAGTTGGCACCGCGCATATTCCAGTGAGCCTGTTTGGTAATCAGCGACAGGTCGATGAACTGGATAACCTGACGATTGAGCAGCTCTACGGTGGCTTTCTTCTCGCTGTCGGTCACATCGTTGCGGGTATAGAGCAGGTTAGACGCTTTAGTTTTAACCAGTTTTGCGGTACTCATAGTTTCATATCCTCTTGATATTTATACTCGTCATACATCAAATTCGAATTATATGGAGCGCTTGTCCCCGGTAACTCATGGGGACAAGTATAGCAACGGATCCGCAGAAGGCGGTGTCGGTAGTCTCTATCGGTTTGATAGCGCAGGCTTGTTGATAATTTATAAGGTAATTTAAATCAAATGCTTGTAGGCGTTTTAGGCCAGTTCTGCACGGCGCGACGGCGATGCAGAACTGTCTGACAATTTAGCCAATATCCACTTTTTTCAGCTTCGTTTCCCGCCTCATCGTCAGCGTCGACCCCATCGAGGCGAGAATTATTGCCCCCAGCGCCAGCGTCTGCGTGAAGGTCAGCGTCTCGCCAAGGAACACCATTCCCGACAGCGCGGCAAGGGCGGGCTCCATGCTCATCAGAGTGCCAAATGTTTTCGTCGGCATGCGGGTGAGGGCGATCATTTCCAGCGAATAGGGCAGCGCGGTGGAGAGCACGGCGATCCCCAGCCCCAGCGGCAGCAGCGACCACTGGAACAGCGTATCCGTTGCCTGCAGCATACCCAGCGGCACAAAAATCACCGCGGCAATCAGCGAGCCCATCGCCACCGTTGCCGGGCCGTGCTCTTCGCCCGCGCGCTGGCCGGTGAGAATGTAGACCGCCCAGCAGGCCCCGGCGCCCAGCGCCAGCAGCGCGCCGGTGAGATCCACCTGCGACACGTCTTGCCCCAGCGGCAGGAGATACCATAGCCCCAGCACCGCAAGCACCACCCATACAAAGTCGAGCGGACGCCGCGAGCCAAACAGGGCCACCGCCAGCGGGCCGGTAAACTCCAGGGCTACCGCAATGCCCAGCGGTATGCGCTGAATGGATAAATAAAACAGATAGTTCATCGCCCCCAGCGAGAGGCCGTAGAAGAGCAGCGGCAGGCGCTGTTCGGGGGCAAAGCGCAGCCGCCAGGGTTTGAAAATGACCACCAGAATCAAGGTGCCTAGCGCCAGGCGCAGGGCTGTCACGCCGGGCGCGCCGACTAACGGGAAGAGTGATTTCGCCAGCGATGCCCCGCTCTGAATAGAGATCATGGCGATTAAAATAACTGCTGTCGGCAACCATGCCGGGACCTTACGGGACGAGCCGGGCATCCTTTCTCCTGTCAAAATTTGTCAAACGCGGTAAAGGATCCAGTGTAAATGAATTAGCCAACGGCAGTTGAGCTATTGTTGAAAAAATCCCCGCAGAGGGGAGTACAATTGGGAGAGAGGCGCTGAAATACTCATCTGGCGATTAGGAATAGTCTGGATGCTTGTCCGGCGATCGGCGGGCATTAATATGATGGTATTCGTTAAAACCGGTTGTTTTCCAGTTTGTTATAGTTTTGTGGAAACTTTTGGTTACATGAAAAAGTATGTTAGACACTGTAAAGTGAAAAGAGTTTCCCGAAAGTTTTTGATATATTTAAGACTTAGGACTTATTAGAAACACATTTGAGGTGGTTATGAATAAAATTGCACGTTTTTCAGCACTAGCTGTTGTACTGGCTGCATCCGTAGGTACCGCTTTCGCTGCAACTTCTACCGTTACCGGTGGTTATGCTCAGAGCGACATGCAGGGCGAAGCGAATAAAGCAGGCGGTTTCAACCTGAAGTACCGTTACGAGCAAGACAATAGCCCGCTGGGTGTTATCGGTTCCTTCACTTACACTGAAAAAGATCGTACCGAATCTGGCGTATACGAAAAAGGCCAGTACTACGGCATCACCGCTGGTCCGGCTTACCGTCTCAACGACTGGGCAAGCATCTACGGCGTAGTGGGCGTTGGCTACGGTAAATTCCAGGACAACAGCTACCCGAACAAAGCTGACATGAGCGACTACGGTTTCTCCTACGGCGCTGGTCTGCAGTTCAACCCGATCGAAAACGTTGCTCTGGACTTCTCTTACGAGCAGTCTCGCATTCGTAACGTTGACGTTGGTACCTGGATCGCGGGCGTTGGTTACCGCTTCTAATCACTTCGGTGATATAAAAAATCCGCCTCACAGGGGCGGATTTTTTTTGCCTGTCATTCGGCAAAACCCGTCGCCATCAGCTTCCCGATGGCGAATGAGGCGGCCTACTGGGTGGTGAACAGGTCGCTGCCCAGATGGGTATAGTCCACTTTCTGCAGCTGGAAGTTGGTGATGAAAACCGGCCCGGCCTTTTGCTCAGAGATAAAGCGATAGCGCGGCTTTATTTCCTCGGCGCTGATCCCGGTCCACTGTGAGAAGAAGCTGAGGAAATCGTTGGCCGAGCGGCGCGCTTTGATAACCTTGTGCGCTTTATCATCGCTGGACAGCACCATGAACGGTACCTGGAAGTTTTGCTGGAACTTATCGTCGTGCGCCAGATACTGAACCGCTTTGCCGCGCTCTTTAAAGGCGAGGCCGTGATCGGAGAAATAGGTCATTGAGAAGCTATCGCCGGAGTTCTGCAGCTGGCTATACAGTTTGCCCAGCAGCGCATCGGTTTGCGTCATGCTGTAGAGATAGCAGGAGGTCTCTTTTGATTGCACAAAGACGGTATATTTTCCTTTGGTGCGGTCACAGGCCTGAGGGTGCGAGCCCATCAAATGCAGGACGATCAGCTGCGGCTGAGTACGCTGGGTCGAAAGGACCTGCTCGGTTAGCTTCAGCAGCTGCTCATCCTGGGTATTTTTATTGGCCTCAAAATCGCCGTTTTTGAGGAACTGCACTTCGTCGGCGCGTTTGGCAATACTGGCAATCGCCGTATCGTACTCGCCGATTTGCCCCTGATTCGAGAACCACCAGGTCTGGAAGCCCGCGCGGTTGGCCAGCGTGACGAAGTTGTCCTGGTACTGCGGCTTGCCGTCGACCACCCGGTTAAGCGTCAGGCCCAGCGACTTTTGCGTTGAACCGCTGGCCGCAATGTAGTCATTGAACAGATAGCCGTTCACCGAACTGGCGAAAGGGGTGTTGTCCCAGTGGCCGCCGAAGGCGCCGAGCGCGTCGCGGCGCGCGCTTTCACCAATAACCACCACGTAAAGATGATATTTGGGCTTCACCGCCACGACGTGCCAGCTATCTTTCATATTCGCCAGCTGCGCCATGCGCGCCTGCTCATCCAGCACCTCATTGTTATTGACCACCACGTCTTTGACGAAGCGCAGGGCCGGATAGCCGGTATCAATCACTTTGAAGACGCCGCCCCACGCCAGATTCTGCACCGGCTGCAGGAAGAAAATGCCGATGCTGAACAGCAGGCCCAGGCTCTCCATTTTGCTCCAGCGCCTCGGTTCTTCCGGCTTGCGACGCACGGCAATCACGCCCAGCGCGAAAATAAACACCGCCAGCAGATAGCTGTACCACGGGAAGATGGTCAAAATTTCGGTGGATTCTTCAACGTTGGTGGCGTGCAGCGCCAGCAGGGTATTGAAATTGGGCGCGCCGTATGCCTGACCAAACGGATAATAGAGCGCGGCAAGCAGCGAGTAGCCGCCGACCACCACTTTCTGCGCGCGCGGGAAGCTGCGCCACAGCAGATGTAGCACGCATGTAAAGGCGACGGCATAGAGCAGGCTAAAATCATAGCCAAGGGCCAGGTTAATCAGCAGGGACTGTAAAAAGTAGAATCCGGTCCACGGGTTCAGGACCAGTCCACGAGCGACCAGCGTTTCTTTCAGGGTGAGATTCATAGTTAACAATCAAAAAGACGCCATGTGCATCCCCTGGCATCAAGGGGTAAAACCTGCTGGACAGTGCCGGAAGAGGGTCTCTGCGAGCCGCAGTAGTGGCAGGGCTGACAAAAGATAGGGCTTGCAAATGCTAAGGTCAACTAGCCATAACAGATTGTTTTGGGAGAAAGCTTACAAAACTTGAAAAAAGTCCGGGAAAGGAGGGCAAACGGGCCAGTATGACGAGGAATTATGACCGAAAAATGAAGCGGCGTACCGCGACGCCGCGTTAGTTGCCCGGTTTGTCCTGCTCTTTTTTGCCGTTAAGCAGATCGCACAGCATGCCGAGTAGCATTAAGCGTACTTTAAATGGGGAGTGGGTAAACACCTGTAAGCACCTCTTGAGTTCGTTCATCGTAACCTCCTGTGATTTCGCCCTTCGCTCCTTGAAGGATGTTTGCATTACATACAGATATAGCACAGGCTATATTTTATAGCTATGGCTAAAAAGTTAATTTTTTGTGCTACGGGCCCAATCATTTACAATGGCCCTCTTTGAGATGACGCTTGCTGCGTCACACGTATTTGAGGAAGCACAATGAACCGTCGCGCAGGCAAACAAATAACAAAAAAAGTGACGCAGCTAGTGAATGTTGAAGAGCACGTTGAGGGGTTTCGTCAGGTGCGTGAGGCGCATCGTCGCGAGCTGATTGACGACTACGTTGAGCTGATTTCCGACCTGATCCGCGAGGTGGGTGAAGCGCGGCAGGTCGATATGGCCGCGCGCCTGGGCGTCTCGCAGCCGACGGTCGCTAAAATGCTCAAGCGCCTGGCCAGCGTCGGATTGATTGAGCAGATCCCGTGGCGCGGCGTCTTTTTAACGCCGGAAGGCGAGAAGCTGGCGCACGAGAGCCGCGAACGTCATCAGATTGTGGAAAACTTCCTGCTGGTTATCGGCGTCAGCCCGGAGATAGCCCGTCGCGATGCCGAAGGGATGGAGCATCACGTGAGCCAGGAGACGCTGGAGGCCTTTAGCCAGTTTACGCTCAAATACGGGCAGCAGGGAAAATGAACCTGCCCCTTGTTCAGTCGCTGGCGGGTGACCGCTTTTTGCATTTACTGCTGATTATTGCCGGCGTATTAAGCATTTTTGTGCCCTTTGCCCCTGCCAGCTGGCCTCAGGCTATCGACTGGCAGACGATTATTACCCTAAGCGGGCTGATGCTGCTGACCAAAGGGGTCGAACTGAGCGGCTATTTTGACGTGCTGGGCCGGAAAATGGCGCGGCGGTTTGTGACCGAACGGCAGCTGGCCATCTTTATGGTGCTGGCCGCGGCGCTGCTTTCCACCTTCTTAACCAACGATGTGGCGCTTTTTATCGTCGTTCCGTTAACCCTGACGTTAAAAAAATGGTGCGCCATTCCGGTTAACCGGCTGATCATTTTCGAAGCGCTGGCGGTCAACGCCGGCTCGCTGCTGACGCCGATCGGCAATCCGCAAAATATTCTGCTTTGGGGGCGTTCAGGCCTCAGTTTCCCGGCGTTTATTGGCCAGATGCTGCCGCTGGCGGCGGCGATGATGATAACGCTGCTGGCGCTGTGCTGGTGCTGTTTTTCCGCCGTACGCCTCACTTATCAAAGCGGCGAACGGGCGCCCTCCTGGCGGCCGAAGCTGGTCTGGAGCTGTCTGGCGTTTTATCTGATTTTCCTCACGGCGTTAGAGATGAAGCAGGAGCTTTGGGGGCTCGCGCTGATCGTCATCGGCTTCTTGCTGCTGGCGCGCGCGGTGATTATCAACGTTGACTGGTCCTTGCTGCTGGTCTTTATGGTGATGTTTATTGATGTTCACCTGCTGATCCAGCTGCCGGCGCTGCATCAGCTGCTGAGCGGCGTCGGCCAGCTCTCCCCCGGCGGCCTGTGGCTGACGGCGATCGGCCTGTCGCAGTTCATCAGCAACGTCCCGGCAACCATTCTGCTGCTCAACTACGTCCCCCCGTCAACGCTGCTGGCCTGGGCGGTTAACGTCGGCGGCTTTGGCCTGCTTCCCGGCTCGCTGGCCAACCTGATTGCCCTGCGCATGGCGGCGGATCGGCGGATCTGGTGGCGCTTTCATCTTTACTCTCTGCCGATGCTGCTGTGGGCGGCGCTGCTGGGTTATGCCATGCTGCGCTACGGGTTCTGATATTTAGAGGATTGGGCAAGAAACGGACAGGATCCCCCCATTCGCGCTCGTGCTGCGGGGGGTATAACTATAGCGCTGACGTTAATTATCCTGATGAGGAGAGTCCGATGCGTTATAAAAAACTCGGAAATACCGGTCTGTTTGTCTCTGAACTGTGCCTTGGCACCATGACCTTTGGCGGCGAAGAGGGGATGTGGGGCAAAATTGGCCAGCTGCGCCAGGCGGAAGCCGAGCAGCTGGTGGGCAGCGCCCTGGATGCCGGCATCAACTTTATCGACACCGCTAACGTCTATTCGGAAGGGCGTTCGGAAGAGATAACCGGCCAGGCGCTAAAAAATCTTAAGATCCCGCGCGAAAACGTGGTGGTCGCCACCAAAGTGTTTGGTGAAACCGGCACCGCCGGCGTTAACTCCCGCGGCAGCTCCCGTTACCACATTCTCGGCAGCGTCAAAGAGAGCCTGCGACGCCTGCAGCTCCATCATATCGATCTCTACCAGCTGCACGGCTTCGATCCGGCAACGCCCGTGGAAGAGACCCTCTACGCCCTGGATACCCTGGTTCGCCAGGGGCACGTCCGCTATATCGGCATTTCGAACTGGGCGGCCTGGCAAATCGTCAAGGCGCTGGGGATCGCCGAACGCCTTGGGCTGGCCCGCTTTGCCTCTTTGCAGGCTTACTACACCATCGCCGGGCGCGACCTGGAGCGTGAGCTGGTGCCGATGATGCAGAGCGAAGGGCTGGGGCTGATGGTCTGGAGCCCGCTGGCGGGCGGATTGCTGAGCGGCAAATACACCCGCGACGGTCAGGGGGAAGCGGGCGGCCGTCGGCTGGAATTTGATTTCCCGCCGGTGAATAAGGATCGCGCGTTTGATTGCGTGGACGCGATGCGCGAGGTGGCCGAAGCTAAAGGCGCGACGGTCGCGCAGGTCGCGCTCGCGTGGCTGCTCCATCAGCAGGCGGTGACCAGCGTGATTATCGGCGCCAAACGCGCGGAGCAGCTGGCGGATAATATTGCCGCAACCCAGATCCAGCTCAGCGAAGAGGATCTCAGGCGGCTTGATGCGGTGAGCGCGCTGCCGCGCGAATATCCCGGCTGGATGCTCGAGCGCCAGGGCGAATATCGCCGCAATCAGCTTAACGATTAATCCTGTCCGATCCTCAACGGCGGGCGCTGTCCCGCCGCTTTCTATCCTCTCTTTTCGAAATCGCTCACAAAAACGACACAACTCCTTTGCGTGATTTATCATTTCATTCTATATGACTAGTCATGAATTTTTAATGACTAGTCATAGTAGCGGAGTGAATGATGAAGACACTGGCAAAGGATTTTTTATGGGGCAACTCGGTTTCCAGCATGCAGACGGAAGGTGCGTGGAATGAAGGCGGAAAGGGGATGTCGGTATACGACATTCGCGAGCCCTCAGAGTTTGCCTCTGACTGGAAGGTGGCGACCGACTCCTACCATCGCTATGAGGAAGACTTTGATTTAATGCAGGATCTAGGGATGAACTGCTACCGCTTCCAGATTTCGTGGAGCCGCATTTGCCCGACCGGCGATGGCGAGTTCAACGAAGAAGGTATCGCCTTCTACCACCGCTTTATCGACGCTCTGATTGCCCGCGGCATTGAGCCGATGATTTGCCTGTACCATTTTGACATGCCGCTGGCGCTGGCGAATGAGTATAACGGCTTTATCGATCGCCGCGTGATGGAGGCGTTTGTGCGCTACGGCAAGAAAATGATCGACTGCTACGGCGACAAGGTGAAGTACTGGCTGACCTTCAATGAGCAGAATATTTTCCACATGCCGATTGCGTTCCGCATTGCGGGATATATGCATGGCGATGAAACGCTCCGCGAGCTGTACGAGATCCAGCATTACACCATGATGGCGCACGTCCATCTGACCGCTTACCTGCATGAAACCCAGCCCGGCAGGCTGATGGGGGGGATGCTGGCGCATCAGCTTATCTACCCGGCGACCTGCCAGCCGCGCGATATTTTCTGCGCTCAGCAGCATGATGAGTTTCTCAACCAGAACCTGCTGCGCGTCTATGCCGGCCAGGGCTACAGCCCCGAGGTGATGGCCGTGGTCGCCCGTGAAGGCTTCGAGGATATCTATCGCGCAGAGGATTTAGCCCTGATTGCGCAGAATAAAAATGACTATATGGCCTTTAGCTACTATGCCAGCCGCACGCTCAGCAGCGATCCGATCCCCGAAGGCACCGAGGTGAACTACTACATGCAGTTCGGCGATAAGGACAACCCGTACCTGAAGTCTACGGAATGGAACTGGCAAATCGATCCGCTCGGCTTTCGTACCATCATCACCCGCTACTACAACGACTGGCGCCTGCCGGTATTCCCGATTGAAAACGGTATCGGGGTGATTGAGTCCTGGGATGGCGAAAACATGATTGCCGACGATTATCGTATCGCCTATCACCGCGACCATATCAACGCCATGAAAGAGGCGATTTTTGAGGACGGCGCGAAGGTGATCGGCTATCTCGGCTGGGGGCTGATCGATATTCTCAGCTCCCAGGGCGATATGCGTAAACGCTACGGGGTGGTGTACGTCAACCGCGAAAACCACGATCTTAAAGACCTTAACCGCGTGCCGAAGAAAAGCTATGCATGGCTGAAACGAGCGATCCACAGCAACGGTGAAGAGATGTAGTTCGCGCGGGCCGCACCGGGTTATCGCCGTCAGATTTCAGGCCGCGGGCGCGCTGCCTGCAACCTGAAGCCTGGCGGGGAATACGGGTAAGTGATGAAGAGGATTCTGCAAAATGTCTGATAATACAACGTCCAGTATGCAGTCTTTGACCGATCGCTTTGTTGAGTTTTCCGCGCGTATCGCCAACCAGGTACACCTGCGTTCGCTGCGCGATGCGTTTGCCGGGGTGATGCCGATTTTCATTCTGGCAGGGCTGGCGGTACTGGTGAACAACGTGGTGTTTCCCTGGATACTGGAGGGCGACACGCTGGTGCGCTTTAAGGTATGGGGCGATGCGATTATCAACGGGACGTTGAATATCGCCGCGCTGCTGATTGCGCCGATGATCGCGTGGTCGCTGGCGCGTAACAAAAACTTCGCTAACCCGGTTTCGACCGTCGTCATCGCTATTTGCAGCTTTATTATTATGATGCCGATGCAGGTGGATCTGGTGCCGGTTGGCGGGAAGGCGACGGTCAGCCTGACGTCGGTACTGACCTTCGCCAACATCGGCTCTACCGGCATTTTCGCCGGCGTGCTCATCGGCCTGGTGGCGACAGAAATCTTTATGCGCATCGCCGGAATCAAGCGCCTGACCATCAACCTTGGAGAGAACGTGCCGCCGGCGGTGGGCCAATCGTTTTCGTCGCTCATCCCGGCTATCCTGACGCTGTCGATGTTTGCGGCGCTGGCCGCCCTGCTGAATAACCTGCTGCACACCGATCTTATCCATCTGATCACCACGCTTATCCAGCAGCCGCTGCGATTGATTAATACCAGCCTGCCGGGGACTATTTTTATCTACAGCTTCGGCAACTTCCTGTTTACGCTGGGTATTCACCAGTCGGTTGTGAACAGCGTGGTGCTGGAGCCGTTCCTGCTGATTAATACCAATGAGAATATGCTGGCCTACGCCAGCGGCCAGCCGATTCCGCATATTATTAACAATATTTTCGTGCCGACCTTCGGCATGGTGGGCGGTACCGGCAGCACCATCTCTCTGCTGATCGCCATCTTTCTCTTCTCGCGCCAGCAGGCCTCGAAGCAGGTGGCGCGCCTGGCTATTACCCCGGGGCTGTTCAATATCAACGAACCGGTGATTTTCGGCCTGCCGATCGTTTTCAACGTGCCGCTGATGATCCCGTTCGTGCTGCTGCCCGCCATCGGCATCTTTTTCGCCTGGCTGTGCACCACGCTCGGGCTTATGTCGCGCTGCGTGGTGATGATCCCGTGGACCACGCCGCCGGTGCTCAGCGCCTGGCTGGCGACGGCGGGGGACTGGCGGGCGGTGGTGGTGCAGTTGATAATCATCACCTTTGGTGTATTCTTCTACCTGCCATTCCTCAAAATATCTGAGAGAGTGGCGTTAAAAAACAATGGGATAAATGAATAATAAGGAAGGGCGATGGCGGCGAAGTATCTTTTGATCGCGCGGGAAATTAAAAAGCGGATTATCAGCCAGCAGTACCCCGCCAGCATGCCATTACCCGACCAGTTTGCGCTGGCGGCGGAGTTTAACACCAGCAGGATGACCATCCAGCAGGCGATGCGCCAGCTTATTGTTGAAGGATTGATTTATACCCGCAAGGGGCAGGGCACCTTCGTGCGTAAAAACTTTCTTCAGCTTTCGCAGTGGGATCTTCCGGGAAGCGACTATTTTGGCGCCACCAAAACCTGGGCCCATCTGGGGGCGGTTAGCAGCAAGGTGGTGCGCTTCGAGCTGCGCTTTCCCAGCGAGAAGGAGCAGACTTCGCTGCTGATTAATGCCGATTCGCCGGTTTATGACTTCGTGCGCCTGCGGCTGCTCAATGACGAGCCGATGTCGCTGGACGCCACGGTGATGCCGGTGAATCTGGTACCCGGCCTGAATAAAAGCCACCTCGAAAGCTCCGTATTCCAGTATGTTGAGACGCTTGGGCTGAAGATAATGGGGTCGTACCGCGTGGTGCGCGCCATTAAGCCCGGCGAGCTCGAACAGCAGCACCTGGTATGCGAAGCCGGCGATCCGGTGCTGGAAGTTGAGCAGGTTATCTACCTGGAGGACGGTACGCCGCTGGAGTACGCCCACTGTCACTACCGCTACGATCACGGCGGCATCGTTATCGTTAACAACGGCTGACGTCAGGCGAAAAGAAAAGGGCGAGGTTTTCACCTCGCCCTTTTTTGTGCATGGCGCTCAGGATCAGTTCAGACGAACCGGCATACCGGAACGGTTCTGCACCGCCTGCTCAACCACGCTCTGATCGACGTCGGACTGGCCGGTAACGGCCTGTACGGATTTGTTCAGCGTAATCGGGACGATTTCACCGCCCTGGAACTGGGCTTCAGTGGTCGACAGCGGGTTATGGACTTCAACGTAACGGCTGCCGTCCGGCTCGCTGGTGGCTTTCACCGGCTCATCGATAAATTCGACGCGGGTGCCGACCGGCACATTCTCAAACAGGAATTTGATATCGTCGTTACGCAGACGGACGCAGCCGTGGCTTACGCGCAGGCCGATACCGAAGTTGGCGTTGGTACCGTGGATCGCGTACAGACGACCGATATACAGCGCGTACAGGCCCATCGGGTTATCAGGGCCGGCCGGCACCACGGCCGGCAGCGGGTTACCGGCTGCGATGTATTCGGCGTGCATTTTCGCCGTCGGCGTCCAGGTCGGGCCGGCTTTCTTGCGCTCAACCTTGGTCACCCAGTTGATCGGCGTATCTTTGCCGAGCTGGCCGATACCAATCGGCAGCACGATCACGGTGTTAGTGCCTTTCGGGTAGTAGTAAAGACGCATTTCCGCGCTGTTGATGACGATACCTTCATGCACGGTGTCCGGCAGAATCAGCTGCTGCGGGATATTCAGCACGGTGCCGCCTTTCGGCAGATAGGTATCCACGCCCGGGTTCGCTTCCAGCATGTTGGACAGACCCATCTGATATTTGGCGGCGAAATATTCCAGCGGCTGTTTGTTGTCGTCCGGAACCGTAACAACCTGGTTCTGGCCAATCAGTCGGCTACCGTCAGTCGGCAGGGGATAGGTTACCGCGGATGCGGTATTGCAAAAGCCCACGATGGCGAAGGCTGCCGCAAGGAGTGTCGATAATTTCATATTCATCATGTCGTGTGCGATGTTAAAGCCACACAGGCCTTTGTTTGATTTTTCAGGGAGTAGATGGGAGCGCATTATATGTGCATTCCCGCCAACAGGGAAATGAGATGTGTACGAAATCACACTTTTTTGCCGGTTGTTTCAACTGTCGTCCTTTGGCTGCTCAGGCTGCGTCGTCGGAGGGGCGATCGCACGGCATACCTGGTGCCGCCGGGCCGCCGCTGAGGCCTGCCGGACGCCGCCGGCTGAGGTCAAAAGGCGCCGAACGCGGCGCCAGCGGTAAGGGAATTCACCGCAGACCGTGAAAAGAGATGGTTTTGCTGGCATAATGTCCGATGTGTCACACTTCTCATTCTCTTTTTTCAGGATAACCCCGTGCTAGTATCCAGCAACGTCACCATGCAGTTTGGCAGTAAGCCGCTGTTCGAAAACATTTCCGTCAAATTTGGCGGCGGCAACCGTTACGGCCTGATTGGCGCCAACGGTAGCGGTAAATCTACCTTTATGAAGATCCTCGGCAACGACCTGGAGCCAACGCTGGGCAACGTCTCCCTCGATCCGAACGAGCGTATCGGTAAGCTGCGTCAGGATCAGTTTGCGTTCGAAGAGTTCACCGTGCTGGATACGGTCATCATGGGCCACGGCGAGCTGTGGGAAGTGAAGCAGGAGCGCGATCGCATCTACGGCCTGGCGGAAATGAGCGAAGCCGACGGCTATAAGGTGGCGGATCTGGAAGTGACCTACGGCGAGATGGACGGCTACTCCGCCGAAGCCCGCGCCGGCGAGCTGCTGCTCGGCGTCGGCATCCCGGTTGAACAGCATTACGGCCCGATGAGCGAAGTCGCTCCCGGCTGGAAGCTGCGCGTACTGTTAGCCCAGGCGCTGTTCTCCAACCCGGATATCCTGCTGCTCGACGAACCGACGAACAACCTCGACATCGATACCATTCGCTGGCTGGAGCAGACGCTTAACGAACGTGACAGCACCATGATCATCATTTCGCACGACCGTCATTTCCTCAACATGGTGTGTACCCACATGGCGGATCTCGACTACGGTGAACTGCGCGTGTATGCCGGTAACTACGACGAATACATGACCGCGGCCACCCAGGCCCGCGAGCGTCTGCTGTCTGATAACGCCAAGAAAAAAGCGCAGATTGCCGACCTGCAATCCTTCGTCAGCCGCTTTAGCGCCAACGCCTCTAAATCACGTCAGGCGACTTCTCGCGCCCGTCAGATTGATAAAATCAAGCTCGATGAAGTGAAGGCCTCCAGCCGTCAGAACCCGTTCATCCGCTTCGAGCAGGACAAGAAGCTGTTCCGTAACGCGCTGGCTGTCGAAGAGCTGGCGAAAGGTTTTGATAACGGCCCGCTGTTTAAAAAATTCAATCTGCTGCTGGAAGTGGGCGAGAAGATTGCCATTCTGGGTGCCAACGGCGTGGGTAAAACCACCATGCTGAAAACCCTGGTGGGTGAACTGACGCCGGATAACGGTAGCGTTAAATGGTCTGAGAATGCGCAGATTGGCTACTACGCGCAGGATCACGCCGAAGACTTCGATAACGATCTGAGCGTGTTCGACTGGATGAGCCAGTGGAAGCAGGATGGTGACGATGAGCAGGTTGTGCGCAGCTTCCTCGGCCGCCTGCTGTTCAGCCAGGACGATATCAAAAAGCCGGCAAAAGTGCTGTCAGGTGGCGAAAAGGGCCGCATGCTGTTCGGTAAGCTGATGATGCAGAAACCCAACATTTTGGTGATGGACGAACCGACCAACCACCTGGATATGGAATCTATCGAATCGCTCAACATGGCGCTGGAGATGTATCAGGGCACCCTGATTTTCGTCTCCCACGACCGCGAGTTCGTCAGCTCGCTGGCCACCCGGGTGATTGAAATTACGCCGGAGCGCGTCGTCGACTTTAGCGGTAATTACGAAGATTATCTGCGCAGCAAAGGCATCGACGGCTAACCGTCTGCCGTCCCGGCGCTGCCGGGAGTGAAACAGAAGCCCCGGCCAGCCTCGCGCGACCGGGGTTTTTTATTGCCCTTAGTCCAGCAGCCACTCGCCGACGTCTTTACCATTCACCGACAGCCGGCGCTTTTCACCGGCGGGGAGCGTTATCTTCAGCGCCTTCCACGCCGGGCGGTAGCGGCCGCGCGCGTTCACCTGCAGGCTGATGGCGCTGGCGCTGCAGGTCATTTCCCACCCCAGCCACAGCGCGTTGCCCTGCCGATAGCCCCAGCTCTCGCCGTCGTCTTCAAAGAGCAGGCCGCTTGTCGAGCCTGCTCCCTTCAGCGGAAACAGCTTCAGCTCGCGGCTATCGTCTTTTTTGGCGTCGACGTGGACGATCCTTTCGCTGACCGGCAGACCCGCCCCGGCGCGCACCATCAGCGGCAGTTTTTCCAGCGGCGCATCGAGCGTTATCCATTGGCCGCCGGCGAACCACTCCCCGCTATAAAAGTCGTACCAGCCGGACTCGTTTTCCGGCAGCCACGTCGGGCGCTGGCGCTGGCCGGGCTCCACGACGCTGGCGACGAGGAGATCGCGGCCGAGCAGGAAGTCGTCGCACTCCTCGAAGGTCTGCGGGTCATGCTGGTGATCGAGGAAGGTCGGGCGCAGCATCGGCTCATCGTCAGCGTGCGCCTGCCACAGCAGGGTGTAGAGGTAGGGCAGCAGGCGATAGCGCAGCTCAATCGCGCCGCGAATCGCCGGCAGGACCGCCGGATACATCCACGCCTCGTTAACCGTCCGATCGTCGTTCCATGAGTGGATCGTGAAGCGCGGATGCATCACCCCGTTCTGCACCCAGCGGACGAACAGTTCGGCATCCGGCTTATCGCCGGAGAAGCCGCCGACGTCGTGACCGACGTTATAGAGGCCGGAGAGGCTCATCCCCAGCCCCATGCGGGTGTTGTAGCGCAGGGTATCCCAGCTGGTGCGGTTATCGCCGCTCCAGGTTTGCACGTAGCGCTGCATCCCGGCGCAGCCGGAGCGCGAGATCAGGTACGGGCGTTTCTCCGGGGCGAAGCGCTGCTGGGCCTCCAGCGACGCGCGCATCATCAGCAGCGGCATCACCGGACGGATATGCTTGATGGCAATCTCCTGGCCAAAACCGTGGCAGCGCGCCTCGCCGTCCCAGACTTCAAATTCATTATTGTCGTTCCACGTCGAATCAATCCCCATCTCCAGCAGCTGAGCGGTGACCCCCTCCTGCCACCAGGCGACGGTTTGCGGGTTGGTGAAGTCGAGGTGGGAACCTTCGTCATCCCAGAAGCTGGAGCGCTCCGGGGATTCGCTTTCGGAGTCCTGAATAAACAGCCCGCGCTCCGCCACCTCGCTATAGCGCGGGTGATCCTGCAGCAGGCAGGGCTTGATGTTGGCCGCCAGCTTGATGCCCGCGTCGTGGAAGCGCTGGCTCATCACCTTCGGCTGCGGAACCTTGTCGTAATTCCAGTTAAAGACGTAGCGCTTACCGCCGATCGAGGTATAGCCGGAGGAGAGCTGGAACGAGTCGCACGGAATGGCGTGCTCTTCGCAAAGGCGGATAAAGTTCATCAGCTGGTTTTGCGCATCCGGCGCATCGGTGTAGTGCATCGTCGAGCCGCTGTAGCCCAGGCTCCACTTCGGCCCGAACAGCGTTTTTCCGGTCAGGCGGACAAAGGCTTTGGTGACGTCCAGCACGCGTTTGCCGGTAAACATGTAGTAATCAATATCTCCCGCCTCGGCCTGCCAGCGGCGATAGGCGGTGTGATAGTTGTCGATTTCGTTGCCCAGATCCAGCCAGCAGCTGCTGAGGTTATCGTAGAACAGGCCGTAGCTAATATCGCCGCGCTGGGTGATGGTGAAGGGGATGTGCTTATACAGCGGATCGGTGCTGACGGCGTTATAGCCCATCGCATCCAGGTTGCGCATCTCGTAGCGATTCCCGTTGCGCAGCAGGTTGCCCGCCTTCTCGCCAAGACCGTAGAAGCGTTCATCTTGACGTCGGCTCTGGTAGTGCGCGACGCCATCGCCGTGCGCGTTCACCAGATAGGCGCTGGTCGGGCGGTCGTTGGCCAGCGGTTGCCATTCTCCGGCATCGTCGCGGTAGCTCCACTCCAGCCACAGCGGCTGGTGGACGGTGACGCGCAGCCGTTCGGTGGCGACCGTCAGGGTCTCCTGCTGCTGCTCCAGGCTCCAGGCGGGAAGGGTAAAGCCGCTGACGTCGTCGCGGCTGCGTCCCTCCCAGGGGACGTCCTGCTGCGGAGCGATGCTCCAGGTACGATCCAGCGCCAGCTCCCCTCTGCGCTTAAGCAGGACGCGGAACAGGTTTTCTTCCAGTACGTACAGGCACAGGGTGTGCTGCCCGTCGACCGCCAGCTCTACGTGGTGGGCCAGCTGCTGTTGCAATTTCCAGTGTTTCAACGTTTTCATTTTTACATCCACTCTCAGGCGCGCTTGGCGCGACGTTCAGCAATAAAAGCCACCAGGAAAACCGCGCCAATCAGGTCAAAGAAGCCCATGGCGACGAATAGCGGGTTGAAGCCAATCTTGTCGGCGGTCACCCCGATTAATAGGGAGAACAGGAAGCTGGCGATCCAGGCCGCGGAGCCGCGCATGCCGTTGACGGTCGCCATCTGGCCCTTATCGAACGACTCCACCACCAGCGCGCTCAGCATGCAGGAGATAATCTGGTGGCCGAAGCCGCCGATGGAGATCAGGATGATGGTGATGTAGGGGTCGCGGGTAATGGCGACGAGGGCCAGAGAAATCATCAGGAAAGCGCCGGTCAGCGAGCTTGCTACCACGGAATTAACCCGTGAACAGCCGAACCAGCGGGTGTACAGTTTGGTCAGATAGCCGCTGACCACGCTGCCGAGATCGGCGGCGAGGAACGGCAGCCAGGCGAACATGGCAATTTGCTTCAGGTCCATGCCGTGCTCTTTGGCGAGGTACAGCGGCACCCAAAAGCTCAGGACCGCCCAGGCGGGCTCCGCCATAAAGGCCGGGATCGCAATACCGTAGAAACGCTTATTTTTCGACACGGTTTTCAGCGCGGTAAAGAACGGCAGCTTCACCGCCGGCGGCTCGTTGTCCTGACGAATGAACTCCAGCTCGGTCTTGCTCAGATTCGGATGCTTCTCCGGATTGTTGTAAAACACCCACCACAGGATCACCCACAGCAGCGCCAGCACCCCGGTGAACATAAACGCGCCCTGCCAGCCGAAAGAGGCGTGGGCAAAATAGATGATCGGCGGCGCCAGCATCGCGCCGACGGAGAAGCCGACGCCGGCCCAGCCGGCGGCAATTGGGCGTTCAGATTTTGGAAACCATTCGCCGATGGTTTTGGCGTTGGCCGGGGTTGCGGCGGCTTCTGCTCCGCCCATGAAAAAACGCAGGATCGCCAGATGCAGCCAGCTGCCGGCACCGGCGTGGGCGATACAGGCCACGGCCCACAGGGTGGCGCAGATCATAAAGCCGAGCTTCAGGCCAATAACGTCAATAAGCCAGCCGCAGAGTGGCTGGAAGAGGGTGTAGGCCAGCTGAAAAGCGCCGACGATCCATGAATACTGCTCGGTGGTTATGCCCAGCGTCACCTTCAGCTCGGGGGCGATAATGCCTAAGGAGTTGCGGGTAATGTAGTTAACGGTGACGCCGAGTAAGAACAGGGTCAGCATCCACCAGCGTAGGTTTTTGACTACGCGGCGCGATTTACTGACCGCCATATCGTTGTTGAGGCCTTGGCTCATAGAACTCTCCACAAGAATTTTGTAGGGGGAAATGACCGATGCTCAGTCCCTGAGTTGTCATACCTGTTTTATTAACGCTATGAATATTATTGTTTTATTTATCTGGTTTTCCGTATAACTAGTATGGAAGTTATCGGACCAATTCAGGTTAAGATAGAAAATGAGCGGCCAATAGTCTTATTTATGCAACTTTTTTCATGAGATGAGGAAAAGCTCACGACAGATAGCGAATCTGGCTTGATAAACTGCTTTTTAGCGCCATGAAAATTCTTTCATTTGCAAGATGGAGCTGGATCACAAAATGGATAAAAAGCTGAGAATTGCCGAAATCGCGGCCCGCACGGGGATGTCGGCGAGTACCGTTTCCCGGGTGCTGGCGGGCAAAGCGAACACCAGCGAAAAGGCGCGCCAGCGGGTCCTGCAGTGCGCCCGCGAAATGGGGGTGATGGAGGGGCTCGCCGCCGGACGCATGCTGCTGAACAGCCTGGTGGTTTTCGCCCCTTCCCGGGCGTTTGATGAGCGCTCCGATATCTATTACTACCGCGTGATTCAGAGCATTAATAATGCGCTGGCGCCGCATGAGGTCCGCCTGCGAACCTGCGCGCTGGAAGAGAACGACAGCGATGCCAACCTGTTTTTGGCCCGCATGAACGAGGCGGAGACCGAGGCGGCCATTCTGCTGGGCATTGACGATCCGCATATTCACGATCTGGCCGCCGATTTCGCCAAACCCTGCGTGCTGATCAACTGCCGGGATGAGGGCATGCGCCTGACGTCGATCGCCCCGGATCACCGGCTGATTGGCCAGTTTGCCGCGCGCTATCTGTTTGAGATGGGGCATCGGGCGGTCATGAACGTGATGTGTCTGCGGCGCTACACCATGGAGCTGCGGCTGGTGGGCATCAAGGAGGCCTGGCGGGCGCGTAACCTACGTTTCCTCGACGGGCGAGATCTGATCGGCGTGGCGAACTTCAGCGCCAGGGAGACGGAGGAGCAGGTAGGAGAGTGGCTCAATGCTCAGGCGGGTAAGCCGCTGCCGACGGCCTTCCTGGTTGGCGGAGATTATATGGTGGTGGGGACCGTGAACGCCTTGCAAAAGCGCGGCCTGCGGGTTCCTCAGGACATCTCGGTCATGAGCATCGACGGGTTTAACCTCGCGGCTATCCAGGATGTGCCGCTTACCGCCGTCCACGTCCCGCGCGATGAGCTCGGCACTGAGGCGGTGCAGCTCCTGCAGCAGCGGCTGATCCGTCCCCACGCCCCGCGCGGTTCGCTGCTGCTAAACGGGACGCTGGTGGTTCGGGATTCGGTACGGCGGATACGGCCCGGCAGCCGCCGCACCGCCGTTGAGCAACAGGGGCTGTACGACGATTAAACGTCGATACCCAGCGCGCGTTTGCCGTGAACGTTGAGATCGTCGAGGGTAAAGCGCGCCTGCCAGTCGGTTTCGTAGTCTTCGCGCGGGAAATCGCCCGGCGATGCGCCTTTCTCTAGCGCGATTTTAACCTTGTGCGCGTAGGCGAGATTCTTCTCGCACAGCGGGGCGGCGGGGATATACATCACGTTGCCCCAGCCCTGCTGGTTTTCGACCGGCGCCACCGAGTGGATCACGTCGCAGTGCCACCACACCGAATCGCCGGCGCTGATGGCCGGGATCGCGCTTAGCGCTTTGATCAGCAGCGGGTGCCATTTCTCGGAAATCGGCAACACTTTACCCGGCGCCACGCCGCACAGCTCATCGTCAGGGACGTCGTCGAGCAGCGGACGCAGCAGAACGTAGGCCATCGCCTCCGGAATCGGCACCACGTGCAGCAGGCCCTGATCCGGGATCATATCGGAGAGCGCCGTCCAGCCCTGGAAGGTGCGGAATACCGAGCATTTGGTGGTGTTGTCGACGGTGTACTCTTCCACTTCGGTCCGGTGCGCCGCATCCCACGGGTCGTAAGCGTCAATATTGCCGTTAAAGACGTTGGCGAATACCTGCTGATAGGCGGGCAGCAGCCAGCGCTCGAGGGCGCCTGAATCGGTGTGCGCCCCCAGCCCCTTCGAGGTGGTGCCCGGCGGGCGGCGGCGGATGCGGTCAGGATAGATAACGCTGACGTCCGGGTCGAACCACTGCTTGCCGTCATGGCTGAAGGTCCACAGGCGGTTAAGGAACGACTGCACCGCGGCCATCTCGTCGCTCTGCCGCGCCTGCATCTGCGCCTGCGACCAGTAAATCGGGTAAATCTCCGGACGCGAGGCGTCGAGCGAGCCGAAGAAGGTATCGCCGGGGCCTTTGTAAACGTCGTCGAAGCGGTTGAGATCGAGGTATTCCAGCATCGAGTTATCCCACGCCAGCGCCCGCTCGCGTGAGAAGTGACCTTTGATCACCGCGCAGCCGCGGCGTCTGATGGCCTCGCGCTGGGCATCGCTCACTTTGCCCTGCGCAATATCGCTGAACGGGATAATCGGCCAGACCTCTTCCCCGCGCGCCTTGATGGCGTCAATTTCGTCCAGACGTGCGCTAATCCGCGCCGTCAGCCGATCGAACACGGCCTGCACATCGCCAATTTGCGCGCGCAGATCCTGTTTTATTTGTCGAATCGCCGCTTTGTGGTCGGCGGGGAGCGTTTCGCTGGTATGGATAACCGTCATGATAGCCTCACTTTGCTTTCATTCGAAAGTATTAAATCTTACAAACGTTAATTTAAGTTAAATTTAAGTTAATGCAAGTTTAAAAATTGGATGAGGTGCACAAAATGGAAAAAACCGGGGCAGGAGGCCCCGGCGGCAGGCTATTCGTTGAAGGGGGCGGCGTGGTCCACAACGGCCTGAATCACATTCAGCGCGCCGTGGTGGTTATTGTCATCGGTCGCAAAGCGGGAGATGGCCTTGATGCTATCGGCGGCGTTGCCCATAGCGAAAGAGTACTTCACCAGCTTCAGCATTTCGGCGTCGTTGCCGCTGTCGCCAATCGCCACGCACTCCTGCGGCGAGATGTGCCAGCGTTTCAGCAGGCGGCTGATACCGTTAGCTTTATGCAGGCCGGGGATAATTAAATCGACGAAGCCAAAGCCGCTGGTCACCGGCTTCATGATGCCGTCCAGCGAGACGTGCAGCTTATCAATAAGCTGCGGGATATCGCTGTCCGGCAGGTTAAGCGAGAACTTAAACAGCGTGTCGTCGATATCATGGTAACTGGCGATGCGCTGCAGACGATGATAGTGCTTTGACATCAGCGCGACGAAGCTGTCGGGCGCGCGGTCGCTGACGTAGGCGCTTTCAAGGCCGCAGGCGACGAAGTTGAGCTGCGGGTCTTTGAGCAGCTCGCCGATCACAATCTGCGACTCATGGCGGGTCAGCTCGCCGTGAAACAGCTGCCGGCCGTGCTCGTACACCAGCGCGCCATTCTCGGCGACGAAGGAGATCTGCTCGCGAATTTCCGGGAAAAAGGAGATCAGCTGGTAGTACTGATTGCCGCTGGCGACAACGAATTCAATACCCTGCTTATTGAGCTGCGCGAACTGCGCAAGAAAACGCGAGCGGTCATACTGCTTGGCGTCATTGAGAAAAGTTCCGTCCATATCAGTGACGATAACTTTAATGGTCATACCTATGCTCCTGGCTTAACTGCGACCAGTAACATTCTAATTACAATGTGACCCAAAGCACAAATTTATTTCGAATGAAAGGCTACCCGCCGTCTTTGCGGCTTCCTGCCGCGCAAAATCCAAAACCGGCGAGGAGCGGGTAGCCCGGCCAGGCGTAGCGCCAGCCGGGTGTTGTGTGATGCGGGGTCCGCTCTACAGCGTATGCTCGGTACGGGCGATAATATCGTCCTGGGCATCCGGCGACAGGGCGGTAAAGAACGCCGAGTAGCCGGCGACGCGAACCACTAAATCACGATACTGGTCAGGGTGTTTCTTCGCGTCCAGCAGCGTTTCGCGCGAGACGATGTTGTACTGGATATGCCAGCCTTTGTGCACCTCGAAGAAGGTGCGCAGCAGCACCATCAGCTTCTGCTTATCGGACTCGTTCTCCAGCGTCGCCGGGTTGAGCTTCTGATTCAGCAGCACGCCGCCGAGAATCGCCCCGGTGGGGAGCTTACCGACCGAGCTAATCACCGCGGTTGGCCCGAGGTGGTCGGTGCCGGAAGCCGGGCTTGCCCCTTCGGCCAGCGGAGAGTGGGCTTTGCGTCCATCCGGGGTAGCCATCGTCTGGGCGCCAAACGGCACGTTGGCGGAAATAGACGAGGTCCCGGCGTAGTAGTTCCCGCCAATCGGGCCGCGGCCGTAGCGCGGGTTATGGTAATGCTTCAGCTCGTCGATATAGGTTTGATAGGCGCGGGCCAGCAGGGCGTCGACGCTGTCCTCATCGTTGCCGTACTTCGGTGCGCCGTTGATTAAGCGCTGGCGCAGCTGCTCGTGGGTCAGCCCTTCGAAGTCCTCCGCGAGGGCTGTCGCCAGCTGCTGCTGGCCGATGGCGCCCTGCTCAAAGACCAGCTTTTTCACCGCCACCAGGCTATTACCGAGGTTGGCGATCCCGACCTGCAGACCGGAAACCCAGTCATACTTCGCGCCGCCCTGTTTGATGCTTTTCGCCCGCTCGATGCAGTCATCCACCAGCGCGGAGCAGAGAATATCGTGTACGTTCTCTTCCAGCATGGTATCGACGACGTACTCAATTTCGATCGACTTACGCGTGTAGTAGCGGATCTGGGTATCCCAGTCGGCCAGCACCTGCTCGAAGCTGCCGAAGTTGCCTTTCGATAGCGCGTGCTCCTGCGGCAGAAACACCTGGCCGCTGGTGGCGTCGCGGCCGCCTTCCAGCGCGGCCAGCATCACGCGGGCGAAGTTGATAAAGCTCATCCCGGTGCAGCGATAGCCCCATTTGCCGCCCACGGCGGTTTCGATACAGCCAATCGCCGCGTAGTCGTAGGCATCCTGAGGCTCAATCCCGAGCTTGATGAACTCTGGAATAACGATCTCATCGTTATTGAACGCCGGCATGCCGAAGCCGCAGCGAATGACCTGCACGCAGGCATCGAGGAAGTCGTTGCTCATCCCGGCGTGGTAGCGCACGCTGAGGTTGGGCTGAGTCGAGCGCAGACGCCCGCAGGATTCGAGGATCGCGTACGAGAGCGGGTTCACCGCATCCTGCGGCTGGCCGTCGCGCAGGTTCTGGCCGCCGATGGTGACGTTCTGATACAGCGGGCTGCCCGCGGATGCTTTGGAGTGCGAGCCGGAGCGGATCTTGTTCACTTCCAGCAGCTTCAGCCAGCAGCTGTGCAGCAGCTCGATGGCATGCTCGCGGTCCAGCGACTGCTGGAGCTCGACGTCGCGACGGTAGTAAGGATACAGGTACTGATCCATACGGCCGAAGGAGACCGAATGGCCGTTGGATTCAATCTGCAGGATCAGCTGAATGAAGTAGCACAGCTGCAGCGCCTGCCAGAAGGTTTTCGGCGGCTCGTGGGCAACGATCTCGCAGCCTTCGGCGATAGTCAGCAGCTCGTCGCGGCGGGAGGCGCGGGTTTCTTCCGCCGCCATGCTGCGCGCCAGTTCGGCAAAGCGCGTGCTGTGATTGCTGACCGCCTCCAGCACGATATCAATGGCCTTAAGGAACTGCTCGCCGTGCAGATCCTCCAGCACGGTCAGGTTAATACGCGAGCGGCGTTCGGCGACCTTAGCGCGCATGCCGTCGAGGCCTTTTTCCAGCAGCAGCGGATAGTTCACCGCGAGGTGAGCATCGCCGGAAGTCATGTTGCCTTCCGCTTTAATAATTCCGGCGGCGAGCAGCGCTTTTTGTTCATCGGTGAACATCCCGTAGCAGCGATCCTGCACGGTCTGACCGCGCCACCACGGGCAGATTTCATGCAGGATGCGCTTGTTCTCTTCGCTGACCGCGAAACCGGCGCCGGGACGATCGGCGAGATCGTCAATCTCCTTCTCAATCCAGCTGACGGTGTATTCCGGGAAAATTGGCGCCGCGCGCACTTCGCTGGCCTGGTTGCCGACGATCAGCTCGTCGTGTTTGATCCAGATGGTGCGTTCTGCCAGATGGTGGGCCAGCGCCAGCGCGCGGCGTACCGGGATCGGCTTATCCAGGTGCTGCTGATAAGCGGCGGTATAGTGCCGCGCCCGTTCGGTGCAGACCGGCGGCTTAACGATATGTACCAGCGCGGTTTTATGCGCCTGAATGCGGGGGCTTAGCGTATCCAGTTTCAGAGTGGTCATCATTTTATCCTCGTAGAGTAGCCGTTAAACCTTTGCTCTGAGCGTAGGTCTGCGCGAAGGCGAGCAGCTCGGGGGCAGCAAGGGGTTTGTCCGGAGCGGTATAGGGCTGACTGAGTAACTGATATTTGTTCATTCCCAGCGTGTGGTACGGCAGGAAGTGGATCTCGCCAACCTGCAGACGGTCGGCGGCAAAGTCGGTAATCGCGGCAATCGTCGCCTCATCGGCGTTGAAGCCCTGAATCAGCGGGACGCGGATGATGATTTTCTTCCCCGCCTGCGCCACGCGCTGCAGGTTATCGAGCACCCGGCCGGCGCTGCCGTCGGTCCACTCTTTGAAAATGGCTTCGTTGACGTGCTTGAGGTCGGCGAGGAACAGGTCAACATAGGGCAGCGAGGGCTCAACGTATTTCCACGGCACGTGCAGGCAGGTTTCGACCGCGGTATGAATCCCCGCCGCGCGGCTGGCCTGCAGCAGCTGCCGCGCCAGCTCGGGATTCATAAACGGCTCGCCGCCGGAAAGGGTCACGCCGCCGCCGCTGCGATCGTAAAAAGGCTTATCGCGCAGCACCGTGGCCATAATCTGCGCCACCTCTTTTTCTTCGCCGCATACGCTGAGGGCGGTTGTCGGGCAGCAGTCGCGCAGCCGCTCATAGCCTTCGGCGGTGAGCTTCTGGCGGTGGATAATCAGGCCGTCGAGTTTACGGGTTATCACATCCGGCGCGGCCTGCTGGCACAGATCGCAGCCCGCAAGGCACAGGCGGGCGTCGTACAGCACATCCGCCGTGCGGGAGCGGCTTTCCGGGTTTTGACACCAGCGGCAGCCCAGCGAGCAGCCTTTAAGGAATACGACGGTGCGGATCCCAGGGCCGTCATGGGTTGAGTAGCGCTGAATGTTGAAAATCATGAAGGCCCCCCTTTTTTTGCATATGAAGATTAAATGACTTTCGAATGAAAGTTGTATTGATGCAAATCAACAAGCGGGGCGGGCCGCTGCGGCGAAGAGGGGAAAGTCGCGGTCGATCACAAATTTTCCGGCGACGGCCGCCGCCGGAGAAGGGCTAGCGGCTGGCGCAAACCTCGCACTGCGGGTCGCGCATTAGCTTCATTTCGCGGAACTGACAGGTCATGGCGTCGTACATGACCAGCTTGCCCGCGGCAGGCGTGCCGTACTGAGTTAAGACTTTAATGGCCTCCATCGCCTGTAGGGAGCCAATGACGCCGACCAGCGGCGCCATCACGCCGGCCTCAACGCAGGTGAGGGCATTCTCGCCGAACAGCCGGCTCAGGCAGCGATAGCAGGGCTCGTTATCCTGATACATAAAGACGCTGATTTGCCCCTCCATGCGAATCGCGGCGCCGGAGACCAGCGGCGTTTGATGCTGAAAACAGCCCGCGTTGAGCTGATTGCGTATCGCCACGTTATCGGTACAGTCGAGCACCAGATCGTGGGCGGCGATCTGCGCCGCCAGCGCCTGCTGGTCCAGCAGCGCATTCAGCGGGGTGAGCCGTACGTGGGGGTTGATCCGCGCCAGCGAATCGCGGGCTGAGTCCACCTTCGGCAGACCGATAGCGGCATCGCTGTGCAGCGTCTGGCGCTGTAGATTGGAGAGCGAGACGCTATCGAAATCGAGCAGGGTAAGCTCGCCGACGCCGGCCGCCGCCAGATACTGGGCGGCAGCGCAGCCCAGGCCACCGAGGCCGACCACCAGCACCCGGGCGCCTTTCAGCCGCTCCTGACCGTCAAAATCGAAATTGCGCAGGATTATCTGCCGGTTGTAGCGCAGCATCTCCTCATCGCTCAGCTCGACGTCCATCACAGCCCTCCGAAGAGGTGGTTAAAGGGTTCGACTTCGACCCACTCGCCCGCTTCCACGTTACCGCGCTCGCGCTCCAGCACGATAAAGCAGTTACCCTGGCTAAATGAGCTGAAAATGTGTGAGCCCTGATGACCGGTGGAGGTCACCACCAGCTCGCCGTCCGGGTTACGCTGCAGCACGCCGCGCTGGAAGTCGAGGCGTCCCGGGGATTTTTTCAGTCGCGTCGCCGCCCGCACACGGAGGCGCATCGGCTGCGCGCCGCCCGCGCTGCCGCTCAGTTTTGCCAGCAGCGGCAGCACCAGCTGATAGAAGGTGAGGGTGGCGGAAACCGGATTGCCCGGCAGGCCGCAGAACCAGCTGTGGCTGAGCTTGCCGAAAGCAAAAGGTTTACCGGGCTTGATCGCCAGCTTCCAGAAGCCGATTTCGCCGAGCTCCTCAAGGATCTCTTTGGTGTAATCCGCTTCGCCGACCGAGACGCCGCCCGAGCTAATCACCACATCGGCCTGCTGGTCGGCGGCGATAAACGCCGCGCGCAGTTTTGCCGGGTCGTCGGCAATAATGCCGAGGTTGATCACCTCGCAGCCCAGCTGCTGGAGCATCAGGTGCACCGCCAGGCGGTTGGTATCGTAGATTTGCCCGTCGCCAAGCGGTTGGCCCGGCAGCTGCAGCTCGTCGCCGGTAGAGAATACCGCCACGCGAACTTTGCGCACTACCTCGACGTCGGCGATGCCCAGCGACGCCAGCACCGGCAGCTCCGCGACGGTCAGCGGCGTACCTGCCGGGAATACCACCGCGCCGTGAGCGATATCTTCGCCGCGACGACGAATATTCTGGCCGGGTTTTACCGCGGCGATGAAGCGAACGCCGTCGGCGGTTTGCTCGGTCTCTTCCTGCATCACCACCGCATCGCAGCCCTGCGGAACCGGCGCGCCGGTCATAATGCGAATGCAGGTTCCCGCAGGCCAGGCAGCGTGGAACGGCTGGCCGGCGAACGCTTTACCGGCGACCGGCAGCGCCGCGCCGTCGGCAAGATCGGCGAGGCGTACGGCGTAGCCGTCCATGGCCGAGTTGTCAAACCCGGGGACGTCCAGCGGCGAAACGAGATCATGGGCGGTCACGCGCGAAAAGGCCTGTAACAGCGGCACGGTTTCCACCGTATTCAGCGGCGTAATACGGTTGAGCATCTGGGTCAGGGCTGTGTCGAGAGGCATCAGTCCGGCGGTAAAATCCATGGGTTTCTCCTGCGGGCAAACATCGAAAACGCCTATTATGGCAGAAAAGTGCGGGCGGCTATATGCCACCTGGGTACAGGCTTTACATCACCGTCCGCTCTTTCTATATTCAAAAATTGTATAGGACAGTCAGCACGATAATGATATCTATACACTTTATTATTTAAGCTCGCTTTGCGGGGGCTGAGACCTGATGCGGCGTGAATAAATAGCGAACCCGCGGTGGATCGGTGCAGCATGAAGGAATGGCGGAATGAGCAAGGCGGTGATAGCAATTCACGGTGGCGCAGGGGCAATCACCCGATCGCAGCTGACGCCGGAGCGCGAACGGCAGTTCATGGCGGCGCTGTCGGCGATTGTCGATAGCGGGCAGAAAATGCTGGCGGCGGGCGCCAGCGCGCTGGACACGGTCACCGAGGCGGTGCGCCAGCTGGAGGAGTGTCCGCTGTTTAACGCCGGGATCGGCTCGGTGTTTACCCGGGACGCCACCCATGAGCTCGACGCCTGCGTGATGGACGGCAACAGCCTGCATGCTGGAGCGGTTGCCGGCGTTAAGCATCTGCGCAACCCGGTACTGGCCGCGCGGCTGGTGCTGGAACAGAGCCCGCACGTGCTGCTGATTGGCGAAGGGGCGGAAGCGTTCGCCGCCTCGCACGGTATGGCGCGGGTGGAAAACGATCTATTTTCGACGACCGAGCGCCGTCTGCAGCTACAGCAGGCGCAGGAAGACGATGAGGTCGTCCTCGACCACGGCGCAGCGCCGCTGGACGAGCGGCATAAAATGGGCACCGTCGGCGCGGTAGCGCTGGATATCGCCGGCAACCTTGCCGCCGCCACGTCCACCGGCGGGATGACCAATAAGCTCCCCGGGCGCGTTGGCGATAGCCCGCTGCCCGGAGCCGGCTGCTACGCCAATAACGCCAGCGTGGCGGTCTCCTGTACCGGCACCGGCGAGGTGTTTATCCGCACCCTCGCGGCCTACGATATCGCCGCGCTCATGGAGTACGCGAACCTGAGCCTGCATGAGGCCTGTGAGCGGGTGGTGATGGAGAAGCTTCCGGCGCTCGGCGGCAGCGGCGGGCTGATTGCCATCGACAGAGAAGGCAACGTGGTGCTGCCGTTTAACAGCGAAGGGATGTATCGGGCCTGGTGCTACGCGGGCGATACGCCCACTATTGGTATTTATCGGGAATAAGGGGGAAGGGACGTTGCCGCATAGTCAAGAAATCGACGCCAGTGATGTTCTGGCGGTGCGCGATCTGAACGTGGCGTTTAGCCAGGAGCAGCAGACTTTTTCTGCGGTGCGGCATCTTTCGTTCAACCTGCGGCGCGGCGAAACGCTAGCCATTGTGGGCGAGTCGGGCTCGGGTAAGTCGGTCACCGCGCTGGCGCTGATGCGCCTGCTCGATGACGCCGTCAGTCAGGTCAGCAGCGACGCGCTGTGGCTGCGTCGGCGCAATAATCAGGTCATTGCGCTTGGCGAACAGTCCGCTTCGGCAATGCGCCACGTGCGCGGGGCGGATATTGCGATGATTTTCCAGGAGCCGATGACCTCGCTGAATCCGGTGTTTACCATCGGGGAACAGATTGCCGAGTCTATTCGTCTTCACCAGCGGCTGGGTCATGACGAGGCGCTGCGCGAAGCGAAGAAAATGCTCGACCAGGTGCGGATACCGGAGGCGGAAGCGATGCTGTCACGCTATCCGCATCAGCTCTCCGGCGGGATGCGCCAGCGGGTGATGATCGCCATGGCGCTCTCCTGCCGTCCGGCGGTGCTGATTGCCGACGAGCCCACCACCGCGCTGGATGTCACCATCCAGGCGCAGATCCTCCAGCTGATTGCCGTGCTGCAAAAAGAGATGGAGATGGGGGTTATTTTTATTACTCACGATATGGGCGTCGTGGCCGATATCGCCGACCGCGTGCTGGTGATGTACCGCGGCGAAGCGGTGGAGAGCGGGACGGTCGAGGAGATTTTCCGCGCGCCTGAGCACCCTTACACCCAGGCGCTGCTGGCAGCCGTCCCGCGCTTAGGCTCGATGCGCGGCAGCGACCTGCCGCGCCGCTTCCCGCTGCTCAATCAACGCGCGGCTGATGAAGGCGAACAGGATACCGTCGTCGCCGGCGAGCCGATTCTGCAGGTACGCGACCTGGTGGCGCGTTTCCCGCTGCGCAGCGGCATTTTGAACCGGATTACCCGCGAGGTGCATGCCGTTGAAAAGGTGAGCTTTGACCTCTGGCCGGGAGAAACCTTGTCGCTGGTCGGCGAGTCCGGCTGCGGCAAATCCACCACCGGTCGGGCGCTGCTGCGGCTGGTGGCGACCGAGAGTGGGACTATCGTATTTAACGGCGAACGTATCGATACCCTGGCCGGCGGCAGGCTCCAGGCGCTGCGCCGCGATATTCAGTTTATTTTCCAGGACCCGTATGCCTCGCTCGATCCGCGGCAAACGGTGGGCTACTCGATTATGGAGCCGCTGCGCGTACACGGGCTGCTGGAAGGCGAGGCGGCCCGCCAGCGCGTCGCCTGGCTTCTTGAGCGCGTCGGCCTGCAGCCTGAACACGCCTGGCGCTACCCGCACGAGTTTTCCGGCGGCCAGCGCCAGCGCGTATGCATTGCGCGGGCGCTGGCGCTGAATCCAAAGGTGGTGATTGCCGATGAATCGGTTTCGGCGCTAGACGTCTCGATTCGCGCGCAGATTATCAACCTGATGCTCGATTTACAGCGTGAAATGGGCATCGCCTTTTTGTTTATTTCCCACGATATGGCGGTGGTTGAACGTATCAGCCATCGCGTTGCGGTGATGTATCGCGGGCGGATCGTTGAGATTGGCCCGCGTCGCGCCGTGTTTGAAAACCCGCAGCATCCCTATACCCGCAAGCTGATGGCCGCCGTACCGGTGGCCGACCCGGCGCATCGTCATCCGCAGCGCGTACTGCTCTCTGACGAGCTGCCGGGCAATATCTATAAGCGAGGGGAAGAGGTAGCCAGCGCGCCGCTACAACAGGTAGGGCCTGGGCATTTCGTTGCCCGGGAACCTGCCGCCGGCGTTCTGGGAAGATAACAACGACACCAATAACGCAGCATTTCAGGAGAACAACATGACACAACGCGTATCACGCAAATGGTTGCTGGCGCTGGGCGTCGCTTCGGCGCTGGCGACGGCGCCGGCGCTGGCCGCAAAAGATCTGGTGGTGGCGGTCGGCTCTAACTTCACGACCCTCGACCCTTATGATGCCAACGACACCTTATCCCAGGCCGTTGCCAAGTCGTTCTATCAGGGGCTGTTCGGCCTTGATAAAGAGATGAAGCTGAAAAACGTTCTCGCGGAAAGCTATACCGTTTCGCCCGACGGCCTGGTCTACACCATTAAGCTGCACCCGGGGGTGAAGTTCCAGGACGGTACCGATTTTAACGCCGAAGCGGTGAAGGCTAACCTCGACCGCGCCAGCAATCCGGATAATCATCTCAAGCGCTATAACCTGTACAAAAATATCGCCAGCACCGAGGCGGTTGATCCGACGACGGTAAAAATCACCCTCAGGCAGCCTTTCTCGGCGTTTATCAATATCCTTGCCCATCCGGCAACGGCGATGATCTCTCCGGCGGCGCTGAAAAAATATGGCAAAGAGATTGGTTTTCATCCTGTCGGTACCGGCCCGTATCAGCTCGATACCTGGAACCAGACCGATTTTGTGAAGGTGACGAAGTTTGCCGGCTACTGGCAGCCAGGCCTGCCGAAGCTCGACTCCATCACCTGGCGTCCGGTGGTGGATAACAACACCCGCGCCGCGATGCTGCAAACCGGCGAAGCGCAGTTTGCCTTCCCGATCCCCTACGAGCAGGCGCCGCTGCTGGCGAAAAACGACAAGCTGGAGCTGGTTGCCAGCCCGTCGATCATGCAGCGTTATATCAGCATGAACGTCACGCAGAAGCCGTTTGATAACCCGAAGGTGCGCGAGGCGATTAACTACGCCATCAACCGCCAGGCGCTGGTGAAGGTCGCCTTCGCCGGGTACGCCACCCCGGCGACCGGCGTCGTGCCGCCGTCTATCGCCTATGCCGAGACCTTTAAAGCGTGGCCGTACGATCCGGCTAAGGCCCGCGAGCTGCTCAAAGAGGCCGGTTTCCCTAACGGATTCAGCACCACGCTGTGGTCATCGCATAACCACAGCACCGCTCAGAAGGTGCTGCAGTTTACCCAGCAGCAGCTGGCGCAGGTGGGCATTAAAGCGCAGCTGACGGCGATGGATGCCGGCCAGCGCGCGGCGGAAGTGGAAGGCAAAGGACAGAAAGAGAGCGGAGTACGCATGTTCTACACCGGCTGGTCGGCCTCGACCGGTGAAGCCGACTGGGCGCTGTCGCCGCTTTTCGCCTCACAAAACTGGCCGCCGACCCTGTTTAATACCGCCTTCTACGGCAATCCGCAGGTGGATAAAGACCTGACCGACGCCCTGAAAACGACCGATGCGCAGGAAAAAACGCGGCTCTACAAACAGGCCCAGGACATTATCTGGAAAGAGTCGCCGTGGGTGCCGCTGGTGGTGGAAAAACTGGTCTCCGCGCACAGTAAGAATCTGAGCGGTTTTTATATTCAGCCGGATACCGGATTCAGCTTTGAGCAGGCGGATTTAGCCCAGTGACGGTTGTTACCTTTATCCCGACCCTCTCCCCCGCGGGGAGAGGCCGCCGGGCCTTGCTCCCTCTGCCATTCGCGCAGAGGGTTCGGGTGAGGAGAGGCGATGCTTAATTATGTGATTAAACGCCTGCTGGGACTGATTCCCACCCTGCTGATTGTGGCGGTGCTGGTTTTTCTGTTTGTACATATGCTGCCCGGCGACCCGGCGCGGCTGATTGCCGGACCGGAAGCCGATGCGCAGGTCGTCGCGATGGTGCGCGAGCAGCTGGGGCTCGATCGGCCGCTGCACGTCCAGTTCTGGCACTATATCACCAGCGTGCTGCAGGGGGATTTTGGCATCTCGATGGCGTCGCGTCGCCCGGTGAGTAGCGAAATCGCCAGCCGCTTTATGCCGACGCTGTGGCTGACGCTTGCCAGCATGAGCTGGGCGGTGGTGTTTGGTATGGCGGCGGGGATTGCCGCCGCGGTCTGGCGCAATCGCTGGCCGGACCGGCTGGGGATGGCGCTGGCGGTGACCGGTATTTCCTTTCCGGCTTTTGCCCTCGGGATGCTGCTGATGCAGGTCTTCTCCGTCGAACTTGGCTGGCTGCCGACGGTGGGCGCCGATAGCTGGCGGCACTATATTCTGCCCTCCGTGACCCTGGGCGCGGCGGTAGCCGCGGTGATGGCGCGCTTCACCCGCGCATCTTTCGTCGATGTGCTGCACGAGGACTATATGCGCACCGCGCGGGCGAAAGGGGTCAGCGAGACGCTGGTGGTGCTTAAGCACGGCCTGCGCAATGCGATGATCCCGGTGGTGACGATGATGGGGCTGCAGTTTGGCTTCCTGCTCGGCGGCTCGATCGTGGTGGAGAAAGTCTTCAACTGGCCGGGGCTCGGCAGGCTGCTGGTTGATTCGGTCGAGATGCGCGACTATCCGGTGATTCAGGCGGAAGTACTGCTGTTTTCGCTGGAATTTATTCTTATCAATTTAGTGGTGGACGTGCTGTATGCCGCCATTAACCCGGCTATCAGGTACAAGTAAGGTGCGATTGCTCAACTGGAGAAGGCAGGCGGTTATCAACGCCATGCCGGGGATCAAACCCGGTCAGATACGTACGCCGTGGCATGAGTTCTGGCGGCGCTTTCGCCGTCAGCCGGTGGCGATGGGCGCCGGCATTTTTGTTCTGCTGCTGATCGCGGTGGCCGTCGTGGCGCCGTGGGTAGCGCCGTTCGATGCGGAAAACTACTTTGACTACGATCGCCTCAACGACGGCCCGTCGATGCTGCACTGGTTCGGCGTCGATTCGCTGGGCCGGGATATCTTCAGCCGGGTGCTGGTCGGGGCGCAGATTTCGCTGGCGGCCGGGGTGCTGGCGGTGCTGATCGGCGCGGCAATCGGCACCGTACTCGGGCTGCTGGCCGGTTACTATGAAGGCTGGTGGGACAGGATAATTATGCGCATTTGCGACGTGCTGTTCGCGTTCCCGGGGATCCTGCTGGCGATCGCCGTGGTGGCGGTTATGGGGAGCGGGATGTCGAACGTGATCATCGCGGTGGCGATCTTCTCCATTCCGGCTTTTGCTCGCCTGGTGCGCGGCAATACGCTGGTCCTCAAGCAGCAGACTTTTATCGAGTCGGCGCGCAGCATCGGCGCCAGCGATGCGACGATCCTGTTCAGCCATATTCTGCCCGGCACGGTGTCGTCGATTGTGGTCTATTTCACCATGCGTATCGGGGTGTCGATAATCTCCGCCGCCAGCCTCTCATTCCTCGGCCTCGGCGCGCAGCCCCCGACCCCGGAATGGGGGGCAATGCTGAACGAAGCGCGGGCGGATATGGTGATGGCGCCGCACGTGGCGCTGTTCCCGGCGATTGCGATTTTCCTGACGGTGCTGGCGTTTAACCTGCTGGGCGACGGCCTGCGCGATGCGCTGGATCCGAAGATAAAGGGGTAGGGTGAGAGAGGAGTCCGGAGAGGGCGCGCCGCGCCGCCTCCGGAAAGCTCCGGCTGGCGCTGACGCGTAGCCGGAGTAAGAAGCGTATTAAACCCGGCTACCCCACAGGTCGTACTCGTCGGCATGCTCAACTTTGACCCGCAGCACGTCGCCCGGTTTCACTTTGGTTTCGCCGTTCAGATACACCGCGCCGTCGATTTCCGGGGCGTCGGCCATGCTGCGGCCAATGGCGCCTTCTTCGTCAACTTCGTCGATAAGTACCATGATTTCGCGGCCGACCTTCTCCTGCAGACGTTCGGCGGAAATCTGCTGCTGCAGCTGCATAAAGCGGTTCCAGCGCTCCTCTTTCACCTCTTCCGCAACCTGATCCGCCAGCTCGTTGGCGGTAGCGCCATCGACCGGGCTGTATTTAAAGCAGCCGACGCGGTCAAGGCGGGCTTCTTTCAGGAAGTCGAGCAGCATCTGGAAATCTTCTTCCGTTTCGCCCGGGAAGCCGACGATAAAGGTCGAACGCAGGGTCAGGTCAGGGCAGACTTCACGCCACTGCTTGATGCGCGCCAGCTGGCGATCGGCGGAGCCCGGGCGTTTCATCATCTTGAGGATCCGCGGGCTGGCGTGCTGCAGCGGGATATCGAGATACGGCAGGATTTTACCTTCCGCCATCAGCGGGATCACGTCGTCGACGTGCGGGTATGGATAAACGTAGTGCAGGCGCACCCAGATACCCAGTTTTGCCAGCTCTTCGCACAGGCTGACCATGCTGGTTTTCACCGGCATGCCGTTGTGGAAACCGGTGCGATGCTTCACATCGACGCCGTAGGCGGAGGTATCCTGAGAAATCACCAGCAGCTCTTTCACCCCGGCGTCGGCCAGGCGCTTAGCTTCAGACAGCACTTCGCCAATCGGACGGCTCACAAGATCGCCGCGCATGGACGGAATGATGCAGAACGTGCAGCGGTGGTTACAGCCTTCGGAAATTTTCAGGTAAGCGTAGTGGCGCGGCGTCAGCTTGACGCCCTGTTCCGGCACCAGGCTCAGGAACGGGTTGTGCTTCGGCTTCGGCGTGTAGTGGTGTACGTGCTCGAGAACCTGTTCGTAGCTGTGCGGGCCGGTGATCTCCAGCACTTTCGGGTGAACTTCGCGGATCTGGTCGACTTTTGCGCCCAGGCAGCCGGTAACGATCACTTTGCCGTTTTCTTTTAAGGCTTCGCCAATCGCTTCCAGCGACTCCTGAACGGCGCTATCGATAAAGCCGCAGGTGTTGACGATAACCATATCGGCGTTTTCGTAGGTAGGAACCACGTCATACCCTTCGGTGCGCAGTTCGGTCAGGATGCGTTCTGAGTCTACAAGGTTTTTCGGACAGCCAAGGGAGACGAAGCCGATCTTCGGCTGGTGCGTTACATTGCTCATAGCTTAAAAAGTGTTCAATTATTGGAATGGTCAGGGCAGGGATTCTACAGAGGTTGGTGGGAAAATTGTACTGGTATCTCCGTTTTCGCCATCGGTCGGGCGATATTTATCACCACCCGTTTCCCAGGAAGTGAAGAGGGGAAAGCATAGCCGGCGAAGGGCGGCTGAAGATGCGGTATAAAAAGTGATTGAGCATCGGTTTAGACGCGCTGTGCTAGCGTTATGCTTTTCTTTTCAGGTTATCCGTTTGCCGTTTTCTGAGTTGGTCCATGTTTAAAAAACGAAGTTGTATATTAGGTATTTCAATGATGGCCGCAGGGCCAGGGTATGCCGGGGAGCTTAATTTATATTCGATAAATACCGGTTCGTATGTCTACCACCTGACGGGAAATCATGGGCAGTATAACGAGCATTTTAATAATCAGTTTCTGTCAGTAGAGCGAAAGTTTTCGCCGGATTCCAGATATAGCGCGTTAGCCGGGACGATGAAAAATAGTTTTGACGATCGCTGCCTGTCGCTGGGTATGAGAAGAGACTGGGTTGCAGGCCAAAGCGGCTGGACGTTTAAAGGCGTATACGCCTACACCGGGGAATTCTTTTTTAAAGCGTTCAGCCACTGCGGCGACTCGGGGGCCTACCGGACGGCGAAGAAGTTAACCGGCGTAGGCTTCTCCCCGTATGTTTATCATGGCCTGCAATATAACTTTACGGATTATTTTGGCGTTGAGGGCGGAATTATTATTCCGGCGATTTTCGTTATGAGTGTTCAGTGGAGTTTCTGCTAAGCAGTATTATCCCCAGTCGCATGTAATAATATTATTTCGGCTTGTGCACTGCGGCCTGTTCAGCCGTATGTCGGGTAGGTCGTCCTCTTTTTTATCTAAAGGGTAGCAGCTGCAAAGTACCAAAATACAGCAGAGCATCAGCAAAGGGCGGAGCATATATTGATCCTGAAAGTGAGCGCCGGACGTTGATATCTGGCGTCATCCCTGTCCAGCGTAGAATATCGCCTGATAAGACGGGCATGCCCGGTAATACCGATACAACAGTTCGGGAACTTACCGGCCCTGGGCGCTGCCCGAACTGCCTTTATTCGTCGGGATTAAAGATTGCCGTACAGGCTAATCAGCACATTAATATGTACGGTGAGCGCCAGCATAATCAGCATGGCGATAAGGAACACAATCCCTAACCGCAGCACTCTGATCTTTTGCTCATTGATGCTTAAATCAGGGCAATGGCGGATTTTTTTACGCTGATACAAATACATAAGGCAGAGGGTGACGTAGATAACCGGTGACAGAATATGGAGGTAACTGTATGACCAAAGTAATAATTCACTGGTGCCCATAGCAATGAGCCAGACGAGGATAAATATCATGCTGCTTTCCGTAATAGGTAGAAGATTGGCGTGTTATTTTCTTTTGAAGAAAAAGTAAACTGAAAAAATGACATCGAAGAAAATCCACAGGCCGCTAAGAAAGAGGATGTGCTTGAATGCGCTAATCCAGAAGGTCGCGTCGCGGATAATTCTGTGATCCGCAAAGGGGGCCGCAGAGCTAAAATAGAGCACGTAGATGCTGACGGCCAGCATCAGAACGTTCATTACGATAAATAATGTAAATACGATGCTGCCAGTATGTGTTTTTTTACTATTTTTAAGTTTCATATTCTCTGTCATGGTCAGTGGATAAACAGGTTAATGGTCACCGGCTGATTTTACATTGCAGGCGATCTCAGGTTATTTTATGGGCTATTTAACGGGCGCTATTTTCCCTACGCTACCGGCAGTGGTTCCGCCATTTACGGGCTGTCTTTACAGGTTTCGTGGGAAGGCGCGAGGATTTATCTCTGGCTCCTGATGCCGGTCGTTAATGCTAACGTGGGATGTATCAAAATAATAATCATGATGCGTAACAGGCTCTGAATCCAGAGGGGTTATGAAAATAAAAATGAGTGCTGACAGCACAATTATTATCATCATTATTTTCATAAGAACGCCTGGTATGGTTTATAGGGATCTATATTCTGCTGCGTTGTGCCGGGTATGTATACTGTAAAAATAGTTTTCTCTCTTCCGTTTGCTATCCATTTAGCATCTTGTCCGAATGATGGGCTAATGTTAAATAAAAATAAATCACTATTTATATAGTTGTTAGCAGCTGCGGATGTAAAATATTTACCGGCAGGCCGGGATCGCGGCCTTAATATCCTGCTGATATCCGCAGATGCTTCGCGGATATCCGGTTTATTATGCCCACGGATCTTTTCTTATTTTCCGCCGACTCGACCGGCGTCTGTTCATATTGCGTCGGGGGAGCGGCCTTTCTCTTACCTCTATATTGGCCGTTTGCTCCCTTTGCGCGCCAGGTTTTGCGCTATATCGCCGCGGTTGCGCTATCGAACCGCTGAGCGGCGCGTCAATGTTCGCCGGATGGCATCCCGGCAGGCGGCGCATTTCGACAGATTTAAACATTATCGCAACATTGTAAATGATGTTAATTAACCGGGAATTATTGACCTCGCGCATGACTTTGCGCAAAAAACGACCATATTATAATTATGGTAATGGACGACAGAGGAGGAACCATGATGACCGTTGACAGACTGTACCGTAACCTTTTGAATAAGCTGATTAATGCCAACATTGATCTCGATGCTTATCTGCAGCTACGCAAAGCTAAAGGCTATATGTCAGTCAGCGAGAACGAGCATCTGCGTGATAACCTGTTTGAGCTTTGTTGTGAAATGCGTGAACACGCGCCGCGATTGCAGCACGCTGTTACGCCGGAGGAAAGGGAAGCTCTTCGCCTTGCGGGTGAATTCGTTGCTTCCGCAGCGGTTTGCCTGATGAGCGGGCATCACGATTGTCCGTCTTATATTGCGGTTAACGTAGAGACGCTAGAACGCTGCCTGGCAGGATTGTCGCTAAACATTCATAAACTGAATGCATCAGCGCCAATAACCCGCGTCTGAATTCAGGGGGGCATGCCCCCCCTGCTTAATGTTATGTAAAGCTCCCCCTGCCGATCCCCTTCGCTGGCTACCCTTATTTCATTGCTGATAAAAGGAGTGTGCCATGCGCCAGACCGTCGCCCTGATAGCCCTTACCGCTCTGCTGTTACCTGCCGCCGCCGTCGCCCAGAAGGTGCACGTTGAGGTTTTGCAAAATAAGCTCGAACATCCGTGGGCGCTGGCGTTTCTCCCCGACCGGCAGGGGATACTTATCACCCTACGCGGCGGCGAGCTGAAGCTCTGGCGCCAGGGGGAGGGGCTGTCGCCGGCTATTTCCGGCGTACCTCAGGTGTGGGCCAGCGGGCAGGGCGGGTTGCTGGACGTGGCGCTGGCGCCGGACTTTATCCACTCCCGGAAGGTGTGGCTGAGCTACGCGGAAGCCGGTGACGATGGCAAAGCGGGAACCGCGGCAGGATACGGCCGCCTGAGTGAGGATCGTCGGCGGCTGGAGAATTTTCGGGTGGTCTTTCGCCAGCAGCCGAAGCTCTCCACCGGCAACCACTTTGGCGGGCGTCTGGCGTTTGACGGTAAGGGGCACCTGTTTATCGGCTTAGGGGAGAATAACCAGCGGGCGACGGCCCAGGATCTGGACAAGCTGCAGGGCAAGGTGGTGCGTTTGACCGAGGCGGGAGAGGTTCCGGCGGATAATCCGTTTGTCGGCCGCGCCGACGCAAGGCCGGAAATTTGGGCCTACGGGATCCGTAACCCGCAGGGAATGGCGATCAATCCGTGGAGCGATACCCTGTGGCTCAATGAACACGGCCCGCGCGGCGGGGATGAGATTAACATCCCGCAGAGAGGTAAGAACTACGGCTGGCCGCTGGCGACGCACGGCATAAATTACAGCGGTCTGCCTATCCCGGAAGCTCAGGGAACGGCGGTGGACGGAACCGAAGCGCCGCTGTTTGTCTGGAAAACGTCGCCCGCGGTGAGCGGCATGGCCTTCTACGATTCCGCAACCTTCCCCCAGTGGCGGCACAAGCTGTTTATCGGCGCGCTGAAGGACCAGTCGCTGATTGTCCTCGACGTAAAGGGCAATAGCGTCAGCGAAGAGGCGCGAATTCTGCGCGATCGCGGCCAGCGTATCCGCGATGTTCGCGTCGGACCCGATGGCTATCTGTACGTCCTGACCGACGAATCCAACGGCGAACTGCTGAAGGTCAGCCCGCAGAGTTAGCCTCAGGTGACCGGGATCGCCACGACGCTGCGCCAGGCCGGGCGTTCGTTAATCTGCTGATACCAGCGCTGCAGGTTCGGGCGCGGTTGCCAGGTCGTTACGATGGTCATCAGGTTGTAGACGAACGGCGCAACGGCAATATCGCCGAGGCCAAACGACTCGCCGGACAGCCACGGGAATACCGCCAGCTCGGCGTCGAGGATGGCGAAGAGCGCTTCACAGGCGGCGATACCGGCGGCAATTGTCGCAGGGTCGCGTTTTTCCTCCGGCGTTCTCACCAGCCCCATCAATACCGGGCGGTGGGCGGGCGAGAGCGAGCCGTTGGCCCAGTCCATCCATTTGTCGCCCTGCGCCCGCTGGACCGGATCGTCAACCCACAGGCGGTTTTGCCCGTACTGCGCCGCCAGATAGCGAATAATGGCGTTCGACTCCCACAGCACGAGGTCATCGTCCTTCAGCAGCGGCACCAGACCGTTCGGGTTCATCGCCAGATACTCCGCGTCGTGATTCACACCAAACTCCAGCCCCGCCATAATCTGCTGATAGGGAAGGTCCAGCTCTTCCAGCACCCAGCGTACTTTTTTCACGTTAGTCGAATTGTTTCTACCCCATAGCGTAATCATATCGGTTCCCGTCAGTTATTGAGCCGTCGTTGCAGCAAGGTGAGTCATCATGTTGGAATAAAGTTAATATATAGGCAATCGCGATCAAAAAAATTGCTCTGTTTTCAGCAAGACGCGAGGTTATTGAGTAAACTTTAAAAACTTTACCAACTCGCTGTTTCTTTAAGGTCATTTGTACGCTTTACTCACCGGCTGCTGCTGCGCCGATAGAGTGCTGCGGCATATTTTGTTTGGAAAGGATACTTGGGTGGCTCTTATGACGCATGATGCTTTTTCCCTTCGCGGCCTCGCGGCAGGCTGCGCTCTTCTCGTTCTCGTTGCGCCTGCGGTTCAGGCTGCAGAACAACTCCCCGATGCCCCATCGATTGATGCGCGAGCCTGGGTCCTGATGGACTACGCCAGCGGCAAGGTGCTCAGCGAAGGCAATGCCGATGAAAAACTCGATCCGGCAAGTCTGACCAAAATTATGACCAGCTATGTCGTTGGGCAGGCGCTGAAAGCGGGCAAGATTAAATCTACCGATATGGTGACCGTGGGTCGCGATGCCTGGGCAACCGGCAACCCGGCGCTGCGCGGCTCATCGGTGATGTTCCTCAAACCGGGTATGCAGGTGTCGGTTGAGGATCTCAATAAGGGCGTCATCATTCAGTCCGGCAACGATGCCAGCATTGCGATTGCCGACTATGTCGCAGGAAGCCAGGATGCGTTTGTTAGCCTGATGAACGGCTATGCGCAGAAAATGGGCCTGGCGAATACCACCTTTATGACCGTGCACGGCCTTGATGCGCCGGGTCAGTTCAGTACCGCCCGCGATATGGCGCTGCTGACCAAAGCGATGATCCACGACGTCCCTGAAGAGTACGCTATCCATAAAGAAAAAGAGTTTACCTTCAATAAGATCCGTCAGCCTAACCGTAACCGCCTGCTGTGGAGCTCCAACCTCAACGCCGATGGCGTGAAAACGGGGACCACAACCGGAGCGGGCTATAACCTGGTCTCCTCGGCAACGCAGGGCGACATGCGCCTGATTGCCGTAGTGCTGGGCACCAAAACCGACCGTATTCGCTTTAACGAGTCAGAAAAGCTGCTGACCTGGGGCTTCCGCTTCTATGAAACCGTGACGCCCATTAAGCCGGACGCCACCTTTATCACCCAGCGCGTGTGGTTTGGCGATAGCAGCGAAGCGAAGCTAGGCGCAGGTGAAGCCGGCTCGATTACCATTCCGCGCGGTCAGATGAAGAACCTGAAAGCCAGCTACGCCCTGAAGGATACGCAGCTGACGGCACCGCTGACCAAAGGGCAGGTGGTGGGGACCATCGACTTTAAACTCAATGATAAAACCATTGAGCAGCGTCCGCTTATCGTGATGGAAGCGGTAAACGAAGGCGGCTTCTTTAGCCGAATGATGGACTTCGTGCTGATGAAACTGCACGGCTGGTTCGGCGGCTGGTTCTCATAATCTGCCGGTCGCGCCCTGCGGGGCGCGATCAGTACAGCAGTGAAATCTGTTTTTCCTTCGCCAGCGCCAGCAGATCGTCATCCGGACAGACGTCGCTGGCAATCACGTCAAAACGCGATAAATCGCCCATTCTCGCCGGCCTGACCTTACCGAATTTACTGTGATCCACCACCAGCACGTGGTAGCGCGCGCTGCTCATCGCCCAGTGCTTAACCGGCAGTTCCTCAAGGTTGTAGCAGGTCGCCCCCTGCTCGCAGTCAATTCCCGCCGCCGAGTAGAAGGCGATGTCCGGGCACAGATGGCTCAGGGTATCCTGCAGGCTCAGCGGTTTAAAAATCGCGTTGCTGGCGTGAAACTCGCCGCCGCAGAGGATGGCCCGACAGTGGGGCTTTTCCTGCAGCGCAAGAAAGGTATTCAGCGAATAGCAGACGCCGGTAAACGGCAGGGCGTTATCAATCGCGTCGATGATCCACGGCGTGGTGGTCCCGCAGTCAAAAAAGGCCATCTGGTGGGCTTCAAGCAGGCCGGCAGCGTGGCGGGCGGCGCGGCGTTTTTCATCCACGAGGCGAGTTTTCTGGTCGCTAAGCAGGTAGTGCGTGGCGCTGCGCGGCTCCAGGACGATGTAGCCGCCCAGCAGGACAACGGGTCCATTATGGCCGTTCAGGTCGCGACGGATGGTCATTTCAGAAACGCCCAGCAGCGCTGCGGCTTCTTTAAGATGAAGCTTATCGCTGCGCTTGAGGGCCTGAATAAGCTGGCTGATGCGTTCATCACGACGTGTTTCCATAATCCCTCTAAGCTGAAATCGCCCTGCATTGGCAGGGCGTCAGTGGGCAATTTTACCTGCCTGAAGGGGGTTAGTCACGCGTCTGAAGTGCGCGCCGGGTGAGGGGCCAGGCGGCGCGGGCTATTCGCGTACCCAGCCTTTGCGGATCGGCAGGGAGAAACAGAGGCGGTACAGCCGCTGCAGGTATTGATAGAGCGGACGACCGCCGCTGTGCCACAGCAGCTGCGCGGCCAGGCAGCCGCACATGGCGGTCAGCAGGCCGCCGAGCATGTCCAGCGGCCAGTGAACGCCGAGATAGACCCGAGACCAGGCGATAGCCATCGCTGCGGCCATCAGCGCGATCCCGGCGCCCAGGCGATGCCAGAATAAGAAGGCCAGCGCGAAGGTAAAGCTGATGGTGCCGTGGTTGCTTGGGAACGAGTTATTCGGCGAGTGGTGCAGGAACTGATAGCCAACGTCGGCGGCGAAGGGGCGCTGATGCGGGAAGAGAAGGCCGAAGATCCACGACAGCGTCAGGCTTATTGCCAGGGCCAGCAGCACCTTAAATACCAGCTGGCGCTGGTTCGGTCGCCACAGCCACAGCGCGGCCGTCAGTAAAGGAACAATCAAAATCAAATCTTTGGCGAGCAGGGTGGCCAGCGCAATAGCCCACGACGGTGAGGCGGGGGTGGCGTTGATCGATGCGAACAGCGCGTAGTTGATATTTTCCAGCATACTTTCAGGCTCTTAGGGTCCGATAACAATAAGCCGCCCACCTTAAGAGACGGTGGCGATGAAATAAAGAAGTATTGTCTTAATTATCAGCTTGTTATGATGCATTTTCGGCTGGCGTATTCGTTTGCGCGCCGGCTGGAATGAGTATAAGGCCTGTAACCTAATTGAAATATAAACGAAATATAGACAGGGATAATAAAAATGGCGCCGGGCGGGGGAAACGTTGTGCTATTTTTAATTGTCACTCACAATTCACTATCTCCCCGGCAAGACTTTCATTAAACTTTGCGCGATTTTTTCTAAATAAGAGCTTTCATGCAGAATTATTCGCTTTCAGGCAAACGCCTCGGACGGCAGGCGCTGCTTTTTCCGCTGTGCCTGGTTTTATACGAATTCTCCACTTATATCGCCAACGATATGATCCAACCAGGCATGCTCTCGGTGGTCGCCGAGTTTCAGGTCGGTAATGAGTGGGTTCCGACTTCCATGACCGCCTACCTTGCGGGCGGGATGTTTTTACAGTGGCTGCTTGGCCCGCTGTCGGACCGTATTGGTCGCCGCCCGGTGATGCTGACCGGGGTGGTGTGGTTTATCGTCACCTGCCTGGCGACGCTGCTGGCCCAATCCATCGAACAGTTCACGCTGCTGCGTTTTTTGCAGGGCATCAGCCTGTGCTTTATCGGGGCGGTTGGCTACGCGGCGATTCAGGAGTCATTCGATGAGGCGATGTGTATCAAAATCACCGCCCTGATGGCTAACGTCGCGCTGATTGCGCCGCTGCTCGGGCCGCTGGTCGGCGCGGCCTGGGTCCACATCCTGCCGTGGGAAATGATGTTCGTGCTGTTTGCCGTGCTGGCGGCCGTCGCCTTCTTCGGGCTGCAGCGGGCGATGCCGGAGACCGCCACCCGCATGGGCGAGAAGCTGTCGATGAAAGAGCTGGGCCGTGATTATGGCCTGGTGCTGAAAAATCTGCGCTTTGTCGCCGGGGCGCTGGCTACCGGTTTTGTTAGCCTGCCGCTGCTGGCGTGGATTGCCCAGTCGCCGGTCATTATTATCAGCGGTGAGCAGGCGACCAGCTATGAGTACGGTCTGCTGCAGGTGCCGGTGTTTGGCGCGCTGATTGCCGGTAATCTGGTGCTGGCGCGGCTGACCTCCCGACGCACGGTACGCTCGCTGATTATCCTCGGCGGCTGGCCGATTATGCTTGGTCTGCTGCTCTCCGCGGTGGCGACGGTGGTATCGACCCACGCCTATCTGTGGATGACCGCCGGCCTGAGCGTCTATGCCTTCGGAATTGGCCTGGCTAACGCCGGCCTGGTTCGCCTGACGCTGTTTGCCAGCGACATGAGCAAAGGGACGGTGTCGGCGGCGATGGGGATGCTGCAAATGCTGATCTTCACCGTCGGGATTGAAGTCAGCAAACACGCTTATGAGCTGGGGGGCAGCGGGATGTTCAGCCTGTTTAACCTGCTAAGCGGCGTGCTGTGGCTGGCGATGATTATCTATTTTCTGCACGATAAAAGCGTCGGTAGCGGCAACGATCCGCAGTAAATCATGCTGGTAATCCCGGGCGCGGCGCGGCGCCTCACCCGGGAAAGCGTCAGGCGAACGGCGCTTCGCGATTCAGCACCTTATCGATAATATGCAGCACCCCTTCCTCATTGTTATGCGGCGCGTTGTAACCGGCGACGGCTTTTACCGGCGCGGCGGCGTTGGCCATGGCATAACCGAATCCGGCGTGTTGCAGCATTTCAATATCATTCCCGCTGTCGCCAAAAGCGACGACCTGATGATTTTCAATCCCCCAGCGTTCCTGCAGGATGCGCAGGCCGTTGGCCTTGTGCACGCCAGGCATAATCAGGTCGATGCTGCCGTAGCCGGTGGCGACGGCGTTGACCATCCCGCCTAGCGCCGCATGCAGCTTTGGCTGCATCTCGGGGATCAGATTATCGGGCACGTTAAGGCCAAATTTCAGGATCGCATCGTCGAGGTTATTGAAGTCATCCACCAGTTCAAGGCGATGATAATACTTCGCCGCGACCGCTTTTAGCTCATCGTTGTATCGATTGAGCGTATAGGCGCTGCGCTTGCCGCAGGCGATAATTTCAATTTCCGGCAGCGTCTGCAGAAAGTCGATGACCGCGTGAAAGTGATCTTTCGGCATCTGGCAGTTAAATACGTCATCTCCGGCGTTGACCACCCAGCCGCCGTTTTCGGCGACGAAGGCAATCTCATTGGCCACTTCGGGGAAAAACGAAATCAGCTGGTAGTACTGGTTGCCGCTGGCGACGACAAAGCGGATATCCTGCTCGCGCATCCGCCGATACTGGCTGAGAAAACGCTGGCGATTATAGGTTTTGGCATCGCTTAAAAAGGTACCGTCCATATCTACCGCAATTAGTTTGATGCTCATTAACTGTTCTCCATTACAGGTTCAGGCTGCGGCCTGGCCACCGCCCTAGCGACCAGGGCCGCCACCATGACCAGCCCCAGCACCACCATCATGGCGCTGCGCAGGCCGAAATGTTCGCCGAGGAAGCCCAGCAGCGGCGGCCCGACGAGGAAGGCGAGGTAGCCGGTTATCGCCACCACGCTGACGCGCTTCGGCGCATCCGGCCCGGTGTCGCTGGCGGCCGAAATGGTCAGCGGGAAACCGAGCGACGCGCCGAGCCCCCAGAGCAGCACGGAGATCCCGGCGACCCACGGATTATCAACAAAAATAATCAGACCAATGCCCAGCGCGCCCATTACCGCGCTGGCGCGAACCACCGTCACCCGGCTGTAGCGGTCAATGAACCAGCCGCCGGTAAAGCGGCCAACGGTCATCCCGAGGGTGAATCCGGCGTAAATTAAGGAGCCTGAGGTTGGGCTAAAGCCGTGACCATCCACCATCAGCAGCGGCAGCCAGTCGTTGGCGGAGCCTTCGGCGAACGCCATTGCCAGCACCACGACGCCAATCAGCAGCAGCTGAACGTCGCGCCAGACCGGCAGGCCTTTTTCCCCCTGCTGAGCGGCCTCGGCAGCATTTTTCCCGGTGCCATCAGGGATGGCGCGAATGGCTATCGCAATTGGCGCGATCGCCACCAGCGCGGCCAGCAGAATGTGCGGCGCGGCGGGCAGGCCAAAGCCGGTGACCGCCATACCTATACCGGCGCCGATCAGGGTGCCGAAGCTGTAGAAGCCGTGCATCATCGGCAGCACGGTTTTATTCATTTCGCGTTCGACGGCGGCGCCTTCAACGTTAATCGCCACTTCTGCCGAACCGAAGCTGGCGCCGAAAATCGCCAGCCCGATGGCAAACAGGGTCGCCGAAGTGAACCACAGCGCCACGCTCAGCACCGCCATGCCCACCACCGCGCAGGACATGGTGGTACGAATAACCTTGCGGGTGCCGAAACGTTTAACCAGCCACGCCGAGCAGAGAATGCCGCTCATCGAGCCAATCGACAGGCCAAACAGAACGATGCCCATTTCCGCCGTCGATAGCGCCAGCAGATCGCGGATTGCCGGCGTGCGCGTGGCCCACGAGGCCATTAGTAATCCGGGGATAAAGAAGAACATAAATAGCGCCCATAGCCGAAGCTGGAGGGCTCTGCGGGAGTTTTGCGCTGTCATCCGTAAACGCCAGTGAATGAGAAGATGCAGACAACACTAGCAAGTTTGTGTACATTTGTACATACACCGGATAGCCTTCAGGTTAGCGAATTGTTGGCTATCGTTATTCCCATCATGACCTGTGAATGGGGCGCAATGAAAAGAGATGAATATGGCCCGTCGACCGAACGATCCCCAGCGTCGGGAGCGCATTTTGAACGCGACCCTGGACACGATTGCCGCCCACGGTATTCATGCGGTCACGCATCGTAAGATTGCCTGCTGCGCCGAAGTCCCGCTGGGTTCGCTGACCTACTATTTCAGCGGTATAGATGCGCTGATTGAGGAGGCGTTTTGCATTTTTACCGCCGAGATGTCCGCTCAGTATCAGCAGTTTTTCGCCGGAGTGAGCAATCGCGATGAGGCCTGTGACGCCATCGCCGATCTGATTTTTAGCGCCCAGGTGACCACCGCGCGGAACATGGAGCTGATGTATCAGCTGTATGCCTTCTGCAGCAGCCAGCCGGCGCTAAAGGCGGTGATGCAAAGCTGGATGCAGCGCAGCCAGCAGACGCTGGAGCAGTGGTTTGAACCGCAAACCGCCCGCGGGCTGGATGCGTTTATTGAAGGCATGACACTGCATTTCGTTACCGACAGCGCGCCGCTCTCAAAAGAGGCCATTCGCCTGATGGTCGGCCGCCTGGCCGGGGAAGCGTAGCGCCGCCGAAGGTCTGTCTTTAGATAAGACAGCTTCTGCCCCGTTAGCGCAAAACTATGGGTAATAAACGTCATGATGCAAACCGCCGTCGGCGCTGTAAACGGACGATTGAGGGCGGAGTGATTCAGGATGGGGAATTTCAGGCAACAAAAAACCCATTTATATAAATGGGCTATGTAAAACATGGACTTACATAATAATCAATTAGTTACAAAGGTGATAAGGGGTGATAAATGTTAGGGAGTGGCAACCGCTGCCGCCATTTTGTCGCCATTCTTCATCGTGGCAAGTGGGTTAAACCTTAGTGCGGTTTCAAGGTGATCTGGGGCGAGGTGAGCATAACGCATTGTCATTTTAATATCGTGGTGTCCCAGTATTTTTTGCAGAGCGAGTATGTTTCCCCCGGACATCATAAAGTGAGCTGCAAAGGTGTGGCGAAGAACATGCGTTAGCTGGCCACGCGGCAAGATGATAGAAGTTTTATCCATCACTGATGCAAATTGAAAATAGTAGTCATCAAAAAATTTGAACCCCTTCAGCGCGGTGATTTCTTCATATAGCTCCTTGCTGATAGGGATGCTTCTGTTTTTCTTTCCCTTCGTTCTGGTGAACGTGATGCGGTACTTCGTTACCTGCGACCTTGTCAGATTGACTGCCTCTCTCCATCTTGCCCCAGTACTGAGGCAAATCTTCACAACCAGCGTCAACAGCTTATTTTGGCGCTGGCAGTCATACAGAAGTTCTGCAATCTGATCATGTGTCAACCAGGCCATTTCCTTTTCAGCAATAGTAAACTTACGCATGTTTTCAAGAGGGTTTGGCTGAAGCCATTCGCCCAAGCGAATCAGTTCACTAAAGGCACCGCTTAAATAACTTTGTTCAAGATTTACCGTGACAGGGCTAGCGCCATTCTTCCATTTCTCACTGAAATATATCTCTCCCGTTAGGCGTTTATCGCGGTAGTGAGCAAACATTTTTGGGGTGAGCGATGTAGCCAGAGGATTTCCTAGTGCGTCCACGATCAGCAGTAGCTTTTCGTATACGTGTTCGCCAGCAGAAAGCGAAATGCCGTGCAGTTTATACCAGAGGTTAACAATATCTTTTAAAGAGCGCCGATCAGCGACATCGCCCAGCCACGGTTTGGCCGCGGCCTCATCCATCGTGTGGCGCTCAAAGGCCATTGCCTCACCTTTTGTTGCAAATTGCTTTCGAACCCTGCGCCCGGAACGTCCGGCAGGGTAGCATTCACAGAGCCATTTGCCCGTTTCAAGTTTCCGAATAGCCATTCAATACCCCTTATTACTTGCTATGGGGGGTATAATTCACTGTTTATTTATACAGTGTCAATGTTTGATGTTCGCACCATCAAACATTCGACATTAGGTAATAGTGGCATTTAGCTAATGGTTTAAGGTCATTGATCCCACATTCAAAAGATTGGCCGCCAGATATTGGGGCTACAAGCACCCTGCCAACAGGAATACGGGTCAGCTCTTTTATGCTTGTTTTTCCCTCAATTTCAACAACCCATGTTCCATCCGATAGTTCGTCAGTTTTCATGTCTGCGACGTACGGGATTTCGTCATCAAGGATGATTACAGGCTTGCTGAGGTGAGAGGGAAGCATTGCCTTATCGAGCATATAAAAATTGGATTCGTACAGATTCCCATCAATGATTTTCTTACGAGGAACCGCGACCACATCACCCATGGCGTTGTCGTTGGCCGTCTTTATATACTCATTTGGAGAGTTTTCCGCTACGTTATGGAAGGCTTCGCCCTTCCCAAAGGAGAGCCATTCAAGCGAAGCGCCTGTTTCCATCGCGCACTGAATAACCCAGTCTGCGGGAAAAATATCCCTCATCCATCTTGTGCTCATTGTGCTAGTTGATGCGCCAAGCTGTTCGCAAAGCGCCTGTCTTGTCTTGAATCCATAAGCAATTAGTAATCGCTTGATTACTTCCTGTCCGCCTCTATTGAAGTCCATAATTACGCCTTTGGAGTTTTAATTATTGACTAACTCCATTTGAAGCATTAGCCTTCCGTTTGAAGTACGGAAATGGAGTTATTAATACTTGTCACCGCTAGTTACGGTTTAAGACTCAAACGAGGAATCTTGCACTATGACCACTAACATTTCAATCAATCTGCCTGTCCCTTCAATCTCTAAAGAAAAGTACATCGAACTCACCGGGTTATCTGAAGATACTGTGGATGCCATGCTGAAAGATGGCCGCTTACCTCGCCATCGCTTACGCAAAGATAAGGGTCGTGAAAAAGTCATGATCAATATCGCGGCAATGACAATTGACGCCCTTGCGGGTTGCAACATCGTACTTAACTGATTCGATTTTGAAACGCAGGGAGAGTGTTGACTATGTTTGATTACCAAACTTCTAAACATGCGCACTTTGATGCCGCTTGCCGAGCGTTTGCGCTGGCGCATAACCTGGAAGAAGTTGCAGCGGCTGTGGGAATGCGTCCACAAATGCTGCGCAATAAACTGAATCCTGTGCAACCGCACCGCCTGACGTGTGATGAATTGCTGGCAATTACTGACCACACAGAAGATGCCCGCCTGCTGGATGGGCTTCTGAGCCAGATTAATTGCCTGCCGTCAGTTCCAGTGAACAATGCCACGCCGGGGAATATGCAGTTTTGTGCCCTGACCGCCACCGCCAGTGTCGGTGCGATCGCTGGGGAAGCCGTATCAACGGAGTGCATGACCTCCGCCCGCCGAACTCAAATCCTTGATCGCGCCCGCGATGCCATCCGTAGCCTTTCCGTGCTGGCTTATACCGTTGAAAGCCGTATTCAGTCCGCGCCGGTGCTGGCTGCTGCTGTCGATATCGTGACAACTAACGTCACAGGAATGATGTGAGGGAAAACAATGAAAGCCTTTGTTACCTATTTGAAGCACCAGTCACCACCTATGCAGCTAGCCAGCGGTTCAACTGGCTGGATTGAGCTGCCAGATGGTCAGCGCTGGAATCCCAGCCACGTATATAAATTTACGGCGCATCAACCGCGCCGCCGTTGGTGGCATCGCCTGATGGGATTAGTCCGGGGGCAGTATGGCCATTAATCAGGAACGGCAAAAGCTGGGGCTGGCGCAGCTGCGCAACATACGCCGCAAATATTTCAGTAACAGCAGTGAAGCCGCTGATTGGTGGGACAAGTTAACGCCGGAGTGGCGCGGGGTTGTCCTCCATGCTGCGGGCGTATCTTCCGGATCCGGGGAGTTTAAAGCCAGTCTTAGCAAGTGTTGCTGGCGTGAACTTTTCGAACGTCTGGACTATCGCGCCATGATCCACTTGCGCCAGGGCATATCCAGGGCGCGTCTGACTTTTGAGGGATTCGGTTCGTTGCGGGACTCTGATTTTTCAGCCCGTACAGCACATGACAGACCGATTAAAAAAGCGCATCCGATTAATAGCCGCAACGGGGTGCAGATGATTATTGCGCCTCATATCGTTAGCAAAATGCAGCAGGAGAATCACTAATGTCCATTATTTCAGTAGACGCTAAAGAGCTGGGGCGTGAGCTGGCCGCATGGGGCGTACCACACAATTACGCCATTCTCTTTTTGGAAAAATGCACTGTAAAAAATAATCGTGTTGCCCTGCATCCATTTTTCTTTAATGACACTGAACATATGACCAGCAAGCGCCACTGGCTGGCAGTCAATGCAGCTTACTGGTGCTGTGCATATCGTGAGGCGGAAAGCCAGCTACAGCAGGTGGAAGCGCTGGCCAGCATCCGTTCCATGTATTACATCGCTGGATCGTTGGGTGCTGGTGAAATCAAGGCGCTGATCCAGGAGTGGTGGCGCAATACTTATGAACTGCATAAGGTTCCTGCGCCTAGTTATACCGCCGTACCTATTACCTTTTCTTTCCACTAACTAATCGCCTGATTTTTTGGCCATCCCAACGGTGGCCGGGGATTCTTTTGCCTTAAGGAAGCCAAAATGAACATGACACGTAACCATTTGCACGCAATAAATTCCGGTACTGACCTGCTGGCCATGCTGACCAAAGCAACTGCAGAAGGTAAGGCCGTTGCCGCCGATCTGTGTTCCACTCGCCTGGATAAGCTGGCCACCCATGCCGCAAATGAAGGTTTAAGCGCGGCTGAGATTGTCGAACTGATCCGGGAAGAGGCAGCGGCTATTTGCAGTAAAGGTGGTGCAGCATGGCAGTAAAAACACCGTTGAAATGGGTGGGCAGTAAAGCCCGCCTTATGCCGCAGCTGCTTCCGCATTTACCTGAAGGTAAACGCCTGATTGAGCCATTTGCCGGTTCCTGCGCCGTAATGATGAATACGGATTATGACGAGTACCTGATTGGTGACATTAATCCTGATCTGGTCAATCTGTATAAGGCCATGGCCTATCATACCGATGCGTTCCTTGTTGAGCTGGAAACGCTATTTTCTGCCGGTTCGCTGGGTGAAGAAGAAAGCCGGGCTGTTTTCTATTATGCAGTCCGGGATTTGTTCAATCAGTCAGAGAAGGGGGGCGCAAATTGCGTGGAATCGGCCGCGCGTTTCATGTACCTGAACCGTCACGGCTTTAATGGTCTGTGCCGCTATAACCGGCGCGGGCAGTTCAATGTACCGTTTGGTAAGTACAAGAAACCTTATTTTCCGTTAGACGAAATTCATGCATTTAAGGAAAAGGCAAAGCGGGCAACGTTTATCACCGCTCACTATTCGGAAACGCTTGAATTAGTCCGGGATGGTTATGACGTTATTTATTGTGATCCGCCATACCTGACGGAAAGCGATAATTTTACCGCTTACCATGGAAGCGATTTTACGCATATGGATCAGGGAAGGCTGGCGCGGAAGTTGCGCCGCCTGGCACGTAAAGGGATTAGTGTTGTTGCCTCAAACAGTAATCTGGAGATGGTGCATTACCTGTATGCCGGTTTTGAGGCGGTGCAGGTGAATGCGCCCCGTAGCGTTGGGGCATCGGCTGTTAGTCAGAAGATGGCCAGTGAGCTGATCCTGAAATCCCCACTTGATTCAATTGCAAAGGCCATCGCATGACGTTGGCCTTAGACAAACATTGCGCCGCCGATTCAGGGCGGCGTGATGCTAATCAGTCTGAAGATGCACACGCCATCACACACTGGGCGTATTCCTGGAATGCACCCCGTAAGGCCATTTCAAGCCCGATACCCACATACGAAGAACTACAGCGCCGAGATCGAGAGAATGCGGCGCTGGCTTGCGCCCAGGATTTGCTACAAAAGCAATCTGTGATTGTTCGTATGTCGGTAAATGCGACAGCCAGCAAGTTGGAAAAAGAACAGGGTATAAAGCGCGCAAATGCTTACCTGGCTAAAACCTTCCTTGAACGCATTCTGCCGCGTATCAATATTGTTTCAGAGCGTTATCACATCGGCAAAATGACCGCCGATACTGTGCGCCTTATGTACCGCTTCAACCACCTGCCTGATATGTCGAAAGAGGATATTGACCTGCTGGCGCAGGATGTTTCGACGTTCATCACAATGGAACTCAGTAGCATAAACGATGAAATGCCGGATGCCGGTGCGCTTAAGTTGCTGCATGCACTTTATGTCCGTGCTGCTGCCATTACTCATGCATTCCGCCAGTCTGCGCCGGATTATGAAAAGTTAATGCGTCGTTGCTTCGAGGAGCCAAAAGCCGCCGCTTCTCTTGCCAAAATGATGTCTGATCAGTGGTGGGCGCTTCGCCTGCGCCGCCATGCGTCAGAGTGGCGCGAGCATTTACATATCGCCCTGAATCACGTCAGCAAAAAGGTCAGCACTTACGCCAGCAAACAGCTTATTCGTGACTGGAAGGAGCAGAAGCGCCGCACGCGGGAATTCCTGAAGTCGATGGAGCTTGAGGATGAATTCGGCAACCGGATTAGCCTGATTGATAAGTACTGGGGGAGCGTGGCCAATCCCGCGATCCGCCGTACAGAAATGATGGTGCGTATTCGTGGATTTGAAAACGTTTGTAATGAGCTGGGGTATGTGGGGGAGTTTTACACCATCACTGCGCCGTCTAAATATCACGCGACTACTATTCATGGCCACCGCAACCGTAAATGGAATGGCAGCAGTCCGGCTGATACCCAGGGATATCTGCGTAAAATCTGGGGACGGATCAGGGCAAAGCTTCACCGGGAAGACTTGCGCGTGTTCGGAATCAGGGTTGCGGAGCCGCATCACGATGGCACGCCACACTGGCACATGTTGCTGTTTATGCGTCCTGAAGAGGTTGAACAGGTGCGCGGCATTCTGCGTGATTATGCGATGGATGAAGACCATGGCGAGCTGATCACCGATAAAGCCAGAAAGGCACGCTTTCATGCTGAAAGTATCGATCCGGAAAAAGGGTCAGCAACCGGTTATGTAGCCAAATACATATCAAAAAACATTGATGGCTATGCGCTGGATGATGAACTGGACGACGAAAGCGGCAAGCCAATGAAAGAAGCCGCCGCCGCAGCTGCTGCATGGGCATCATGCTGGCGTATCCGCCAGTTTCAGTTCGTAGGTGGTGCGCCGGTAACGGTATGGCGCGAATTGCGCAGGATGGCTGATCACGATACCGCGATGGGATTAAGCGTTGAATTTGCTGCGGTACATGATGCTGCTGACAGCGGAGATTGGGCGAAATATATCAATGAGCAGGGCGGACCATTCGTAAGACGGGATGAGCTGATCGCACGCACATGGTATGAAACCAGCCCGGAATTTAACGCATATGGTGAAGAAATTGTGCGGATTAAGGGGGTTTTCTCTCCTGCCGTTGGCATGGATGTGCCCATTTTAACCCGGATTACAAAGTGGAAGATTGTTCCGAAGTTAGCCGCCGATCAGGCGGCAGCTGTTAGCGGCGCGGATGCGCCGCCTAGGAGTTCTGTCAATAACTGTACGGAGGGTGAAGCCCGCAGGCGGTTAAAAAGTGATTTAAACCAGAGGGGGTTTGTCGGTTCCGATGAAGAAATAGCCATACTGATGCGCGGCAGCGGGGTGATGTATGGCCGGGGAGCGCTGATTTTAAAGAATGGACGGTTACAGGAGAAGCAGCATGATTCGAGCAGTCAGCGCTGGCCGGGTTGGTCGTGACGATTTTTTATTTAAGTGACAGATATTGCAGAACATTCTTATGTTTTTGTTTTCAAGTTTCGAAATGTGATTTACTCTATACTGTATCTTTATACAGTTGTTTGTAAGGGGATATTAGTGCAGGATTTATTTGTTGAGACTATTGCGCTTCAGCGGATTGCGTTATTTACAAAGTTGGTTGCTCGGGGGAATTGCTCTGTTGACGAAAAAGATGTGGCGATAGCCTGGCTGGGGGAGTTGACGGAGGATTTATCCAGAAAACTGGATGAAAATGAAGCTAATAACCCCCGATGCGGGGGCATTTTACGCTGCGGGTGTGGCTTTCAGTAGGTCAAGAGCCATTTGCTTCTGAACAGGTGAAAGGTGGTTAAGCAGAGCCTGAACCATCGCATCGCCTGTTTTTGCGCTCGGGCTGAGAGTGTGGGAAAAGGTCAGGTTCATAACAAAAGTATGCCCACACTCTACGTCCGCGCAGGCGCAGTAAATATCAGCAATCTGCCGGTGCTTCCGGTTTGTCTTGCGAATAACCGCCTTTGAGCCGCATTCCGGGCATTCGATTTTCAGCACGCGCATATTCCACTCTCCAGCTGTCAAAATATGCCTGGATTTTAGCCTTTTTTGTCTCATGCCGCATCCTTATCCGTTGTTTCAGCTGAAAAATTTAGGTGCAGTCGTGGGGGAACTTCGGGATCGCCGTTGATGGCCATAGACAGGCGGCGCTGGATAGGGCGTACTTCGTTGCGTTTATAGGTTCGCTCTGTCTTTTCCGGGTCGCCCAGTCCCGCCGCATTTTGCGGAACGATACCTGCCAGCCCGGCCGGAAAGCGGTGCGCATTCAGAATGTCCTGGGCGCTGATGTTCTTCACGTTGGCAAATTCATCCTTTGCAGAAATATCGCCCATTTCAATGAATTTGATGGCATCGCCTTCACCGCCAGGGATATTCACCAGAATGGTGGAGAAGTTGCCGATCCCCTTACTGTCCCGCAATTGTTGTTCAATCTCTTCCTCCATCTCGTCCGTCATGCTGGGGTCGCGGGTGTAGAGAATACCGCCCGTGTGCGCACCGTTGTGGTAGTAGCGACGGCGGAAAATAACCGCTTCACTGTTGAGCAGTGCGGAGTGGACGCCGCCGATGTAGTCCGGCAATCCATAGATATGCTGCTGCGGGTCGTACATCTTGATGAAAATAATGTCCTCTTCCGGGTAAACCAGCGGTTCTCCTTCCTGTAGTACCACGTAGTCACCAGGAACCGGCTGCGCGTTCTCCCTGTCCTTGCGGCGTCGCATGTAAAGGCCAGGCAGCGGTGCCAGGTCGATAACGTCACCCCAGCCGTTGCGGATTTTTGCTATGGCTATATCACCGAAGGTCAGAAAATCAAATACCGCCGCGTCAAGTTCGTCATGGGTCAGGCCACCGCTGATGTAGTCCGATATCACCATATTTTTGCGGGCGTGCAGGATGCCGCCGTGCTGGCCGTTCAGGTTAATCAGCTGCGCCAGCGCCAGGCGGTCTATTGGCTGGGTGTAGTGATCGGCGGCGTTGTCGTACCAGATATCCCGGTAATCCGTACCGGTAGTCAGCACCGGCTCGGGTTTGCCGAACGAAATAATGCTCATCTTTTTGGCTTTATCGCCGCGCTTGTTACGGGCGGTATATCGTTTTTTCGTCATGCTGCCTTCTTCATTCCCCAACGGGATTTTGGTTTATTTTCGTAGTTCAGCGGTTCGTTGTGCAGGGCGTGGGTGATCGCCCAGAATGATTCCGCGTGGCCCGTCTCCGGGCTGCGGTCTGCAACAAAGGTCATGGCGTTACCGCTTTGTGTGGTGGTGCGCCGGATGGCCATAAAGCTGGCCGGGATCTCCTTCAGCTCTTTGTCCCACTCAATGCGCTGACTTTCCACCACGTCTGCGGCTTTCAGTACCAGCTGGTTTTTGGTGCTCATGTCGTAGCGAATGGGAACAGCCACGCGCATGGCAAAGTGCTGGATATTGTCAAAGACGCCCTGGCCGATGCCGGTCACGTCAATACCCAGGTAGGTGAAGTTGTAGCGCTTAAACAGCGTCTCTATCTGCTGGGCCTGCCAGCGGAAGTTCATCCCCTTCCAGTTAAAGACGGCCAGTACGCGGAATTTTTCTGCGGCCAGTACCGGAGGGGCCAGTATGATAAAGCAGGATAAATCCCCGCTGCGGGCCGGGTCGAAGCCGCCCCATACCGGGCGATTGCCGAACGGCCGCGCAGCGTTCGGATCGTGATCCTGCCAGGTTTCCGTTTCGACGGCGCAGCCTTCCAGGTCGGTGAAGCTGAAAACACTGTCTTTGCTGTCAACGAAAACGCACATATAGAGCATATTGAAGGTGGTATCGTTGTAGCGGTTGCGCAGTTTTTCGATGCTGGCCAGGTTGAACCCGCCCGCGATCGCATCCTCCATCGTGATGATATAGCGCCACTGGCCATCCGGGCAGAGTCGCCCGCCGTCGCGCATTTCATCAAATGAAGGAAACTTAACGGCCGCGCGTTTTTTACTGCCTCTTTTCCACTCTTCGCCTGTCCAGAACGGGTAGGCCTGGTGCGTTTTCGCGGACGGGGTGGAAAAGTAGGTGGTGCGCCATTTGTCATGCGTGGCCATTGCGCTGGCCACTTCGTTAAGCCTGGCGAAGTTCGGCACCCAGAAATATTCATCGCAGTACAGATGGCCGCTGTAGGACTGCGCGGTATTTTTGTTGGTGGACAAAAAGCGCAGTTCTGCGCCGTTGCTGAGCCGGATCGGATTGCCGGTCAGGGTGATACCGAAATACTGTTCAGCGATGTTGACAATATAAGAGCGGAAATACTCTGCCTGAACCTTTGATGCAGAAAGGAATATTTGCGGGTCGCCGGTCATAACGGCGTTTTCCAACGCCTCAAAGGCAAAATACCAGGTCGCGCCAATCTGGCGGCTTTTCAGAATGTTGCGCACCTGCTGGCCAATGTTCAGGCGCAGATGTTTTTGATAGTCGAAAAGATGCTCACTGGCCCAGGTATCGAAGTCCTCCTGGGTGAGGGACGAAATATCGTTCTTCTTATACTTCCGTTTTTTACGCGGCTCGCCGTCGTCATTCTCGTTATCGCAGGCGTGATCGGCGTGTGCTCCCTTGCTTGAGGCCAGTTTCTCCTTATGTTTATTGCGCTGCGCCCGCAGCTTCACGGCGTGCGCAATGAGCATGTCCATTTCTTTAAGGTCGAGATCGGTTTTTCCTTCGCGGGCGGTCAGCAGCTGGTAGCGGCGTTCAATCGCTTCCTCAGTGCTTTCAAAACTGAGCAGATCCGCCCAGCCGTCTTTATGCGCCCAGTAGTAAACGATCCGCGCATTCGGCAGATTTAATTCTGATGCAATTTCTTTCGGCGTATAGCGGCGCAGATACAGCGCCCGCGCCACGCCTTTTAATTCTTCTGAGTATTTAGCCATAGATTTAATTATGCCGTGGCCTGAATTAAAAAACGGCGGTCGATATTCGGGGCTGTTCGGAATAAGCGCTTAACCGAATTAACCAGAATTAAGCCGGATGCGGTCTGGGGATTATTTCGCAATAATTCAGTTCACAGCATGAGATTCATTAAATCGGCAGGGGAGGGAATATGTGTCGCATTTAAAAACGGGTTGGCTGTGCGTCGCGACTGAAGGCGATACGGTTGACGGGCGGGTGATTGAGCGGCAGTGGATTATCGACATGGGGGAAACCTACGACGCTAATCATTATGCCGCCCTGCTGTGGCCGGAGCATGAGCGCGATTTCGGGAATTTTGGCGAGGTGCTGGAAGCGGAATGGCATGAGGGTGAAGACGGGCTGGCGAGATTGTTTGTCAGTATCCGCCCGAATAAGCGCCTGATTTATGCCAATGACGAAGGTCAGCTGTTGTTTTTCTCCGTAGAGCCGGAGCTGAACTGGCGAGGCGGTGAGCGCACCTATCTGATGGGGCTGGGTGTCACGGATAATCCGGCCAGCACAGGCACAACAAGACTGCGATTCGGTCGCCGTCGATTGAACAGGCAGGGATATTACAGTGGTGTGATCTCCCGTGATGGCAAAATTAAACAGGATGGACTGATGAAAAACTGGCAAAAACTTTTTGGTCTGAAGCCGAAGTTTGAAAACGAAAACCCGGCTGACGATACGCCAGCGGGTGATGATAAGTTGCAGGCGCTGGCCAGCGCATTAAACGATCTGGAAGCGCGTGTGGGGGCTATCGAAGCGCAGCTTAATTCTGTACAGGACGATGTTGATACCATTTCTGAAGTGGTCGATACCGAAGAGTTTGCCGCTATTCGTGATAATGCGGCAGAAATTGTGACCCGCTTTAATGAACTGGGTAATAACGGTAAACGTAAACAGCGTCAGATCCCAGGCAAGGCCGGAAAATTTAATTTCCTGTAATTGTTCGCGCCGCGAATAACGTAGAAACAAAATTTATTATCGCTTAATGGCGAGGGAGTTTTATGCACCTTAATAACCGTGCGCGGGAATTACTGGACAAATATTCGGCGGGGATGGCGCAGCAGTTTGGGGCGCGTGATACCAGCCGTTATTTTGCCCTGAATGACCCGCAGGAAAATGCGTTGCGTCTGGCCCTGCTGGAATCGGTGGAGTTCCTGAACATGATCACCTGTCTGGACGTTGACCAACTGAGTGGCCAGGTGATTTCCGTAGGGTCGTCGGTACTGCATACCGGCCGCAGCGAAAATGGGCGCTTTATCCGTCAGGTCGGCGTGGACGGTAACGATTATTCCCTGGTGGAAACCGACAGTTGTGCCGCCCTGCGTTGGGATCTGCTTTCCGTCTGGGCGAATGCCGGGAAAGAAGAGAATGAGTTTTACAACCTGGTGCAGGCGTTTACCACCCAGGCGTTTGCGCTGGACATGCTGCGCATTGGCTTTAACGGTAAGAGTCGCGCCAAAACCACCGATCCGACTGCGAATCCGAACGGTGAAGACGTCAACATCGGCTGGCATGAGCGCATGAAAACGCTGCTCAATGGCAACCAGATTATGACCGATCCGGTCGTGCTGGATGATGCCGGAGATTATCACTCTCTGGATGCGATGGCGTCAGACCTGATTAACGCCAAAATTCCGGCGCAGTTCCGCAATGACCCGCGTCTGGTGGTGCTGGTCGGGGCCGATCTGGTTGCGGCGGAGCAATACCGGCTGTATCAGGCGGCAGACCGTCCGACTGAGAAAATTGCCGCGCAGCTGCTGGGTAACACTATCGCGGGCCGTAAGGCCATTATCCCGCCGTTTATGCCGGGCAAGCGCATGGTTGTTACGCCGCTCAGTAACTTGCACATCTACACCCAGCGTAACACCCGTCAGCGTAAGGCCGAGTTTGTTGATGACCGTAAGCAGTTTGAAAACAAATACCTGCGCAACGAAGGTTACGCCGTTGAGGTGCCTGAATTGTACGCGGCTATCGACGAGTCCGCCGTGACCATCGGCAAGGTCAGTGAGCAGCAGGAGGGCTAATAAATGGCACTTTCTCCCGCACAACGGCACAGCCAGCGCATCGCCACTGAGCGCCAGTTACAGCGCAGTCAGGCCGTGGACAGCAGTGAGAGTATGCACATTCTGGTAAAAGCGCTGGAAAAGGACGTGGAGCAGGCACGTAGCATTCAGTTTATTCCCGATCGCATTGTGTTTAAGCGCGATGTGCTGCTGCCTCGCTGGGTGCCCACGGTGGAAGCCTATCTGGTCAGCGGCCAGGTATACGCAAACCCGGTTTTCGCCTGGTGCGTGATCTGGCTGTTTGATGTGGGAAATCTGGATAAGGCGCTGGACTGGGCGGATATCGCTATCAGCCAGCAGCAGGCCACGCCTGACCGTCTGCGCAGCAACTTTCCCACATTCGTGGCCGATACGATGCTGGCATGGGCGGAAGAGTCTGCCGGACGCGGGGAAAGTATCGAACCGTATTTTTCGCGCACCTTTGAGCGCGTCGCCAATACCTGGCGACTGCATGAGCAGGTTACGGCGAAGTGGTTTAAGTTCGCCGGGCTGGAACTGCTGCGCAATGAGGATGGCCAGAAGACGGCGGCGGGCGTGGACGATATCGACACGCTGGAAAAAGCCGATCGGTTACTGGCTGTTGCGGAACAGCACTATTTCAAAATTGGCGTGAAAACAGCCCGGCAGACCATCGCCGCACGTCTGCGCAAACTGACGCAAGGCTGACAACTACCAACCGCCAGACGGGCGCGGTGGAGGGCAAATCGCGGATGTGAATTTGCGCCGTGGAAACCGGTCAGCCCGTCTTTTTAAGGGGGATTTATGTTCAGTGGCAACCCGATTGATTACCAGGATGAGCAACTGAGCAATAACGGATTCTGGCCGGACTTAAACCTGAAGGATTTTCAGGCACAGCGCTCCCTGCCACCAGATATCGACGCAGAAACACTCGCGCAGGCGTTGTTGAGTGCTGTGATGGAAGTTAACGCAGAGCTGGAAGGGGTACAGGCCGGATATCTGGCAAAAGGGCATCTGACGGCAGAAGCTGTGCCGGGTGTCACGATGAATGGCCTGAACGGTTTATGCGCCCAGTACACCAAAGCGGTGTTTGCGCGGGGAAAGGCGGATTTGCTGGGCGAGTTCGCCACCATCGGGCGGCGTGATTCGCACCCGGGGCAGGAAAGCGCGGAGACACGCGCGGGGCTGTTAACTGAAGCCTCGGTGGTGATCCGCAGAATGAAGGGGCTGAAGAGAGCAACGGTGAAAAAGGTATGAAAAACACACAGCTGGAATCACTGACCGCCTTTTTCAGGGAAAACGTACCCGCCCGCGCAATGGGGGCATTTACCAGCGTCATGGACGAAATGCAGTTTATTCCCGCTGCAAAGGATTTGGGACTGGAACAGTACCGCCAGGCGGTTATCCGTTACAGCGCTGTGCTTTCCTGGGAGCGCTTTCCGTACAGGATTTGCGATCCGCGCCTGCTGTTTTCGCTGATGGCCGCGTGGCTTGACGACACAGACCGGGAATTATTCGATGAGCTGGGGATTAACGAGGCTGATCCTGACTGGGATGTGTCGGTGGACAGCGAAGAGACGGCCACGGTGCTGGTCAGTGTTCCGATGGTGGAAGAGCTGGTTCTGGTGCCTGACGAAAACGGGCCAATTCCGTGGCAGGGGCAACGCTGGCGACTGGCTGACCCTGAGATCTGGACGGCATTCAGTGCGCAGATTTTCGGCGCTGACAGCACCGGTGCGCCGGTAGGGGATGGCTGATGATTATCGGCGGTGAGCTGAACAAATCCCAGCTGTCGGAACTGCGCAGGACATTGGCCCGCGCAGACCTGCCAAAAGCGAAGCGGCAGCGCCTGCTGTGGCGTCTGGCCAAATACGGGCTGATCGCCGCCGCAAAGCGAAACGTACGCAATCAGGCCGATCCGGACGGGGAAGCCTGGCCGGGGCGCAGGACGAAGCGCAAAGGCAAAATGCTGCGCAACATGCCGAAGTTGCTGCATATCCGGGATATGCCGGAAATCAGCGCGGTGCGGGTGTATCTCCAGGGAGGTGGCTACCGCAACGGAACAGGGGATGTGCCTGCCGGGGTGGTGGCGTACAGCCAGCAGAACGGTATGAGCGTGAGGGTCAATCGAAGCAGCGTCAGGCGCGGCAGTCGAGCAGGGCAGATGGCGACGCCTGCGCAGGTAAAACGTCTGCGGGCGCTGGGCTACCGGGTCAGGAAGGGTAAGCGCTGGCGCAAGCCCATGGCAAAAGAGCTACTGGCGTCGATGCCCTATGACCAGGCCGGTCTGCTGATCCGCAAACTGTCGGGCAAAGCAGTAAAGGACAGCTGGACTGTCGATCTGCCCGCCCGTGAGTTTCTGGGCATGAGTGACGAGGATTTCAGCCAGGCGCTGGCCCGTCAGTTGCAGGGGATTGGCTTCGGCTGGGATGTAAGAGCACAGGATATAAGGGGACGAAATGGCGTGGCCTAATGTTGGGGTGAATCAGCTGAATCAGCAGCAGGGCGAAACCACGGAAGTGGAACGCGTGTTGCTGTTTGTCGGCCGGGGAACCGTGAATGCCGGCAAAACGTTGCCGGTGAACAGCCAGAGCGATCTGGATGTGTTGCTGGGTGAGGCGGACAGCGATCTCAAACGTCAGCTGACTGCGGCCCGCGACAATGCCGGGCAAAACTGGTGGGCATTTGTGCGGGTGCTGGATGATGCCGGGAAGTGGACAGATGCCGTGCAGGATGCGCAGCAGGTGGCCTCTGTGGAAGGTGTGGTGCTGTGTGATGCGGTTTCAGAGAAGGCTGTGATTAATGAAGCCATCGCGCTACGCAGCACCCTGATCGCGAAATATGGCCGCTGGGTGTGGTTTATCCTGGCCGTTCAGGCGATGCAGGGGGACGAAGCCCAGGCCGATTATCTGACGCGACTGACTGCGCTACAGGCGGGGATAGCTGAAAAGGCTGTTTGTCTGGTGCCGGTGCTGTGGGGCAATGAGCCGGGCGTACTCGCCGGGCGGCTCTGTAACCGTGCCGTGACTATCGCAGACAGCCCGGCGCGGGTGAAAACCGGGGCGCTGGTCAGCATGGGAAGTGATGATGTGCCGGTGGATGGCGACGGCGTATCGCTTCAGCTGGCCACGCTTCAGGCGCTGGAAGCCCAGCGTTTCAGCGTGCCGATGTGGTATGCGGACTATGACGGGTATTACTGGTCTGACTGCCGCACACTGGACGCGGAAGGCGGCGACTATCAGGCACTGGAGATGGTGCGGATCGTCGATAAGGTAGCCCGTCGCGTGCGACTGCTGGCCATTGCCAAAATTGCCGATCGGGCGCTGAACAGTACGCCGGGAAGTATTGCGGCAAACCAGCTGTATTTTGCCCGTCCGCTGCGCGAAATGTCGAAATCCAGCGAAATTAACGGGGTGCAGTTTCCGGGGGAGGTCAAATCACCAAAGGACGGCGATGTGACCATTGTCTGGAAAACGCGCAAGAAAGTGGAGGTTTATGTGGTGATCCGTCCGTATGAGATGCCGCTGGAAATCACCATCAATCTGATGCTGGATGCCAGCCTTGAGGGGGCCGCATGAGTAAGCGTATTTCCGGGGCGTCGTTTGACACCTACTGGGGAACGGATTTGATCCACGTCGAAAAGCTGACACTGGATATTACGGATAACACTGCGCTGGCGCAGACGAAGGGGGTGCCGGATGGCTATGTGGATGGGGATGTGTCCGCTGAAGGGGAAATTGAACTGTCCATCAAGGCTCTGGCCACCCTCAAAGCGCAGGCCAGTTCAGCAGGGTCGTGGCGCGGAATTCCGGTCGCGGACATGCTCTTTTACGGCAAGGCCGGAGAGGAAGAGGCCAAAATTGAAGCCTTTGGCGTCAAGCTGGTACTGAGCAGCATTCTAGACCTTGATCCGAAGGGCGGCGCTCTGTCCACCCGCAAAATCAAGGTACTGGTCACAGACCCGCGCTTTATCAATATCGACGGCATTCCGTATCTGGAGCCGGAAACCACGCAGAGTCTGATCGCGTCGTAAGGGAGAGTTATGCAGGAGTATGAAAAGGGGTTTATCACGCTGGCCATCATGGGGGCGCTGATTGCGCTGGGTAAGATGCTGACCAGCAATGAGCCGATTACCGCTCGTCTTATCCTGGGGCGCGTTATCGTCGGCAGCGCGTTGTCTCTCGCCGCAGGCGTGGCGCTGTACTTTGTGCCGGATATCCACCCGCTGGCGCTGGCCGGGATTGGCTCCGCGCTGGGTATCGCGGGTCTGAACGGTGTGGAAGTGTGGCTGCGGAAAAAGGGTTTTGATCTGGGTAAAGGAGTCGGGAAATGACGTTGAGCGAAAAACAACAGCTGTTTGTGGTGATGGTGGCCAATTTGATCCACTGGGCCGAAGAGCACGGCTTCCGTCTGACGTTTGGTGAAACGTACCGCACGCCGGAGCAGGCGGCGCTGAACGCGAAAAAGGGCAGCGGGATTTCTAACAGCCTGCATACCCAACGTCTGGCAGTGGATTTTAATCTGTTTGTGAACGGCCAGTATAAGACCCGCACCGAGGATTACCGCCCCCTGGGCGAATACTGGGAGTCGCTGGGCGGCAGCTGGGGCGGGCGTTTTAAAACCAACCCGGACGGCAATCACTTCAGCCTGGAACATAACGGGGTGCGCTGATGGAAAGGCTTGTCGCGGGTGTGCTGCTGCTTTGCGTGCTGGCATTTGTCGGAGGGTGGAAAGTGGCCACCTGGCAGCATGACAGCATGGCGCTGGCAATCAGCCAGGCGGCGACGGCTACCGGTAACCGCCTGGCGGACGCGGCCAGCCAGTCCGGGCGCAGGCTGGAAGAGCAACTGGAGGCTTTGAAAAATGCGCCACCGCGTGAGATCCGCACCGAAGTGGTTAAGCCGGTGTTCACTAACGTGTGCATGTCTGATGATTTTGTCCGCATGTACAACGACGCCGCCGCCAGTACCGAACGTGCGCTTTCAGGAAAACCTGAAAACTAAGTGTGCAGTGAGCCTGCCGAGGCTGGCAGGTAAAACGGGCAGGGATGCCGCAGAGCTATTAACGATGTATCTCGACCTTTACGGGCAGTGTGCCGCCCGTCATAACCAGCTGGTCGATGAAATAAATTTACGAGAGGATTTACAGCGTGGAAAAACAAATTATTGAACTGACCGTGGCCGGAAAGGATATTGCTTTTGAGCCGAATATTGCCGCCTACAATAAATTAATTAATGACATGTCAATGGATAATAAAGTGTCTCCGGCACATAACTATCTGGTGCGTATTGTGACAGCGGAAACCAAAGATAACTTGGCCGATATTCTGAAATTACCGGGCGCGGCGTTGCAGCTGGTTAACGAAGTGAATAAGCGCTTTGCGCCTGAACTGGATATTGTTGCAAAAAACTGAGCGCCCGGATTACCGCCATTAATCAGAACGGGATGGAACAGTATTATATTTTGCGCAGACATTATTTACCATGCGGTGATGATTCACTGGATGATATTGCTGCTGCATTGTGGCTGGATAATCGCTACTGGGAAAATATGAGTGTGGCCGTAGCGAACGGAATTGGGACTGCTTTTAAGGGAAGCTAATGAACAGCCTGGATTTTACGTTAAGTCTGATTGATAAATTCACGCGCCCGCTTAAGGCTGCGCAGAATTCGGCTGTTCAGTTTGCGGATAAGTCTGTTCAGGCGTTTAAACGTATCGGTATCGGTGGCGCTGCACTGTATGGCGTGGGGCAGTCCATCGGCGGAATGCTGGCACCGGCATTTGATATGTTTAATGCGCTTCAGGAGCAGTCCGCCAGGGGCATTGATTCTGGCGTGCTGAAGACTGTCCAGCGCGACGCGCTGGCCTTCAGCACCACTTACGGCACGGTGGCCACCGATTTTGTCCGTTCCACCGCAGAGATTAACAGCGCCATTGCCGGGCTGACCGGGCAGGAGTTGCCGAAGGTGACGAAGGTCGCCAACCTGATGGCATTTGAAATGCAATCATCCACCGCAGAAACGGCTGAGTTTATGCGCCAGATGTTCGCTAACTTCCGCACAGACGCTGATTCGCTGGGGAAAGTACAGTTTGCGGAGCAGCTGGCCGGGAAAATGACGCTGATGCGCCAGCGCTTCGGGCTGGAAATTGGGATGGTCAAAGACCTGATGGAAGGTGCTCGCGGCGCGGGCACAAACTACGGGGTCGGCATGAATGAGCAACTGGCCGTGATGGGTGAGTTGAGTCGCACCCTGGGAACGGAAGCCAGCAGTGCCTACGAGGGCTTTATGACCTCAGCTATCGAGGGTGGTAAAAAGCTGGGCCTGTCGTTCACTGACACGGCCGGGAAGATGCTCTCCATGCCGGATATTCTCACTAAGCTACAGGGGAAATACGGCCAGAGCCTGGAAGGCAATCTGAAAGCCCAGAAAGAGCTGGATGACGCCTTCGGCGATAGTTCGGCGGTGGTAAAGCAGCTTTACGGCAATGTGTCCGTGCTCCAGCGCAATATCACCGAGTTGGGCGGCGCGGACGGGCTTAAACGCACCCAGGAGGCGGCAGCAAAACTGGTTAAACCGATGGATCGGTTTATGGCCATTATCCGGGCTATTCAGATTGCCATCGGGTTAACGCTGGTTCCGGCGCTTAACCCTCTGCTGGACTGGGCCGCGCAGATAGGTCAGACCTTTGCCCGCTGGATGAGCTTATTCCCGAATATCGCCCGCGTGGTGGGCTGGGTGGCAATGGCAGTACTGGGGTTTGCTGCGGTGGGGGCGATCCTGAATATTATCATGGGGCTGTCTGCTTTCATCCTGACGGGCTGGGGAGCCGCGCTGAAACTGGTCAGTGGAGCGCTGATGGTGGTTCGTACGACAGCGATGCTGACCGGTGCCGCCATTAACTTTATGAGCTGGCCGGTTTTGCTGGTTATCGGGGCCATCGCGCTGCTGGTCGCCGGGTGTTATCTGCTGGTTAAGCACTGGGACACGGTCAAAGCCGCTGTGATGGACACGGCCGCGTTTCAGGTTGTGGCGCAGGCTGTCAGCTGGCTGGCGAATCTCTTTGCCTCCGTGTGGGAATATATTTCAGCGGGCTGGAATAGTTTTATTGCGCTGCTGACGGGATTTTCACCGCTCGACGCATTAAGCGGCATGGCGTCGGGAATAATGAAACTCTTTGACGGTATATGGCAGGCCATTAAGAAAAGTTTCAGCGCATCATGGAGCTGGATTGTGGATAAATTGAACATGATCCCCGGTGTGAATATCAGCACCACCACGACAACGCCACCCGTGACAGAAAATAAACTTTCAACGGGTGGGCAATTACGCAGCGTTGAGCCGGGCGGTATCAGCCGAACCATTAATAACAGCAATAATAATAAAGTGGATAAGCGTGGTAACAGCATCGGTACGGTGAATATTTATCCGCAGGAGCCATTTACGCCAGGTAAATTGCAGGAGTGGCAGGAGATGGGATTATGAGTGATTTATTGTATATCGACCTGCTGATTACAAATGATGATTTTGTCCTGAATACCGGTAATGAGCCTGTTTTATGTAATAACCGCCAGAGTATCGGACAGGACGTGATTCACAGCATTATTGAAAGCGGACTGGCAACGGAATTAATTGCCGAACGTAGCCCGACGCTGCGTGGCGATATTTTTACCCGCATGGAATTACTGATTGAAGACGATGAACGGCTGATACCCGGCACGGTATCCATTACGGAAGAAACGCTGTCGCGCCTGTGGGTGACGGCAGATACCTATGATTTTGGTGCGCTGTCGCTGAGGGTGGATCTATGACGGAAAAACCGCAGGTGGATTTTGAAACTCTGGTCAGTGAAAGCGGTATGCCCGCGACGGCCGACGAGGCCCGCAGCCGGTTTAATATCATCGCCGCAGAAGAGGGGATTATCACCAATACGTCGAAAATGTCGCCGTTCTGGCGGCTGATCACGGCCATCGTCACCGCGCCGGTGATGTGGCTTCGCGACGTGCTAATCCATACCGTGCTGGCCAATATGTTCGTGGCGACGGCAACCGGGCAGATGCTGCGTTTGCTGGCCTGGTCGGTCAATATCACGGTTAAACCGGCAACGGCCGCACAGGGTGTTATCCGCTTCTATAAAGCCTCACCGGCCGCAGTCGTCACGATTAAAGCCGGAACGCTGGTGCAGACCGAGCGTATCAACGGCACGGTATATCGCCTTGCGGTAACGGAAGATTTCACTCTCACCGCAGGCACTGCCAGCGCACTGGTGCCGGTGAAAGCGGAGGGGACGGGTGGCGCGTATAACCTCGCGCCGGGATATTACCGGATTTTGCCTGTGGCGGTGTCAGGTATCAGCCATGTGGTGAGTGAAGAAAACTGGCTGACGGTGCCGGGTGCTGATGAAGAGAGCGATGATGAACTTCGTGAACGCTGCCGTAACCAGTTCAACCTGGTGGGTAATTACCACACCGATGCGGTCTACCGCTCCATGATTGCGGGTATCGCCGGGTTGAGCATTGACCGTATCTATTTTGAGCACGACGCCCCGCGCGGCCCAGGAACCGCTAACGCCTATTTGTTGCTGGACAGCGGCGTGATCTCCGATCCGTTTGTGGCGGCGGTAAATGACTACATCAATACCCAGGGCCACCACGGACACGGCGATGACATGCAGTGTTTCGCTATGCCGGAAACAGCCCACGATCTGGATGTTGTCCTGTACCTGCCTGACCCGGACAACATGCTGGCTGATGAACGCGATGCGCTGCTGTCGGGTGTGGAAAACCTGGTGCGCTGTGCATTTCGGGAAAACACGGATTATGGCGTGAAGAAGACGTGGCCGTATGGCCGGTTCTCCTTCTCTAATCTGGGCAGGGAGATCCACCGGACGTTTACGGCGGTGGATTCAGTCACCTTTTCCCTGCGGGATATCGTCAGCGATCTGAACGTCCCACGTCTGGCCAGCCTGACGGTGAGTATCGAACATGACTGATTTTGATAAAAAACTGGCCGGGTTAACGCTACCTTCATGGATGAACAAAGGCGAGCCACGCAAATTACTGAATACAGCCCGGCGCTACTGGAAGCTGGTCTGGGAGTGGATCACCTGGCCGGTTAACCAGTTCGACCCGCTGACCTGCTCGGAGTCAATTTTACGGCTGATGGCCTATGACCGGGATATTACCCGCTTCAACGGTGAGCCGCTGTACCTGTTCAGAAAGCGCGTGGCGTATGCCTTTGTGAATGCGGCGGACTCAGGCTCCATCGCCGGTTTTATTGCCATCTTTGAACGCCTGGGGATTGGCTACGTGGAGTTGCTGGAACGTCAGCCGGAAATTGACTGGGACGTCATCATCGTCAGGGTATCGGACAGCCAGATAGCACAGAACGCCGACCTGATGATGCAGATTATCCGCCAGTACGGCCGCACCTGCCGCCGCTATCGGTTTGAGGTAATGACCACGCTTCAGCTGTATATCAACGCCGGGTGGAATGACGGGGAATTAATCTGCTATTACGCCGGGGAATATATCGGTGGGGAAAAACGGCTGGACGGGGAATATGTCTGTTTCCCGGCCAGTGATGGAATCAATGATAACGCCATGTTTGGCGCAAAACTGTAGGTATTATTTATGAGTCAGACGGTGATTACTTCCGCCTTTGAACAGTTAAAAGCCCAGGAAGCGGCAAACGGTGGCGTTGTCATTCTTGATGAATTTGTGTTTGCAAATATTCCAAATCTGGACATTACCAGTCCTATTGATCGTGGTGAAGGGTTGCCGGAAGAGGCGATGATTGTCCATCGTCAGGCGGTGGGTAAAACCGGCATGGTAAACAATAACGCGGTGGTGTATTCCGTCGTGATGGGCGCGGATGTCGGGGATTTTGAATTTAACTGGGTTGGCCTGGTTAACAAAGCGAATAATGTCGTGGCGATGATTGTCCATGCGCCCATGCAGAAGAAAATTAAAACGGCGACTGGCCAGCAGGGTAACGTTTTAACCCGCTCTTTCCTGATGGAGTATAACGGCGCGTCAGAGCAGACCCAGATTATCACCCCGGCAGATACCTGGCAGATTGATTTCACGGCTCGCCTGGGTGGTGTTGATGAGCGTATCCGCTGTGAAAATATTGATATCTATGGTGAAGCCTCATTTTTTGGGGATGGTTTCCTGGTCAGCAAAAACGGATCGCAGTGCGTCGTAAAAAAGGGTGTTGGCTACATTGCCGGGGTTCGTGCTGAATTATTGTTTGATCAGACTGTCACCGTTGACCAGAAGCCGGTAAAAATTTGGGCTGATGTAAGCTGGAAAGGTACGCTTACCAGCATCTGGGCATCTTCGGTAAAGCTGACAATTGCTGAATCCCTTTCTGATTATCATGACAATGATGAACAGCATTATGTATTTGCCATTGCGGCCATCAATGCTGACGGTACTGTTTTAGATTTGCGTCCTTCCGGATTTTCATTGAAAGAACTGGGTTCTAATAATAAAGGAAGTGGTTCATCATATCTTGGAATATACCCGGCAGGAACTGTTCAGAATCTGGTGACTTTTTTGTCATTTGATATGTTCAACATTAAAAATGATGCTTCTGAAGACGTTACCCAGGCCATTATTGATGTTTTTAATTACTCTAACGACTTGGGTATTCCTGTTGTTCAGAAATCAGGAAGATATCTTATTTCAGGAAACACATTTGCAACCAGTACCGCAGGTTTTGATCTGGATGGAGCTACGTTTGTTCCGTCTGCTAACTTCACAGGATACCTTCTGGGGACGCAGAGTGAATTACCAGTCACTTATGATTCATCAAGTGCAGTTGTTTCAGCCATTAATAATGTCCCGATCTCTCCTGGTGACAGCATCCTGAAAGGATTAAAAAACACCTCAGTACTTAATGGCCATGCTGTTTTTATACGTGGTGCTGATCCTCTGTATGTTGCTCGCGGAAAAACTAAGTACTGGTGGCATAATACCCGCATTTCTAACAGAGGGAAAATGGATGACAGGATGAAGTATGGGGTGTCATCCGTAAATGAGGTGATAGCTCTCCCGGTTAAAAAGAAAATAACAGAGTTCCGTTTGCCAGCATGGGATTTTATTAATGGGCCGTCTAATAATGGGGTGATGCGTTTTAATAATATCACCCGTGCCAGAATCTATGGCGGGGCAATATACAACAGGCCGTTACAGGATAATGAAAAGAATCCAGTTATTATATCATTGAATTATTGTTATGATATTAGCGTGGAGGATCTTTATGATGAGTATCCTTCATATCCTGTCGTGGGGGGACAGATTGCTTATGCCTATACGTTAAACTTTAATTATGTCAATCGACTTTCATTCAAAAACTGCTGTGCTCAGGGGTATGGTTGGGGGGTGGTTGGTGGGCAGTTAGCAACAAACCTTTCATATAAAGAGTGCAACCTGAATCGTATCGATATGCATGATCCATTTATGGGCACTCTGAATGCAGAAGATTGCTCGGTTGGGTGTTGGGGGTTCTCTGTATTTGGTATGGGAGATATGCATATAAGCCGTATTACGGTTGATCTTGATGATTCTTTTTATGGTGGATACCGGGAAATTGCCGGAATTTTTAATACTCGCCCGGATTTTAGTGGTGTGTTTGACGGTAATATATATATAAACGGCCTGACTATTGTTGGGGATGCCTCCGCATACAGGGAATCTACCGGGCACGGTGTGTCGCTGTTTTCTGCATATTCCTACAATGGTGGGTTGGGGTACATCCCGGAAGGTTCTCCCGTTGAACCTTGGGGTTTCCGTGAAATTATCGTAAAGGGGCTGAATTGTGTTGATCCGATACAAGGGCGGCGTTTTGATTCAATAATTAAAGCAGACTCCGTACAACAAACAACATATTTCCCATTGAGAGTGAAAATTGAAGATGCAAGATTCAATTCGACTGAGCCTGAATGTATTGATTTGCATGGATGGAGGGTGCCTGCGTATAACAAGGAATCTGTGAATATTACGCATACTCTTAATTATAAGCCAACAAACTTCATCGAGATGAATGATGTATCGCTGGCAGGCCTGGAAGTGATAAGACCTTATTTAAATTATGACTATCATAATATTGACTTTAAAATGAGGAATGCAAGAAATACAGAGAATACGAATTCGCCAATAGCATTTTATACCGATCAGTGTGGCAGATATGAGTTCAGTAGCTGTGCATTACGAAAAATATCAGACAGAACATACAGTACGGGCAATCTCCTGAACAGGAATTCAACCTTTGTTGTCAATGGAGGTGTTTTTAACTCATTGTCAGGCCTGCCCTTTGATATCACTTTCAATAGTGGATATAACACGCCGGTTCTCGCATCAAATGTGCTTTTTGTCGGGCTTTATTCTCAGACAAGTGTTACGGCGATAAATGCTAATTTAGCTGAGTTCTCTGTGTGTGAAAATTGCAAGTATTTCAGCAATGAAACTGTTGGGTATATCAGTCCCGCCTTGTGGTTAGGCTCTGCCGGTGCGAATGGTATTTCAACATCATTTAACGTTGCCCGTGAAAACAATCTGAGCCTGACGTTCACTGTCAGTGCGGGTGGTAATTCAGAAACATTGATTAATCCAGTGAAAATGCCAGGTTCTGTAGCGCCAGGAAATGTTGGGGGGACTTTTTTTTCTTCTGCTACCGGGAGTCGGGTAGATTTTCAATTGAGCCTGAATTCACGCGGATTGAAAGCGAATGTTGGGAAAGTTATGTCATCAGGAACGTTAACAGGTATTTATTTACAATAGAGGTGGGTATGTCATTTACGGTGAGCAAAAAAGTATCACGACAGCTGTCATATTCTGAGTTTGGTGCATCAGATGTGAATGAAGTCATTACAGCAGAGCTAGCTTTTGAGGCAGTAAATGTAATCGGGCTTGATGCAAAGAATATTTGCCAGGTACAGTTTTCTGTCGTCATTAACGGTAGTTCAAATCCGGGAAGTTATATTCATAGTTTTACTTTTTCAGGTAATGGAAACCCTCTTAATGAGGCTGAGGCTAGTTTACGAGAAGAAATAGCGCTGTAACGCCTATGCTTTATGAGGGGGGATATATGTGGCAGTACAAAAATATCAGACTGAATGAGCGATTAACTGATATTAATTGCTCCGTCATTCCGGCACATCAATGGATTTATGGTCTGGGGCAGCAAACGGAAAACGGGAGCTATCTGAGTCCTGGTAACGCTGTTTCGTATCTGTCACAGCAGCTGGCAGGCGTGGGCAATATCTCAGATGTGGTGATATTCCTGTTAACCGGTAGCGGTCATGATGATTTTGTGCGGAACCTGGGCGACCTGGCTGATGTGCTTCCGCTTCCGGCCATGATGCAGGTTAAACGACTGGCAAAGTCGGCGGCAGAGCTGGCCACAGAGAGGATGCTGATCCCGTCACCTGCAACCGCGTCAGTTGCGGCCGTGCCGTTCTCTACACCGACAACCCGCGCTGCGCTGAATGGACAACGCGTTGCGGAAGCGCAGATACAGGCTGCATCCGGGGTCAGTCTTGTGGGGGCAAGGGAGGCATTGGCTGACTTTATCCAGGAAAGAAACAACATTCTCAGCGAGGTGGCCAGTGGTCTGGAATCTCTGAAGGGGAAAACCGCCCGAGCCTGGACGTTCACCGCACAGGGCGATATCACCACCACGCTGCGTAATATGGTGAAAGATATTCCGGCCGTGTCGGCGGTGCATTGCGCTGCGGTGATGATGGTAGGGGAAAATCTGGCAGGACTCAGGGAGATGATACATGAACTCGATAGCGACGCTGGCGCTTAACGGCGAAGGTATCCCTCTGAAAAACATGCGGGTCACGCTCACCATGCAGTTTCAGGACAAAGAACAGTCAGGGCAGACCAGTTCCACAGCTAGGGCAGAGCAGGGAACGAAGGGTAAAGAGCTGCGCGTATCTGGTGAAGTGCCGTTTAAAACCCCGGAGGTGCTGAAGCGCATCTTTGAACTGGCAAGCGCCACCGGCGACGATGGGCAGCGCCAGAAATACCGGGTTGCGCACGATGTAGCCCGTGCGGTGGGATTTCGTGAAGCCACGTTTACCGGGAGTCTGGACGCGCCACAGCAGGAAGGGCGCATGTCCTGGCTGGTCACGTTCACGCTGACCGAATTTATCAGCGTACCGGAAAAGCGGGAAGAGCGTGCGGCCGGAAAGGTCTCCGCGCAGAAGCAAACGGCGGGTACAGGCGGTGCTGCGGGCAGCGGAACCGCCTCAGCCGGGGAAAGTGACGAAAAACTGACGTGGTTTGAGAGCAAGGTGCTTAAACCGGTAAATGAAGCGCTGGGGTAATACGTGAAACCAGTTCAGCGAGTTTATTTATCAACACAGCAGGTTCATTGTCCTGATATCGATCTGGTACTGGAGCTGAACAGCTGCGGCCGGGGATTTATCACTGCGCAGACGGATCAGGACTACACCGGCAAACTGGTGCGGGTAGACGTGGGCTATTCCGATTTGCTGTTGCGCTGGTTTACCGGATACGTTGAACGCTCTCAGCCAGCGGAGAACGGCTTTCAGCGTCTCTTTGTGCGCGAGCTGGCAGGGGTGTTTGATAAACAGTGGCCGTGCTCCATGCAACACCCGACACTGAAGCTGATTGGCAGCTGGCTGGCAGAGCAGAGCGGCATCACGGTGCAGGTGCCGGACTCCGGATACGCGACGACACCGATCCCCCATTTCACCCACAGCGGCACCGGCTTTCAGTTGCTGAGTGCGCTGGGTCAGGCATTCAGCGTGCCGGACTATATCTGGCATCCATTGCCGGACGGTGGGCTGTATCTGGGCGGTGCAGACGGGGCCATGTTTGCCGGTCGGGAAGTGGACATCCCGGCTGAATTTGCCCAAAGTACGGCGGGCGGCAACAGCATGACACTGCCGGTGGTACAGAGTTTGCGGCCCGGTGTGGAGATGAACGGCCAGCGGATCACCCGTGTACACCTGCACAACGCAGATATGACCGTGACCTGGACGCCGCGCAATAAGCAGACCGGCCAGCCACTCCAGAAAACGCCGCTTCAGCGCCAGATTGAGGCGCACTACCCGGAGCTGGCCAGCGGACTGCATACACCGAAAATGGGGCGGGTCGTGGCGCATACGGAACCAGTCAGCAGCGGTAATTTTGCCGATCCGTTTCGCCCGCGCTACGCTGTGGATGTGCAGCTGCTGGACGCGAACAGCAACCCGGACGGCAGTACGCCAGTCTACTCAGCCGTACCGCTGCCGGTACCGATGGCAGGGCATGATTCAGGACTGTTTCAGTTCCCGGCGCTGGGAACGCTGGTCGAAATGGGGTTCACCGGGGGGCGTCCGGATAAGCCTTTTATCCGTGGCAGTCATGCAGACGGTACAAGCCTGCCTGACCTGAAGCCGGGAGAACAGCTGCAACAGCAACGCGAAGAGGTATCGCAGCGCGTCACCCAGGCCGGAGACTGGGAACGAAAAACCGATCAGGCTATCCGTGAAAACTCTATGTCCAGGCAAGTGACCGCCGATACGGAAAAGCGCGAGCTGGTCACGCGGGAAACGATGGTGAAAGCCTCTGACAAAACCACGGTGATTGGCACGGCGCAGCTGACGGCCGGGGCCGTTCAGCATATTGCGGCAGGTGATTATGCCGTGGCCACAGGCCGCAACCGCCTGGCAACAATCAGCGGCGATGATGAAACGGAGGTTGCTGGCCAGCAGACCACAACCACCGGCAAAGGTCTGATAGAGAAGATTGGCACGATACGCCGCAGCGTCGCCGCCGTGCAGCAGCAGATTGTTGCACCGGTGGTCTGGATCGGCTCAGAGCAAATCAATGTGACACAGCTGATGCTGGACACGCTCGACGTGGTAAAAGAACTGGCCACGCTCACCGCCAGCCATACCCACCCGGACACCGGCCCACCAACCAACGCCGGAGACATTGAGGGTGTGGCGACGAAGACCGATACACTCAACGCGAAATACTCCCCCGTCATCGCTAAGTAACCTTGGTCAGCCCGCGTAATGCGGGTTTTTTTGTACCCGTCACCAGACCGCGCAAGACGCGCCCAGACCGCACATAACATTACCCACACGCCCGACAATCAGCAAATCAGATCGTTGCAACAGCGGGGTGCTGGCTGCGCCACAGCCCGACAAAATAAATCTTTACCGGACGAAATCGGCGCTACACCGCACCCGCCTGCACTTTTTGGATCATAAAAATTTTTCAGTCGGAATTTTTTATAAAGGATACCGTCAGCCCGCGCCACGGGTGGGGCGGTGCAGTTGGTCGAGAACTGAAAAGAGTGAAAAGAATTTCAGTTTTTTTCAGAGGGAAGGATCTGCGAAGGATCTAATTAAGATTTTAACTATCAGATAAAAAGGGATATTTTATATTTTATGTGAGTCTAAGGGGGGGGCGTGTGGTGGTATTTGCTGAAAATATGGGTGGCTTTTAAAGTCAGAGCAGGCGCGGTCTGGCGAAGAATTATCCCCGTGAACGTGACTGAAAAAAGCGAGATAGATTAAACTGTGACTATGTATAGATTTCGGATTGTGGTGTGGAGGCGTTTGAATGCAGAGAATTGCAATATACGAAGCAAGCTTTACTTTTGAGTGGATTGAAAGGTCAGCTTTTAGGATTACAGGCGCGTTTATTGGTTGTTTTGTGAATGATTGAATTTGTGTTTGATTGTAGGTAGAGTCGCCACAATATCTTGGATGAGAGCTGTGAACTAACATTTCAAAGTGCCGAATATATAACGGCACTAATGATAATAATTAGTCAAAAACAAGACGGTGAGATAAATCATACTCTTTATGTAAGAAGACGTTTTTTGCTTTCATGTTTTGATTTGATACCCATATTGGCTCCCCTGATTCATACTTATCATCCGGATAAACGGATATAAATCCGGATTTGGTTTCCCTTAGTAGACTTATAAACTCCCCGACTATATTGCATAAGCACATTATTCCGTTTGGTCCAGGGGTTATTATGGCAATTTTGGTATACTTAGGGGATATGACCCAATCACCACATATCCATCCGACAATATCTCCTTTTGGGGAGATTAATGCATTACCCAGTGTTGCTCTGACTGCTATGCAAACTTTATTAGCATAACCAATATCATCTTTTACTTTTTCCCATGGTGGGCCAAATATAGAAAAGAGACATGAATCTGAATTTTTATTCATTAGATATGTTGACTGTTCTGTCGAAATGTTATTAACCCCGTTAATATGTATACCTTCGCCGTTAAAGCTGATATTTGCCCCTAAGTAATCCATAGAGAATCTTTCAATTTTGAGTGGTTCATCGCCTTTAGCTATCATTATCAAAACTATTTTACCTTTATCTAATCTTATTTCGATTGTTGCGCCGTGAGTATCAAGGTCATAATTCGAAGTTACTCCATGGAATATGTTTTTTTCAATAAATGCAAGTATGCCATCAGTGCTTTTGAATATGGCGTTAAATCCTATCGGTCCTTCTTTCTCATCTGGTTCAGAAAACCAGAATAATGGTTTACCATAAACTTTAATGAAAATTGGAGCTCCAATGGAAATTATAGAACCAATCTGTATCTTAAAGCCTTCATTTTCTGGGTATAGAAGTCCCTTAACTAATTTATTACGTTTTGAAAATGGATTTTCTTTTGCTAGCCAAACTCTTTTTTTTGAAATTCTTGTGTCTGTCACATCATCATGACATCCCTTGCACAGTAATGTCATTTTTTCTGGATCGTGTTTTTTAGCATCTTTAAATTCTGGCTCAATATGCTCATAATCAACAAAAATATTCCCACAAATCACGCATCCATAACCTGCATCATGTCTTATCTTTCTTCTAATATCAGCCTCAATGTATCTTTTAAGACCGTGTTTATTAATGTTTTCTTTGTTCATGATAACCCTTTTATGAGTGGTTGATGAATTTTAGGATTTAAAACTCTAAAATATTGCTCAATAAATCGGATGGTTACTACCGAAATATTTAAGTGCTAGATGGTAATAAAGTCATTTAAACTGTTGCTTTATCAGGATGTTTTGTATTTAATTTATTATCTTATGTATCGTGAAACATAAGGGTAAGAAATGGTGCCGGGAGAATTGATTGCATTTAAGCCTATTAATATACCAACAGGAGAGCATCTAACTGTATTTCCCTGTATTATGAGATCTTTGTTTATTGAAACATCATTTTTATTGATGGCTACTTCTACGCCATTACATAACATTTTACCGCGAAGAATTTTTATTTTATCAGGTGGACAAAATTCAATTTCAATGAGAATAACTCTAGATTTAGTTCTGATTGTGATTTTCTTGGCAACAAATTCAATATCCCACAAGTATGCTGAGTACATGAGGATATTATCCTTAATTTGTAATATGGGTATATTGAACTCATCAAATATTATTAAATTTAATAACATTTGTCCATCTTCAAATCTGAATTCGATAAGAGAATAGCCATCAATCATTAAAGGGATGAATTGAGATGTTTTATTTTTAATTTGTGTGTTAATTATAAATGTGTTGCTGCCAATTTCCACAGATGCTTCAGTGCCAGAAAAATGAAAATTATATGGCTTAGTTACTCCACTTTTTAAATTAAAAGGTGCTTTGTCAGCGGCCATTACATTTTCTATAGGGAGCAATCCTCCAGATCTCTCTCGGTGATGAAAGTTACAGAGAAGAGTGATTTCACTAGCAACATGTCTTTTAACATTTGCCCAGCCAAGCATGTGCTCGTATTCATATAGTGGTAAACCGCAAATGACACATCCGAACCCGCAGCGCCGTCGAATTTCTCGTTGCATTGGTTCTGGAATGTTTCGGTTAGTACAATTTTGAACTAATTTATTCATCAGCAATGTCCTCTGAGTATAACTTGTGGAGAATACGAATTAGATACTAAACATCCAAGGTTACCGGTTTTTTGTAGCCTCTACAAAGAACAAAGAACAAAGAACAAAGAACAAAGAACAAAGAACAAAGAACAAAGAACAAAGAACAAAGAACAAAGAACAAAGAAATTAAAATTTCTCATAATCCCAAGTTTTAATTAATCACTGGAGGAAAGTCGTATCCGGAATTCCTGCATCATCAGAGTATGAAACTCCGATGGAATTTGCAACCTCATCAGTTTAAGCAGATATCAGTAGACATGACATACAAATCAAATTCATCAATAAGTATATGTTGAAGGTCTTCAGGAATGTCAAGGTCTAAATAATCCTACTTGAAATTTTTTCCCGATGCTATTGCTGATTCCCCGAACGGATAGGTGCGACTCTGTCGCCACTTTGTCGCCAATGACATATTAATCATGTGACAATCGATTGATTTATAAGGGATAAAATAGAAGGCAACAAAAAACCCATCAACCTTGAACCTAAGTGGCGGGGTTGATGGGCTCCACAAAATGGGGACATCAAAGAAAAGCAGTGGCACTACTTATGACTGATGCCCGTGAGAAAAGTTCTGCCAATGCGCATTTTTTTCGCAAAAATTTACTGAAGCCCCGGCCAGATGATTACAATCAGCGTCCCGGCGAGGGTCAGCAGCACGTTGGCTATCGCATAGGTCCCCGCATATCCCAGCGCCGGAATGTTGCTGCGCGCGGTGTCGCTGATAATCTCCATCGCCGGCGCGCAGGTTCTGGCCCCCATCATCGCGCCAAACAGCATTGCGCGGTTCATGCGCAGGACGTAGGCGCCGAACAGGAAGCAGATCACTACCGGCACCAGGCTGACGATCAGGCCCGCCGCCAGCATCTGTCCGCCGACGGCGCCGAGGCCGTGGCCAATCCCGGCGCCGGCGCTCAGGCCGACCCCGGCCATAAAGACCATCAGGCCGAACTCTTTCACCATATTCAGCGCCCCCTGCGGGATATAGCCGAAAGTCGGGTGGTTGGCCCGCAGGAAGCCGAGCATGATCCCGGCAAACAGCAGCCCTGCGGCGTTGCCGATGCCGAAGCTGAACGAGCTGAACTGGAAGGTGATCATGCCGATCATCAGGCCGACGATGAAAAAGGCGCAGAAGGCGAGCAGGTCGGTGACCTGGCTGTGGATGGAGATAAAGCCGATGCGGTCCGCCACGGTTTTTACCCGGCGCGCGTCGCCGCTGACCTGCAGAACGTCGCCTTTGTTGAGCACCACGTTATCGTCGATAGGCATTTCAATCTGGCTGCGGATCACACGGTTTAAGAAACAGCCGTGATCGGTCAGCTTCAGCTGGGCGAGACGGCGGCCCACCGCATTGTGGTTTTTGACCACAATCTCTTCGGTGACGATGCGCATATCCAGCAGGTCGCGGTCGAAGACCTCCTTGCCGTTACGGAAGCTAGGGTCAAGGCGGGCGTGGGCATCCGGGTAGCCTACCAGCGCGATATCATCCCCTTTTTGCAGCACCGCATCGCCGTCCGGGTTAGCCAGAATACCGTTACGCCGAATACGTTCGATATAGCAGCCGGTCTGGCGGTAGATCCCCAGCTCGCGCAGATTTTTGCCGTCCGCCCAGGCCACCAGCTCGGGGCCAACGCGGTAGGCGCGGATCACCGGCAGATAGACCTTACGCTTAGAGTCGGTATCCAGCCCGCGCTCACGGGCAATCTGCTGGGCGCTGGTTTGCAGATCCTGATGCTGCAGCTTGGGCATATAGCGCGCGCCGACGATCAGGCTGACCAGGCCAACCAGATAGGTCAGGGCATAGCCGAGGCTCAGATGGTCGAGCGAAAGCGCCAGCTGGTCGGCCGGTAGACCAAAGTGGCGCAGCGTATCGCCCGCGCCGACCAGCACCGGCGTTGAGGTCATTGCGCCGGCGAGCATCCCGGCGGTCAGGCCGATATCCCAGCCGAAGAGTTTACCCAGCCCTAAGGCCAGCAGCATCGCGCTGCCAACCATCACCAGGGCGAGCATCAAATAGTTTTTCCCGTCGCGGAAAAAAATAGAAAAAAAGTTGGGGCCGGCTTCGACGCCGACGCAAAAAATAAACAACATAAAGCCCAGATTCAGCGCATCAGTGTTAATACTGAAATGCTGCTGGCCTAATAATAAGGAAACTACTAAAACGCCAATGGAATTACCAAGTTGTACTGACCCGAGACGCAGTTTCCCGAGACAGAGACCGAGTGCAAGGACAACGAATAATAACAGGATGTAATTCCCGTTTAACAAATCTGCGACGTTTATATTCACGAAAACCAACTTCTCATTTACTAGTAAGTTGTTGAAGGAAATGGTTATTTGGTCTAAGGTTGCTTCAGTGTTCGCGTTGTCCCGAACCCTATTCTGGCATCCCGTTATAACCGGCAAAAATATAGTCGACAGTTTAATCCTTCCTGGATGCTGCGGCTAGTCACAATCGTATTTACGCCATCGGGAGCCTTTATTGGCATGGATTGCCAGAATGCTTTATCTGACTGGGCTAATTGGAAGTGGGTTAGAGGCAGAATCAGGAGGATGTTGTGAAAGCTGAGCGTGCTTGGGCGGGTGTCGCCTGCGGGTTCTTTCTGTTTATCGTGGTCTGTTTATCGCTGTTATTACATATGAAAGGCGCCTTTCGGGCTGGCGGTAACCCTGAGCTCGGGCTGCTGCTTTTTTTGCTGCCCGGCGCGCTGGCGAGCTGTCTCTCTCCGGGACGGCGCGTGCTACAGCCGCTGGTCGGCGCAATTCTGGCGGCGCCGGTTTGCCTGGCGATAATGCGGATTTTTTTCGTTACTCAGCGGACGTTCTGGCAGGAGCTGGCGTGGCTGTTTAGCGCGGTATTCTGGTGTGCGCTCGGCGCGCTGTGCTCTTTGTTTATCTGCGTCTGGCTCGATACCAGACGCAGCAACTCATCAGAGCAATGAACCGGCTCAGGCAAACAGGCCGAGGTTCTCTTTGGCCCAGGCTTCAAAGTCGGTGCAGCCGCCGATATGCTTCTGATCGACGAAAATCTGCGGCACGGTCTCAACCGGTTTACCTACGGTCTTTTCCAGATCGCTTTTGCTGATGCCCTCAGCGTGAATATCAACGTAGCGATAGTTAAAATCGTCGCGCTCGTTGGTCAGTTTTTCTGCCAGCTCTTTGGCACGTACGCAATATGGGCAACCTGGACGACCAAAAATTACGGTAAACATTATTTCTCTCCTTAAATCTCAGCCGGATGGCGAATGGGGCCTATGATGCCGCGTTCTGCCGGTGAGTAAAAGAAGGTTCTGCCTTTTGCTTTGATGGTTTAAGGCTATGTTTGATAAATGACTTTGCTTTTGAACCGTTATACTGACCCTGTTGTGCAACGATTTTTTGCTTCGCCGCGCGAAACCCACGGACCGGAGGAGAGTTATGCGATCGCCCGCTGCGTTACCCAAAAGCGTTCTGCTGGTAGAGATCGTCGGCATCGTGCTGCTGACGCTGGCCTGGCTCTCGCTTAATCAGTACCTGCATCTGCCGGCGCCTTTTGCCAGCCCAACCGCGGCGCTGATCATGATTTTTGTCGGCGTGCTGCTGATGATCCCGGCCGCGATAGCGCTGGTGTGGCGGATGGCGAAGATCGTTGCGCCCCAGCTAACCGAAAGCAAAAAAACACCTTCTTCATTGTCAGACAGAGAAAAACGAGATGACGCCGACCATTGAGCTGCTGCGTAGCCACCGCTCCATTCGCCACTTTACCGACGAACCCATTAGCGACGAACAGCGCGCGGCGATTATTGCCAGCGCGCAGGGAGCTTCCAGCTCCAGCTTTTTACAATGTACTTCGATTATTCGTATTACCGACCCGCGCCTGCGCGAGCAGCTGGCGGCGATGAGCGGCGGCCAGCAGCACGTCGCGCAGGCGGCGGAGTTTTGGCTATTCTGCGCCGACTTTAACCGTCTGCTGCAAATTTGCCCGGATGCCCAGCTGGGCCTGGCGGAGCAGCTCCTGCTCGGCGCCGTCGATACCGCGATGCTGGCGCAGAACGCGCTGGTGGCCGCGGAGTCGCTGGGCCTTGGCGGCGTCTATATCGGCGGCATCCGCAACAGCATTGAGGCGGTGACCGAGCTGCTGCAGCTGCCGCAGCACGTCCTGCCGCTGTTTGGGCTGTGCCTCGGCTGGCCGGCCGATAATCCTGACGTCAAGCCGCGCATACCGGCGGCGATGCTGGTCCATGAAAACGGCTATCAGCCGGTCGATGACGACGTGCTGGCACAGTATGACGAGCAGATGGCGCAGTACTACCGGTCGCGCGGCAGCAACGCGCGCCGGGATACCTGGAGCGACCATATCCGCCGCACCATCATCAAAGAAAGCCGGCCGTTTATTCTCGACTATCTGCATAAGCAGGGATGGGCAACGCGCTGATTGCGTGTAAACTGCACCCGGTCTGGCATCCGGGTGTTCCGCCAGGCCAGCGCTAATGTTGCGACTTGTCAGCTATCAACGGCCCGCCTGAACGGGTCTTTTTGCCGAGGTGCAGGGTGAAAATTGCCATATTATCCCGGGACGGGACGCTGTACTCATGTCGTCGCCTGAGTGAAGCCGCGCATAAATGCGGCCACCAGGTCGAAATCCTCGATCCGCTCTCCTGCTATATGAACGTCAGCCCGGTGGCCTCATCGATTCACTATAAAGGCCGCCAGCTGCCGCATTTCGATGCCGTGATCCCGCGCATCGGCTCGGCAATTACCTATTACGGCACCGCCGCGCTGCGTCAGTTCGAGCTGCTGGGCAGCTATCCGCTGAATGAATCTGTCGCCATTACCCGCGCGCGCGACAAGCTGCGTTCGCTGCAGCTGCTGGCGCGTCAGGGGATCGACCTGCCGCTGACCGGTATTGCCCACTCCCCGGATGACACCAGCGACCTGATCGCTATGGTCGGCGGCGCGCCGCTGGTGGTCAAGCTGGTCGAAGGCACGCAGGGAATCGGCGTGGTGCTGGCAGAGACCCGTCAGGCGGCGGAGAGCGTGATTGACGCCTTCCGCGTGCTGAACGCCCATATTCTGGTGCAGGAGTATATCGCCGAGGCGAAAGGGCGGGATATTCGCTGTCTGGTGGTGGGGGATGAGGTCGTGGCGGCGATTGAGCGGCGGGCGAAAGAGGGCGATTTCCGCTCCAACCTGCACCGCGGCGGCGTTGCAACGGTGGCGACGATTAGCGAGCAGGAGAGAGCGATCGCCATTAAGGCGGCGAAAACGCTCGGTCTGGACGTTGCCGGGGTCGATATCCTGCGCGCCGACCGCGGGCCGCTGGTGATGGAAGTTAACGCCTCGCCGGGTCTTGAGGGCATCGAAACGACTACCGGCGTTGATATCGCCGGGCATATGGTGGCCTGGATTGAGCGGCAGGCGACGCCGGAATTCTGTCTGAAAATGGGCGGATAGCGCGCATTGATGACACTTTCATGGTATGCGCCGCGTTTTTTGCGTAAGCTATGACGTCGTTTTTCCACAGCAAGAGGTTACAGGTCATATGGATTCACTGGTCGTTCCGGGTCTTGATACGTTACGTCACTGGCTCGACGAATTAGGCATCAGCTTTTTTGAGTGTGATTCCTGCCAGGCATTGCACCTGCCGCACATGCAGAACTTCGACGGCATTTTTGACGCCAAGCTCGATCTGGTGGATAACGTGGTGCTCTTTTCCGCGCTGGCGGAGGTGAAGCCGTCGGCGCTGCTGCCGCTCGCGGCGGATCTCTCGGCGATTAACGCCAGCTCGCTGACCGCCAAAGCCTTCCTCGATATCCAGGACGATAATCTGCCCAAGCTGGTGGTTTGTCAGGCGCTGCCCGTTGGCGTCGGCATTACCGTCGATCAGTTCGGCTGGTTCTTCCGCCTGGGCGAAGAACAGATCTCTATGATTATCCTCGAAGCCGCGGCCAATCAGCTGCTGTATAAAGCCGATGAGGAAGAGGATCTCGCGGTGCAGGAGGTTCAGCACCATTTTCTTCACTAGCCCCGTCGATGAATAGCGCAGCCACTGCCAGAGCGGCTGCGTATTACACGCTTTTATTCTGCTTTTAACCCGCCGTTAAAGAATTTTTCACCGCCATTCTGCCGCTTTCGGCTTATCACATAGACCCATATTGCATAAAAAATTGATAAAAGGCGTTATTTTACCTGGGCTATAGCCTCTTATTCTGGCTACAGTTATTCTGACGCTGCTTCCAGTTGCGGGCAACCATTCCGGGAGAGGTCCTCTCTCCTTTTCTTAGACAATGAAAAAATATGCATGATTTTTGCATGCGGATAATTGCGTATATTAAGTCCGTTGTTAACGGGCATTGAGAAGGAATAAGAGATATGACCGCCTTTGGTAAAAAATGGTTAACAGGTTTGGTGACTGGCGCGCTGATGGCCGTCTCTGCCGGTTCGCTCGCCGCTGAACAGAAAACCCTGCACGTTTACAACTGGTCTGACTATATTGCCCCGGACACGGTGGCCGATTTTGAAAAAGAGACCGGCATTAAAGTGGTGTACGACGTTTTTGATTCCAACGAAGTGCTGGAAGGCAAACTGATGGCGGGCAGCACCGGTTTTGACCTGGTGGTACCGTCAGCCAGCTTCCTTGAGCGCCAGCTGGCGGCGGGCGTGTTCCAGCCGCTGGATAAAAGCAAGCTGCCTAACTGGAAAAACCTCGATCCGGAAGTCTTAAAGCTGGTGGCGAAGCACGACCCGGATAACAAATATGCGATGCCGTATCTGTGGGCTACCACCGGTATTGGCTATAACGTCGATAAAGTGAAAGCCATCCTGGGTAAAGACGCGCCGCTGGATAGCTGGGATCTGGTGCTGAAGCCGGAAAACCTCGAAAAACTGAAAAGCTGCGGCGTCTCCTTCCTCGATGCGCCGGAAGAGATTTTTGCAACCGTGCTCAACTACCTCGGCAAAGATCCGAACAGCATGAAGGCCGATGACTATACCGGTCCGGCGACCGACCTGCTGCTCAAGCTGCGGCCGAACATCCGCTACTTCCACTCCTCGCAGTACATCAACGACCTGGCCAACGGCGATATCTGCGTCGCGATCGGCTGGGCGGGCGACGTATGGCAGGCCGCAAACCGGGCAAAAGAGGCGAAAAATGGCGTGAACGTCTCCTACTTTATTCCGAAAGAGGGGGCGATGGCGTTCTTCGATGTCTTTGCGATGCCGGCAGATGCTAAGAATAAAGATGAGGCTTATCAGTTCCTTAACTATCTGATGCGCCCTGAAGTCATCGCTAAGATTAGCGATCAGGTGTACTACGCCAACGGCAACAAGGCCTCAACGCCGCTGGTCAGCGAAGCCATCCGCAGTAATCCGGCGATTTATCCGCCGGCCGACGTGTTCGCCAAGCTGTTCACCCTGAAGGTTCAGGAGCCGAAAATCGACCGCGTGCGCACCCGCGCGTGGACCAAGGTAAAAAGCGGGAAATAAAACCTGATGGCCCGGTTCGCCGGGCCTGACCAGGTGACGAGTAGCCGGAGTATTGCAGTATGCCCGGCTAAAAAAACGCACCAGGATGGTGCGACTGCACGAAAAGAATGATGTATGGCAACCGGGCCATACGGTGGTGAGTTTTTTGCCGGAGAGCAGCTAAGTGAATGACCTAATTTCCCGCCCACAAATGAAAACCCCTAAGGCGCTGACCCCGCTGCTGGAAATCCGTAACCTGACCAAATCGTTCGATGGGCAGCACGCCGTCGATGACGTAAATCTCACTATTTATAAAGGCGAAATCTTCGCTCTGCTGGGCGCATCCGGCTGCGGGAAATCAACGCTGCTGCGCATGCTGGCTGGCTTCGAGCAGCCTACCGCCGGGCAGATTGTGCTGGATGGCGTCGACCTGTCGCGCGTCCCGCCGTACCAGCGGCCGATCAACATGATGTTTCAGTCCTACGCGCTGTTCCCCCATATGACGGTGGAGCAGAACATCGCCTTTGGCCTGAAGCAGGACAAGCTGCCGAAGGCCGAAATCACCAGCCGGGTGCAGGAGATGCTGGCGCTGGTGCATATGCAGGAGTTTGCGAAACGCAAGCCGCACCAGCTGTCCGGCGGCCAGCGCCAGCGCGTGGCTCTGGCCCGTAGCCTGGCAAAACGGCCGAAGCTGCTGCTGCTCGACGAGCCGATGGGCGCGCTGGATAAAAAGCTGCGCGACCGGATGCAGCTGGAGGTGGTGGACATCCTCGAACGCGTGGGGGCGACCTGCGTGATGGTGACCCACGATCAGGAAGAGGCGATGACTATGGCCGGGCGTATTGCGATCATGAATCGCGGTAAGTTCGTGCAAATCGGCGAACCGGAGGAGATCTACGAGCACCCGACGACCCGCTACAGCGCGGAGTTTATCGGCTCGGTCAACGTCTTCGAAGGGCTGGTGCAGGAGCGGCTGGAAGATGGTCTGGTGCTCAACTCGCCGGGGCTGGTGCATCCGCTCAAGGTCGACCCTGATGCTTCCATCGTCGATAACGTGCCGGTCTGGGTCGCCCTGCGTCCGGAGAAAATCATGCTCTGTGACGAGCCGCCGGCGGATGGCTATAACTTTGCCGTCGGTGAGGTGATCCACATTGCCTACCTCGGCGATCTGTCTATCTACCACGTGCGCCTGCAAAGCGGGCAGATGCTCAGCGCCCAGCTGCAGAATGAACATCGTCATCGCAAAGGCTCGCCAACCTGGGGTGATGAAGTCCGTTTATGCTGGGACGCGGACAGCTGCGTCGTTCTGACGGTGTAAGGAGAGGGCGATGAGTATATTAGAACCACCGGCAGGGGCGAAAAAGCCGGGCGGCGTGACGCCGTGGCTGACGCGCCTGCAAATGGCCCACGGCCGCAAGCTGGTGATTGCGCTGCCGTATCTGTGGATGACGCTGCTGTTTCTGCTGCCGTTCCTGATCGTCTTTAAAATCAGCCTCGCAGAGATGGCGCGGGCTATACCGCCCTATACCGACCTGCTGGAGTGGACCGACGGTCAGCTGACGGTCACCCTTAATCTGGCGAACTTCCTGCAGCTAACCGACGATCCGCTCTACTTTGAGGCCTATCTGCAGTCGCTGCAGGTGGCCGGGATCTCAACGTTCTGCTGCCTGCTGCTGGGCTATCCGCTGGCGTGGGCGGTGGCGCACAGCAAGCCGTCAACGCGCAATATCCTGCTGCTGCTGGTGATCCTGCCGTCGTGGACCTCGTTCTTAATCCGCGTATATGCGTGGATGGGGCTGCTGAAAAGTAACGGCGTGCTGAATAACTTTCTGCTGTGGCTGGGGGTCATCGACCAGCCGCTGGAGATTCTGCACACCAACCTGGCGGTCTATATCGGCATTGTTTACGCCTACCTGCCGTTTATGGTGCTGCCCATTTATACCGCGCTGACGCGGATCGACTACTCGCTGGTGGAAGCGTCGCTGGATCTGGGCGCCCGCCCGTTGAAAACGTTCTTCCAGGTGATCGTGCCGTTGACCAAAGGCGGGATTATCGCCGGTTCGATGCTGGTCTTTATTCCGGCCGTGGGCGAGTTTGTTATTCCGGAACTGCTCGGCGGCCCGGACAGCATCATGATCGGCCGCGTGCTGTGGCAGGAGTTCTTTAACAACCGCGACTGGCCGGTGGCTTCGGCGGTGGCCATTGTGATGCTGCTGCTGCTGATCGTACCGATTATGTGGTTCCACAAGCATCAGCAAAAACAGATAGGGGAACACGGATGAGTGATTTGCCGGTAGTACGTTCGCCGTGGCGAATTTTGATCCTCGTGATTGGGTTTACCTTCCTGTATGCGCCGATGCTGATGCTGGTGATCTACTCGTTCAACAGCTCGAAGCTGGTGACCGTGTGGGCCGGCTGGTCAACGCGCTGGTATAGCGTGCTGTTCCACGACGATGCGATGATGAGCGCCGTGGGTCTTAGCCTGACTATCGCCACCTGCGCGGCAACGGCGGCGGCGATCCTCGGGACTATCGCCGCGGTGGTGCTGGTGCGCTTCGGCCGCTTTCGCGGATCGAACGGCTTTGCGTTTATGATCACCGCGCCGCTGGTGATGCCGGATGTCATTACCGGCCTGTCGCTGCTGCTGCTTTTCGTCGCGCTGGGACACGCGATTGGCTGGCCGTCGGATCGCGGTATGCTGACCATCTGGCTGGCGCACGTGACCTTCTGTACCGCCTACGTCGCGGTGGTGATTTCGTCGCGGCTGCGCGAGCTGGATCACTCCATCGAGGAGGCGGCGATGGATCTGGGCGCCGCGCCGCTGAAGGTGTTTTTCATCATCACGCTGCCGATGATCATGCCGGCGGTGATTTCCGGCTGGCTGCTGGCGTTCACCCTGTCGCTGGACGATCTGGTGATTGCCAGCTTTGTTTCCGGCCCTGGCGCCACCACGCTGCCGATGCTGGTTTTCTCCAGCGTGCGCATGGGCGTCAATCCGGAAATCAACGCCCTGGCGACGCTTATCCTCGGCGTGGTCGGGATTGTTGGTTTTATCGCCTGGTATTTGATGGCCCGCGCAGAAAAGCAGCGAGTACGCGATATCCAGCGTGCAAGACGCGGCTGAAGCCCCTAAAATCGATAGCAAGACCTGGTGCCGGCGTCGCGATTGCGCGACGCCGTTTTCATGGAAGACTTAACCGTTGGGATTGTTTACAAAAACTCGTTCCTCTCATGCTCGCCTGAACGTCCCTGCGCTGGTGCAGGTGGCGGCGTTCGCCATTATTTTAATCCGCGCCCTCGACCTGCTGATGATCCTCAATCAGCTTGGCGTGCGGGGGGTCGGTGAGTTTATCCATCGCAGCGTGCAGACGTGGCCCCTGACGCTGGTCTTCTTCTCAAGCCTGCTGCTGGTATTTGTTGAAATCTGGTGCGCGTTTTCATTGGTGAAAGGGCGTAACCGGGCGCGCTGGATCTATCTGCTGACGCAAATTATCGTCAGCGGCTATCTGTGGGCCGCCTCGCTGGGCTACGGCTACCCGGAACTGTTTAGCATTGCCGGTGAATCGAAGCGGGAAATTTTCCGTTCGCTGGTGATGCAGAAGCTGCCCGACCTGCTGGTGCTGATGCTGCTGTTTGTCCCGGCATCGTGCCGACGGTTTTTCCGACTGCAATAACGGTGATACAATCCCCGCCCCTGATTTTTTGAAGGTCTTTTTATGCACTGCGCACTCTATGACGCGGGCCGCTGTCGCTCCTGTCAGTGGCTGGAACTGCCGCTGGAACAACAGCTCGCCGATAAAATGGCCGATCTGCGGTCGCTGCTGGCAGAACGCCCGGTGACGACGTGGTGCGAACCGGTCTCCGGTCCGGAAGCCGGCTTTCGCAATAAGGCCAAAATGGTGGTCAGCGGCAGCGTTGAGCGTCCGCTGCTCGGCATGCTGCACCGCGATGGCAACCCTGAAGACCTGACCGATTGTCCGCTGTACCCGGCAAGCTTTGCGCCGGTCTTCGCGCTGCTGAAGCCGTTTATCGCCCGCGCCGGCCTCACCCCTTATCAGGTGGCCCGCCGACGCGGGGAGCTGAAGTATCTGCTGCTCACCGAAAGCCGGCTCGACGGCGGCATGATGCTGCGCTTTGTGCTGCGCTCTGAGACGAAGCTCGCCCAGCTGCGCGCCGCGCTGCCGTGGCTGCAGGCGCAGCTGCCGCAGCTGAAGGTGATTACCGCCAATATTCAGCCGGTGCACATGGCGATTATGGAAGGGGAGCAGGAGATTTTCCTCACCCCGCAGCAGGCGCTGGCGGAGAGCTTTAACGGCGTACCGCTGTGGATCCGCCCGCAAAGCTTCTTTCAAACGAATCCTGAGGTAGCCAGCCGGCTGTACGCCACCGCCCGGGACTGGGTACGCCAGCTGCCGGTGGATCACATGTGGGACCTGTTCTGCGGCGTTGGCGGTTTTGGCCTGCACTGCGCCACTCCGCAGATGCGGCTGACCGGCATCGAGATTGCGCCGGAGGCCATAGCCTGCGCGCGGCAGTCCGCCGCCGGGCTGGGCCTCAGCAACATCCACTTCCAGGCGCTGGACTCCACCCGCTTTGCCACCGGCGAGGGCGAAATTCCGCAGCTGGTGCTGGTGAACCCGCCGCGCCGCGGGATTGGCAGCGAGCTGTGCGACTACTTAAGCCGCATGGCTCCGCCCTATATTATCTACTCCAGCTGCAACGCCCGCACGATGGCCAAAGATATCGCTCAGCTGGCGGGCTATCGAACCGAGCGGGTGCAGCTGTTCGACATGTTCCCCCACACCGCGCACTATGAAGTGCTGACGCTGCTGGTACGCGAAGTTTAAACAAAATGTGAACTCTTCTGCTGGCCAAAATCGGGTAAGCTTCGTTAATAAGAGCATGATATTAGCGGAGCGACACCGGTGGCGAAGAAAATCCTGTTAGTTGAAGATGACGATGATATTGCCGCCCTGCTGCGCCTGAATTTGCAGGACGAGGGGTATCAGATTGTCCACGTAGCGGACGGCGCGCAGGCCCTGGCGCTGCTGGAAAAAAGCCCCTGGGATGCGGTGATCCTCGACCTGATGCTGCCGAACGTTGACGGCCTGGAGATCTGCCGGCGCATCCGTCAGATGACCCGCTATCTGCCGGTGATCATCATCAGCGCCCGATCCAGCGAAATCCAGCGCGTGCAGGGGCTGGAGATGGGGGCGGATGATTATCTGGCTAAACCCTTCTCCGTTCTGGAACTCATTGCGCGCGTCAAAGCGGTGTTCCGCCGCCAGGAGGCGATGGGGCTAAATCTGCTGATGGATGCCGGGCGCATCGCCTGCCACGGCCTCAATATCGATCCGCTGTCGCGCGAGGTCAGACTGCGCGGCGAACTGGTCGATCTGACCCCGCGCGAGTTCGATCTGCTGTACTACTTCGCCCGTCATCCGGGAGAGGTTTTTTCGCGCCTGGCCCTGCTCGACAGCGTCTGGGGCTACCAGCACGAAGGCTACGAACATACGGTCAATACCCATATCAACCGCCTGCGCAGCAAAATCGAGCACGAGCCGACGGAGCCTGAAATTATCCTCACCGTGTGGGGAAAGGGCTATAAGTTTGCCGTGGAGCGCAAAGAGGTGGGGCAATGATGCGCCGTCTCAGCCTGAGCCAGCGCCTGGCGCTGGTCTTCACCTCGCTGCTGCTGCTGTGCGCGGCGGCGGTGTGCCTCGTTCAGCTCTATACCAGCGCGCAGTACGGTAACGCGATGGTGCAGCGTCTTTCTGCCGGGCTGGCGCAGCAGATTGTCGCCCGCGAGCCGCTGCTGGATGCGCAGGGGCAGGTCGATCGCCAGGCGCTGAAGCCGCTGTTCGACCGGCTGATGATTTTTAATCCCAGCGTTGAGCTCTATCTGGTTTCTCCTGACGGCGAGCTGTTAGCCGATGCCGCGCCGCCGGGCCATATCAAACGCCAGCGCATCGATCTGGCGCCGGTGCAGGCGTTCCTCTCTGGCGGCACGTGGCCGGTTTACGGCGACGATCCCCGCAGCCTCGAACAGCAGAAAGTCTTTAGCGTTGCGCCGCTGCGCCTCGAGGGCCAGCTGCGCGGCTATCTCTATATCATTCTGCAGGGAGAAACCTTTAACGAACTGGCGGCAACCGCCTGGCAGCAGACGCTGTGGAGCCTGCTGCTGTGGACGCTGCTGCTGGTGGCGCTGTTTGGCCTGCTGGCGGGAGGGCTGGCGTGGTACTGGGTCACGAGGCCGGTGCGTCAGCTCACCGCCCAGGTGGCGATACCCGGTCCGGACAGCATGGTGGCGATCAAAGCGCTGGCGGCGCAGACGCCCGACCCGCATCCCGGGAATGAGGTGGCGATCCTGCATAATCGCTTTATTGAGCTGGCCCGGCAGATTGCCGATCAGTGGGATCGTCTGGCCGATAGCGACCGCCAGCGGCGCGAGTTTATCGCCAATATTTCCCACGATCTGCGCACTCCGCTGACCTCGCTGCTTGGCTATCTGGAGACGCTGACGCTGAAGGCCGACCGGCTTAATGCCGAGGATCGCCAGCAGTATCTGAATATCGCGCTGCGCCAGGGCAATAAGGTTCGCCATTTGTCGCAGCAGCTGTTTGAGCTGGCCCGGCTCGAACATGGCGGCATCAAACCGCAGCCGGAGAAGTTCATCTTCGCTGAGCTGGTTCAGGACGTCGCGCAGAAATTCGATTTAGCCATTGCTACCCGCGGTATTGGTTTACAGCTGTCGCTGGCCGAGGGATTGCCGCCGGTGGTGGCCGATTTATCGATGATCGAGCGGGTGCTGACGAATTTACTCGATAACGCCATTCGCCACACGCCGGAAGGAGGGCTGATTCGCCTGACGGCGCGCCAGCAGGCGTCGCAGATTGTCGTCGAGGTGGCGGACAGCGGCCCTGGCGTCGCCAGCGAGCTGCGGGCAACCCTGTTTGAACGTCCTTCGGTGCTTGAGCCTGGCCAGCGCCGGGAATCGACGGGGGGATTGGGGCTGATGATCGTGCGCCGCATGCTGCAGCTGCACGGCGGCGATATTCGCCTGCAGGACGCCGCGGCAGGGGCCAGCTTCCGCTTTACCCTGCCGCTGTAAGGTTTTCCCGGCGGTCCGTTTCGGCGCTCACGCCCGGGGCCGGGAAGGGCCCGCGCTTACTCAGGGAACCACTGGCTGCTGATTTTCTGATAGGTGCCGTCTGCTTTAATTGTTTTCAGCGCGCCGTTCAGCTTCTCCAGCAGCGCTTTGTTATCCGGGCGTACCGCGATCCCGAGGCCGGTACCGAAGTATTGCGCATCGGTCACTTTCGGCGTGGCGACGCCCAGCTGCGGGTTGGTTTTCAGCCACTCGTTGACCACCGCGGTGTCGCCGAATACGCCATCAATACGGCCATTTTTCAGGTCGATAAACGCATTCTGGTAGCTGTCATAGGCGACGGTTTTCACTTCAGGATGCTTATCCTGCAGGTATTTCTGATGGGTGGTGCCGTTTTCCATCCCGATACGTTTGCCTTTCAGATCGGCAAATGAGTGGAAGGCATCTTTTTTGGCGATCACCAGCGCGGAGTTGGCGTAGTACGGTTCGGTGAACGACACCTGCTTGCTGCGCTCCGGGGTAATATCCATGCCGGAAATCACCGCATCATATTTTTTAAATTTTAGCGCCGGGATCAGGCTGTCGAAGGCATGGTTGGTAAAAGTACACTCCGCCTGCATCTGCTTGCACAGCGCTTTCGCCAGGTCGAGATCGAAGCCAACGATCTGATTATTAGCATCCATGGATTCAAACGGAGGATAGGTTGCGGAAACGCCAAAGCTGATTTTTTCTGCGCCAGCGGCGCCAAAAGCGAAAGAGGTAAGCAGTGCAGCCAGAACTAACTTTTTCATCGTCGAACTCCCGTCGGTCAATCTTATGATGTTGTGCCGTGTTTGCGGTCGGGTTTTACAATGCCATTAAATGAATTTATATTCAATAATGATGTATAAGTATTTTTATTGGCATAAAAAAAGACGGGTAAGTCATCATCCTTACCCGTCTTGCTATTTACTAATTATGCATTTATGAACGTTAGCTTCGGCGCTCAAACGCCAGCGCTCTGTGCTCCACCAGACGCATTAACAGCGTCAGCAGGCCGTTGACGATCAGGTACACAATACCGGCCGCGCCGAAGACCATAACGTCGTAGGTCCGCCCGTACAGCAGCTGGCTGTGGCCCATCACCTCCATCAGCGTGATGGTATAAGCCAGCGAGGTACTCTTGAAGACCAGCACCACTTCGTTGGAGTAGGAGGAGAGGGCGCGCTTAAAGGCATACGGCAGCAGGATCGCCAGCGTGTCCTTTTTGCTCATCCCCAGCGCGCCGCAGGACTGCCACTGGCCCTCAGGAATGGCGCGGATCGCGCCATAAAACAGCTGGGTGGTATAGGCGGCGCTGTTTAGCGACAGGGCAATCAGGGCGCACAGCCACGGCTCAGAAATCAGATGCCACAGCACCGGATACTCCTGCAGTGTCGGAAACTGCCCCGGACCGTAGTAAATCAGGAAGATCTGCACCAGCAGCGGCGTACCGGTAAAGAGCGTGATATACGCCCGCACAATCCATACCAGCCCCGGCGTTTTCAGCGTCAGGATGATGGTAAAGATCAGCGACAGAATCAGCGCGACGACGATCGAAGCCGCCGTCAGCGTCAGGCTGGTATGCAGCCCTTTGAGCAGTTCTGGTAAGTAGTCGAGCATCAGCCAGGTCTCCGTTCGAAGCGCGTCGCACGCTGGTCAATACGTTTGAGGATGTACTGACTGAGCAGAGTGATAACCAGGTAGATTGCCGCCGCGATGATGTACCAGTTAAACGGCTCCTGGGTGCGGGTGGCAATGCTCTTGGTTTGCAGCATCAGATCGTTAACGCTGATTAAGCTGACCAGGGCGGTATCTTTTAGCAGCACCAGCCACTGGTTGCCGAGCCCCGGCAGGGCGTGGCGCCACATTTGCGGCATCACCAGGCGGAAGAAAATCGCGCTTTTCGACAGCCCCAGCGCCTGACCCGACTCCCACTGTCCCTGCGGCACCGCTTTTAGCGCGCCGCGCAGGGTTTGCGAAGCGTAGGCGGCGTAAAGCAGAGACAGCGCGACCGCGCCGCACAGGAACGGGCTGACGTCGAAGTTTTCAATCTGCATCTGCACCGGGATCTGCGCAAAGCCCAGATTGATGGTGAAGCCGTCAGAGAGCGTAAGCAGCAGCTGCGAAGATCCGAAATAGATAAACAGGACCACCAGAATTTCCGGTAGCCCGCGCAGAATCGTCACCACGGCGGTGGTCAGCCACGCCAGCGGGCGCCATTTGACTGACTCCAGCACGGCAAAAAGCATCGCCAGGGCGAGGCCGATAATGAGCGCGCAGACGGCAAGGCCGACGGTCATCCCGGCGGCGCTTGCTAATGGAAAAATTTCGTTCATTGAGGGCTACTTCTGAAACCATTTGCTATAGATGGTCTGGTAAGTCCCATCTTTTTTCACTTTTTCCAGCGCAGCGTTAAATTTCTGCTGCAGCTCGGTATTGCCCTGACGAAGCGCAATGCCAAGGCCGGTACCGAAGTAGTCTTTATCCGTCACTTTATCGCCCACTGCCGCCAGCTTCGGATTGCTCTTCAGCCATTCGGTGACCACGGCGTTGTCGCCAAATACGGCATCAATGCGGCCGTTTTGCAGATCCAGCTTCGCATTCTGGTAGCTGTCGTACGGAACGGTGGTGATTTCCGGATGCTTGTCGTTAATGAACTTCTGGTGGGTGGTTCCGTTCTGGACGCCGACCTTTTTGCCCTTCAGCTGTTCGATGCTGGTAAATTTGCCCTGCTGGCCAACGAACAGCGCGGAGTTTTCATAGTAAGGCGTGCTGAACAGCACCTGCTTTTCGCGCTCAGGCGTAATGTCCATCCCGGCCATCACCGCGTCGAAGCGACGGAATTTCAGGCCAGGGATCAGGCTGTCAAAAGCCTGGTTGGTAAAGGTACAGGTGGCATCGATCTCTTTGCACAGCGCGTTAGCCAGATCGACGTCAAAACCGACGATTTTGTTGTTAGCGTCGGTCGTTTCAAACGGAGGATAGGACGCCTCGGTGGCAAAACGGATGGTCTGGGCTGCGGTAGCAGAAAGGCTCATGCTGGCCAGAAGCGCGGCAATCAGTACTTTTTTCATCGTCATTTCCCCGAAAAACATCAATGTGAAAGATAGTTTTTAAACGCGTCGGTCTGCGGATGCGCGAAGCAGTCAGCATTCCCTTGTTCAACGATATGGCCATTTTCCATATACACCACGCGGCTGGCCGTTTTACGCGCCACTTCCACTTCGTGGGTGACGATGACCTGCGTAATGCCGGTGCCCGCCAGCTCGCGGATAATGCTGACGATCTGGGCGGTAATTTCCGGATCGAGCGCCGCCGTTGGCTCATCAAACAGCAGCACCTGCGGCTCCATCATCAGCGCGCGCGCAATGGCGACGCGCTGCTGCTGACCGCCGGAGAGGTGCAGAGGATAGCGGTCGCTGTAGGGTTTCAGGCGTAAACGTTCCAGCAGCTTCTCGGCGCGGGCCAGAGCACTCTCTTTGCTCAGACCCAGCACGCGGCAGGGGGCTTCAATCAGGTTTTGCTGCACGGTCAGGTGCGGCCACAGATTGTACTGCTGGAAAACCATACCGACGTTCTGGCGCAGCTCACGGATGGCTTTGTCAGACGGCGCTTTGGTGAAGTCGAAGTGGTTACCGGCGATATGTAGCGTGCCGGAACGCGGCATCTCCAGCAGGTTGAGTACGCGAAGCAGCGAGCTTTTCCCGGCGCCGCTCGGGCCGAGCAGCACCAGCGTTTCCCCCTGCGGGCAATCCAGCGTGATGTCGAACAGCGCCTGGTGCGCGCCGTAGAAGCAGTTAATGCCGTTTAGTTTAATACTCATCTGGGCTGTCTGATACGAATAGCTATTGAGGCCGCAAATACTACCTTTGACAGAATAGTTATGCAATATTTATGCGTTAAAAGTTAAATGTAACCCGCATTTACCTCTAAACTTAGCACAAAATATGGGTTCGTGGGGGCGGCGGGAGCAAATGTCGGCATTACCTAAGGAAATACCGACATTTTACCGGGGGTATCGTTTCAGTAGAGCAGGTTCAGCGCCCTTATCCGCGTTTTTCGAGACTCTGTTGCAGTGAACCCGCCGGCGCATGGGCGTTAATCCCGAGGTAGCGAACATCATCTACCGCCCAGCACTGGCCTTCCTGAATCATCAGCACTTCATCTTTCCAGCTTTGGCTGCCCTGGCTGAACTCAACGCGCAGCGGAATATTGCGCGCATCGCGGTTCGGGATGGTGGATGCGCTGGCGACTTCCGCGCTATCAGCCGGGGTGGCCGAACTGGAGAACGGGTTGGACTGCAGCACAGCGCTGCGTGACGGGTCCTGACGCGCGTCGTTGAGCAGTTTAGCCAGATCGTCGCTCAGGTAGGGACGCAGTGCCGTCAGGTCGTTATTGCGGTGCTGGATCTGATAATCATAAAATTTTTGCGCAACCGCATCCGGGCCGCCTTCGATGCAGGGACCGCTGCGGGTGCCGTTATCTTTATAGGCCGGCGTGACGGTGGTACAGGCGCTAAGTACCAGCGCGCAGGGGATAATAAAGGCCATGATTTTGTAGCGCATAATGATTTCCTTATAAGCTCACTACGTTAAAATATCCATTCAAGCATAGCGTATCGATACGGGAATGTGCTTGACTCTCAGAGCTAACACCTTGAACGCTAAAGAAGGAGCTTTATGATGCAATTTTCCACTACCCCAACCCTCGAAGGGCAGCCTATCGTGAAATACTGCGGCGTTGTGACGGGGGAGGCGATCCTCGGCGCGAACGTGTTTCGCGACTTCTTCGCCAGCATCCGCGATATCGTCGGTGGCCGCGCGGGGTCCTATGAAAAAGAGCTGCGCAAGGCGCGGGAGATAGCGTTCGGAGAAATGGGCGAGCAGGCAAAGGCGCTGGGCGCCAACGCGGTAGTCGGTATTGATATCGATTATGAGACGGTGGGCAAGGATGGCAGTATGCTGATGGTCACCGTCAGCGGCACGGCGGTGCAGACCCGGTGAGGATGCGCCCTGGCCCGATCGCGGCGATGCTGGCGCTGCTGCTGGTGGGCTGCTCGGCGGAAAAGGGGATTATCGATCGCGACGGCTACCAGCTGGATACCCGCCATCCGGCGCAGGCCGCCTACCCGCGGGTGAAGGTATTGGTCATTCACTATACCGCCGATGATTTTGACGTATCGCTGGCGACCTTGACCGACAATCAGGTGAGCTCCCACTACCTGATCCCTGAACAGCCGCCGCTGCACCGCGGTAAGCCGCGCATCTGGCAGCTGGTGCCGGAAGAGGATCTGGCCTGGCATGCGGGTATTAGCTTCTGGCGCGGCAGTACGCGTATTAACGACACCTCAATCGGCATTGAGCTGGAGAACCGCGGCTGGCAGAAAGAGGCGGGGGTGAAAAGCTTTACGCCGTTTAGTCCGGCGCAGATTAATGCCTTGATTCCCCTGGCGAAGGATATTATCGCCCGCTACCACATTGCGGCGCAAAACGTGGTTGCCCATGCCGATATTGCCCCGCAGCGCAAGGACGACCCTGGGCCGCTGTTCCCCTGGCGCCAGCTGGCTGAGCAGGGCATTGGCGCATGGCCGGATGGCGACCGGGTCGCCTTTTATCTTAACGGTCGCCCGACCTGGCAGCCGGTCGATAGCGCAGAGCTGCTGGATATACTCGCCCGCTACGGCTATCAGGTGACGCCGGAGATGACGCCAGCGCAGCAGAAACGGGTGATTATGGCATTTCAGATGCATTTCCGGCCGGCGCGCTGGGATGGCGTCGCCGATGCTGAAACCCAAGCCATCGCCGAGGCGCTGCTGGAGAAATACGGCCAGGGTTAATTCGACGCTAGCGGTGCAGCTTACCGTGATCTTTCAGCCAGGCGGCGGTGCGGATAATCCCCTCATCCAGCGTCACCACCGGCCGGTAGCCTAGCTCTTCCTCAGCGCGGGAAATATCGAGGGTAAAATCAAAGTTCAGCTTGGAGACGCCGTAGTGGGTAAAGGCCGGCTCCTTGGCTGACTTATTGCCAAAATGCTCCATGCTGCGGGCGATGATATCCAGCATCGGATAGGGGACCGAGCGGATACGGCACTTTATTCCCAGCTCATCAATCAGCTTTTGCACAATGCTGCGCAGGGTGCGCGGTTCGCCGTTGGTGATATTCCACGCCCGCGCGGAAGGCAGGTGGTCGCACTGCGGCTGGCTGGCGAGCCACATCGCGTGCACCGCGTTTTCATAGTAGGTCATATCAACCAGCGCGCTGCCGCCGCGGGGCAGCATCACGCTGCCGTAGTGCTGCATCATCTGCGCAAGGCGGGGGATGAACACTTTGTCATGGGCGCCGAACAGACTCTGCGGGCGCAGGATGGCAAAGCGGGTATTTGGGTTCGCCTGTGCCAACAGATTAATCACCTCTTCGCTCGCCGCCTTGCTGCGGGCAAACTCGTTGGCAAAGCGGTGCGGGCGGAAATCTTCCCGCACGTCGCGATGGTGGTGATAATCAAAATAGAGCGAAGGAGAGGAGATATGAACGAAGTTGCGTACGCCCCAGGCCACGGCCCATTCGCCAAGGCGACGGGTGGCGCGGACGTTGGCTAAATCGAAGGCCTGCTGCGTGCCCCACGGCGAGGTAAAGCTTGAACAGTGCCATAGGGTATCGATACCGGCGAGCATCACCTTGGCCTGGGATGAAACCAGTTCGGTTAAATCTGCGGGTACAAACTCGGCGCCCATTTTGCTCAGAAGCTTGCCCATCGCTTCGTTTCGCCCGGTCGCTCTTACGCTGATGCCTTTGTTACGCAGATATTCCACCGCGTTGCGGCCTAACCCGCTGGTCGCACCGGTAACCAGTACCTTCATATCAACCTACTGTCCCAGAAAAGAATTTCGTGCGCATTTTTCCGTGATTCTCCTCACGATGCAATGAGAATGATAGCAGAATGACGTATATGCTTCCTATTTGCCTGTGATTTGCTCTGCCTGCCGGGCAATGCGCCGCGCCATGCCGCGAAAGATAAACAGATGGGCGGGGATCATCAGCAGCCAGTAGAACAGCCCGGGCATACCGTGAGGATGCCACCAGGCCCGGACGTCAAGCTCGCGGCGATCGCCTTTATCGCTCAAGGTAAAGCTCAGGCGCCCCAGGCCGGGTGCCTTCATGCCGAAGAGCAAGGTGAGCTGCTTTTCCGGTTCGACAATGATCACCTTCCAGCTGTCTACCGCATCGCCGGTTTGCAGGAGGTCACGCGACGGTCGGCCTTTTGCCAGACGATGGCCCACCAGCAGGTCCATAGCGCCGCGGATCTTCCACAACGCGTTGCCGAAGAAGTAGCCCTCTTTGCCGCCGATTTGGTTGACGACCTGCCAGATTGCCGCCGCGCTGGCGGACGTGCTGACCGTACAGCCGGCCTGCTTAGGGTAATAGCCATATTCCGGCCGCCAGCGGGCGAAGGCCTGTGCGTCGTAGCCCCAGTCGCTGGAGTTAACTAACTGCTCCTCTTCTTTAAGCGTGCGGCGCACGGCTTCGTCAAATGAGATTAGCGCCTGGGGGATCAGCGCCCGCAGCGCGCGATCGTCGGCGATCAGATCGTGCTTCAGCCCCTGAATCAGCGCCTTCGCGATGGTGGGCGGAACCGAAGTAATCACGTTGAGGAACCACACCGAAATCCAGCGGGTGGGGAAAGGGATCGGGATCAGCAGGCGATGCTTGCCGCTGACCGCCATAAAGCGGGTGAACTGCTGCTGATAGCTTAACATTTCCGGTCCGGCGGCTTCGAAGACGCGATGTTCGCTGGCCGGGTGGTAGAGCAACTGCACCAGATAATAGAGCAGATTTTCGAGATCGATCGGCGTGGTGCGCGAGCGCACCCAGCGCGGAGGGGTTAAAACCGGCAGGTTGTAGACCATATCGCGCATCACCTCGAACGCAGCGGAGCCGGCGCCCACGATGATACCTGCCCGCAGCTCGGTGACCGGCACGCCGGATTCGCGCAGAACGTCGGCGGTAACCTGCCTGGCGCGCAGATGGTCAGACTGTTCCGCCGCCGGTACCTGCAGCGAGCTGAGGAATATCAGCTGCTTTACCGGCGTCGCGCGCAGCGCGTCGCGCACGTTTTGGGCCACCTCGCGTTCGTGCCGAATAAAGTCACCGCCTTCGCCCATTCCGTGCACCAGATAGTAAACGGTATCCGCCTGCGCCAGCAGATCAGAGAGCCCCTGGGGCCGGGTCAGGTCGATGGGATGACAGCTTACCCCCGGGAGATTGCGTTTCTTTAGCCGCTCAACGTGGCGCGCCGCCGCCAGCACGGAATAGCCCCGATCGCTCAATGCCTGCACCAGATGCTGGCCGATATAGCCGCTGGCGCCGAGCACCAGAATAGGTTGCGACACGCCTGACTCCTTAGCGGTTCAAAAATTCCTGCCAGTAGCCAACGACTTCCGCCAGCTGCTGACGGTTGACGTCGAGGTGGGTGACCAGACGCACAACCGGCGAGGCGTTGATCAGTACGCCGCGCTGCTGCATAAACGCCCCCAGCGCCCGGGCCTGCTCATCGCCAACGCGCACGAACAACATGTTGGTATCGTGGCGGGTAACGTCAGCGCCGATGGCGCGCAGCTGTCCGGCCATCCATGCGGCGTTGTCATGATCTTCCTGCAGGCGCGCGACGTTATTTTGCAAAGCGTACAGGCCCGCAGCCGCCAGAATTCCGGCCTGGCGCATGCCGCCGCCGACCATTTTACGCCAGCGGGTGGCGCGGCGAATGTAGTCGTGGCTGCCGACCAGCAGCGAGCCCACCGGGGTTCCCAGCCCCTTCGAGAGGCAGATAGTGAAGGTGTCGCAGTATTGGGCGATATCGCGCAGCTCGCAGCCGTAATCGACCACCGCATTAAAGATGCGCGCGCCGTCAACGTGCAGCGCCAGGCCGCGTTCGCGGGTAAACTCCCACGCCTCTTTGAGGTATTCGCGCGGCAGCACCTTGCCGTTATGGGTATTTTCGAGGCTCAGCAGGCGAGTGGGGGCAAAATGGATATCGTCAGGCTTAATCTTTGCCGCGACCTTATCCAGCGGCAGGGTGCCATCCGCCGCCGCGTCGATGGGCTGCGGCTGAATGCTGCCGAGCACCGCCGCCCCGCCGGCTTCATACAGATAGTTATGCGCGCCCTGGCCGACGATATACTCTTCACCGCGCTGGCAGTGGCTCAGCAGGCCCACCAGATTCGCCTGGGTGCCGGTCGGTAGGAACAGCGCCGCCTCTTTCCCGGCCAGCTCTGCGGCGTAGCGCTGGAGCTCGTTAACGGTCGGGTCATCGCCATAAACGTCGTCGCCGACCGGGGCTGACATCATGGCATCCAGCATGGCGCGCCCCGGGCGGGTTACGGTATCACTGCGGAGATCTATCACGGCATTTCCTTGTTAATGTTTCATCCTTCACGCTGTATCCGCGTTAGCCGCGTGAACCACCTCTGCGGGGCCTTCGATGCATCATGAATGATGGTATGTGTGGGCTTAAAAGGATGTTTTACCTGAGCCAGTTGGTTTTCGCCAGTTCGATAACTTCATCCCCGCGTCCGCTGATGATGGCGCGCAGCATATACAGGCTGAAACCCTTAGCCTGATCCAGCTTAATTTGCGGCGGGATCGCCAGCTCTTCCTTAGCGACCACCACGTCGACCAGCACCGGGCCGTCGGTGCTAAACGCGGTTTGCAGCGCGTCGTCGACCTCAGAGGCTTTTTCGACGCGAATGCCCTTAATGCCGCAGGCTTCGGCGATGCGGGCGAAGTTAGTGTCGTGCAGCTCCGTACCGTCGGTCAGATAGCCTCCGGCCTTCATCTCCATCGCCACAAATCCCAGCACGCTGTTGTTAAAAATCACGATTTTTACCGGCAGCTTCATCTGCGCCAGCGAGAGGAAGTCGCCCATCAGCATGCTGAAGCCGCCGTCGCCGCACATCGCGACGACCTGCCGCTCAGGCGCCGTTGCCTTGGCGCCAATCGCCTGCGGCATAGCGTTGGCCATTGAGCCGTGGTTAAACGAGCCGATCAGCCGGCGCCTGCCGTTCATTTTCAGATAGCGTGCGGCCCAGACGGTTGGCGTGCCGACGTCGCAGGTGAAAATGGCGTCGTCAGCGGCGAAGCGGCTAATCTGCTGCGCCAGGTACTGGGGATGAATGGCCTTATCGCTCGGCTTAGCCAGATCGTCGAGCCCTTTACGCGCCTCGCGGTAGTGCTCAAGCGCTTTGTCGAGGAAGCGACGATCCGTCTTCTCTTCCAGATGCGGCAGCAGCGCTTTTAAGGTCGATTTGATATCGCCGATCAGCGCCATATCGACTTTGCTGTGCGCGCCGATGCTGCCGGGATTGATATCAATCTGAATGATTTTTGCGCTGCTGGGGTAGAAAGGCCGGTAGGGAAACTGGGTGCCGAGAAGCACCAGGGTATCGGCGTTCATCATCGTGTGGAAGCCGGACGAGAAGCCGATCAGCCCGGTCATCCCGACGTCATAAGGGTTGTCGTACTCAACGTGCTCCTTGCCGCGCAGGGCATGGACGATGGGCGCCTTGAGCCTGGCGGCGAACTCCACCAGCTCCGCATGGGCTCCGGCACAGCCGCTGCCGCACATCAGAGCAATGTTGCTGGAATAGCGCAGCAGCTGCGCCAGACGAGCTATTTCTTCCGCCGGTGGCGTCACCTCCGGCAGCGGGGCGGAGTACCAGTGGCTGCTGGCGCCTTCCGGGGCGGCTTTCAGCGCCACGTCTCCCGGCAGTACCACGACCGAAACGCCGCGGTTGAGGACCGCTTTGCGCATGGCGATGGCCAGCACCTGCGGGATCTGTTCCGGCGTGGAGACCAGCTCACAATAGTGGCTGCATTCGCGGAACAGCTCCTGCGGATGGGTTTCCTGAAAATAGCCGCTGCCGATTTCGCTGGAGGGGATATGGGCGGCAATGGCAAGAACGGGAACGTGGTTGCGGTGACAGTCAAAAAGACCGTTGATCAGATGGAGGTTGCCCGGGCCGCAGGAGCCTGCGCATACCGCCAGTTCACCGGTAAGCTGGGCTTCGGCGCCCGCGGCAAACGCGGCAACTTCTTCGTGACGCGTTGGCATCCAGGCAATCGTACCCATGCGGTTCAGGCTGTCGCTCAATCCGTTGAGTGAATCGCCGGTGACGCCCCAGATGCGCTTCACGCCGGCCTGTTCAAGAGTTTTCGCTACGTATGCGGCCACGGTTTGTTTCATGGTTCTCCATCTCCTTTATGTGATAACGCTTACAAGCTTAGATGAAACTCATCGTTACGCCCGCATTCCCCTCCTATTTTCAGCTGGTATTATTGCGCGAAAATTCCGCATAATCTGTTACCACTAAAAGAGTAAACAGGAATCATTTCAAATGGTTAAATCTCTGTTAAATGCTGTTAATAAAATGCTAAGTCACGACGATTTTGGCAAACTCTTGTTACGACTTGCCGTGGGCGGGCTGATGCTGTTCCACGGGCTGCATAAGCTGTTTGACGGCGTGGCGGGGATCGGCGGGATGCTGGTGGCGAAGGGATTGCCTGAGTTTATTGCCTATGGCGTGCTGGTGGGGGAAGTGCTGGCGCCGTGCCTGTTGATTCTGGGGATCCTCACCCGTCCGGCGGCGCTGGTGCTGGCATTTACCATGATTGTGGCGTGGCTGATGGTCGGTATGGGAGAAACCTGGCAGCTGGATAAAACCGGCGCGTGGGCGATTGAGAGTCTGGTCTATTTCTTTGTTGGCGCGCTGGCGATTGCCTTTATGGGCGCCGGTCGCTACTCGCTGGTAAAAGACCCGGCGTGGAAATAAAAAAAGCCCCGCCGAGGCGGGGCTTGCCGTTAAGGATTGTTCCCCGCTAAGCCAGAACCAGATCGCCCAGCGGGTGGCAGGAGCAGGCCAGCACGTAGCCGTCGGCGATCTCCTGCCCGGTCAGCGTCATGGTGCTGCTGACCGTATAGTCGCCGGCAACGACTTTGGTTTTGCAGCAGCCGCAGACGCCGGCACGGCAGGCGACGGTAACCGGAACCTTGTTGCTTTCCAGCGCCTCCAGCAGGGTGGTGCCTACCGGCGCATAAAACTCTTTTGCCGGCTGGAGCCTGGTAAATTTAAGTCCGCTGGTCGCCGCCTGGGCGACCGGAGTAAAGAACTTCTCTTTAAAGAAGCGCGTCACGCCCAGCGCGCTGACTTCCCGCTCAACCATTTCCATATAAGGCGCAGGCCCGCAGGTCATCACGGTACGCGAGGCCAGATCTGGTACGCTTTTCAGCAGATCGGCGGTCAGGCGACCGGCGACAAAACCGTGGGTGGCGTTGTTTTCCGCCACCAGGGTTACCGCATACTGGCGCCACTCTTCGGCGAAAATCACATCCTGCGGCGAACGTACGTTGAAAATAACCTGCACATCCGCCTCGGGACGGTACTTCGCCAACCAGCGACGCATCGACATAATCGGCGTCACGCCGCAGCCGGCGGCTAGCATCAGGAAACGGTCCGCCGGTTTATCTTCACAGGTAAAATCCCCCATGGCGTCGGACAGCCAGATGTAGTCACCGCGCTTGACGTCACGGGTTAACCACTGAGAGCCGGCACCGTCATCAATACGGCGCACGGTCAGCGTAATGTACTCGCTGACGCCCGGCGTAGAGGAGATCGTGTAGGCACGCAGCGTATCCGCCGAATTGCGTACGCTGACCAGTGCATACTGCCCGGCCTGATAGGGATAGTAATCGTGGCACAGCAACGATACCGTCCAGACGTCCGGGGTTTCCTGATGGATGTGGTGTACCTGCATCCGCCACGGGCACTGATTGGTTGGCATAGTCATTCGTTCGCTCCTTACGCGCTCAACAGTTGCTGCATGTCTTGTTCAACGGTAGTCACAGAGCGCAGGCCAAATTTCTCATTGAGAATAGCCAGCAGGTCCGGGGTGAAGAAGCCCGGTGCTGTTGGGCCGGTGACGATGTTTTTCACGCCGAGGGAGAGCAGGGTCAGCAGGATCACGATCGCTTTCTGTTCGAACCAGGAGAGCACCAGCGACAGCGGCAGGTCGTTCACGCCGCAGCCCAGTTTTTCAGCCAGGGTGACGGCCAGAATAATCGCCGAGTAGGCATCGTTGCATTGACCGGCATCCACCAGGCGCGGCAGGCCTTCGATATCACCGAAGTCCAGCTTATTGAAGCGATATTTACCGCAGGCCAGGGTCAGGATCAGGCAGTCATCCGGAACGCTGGTGGCAAAGTCGGTGAAGTAGTTACGCTCGCCGCGCGCGCCGTCACAGCCGCCGACGAGGAAGATATGGCGCAGTTTTTCGCGGCTGACCAGGTCGATCAGCGTATCCGCCGCGCCCAGCAGGGTCTGGCGGCCGAAACCAACGGTGATCAGATGCGGAATTTCGCTATACGGGAAGCCCGCCATCTGCTGCGCCTGAGCGATCGCCGGAGCAAAGTTTTCGCCTTCCAGGTGGCTCACGCCCGGCCAGCCGACGATGCTGCGGGTCCAGATACGATCGTCATAGGCGCCAACGGTAGGATCGATGATGCAGTTAGAGGTCATCACGATAGGGCCAGGGAAACGGGCAAATTCAACCTGCTGATTCTGCCAGCCGCTGCCGTAGTTACCGACCAGGTGTTTGAATTTACGCAGTTCAGGGTAGCCGTGCGCCGGCAGCATTTCGCCGTGGGTATAGACGTTAACGCCGGTTCCTTCGGTTTGTTCCAGCAGGTTATACAGATCTTTCAGGTCGTGGCCGGAGATCAGGATGCACTTACCTTCAACCGATTTCACGTTGACCTGAGTCGGAGTCGGGTGGCCGTATTTGGTGGTTTCACCGGCGTCCAGAATGCTCATGACCTTAAAGTTCATCTGGCCGATTTCCATTGAGCACTCCAGCAGAGCGTTCAGGTCGGCAGGCCAGGTGCCCAGCCACGCCATAATTTTGTGGTACTGAGCGTAGATAGCGTTGTCGTACTGGCCCAGAACGTGAGCGTGCTCCATATAGGCCGCGGCGCCTTTCAGGCCGTACAGGCACAGCAGACGCAGGCCGAGAATGTTTTCGCCGATGTCCGGTTTGTCTTTATTCGGGGTAAATTCTGCCGCCTGACGCTGCAGGTCGCCCAAATCGTCGCTAACCAGCTGCAGGCTGGCCATTGGGTTGTCCACCGCCGCGCTGGCGTCAATGTTCAGACACCGGGCCTTCAGCGCATCGCGCATCGCGATGGCTTCACGCGCGTAGCCAACGATACGCGGGGAGTCGAAGTTAACGTTGGTCAGCGTGGAGAAGAAAGCACGCGGCGCAAAGTTATCAATTTCATGATCAATGATGCCATATTCACGGGCTTTAACGGCCCAGGCGGACAGACCTTGCAGGGAGGCAATCAGCAGATCCTGCAGATCGGAGGTTTCGGCCGTTTTACCGCACATACCCTGCGCGTAAGAGCAGCCGTTCCCCGCCGGAGTACGGATGGTTTGTTCACATTGCACACAAAACATGGTCACACCTTTTTTAAAGTTATATTTTAGATACATGTTTAAGGTTATGCCCGAGCGCGCGGGGATTAAAGGTATTTCTGGCACAATTTACAGGGAGATTGATTTAGCGCAATTTTGGCGGTAGATGACTACCGCCACAGGGGTATTAAGCGGAGAAAAAGGCCATCAGCACGGGCACCAGCAGGCTCAGGATAAAGCCATGAACAATAGCCGCCGGCACGATTTCGACGCCGCCGGAGCGCTGTAATACCGGAAGCGTAAAGTCCATCGAGGTCGCACCGCAGAGGCCTAATGCCGTTGAGCGGCTGCGGCGAACCAGGCCGGGAATAAGCATAATCGCCAGCAGCTCACGGGCAAGATCGTTAAAGAACGCGGCGCTGCCAATAACCGGCCCGTAGGATTCGGTCAGCAGGATCCCTGATAGCGAATACCAGCCAAAACCTGAAGCCATTGCCAGGCCGGTCTTTAGCGGCAGGTCAAGAATAAAGGCGTTGATCATCCCGCCGAGTAATGAGCTGACCATGACGACGACCGCAACAATCATTCCCCGACGATTAAGCACTATTTGCCGCAGGGTCATTCCGTTATTGCGCAGCTGAATACCAATCAGGAACAGCAGGAAGATCAGCGTATATTCGCTGGCTTCGGTGGCGTGCTGCAGAAATGACAAACCGCTTAAACCAATCAGGAAACCAATAAGTACGACGCCGCACAGCTGCAGCGATTCCATTGCCATCGCCACGCGCGAAGGTAATTTTTCCTGCCGATGCTGGCTGCGCCACGGCATCTTCTGCTCGAGCCACATTAATGCCGCAATATTACACAGCATAATAATGACGACGCTGACCGCAGCATAATGAAGAATGGCAAGCAGGTTGCTGGCTAAATTGTCGAGGAAGGCGAGGCTAATCCCCATGAAAAAGAGGATAACGTAGACAATCCAGCTCAAAAGCCGCGTGATAACTTTAAGGGCTACCGGCTGACGGAGTGGAATGATATAGCCGATAACCAACGGCAACAGAATGATTAATAATCCCGAAAACATGAACGTCCTGGTCCTTGCAGAATGAAAATAGCGCCACTGACACTACCCAAATCATTGAACCGAGTAAAGCCGTCGCCAAAAAGAAAGGCCCGGCATAGCCGGGCCTGAGCACGAGTTCCTGGGGAGACTAGCTGCGTTTTTCCAGCAGCGTGCGGTACAGCACGCCGCCGAGGATCCCGCCGATGATCGGCATAACCCAGAACAGCCACAGCTGCTGCAGCGCCCAGCCGCCCTGGAAGATAGCGACCGCGGTGCTACGCGCCGGGTTGACGGAGGTATTGGTCACCGGAATGCTGATGAGGTGGATTAAGGTCAACGCCAGGCCAATGGCGATCGGTGCAAAGCCCGCCGGAGCGTTTTTATCCGTTGCGCCGTGAATAACCAGCAGGAAACCGCAGGTCAGAACAATTTCGATGACAATCGCCGAAAGCATTGAGTAGCCGCCCGGTGAGTGTTCGCCAAAGCCGTTAGACGCAAAGCCGCTGGCCGCTGCGTCAAAGCCCGCTTTACCGCTGGCAACCACGTACAGAACGCCGGCAGCAATAATACCGCCAACCACCTGGGCGATAATATAACCGATTACGTCTTTTGCCGGGAAACGGCCGCCGGCCCACAGGCCTAAGGTCACCGCCGGGTTAAAGTGCCCGCCGGAAATATGGCCCACGGCAAACGCCATCGTTAATACGGTTAAACCAAAGGCCAGAGCGACCCCGGCAAAACCTATTCCCAGCTCAGGGAATGCTGCTGCAAGAACCGCGCTACCGCAGCCACCGAACACAAGCCAGAATGTACCAAAACATTCCGCTGCTAATTTTCTAAACATAACCACCTCAAATAATAATGTTAATGAGCACGGTTAACGTGCCGATCTTTATTTATCAACTAAAGGATGAAGATAAAAATAAAGCGCCGCTATTTTATGGACGATCGTCATCCTGTAACCAGTTAAATAAATAGATGTAATTTGATTTAGGGCAAGGTGATGTTAATCCTTATACCATTCATTGTGCAAGAAAAGAGTAGTACAAAAATAATAGTTCTAACCACTGCGCCGAATGAATTATTTTTTAAACAAATACCCTTATCAATAACCATATAGAAAACGTTTTTATTCGCCCCTGTTGATATTGGCGTTTGCGGCAGTGTCATGTTCCAGCATGTGTCGCTATACTGCTGATAACTGAAGGAGAAAGTGGTTACTGAGCGGAGGGGATATGCTTCTTGAACGCGTGGAGATCGTCGGTTTTCGCGGTATCAATCGTTTATCATTGATGCTGGAGCAAAATAACGTGCTGATCGGCGAGAATGCGTGGGGAAAATCCAGCCTTCTGGATGCCCTGACGCTGCTCTTGTCGCCAGAGTTCGAACTTTATCATTTTGTCCGGGATGATTTCTGGTTCCCGCCCGGCGACGTGCAGGGACGCGAACACCATCTGCACATCATTCTCACCTTCCGCGAGAGCGAGCCTGGGCACCATCGGGTGCGGCGCTTTCGCCCGCTCAGCAGCAGCTGGGTACCCTGTGATGACGGCTATCAGCGAATTTTCTATCGTCTGGAGGGTGAGCTGGCCGATGATGGCAGCGTGATGACGCTACGCACCTTTATCGACGGCAAAGGGGAAGCGCTGGAGCTGGAGGATATTGACGAGATCGTGCGCCATCTGGTGCGCCTGATGCCGGTCCTGCGCCTGCGCGATGCCCGTTTTATGCGGCGCATTCATAACGACAGCGTGCCGCACTCTCCGCAAATTGAGATCACCGCCCGCCAGCTTGATTATCTCTCCCGCGAGCTGGTGAGCCATCCGCAAAACTTAACCGACGGCCAGATCCGTCAGGGGCTGTCGGCCATGGTGCAGCTCCTTGAACACTATTTTGCCGAGCAGAGCAGCGTGCAGTCCCGCAACCGCCTGATGCGTCGGCATTCGCACGATGAGCAGCGCAGCTGGCGCTATCTGGATATCATCAACCGGATGATTGATAAGCCGGGCGGACGGAGCCACCGGGTAATCTTACTGGGGCTGTTTTCTACTCTGCTGCAGGCTAAGGGCACGGTCCGGCTCGACCGCGACGCGCGGCCGCTGCTGCTGATTGAAGACCCGGAAACGCGGCTGCACCCGATTATGCTCTCCGTCGCCTGGCATCTGCTCAATCTGCTGCCGCTGCAGCGCGTGACCACTACCAACTCCGGCGAGCTGCTGTCGCTGACCCCCGTTGAGCACGTCTGCCGGCTGGTGCGCGAATCGTCGCGAGTCTCGGCCTGGCGGCTTGGGCCGGGGGGAATGAATGCCGAAGACAGCCGGCGCATCGCTTTTCACATTCGCTTCAATCGCGCGTCGTCGCTGTTTGCCCGCTGCTGGCTGCTGGTGGAAGGGGAGACCGAGACCTGGGTAATCAACGAACTGGCCAGACAGTGCGGGCATCACTTTGATGCGGAAGGGGTGAAGGTCATCGAGTTTGCCCAGTCGGGATTAAAACCGTTGATTAAATTCGCCCGGCGGATGGGAATTCAATGGCACGTTCTGGTTGATGGCGACGAAGCGGGGAAGAAATACGCCGCGACGGTGCGCAGCCTGCTTAACGACGATCGCGATCTGGAGCGCGACCATCTGACGACGCTACCGGCGCTGGACATGGAACACTTTATGTATCGCCAGGGCTTTAATGATGTCTATCATCGGGTGGCGCAGCTGCCGCCAAACGTGCCGATGAACATGCGGCGGGTGATCACCAAAGCTATCCATCGTTCATCAAAACCGGATCTGGCGATTGAAGTGGCGATGGAAGCCGGGAGGCGCGGGGTTGAATCCGTGCCGGCGCTGCTGAAAAAAATGTTCTCCCGCGTGCTGTGGCTGGCGCGTGGCCGGGCGGATTAAGTGCGCTAACGGTAAGGATGCATCAAATTCAGGGTTATGTTTTCGCTATCTCCGGATAGAATCACCGGCTTGCGCTGCGGTTTAAAACATCAGGAATTTTTATGAAGCTCAATGGAAAACGCAGGAAAGTCTGGTGGCTACTGGCCATTGTCGTACTGGCTCTGGCCATCTGGGGATGGCGGGTGCTGAATGCGCCGCTGCCGCACTATCAGACTCTGGTGGTGCGTAAAGGCGATCTCCAGCAGAGCGTGCTGGCCACCGGTAAGCTGGATGCGGTACGTAAAGTCGACGTTGGGGCGCAGGTGAGCGGGCAGCTGAAAACGCTGCGCGTGAGTATCGGCGACAAGGTACAGAAGGATCAGCTGCTGGGGGTTATCGATCCTGAGCAGGCGGAGAACCAAATTAAAGAAGTCGAAGCGACGCTGATGGAGCTGCGCGCGCAGCTGAATCAGGCCCGCGCCGAACGTCAGCTGGCCGCCGTGACCTTAGCGCGTCAGCAGCAGCTGGCGCAGCGTCAGCTGGTTTCGCGCCAGGATCTGGATACCGCGGCCACCGATTTAGCGGTCAAAGAGGCGCAGATTGGCACCATCGAGGCGCAGGTCAAACGCAACCAGGCCACGCTGGATACCGCGAAAACTAACCTCGATTACACTAAAATTTTGGCCCCGATGTCCGGGGAAGTAACGCAAATCACCACCCTGCAGGGGCAGACGGTTATTGCCGCCCAGCAGGCGCCGAATATTCTGACCCTCGCCGATCTCAGCACCATGCTGGTGAAGGCGCAGGTCTCTGAAGCGGACGTTATCCACCTTCGCGCCGGGCAAAAGGCGTGGTTCACCGTGCTTGGCGACCCGCTTACCCGCTACGAAGGGACCTTGAAAGACATTTTACCCACCCCGGAAAAGGTGAATGACGCGATCTTCTACTACGCCCGCTTTGAGGTCCCGAACCCGCAGGGGATTCTGCGTCTCGAGATGACGGCCCAGGTCCATATCCAGATGGCGGAAGTGAAAAACGTGATAACCATTCCGCTGAGCGCGCTGGGGGACGCTATCGGTGAAAACCGCTATCACGTGCGGCTGCTGCGCGCCGGTGAGGTTAAAGAGCGCGAGGTCACCATCGGCGCGCGCAACGATATCGATGTGGCAATAGTTAAGGGATTAGACGAAGGCGATGAGGTTATCGTCGGGGAAAGTGTGCCCGGGACGGCTAAATGACGGCGCTGCTCGAACTGCGTGATATACGCCGCAGCTATCTTTCCGGCGACGGGAGCGTTGATGTCCTGAAGGGGGTCACGCTGAGCATCAACGCTGGAGAGATGGTAGCCATTGTCGGCGCTTCCGGCTCCGGTAAATCGACCCTGATGAACATCCTCGGCTGTCTAGATAAGCCGAGCAGCGGCACCTATCGGGTGGCGGGAACGGACGTGTCGCGGCTCAACGGCGACGAGCTGGCGCGGCTGCGGCGAGAGCATTTTGGCTTTATCTTCCAGCGCTACCATCTGCTGTCGCACCTGACGGCGGTACAGAACGTCGAAGTGCCGGCGGTTTACGCCGGCACTGAGCGACGGGCTCGCCTGGAGCGCGCGCGGGAACTGCTGGTGCGGCTGGGGCTTGGCGACCGGGCGGAGTATCAGCCTTCGCAGCTCTCCGGCGGCCAGCAGCAGCGGGTCAGCATTGCCCGTGCGTTAATGAACGGTGGGGAAGTTATTCTGGCGGATGAGCCAACCGGCGCGCTGGATAGCCGTTCCGGCGAAGAGGTGATGGCGATTCTGCACCAGCTTAAATCGCAGGGACATACGGTTATCATCGTCACCCACGATCCGCTGGTCGCGGCGCAGGCAGAACGCATCATTGAGATCCACGATGGCGAGATCGTGCGTAACCCGCCAGCGCAGGCGGCAGGCAGCGCCGGCGTCATTCGCCAGGGCTCCGCGGCCGAATCTTCTGCCTGGCGTCAGTTCAGCAGCGGCTTTCGTGAAGCGCTGGTGATGGCCTGGCGGGCAATGACCGCCAATAAAATGCGCACTCTGCTCACCATGCTTGGCATTATTATCGGCATCGCCTCGGTGGTGTCGATTGTGGTGGTGGGGGATGCGGCGAAGCAGATGGTGCTGGCTGACATTCGCGCCATCGGCACCAATACGATCGATGTCTATCCCGGGAAGGATTTCGGCGATGACGACCCCCGCTATCAGCAGGCGCTGAAGTATGACGACCTGCTGGCTATTCAGAAGCAGCCCTGGGTAAGCTCGGCGACGCCTGCGGTTTCGAAAAGCCTGCGCCTGCGCGCCGATAATATCGACGTTGCCGCCAGCGCCGAGGGCGTCGGGGCGCAGTATTTCAACGTCTACGGCATGACCTTTAGCGAAGGCAATACCTTTAATGAGCTGCAGCTAAGCAGCCGGGCGCAGGTGGTGGTGCTGGACAGTAATGCCCGACGCCAGCTCTTTCCGCACAAGGCGCGGGTGGTGGGCGAAGTTATTCTGGTTGGCAATATGCCCGCGACGGTGATTGGCGTGGCGGATGAGAAGCAGTCGATGTTCGGCAGCAGCAAAATCCTCCGCGTCTGGTTGCCTTATACCACTATGGCCGGAAGAGTGATGGGGCAGTCGTGGCTGAACTCAATCACCGTGCGGGTGCGCGAAGGATACGATAGCTCAATCGCCGAACAGCAGCTGCTGCGTTTGTTCGAACTGCGGCATGGCAAAAAAGATGTTTTCACCTGGAATATGGACAGCATCTTGAAAACCGCAGAACGGACCACACATACACTACAGCTGTTTCTGACTTTGGTGGCGGTTATCGCGCTGGTGGTTGGCGGCATCGGGGTGATGAATATCATGCTGGTATCGGTAACCGAACGGACCCGCGAGATTGGTATCCGAATGGCGGTCGGGGCGCGGGCCAGCGACGTGCTGCAGCAGTTCCTGATTGAGGCGGTGTTAGTCTGCCTGGTGGGCGGTGCGCTGGGGGTGACGCTATCGCTGATGATAGCCTTCATCCTGCAGCTGTTTTTGCCCGGCTGGGAGATTGGTTTTTCACCGCTGGCGCTGCTGACGGCGTTTTTGTGTTCGACGCTAACCGGCGTGCTGTTTGGCTGGCTTCCTGCGCGAAACGCCGCCCGTCTCGATCCGGTGGATGCGCTGGCTCGCGAGTAGGAGCAAAAAAATGCCAGTCAGAAGGACTGGCATTTTACTGGCAGGATGTACACAATGAAGCGAAAGAGTTATGCAGCCGCTTCCGCTTCTACAGGAACAATCACGCTGGCGTGATTACCTTTCGGTCCCTGGTGGACATCAAACCGAACGGCTTGTCCGGCTTTTAGCGTTCTGTAACCATCCATCTGGATGGTGGAGTAATGGGCGAAAATGTCTTCGCCTCCGCCCTCAGGGCAAATAAAACCAAACCCTTTGGCATTGTTGAACCACTTAACAGTACCCATTTCCATACTTCGACATCCTTCGTAATTCTTTATAAGTAAGATGGAATGAACCGGTAGTGGAGTGACGAGTTGTTCAAATGCTCGCCAACTCTCGCCAGTACAATTTAGAGAAATACGAAAATGCGTCAAGCGATTGACGGTAGGGGAAGGCGAAAAATGCGTCAAAATTTGAAGCAGTTAACGCTATTGCCGGGGAATGTGACAGACATCGCGGATGGAAGTAATAGATGATAGTTATCTATGATCTATTGTAGATTTGTGATGGGCATAACTTTTGATCATCGACAGGCCACCGCCTGTTGGCAACAGCAACCGATGATGAATACTGACGATGAGTAAGAAAGATTGGCTGGACTTCGATCAGCTACTTGAAGACGAAGTGCGCGATGAGCTTAAACCACCATCGATGTATAAAGTGATATTGCTCAATGATGACTACACTCCAATGGAGTTTGTTATTGACGTGTTACAAAAATTCTTTTCTTATGATGTAGAACGTGCGACGCAACTGATGCTGACGGTTCACTATCAAGGTAAAGCGATTTGTGGTGTATTTACCGCAGAGGTTGCGGAAACCAAAGTCGCGATGGTGAGCCAGTATGCGAAGGAGAACGAGCATCCATTGCTGTGTACGCTAGAGAAAGCCTGAAGACAGGCATGAAAATTGGGGGAGGTGCCAATGCTCAATCAAGAACTGGAACTCAGTTTAAACATGGCTTTCGCCAGAGCGCGCGAGCACCGTCATGAGTTCATGACCGTCGAGCACTTGCTGCTGGCGCTGCTCAGCAACCCTTCGGCCCGCGAAGCGCTGGAAGCGTGTTCCGTGGACCTGGTGGCGCTGCGTCAGGAACTTGAAGCCTTCATCGAACAGACCACGCCTGTTCTACCCGCCACGGAAGAAGAGCGCGACACTCAGCCGACGCTGAGCTTCCAGCGCGTACTGCAGCGTGCAGTCTTCCACGTACAATCCTCTGGCCGCAGCGAAGTGACCGGCGCCAACGTTTTGGTCGCTATTTTTAGCGAGCAGGAGTCGCAGGCGGCCTATCTGCTGCGTAAACATGAAGTCAGCCGTCTTGACGTGGTGAACTTCATCTCTCACGGTACGCGTAAAGACGAGCCGAGCCAGCCTTCCGAAAACAGCGGAAGCCAGCCCAGCAATGAAGAGCAAGCAGGCGGGGAGGATCGTATGGAAAACTTCACCACCAACCTCAATCAGCTTGCTCGCGTTGGCGGAATCGATCCGCTGATTGGCCGCGAAAAAGAGCTGGAGCGCGCCATTCAGGTTCTGTGCCGCCGTCGTAAGAACAACCCGCTGCTGGTGGGTGAGTCCGGCGTGGGTAAAACCGCGATTGCCGAAGGGCTGGCATGGCGAATTGTGCAGGGCGACGTGCCGGAAATTATGGCCGATTGCACGATCTATTCGCTGGATATCGGCTCCCTGCTGGCAGGAACAAAATACCGCGGTGATTTTGAAAAACGTTTCAAAGCGCTGCTGAAACAGCTGGAGCAGGATACCAACAGTATTCTGTTCATCGATGAAATCCACACCATCATCGGCGCGGGCGCCGCTTCCGGCGGCCAGGTCGATGCCGCCAACCTGATTAAACCGCTGCTCTCCAGCGGCAAGATTCGGGTGATGGGGTCTACGACCTACCAGGAGTTCAGCAATATCTTCGAAAAAGACCGCGCGTTAGCCCGGCGCTTCCAGAAGATAGACATTACTGAACCTTCGGTAGAAGAGACGGTGCAGATTATTAACGGCCTGAAGCCGAAGTACGAAGCGCACCACGACGTGCGTTACACGGCGAAAGCGGTGCGTGCGGCGGTCGAACTGGCGGTGAAATATATTAACGATCGTCATCTGCCGGATAAGGCGATTGATGTTATCGACGAAGCGGGCGCGCGGGCGCGGCTGATGCCGGCCAGCAAGCGTAAGAAAACGGTTAACGTGGCGGATATCGAATCGGTGGTGGCGCGCATTGCCCGCATCCCTGAGAAGAGCGTCTCCCAAAGCGACCGCGATACGCTGAGAAATCTTGGCGATCGGCTGAAAATGCTGGTCTTTGGTCAGGGTAAGGCGATCGAGGCTTTAACCGAAGCCATCAAGATGGCGCGTGCCGGACTGGGCCACGAGCATAAGCCGGTGGGTTCCTTCCTGTTCGCCGGGCCTACCGGCGTCGGGAAAACCGAGGTCACCGTACAGCTGGCCAAGGCGCTGGGTATCGAGCTGCTGCGCTTTGATATGTCTGAGTATATGGAGCGTCACACCGTCAGCCGTTTGATCGGTGCGCCTCCGGGCTACGTTGGTTTCGATCAGGGCGGGCTGCTGACCGATGCGGTCATTAAACATCCGCATGCGGTGCTGCTGCTTGATGAGATTGAAAAAGCGCATCCGGACGTCTTTAACCTGCTGCTGCAGGTGATGGACAACGGTACGCTGACCGACAACAACGGCCGCAAGGCGGACTTCCGCAACGTGGTGCTGGTGATGACCACCAACGCCGGCGTGCGTGAAACCGAGCGTAAGTCGATTGGCCTTATTCATCAGGATAACAGTCCCGATGCGATGGATGAGATCAAGAAGATCTTTACGCCGGAGTTTCGTAACCGTCTCGACAACATTATCTGGTTCGATCATCTGTCAACGACGGTGATCCATCAGGTGGTGGATAAGTTTATCGTCGAGCTGCAGGTTCAGCTGGATCAGAAAGGCGTGTCGCTGGAAGTGAGTCAGGAAGCGCGAGACTGGCTGGCAGAAAAAGGCTATGACCGGGCGATGGGCGCGCGTCCAATGGCGCGGGTGATTCAGGATAACCTGAAGAAACCGCTGGCCAACGAGCTGCTGTTTGGTTCGTTAGTTGACGGCGGACAGGTCACCGTCGCGCTGGATAAAGAGAAGAGTTCGCTGACCTATGATTTCCAAAGTGCGCAGAAGCACAAACCGGAAACGGCGCATTAATTCTCCCTCTGAAACGTCAAAAACCGGCCTGTGGGCCGGTTTTTTTATATCCGCAGTCGCTTAGCGGAGAAGGGATGTAAAAAGACCGGGAATTATCCCGGCCTTTCGCATCTAACGCCACGAGGGCGGAAAACTATCAGCGACTACGGAAGACAATGCGGCCTTTGCTCAGGTCGTACGGGGTCAGCTCAACAGTCACTTTGTCGCCCGTCAGAATGCGGATGTAGTTCTTACGCATTTTACCGGAAATATGCGCAGTTACCACGTGACCGTTTTCCAGTTCTACGCGGAACATTGTGTTAGGCAACGTGTCAAGTACGGTGCCCTGCATTTCAATATTGTCTTCTTTGGCCATCTAGTCCTCTGGGGTATCACTACCGTAGTTTTGAACCGGCAAGATAATGCCGAAGTTCAGCGAGTAAGTAAAGTTTTACGTTTATACCCGTCACACTCCGCGTTGCATCCACGCTGGCTGCGTTCATCGATCCCGGCTACCTGTTTCAGTAAGCGCTGGGGATTCGTTCACTTGCCGCCCGCCTGCAACCCGACTTATTGCGAGTGTATATACTTTATCTTGCTGGCTGCCTTAGTTCTCACGGTCACATAGTTATTGATGCTGCCTGGCGTTTGGTTTGTCGTCCCGGCGCATCATGAATAAGTTTGGGTTTAAATCACTGAAGTAGTTTTGGCGCATTGCCCGGAATGCACGCGGATAAACCGCACGACAGGCGCAAACGTAAAGGGGGGGAGTGACAGAACGATGGGCGTTATCTGACTCTTATTATTCCCAAACGGCGGCGGGGCAACGGGCAGAAGCTACTCTACCGCGCAATTATACCATCCCGGCGAAGAATGTGCTGAAAACATTTACACATTGCCGGTAAATAGCACCCTCGGCACCCAAAATCTTTCCGGTAAACGCTGGCTGCGCAATTGCGCCAGACGATCGAGATAGTCGCGGCGGGGAATTTCGACGGCGCCCAGCGACGCGGTATGATTATTTAGCACCTGGCAGTCAATTAACTGGCCACCGTCGCGCATAAACGCCTGGCAGAATACCAGCAAGGCTGTTTTAGACGCGTTTTCCGCATGGCTGAACATCGACTCGCCGCAAAATAGCGCCCCCTGAGCCACGCCGTACATCCCGCCAACCAGCGTCTCGTCGCGCCACACCTCGATTGAGTGCGCGTGGCCCAGCTCGTGCAGCTGGTGGTAGGCCTTGACGATGCTGGCGGTTATCCAGGTGCCCTCATCGCGATTGGCGGCGCAGCCCTCAATCACCTCGCCAAAAGCATGGTTCAGCGTCACGCGATAGGGAGAGCGCTGGTGGAAGCGCTTCATGCTGCGGCTGAGATGAAACTGCCCGGGCCACAGAACCGCGCGGGGATCGGGAGACCACCATAAAATGGGGTCCCCCGGCGAAAACCACGGAAAGATGCCGTGCTGATAGGCCATCAGCAGGCGCGCCGGGCTAAGATCGCCCCCCAGCGCCAGCAGGCCATTCGGTTCACGCAGGGCGCCTTCCGGAGCGGGGAAGGCAATGGACTGACGGGAGAGCTGAACCAGACGCATTTTAACCTCAATACGCACCAGCAATTGTCCAGTATATTCGCTGTCTTTCAGGCGCCGGCGTACTATCTGCGCCCGTGACCAGCGGCCAGGGGCTCGCATGCTGCGCGTGCCTGAAACTCATTGAGTATATACACAAAATCATTCGGGATGCCCGGCGGCGATAGCCCGATAACGATTGGCCTACAGGCGCTGCTTAAACTGGTAGTAGCGCCCTTGTTGAGCCAGCAGTTCTGCGTGACTACCTTGCTCAATAATCTTCCCGTTGTCCATGATAATTATCTGATTAAAACGCGCCAGCCCGCGCAGGCGGTGGGTGACCATCAGCACGGTTTTTTCTTTCATCACTTCGGCTAATAAATCAAGGATTTGGCTTTCCGTTGTGGCGTCCAGGCCTTCGGTCGGCTCATCGAGCAGCATCAGCGGCGCGTCGTGAAGCAGGGCGCGGGCAATCGCCAGCCGGCGCAGCTCGCCGCCGGAAAGCTGACGGCCGCCTTCTCCCAGCCAGCTGTTGAGGCCGCTATCGTCGAGCAATTTGCCCAGCCCGACCCGTTCGAGGGTGTTCGCCAGATGCGCATCGCTCGCCTGCGGGGCCGCCAGCAGCAGGTTGTCGCGCAGCGTTGCGCTAAACAGATGCACGCGCTGAGGAACCACGCTCATTGCCCGGCGTAGGGTCGTTTCGTTGAGCTGCGTAAGCGGCTGGTCGTTGAGTAAAATCTCTCCCTGGGCCGGATCCCAGGCGCGGGTAAGCAGCTGCAGAAGGGTCGATTTTCCGCAGCCGGTGCGTCCGAGAATAGCGATATGCTCGCCGGCGGCAATCTGTAAAGAGATATTCTCCAGCGCCGCGGTGGGCTGCTGCGGATAGCTAAAGGTGACCTGATTCAGCGTGAGCGTCACGCGTGAGAAGGCCTGGTTAGCGCTCTGCGCAAAGGAGACTTCCGGCGGCTGCTCGGTGATTTGCGTAATCCGCCGCGCGGAGGCGATGACCTGCCCGAGATGCTGGAACGCGCCGGTGACCGGCGCCAGCGCCTCAAACGCCGCCAGCGCGCAGAAAACGAAGAGCGCGATCAGCGCGCCCGGCTGGCTATCGCCGCCGACGCCGGCGGACGTCAGCCACAGCATCGCAATCACCGCAACGCCGCCAATCAGCAGCATCAGCGCCTGGGAAAGCGCGGTGAGTTCGGCCTGACGTCGCTGGGCATCCTGCCAGCGCTGTTCGGTTTTCTCCAGCTGCTCGCGGTAGCGATCGCTGGCGTTAAACAGCATCAGCTCCGCCTGTCCCTGCAGCCAGGCCGTGAGCTGCTGGCGGTACTGGCCGCGCATTTGGGTTATGCACTCGCCGGCCGGTTTGCCGGCCCGATAAAACAGCGGCGGCAGTATCAGCACGGTCAGCAGCATAATACCGCCAAGCGTCAGGGCCAGCGTGACGTCCAGAATACTTAGGCCGGCGGTGACCACCAGAATGACCACCAGCGCCCCTACCAGCGGCGAAATGACCCGCAGATAGAGATGATCCAGGGTATCGACGTCGGCAACGATGCGGTTAAGCAGTTCGCCCTGGCGAAAACGCGCCAGCCCGGCAGGGGAGAGCGGCAGCAGCTTGCTGAACGTGAAAACGCGCAGATGCTGCAGGACGCGAAAAGTCGCATCGTGGCTCACCAGCCGCTCAAAGTAGCGCCCGGCGGTACGAATAATCGCCGCGCCGCGTACGCCGGCGGCGGGCAGCATGTAGTTAAAGCTGTAGATACCGGCGACGCCGACGACGGCCGATGCCGACAGGAACCAGCCTGACAGCGTTAGCAGTCCGATACTGGCCAGCAGGGTGACGATCGCCAGCACCACGCCGAGCATCAGCAGCCACAGGTGCCGCTTGTACAACGCCAGATAAGGTAATAATGCGCGCATTTAAATCTCCTCCTGACGATGAGCCAGCAGGGTCGCGAAGGGCCCTTCGGCGGCGGCAAGCTGCGAATATTCGCCCTGCTCGACAATCTGTCCGTTTTGCATCACCCAGATAGCGTCCCAGCCGGCTATACCTTCGAGCTGGTGAGTGACCATCAGCGTTGTTTGCTGCGAAGAGGCGTTTGACAGGGCCTGCATCACCCGCTGTTCGCTGTGGGCGTCAAGGCTGGCTGCAGGCTCATCAAGCAGCAGCAGACGGCAGGGAACCAGCAGCGCGCGCGCGACGGCGATACGCTGCGCCTGCCCAACCGATACGCGGGTCGCCTGATCGCCAACGGGCGTATTAATGCCCTGCGGCAGCTGCGAGATAAATTCGCTTACCCAGGCCTTATCCAGCGCAAGCTGAAGCTGCGCTTCGGTCGCCTCAGGCCACGCCAGAAGCACGTTTTCACGCAGCGTGGCCGCAGGCAGCTGTGGGTTTTGTCCAACCCAGCTCAGCATGTGATGCCAGCGCTGGCTATCAAGATCGCGCAGCTCGACGCCGTTGACCATCAGCGACCCGTCATAGGGCAGAAAACCCGCCAGCGTATTCAGCAGCGAGCTTTTGCCGGAGCCGCTTTGCCCAACCAGCACCACGCGCTTACCGGCGGGGAGGGTGAAGTTCAGCGGTCCTGCCAGCACTTTACCCTCCGGTGACTTGATCCGCAGATCGCGCGCTTCAAGACTCACCAGCTCGTTATCGCTAAGCACCTTCTCGCCGCGCTCGGCCTGCGCCAGCGGCGTTTCCATAAAGGCTTTCAGGCTGTCCGCCGCGCCGATAGCCTGCGCTTTCGCGTGGTAAAAGGTGCCCAGATCGCGCAGGGGCTGGAAAAACTCCGGCGCGAGGATCAGGGTCAGAAAGCCGGCCATCAGGGTGACGCCCGCGCCGTAATGACCAAAATTAAGCTCGCCCAGGTAGGAGAAACCGAAATAGACCGCCACCAGCGCGATGGAGAGGGAAGTGAAAAATTCCAGTACCCCGGAGGAGAGAAAGGCGAGACGCAGGACGTCCATCGTTCGCTGGCGGAAATCCTGCGAAGCCTCGCGGATATTGTCGGTTTCCGCGGCGCCGCGATCGAAAATTCGCAGCGTTTCCATGCCGCGCAGGCGGTCGAGGAAGTGGCCGCTCAGCCGCGCCAGGGCCTGGAAGTTGCGGCGGTTTGCATCCGCGGCGCCCATGCCGACCAGCGCCATAAACATCGGGATCAGCGGCGCGGTGCCGAGAAGAATCAGCGCTGCCGCCCAGTTAATCGGGAAAATAGTGATAACGATGAGCAGCGGTACGCACGCGGCCAGCGTCATCTGCGGCAGATAGCGCGCATAGTAATCGTGCATATCGTCGATTTGCTCGAGGATAAGCGTCGCCCAGCTGCCCGCAGGTTTGCCCTGTATCCATGCCGGCCCGGCCTCCTGCAGACGATCGAGCACCTGGCGACGGATCTCATAGCGGATATGCTGCCCGGCATAAAATCCTACCCGCTCGCGCAGCCATACCACCCACGCCCGGAGGACGAAAATCAGCACCAGCACGGTAAACGGCAGCAACAGCGCCGTCGCCGGAATATTCTCCATTATCATGCGGTGAAGGATCCGCGCCAGCAGCCAGGCCTGAGCGACAATCAGCAGGCCGCTAATGACGCCCAGCGTGCGGGAAATCATCAACCAGCGACGGGAGAGAATGCTCTGTTCTTTTAACCAGCGGGTTAACTCTTGTTGACGGGTTTTATTCATTGCGCACTTAGCAGGTGGAGTTATAAGTTTTTGGGCACGGCAATGTTACAACGCGGAAAAAATAAAGGCGACTTTTCGTCGCCTTCTTTACCTTTGTTACTGACTTGTAAAGATTATTTGCAAGCGTCAGCCAGGCCGTCAAGATAGCGCTCGGCGTCCAGCGCGGCCATACAGCCGGTGCCGGCAGAGGTAATGGCCTGACGGTAGATGTGGTCCATCACGTCGCCGGCGGCGAAGACGCCAGCAACGCTGGTCTGGGTCGCGTTGCCGTGAATGCCGGACTGAACTTTGATATAGCCGTTTTCCAGCTCCAGCTGACCTTCAAAAATCGCCGTGTTCGGGCTGTGGCCGATAGCGACAAACAGGCCCGCAACCTCCAGCGATTCGACATTATCGGCATTCTGCGTATCGCGCAGGCGCAGGCCGCTCACGCCCATCTGGTCGCCGGTCACTTCTTCCAGGGTACGGTGGGTATGCAGCACGATGTTGCCGCTTTCCACTTTGTCCATCAGGCGCTTGATGAGAATTTTTTCAGCGCGGAAGGAGTCGCGACGGTGGATCAGGTGTACTTCAGCCGCGATGTTGGATAGGTACAGCGCTTCTTCAACCGCGGTGTTGCCGCCGCCGATAACCGCGACCTTCTGGTTACGGTAGAAGAAACCGTCGCAGGTGGCGCAGGCGGAAACGCCGCGGCCCTTAAAGGCTTCTTCAGACGGCAGGCCGAGATAGCGTGCGGAAGCGCCGGTGGCAATGATCAGCGCGTCACAGGTGTATTCGCCGCTGTCGCCGACCAGGCGGAACGGACGGTTTTGCAGATCGACGCTGCTGATGTGATCGAAAAGAATTTCGGTTTCGAACTTGGCCGCATGCTCGTGCATACGTTCCATCAGCAGCGGCCCGGTCAGATCGTTCGGATCCCCGGGCCAGTTTTCCACTTCGGTGGTGGTGGTCAGCTGACCCCCTTTTTCCATCCCGGTAATCAGCACCGGATGCAGGTTTGCACGTGCGGCATAGACCGCAGCGGTGTATCCCGCAGGTCCAGAACCAAGAATTAGCAGCTTACTGTGTTTGGCCGTGCCCATGAGAACCCCATAATTTATTGGCATACATTGGGCTGGATTGTAGGGAATTTGTTGTCGTAAAAAAAGAGCATAGCGATTTTGTTAACGATATGTGCAATAGCACCCGCCGATGAACTGGCGATTTAACGAACGGAGAATATAACTAATTCTACTGTCAGCAGCACAATTATAAGAGGAAAACATGAGAATCAACGGGGGGGGATAATGAATATCTGGCATCTTGTACTAAAAATCGATGTTTTGCTTTGACAATCCCCTGTGCTTTTGCGAAAACATTCATGGAAGAAGAAAAGCAGCGTTTTGCGTGTGGCGAATTTTCATGCATGCAAATGCCATTTTTATCCGGGTTAGCGAAATCTACGCATGGTGTGGACAGACGCCATGCGTGATGTCGGTGGCTGCCGTCAGGCAACGGGCTTCTCACGTACCCCTGGGTTACTCAAGTCGTACGGGTAAGAACAGGATGGGCTCTGGCAGTGAAGGCTCAGAGTCAGAACAGGAGTAGGGAAGGAATACAGAGAGACAATAATAATGGTAGATAGCAAGAAGCGCCCTGGCAAAGATCTCGACCGCATCGATCGTAACATTCTGAATGAGTTACAAAAAGACGGACGTATTTCTAACGTCGAACTTTCTAAACGGGTGGGACTTTCTCCGACGCCTTGCCTTGAGCGCGTGCGTCGACTGGAAAGACAGGGTTTTATTCAGGGCTATACGGCGCTGCTTAACCCGCATTATCTGGATGCATCACTTCTGGTATTTGTTGAGATTACTCTGAATCGTGGCGCGCCGGATGTGTTTGAGCAATTTAACGCCGCTGTGCAAAAACTTGAAGAAATTCAAGAGTGTCATCTGGTATCCGGCGATTTCGACTACCTGTTGAAAACTCGCGTACCGGATATGTCAGCGTATCGTAAACTACTGGGCGAAACCCTGCTGCGCCTGCCGGGCGTTAACGACACCCGTACCTACGTGGTAATGGAAGAGGTCAAGCAGAGCAATCGTCTGGTAATTAAGACGCGCTAACACGGAACAGGTGCAAAATCGACGTAGTTTGATTACACTCCTGTTAATCCATACAGCAACAGTGCCGGGGTGACCCGGCACTGTTGTCCGTTTTAGCAGCAGGCAGGAAACAGCCTGATACCTGGAGAGCCTTTTTTGAGCCAGGAATACACCGAAGACAAAGAAGTCAAACTGACGAAGCTAAGCAGCGGGCGCCGACTCCTTGAGGCGTTACTTATCCTTTGCACCCTTTTTGCCATCTGGCTGATGGCGGCCTTACTCAGCTTTAATCCCTCGGATCCAAGCTGGTCGCAAACTGCCTGGCACGAGCCTATCCACAACATCGGCGGTACGCCGGGAGCATGGCTTGCCGATACGCTATTTTTCATTTTTGGCGTAATGGCTTACACCATTCCTGTGATTATCATCGGCGGCTGCTGGTTTGCCTGGCGCAATCAGGCTAACGACGAGTACATCGATTATTTCGCCGTTTCGCTGCGCTTAATTGGCGCGCTGGCGCTGATCCTGACCTCCTGTGGCCTGGCCTCTATCAATGCCGATGATATTTGGTATTTCGCCTCCGGCGGGGTCATTGGCAGCTTGCTGAGCACCACTTTGCAACCGCTGCTGCATAGCAGCGGCGGGACTATCGCACTGCTCTGCATCTGGGCGGCGGGTTTAACCCTGTTTACCGGCTGGTCGTGGGTCAGCATTGCCGAAAAGCTCGGCGGCGTGATTCTTTCCGTCCTTACCTTTGCCAGTAACCGTACCCGTCGGGACGATACGTGGGTGGATGAGGACGACTATGAGGATGACGAAGACGACGATACGGCGAAACCGCAGGGATCGCGTCGCGCACGAATTTTACGCAGCGCCCTGGCGCGTCGCCAGCGTCTGGCTGAGAAGTTTTCCAATCCGATGGGGCGCAAGACCGACGCTGCGCTGTTCTCCGGTAAGCGCATGGATGATGCCGAGGAGGACGTCCAGTTCAGCGCCAACGGCGCGCCGGTTGCGGCAGACGATGTGCTGTTTTCTGGCGCCAGCGCCGCGCGTCCGTCAGATGCGGACGATGTCTTATTCTCCGGGGCCAGCGCAGCGCGTCCGGGTGACTTTGACCCCTACGATCCGCTGCTTAACGGCCATAGCATCGCCGATCCTGTCAGCGCGGCTGCGGCAGCAACCGCGGCGCCGCAGGTATGGGCTGAGCCGGTAGCCGGGCAGACTCCACAGGCCGGCTGGCAGCCGGAGGCGCAGGCGTATCAGCCTGAGCAGGCTCCTGTACATGAGCCACACTACCAGCCTGAGCCAACGTACCAGCCGCAGCAGGCGTATCAGCCTGAGCAAGCTCCGGTGCAGCAGCCACACTATCAGCCTGAACCACCGTACCAGCCGCAGCAGGCGTATCAGCCTGAGCAGGCTCCTGTACATCAGCCACACTATCAGCCTGAGCCACCGTACCAGCCGCAGCAGGCGTATCAGCCTGAGCAGGCGCCGGTGCAGCAGCCTCACTATCAGCCTGAACCACCGTACCAGCCGCAGCAGGCGTATCAGCCTGAGCAGGCTCCTGTACATGAGCCTCACTATCAGCCTGAGCCACCGTACCAGCCGCAGCAGGCGTATCAGCCTGAGCAGGTGCCGGTGCAGCAGCCTCATTATCGCCCTGAGCCAACGTATCCGCCGCATCAGGCGTATCAGCCTGAACAGGCGCCGGTACAGCAGCCTGCTTATCAGCCTGAACCCTATGCCGCCTCGCCGGTTACCGAGCCCGAAGCTCCGCAGGAAGAGGTTAAGCCGCAGCGTCCGCCGATGTACTATTTCGAAGAGGTCGAAGAGAAACGCGCGCGTGAACGCGAACAGCTTGCCGCCTGGTATCAGCCGATTCCGGAACCTGCCAGCCCGATTGTGACTAAACCGATCTCTTCGCCGCCGCCATCGTCGCCCGTTGATGCCGCTGCGGTGGCGTCCGCCGCGTCATCCGCCGCGCCGCTGTTCAGCCCGGCTGCGGGCGGGCCGCGCGTGCAGGTCAAAGAAGGCATTGGTCCGAAGCTGCCGCGTCCTAACCACGTCCGCGTACCGACCCGCCGTGAGCTGGCATCGTATGGCATTAAGCTGCCTTCTCAGCGCATTGCGGAAGAGCGCGCTCGTCAGGCGGAGCTGGACCAGAATTATGACGATGAACCGCTCACCGATGAAGAAGTTAACGAGCTGGAGCAGGGGGAGCTGGCGCGCCAGTTTGCCGCGACCCAGCAGCAGCGCTACGGTGAGGTCTACCAGGCTGACGAAGCCGACGATGACGATTCAGCCGCTGAAGCCGAGCTGGCCCGTCAGTTTGCCGCGACCCAGCAGCAGCGCTACAGCAGCGAGCAGCCGCGTGGGGCGAATCCGTTCTCCTCGGCTGATTATGATTTCTCGCCGATGAAAACGTTAGTGGACGATGGCCCGAGCGAACCGCTGTTTACGCCGATGCCGGAAGTTCAGCCGTCGGTACAGCACTATCAGCAGCCGGCGCAGCAACCGCAGCCTGCATACCAGCAGCCTCAGGTTCAGCAGCCGGTACAATCTGCGCCAGCGGCGCAGAGCTATCAGCCGCAGCAGGCCCCTCAGGCCCATATGCAACCGCCGGTCCAACAGCCTGCACCGCAGCCGCAGGAGAGCCTGATTCACCCGCTCCTGATGCGTAACGGCAACAGCCATCCGCTGCAGCGGCCGACGACGCCGCTGCCGTCCCTGGATCTGCTGACGCCGCCGCCGACTGAGGTAGAGCCGGTTGATACCTTCGCGCTGGAGCAAATGGCGCGCCTGGTGGAAGCTCGCCTCGCCGATTTCCGTATTAAAGCGGACGTCGTGAACTACTCTCCTGGCCCGGTTATCACCCGCTTTGAGCTGAACCTGGCTCCGGGGGTGAAGGCCGCGCGTATCTCTAACCTGTCGCGCGACCTGGCCCGTTCGCTATCCACGGTCGCCGTGCGCGTCGTGGAGGTTATTCCAGGTAAACCGTACGTAGGCCTGGAGCTGCCGAATAAGAAGCGTCAGACCGTCTACCTGCGTGAAGTGCTGGATAATACCAAATTCCGCGATAACCCATCGCCGCTGACCGTGGTGCTGGGCAAGGATATCGCGGGCGATCCGGTCGTTGCCGATCTGGCAAAAATGCCGCACCTGCTGGTTGCCGGTACCACCGGCTCCGGTAAGTCGGTCGGCGTCAACGCCATGATCCTCAGCATGCTCTACAAGGCGCAGCCGGAAGATGTGCGCTTCATTATGATCGACCCGAAAATGCTCGAACTGTCGGTCTATGAAGGGATCCCGCATCTGCTGACGGAAGTGGTCACCGATATGAAAGACGCCGCCAACGCTCTGCGCTGGAGCGTGAACGAGATGGAGCGCCGCTACAAGCTGATGTCAGCTTTGGGCGTGCGTAACCTGGCGGGCTACAACGAGAAGATTGCCGAAGCGGCGCGCATGGGGCGGCCAATTCCGGATCCGTACTGGAAGCCGGGCGACAGCATGGATGCGGTCCATCCGGTGCTGGAAAAACTGCCTTACATCGTGGTGCTGGTGGATGAATTCGCCGACCTGATGATGACCGTGGGTAAGAAAGTGGAAGAGCTGATTGCTCGTCTGGCGCAGAAAGCGCGTGCGGCGGGTATTCACCTCGTGCTGGCTACCCAGCGTCCGTCGGTTGATGTGATCACCGGCCTGATTAAGGCCAACATCCCGACGCGTATTGCGTTCACCGTGTCGAGTAAAATTGACTCGCGCACCATTCTCGACCAGAGCGGCGCCGAATCGCTGCTGGGGATGGGGGATATGCTCTACTCCGGGCCGAACTCGACTATCCCGGTGCGCGTGCACGGAGCATTTGTGCGTGACCAGGAAGTCCATGCGGTAGTCCAGGACTGGAAAGCGCGCGGGCGTCCGCAGTACGTCGACGGCATCACCTCCGATAGCGAAAGCGAAGGCGGCGGCGGCGGATTTGACGGCGGAGAAGAGCTGGACCCGCTGTTCGACCAGGCGGTCAATTTCGTAACCGAGAAGCGTAAAGCCTCTATCTCCGGGGTTCAACGTCAGTTCCGTATCGGCTATAACCGTGCCGCGCGTATCATCGAACAGATGGAAGCGCAGGGCATCGTCAGCGAGCAGGGCCATAACGGAAACCGCGAAGTGCTGGCGCCGCCGCCCTTCGAGTGAGTGCAAAGTTGGGTAAATAAGAGCAAAATCAGCCTATTCTTCTGTCCCGCCGCGCCAGGCGGTCCTACATTAGGGGCAGAAGAGGCTCCCGCGCCGGGAGCGACGCACGTTGACGGACATTAAGGAATAACAATGAAAAAACTCGCAATCACCTGTGCATTACTGTCTGGGTTTGTTGTCAGCCAGGTTTGGGCTGATGCCGCCGGCGATTTGAAAAGCCGTCTGGATAAGGTGAGCAGCTTCCACGCCAGCTTTACGCAAAAAGTGACTGATGGCAGCGGCAATGCGGTACAGGACGGGCAGGGCGACCTGTGGGTAAAACGACCGAATCTGTTCAACTGGCATATGACCCAGCCGGATGAAAGTATTCTGGTCTCTGACGGTAAAACGCTGTGGTTCTATAACCCGTTCGTTGAGCAGGCGACCGTCACCTGGCTGAAAGACGCCACCAGCAACACGCCGTTTATGCTGATTGCGCGTAACCAGTCTAACGACTGGCAGCAGTATAATATTAAGCAAAACGGCGATGACTTTGTCCTGACGCCGAAAAGCGGCGGCGGTAACCTGAAGCAGTTCACCATTAACGTAGGGCGTGATGGCACCATCCATCAGTTCAGCGCGGTAGAGCAGGACGACCAGCGCAGCAGCTACCAGCTGAAGTCGCAGCAGAACGGTGCGATAGACGCATCTAAGTTTACCTTCACGCCGCCGCAAGGGGTTACGGTGGACGATCAACGTAAATAGAGGCGAATGTGGGCAATCTGTCGCTCGATTTTTCCGACAATGCGTTTCAACCTCTGGCCGCCCGTATGCGGCCAGAAAATTTAGCGCAGTACATTGGCCAGCAGCATCTGCTGGCACCGGGTAAACCTTTGCCGCGGGCAATTGAGGCCGGGCATCTTCATTCGATGATTTTATGGGGCCCGCCGGGCACCGGAAAAACCACCTTAGCGGAAGTGATTGCCCGCTATGCCAGCGCCGACGTCGAGCGTATTTCGGCCGTGACCTCCGGCGTTAAGGAGATCCGTGAAGCCATCGAACGCGCCCGGCAGAACCGTAATGCCGGTCGGCGCACCATCCTGTTTGTCGACGAAGTCCACCGCTTCAATAAAAGCCAGCAGGATGCGTTTCTGCCGCATATCGAAGATGGCACGATCACCTTTATCGGCGCGACGACGGAAAACCCCTCTTTTGAACTGAACTCCGCGCTGCTATCCAGAGCGCGCGTCTATCTGCTGAAATCGCTCACCAGCGAAGATATCGAGCAGGTATTAACGCAGGCGATGAGCGATAAAACCCGCGGCTACGGCGGGCAGAATATTGTGCTGCCTGATGAGACGCGTCGGGCGATCGCCGAGCTGGTAAACGGCGATGCGCGCCGTGCGCTCAACACGCTGGAGATGATGGCCGATATGGCCGAAACCGACGCCGCCGGTCAGCGGGTGCTGCAGGCCGAACTGTTGACCGAAATTGCCGGCGAGCGCAGTGCGCGTTTTGATAACAAGGGCGATCGTTTTTACGATTTAATTTCGGCGCTGCACAAGTCCGTTCGCGGCAGCGCGCCGGACGCCGCGTTGTACTGGTATGCCCGGATCATCAGCGCCGGCGGCGATCCGCTGTACGTTGCCCGCCGTTGCCTGGCGATTGCCTCGGAAGACGTCGGCAACGCCGACCCCCGGGCCATGCAGGTCGCTATCTCCGCCTGGGACTGCTTTACCCGGGTAGGGCCGGCTGAAGGCGAGCGGGCGATTGCTCAGGCCATTGTTTATCTGGCCTGCGCGCCGAAGAGCAACGCGGTTTACAGCGCCTTTAAGGCCGCGATGGCCGATGCCCGCGAACGTCCGGACTACGACGTGCCGGTCCATCTGCGCAACGCGCCGACGAAGCTGATGAAAGAGATGGGCTATGGCCAGCAGTATCGCTATGCCCACGATGAGCCCAACGCTTATGCCGCCGGGGAGGAGTACTTCCCGCAGGAAATGGCGCAAACTCGCTATTATCGGCCAACAAACAGAGGGCTTGAGGGGAAAATTGGCGAAAAGCTCGCCTGGCTTAGCGAACAGGATCAAAATAGCCCCACAAAACGCTACCGCTAACAGAAGCGTTGCGGTAAGGTTATCAAGATATTCCGGTGGTCGTATTCTGCGGCCACTTTTCATTTTATTAATTCGATAAGCACAGGATAAGCATGCTCGATCCCAATCTGCTGCGTACCGAGCCAGACGCAGTCGCTGAAAAACTGGCACGCCGGGGCTTTAAGCTGGATGTAGATAAACTGCGCGCTCTGGAAGAGCGTCGTAAAGTTCTGCAGGTTGAAACTGAAAATCTGCAGGCGGAGCGTAACTCCCGATCGAAATCCATTGGCCAGGCGAAAGCGCGTGGGGAAGATATCGAGCCGTTACGCCTGGAAGTGAACAAGCTTGGCGAACAGCTGGATGCGGCGAAAACCGATCTGGACGCGCTGCTGGCCGAGATCCGCGACATCGCGCTGACCATCCCGAACGTCCCGCATGATGACGTTCCGCTGGGCAAAAGTGAAAACGACAACGTCGAAGTGAGCCGCTGGGGAACCCCGCGCGAGTTCGATTTTGACGTGCGCGATCACGTAACGCTGGGCGAAATGCACGGCGGGCTGGACTTCGCTGCGGCGGTCAAACTGACCGGCTCGCGCTTTGTGGTCATGAAGGGCCAGCTGGCTCGTCTGCACCGCGCGCTGTCGCAGTTTATGCTGGACCTGCATACCGAACAGCACGGCTATAGTGAAAACTATGTCCCGTATCTGGTAAACCAGGAAACGCTGTATGGCACCGGCCAGCTGCCGAAATTCGCCGGCGACCTGTTCCATACTCGTCCGCTGGAAGAAGAGGCGGATAGCAGCAACTACGCGCTCATCCCGACCGCCGAGGTTCCGCTGACTAACCTGGTTCGCGATGAGATCATCGATGAAGACGATTTGCCGATCAAAATGACCGCGCATACGCCGTGCTTCCGCTCTGAAGCAGGCTCCTACGGCCGTGATACCCGCGGTCTGATCCGTATGCACCAGTTCGACAAAGTTGAAATGGTGCAGATCGTCCGTCCGGAAGATTCCATGGCGGCGCTGGAAGAGATGACCGGCCATGCGGAAAAAGTTCTGCAGCTGCTGGGTCTGCCATACCGTAAAGTGGCGCTCTGCACCGGCGATATGGGCTTCAGCGCATGCAAAACCTACGATCTGGAAGTGTGGGTTCCGGCGCAGAACACCTACCGCGAAATTTCGTCCTGCTCGAACGTCTGGGATTTCCAGGCGCGCCGCATGCAGGCACGCTGCCGCAGCAAGTCTGATAAGAAAACGCGCCTGGTCCATACGCTGAACGGCTCTGGCCTGGCTGTGGGTCGTACTCTGGTTGCGCTGATGGAAAACTATCAGCAGGCAGACGGCCGTATTGAAATCCCGGAAATTCTGCGCCCGTATATGCGCGGCCTTGAGTTCATCGGCTGATTTTTCTACCTCCTTCTCAAAAGCGCCTACGGGCGCTTTTTTTTCATCTCCTTCTTGATGCTGGGCAATAACCCGTCCGTTGAACCCTTCCATACTCCCTTTGAGTTAAAGCAGCATAAAAAACTAATAAAATATAATTGCGTTATATATAAAACTATATAGCGATTGTCAGTAAATTGTGAGCAATCAAAGCGAGTACCCATGAAAACTAAAGCCCCCGATGCTTTACTGGCTGCCGAAGTAAGCCGGCGTGGTTTAATGAAAACCACGGCGATTGGCGGTCTGGCAGTGGCCAGTAGCGCATTTACCTTACCCTTCACGCGCATTGCCCATGCCGCAGATACCCTGTCACCGGTAAGCGAAACGGTAACCTGGAGCGCCTGTACCGTTAACTGCGGTAGCCGCTGCCCGCTGCGCATGCATGTTGTTGATGGCGAAATTAAATACGTTGAAACAGATAATACCGGCGATGATAACTACGACGGTCTGCACCAGGTGCGCGCTTGCCTGCGCGGACGTTCGATGCGTCGTCGCGTCTACAATCCCGATCGCCTGAAGTACCCGATGAAGCGCGTGGGTAAACGCGGTGAGGGTAAATTTGAACGCATCAGCTGGGAAGAGGCGTTCGATACCATTGCCGGCAATATGCAGCGCCTGATCAAGGACTATGGCAACGAGTCTATCTACCTGAACTACGGGACCGGGACCCTGGGTGGAACCATGACCCGCTCCTGGCCGCCGGGAAAAACGCTCATTGCCCGCCTGATGAACTGCTGCGGCGGTTATCTTAATCACTACGGCGACTACTCCTCCGCACAAATCGCCGCAGGGCTGAATTACACCTACGGCGGCTGGGCCGACGGCAACAGCCCGTCTGATATTGAAAACAGCCAGCTGGTCGTTCTGTTTGGTAATAACCCGGGCGAAACGCGGATGAGCGGCGGCGGGGTGACCTACTATCTGGAGCAGGCGCGACAAAAATCCAATGCGCGGATGATCATTGTCGATCCCCGCTACACGGATACCGGAGCCGGTCGTGAAGACGAGTGGATCCCGATCCGTCCGGGTACCGATGCGGCGCTGGTCTCCGCGCTGGCCTGGGTGATGATTACGGAAAACCTGGTCGATACCCCGTTCCTCGATAAATACTGCGTTGGCTACGATGAAAAAACGCTCCCTGCCGATGCGCCGGCAAACGGCCACTACAAGGCCTGGATCCTGGGCCAGGGCAGCGACGGTATCGCCAAAACGCCGACATGGGCGTCAACCATCACCGGGATTCCGGTCGATCGCATTGTGAAGCTGGCGCGTGAGATTGCCAGCGCGAAGCCTGCCTGTATTAGCCAGGGCTGGGGACCGCAGCGCCACGCTAACGGTGAAATTGCGACCCGGGCGATCTCGATGCTGTCGATTCTGACCGGCAACGTCGGCATTAACGGCGGCAACAGCGGCGCGCGCGAGGGCTCATACGATCTGCCGTTTGAGCGTATGCCGACGCTGGATAATCCGGTTGAGACCAGCATCTCCATGTTTATGTGGACCGACGCGATTGAGCGCGGCCCGGAGATGACGGCGCTACGCGACGGGGTCCGCGGCAAAGACAAGCTCGATGTACCGATCAAGATGATCTGGAACTATGCAGGCAACTGCCTGATTAACCAGCACTCTGATATTAACCGCACCCATGAAATTCTGCAGGACGACAAGAAATGCGAGATGATCGTGGTGATCGATTGCCATATGACCTCATCGGCGAAATACGCCGATATCCTGCTGCCGGACTGCACCGCCTCCGAGCAGATGGACTTCGCGCTGGACGCCTCCTGCGGCAACATGTCGTACGTTATCTTCACCGATGAGGTGATTAAGCCGCGCTTCGAATGCAAAACGATTTATGACATGACGACGGCGCTGGCAAAACGCATGGGCGTGGAGCAACGGTTTACCGAAGGCCGTAGCCAGGAAGGCTGGATGCGCTATCTGCATGAGCTTTCCCGTCAAGCGATCCCCGACCTCCCGGACTTTGATACCTTCCGTAAGCAGGGGATCTATAAGCAGCGCGATCCGGAAGGACACCACGTTGCCTATAAAGCGTTCCGTGAAAATCCGCAGGCGAATCCCTTGACCACGCCGTCGGGAAAAATCGAGATCTATTCGCAGGAGCTGGCAAAAATTGCCGCCATCTGGGAGCTACCGGAAGGAGACGTGATCGATCCGCTGCCAATTTATACCCCAGGCTTTGAAAACTATAACGATCCGCTGATCGAGAAATTCCCGCTGCAGCTGACCGGCTTCCACTATAAATCCCGCGTTCACTCGACCTACGGCAACGTCGATGTGCTGAAGGCCGCCTGTCGCCAGGAGATGTGGATTAACCCGCTTGATGCGAAGGCGCGAGGTATCACCAACGGCGAGCGAATTCGTATTTTCAACGCCCGCGGTGAAGTGCATATCGAAGCCAAAGTTACGCCGCGTATGATGCCTGGCGTCGTCGCGCTGGGTGAGGGCGCCTGGTATAACCCGGACGCAGGCCGCGTGGATCAGGCGGGGAGTATTAACGTGCTCACCACCCAACGCCCGTCGCCCCTGGCGAAAGGAAACCCGTCGCATACCAACCTCGTCCAGGTTGAAAAGCTGTAAGGAATAACCGATGACAACTCAATATGGATTTTTTATCGATTCCGCCCGTTGCACCGGTTGTAAAACCTGCGAACTGGCTTGTAAAGACTATAAGAACCTGACGCCGGACGTCAGCTTCCGTCGCATTTATGAATATGCGGGCGGCGACTGGCAGGAGGATAACGGCGTCTGGCAGCAGAACGTGTTTGCCTACTACCTCTCTATCGCCTGTAACCACTGCGAGGACCCGGCCTGTACCAAGGTGTGTCCGAGCGGAGCAATGCATAAGCGTGACGATGGCTTTGTGGTGGTGGATGAAGACGTCTGTATCGGCTGCCGCTATTGCCATATGGCCTGTCCATACGGCGCGCCGCAGTACAACGCGGCGAAAGGGCATATGACCAAGTGCGACGGCTGCCACGAGCGCGTCGCCGAAGGTAAAAAACCGATCTGCGTCGAGTCCTGCCCGCTGCGGGCGCTGGACTTTGGCCCAATCGAAGAGCTGCGGCAGAAGCACGGCAAGCTGGCCGCCGTTGCGCCGTTGCCGTCGGCGCATTTTACGCAACCCAGTATTGTCATTAAACCGAACGCCAACAGTCGCCCGTGTGGCGATACAACCGGCTATCTGGCCAACCCGAAGGAGGTGTGAGATGGGAAGTGGATGGCATGAATGGCCGCTGATGATCTTCACGGTCTTTGGTCAGTGCGTGGTGGGCGGTTTCATCGTCCTGGCGCTGGCTCTAATGAAGGGCAGCCTGTCGCGTGAGCAGCAGCAGCGCGTGGTGCTTAGCATGTTTGGCCTCTGGGTGCTGATGGGGATTGGCTTTATCGCCTCGACGCTGCACCTGGGATCGCCGATGCGGGCCTTCAATTCGCTGAACCGCGTAGGCGCATCGTCGCTGAGTAATGAAATCGCCAGCGGAGCTCTCTTCTTCGCCGTTGGCGGTATTGGCTGGCTGCTGGCGGCGGTTAAGAAGCTGCCGGTCGGGCTGCGCAGCCTGTGGCTGATCGTCACGATGGTATTGGGCGTCATCTTCGTCTGGATGATGGTGCGGGTGTACAACACCATTGATACGGTGCCGACCTGGTATAGCGTCTGGACGCCGCTGAGCTTCTTCCTGACGCTGTTTATCGGCGGGCCGCTGCTGGGCTATCTGCTGCTGCGCGTGGCCGGCGTGGAAGGTTGGGCGATGCGCCTGCTGCCCGCCATAACGCTGGTGGCCCTGGTGGCTAGCGTCGTTGTGGCGCTGATGCAGGGTAGCGAGCTGTCGACTATCCATAGCTCCATCCAGCAGGCGTCTGCGCTGGTGCCAGCCTACGGCTCGCTGATGGCCTGGCGCGTAGCGGCGCTGGCGCTGGCTTTGGCGTGCTGGGTTGCGCCAATGCTTAGAGGGTATCAGCCGGCGGTACCGCTGCTAGGCCTGGCATTTGCGCTGGTGCTGGTGGGCGAGATGGTGGGCCGCGGGGTCTTCTACGGTCTGCATATGACGGTTGGCATGGCTATCGCCAGCTAAGCCGCTATTCGCGCCGGAACCTGGCGGTTCTGGCGCGATAAAAAATGCGCTCTCTTCATGAAATATTTCAACTGATATTCCCGCCTGTTAATTCCAATAAATTAATAAAAACAATGGAATAATATAAAGAATAATTCTGCCGCCTCGCCGATGGATAAAAAACTTCAATCGTTGCCCGAGAAACCGCGTCCTGCCTGATTTCAGGTGGATTGACAATGTTTTTAGCGGTGGCATGATGCGCACGAAATCTGAACTTCCTCACGGTTTATATCCATGTCCATCTACACCCGGCCGGTGCAAATGTTGCTCTGCGGCCTGCTTTTGTTGACGCTGGCGATAGCGGTTTTAAATACCCTCGTCCCGCTTTGGCTCGCCCATGAAAACATGCCTACCTGGCAGGTCGGGATGGTTGGCTCATCCTATTTCACCGGTAACTTGGTCGGAACCCTGATGGCCGGATGGGTCATTAAACATCTGGGATTTAACCGTAGCTACTATCTTGCCTCGCTGATTTTTGCCGTCGGCTGCGTTGGACTTGGCGTCACCATTGGCTTCTGGACCTGGTTTAGCTGGCGTTTTATCGCCGGCGTAGGCTGCGCAATGATTTGGGTGGTGGTGGAAAGCGCGCTGGTTTGCAGCGGGACCACCCGCAGCCGCGGTCGCCTGCTGGCGGCGTACATGATGGTTTACTATGTCGGTACCGTGCTGGGCCAGCTGATGGTGAGCAAGCTGCCGACGGATCTGATGAGCGTTCTGCCCTGGGTGACCGGGCTGGCGCTGGCCGCAATCCTTCCTCTGCTGTTTACGCGCGTGGTCAATCAGACGGATGAGCCGCACGAGCCGGCCCGCATCTGGCCGATGCTCAAGCTTCGCCAGGCTCGCCACGGCGTTAACGGCTGCATTATTTCCGGGATCGTCCTCGGCTCGCTGTACGGGCTTATGCCGCTGTGGCTGAATCATCAAGGGGTGAGCGACGCCGGGATTGGTTTCTGGATGGCGGTGATGGTGAGCGCCGGGATCCTCGGGCAGTGGCCGGTGGGGCGGCTGGCGGATCGCTATGGGCGTCTGCTGGTGCTGCGCGTTCAGGTCTTTATCGTTATTCTTGGCTGTCTGGCAATGCTGAGCCAGGCCGCGATGGCTCCTGCTCTGTTTATCCTTGGCGCCTCGGGCTTTACGCTGTATCCGGTGGCGATGGCGTGGGCATGCGAAAAAGTTGAGCGCCATCAGCTGGTGGCGATGAACCAGGCGCTATTGATGAGCTACACCATCGGCAGCCTGCTTGGGCCGACTCTTACTGCGATGCTGATGCAGAATTTCTCCGATAATTTGCTGTTTATTATGATTGCCAGCGTGTCGTTTATTTACCTGCTGACGCTGCTGCGTAAAGCGGGGCACCACCCTACGCCGGTGGCTCACGCGTAATTTTTCTTCGGGCCTTCGCTACGGTGATAATAAAAGGGGACTTTGTCCCCTTTTATTATTTGCAGCCAGCGACGAGCGCATCAAGCTGGTTCTGATGCTCCACCCTGGTGAGCTGACGCAGTCGATCCTCCTCATCCAGCCAGCAGACTAATCGCTGGATCGTCTGAATATGTTGTTCGCTATCGGCCGCGGCCAGGACGATAATCAGCCGCACATCGGGATGATCGGGAAACGCCACGGCTTCGGCGCAGCAAACCAGTGAGAGCACGCTGTGCGGGCTCAGAACCCCTTCATCCGGGCGGGCGTGCGGGAGCGCAAATTCCGGAGTGAGTATGTACCAGGGGCCATTTTCCTCGGTGGCGCTGATGATGGCATCCGCATAGCCGGCGCTGATTTTCCCCTGCTGCGCCAGCGGGCGGCAGGCCAGCTTAATGGCGCCGCGCCAGTCCAGACCACTCCCGGTGTACTGACAAGCGGCAAATAATTTCGCATCCATGTCGGCTCCTCAAATAGCGAGCCGGTCACTGGGCGACCGGCTCGTGCGACGGTCAGCGAAGCGCGTTATACAGCGCCTCGCCGGAGATGCCGTATTTTGCCTTGAGCTGCCGGCTGTTGCCCGACTCGGTGAAGGTATCCTGCGTTCCCAGGCGCGTCAGGCGCGCCGGATGGGCCGCCTGGGCCATCGCTTCGGCTACCTGACCGCCAAGGCCGCCGTTTACCGTGTGATTCTCCAGCGTGGCGATCAGCGGGCAGTCTTCGACCAGCGCATAAAATTCCTGCTGGTTAAACGGTTTGAGCGTCGCCACGTGGATGAGCTTGCCTTTCTTGCCGCTGGCAACCAGCTTTTCATAGCCTTCGCTGGCCTGTTCCAGCACCGTGCCCTCAAAGAGAATGGCGAACTCGTTGCCGCTGCTGGCGATAGCCGCGATATCGGTGACCCGGGGTATCACGCTTTTATCGCGCACCGGCATCGGTTCACGCGCCACGCGGATATAAACCGGGCCTTTGATTTTTGCCGCCTGCTCAAAGGCGTCGGCTATTTCTTCGGCATCTGCCGGCGTCAGGATCGTCAGGCCCGGCAGCACACGGGTCAGGGCAAGATCCTCCAGCGCGTGGTGCGAGGCGCCGTCCGGTCCGTCATCCATTCCCGGATGGCTACCCACCAGCTTGACGTTGGCTTTGGCGTAGCAGGCCTGTCGCAGCTGGGTCCATGCCGTCCCCGTCACAAACATTGCAAAATTGACATAGAAGGGGATATCGCCCTCAAGCGCCTGACCCACGGCAAAACTCATCGCTGAACCTTCCGCAATCCCCATTTCGAAGAAGGCCTCCGGGTAGCGCGCCTGAAACTGGTCGGTGCGGGTTGAACTGGCTAAGTCACTATCGATAGCGACGATGGGGTAGCCTTTTTCTTTCAGGGCAATCAGTGCATTACCGATCTCATCACGCGGTGCTTTCATCACTGTAACTCCTCCATTGCCTGCTGGTATTGTTCGTTGGTCGGGGTTTTTGAGTGCCAGTCGCCGTTATTTTCCATATAGCTGACGCCGGATCCCTTGGTGGTATGGGCAACGATGGCTACGGGCTTGCCTTTCAGATGGCGGGAGAGCATCAGGGTGTCGGCCACCTGGTGCATATCATTACCGTTATGCAGCTCCAGCACGTGCCAGCCGAAGCTGCGGATCTTATCCGCCAGCGGCTCGAGATTAACCACCTCATTGACCGGATCGTGGGAAGAGAAGCCGTTGTAATCGATAATCGCGACCAGATTATCCATTTTCATATGCCCGGCCTGCTGTAGGGTTTCCCAGATTTGCCCTTCGTGCATTTCGCCATCGCCGATGATGGCAAATACCCGATGAGGCTCGTCGCGCCGCTTTTTAGCGGCCGCCATACCGAAGGCGACGGATAGCCCCTGGCCGAGCAAACCGGTCGTCGCGTCGACATCCGGGAGCGATTTTATGCTGGGGTGTCCCTGCAGGCGCGAATTGATCTGGCGGAAGGTATTGAACTCGCTGCGATCGATTTTCCCTTTTTGGTAAAGCATGGCGTACTGCGCGGCAACGGCATGCCCTTTGCTCATGACGACGCGTGCGCGGGGCGAGGCCGCTAGGTCAACCTCCTGATAATAGATCCAGGTGAGAATATCGATTATCGATAAGGCACCGCCCGGGTGGCCAATGCCGGACTCATAAATCATCGTGACGATATCGCGGCGAGCGGCGAGCGCATGGGACTTCAGTTCATCAATGTTCATGTTGTTTCCTTCTTATGGCAGCATTTTGCCGATGTAGTACACAACCAGGCCCAGGGCGACAAAGTCGGTTTCCGGGAAGCTGGTTCCCGACAGGCCGACGGACTCCATGATGGGGTAGATCAACGCAGGGCCAATGCCGATAAGGATCCCGGTGACGAAGCTGCCGGCGATGGCCCCTTTCCAGCCGCCGGAGGCATTACCAAATACCGCTGCGGTGGCGCCGATAAAGAAGTAGGGGATAGCCACCGGAATAATGACGGTTTGCCCGAGGATCGCGAGAAAGCCCATCACCACCAGCCCGCCAACAAATGAAGAGATAAATCCCAGTACCGTGGCGGTTGGCGCATACGGGAAAACTACCGGGCAATCGAGGGCGGGTTTGGCGTTGGGAATGAATTTCTCCGAAATGCCGAGGAAGGCCGGGACAATTTCAGACAACAGCAGGCGTACCCCGGTAATGATGATGTACAGAGACGCGGTGAAAGTGAGCGACTGGAACAGAGGGTAAACCAGCCAGTGCATTCCGCCAGCCGCCGCCGTGACCGCCTCTTTCCCGGCGGCGAGCGCCGCAATGTAATAGAAAATACTGACCGAGATTGATACGGAGACGATGTAATCTTTAAAGATCCCCAGCCAGCCGGGCAGGTTCAGCTTTTCGGTCGACTGCTTAGGATCGCCCACCTTTGAACCGATCCATCCGGATGCCGCGTAGGCCAGCGTCACGTAGTGCCCCATCGCAATTTCATCATTACCGGTGATTTTTCTCATCCACGGCTGGGCAATTGCCGGGTACAGACAGGCGGCCAGCCCCAGCAGGATTGAACCGACAATAATGGTGGTCATGTCGCTATAGCCGAGCGCTTTCAAGGTGACGGTCAGCAGGGCCGAGAGATAGAGATTATGCTGTCCGGTGAGAAAGATGTATTTGAAAGGAGTCACGCGGGCAAAGAACAGGTTCCAGCCAAAACCAATCACCATAATGAGCGAGACGCACATCGCGAATTTAGTTTGCGCCAGTCCGGTCAGCGCTTCCGCCAGCGGCATAACGCCTTTCAGACCAAAGCCATCGCTGAATAATGTCTGAAAATTGCCAAGAGAGGTCACGGCCAGCCCGGCCCCGCCGGCAAAAACCAGAAAGCCGACAATGGTTTTGAAAGTCCCGGAGAGCACTTTTTCAATGGGCTTTCGTTGGATCAATAAGCCAATTAATGCGATAAAACCAACTAAAAGTGGGGTGACGCCCAGAATGTCGAATACAATAAATCTGAGGAAATCCATATTGCCTCCGGGAGAGGTTAGTTGTGCTGGATTACGCGGATAAGCGCTGATTCCATTTCTTCACTGTTCATCAGGTCGGTGATACCGATAGCTTTAAACCCGGCAGCTTCGACTTCATCGGTGAGATCGCGCATCGTGATCACGAAATCAATATCTCGCCAGGTTCGTAAACCTGAGAGAACGTCGTGTTCCAGTTCGATATCCCAGCCGTGTTTATCGATGATTTTTTGTGCTTTTATTTTGAGCATTAAGGAACTGCCCATACCGGTGCGACAGACGATGAGACCTTTCATGAGATGTTCTCCTGTTTGTAAAAATAATTATTTTTATTTGTTTGTGTGAGATAATAATTATTATCTTTAGCGCGAAACGAAAGATGTGACTGTGTTTGCATTTTGAGCAAGAAAGGCAAAAAATGAGCCAGATAGACAATAATTTGTTGATAAACATACGAAATGGGTCTTCAGAACTCAGCCCGATACTGGAGAAAGTGGGCCGTTTTATTGCGGAAAATCCTGATTTTGTGATGCGGCATACGATTTCAGAACTGGCCGACTCTGTTGATACCAGCGAGGGCAGCATCACCCGTTTTTGTCGGGCGTTTGGATTTAAAGGTTTCTCAGATTTCAGAACGGCGCTGGCGGTTGAGCAGGGGGCTGCCCGCTCGGAAGCCGGCGATGACGACGATATTGCGCCGGTGCTGGCGAGCATTCGCGATAGCAATACCATTATCGATGCTCAGGAGCTGCAAAGCGCAGCTGTTTGGCTGAATGCGCTGAATAACATTGCCATTTATGCGGTGGGTACGGCGGTGCCCGTTGCCCTGTTTCTGCAAATGAATTTAATCAACATGGGCAAAGTTGCCAGCTTCGTCGATCGCTCTTATCCGGCGGCGATCCCGATATCAACCGATCGGCAAAAGACGGGAATTATCGTCGTTCATACCGAACAGGCCTCGGCGGATATGATGCAGGCTTTGACGCTGGCAAAGCAGCAGGGGGTGAAAATATTGTCGCTTACGCGCGGCACGTTTACGCCACTGGCCCGTTTATCGGACTGGAACCTGCAGGCTGCGGTGGCTTTACAGGGGGAAGGTGAATCAGGATTTGCCGAAATTGCGGGAGCAATGATGGTTGCCGATCGGATGCTTCGCGCGCTGGAGGAGCAGGATGAGCGCTATGTGGAGTATCGTAAGGCGCATCAGAAACGCATTTTCTCGATTGAAAGCGTGGCTAATAAGCTGTCGCAATACTTTATGTCGTAAGCTTGCCGAAGCGTTTTCCGCCCGGATAAGACGTTCTGCGCCGCTATCCGGGGAAAATTCTGCTTAGCCGGGCACGCCGCCCGTCGGCTTAGTACATGACCTTATGGCCATACTGCTCGAGGATGCCTTTTACGCGCTCCATGGTCTCTTTCTTCGGCGGATGCACGCCATCAAGCTTGTACTCTTCGCCCATCGCCACCCATTTATGCTTGCCTAGCTCGTGATACGGCAGCAGCTCGATTTTTTCGACGTTGCCCATATCGCGGGTAAACTCGCCGAGGCGGTGTGCGGAATCATCATCATCTGACCAGCCGGGCACCACCACATAGCGGATCCAGACGTTGATATTCTTCTGTGACAAATAGCGGGCAAACTCCAGCGTTCGGTGGTTAGAGACGCCGACCAGATTTTGGTGGATTTCATCATTCATCTGCTTAAGGTCAAGCATCACCAGATCGGTCACTTCAAGCAGCTCGTCAATCACCGGATCGTAGCGTCGAACAAAGCCGTTGGTATCGAGGCAGGTATGAATGCCTTCCTTGCGGCAGGCGCGGAACCAGTCGCGTACGAATTCAGCCTGCAGGATAGCCTCACCGCCGGACGCGGTCACGCCGCCGCCGGAAGCGTTCATAAAATGACGGTAGGTAACGACCTCTTTCATCAGGCTTTCGACGGTCACTTCCGTGCCGCCGTGGGTATCCCAGGTATCGCGGTTATGGCAATACAGGCAGCGCATCAGGCAGCCCTGGAAGAAGGTGATGAAGCGGATCCCAGGGCCATCGACGGTGCCACAGGATTCAAAGGAGTGAATGCGACCAATAGTTGACATTGCGGTGGTATCTCCAGATTCGGTCCGTCCGGGACCTGTGATGCACAGCTCAAACCGGCTGTGTTAAGTCTGTTTTGGCAGTTATCCATTCAGTATAGATAGCGGACAAAAGAGACTGGGGGACAGGGAGGTATTGTTAAAAAGGCCCCACTTGCGTGGAGCCTTTATTGTACGCTTTTTATATCGCGATTTCAGTCAAAACCCATTACATGGTCTGAGTGAAGGTACGAGTGATAACGTCCTGCTGCTGTTCTTTAGTCAGGGAGTTAAAACGTACTGCGTAGCCGGATACGCGGATGGTCAGCTGCGGATATTTTTCCGGGTTTTCCATCGCGTCGAGCAGCATTTCACGGTTCATGACGTTGACGTTCAGGTGCTGACCGCCTTCGATAGAAGCTTCGTGGTGGAAGTAACCATCCATCAGGCCGGCCAGGTTAGTCTTACGAACTTCGTCGTCTTTACCCAGAGCGTTAGGAACGATAGAGAAGGTGTAAGAGATACCATCTTTAGCGTAAGCAAACGGCAGTTTTGCAACGGAGGTCAGAGAGGCAACGGCACCTTTCTGGTCACGGCCGTGCATCGGGTTAGCACCTGGTCCGAACGGAGCGCCAGCGCGACGACCGTCAGGGGTGTTACCGGTTTTCTTACCGTACACAACGTTCGAGGTGATGGTCAGAACGGACTGAGTCGGGATAGCGTTGCGGTAGGTGTGCAGTTTCTGAATTTTCTTCATGAAACGTTCAACCAGATCGACCGCCATGTCATCTACGCGAGAGTCGTTGTTACCAAACTGCGGGTATTCGCCTTCGATTTCGAAGTCGATAGCCAGACCGTCTTCGTCACGAATCGGTTTAACTTTCGCATATTTGATAGCAGACAGGGAGTCAGCCGCAACGGACAGGCCGGCGATACCGCATGCCATAGTACGAACAACATCACGGTCGTGCAGCGCCATCAGAGATGCTTCGTAGCTGTACTTGTCGTGCATGTAGTGGATGATGTTCAGCGCGGTGACGTACTGTTTAGCCAGCCAGTCCATGAAGTGATCCATGCGTTCCATAACTTCATCAAAGTTCAGAACGTCGCCTTTGATCGGTGCAGACTTAGGACCAACCTGCATTTTCAGTTTTTCATCAACGCCGCCGTTGATAGCGTACAGCATGGTTTTCGCGAGGTTAGCACGAGCACCGAAGAACTGCATTTGCTTACCAACAACCATCGGGCTTACGCAGCAAGCGATAGCGTAGTCATCGTTGTTGAAGTCCGGACGCATCAGATCGTCATTCTCATACTGCAGAGAAGAGGTATCGATGGAGACTTTAGCCGCGTATTTTTTGAAGCTCAGCGGCAGTTTTTCAGACCACAGAATAGTGATGTTCGGCTCCGGAGACGGCCCCATGGTGTACAGGGTGTTCAGGAAGCGGAAGCTGTTTTTGGTAACCAGAGTACGGCCATCAACGCCCATACCGCCGATTGATTCAGTTGCCCAAATCGGGTCACCGGAGAACAGTTCATCATATTCAGGAGTACGCAGGAAACGAACCATACGCAGTTTCATGACCAGGTGGTCAATCATTTCCTGAGCGTCCTGCTCGGTGATTTTACCGGCTTTCAGGTCACGTTCGATGAAGATATCCAGGAAGCTGGAGGTACGACCGAAGGACATTGCCGCGCCGTTCTGAGATTTAACGGCAGCCAGGTAACCGAAGTAGGTCCACTGGATAGCTTCTTGCGCAGTTTTTGCCGGAGCGGAGATATCGCAGCCGTATTTTGCTGCCATTTCTTTGATCTGACCCAGCGCACGATACTGCTCGGAGATCTCTTCGCGCAGACGGATGGTCGCTTCCAGATCTTCGCCGTTTTCCAGTCTTTCTTGCAGAGACAGGAACTGAGCGTATTTGTCTTTCATCAGGAAGTCGATACCGTACAGCGCAACGCGACGGTAGTCACCGATGATACGGCCGCGGCCGTAGGCATCCGGCAGACCGGTCAGCACGCCAGATTTACGACAGTTCAGGATGTCTTTGGTGTAAACATCAAAAACGCCCTGGTTGTGAGTTTTACGGTACTCGGTGAAGATTTTTTTCAGCATCGGGTCCAGCTCGCGATCGTACGCTTTGCAAGAACCTTCAACCATTTTAATGCCGCCGAACGGGATGATCGCACGTTTCAGCGGAGCTTCAGTCTGCAGACCAACGATTTTCTCGAGCGCTTTCTCGATGTAGCCTGCGTCGTGAGAAGTGATGGTGGATGCAAGGGAAGTGTCAAAATCAACAGGCGCGTGAGTGCGGTTTTCCTGTTTAACACCTTCCATTACGTTGTCCCACAGCTTGGTGGTCGCGTCAGTGGCGCCAGCCAGGAAGGACTCGTCACCTTCGTACGGGGTATAGTTTTTCTGGATAAAGTCACGGACGTTGACTTCGTTCTGCCAGTCACCTTTCGCAAAACCTTCCCAGGCTGTGGCTAACTTTTCATTAAGCTCGGACATGTAACACCTACCTTCTTAAGTGGATTTTTTATTTACTGCCTGAAACAACCCTTAGTGATGGTCGTCGCCACGCAGGTAAATGACCCAGTATGTCAGCCCAACCAGCAGACCACCGCCAATAATGTTCCCGATAGTTACCGGAATCAGGTTATCAGTGATGAAGTTCATGATGGTCAGGTGAGAGAAACTTTCCGGAGTTGAACCAACGGCGGTCCAGAATTCCGGGCTTGCAAAGTCGCGGATTACGATACCCATCGGGATCATAAACATGTTAGCGATACTGTGCTCGAAGCCGCTGGCAACAAACATGGCTACGGGGAGAACCATAATCATTGCTTTGTCCATCAGGCTGCGGCCGGAGTAGCTCATCCACACCGCGAGGCAGACCATCAGGTTCGCCAGGATACCCAGGCTGACGGCTTCAATAAATGTATGATGCATTTTGTGGTCAGCGGTTTGCAGGACGTTGAGCCCCCAACCGCCGTTAGCGGCCATATATTCACCCGACAGCCACATCAGCAGCACGAACAGCAGTGCGCCTATCAGGTTACCAACATAGACGTTGAGCCAGTTTATTGCCAGTTGACCCCAGGTAATCCGTCCGCTGGCTTTCGCCACAACGATCAGTACGGTGGAGGTAAACAGGTCGGCACCGCAGATGACGCACAGAATCAGGCCGAGTGAAAAGCAGATCCCCCCGATAAGCTTGGCAATACCGAAAGGCATCGCGGCAGTACCGGTCGTCGCGGTGATGTAGAAGACAAAAGCAATGGAGATAAAGACACCAGCGGTAATCGCCAGATAAAAGGTCTTCATCGGGTGCTTTGTCGCTTTATAGACACCCGCTTCTTCGGCGACTTTCGCCATCGCTGCGGGGAGTAAAAGATCAAAAGGGTTGTCAGCTTTCACACTAACTCTCTCTTTATATAAGTTGGCGGTGAGATACTAACAAAGCATTATAGAAGGGAAATTGATGTAGATCATATCCCACCGGAACTATAAGCCCGTTTAGCGTATGGTTTTTGGGGTAATTGATGATAACCATTTGTTTTTTAATGGGAAAATAAAGTTTAAAATTTACAAATTATGTTGATTTTTTTCATTTTTGGGCTAAAGCATCGGTTAATTAAAATGGGGTATTTTTATTAAAATTAACATCTCCAAGGTGCTGTGCGATCAATTTTCACTGTAAATTAACTTTGCAACTACAAGTTATTGGCCCCGTGAATCAAATATAAAAAAACGGAGCCGTAAACGACTCCGTGATGGGGCACTCTGCGGTAGGGCTAAAGGCTATTCAGCCCAGTACGCCGCTTTAGCACGCTGCAGCTTTTCGTAGGCTTTCAGTAAGGACTGATGGGCCGGGAACGCATGCAGATCGCTATCTACCGCCTGCAGGCCGTAGAACGGCGCTTCACCGCTTAGCGCAGCGCTGGCGGCTTCCACCGCATCTGCGCCGTACATGCGGACAAAGGCATTCAGATACTGCAGCGGCTGGCGTTCTTCTTCCTGGCTCAGCAGCAGCAGCGTTTGCAGGCAGCGGTAGTAGTTTGCGCGCTCTGCGCTGAAGATTGACGCATTGAACTCAATGGTCCATTCCGTCCAGATCAGCGCCTGCTCCAGATCGCCGCCAGCCAGCGCCAGCATCGCTTTCAGTTCGCCAATACGCAGCGTATACCAGCCGTTGTCTTTGCCCGTTGCCAGACCCAGCAGTTCGCGGACGCGGGTGAAGTCGTCGTTGCCTTCATCGTCCAGCTGCTCAATCAGCGCCAGATAATCTTCTTTCTCCCATTCGCTGCCCGGCAGAGAGAGGAGCGTTTCGCGCAGATGGCTGCCCATGCTGTTGTTCGCCAGCCACAGATCTTCTGCCGGATAGATATCCGACATGCCCGGGACGATGATCCGGCATGCGTAGACGCTCAGGTGCTCGTAATCGGCGATGTAGACCTCTTTATCTTCTTCTTTAAAGATGGCCATCAGGGTGGCGAACTCTTCTTCCGTAGTGCCGGAGAAGTTCCAGTCGACGAACGGATAGTCGGCATCCTGTTTGAACATATCCCAGGAGATCAGGCCGCTGGAGTCGATAAAGTGGGTTTCAAGGTTGGCGTGCTCAGCAACTTCTTCGTCATCGAAGGTTGGCGGCGTGAAGACGTCGAGATCCTTCAGGCTACGGCCCTGCAGCAGTTCGGTGACGGTGCGCTCCAGCGCGACGCCGAAGTCAGGATGCGCGCCGAAGGAGGCGAAGCAGGTTCCGTTTTCCGGGTTAAACAGCACCACGCAGATCACCGGATACTTGCCGCCCAGCGAGCCGTCGTAGGCAAAAATCGGGAAACCTTCCGCTTCCAGCTTATTAATCGATTCCACCACGCCCGGATAGCGGGCCATCACTTCGGCAGGGATTTCCGGCAGGCTGATGCTTTCCGCAATGATGCGGTTCTTGATATGGCGCTCAAAGACTTCCGACAGGCCCTGAACGCGCGCTTCGTTAGCGGTGTTGCCCGCAGACATCCCGTTAGAAACGTACAGGTTGCCAATGATATTCATCGGAATATAGACGGTTTCACCGTCGGACTGACGGGTGAACGGCAGGCCACAAACGCCGCGATCGTCATTGCCGGACTGCAGATCGACCAGCATGCTGGCGGTCAGCTGATCGTCAGGATCGTAGAAGGCGCGCAGGCGAGGATCGAGCAGCCCCTGAGGCACTTCGTCATCTTCGGTCAGCGGGAACCATTTTTCGTTTGGATAGTGAACAAACGGCCCGTTAGCGATGGTTTCGCCTAACCAGAAGTCGGCGAAGAAATAGTTGGTCGACAGACGTTCGAAGTACTCGCCCAGCGCAGAGGCCAGCGCCGCTTTTTTGGTCGCGCCTTTACCGTTGGTGAAGCACAGCGAGCAGGCTTTATCGCGGATATGAACTGACCATACGTGCGGTACCGGATTCAGCCACGAGGCCTCTTCAATATCAAATCCGAGGTCGAGCAATTTCTGCTGGAAGCGAGCGATGGAATCTTCCAGGGCGGCGTCTTTGCCGGGGATAAACGTTTGAGTCATAGCGGTCACTTTTTTCGTACGTAAAGCGCGCAATGATACGGGGTTTGTGTGTCAGGCGCTATCTTCGTGAAGGCCCCGGCGAAAATAAAAGCCTGGGCTATGCTTACAGCCAGTAACCTACTGTTAAGGCATTAAAAAATGAAAGCGTTCGATCTTCATCGCATGGCGTTTGATAAAGTTCCGCCGGAGTTTTTAGGGGAAGTCGCGCTGCGCAGCCTCTATACCTTCCTGCTGGTTTTCCTGTTCCTTAAAATTACCGGGCGGCGCGGTGTCCGCCAGATGTCGCTCTTTGAAGTGCTGATCATTTTGACGCTAGGCTCTGCGGCCGGGGACGTCGCCTTTTATGATGACGTGCCGCTGATCCCGGTATTTATCGTTTTTGTCACCCTGGCGCTGCTGTACCGCCTGGTGATGTGGCTGATGTCCAAAAGCGAGAGGCTGGAAAACCTGCTGGAAGGAAAGCCGGTGGTTATCGTAGAGGCAGGGGAGCTGGCGTGGGAGAAAGTCCGCAGCGCCAACATGACCGAGTTCGAGTTTTTTATGGAGCTTCGTCTCTACAGCGTGGAGCAGCTCGGCCAGGTGCGGCTGGCGATAATGGAAACTAACGGTCAAATCAGTATGTACTATTACGCTGATGAAGAGGTGAAGCCGGGGCTATGCATTCTGCCGGACGGCTGCTATGAGCGTTTTGTGACCATTCCTGAGCGCGGCGAATATGCCTGCGTGCGCTGTAGTCAGGTGATCGAGATTGAGGCCGGTAAAAAGCAATTATGTCGACGCTGTCAAAATCCAGAATGGGCGAGGGTTAGCAGAGCTAAACGCATCACCTGACAGCCTTTTTGTCGGTTTTGTTCCGGAGGGGTAGTGAATTGTTTTGTGTGAAGCCGATCATATTTTTCCGGTCATAAGTTTTAGGCATTGCGATGCGTGTCGCTGAATGATAAAACCGATGTACCCGTCATACTTCAGGCTGCATGCGCGCTGGCTGCATTCATTCAATCCGCCCGCATACTTCAGCAGGCCCCAGCGGATTAATCCACTGGTCGCCCGCCTGCAGCCCGAAGTATCAGGGTCAGATACCGGAATAACTTATGCACGCGACAGTTCGCGAGCAAATAACATAGCAACGTGGTGAGGGGAAATGGCTCAGGTCTATAACTTTAGTTCGGGCCCGGCAATGCTGCCGGCGGAAGTTCTCAAACTGGCTCAGCAGGAGCTTTGCGACTGGCAGGGTCTGGGAACGTCGGTAATGGAGATCAGTCACCGTGGTAAAGAGTTTATCCAGGTGGCCGAGGCGGCGGAGCAGGATTTTCGCGATCTGCTCAACATCCCCTCCAACTACAAAGTTTTATTCTGCCATGGCGGCGGTCGCGGCCAGTTTGCCGGCGTACCGCTGAACCTGCTCGGTGATAAAACCACCGCTGACTACGTTGACGCTGGCTACTGGGCAGCAAGCGCCATTAAAGAAGCGAAAAAATACTGTTCGCCAAATACCATCGACGCCAAAGTGAGCGTTGATGGCCTGCGGGCCGTCCGTCCGATGAGCGAATGGCAGCTGACGCCGGGCGCGGCCTACCTGCACTATTGCCCGAATGAAACCATCGACGGCATCGCCATTGATGAAACGCCGAACTTCGGCGATGACGTCGTTGTCGCCGCTGATTTCTCCTCGACTATTTTGTCTGCGCCGATCGATGTCAGCCGCTTTGGCGTTATCTACGCTGGCGCGCAGAAAAACATTGGTCCGGCGGGGCTGACGCTGGTAATCGTTCGCGAAGACCTGCTGGGTAAAGCGAACGTCGCCTGCCCGTCAATACTCGATTACTCCGTGCTTGATGCCAATGATTCCATGTTCAACACGCCGCCGACCTTTGCGTGGTACCTGTCAGGCCTGGTCTTCAAATGGCTGAAAGAGCAGGGCGGCGTTGCGGCAATGGATAAAATCAACCAGCAAAAAGCCGATCTGCTCTACGGCGCGATCGACGGCAGCAGCTTCTATCGTAACGACGTGGCGGCGGCCAACCGCTCCCGCATGAACGTCCCGTTCCAGCTGGCCGACAGCGCGCTGGATAAGCTGTTCCTCGAAGAGTCCTTCGCCGCCGGCCTGCATTCACTGAAGGGGCACCGCGTCGTGGGCGGCATGCGCGCATCTATCTACAATGCGATGCCGCTGGCTGGCGTGAAGGCGCTGACCGACTTTATGCAGGACTTTGAACGTCGTCACGGCTAATCATCGTTGTGCTTTTCATCCCCGCAGCCGGTCTGCGGGGTTTTTATTCCGTTTTTTTGAGAGTTGAGTTTGATGGAATCCCTGACGTTACAACCCATCGCGCGCGTGGATGGCACCGTGAACCTGCCTGGGTCTAAAAGTGTCTCTAACCGCGCTTTGCTGCTGGCGGCATTAGCCCGTGGCACCACGGTGCTGACCAACCTGCTGGACAGCGACGATGTACGCCACATGCTGAATGCCCTGAGCGCCCTGGGAGTTCATTACACCCTGTCCTCCGATCGCACCCGCTGCGAAGTGACCGGCAACGGTGGTCCGCTGCAGGCGAATAGCGCGCTGGAGCTGTTTCTTGGCAATGCCGGGACCGCAATGCGCCCGCTGGCGGCAGCCCTGTGCCTGGGAAGCAACGATATTGTGCTGACCGGCGAACCGCGGATGAAAGAGCGTCCGATTGGTCATCTGGTTGATGCGTTACGTCAGGGAGGCGCGCAAATTGAGTATCTGGAGCAGGAAAATTACCCGCCTCTGCGCCTGAACGGCGGCTTCGCCGGCGGCAGCGTTGAGGTTGACGGCAGCGTTTCCAGCCAGTTCCTCACTGCTCTGCTGATGGCTGCGCCGCTGGCGCCGCAGGATACCGTTATCACCATTAAAGGCGATCTGGTTTCCAAACCCTATATTGATATTACGCTGCACCTGATGAAGACCTTCGGCGTTAACGTTGAAAACCAGTCCTATCAGCGTTTTGTCGTCCGCGGCAACCAGCAGTATCTCTCCCCGGGCGACTACCTGGTTGAGGGCGATGCCTCTTCCGCGTCCTACTTCCTCGCGGCGGGCGCCATTAAGGGCGGTACGGTAAAAGTGACCGGTATCGGCCGTAACAGCGTGCAGGGCGATATCCGCTTTGCCGACGTGCTGGAAAAAATGGGCGCTATCGTGAGCTGGGGCGATGACTATATTGCCTGTACCCGCGGTGAGCTGAACGCGATCGATATGGATATGAACCATATCCCGGATGCGGCAATGACTATCGCCACCGCGGCGCTGTTTGCCAAGGGCACCACCACGCTGCGCAATATTTATAACTGGCGCGTGAAAGAGACCGATCGTCTGTTTGCGATGGCTACCGAACTGCGCAAAGTCGGCGCTGAGGTGGAGGAGGGCGAGGATTACATCCGCATTACGCCTCCGGTGGAGCTGCAGTTTGCTGAGATTGGCACCTATAACGATCACCGCATGGCGATGTGCTTCTCGCTGGTGGCGCTTTCCGACACGCCGGTGACGATCCTCGATCCGAAGTGCACGGCGAAAACCTTCCCTGACTACTTCGAGCAGCTGGCGCGGATTAGCACCCTGGCGTAAGCGCCTGCGGTTGCGCAAACGTAAAGCTTTGTCATCTCCGGGCTGATATTCCGTCAGCCCGCTATAATTGCGCAATTATTCTGCATTTCATTTCCGGTCGTCCGTATTTTGCATCCAATGCTCACTTTCCGTCGTATAGATGCGTATAATGCGCGGCGTTTATATTCTATGCGCCTTGCTGAAGGAGAAAAAGATGACGGCAGCTATTCCGGTAATCACCATTGATGGGCCTGGCGGTGCGGGTAAGGGAACGTTGTGCAAGGCGATGGCGGAAGCTTTAGGCTGGCATTTGCTGGATTCCGGCGCTATCTATCGCGTTCTGGCGCTGGCGGCGCTGCATCATCATGTGGATGTTGAATCTGAAGAAGCCCTGGTGCCGCTGGCCGCGCATCTGGACGTGCGCTTTATTTCCACCGACGGCAGCCTCGAAGTTATCCTGGAAGGTGAGGACGTCAGCGCGGCGATCCGCACGCAGGAAGTGGCGAATACCGCCTCGAAAGCCGCGGCTTTTCCCCGGGTGCGTGAAGCCTTGCTGCGCCGTCAGCGGGCGTTTCGCGAGCTGCCGGGTCTGATTGCCGACGGGCGGGATATGGGCACCGTGGTATTCCCCGATGCGCCGGTGAAAATTTTCCTTGATGCGTCCGCGCAAGAACGTGCGCATCGGCGCATGCTGCAGTTGCAGGAAAAGGGCTTTAGTGTTAACTTTGACCGCCTTTTATCCGAGATAAAAGAGCGTGACGACCGCGATCGTAATCGCAGCGTGGCGCCGCTTGTCCCGGCTGCTGATGCTTTAGTTCTCGATTCTACTGAACTAAACATTGAGCAAGTAATTGAAAAAGCGCTACAATATGCGCGCGAGAAATTGGCAGTCGCTTAGCCGTTACCGGCAAAGCGCAGCGGCCTCCGAATTATAGCAGTACCCCCGCAGCAATGGAGTGTTAGCGGGTATGTTAAACAACCCCATCCGGCATGGAGCCAGGTGGACGTTAAATATGAAACCTGAAGATTAAACATGACTGAATCTTTTGCTCAACTATTTGAAGAATCCTTAAAAACAATCGAAACCCGTCCGGGTTCCATCGTTCGTGGCGTTGTTGTTGCTATCGACAAAGATATCGTACTGGTTGACGCCGGTCTGAAATCTGAGTCTGCCATTCCGGCAGAGCAGTTCAAAAACGCCCAGGGCGAGCTGGAAATCCAGGTCGGTGACGAAGTTGACGTTGCTCTGGATGCAGTAGAAGACGGCTTCGGTGAAACCCTGCTGTCCCGTGAAAAAGCTAAACGTCACGAAGCTTGGATCACGCTGGAAAAAGCTTACGAAGAAGCTGAAACTGTAGTCGGTGTTATCAACGGCAAAGTTAAAGGTGGCTTCACTGTTGAGCTGAATGGTATTCGCGCGTTCCTGCCGGGTTCCCTGGTTGACGTTCGTCCGGTTCGCGACACGCTGCACCTGGAAGGCAAAGAGCTTGAGTTCAAAGTAATCAAGCTGGACCAGAAGCGTAACAACGTTGTTGTTTCCCGTCGTGCCGTTATCGAATCCGAGAACAGCGCAGAACGCGATCAGCTGCTGGAAAACCTGCAGGAAGGCATGGAAGTCAAAGGTATCGTTAAGAACCTCACTGACTACGGCGCATTCGTTGATCTGGGCGGCGTCGATGGCCTGCTGCACATCACCGACATGGCGTGGAAACGCGTTAAGCATCCGAGCGAAATCGTAAACGTTGGCGACGAAATCACTGTTAAAGTGCTGAAGTTCGACCGCGAGCGTACCCGTGTATCTCTGGGCCTGAAACAGCTGGGCGAAGATCCGTGGGTAGCTATCGCTAAACGTTATCCGGAAGGTACCAAACTGACCGGTCGCGTGACCAACCTGACCGACTACGGCTGCTTCGTTGAAATCGAAGAAGGCGTTGAAGGCCTGGTTCACGTTTCCGAAATGGATTGGACCAACAAAAACATCCACCCGTCCAAAGTTGTTAACGTTGGCGACGTAGTGGAAGTTATGGTTCTGGATATCGACGAAGAACGTCGTCGTATCTCCCTGGGCCTGAAGCAGTGCAAAAACAACCCATGGCAGCAGTTCGCGGAAACCCACAACAAGGGCGACCGTGTTGAAGGTAAAATCAAGTCTATCACTGACTTCGGTATCTTCATCGGCCTGGACGGCGGCATCGATGGCCTGGTTCACCTGTCTGACATCTCCTGGAACGTTGCAGGCGAAGAAGCAGTACGTGAATACAAAAAAGGCGACGAAATCGCAGCAGTTGTTCTGCAGGTTGACGCAGAACGTGAGCGTATCTCTCTGGGCGTTAAGCAGCTCGCAGAAGATCCGTTCAACAACTGGGTTGCACTGAACAAGAAAGGCGCAATCGTAAACGGTAAAGTCACTGCAGTTGACGCTAAAGGCGCAACCGTAGAACTGGCTGACGGCGTTGAAGGTTACCTGCGTGCTTCTGAAGCATCCCGTGACCGCGTTGAAGATGCGACTCTGGTTCTGAGCGTTGGCGATGACGTTGAAGCTAAATTCACCGGCGTTGATCGTAAAAACCGCGCAATCAGCCTGTCTGTTCGTGCGAAAGACGAAGCTGATGAGAAAGATGCAATCGCAACTGTTAACAAACAGGAAGATGCAAACTTCTCTAACAACGCAATGGCTGAAGCTTTCAAAGCAGCTAAAGGCGAGTAATCTTAGTCTTTCGGGTTACAACAACCTGAATTACGACGAGTTTACTTGACAGATTGCAGGATTCGTCCTGTAATCAAGCACAAAGGGCGGCTACGGCCGCCCTTGTTTAAAGCTGTTAGCTAATTTGGCCTTGAAGGAAACCGGAGGAAAAATGACCAAGTCAGAATTGATAGAAAGACTTGCCAGCCAGCAATCTCACATTCCTGCGAAAGCGGTTGAAGATGCTGTTAAAGAAATGCTGGAACATATGGCCTCAACGCTTGCTCAAGGTGAGCGCATTGAAATCCGCGGTTTCGGCAGCTTCTCTTTGCACTACCGAGCACCTCGCACCGGGCGTAACCCGAAAACTGGCGATAAAGTCGAACTGGAAGGCAAGTACGTTCCGCACTTTAAGCCTGGGAAAGAATTACGCGACCGCGCCAATATTTACGAAGAGTAAGTTTCGCTGAACGGCGTTAACGTACTCCGAAGATAAAAAAAGCACCTGAGGGTGCTTTTTTTATGCCCGCAATCCAGCCCTCCTCGCAAACGCCCGTCTGCCTGACTGCAACGCCCTGATATCTCCGGAAGCCGGGCTCCACGCCGCCAAATTTCTGGCTGACGGCCTGCCAGCCCGACGCGATACTTTCCTGAAACAGGGAGGTTGGCATGCGTTTACCACAGCTTGCTGGTTGTGCGATTGTCGGAATCTTGCCGCTGCTGCTGTTAGCGCGCCTGCCCGCGCTGGCTACCGTCTGGTGGCTGATAGCCTCAGCGCTTGCCGCGTCGCTATTCCGCTGGCGGCCCTTACGCTTCGCGGCGCTGACGCTGCTTTTTTTCCTCTGGGGCGCGCTGAGCGCTCATCAGGTCCTCTGGCCGACGCACGCCTTGCCCGGCAGCCCCCGACGGGTAGAGATTGAGCTGACGGCGACGGACGAGCGGACAACCCATCAGGGAAATATCATCCGGGTGGACGGGCGTCGGCTATTCCCGGCGCCGGGGATCGCGCTTTATGGTCAGACGCTTCCCGAACCGCCGTGCGCAGGTCAGCGCTGGATGATGACCGTCCATATTCGGCCGGTACACGGCCAGCTTAATGATGGCGGTTTTGATAGCCAGCGTTTTGCCCTGGCGCAATATCGCCCCGTGACCGGGCGCTTCACGTCAGCTGAGGCCCTGGACCTGCGCTGCAGCCGACGCGCGGTCTATCTGCACTCGTTAACCCGCACCCTCGATACGCTGCCGTGGCGGTCGGTGATATTAGGGTTAGGGATGGGAGAGCGGCTGGTGGTGCCGAAGGAGATCAAGGTCCTGATGCAGGAAACCGGGACCTCCCATCTGATGGCCATCTCCGGCTTGCATATTGCGTTAGGCGCTCTGCTGGGTGGGCTGCTTACTCGCGGCGTGCAGCTCTTTTTCCCATGTCGCTGGATTGTCTGGCAGCTGCCGCTGCTGACCGGCCTGGCGTGCGCGCTGTTCTATGCCTGGCTGACCGGCATGCAGCCGCCGGCGCTGCGAACCTGCGTCGCACTCGTCGCCGGCTGCGGGCTGCGGCTGTCCGGCAGGCGCTGGTCGTCATGGCAGATATGGGCATGCTGCGTTGGCGCCATTCTGTTTACCGACCCGCTGGCCGTTCTATCTGACAGCCTGTGGCTATCGGTATTTGCCGTGGCGACGCTCATTTTTTGGTACCAGCTGGTGCCGCGGCCCTCAACATCGCGGAGCTGGCTGCTGCGCCATGTCCTGGGGTTAGGCCACCTGCAGTTCGGGCTGATGCTGCTGCTGTTGCCGATGCAGATTGTCATCTTTCACGGTATCAGCCTGACCTCGTGGCTGGCGAACCTGGTTGCCGTGCCGCTGGTCACTTTTGCTATCGTCCCGCTGATTCTGGCGGCGATGCTGCTGCATCTCTGCGGGCCTGCGGCGGTGGAGATGGCGTTATGGCTATCGGCAGATCGCCTGCTGGCCGCGCTGTTCTGGTTTTTACGCTGGCTACCGCAGGGCTGGCTGCCGCTGGATTCTCGCTGGACCGGCGTCAGCGCGCTGCCCTGGCTGCTGCTGCTGGTCTGGCGCTTTCACGCCTGGCGCTCGCTTCCGGCTCTGTGCCTGAGCAGCATCATGCTGCTGAGCTGGTCCTTCTGGCGTCCGATGGCGAAGGAGGAGTGGCGCGTGACGATGCTGGACGTCGGGCAGGGGCTGGCGATGGTCATCGAACGGCAGGGGGCGGCTATCCTCTATGACACCGGTCCGGCCTGGCCCGAGGGTGACAGCGGTCAGCTGATAATCACCCCCTGGCTACGCTGGCATCATCTACGGGTGGAAGGGTTTATTTTGAGCCATGAGCATCTTGACCACCGCGGCGGCCTGAATTCGATACACAAAGTCTGGCCCGCGGCCTGGATACGCAGCCCTCTGGGGTGGGAGGGGCATCGCGCATGCCGAAGAGGAGAGCGCTGGCGATGGCGTGGCTTAACCTTTCGCGCGCTTTGGCCGCTGCCGGGAGCGACTACGACCGGCAATAATCGCTCCTGCGTGGTGCGCATTGATGACGGCCAGCGCAGTATTTTGCTCACCGGTGATATCGAAGCTGCGGCAGAGCGCGCAATGCTGAGCCGCTACTGGCAGCATCTGGCGTCTACACTTATCCAGGTTCCACATCATGGCAGCAACACCTCCTCGACCATTGCGCTGCTGCAGCGCACCGGTGGACAGGCGGCGCTGGCTTCGGTATCCCGCTATAATGCGTGGCATATGCCCTCGGATAAGGTTGTTCAGCGCTACCGACAGCAGGGTTACCGCTGGTTCGATACGCCCCATCAGGGGCAGATTACGGTTATTTTTTCCACAGATGGTTGGCAAATCCTTAGCTTACGAGATCAACTTTTACCTCGTTGGTATCATCAGTGGTTTGGCGAGACCGAGGATAACGGGTAGAATATGCGGCTATTTCAACATAAGCTGGTTTACTGAATGCAGAATGATAAAGATCTCTCCACGTGGCAGACCTTCCGCCGCCTCTGGCCGCTTATTGCGCCATTTAAAACCGGACTGATCGTCGCGGCAATTGCGTTAGTCTTTAACGCGGCTAGTGATACCTTCATGCTATCGCTTCTTAAACCGTTACTGGATGATGGTTTTGGTAAAACGGATCGCTCAGTGCTGCTGTGGATGCCGCTGGTGGTTATTGGGCTGATGCTGCTGCGTGGCGTCACCAGCTATATATCGAGCTACTGTATCTCGTGGGTTTCCGGCAAGGTCGTGATGACCATGCGACGCCGTTTATTCAGCCACATGATGGGGATGCCGGTCTCCTTCTTCGATAAGCAGTCCACCGGGACGCTGCTGTCGCGTATTACCTATGATTCCGAACAGGTTGCGTCGTCCTCATCCAGCGCGCTGATAACCGTCGTGCGCGAAGGCGCGTCGATCATCGGTCTGTTTATCATGATGTTCTACTACAGCTGGCAGCTGTCGCTGATTCTGATCGTGCTGGCGCCGATCGTCTCCGTCGCGATTCGCGTGGTATCCAAGCGTTTTCGTAACATCAGCAAGAATATGCAGAACACCATGGGCCAGGTGACCACCAGCGCGGAACAGATGCTCAAAGGGCATAAAGAAGTGCTGATGTTTGGCGGCCAGGCCGTGGAAACCAAGCGTTTCGATAAAGTCAGCAACAAAATGCGCCTGCAGGGGATGAAAATGGTCTCCGCATCGTCCATCTCTGACCCCATCATTCAGCTGATCGCCTCTCTGGCGCTGGCGTTTGTGCTGTACGCCGCCAGCTTCCCAAGCGTCATGGAAACGCTGACTGCCGGTACGATTACCGTGGTCTTCTCCTCAATGATCGCCCTGATGCGTCCGCTGAAGTCTCTTACCAACGTCAACGCGCAGTTCCAGCGCGGGATGGCCGCCTGCCAGACGCTGTTTGCTATTCTTGATTCCGAGCAGGAAAAAGACGAAGGCAAGCTGGTTATCGAGCGCGCGAAGGGGAGCCTTGAGTTCAATAACGTCACCTTTACCTATCCAGGCCGCGAAACTCCGGCGCTGCGCAATATCAGTCTGGATATTCCGGAAGGCAAAACCGTCGCCCTGGTGGGGCGCTCGGGATCGGGTAAATCGACAATCGCGAGCCTGATCACGCGCTTTTATGATATCGATGAAGGCCAGATTTTGCTCGACGGTCACGATCTGCGTGAATACACCCTGGCCTCTCTGCGCGATCAGGTCGCCCTGGTTTCGCAAAACGTGCACCTGTTCAACGATACCGTAGCCAACAACATTGCCTACGCGCGCACCGAAGAGTACAGCCGCGAGCAGATCGAAGAGGCGGCGCGGATGGCCTATGCCATGGACTTTATCAGTAAAATGGATAACGGCCTCGATACCGTCATCGGCGAGAACGGCGTGCTGCTTTCCGGCGGTCAGCGTCAGCGTATCGCCATCGCGCGCGCGCTGCTGCGTAACAGCCCCATTCTGATCCTCGATGAGGCAACGTCGGCGCTGGATACCGAATCTGAACGCGCCATTCAGGCGGCGCTGGACGAGCTGCAAAAAAACCGCACCTCGCTGGTGATCGCTCACCGCCTGTCAACCATTGAGCAAGCCGATGAAATCGTGGTGGTCGAAGATGGACGCATCGTTGAACGCGGCAGCCATGCTGACCTGCTGGAACATCGCGGCGTTTACGCTCAGCTGCATAAAATGCAATTTGGCCAATGATCGCGCGCATCTGGTCCGGTGAGTCGCCTTTATGGCGACTGCTGCTTCCGCTCTCCTGGCTTTACGGCCTGGTGAGCGGCCTGATTCGGCTCAGCTATCGGCTGGGGCTGAAGAAAGCCTGGCGGGCGCCGGTCCCGGTGGTGGTTGTCGGAAATCTTACCGCGGGCGGTAACGGCAAGACGCCGGTTGTCATCTGGCTGGTGGAGCAGCTGCAGCAGCGCGGGATCCGCGTTGGCGTTGTTTCCCGCGGCTACGGCGGCAAGGCGGCGAGCTACCCGCTGGTGCTCAATAACACCACCGCAACCGCGGAAGCCGGCGATGAGCCGGTGCTGATTTATCAACGCACCGGCGCGCCGGTGGCGGTCTCCCCGCAGCGCAGCGATGCGGTGCGGGCGCTGCTGGCCGCGCACGACCTGCAGCTTATCGTCACCGACGATGGCCTGCAGCACTACGCGCTGGCGCGCGATAAAGAAATCGTGGTTATTGACGGCGTACGCCGTTTTGGCAACGGCTGGTGGCTGCCGGCCGGGCCGATGCGCGAACGCGCCTCACGCCTGCGCTGCGTTGACGCCATTATCGCTAACGGGGGCGTCGCGCGGCCGGGAGAGATAGCCATGCAGCTGCGCCCCGGACAGGCGGTGAATGTGCTAAACGGCGAACGGCGTGACGTGGCGAGCTTTGATAACGTCGTGGCGATGGCCGGGATCGGCCATCCGCCGCGCTTTTTTGCGACCCTCGAAAGCTGCGGCGTGCAGCCGGTAAAAACCGTGGCGCTGGCCGATCATCAGGCCCTCACCCGGGCCGACGTTTCCGCGCTGGTGACCGCGGGGCAAACGCTGCTGATGACCGAGAAAGACGCGGTGAAATGCCGGGCGTTTGCCGAAGCCAGCTGGTGGTATCTGCCCGTCGACGCCATAATGACGGATGAACGCGCGCAGCGGCTGCTTACGGATCTGGTCACGCTGGCGCAACGTTAGTTTTCGCCACGCCTGCTTTCGGTGCCGCTGTATCGGGGTCCTTGACGGAGAACCTGCATGTCGGTACTAACGCTTTCACTTAAAGAAGCCCGCCATCTTCACCTTGCGGCGCAGGGCCTGCTGAAAAAGCCCCGGCGTCGCGCCCGCTCGGCCGACGTTCTGCAGACTATTCGCCAGATGTCGCTGCTGCAAATTGATACCATCAACGTTGTCGCCCGCAGCCCCTATCTGGTGCTTTTCAGCCGCCTCGGCAGCTATCCGCAAAGCTGGCTGGATGAGGCGCTGCGCGTGGGCGAACTCATGGAATACTGGGCTCATGAAGCCTGCTTTTTACCGCGCAGCGATTTTTCGCTGGTGCGCCACCGCATGCTGACGCCGGATAATATGGGCTGGAAGTATCATCAAGGGTGGATGAAGGAGCATGCGGATGACATTCAGCTGCTGCTGGAGCACATCGCGCAAAATGGCCCGGTACGCTCAGCTGACTTTAGCCATCCGCGTAAAGGCGCCAGCGGCTGGTGGGAGTGGAAGCCGCACAAGCGTCATCTGGAGGGGCTGTTTACCGCCGGCGAAGTGATGGTCGTGGAACGGCGCAACTTTCAGCGGGTTTACGACCTGACGCAGCGGGTGATGCCGCACTGGGATGATGCGCGCGATGCGCTGTCGCAGGCGCAGGCTGAAGAGATTATGCTGCGCAATAGCGTCCGCAGCCTGGGTATTTTCCGCCCGCAGTGGCTGGCCGACTATTATCGCCTGCGCCAGCCAGCGCTTGCGGGCCTGCTGGCGAACTGGCAGGAAGAGGGGCTGGTGACGGCGGTGAACGTCGAGGGGCTAGGCGATATGTGGCTGCACCGGGAGGCTTTGCAGCAGCTGGAAGCGGCGCCGGGCGGTAAGCTTTCGGCGAGCCATAGCGCGGTGCTGTCGCCGTTTGACCCGGTTGTCTGGGACCGTAAGCGCGCTGAGCAGCTGTTTAATTTTAGCTACCGCCTCGAGTGCTACACGCCGGCGTCAAAGCGCCAGTATGGCTATTTTGTGCTGCCGCTGCTGCATCAGGGCAGGCTGGTGGGCCGTATGGACAGCAAAATGCATCGCAAAACCGGGGTTCTGGAAATTTTCTCGTTATGGCTGGAAGAGGGCGTCAAGGTGACCTCTGGCCTGGAGAACGGCCTGCGGCGGGCGATTGACGATTTCGCCCGCTGGCAGCTGGCCGAGCGCGTTAGCTTCGGCCTCCTGCCGCCGGAACTCTTTGTCGACCGCCGGCAGGGGTGGCAGCTCGACGCTATTTGAGCGGCCGGCATCCGCCCGGCCGCATCGCCAAACGCAGCGCGGCGTCAGGTATCCTGTGCTATGCTGCTGCGGAATCTATTTGGTCCATCAGGAGGAAACATGGATCACCGTTTACTTGAAATTATCGCCTGTCCTGTTTGCAACGGTAAACTGTATTACAGCCAGGATAAGCAAGAGCTAATCTGCAAAATTGACAGCCTGGCTTTTCCTCTGCGCGACGGAATCCCCGTATTGCTGGAAACCGAAGCCCGCTCGCTAGCCGTTGGAGAGAGCCATTCATGAGTTTTGTGGTCATCATTCCTGCGCGCTTTGCCTCCACGCGTTTGCCTGGCAAGCCATTGCAGGATATCAACGGCAAACCGATGATTGTCCATGTGCTGGAGCGCGCGCGCGAGTCCGGGGCCGAGCGTATTATCGTCGCTACCGACCATGAAGAGGTGGCGCGCGCGGTGGAAGCCGCCGGCGGCGAAGTGTGCATGACGCGCGCCGATCATCAGTCCGGCACTGAACGCCTGGCGGAAGTTGTCGAGAAGTGCGCCTTCAGCGATGAGACGATTATCGTCAATATTCAGGGCGACGAGCCGATGATCCCGCCGGCGATTGTGCGCCAGGTCGCTGAGAATCTGGCCTCCAGCACCTGCGGGATGGCGACGCTGGCGGTGCCGATTCACGATGCCGAAGAGGCGTTCAATCCGAATGCGGTGAAGGTGGTGATGGATGCCGAAGGCTACGCCCTTTACTTCTCCCGCGCCACGATTCCCTGGGATCGCGATCGCTTTGCGCACTCCCGCGACGCCATCGGCGATTCGCTGCTGCGCCATATCGGGATCTACGGCTATCGCGCCGGCTTTATTCGCCGCTATGTCAGCTGGGCGCCGAGTCCGCTGGAGCAAATCGAAATGCTCGAGCAGCTGCGCGTGCTGTGGTATGGCGAAAAAATCCATGTCGCGGTGGCCGAAGTTGTCCCGGGTACCGGCGTAGATACGCCGGAAGATCTGGAGCGCGTTCGCGCCGAACTGCGTTAACTCCCCGATCCCCTCCATCAGGAGGGGATATCCTCAGGCTATTTTTCCATACTTTTTGCCGCAATTTTTGATCTCACCCGATGACAACCTCGCGACCGACGCTCATGATGAAACCAGTAGTATTCATGAGGGTAATTCAAATGGAACAGTTGCGAACCGAGCTGAGCCACCTGCTGGGCGAAAAACTCAGTCGGGTAGAGTGCGTTAGCGAGAAGCCCTTGACGGCGCTGTGGGCGCTCTATGATGCACAGGGAAATCCGCTGCCGCTGCTGGCGAGAAGTTTCACCACGCCCGGCGTCGCGCGCCAGCTGGCGTGGAAGATATCAACGCTGGCCCGCAGCGGCTCCGTACGTATGCCGGTGGTGTACGGCGTAATGACGCATGAAGAGCAGCCCGGGCCGGATGTCCTGCTGATTGAGCGGCTGCGCGGCGTCTCCGTCGAAGCCCCGGCCCGCACTCCGCAGCGCTGGGAGCAGCTGCAGGAGCAGATCGTCGAAGCGCTGCTGTCGTGGCACCGTCAGGATAGCGGCGGCTGCGTCGGGGTGGTTGATAGTACGCAGGAAAACCTGTGGCCAAACTGGTATCGCCAGCGGGTGGAGGTTCTGTGGGGGACGCTTAACCTTTATCAGGATACCGGCCTGACGATGCAGGACAAACGGATCCTCTTCCGTTCGCGGGAGTGCCTTGGCGAATTATTTAAAGATTTCAATGATAACTGCGTGCTGGTGCACGGCAGCTTCACGCTGCGCAGCATGCTGAAGGACGCGCGTAGCGACCAGCTGCTGGCAATGGTGGGGCCGGGGATGATGCTGTGGGCGCCGCGCGAATATGAGCTGTTTCGCCTCTGCGACGGCGGGCAGGCGGAACAGCTGCTGTGGCACTATCTGCACCGCGCGCCGGTAGCGGAATCCTTCCTCTGGCGGCGCTGGCTCTACCTGCTGTGGGACGAGGTCGACAGCCTGGTCAATACCGGGCGCTTCGATCGCGCCCGCTTTGATTTAGCCGCGAAATCACTCCTGCCCTGGCTCGCCTGACGCGCCTTTTAGCCACTGCCAGATGCGCCCGAGGGTTTCATAGCCGACGCGATCGCTGTGCATCAGCCAGAAGGGGGACGGGATCGCGCGCTCCCACGGATTTAGCGGCGATTCGATCGCCAGCTGGTTGGCCGGCGCCGGCAGCGGATTGAGTCCGGCGTGGCGGAAGAAGATCATCGCTCGCGGCAGATGCGAGGCGGAGGTGACCAGCAGGAAAGGCGCATCGCCAATCGCCTGTTTTACCGCCTGAGCCTCTTCTTCCGTATCCTTTGGCCGATCCAGGACGATAATGTCGCCGGCCGGCACGCCGAGGCTCTGCGCGACGCGGGCGCCGGCCAGCGCGGTGCTGACCGGGTTAGTTTTGGCGGCCGCGCCGGTAAAGATAATCTTCGATCCCGGATTCTCATGCCACAGGCGGATCCCTTCGGTCAGCCGCGGCAGGCTGTTGTTAATCAGGTTCGAGCTGGGGGCCCAGTCCGGATTCCACGTATACCCGCCGCCGAGCACCACCACATACTGAACGCGTTGCGCGCCGCGCCATGTCGGATAGGTCTCTTCGATCGGCTTGAGTAAGCTATCGGCCACCGGCTGCAGGCTGAGCAGGGCCAGCAGCAGCCAGCCGATGCTGACGCAGGTCTTGCCGGTTTTTTGCCAACGGCTAAACCACAGCAGCGCGATGCCGAAAGCGATCAGCATCAGCAGCAGGGGAAGGGGCAGCATCATGCCCCCCAGATACTTTTTCAGCGTAAAAAGCATGCCAGATGGGTCCTTTTTAACCACATAACCAAACTTATGCCCCGATCTTATAACAGATCGCTTCACTCTCAGCGCGGGTATGACAAAATAGCGGCTTTGTGTTGGCTTGTGGAGTCGCCCGTGCAGGATCGCAATTTCGATGACATTGCCGAAAAGTTTTCGCGCAATATATACGGCACCACCAAGGGCGAACTGCGTCAGGCCATCCTCTGGCAGGATCTGCAGCCGCTGCTGGAGCGGCTTGGCCCCGGGCCGCTGCGCGTTCTCGACGCCGGCGGCGGCGAGGGACAAACGGCGGTAAAGGTTGCGCAGATGGGTCATCACGTCACGCTGTGCGATCTTTCTGCCGAGATGATTGCTCGCGCCCGGCAGGCGGCAGTCGATAAAGGTGTGATCGACAACATGCATTTTGTACAATGCGCGGCTCAGGATATTGAGCAGCATTTGGAAAGCCCGGTCGATCTGATACTGTTTCATGCGGTGCTGGAATGGGTGGCCGAGCCTCAGGAGATGCTGCGGGTGCTGTGGTCGGTGCTGCGTCCCGGCGGCGCGCTGTCGCTAATGTTCTACAATGCTAACGGTCTGCTGATGCACAACATGGTCGTCGGAAACTTCGATTACGTGCAGATCGGGATGCCAAAAAAGAAAAAACGCACGCTATCGCCGGACTATCCGCGTTCGCCGGAGCAGGTGTACGGCTGGCTGGAAGAGCAGGGCTGGCAAATTACCGGCAAAACCGGCGTGCGGGTGTTTCATGATTATCTGCGTGAAAAACGCAGACAGCGCGACAATTTTGCGGCGCTGCTGGAGCTGGAGACGCGCTACTGTCGCCAGGAGCCGTATATCAGCCTGGGCCGCTATATTCACGTCACCGCGATTAAGAACCAGGCTCAGAGCTGCCGATGCAAGGATAAAGTATGAGTGAATTTTCCCAGACAGTCCCCGAACTGGTTGCCTGGGCCAGAAAAAATGATTTTTCTATTTCGCTGCCGGTCGACAGACTCTCTTTTCTGCTGGCGGTTGCCACGCTGAACGGCGAGCGGCTTGAAGGGGAAATGACCGAGGGAGAACTGGTGGACGCGTTCCGCCACGTCAGTGATGCGTTTGAGCAGACCAGCGAAACCATCAGCCAGCGCGCCAATAACGCGATTAACGATATGGTGCGCCAGCGTCTGCTGAACCGCTTTACCAGCGAACTCACGGAAGGCAATGCCATTTATCGCCTGACGCCGTTAGGTATTGGGATTACCGACTACTATATTCGCCAGCGCGAGTTTTCCACGCTGCGCCTGTCGATGCAGCTATCGATCGTCGCCGGCGAGCTCAAGCGCGCCGCCGACTCTGCGGAAGAGGGCGGAGATGAGTTTCACTGGCATCGTAACGTCTTTGCGCCGCTGAAATATTCGGTGGCGGAAATTTTTGACAGCATCGATCTGACCCAGAGAATCATGGATGAACAGCAGCAGCTGGTGAAGGACGACATCGCCCAGCTGCTGAACAAAGACTGGCGGGCGGCGATCTCCAGCTGCGAGCTGCTGCTCTCGGAAACGTCCGGGACTTTGCGCGAACTGCAGGATACGCTGGACGCGGCGGGCGATAAGCTGCAGGCTAACCTGCTGCGGATCCAGGACTCGACTATCGCGCGGGACGACCTGCATTTCGTCGATCGCCTGGTGTTCGATCTGCAAAGCAAGCTCGATCGCATCGTTAGCTGGGGCCAGCAGGCGATCGACCTGTGGATCGGCTACGATCGCCACGTGCATAAATTTATCCGTACCGCCATTGATATGGATAAAAACCGCGTATTTGCTCAGCGTCTACGCCAGTCGGTGCAGACCTACTTCGATGCGCCCTGGGCCTTGACCCACGCCAGCGCCGACCGCCTGCTCGATATGCGTGATGAAGAGATGGCGCTGCTCGATGAAGAGGTCACCGGGGAGCTTCCTGAGGATCTGGAGTACGAAGAGTTTAATGAAATTCGTGAACAGCTGGCGGCCCTCATTGAAACGCAGCTGGTTATCTATAAAGACAAAGGGCTGCCGCTGGATCTCGGCCTGGTCGTGCGCGAGTATCTGGCGCAGTATCCGCGCGCGCGGCACTTCGATGTGGCGAGAATCGTCGTCGATCAGGCGGTACGTTTGGGCGTAGCGCAAGCAGATTTCACCGGACTGCCGGCACAATGGCAGCCGATTAATGATTACGGAGCCAAGGTACAGGCGCATGTCATCGACAAATATTGAACAAGTGATGCCAGTTAAACTGGCGCTGGCGTTGGGCAATCCGTTATTTCCGGCGCTGGATAGCGCCCTGCGTGCGGGTCGCCATATCGGCCTGGACGAACTGGATAATCACGCATTTTTGATGGATTTTCAGGATTACCTGGAGGAGTTTTACGCTCGCTATAACGTTGAGCTGATCCGCGCGCCGGAGGGGTTCTTCTACCTGCGCCCGCGCTCCACCACGCTGATTCCGCGCTCGGTGCTTTCAGAGCTGGATATGATGGTCGGCAAAATTCTTTGCTACCTCTATCTTAGCCCGGAGCGTCTGGCGAATGAGGGGATCTTCACCCAGCAGGAGCTTTACGACGAGCTGCTGACCCTGGCGGACGAAGCCAAACTGCTGAAGCTGGTGAATAACCGCTCCACCGGTTCGGACCTCGACAGGCAGAAGCTGCAGGAAAAAATGCGCGCATCGCTTAACCGCCTGCGCCGTCTCGGCATGGTGTGGTTTATGGGCCACGACAGCAGCAAATTCCGCATTACCGAATCGGTGTTCCGCTTCGGCGCTGACGTTCGCGCCGGCGACGATCCGCGCGAGGCGCAGAAGCGCCTGATCCGCGACGGCGAAGCGATGGCGCTGGAGAATCACCTGCAGCTCAATGATGAGAATGAAGAGAATCAGCCGGATAGCGGGGAGGAAGAGTAATGATTGAACGCGGTAAATTTCGCTCGCTAACGCTGGTTAACTGGAACGGCTTTTTTGCCCGTACTTTTGACCTGGATGAACTGGTTACCACGCTTTCAGGGGGCAACGGCGCCGGGAAATCAACCACCATGGCGGCCTTCGTCACGGCCCTGATCCCGGACCTGACCCTGCTGCACTTCCGTAACACCACCGAAGCGGGCGCCACCAGCGGCTCGCGCGATAAGGGCCTGCACGGCAAGCTGCGCGCCGGGGTGTGCTACTCGGTGCTGGACGTTATCAACTCTCACCACCAGCGCGTGGTGGTAGGCGTACGCCTGCAGCAGATTGCCGGTCGCGACCGCAAAGTCGATATCAAGCCGTTTGCCATTCAGGGCCTGCCGGACTCTATTCAGCCGACGCAGCTGCTGACGGAAACCCTTAACGAACGCCAGGCGCGCGTCCTGAGCCTCAACGAGCTAAAAGATAAGCTGGAAGAGATAGAAGGGGTGCAGTTCAAGCAGTTCAACTCAATAACCGACTATCACTCGCTGATGTTCGACCTGGGCGTGGTCGCCCGCCGTCTGCGCTCGGCCTCTGACCGCAGCAAATACTATCGCCTGATCGAAGCCTCGCTGTACGGCGGGATCTCCAACACCATTACCCGCTCGCTGCGCGACTACCTGCTGCCGGAAAACAGCGGCGTACGCAAGGCGTTCCAGGATATGGAAGCCGCGCTGCGTGAAAACCGCATGACCCTGGAGGCGATTCGCGTCACGCAGTCCGACCGCGATCTGTTCAAGCACCTGATCAGCGAGGCCACCAACTACGTGGCGGCGGACTACATGCGTCACGCCAACGAGCGTCGCGTCCACCTGGATAAAGCGCTGGAGTACCGTCGCGATCTGTTCACCTCCCGCGCACAGCTGGCGGCAGAGCAGTATAAGCACGTCGATATGGCCCGCGAGCTGCAGGAGCATAACGGGGCAGAAGGCGATCTTGAGGCCGACTATCAGGCCGCCAGCGATCATCTGAACCTGGTGCAAACCGCGCTTCGCCAGCAGGAAAAAATCGAGCGCTACGAAGCGGATCTCGATGAGCTGCAGATTCGTCTTGAAGAGCAGAACGAAGTAGTGGCGGAAGCGACCGATCTGCAGGAAGAGAACGAGGCTCGCGCCGAGGCGGCTGAGCTGGAAGTGGATGAGCTGAAAAGCCAGCTTGCCGACTACCAGCAGGCGCTGGACGTACAGCAGACCCGCGCGATTCAGTACAACCAGGCGCTGCAGGCGTTAGACCGTGCGAAGGCGCTGTGCCATTTGCCGGATTTAACTCCGGAGAGCGCCGGCGAGTGGCTGGAAACGTTCCAGGCGAAGGAGCAGGAAGCGACGGAGAAAATGCTGTCGCTGGAACAAAAAATGAGCGTTGCGCAAACCGCGCACGGTCAGTTTGAGCAGGCTTTCCAGCTGGTGGCGGCAATCAACGGCCCGCTGGCGCGTAACGAAGCCTGGAGCGTGGCGCGCGAGCTGCTGCGCGATGGCGTTAACCAGCGCCACCACGCCGAGCAGGCTCAGGGGCTGCGCAGCCGCCTGACCGAGCTGGAACAGCGCCTGCGCGAGCAGCAGGAGGCTGAACGTCAGCTGAACGAATTCTGCAAGCGCCAGGGCAAGCGTTACGATATTGACCGTCTGGAAACGCTGCACGAGGAGCTGGAGGCGCGGATTGCCTCCCTGTCGGACAGCGTCTCCTCCGCCAGCGAGCAGCGAATGACGCTGCGTCAGGAGCTGGAGCAGCTGCAGTCCCGTACCCAGACGCTGCTGCGCCGGGCGCCGATCTGGCTGGCGGCGCAGAACAGCCTCAGCCAGCTCTGCGAGCAGAGCGGCGAGCAGTTTGAATCAAGCCAGGACGTGACCGAATATCTCCAGCAGCTGCTGGAGCGCGAGCGCGAGGCCATCGTTGAGCGCGACGAAGTCGGCGCGCGTAAGCGGGCCATCGATGAAGAGATTGAACGTCTTAGCCAGCCGGGCGGCTCGGAAGATCCGCGGCTTAATGCCCTGGCGGAGCGTTTTGGCGGCGTGCTGTTGTCGGAAATTTATGACGACGTTAGCCTTGAAGATGCGCCGTACTTCTCCGCGCTGTACGGCCCGTCGCGCCACGCCATCGTGGTTCCCGACCTGTCGCAGCTCACCGGGCAGCTTGAAGGCCTGGAAGATTGCCCGGAAGATCTCTACCTGATCGAAGGCGATCCGCAGTCGTTCGATGACAGCGTATTTAGCGTTGATGAGCTGGAAAAAGCGGTTGTCGTCAAGGTTGCCGATCGGCAGTGGCGCTACTCGCGCTTCCCGACGCTGCCGCTGTTTGGCCGCGCCGCCCGTGAAAGCCGTATTGAAAGCCTGCACGCCGAGCGGGAAGATCTGTCCGAGCGTTTCGCTACCCTGTCGTTCGACGTGCAGAAGACCCAGCGTCAGCATCAGGCCTTCAGCCGCTTTATCGGCAGCCATCTGGCGGTGGCCTTTGAAGACGATCCGGAAGAAGAGATCCGTAAGCTGAACAGCCGCCGCGGCGAGCTGGAGCGGGCGCTTAACGCCCATGAAAGCGACAACCAGCAGAACCGGGTGCAGTACGACCAGGCGAAAGAGGGCGTTTCCGCGCTTAACCGCCTGCTGCCGCGCCTTAGCCTGCTGGCGGACGATACGCTGGCCGATCGCGTTGACGAGATTCAGGAGCGCCTGGACGAAGCCGAAGAAGCGGCTCGCTTTATCCAGCAGCACGGCGGCCAGCTGGCGAAGCTGGAACCGATGCTCTCAGTGCTGCAGAGCGATCCGGAGCAGTTCGAACAGCTGAAAGAAGATTACGCTTACTCGCAGCAAACCCAGCGTGAAGCGCGCCAGCAGGCGTTTGCGCTCAGCGAAGTGGTGCAGCGCCGCGCCCACTTTAGCTACTCTGATTCCGCAGAGATGCTTAGCGGCAACAGCGATCTCAACGAAAAACTGCGCCAGCGTCTGGAGCAGGCGGAGAGCGAACGCAGCCGGGCTCGTGACGCCACGCGTACGCATACCGCGCAGCTGAACCAGTACAACCAGGTTCTGGCCTCGCTGAAAAGCTCGTATGACACCAAAAAAGAGCTGCTGGGCGATCTGTATAAAGAGCTGCAGGATATCGGCGTACGCGCCGATAGCGGGGCGGAAGAACGCGCCCGCGTGCGTCGTGATGAGCTGCATACGCGGCTGAGCAATAACCGCTCGCGGCGCAATCAGCTGGAAAAAGCCCTGACCTTCTGCGAAGCGGAGATGGACAACCTGACCCGCAGGCTGCGCAAGCTTGAGCGCGATTACTGCGAAATGCGTGAGCAGGTGGTCAGCGCCAAAGCTGGCTGGTGTGCGGTGATGCGCCTGGTGAAAGACAACGGCGTTGAGCGCCGCCTGCACCGTCGCGAGCTGGCCTACCTCTCGGCAGACGAGCTGCGTTCGATGTCGGATAAAGCGCTCGGCGCGCTGCGTCTGGCGGTGGCGGATAACGAACACCTGCGTGACGTGCTGCGAGTCTCTGAAGATCCGAAGCGTCCTGAGCGCAAAATTCAGTTCTTCGTCGCCGTCTACCAGCACCTGCGCGAGCGTATCCGTCAGGATATTATCCGCACCGACGATCCGGTTGAGGCGATTGAGCAGATGGAGATCGAGCTCAGCCGTCTGACCGAAGAGCTGACGAATCGCGAACAGAAGCTGGCGATCAGCTCCCGCAGCGTGGCCAATATTATCCGCAAGACCATCCAGCGCGAGCAGAACCGTATCCGCATGCTCAACCAGGGTCTGCAGAGCGTCTCCTTTGGTCAGGTCAACAGCGTGCGTCTCAACGTCAACGTACGGGAGACCCACTCGACGCTGCTTGACGTGCTGTCTGAACAGCATGAGCAGCATCAGGATCTGTTCAACAGCAATCGCCTGACCTTCTCGGAAGCGCTGGCGAAGCTCTATCAGCGCCTCAATCCGCAGATTGATATGGGCCAGCGTACTCCGCAAACCATCGGTGAAGAGCTGCTGGACTACCGCAACTATCTGGAGATGGAAGTGGAAGTTAACCGCGGCTCCGACGGCTGGCTGCGCGCGGAGTCCGGCGCGCTGTCGACCGGGGAAGCGATCGGTACCGGGATGTCGATTCTGGTGATGGTCGTTCAGAGCTGGGAAGACGAGTCCCGCCGCCTGCGCGGAAAAGACCTGTCGCCGTGTCGTCTGCTGTTCCTCGATGAAGCGGCGCGTCTTGATGCCCGTTCTATCGCCACGCTGTTTGAACTGTGCGAACGTCTGGAAATGCAGCTGATTATTGCCGCCCCGGAAAATATCAGCCCGGAAAAAGGCACCACCTATAAGCTGGTGCGTAAGGTGTTCAATAACCATGAACACGTACACGTGGTTGGCCTGCGCGGTTTCGCGGCCCAGCTACCGGCAACGCTGCCGGGCACGGCGGATGCTTCCTGATGGCTATGCAGTAATATGCGATGAGTAGTATCAAAGGGCGACATGATGTCGCCCTTTTTGTTAGTCGATGAGATGTGTTAACGTTGTATAATCTTTAAACTTCTTTACATTTGGGAAGGCAAAAGCGTTTTCGCCTTTATATACTGAGAGTGAGCCCTTTTTTTAAGGGCGGCAATGTGTCAACAGGGGGGCAAGGGATGTTGCTAAAGAAACGGTATGGTCGTCAATTGTCGGCGCTTAGCTTGAGCCTGGCTTTTGCATTTGCTCCACTGTTCAATGTCCAGGCCGAAGAGCCTGAAGTCGTACCCACGGACAGTTCCGCAACGCTGGGAGAGCCCTCGTCTGCGCTGATCCAAAACAACAGCCAGTCTGCCGCGGTGGCGAAAATGGCCGGCGAGCAGTCCCTGGCGACAGAGGTCGCCGCGAAAAGCCGGGCTGAAATTGAAGCGCTGCTTCCGGCTGACTATAAGCCTGTCTTTATGAATCCGCTGGTCTCGCTGTATGCGGCCAGGGATATGAAGCCTATGTGGGAGAACCGTGAGGCGGTGCAGGCGTTCCAGCAGCAGCTGGCCGAAGTCGCTATCGCGGGTTTCCAGCCGCAGTTTACAGCCTGGGTGAGCCTGCTGACCGATCCCGCGGTGAGCGGTATGGCGCGCGATATCGTGCTGTCCGACGCCATGATGGGCTACCTGCATTTTATTAGCGGTATTCCGATTCAGGGCAACCGCTGGCTATACGGAACCAAACCCTACACCATGGCCACGCCGCCGCTATCGGTCATTAATCAGTGGCAGCTGGCGCTGGATAACGGCTCTCTGCCGCAGTTTATTGCCGGGCTCACGCCGCATCATCCGCAGTATGAGGCCATGCATCAGGCGCTGCTGCAGCTGGTGGCCGATTCGCGCCCGTGGCCGCAGATGACCGGCAGCGCATCGCTGCGTCCGGGAGAGTGGAGTAATGATGTTGGCGCGCTGCGCGAGATATTACAGCGTACCGGCATGCTGGATGATTCGGCGAAAATTACCCTGCCGGGAGACGTTGTCAGTCCGTCGGCAGGTAAGAAAAGCAAACCGGCTGCGCGCGGCATCTACGATCGCCAGTTAGTTGAGGGCGTTAAGCGCTTTCAGGCCTGGCAGGGGCTGGGGGCGGATGGCGTGATTGGCCAATCTACGCGCGAAGGTCTTAACGTCTCCGCGGCGCAGCGCGCCGGCGTTCTGGCGCTCAATATTCAGCGCCTGCGCCTGCTGCCTGGCAATCTGTCGACCGGCATTATGGTGAATATTCCGGCCTTTTCGCTGGTCTATTACCAGGACGGAAGCCAGGTGCTGGCATCGCGGGTGATCGTCGGTCGTCCGGATCGTAAAACGCCGATGATGAGCAGCGCGCTGAATAACGTGGTGGTCAATCCGCCGTGGAACGTGCCGCCGACGCTGGCGCGCAAAGATATTCTGCCGAAGGTGCGCAACGACCCGGGCTATCTTGAGCAGCATGGCTATACCCTGATGCGCGGCTGGAACAGCAAAGAGGCGATCGACCCTTACCGCGTTGACTGGTCGACCATCACCGAGAACAATCTCCCGTTCCGCTTCCAGCAGGCTCCGGGCGCGCGCAACTCGCTGGGGCGTTATAAGTTCAACATGCCGAGTTCTGACGCTATCTATCTGCACGATACGCCGAACCACAATCTGTTCCAGAAAGACGTACGGGCGTTGAGCTCCGGCTGCGTGCGCGTGAATAAGGCGTCCGAGCTGGCAAATATGCTGCTGCAGGATGCGGGCTGGAACGATACGCGAATTTCCGCCGCGCTCAAGCAGGGCGATACCCGTTATGTGAATATTCGCAACAATATACCGGTGAATCTTTATTATCTCACCGCGTTTGTTGGCGCTGATGGACGGACACAATATAGAACAGATATTTACAATTACGATCTCACCGCGCGATCTGGCGCACAAATTCTGGCAAAAGCCGAACAATTAATCAGGTAAATGAAGTAGTTCAACGGATCTCGTTGTCCTAACTCTGGGTGAAAACAGGCGCTGTTCGTCTACAGGGCCCGTTTTCACTGGGGTTAGGCCGCCTTGACGTTGGCAATAATGCCCGGTAAGGTGCCTTTCGTGCGCCAGAAGTGCATATTACACAACACCATTAAAACTGCCTTGAGGCGATTGGTCCGGGAACCCCCTGACGCTTGTTCTGCTAAGTGCGCGGGGAGTAGACGTCGCTAATAAAGAGGCTGCTTGAAGGATGGCGTGTATATTTCGATTCATTTACTTGTAGACCTGATTATCATGGACAAATTTGACGCTAATCGCCGCAAACTGCTGGCGCTAGGTGGCGCTGCGCTAGGTGCCGCTGCCATTTTGCCTGCGCCGGCATTTGCCACCCTCTCGACCCCCCGACCGCGTATTTTGACGCTGAATAACCTGCATACCGGTGAATCACTCAAAGCGGAATTCTTCGATGGCAGAGGCTATATTCAGGATGAATTAGCAAGACTTAACCATTTTTTCCGTGATTTCCGCGCGAATAAAATAAAGTCCATCGATCCGAGTTTATTCGATCATCTTTATCGCCTGCAGGGATTACTTGGCACCAATAAGCCTGTCCAGCTTATCTCCGGCTATCGTTCCCTCGATACCAACGATGAGCTACGTGCACGAAGCCGTGGTGTAGCCAAACATAGCTACCACACCAAAGGCCAGGCCATGGATTTTCATATCGAAGGCATTTCGTTGAGCAATGTTCGCAAAGCGGCGTTATCTATGGGCGCTGGTGGTGTAGGATATTACCCACGTAGCAACTTTGTGCATATTGATACCGGTCCGGTAAGGCACTGGTAACGAAAGGAGCGTCATGAACTATCGTATTATTCCGGTTACCGCGTTCGCCCAGAACTGCTCTTTAATCTGGTGTGAGCAAACCCGACTTGCTGCGCTGGTCGATCCTGGCGGTGATGCAGAGCGAATCAAACAGGAAGTGACGGCAGCAGGCGTCAGCCTGATGCAGATTTTGCTCACTCACGGTCATCTCGACCACGTTGGTGCGGCAGCCGAGCTGGCGCAACACTACGGCGTGCCGATTATCGGGCCGGAAAAAGAAGATGAGTTCTGGCTGGAAGGACTCCCTGCGCAAAGCCGGATGTTCGGCCTGGAGGATTGCCAGCCGCTGCATCCTGACCGCTGGCTTAATGAAGGCGATGTCGTCAGCGTGGGGAACGTTTCTCTGCAGGTTCTGCATTGCCCAGGCCATACGCCGGGACACGTTGTTTTCTTCGATGACGCGTCGCGGCTGCTGGTTTCCGGCGACGTTATCTTCAAAGGTGGCGTCGGGCGCAGCGACTTCCCGCGCGGCGACCACGGGCAGCTGATCGACGCGATTAAACGCAAGCTGCTGCCTTTGGGCGATGACGTGACCTTTATCCCCGGCCACGGGCCGATATCAACGCTAGGCCATGAGCGTTTGCATAACCCTTTCCTGCAAGATGAAATGCCGGTCTGGTAACCATTCCGGACGCTAAATATAAAGAAGGCCGCATATGCGGCCTTCTTTTTTTAGGGTACAGCGGCGTTACAGTACGGCGACGATCGCTTCACACAGCGGCGCCATATTGTCCGGCGTCATGCCGGCAACGTTAATGCGCCCGGAAGCCACGGCGTAAATCGCGAACTCTTCGCGCAGACGCAGAACCTGCTCTTTGGTCAGGCCGCTAAACGAGAACATGCCGTTTTGCTTAATGATGAAGGAGAAGTCGCGGTTAGCGCCTTTTTCCTGCAGGGTATTAACGAACAGCAGGCGCATACGCTGAATGCGCTGACGCATGTCGGTCAGCTCCTGCTCCCAGATAGCGCGCAGCGCATCGTTGCTGAGAATTGTCGCCACAACGGCAGCGCCGTGTGCCGGCGGGTTGGAGTAGTTAGCGCGGATCACTGACTTCATCTGGCTGAACGCGCGGTCGACGGTGTCGCTATCGCTTGCCACCAGCGTACAGGCGCCAACGCGCTCATTGTACAGGCCGAAGTTCTTCGAGTAGGAGCTGGCAACCAGCAGCTCTTTGTGCAGCGCGGCAAACGCGCGCAGGCCTTCAGCATCCTCTTCCAGACCGCGGGCAAAGCCCTGATAGGCGAAGTCGAACAGCGGCAGCCAGCCCTTATCAACGGAGAGCTGCGCCAGCTGTTGCCACTGCTCCAGGGTCGGATCGATACCGGTTGGGTTATGGCAGCAGCCGTGGAACAGAACAACGTCGCCAGCCTGGGCTTCATTGAGGCTTGCCAGCAGACCGGCAAAGTCGAGAGTGCGGTTAGCCGCATCGTAGTAGGTGTACTCGCGAACTTCGAGGCCGGCGGAATTGAATACGCTCTTGTGGTTCGGCCAGCTCGGATTGCTCACCCAAACGCGCTTAACGTCGGTATTTTTGGCAAGGAAGTCGGCGGCAACGCGCAGGCCACCGGTACCGCCTGGAGTCTGGGCGGTACGCGCGCGCTTATCGCTGACGATAGCGCTTCCTTTACCGAACAGCAGCTCCTGCGTGCATTGACCAAATTCCGGAATACCATCGATACCCAGATAATTTTTGGTGGTCTCATTCTCCAGCAGATATTGCTCTGCCTTCTTCACGCTGGTCAGGACCGGGGTTTTACCCGTTTCATCTTTATAAACGCCAATCCCGAGGTTAATTTTTGTAGGACGGTCATCGGCACGAAACAGATCGGCCAGGCCCAGAATAGGGTCGGCAGGGGCGGCAGTAATGTTCTCAAACATGACGAGGTTCCATTGTGATTACTGAAGGGAGTTCCGCTATCAGGGTAACGGGAGAATGAGCAATTGCCAACCGTTTGCGACAAAAAGCGCGAAGGTTTTCCAAAGTTACGATCTTTGCCTTAGTAACGCAGAAAAGCAGGACCGAAGTCCTGCTTTTTAGGCATATCACGAAGGGGTGTACTGATTAAAACTTAGAACTGGTAAACGATACCCACGGCGACGGTGTCGTCGGAATTCACGCCCAGTTTGTTGTCGCTATCGATCTGGTTGATCTGATAATCGACATAGGTAGACATGTTTTTGTTGAAGTAGTAGGTTGCGCCGACATCAATGTAGTTGATGTAGTCTTCGTTACCCACACCCTCAACGTTTTTCGCTTTAGATTTGTAGTAAGCGATGGACGGACGCAGGCCGAAATCAAACTGATACTGCGCAACGATGGAGAAGTCCTGAGTCTTGTTGGCAAAACCGTCAGTAATACGGGTCGCATTACGGGTTTCGCCGTACAGAGCTGCCAGGTAGATGTTGTTCGCATCATATTTCAGACCGGTTGCCCACTGCTCGGCTTTGTCGCCTTTACCGCGAGTCAGAGCCTGCTGTGCATCGGTACGATCCGCTGCGCCGTATGCGCCGACAATGCCGAAGCCGTCGATGTCATAGCTCAGAGAGGTTGCCCAGCCGTCGCCGTTAGAGCGGGAAGCGTCTGTGTGCTCGTTTTTGCCCAGGTACTGTACGCCAAAGCTCAGGCCGTCAACCAGACCGAAGAAGTTGGTATTACGGTAGGTTGCGAGACCACCGGTACGACCTGCGAAGAAGTTATCGCTGGAACCGGTGTCGCCACCAAACTCAGGCAGCATATCGGTGACGCCGATAGCGTCATACACCAGGCCGTAGTTACGACCATAGTTGAAGGAGCCTGCATCGCCGAATTTCAGACCGGCGTATGCCAGACGGGTTTTGTTGCCGCTCTGAGCGTCGCTACCTTCAGTGTTATTACCCTGGAAGTTATATTCCCACTGGCCGAAACCGGTCAGCTGATCGTTGATCTGGGTTTCACCTTTAAAACCTAAACGTGCATAGGTCTGGTCGCCGTCATTACCCTTGTTATCAGAGAAATAGTGCAGACCTACGGTTTTACCGTACAGATCGAGTTTGTTGCCGTCTTTGTTATAGATTTCTGCAGCATTTGCTGCGCCGGCTACCAGCAGGGCAGGGATCACCGCTGCCAGAATATTGCGCTTCATCATTATTTATTACCCTCATTAGTATTTTTATATGAACACTTGCCACTGCCGCCAATACATTCTGTCAATGAAAATTTACAGAACCATTGATGATAGTTTGGTGTCTGAAGGCATCTTTCCATCCGCGACATCGTTTCGCTAGCCGGAAAATGCTACCAATGTCGCATATGAGTAACAATTAGAAAGTGTATGTAACAAAATGTGAATTTTTGGGAACTTTGTGAACTCAATCAAAATTCCATTCCACTTTGCGTATAAAATCGTCATGGCTTATATATCTATATGAATTAATTATGATTAATTTAGATAAGAGCCGATTTGTGCATTTTGTGGCTGGTTTTCGCTTTTTTTTTACTCAACGTTTGTCTTTGCATGTTGTGCGGTGGGTGGTTAAAAAATGAGCAAAATAATCAGGCATTTCGCCCATGAATGAACATAAGGTGCGCTTTCTCGTTTCGGCGGGTAGCGAAATAGTGAGTAACATAAATGTGAAGCGGAAGGCTTGATGTTTAAATTTCTTGATATTCGTTAACAATAGCTGACATAAAAAAGGGCCAGCTTACGCTGACCCTTTTTACAAAGCGGTAATAAAAATCAGAATGTCGCGCTGCGCGGGGTGCGCGGGAAAGGAATGACGTCGCGAACGTTCTGGACGCCGGTTACGTAGGCAATCAGACGCTCAAAGCCCAGTCCGAAACCGGAGTGCGGAACGGTGCCGTAACGGCGCAGGTCGCGGTACCACCAGTAGTCTTCTTTATTAAGACCCATTTCCGCCATGCGCGCGTCAAGCACGTCCAGACGCTCTTCACGCTGCGAACCACCGATAATTTCACCGATGCCAGGGGCCAGAACGTCCATTGCGGCGACGGTTTTCCCGTCTTCGTTAAGGCGCATGTAAAACGCCTTGATGTCTTTCGGATAGTTTTTTACCACCACCGGTGCTTTGAAGTGCTCTTCTGCCAGATAGCGCTCGTGCTCGGAAGAGAGGTCCACGCCCCAGTAAACCGGGTTTTCGAACTGCTTACCGCAGTTTTCGAGGATCGTTACCGCGTCGGTATAATCGACCTGGGCGAAATCGGCAGACACGAAACGCTCGAGGCGATCGATCGCATCTTTATCCACGCGTTCGGCGAAGAATTTCATGTCATCCGCGCGCTCTTCCAGTACGGCCTTGAAGACGTACTTCAGCATCGCTTCCGCCAGGCCCGCAACATCGTTCAGGTTGGCGAAGGCCACTTCCGGTTCCAGCATCCAGAATTCCGCCAGATGGCGGCTGGTGTTGGAGTTTTCCGCACGGAAGGTCGGACCGAAGGTGTAGATTTTTGACAGCGCGCAGGCGTAGGTTTCGCCGTTCAGCTGGCCGGATACGGTAAGGAACGACTCTTTGCCGAAGAAGTCCTTATCGAAATCCACTTTGCCCTGGTCGTTACGCGGCAGGTTTTCCAGATCCAGCGTGGAGACGCGGAACATTTCACCTGCGCCTTCGGTATCAGAGGCGGTAATCAGCGGGGTAGAAACCCAGAAGAAGCCCTGCTCGTCAAAGAAGCGATGCAGCGCCTGCGCCAGAGTATGACGCACCCGGGCAACCGCGCCAATCAGGTTGGTACGCGGACGCAGGTGGGCAACTTCGCGCAGATACTCGATGCTGTGGCGTTTAGCCGCCATCGGGTAGGTATCCGGATCTTCGACCCAGCCGGTAACTTCTACGCTGCTGGCCTGAATTTCGAAGCTCTGGCCCTGGCCCTGAGATGCCACGACTTTACCGGTGACGATGACCGAACAGCCGGTAGTCAGACGCAGCACTTCCTGATTGTAATTGGGAAGAGAATTACTAATGACGGCCTGTACAGGATCAAAGCAGGAACCGTCATAGACGGCCAGGAAGGAAAAGCCAGCTTTTGAATCTCGGCGGGTACGTACCCATCCGCGGACGGTGACTTCGCTGTCAACCGCAACACGGCCCTGGAGTACGTCGGCTACAGGCACAACGCTCATAATAGTCTCTCTATTCGTAGTCCAATAAAAATATCTGTTTCCCCCGGCAATCGGGGGATATCTATGTTACCTGTCATCTTCCATCAGACAAGCAGATTTCGCACCGCGAGGGAGAGTTTTCGGAAATAAATAAGGAACAAGGAGCCAGAACGGCTCCTTGTGGTGATTAACTGGCCTTTTTAATCGGCGGCAGGTCGAAGGCTTCGCGCAGGGCGCGCACAAATGCCTTATCGTGACAGATGGTTTTGCCCGGGCTGTCAGAGAGCTTGGCCACCGGCTTGCCGTTGCATTCCACCAGCTTGATCACGATATTGAGCGGCTTAACCTGTGGAATATCACAGGTTAAGCGCGTACCGATGCCAAAGCTGAGATTCACCCGCGATGAGAAATGACGATACAAATCGACGGCTTTCGTCAGGTCGAGGTTATCGGAGAAGACCAGTACTTTACTCAGCGGGTCGATACCCAGCTTCTGATAATGGGCGATGGCTTTCTCGCCCCATTCAACCGGATCTCCGGAGTCGTGGCGCAGACCCTGATAGCGTTCGGCGAATTCCGGGCCGAAATCACGCAGGAAGGCATCCATAGTAATACAGTCGGTCAGGGCAATGCCCAACTGGTCCGGATACTCTTCGAGCCAGGCGGCAAGGGCCGCGCGCTGGCTGCTGGCAAGGTTAGGGCTGATCTGCTGATGGGCCTGGAACCATTCATGAGCCTGAGTGCCCATCGGCGTCAGATGCAGGCGACGAGCCAGGTCGTAGTTGCTGGTGCCGGTAAACCACGGCTCCTGCTGCAGACGTTCGACGATAGCTTGCTGTACTTCGCGCGAGAAGCGACGACGGGTACCGAAGTCCATTAAGCGAAAGCGGCTCATATCGATATCGGCCGTGATTTCCCGGAAGTCGCTCAGCTTGCGTTCGAGGGTCTCCAGCGCCAGCTCAACGCCGATTTCCGGCGAGCGGTAGCGGTGAACCAGCTCGCTGATCACCGCCAGCAGCGGGACTTCCCACATAATGACTTCACGCCAGGGCCCGGAGAGACGAATGTTCAGCTTGCCGTTGTCGTTACTGACGGTGACCTGCTGCGGGTCGTAACGGAAGTCGCGCAGCCAGTCGAGATAATCGTGCGAAAAGAACGGCAGGGTCGAGAGCCAGTGATACTCATCGTCCTGCAGCTTCAGGTCGCGCATGGCCTCAACCTGTTCGCGAATCGCATCGGCATAGATGCCGAGCAAATCATCCCCGCGGCAGCGGAACTCCGCCGCAACGTGTACATCGTAATAGCGGTGGAAGACGGCCTGCTGCATGTGCAGCTTGTAGGCATCCGTATCAAGCAGCGAGTGCAGTACAGGAGAAGTGAATTGTGTCATGGTGCGCGGTAGCATCCTCTCACTGGAGCGTTTCCATCAAAACCTAAGCAGAAAAAAGGAGGCGGAGTATAGCTTTATTCCCCGACTCTGTCCCGCAGTGAAGGCCGATGGCGACGCTGACGGTCATTTGCGAGGCCTAGTTTAATATATTGAACACGGATCACACCACAAGCTTTGCACCGGGTCGAGCGCATTTCGTGCCTCCTGTGTTATCAAAATGTAGCGATTTTCGTGTTTGACGTTGAAAAGATGAAGATTCTGCATAGCGAGAACATCACAACAGGAATAGACTGGGTTTGACACTTTATGGAACATGCTAAAGGTTTTTTATGACACAACAGCCCCAAGCCAAATACCGCCACGACTATCGTGCGCCGGACTATCTGATTAGCGATATCGATTTGACCTTTGACCTGGATGCCGCGAAAACCGTTGTTACGGCTGAGAGTAAACTCTCCCGTCACGCGGCTGCGTCTGATGTGCCATTGCGTCTGGATGGCGAAGACCTGACGTTGGTCTCTCTGCAGGTTAACGGTCAGCCGTGGAGCGACTATAAAGAAGAAAATAACCAGCTGGTTATTGGCGGTTTACCGGAACATTTCACCCTGACTATCGTCAATGAAATCAGCCCGGCGGCCAATACCGCGCTCGAAGGGCTGTATCAGTCAGGCGAAGCGCTGTGCACGCAGTGTGAAGCAGAGGGCTTCCGCCATATCACCTGGTACCTGGACCGCCCGGACGTTCTGGCGCGTTTCACCACCAAAATTATCGCCGACAAGGCGAAATACCCGTACCTGCTGTCTAACGGCAACCGCGTGGCGCAGGGCGAGCTGGAAAACGGCCGTCACTGGATGCAGTGGCAGGACCCGTTCCCAAAACCGTGCTATTTATTCGCGCTGGTGGCCGGTGATTTCGACGTCTTGCGCGACACTTTCATCACCCGTTCCGGACGCGAAGTGGCGCTGGAGCTGTTCGTCGATCGCGGCAACCTTGACCGCGCGCCGTGGGCGATGACGTCGCTCAAAAACTCGATGAAATGGGACGAAACTCGTTTCGGCCTCGAGTACGATCTCGACATCTATATGATTGTCGCCGTCGACTTCTTTAATATGGGGGCGATGGAGAACAAAGGGCTGAACGTCTTTAACTCCAAATACGTGCTGGCGCGTACCGATACCGCCACCGATAAAGACTACCTCGATATCGAACGCGTGATTGGCCACGAATATTTCCACAACTGGACCGGCAACCGCGTGACCTGCCGCGACTGGTTCCAGCTGAGCCTGAAAGAAGGCCTGACCGTGTTCCGCGATCAGGAGTTCAGCTCCGATCTGGGCTCGCGCGCGGTGAACCGCATCAATAACGTCCGCACCATGCGCGGGCTCCAGTTTGCCGAAGACGCCAGCCCGATGGCCCATCCGATTCGTCCGGATAAGGTTATCGAGATGAACAACTTCTACACCCTGACGGTATATGAAAAGGGCGCGGAAGTGATCCGCATGCTGCATACCCTGCTGGGTGAGGACAACTTCCAGAAAGGCATGCAGCTGTACTTCGAGCGCCATGACGGCAGCGCCGCCACCTGCGACGATTTCGTTCAGGCGATGGAAGACGCGTCGAACGTTGACCTGTCTCATTTCCGCCGCTGGTACAGCCAGTCCGGTACGCCGGTAGTGAGCGTGCATGATGACTATAATCCGGAAACCGAGCAGTACCGCCTGACCATCAGCCAGCGCACGCCGCCGACTTCCGAGCAGGCGGAAAAACAGCCTCTGCATATTCCGTTTGATATCGAGCTATATGATAACGAAGGCAAGGCGATCCCGCTGCAGAAGGGCGGGCATCCGGTGCATCACGTGCTGAACGTCACCCAGACCGAGCAGACCTTTGTCTTTGATAACGTCTACTTCCAGCCGGTTCCGGCGCTGCTGTGCGAATTCTCCGCGCCGGTGAAGCTGGAATATAAGTGGAGCGATCAGCAGCTGACGTTCCTGATGCGCCACGCGCGCAACGACTTCTCCCGCTGGGATGCGGCGCAGAGCCTGCTGGCGACCTACATCAAGCTTAACGTCAACCGCCATCAGCAGGGTCAGCCCCTGTCGCTGCCGGTTCACGTCGCCGATGCGTTCCGCGCGATCCTGCTGGATGAGAAGATCGATCCGGCGCTGGCGGCAGAGATCCTGACGCTGCCGTCCGCCAGTGAAATCGCCGAGCTGTTTGCGATTATCGATCCGATTGCCATTGTGGCGGTGCGCGAAGCGCTCACCCGCACGCTGGCGAAAGAGCTGGCGGATGAATTCCTCGCTGTCTACAACGTCAATAAGCTCGACGGCTATCGCGTAGAGCATGCCGATATCGGCAAGCGCTCGCTGCGCAATACCTGCCTGCGCTACCTGGCGTTTGGCGATGCTGAGCTGGCGGATAAGCTGGTCGTCGCCCAGTATCATCAGGCCGACAACATGACCGACGCGCTGGCGGCCCTGTCGGCGGCGGTGGCGGCGCAGCTGCCGTGCCGCGATGCGCTGATGCAGGAATATGACGATAAATGGCATCAGGATGGCCTGGTCATGGACAAATGGTTGATCCTGCAGGCCACCAGCCCGGCGGATAATGCGGTAGATGCGGTACGTGCGTTGCTGAATCATCGCTCGTTCAGTATGAACAACCCGAACCGCGTCCGCTCGCTGATTGGCGCCTTTGCCGGCAGCAACCCGGCGGCCTTCCACGCCGAAGACGGCAGCGGATATCAGTTCCTGGTGGAGATGCTGACCGAGCTCAACAGCCGCAACCCGCAGGTGGCCTCGCGTCTGATTGAGCCGTTGATTCGTCTGAAGCGTTATGATGCCAAACGCCAGGCGCTGATGCGCGCGGCGCTGGAGCAGCTGAAAGGTCTGGAGAATCTCTCCGGCGATCTGTTCGAGAAAATCAGTAAAGCGCTGGCGTAAAGGGCGTTCCGCTCCCGGATTGCGGCGGCAGCGCCGCGCTCCGGGAGCCGTTTAGCCGTGACTGAACAGGCGTGGCGAGGCTTCGTGCCTGCCGCGCTTCATTACTCTGTTGAGAACTTCTGCCTCCAGCTCCGCCAGCCGCGCCGAACCGGTATGCCGCGGGCGCGCAATATCCACCGTGACGTCCAGCCCAATCTTGCCCTCTTCAATCAACAGCACCCGATCGGCCATCGCCACCGCTTCGCTCACATCGTGAGTCACCAGCAGTACGGTGAACCCATGTTCCTGCCAGAGCGAGACGATTAAATCCTGCATTTCAAGGCGGGTGAGGGCGTCAAGCGCGCCCAGCGGCTCGTCAAGCAGCAGCAGGCCGGGGCGATGAATCAGCGCCCGGGCCAGCGCCACGCGCTGCTTTTGTCCGCCGGAAAGCGCCGCTGGCCATTCGTTGGCGCGATTTTCGAGGCCGACGCTGGCCAAAGCCTGCAGGGCCGCGTCTCGCCACGAGCCTTTAAGCCCCAGGCCGACGTTATCGATCACCGTTTTCCACGGCAGCAGGCGCGAATCCTGAAACATCATGCGGGTATCGTCCTGGATTTGCGCCAGCGGCGTCGAGCCCGCCAGCAGCTCGCCGGCGTTGGGTTTCTCCAGCCCGGCCAGCAGACGCAGCAGGGTACTTTTACCGCCGCCGCTGCGCCCGACCACCGCGACGAACTGCCCGGTGGGAATATGTAAATCAAGCGCGTTAAGAATCGTGTTTTCGCCGTAGCGTTTGGTCACGCCGTTGAGCAACAGCGGGATCCCAGGGTTCAGACGGGCGGTCGTCATGCGTTAGCCTCCTGAAGATGATAGGCCGGATTCCAGCGCAGCCAGACGCGCTCCAGCAGCTGTGCGCTGAAGTCGGCCAGTTTGCCTAGAATGGCGTAGAGAATGATGGCCACGACCACCACGTCGGTTTGCAGAAATTCTCGCGCGTTCATAGCCAGGTAGCCGATGCCGGCGTTTGCCGAGATGGTCTCGGCGACAATCAGCGTTAGCCACATCAGGCCGAGAGCGAAGCGAATACCCACCATGATTGACGGCAGGGCCCCGGGCAGAATCACGTGACGAAATAGCGCAAAGCCGGATAGGCCGTAGCTGCGCGCCATCTCGACCAACCCGCGGTCAATGTTACGAATACCGTGCCAGGTGTTGATATAAATCGGGAACATGGTGCCCAAAGCGACGAGAAAAATCTTGGCGCTCTCGTCGATGCCGAACCATAAAATAACCAGCGGAATCAGGGCCAGGTGCGGCACGTTGCGCAGCATCTGAATCGAGGTGTCCAGCAGACGCTCTCCCCAGCGCGAGAGGCCGCTAATCATCCCCAATGCCAGGCCAATGGAGCCGCCGATAGCGAAGCCAAGCAGCGCGCGCCACGAGCTGATGGCCAGATGTTGCCAAAGCTCGCCGCTGGCGGAGAGCGTCCAGAAGGCTTTCAGCACCCCTTCCGGCGAAGGCAGGATCCGGGTGGAGAGCCAGCCCACCGAAGAGGCGAGCTGCCAGACGATGACGGTGCCGACCGGTAAAAACCAGGGGGCAAGGCGAATCAGGAGTTTTTGCCCAGGGGTTGCCATATGTCGCTCCTCAGCTCTGCGCCGCTTTACGCGGGATAAATTCATTCGCTACCGCTTCACCCTGCGGACGCAGACTCTGCGGCTGCGGGATTGACGGAATATTGACGTCCAGCAGCGGGAACAGCAGCTCGCCGACGCGCAGGGCTTCTTCAAGGTGCGGATAGCCGGAAAGCACGAAGCTATCGATGCCGAGATCGGCATATTCATTGATACGCTCGGCGACCGTGGCGGCATCGCCGACCAGCGCGGTTCCGGCGCCGCCGCGCGCCAGCCCGACGCCGGCCCACAGGTTAGGGCTGATTTCGAGCTTGTCGCGCTGGCCGTTGTGCAGCGCGGCCATTCGGTGCTGGCCGACGGAATCCGTTTGCGCAAAGGCGGCCTGCGCCCTGGCGATAGTGTCATCATCCAGATGGGAAATTAAGCTCTCCGCCGCCTGCCAGGCCTCTTCGTTAGTTTCACGCACAATCACATGCAGGCGGATGCCGAAGCGAACCTTACGACCGTGGCGCGCGGCCTTTTCGCGCACCTGGGCGATTTTTTCCGCCACCTGCGCCGGGGGCTCTCCCCAGGTCAGATACAGATCGACCTGCTCGGCGGCAAGATCCTGCGCCACTTCAGAGGATCCGCCGAAGTAGAGCGGGGGACGCGGCTGCTGCAGCGGCGGGAACATCAGCTTCGCACCGCGCACGCGCTGATGCTTGCCGTTGAAGGTCACGGTTTCGCCCTCCATCAGCCGGCGCCAGATATGGGTAAATTCCGCCGAGGCTTCGTAGCGCTCGGTGTGATCGAGGAACACGCCGTCGCCGGCGAGCTCCTGCGGGTCGCTGCCGGTCACCAGATTAAACAGCGCCCGGCCGTTGGAGAGTCGATCCAGCGTCGCCGCCTGGCGCGCCGCGACCGTTGGCGAAACGACGCTCGGACGCAGGGCGACGAGAAATTTCAGGCGCTGAGTCACCGGGATCATCGAGGCGGCCACCAGCCAGGCGTCTTCACATGAGCGTCCGGTGGGGATCAGGACGCCGGTAAATCCCAGCCGATCGGCGGTCTGCGCAATCTGCTGCAGATAGCCGTAATCAACCGGACGCGCGCCTTGATCGGTCCCAAGATAGCGACCGTCACCGTGAGTGGGTAAAAACCAGAACATATTCAGACTCATGATTTCGCTCCTTGAATGGCTGCGGGCTGCCAGATGCGCGCGCGGATATCGACTTTTTTCGGCACCAGCTTGTTCTCATAGAACAGGTCGGCGGTTTGCTGCTGGCGCGCGGCCGTTTCGGCGCTAACCGGCGTAATGGTGGTTGGCGGGCGATGGTCGAGATAGCTGGCTATCACCGCTTCAGGAAGACCCATGATTTTGGCCAGCAGGGCAATGCTTTGCGGACGCTGGCTGAGCGTCAGCGCATCGGCCTGGCTAAAGGTTTGCAGCACGCCTTCAATAAAGGCGCCGTTTTTTTCCGCATAAGGACGAGAAGCGAGATAGAAAGAGCCGGTTTGCTTCAGGTCGGTTCCATCTTTCAGAACCCGGGCGCCGCCCTGCTGGAGAGCCGCGGAGTAGTAGGGGTCCCAGATAGCCCACGCGTCGACGTTACCTTGCTGGAAAGCCGCACGGGCGTCGGCGGGAGCGAGATAGACCGCCTGAATATCGTTGAACGTCAGGCCCGCCTGCTGTAGCGCGCGGAGCAGCAGGTTGTGGGAGCTGGAGCCGCGCTGAAAGGCGACCTTATGGCCCTTTAGCTGCGCGACGTTTTTAATCGGGCTGTTTTCCGCCACCAGAATCACTTCGGCTTTGGGTTTAGGCGGTTCGGCGCCGACATAGACCAGATCGGCCCCGGCGGCCTGGGCAAAAATAGGTGGAATATCGCCGGTGCTGCCAATATCAATGCTGCCGACGTTCAACGCTTCGAGCATCTGCGGGCCGGCGGGAAACTCCACCCATGAGATTTTGGTGCCCGGGTAGCGTTGTTCCAGCAGCTGGTGGCTTTTCGCCAGCACCATGCTGACGCTGCCTTTTTGATAGCCGACGCGTAGAGCATCCGGCGCGGACTGCGCCGCGTGGGCCAGGGCGGAGAGCATCAGCAGCCCGCCGAGCGCCAGGGGAGCCAGGAGATTACGCATGTTCGACCCCGTGCGTTGCTTTGAGGGCAGGCGCGCGGCTGGTTGGGCGATGAAGCGCCTGCCAGAAGGTTTCCAGCGCGTGGTCGAGGCGACCCTGCAGGTTTGGCGTAAACTGCGGCTTGTGCTGGTAGTCAGTCACCTGGCTGTCATCGGCAAACACGCCGTGGAGGATCTCCTGGGCCTTCAGCGCGTTGAGAACCGGCTTCAGGGCATAATCCACCGCCAGCATATGGGCGATAGTGCCGCCGGTCGCCAGGGGCAGGACGATTTTTCCTTCCAGCGCGCGTTCCGGAAGCAGATCGAGCAGCGTCTTCAGCGCGCCGGAGAAAGAGGCTTTATAGACAGGAGTGGCGATAATCAGGCCATCCGCGCCGGCCAGCTGTTCGTTCAGAGTATGCAGCGCCGGATTATCGAAACGGGCATAAAGAAGATCTTCCGGGGCAAAATTCTGCAGGTGCCAGTGGCAGACTTCAACATCAGCGGCGGAGAGCGTCTCTCTGGCGTATTCCAGAAGGGCGCTGGAACGGGAAGGGTAGCGCGGGCTACCCGCAAGTGTAATGACACGCATGTTCTCTCTCTCCTTATAACCAAATGTTCGCATTTATCTATTATTGATAACATTTACTGGCAGTGTGACAGAGGCGATTTATTTACCTAAATGATTTTTCCACCCTTGTTTTGTCAGAATTTGCATAAAGAAGGGCGGAAAAGTAAACGTTTGCGTTGGATGGACGATTTTTTGTCGTAGGTCAATTCCCTTTCCGCTGAGGATCGAACATAATACGCCCCCGGTTTGCACACCGGGAATCCAGGAGAGTTCATGTACTACCCCTTCGTTCGTAAAGCTCTTTTTCAGCTCGATCCTGAGCGCGCTCATGAAGTAACCTTCCAACAATTACGCCGTGTATCGGGAACGCCGCTTGAGATGCTGATCCGCCAGAAGGTGCCGGCTAAACCGGTGACCTGCATGGGACTCACGTTTAAGAATCCGCTGGGCCTTGCCGCCGGGCTGGATAAAAACGGCGAGTGTATCGATGCGCTCGGGGCTATGGGTTTTGGTTCAATCGAAATTGGTACCGTGACGCCGCGCGCGCAGCCGGGCAACGATAAGCCGAGGATCTTCCGTCTGGTTGCGGCAGAAGGTTTGATCAACCGCATGGGCTTTAATAATCTCGGTGTTGATAACCTCGTCGAGAACGTTAAAAAGGCGCATTTTGACGGTATTCTTGGGATTAATATTGGTAAAAATAAGGATACCCCGGTTGAGCAGGGCAAAGATGATTACCTGATTTGTATGGAAAAAGTCTATCCCTATGCCGGCTATATCGCCATTAATATCTCCTCACCGAATACCCCGGGCCTGCGCACGTTGCAATATGGCGACGCGCTCGATGATTTACTTTCTGGTATTAAAAATAAGCAGCTTGAGCTGCAGCAAAAGCATCAAAAATATGTCCCCGTGGCCGTGAAGATCGCCCCGGATCTTTCCCTCGAGGAATTGATCCAGGTAGCCGATAGCCTGGTTCGCCATAATATTGACGGCGTGATTGCCACCAATACCACCCTCGATCGATCGTTGGTGCAGGGAATGCAATATTGCGATGAAACCGGTGGCCTGAGCGGTCGTCCTCTGCAATTAAAAAGCACTGAGATTATCCGCATGCTGGCGACAGAATTAAACGGCCGCTTGCCAATTATCGGAGTAGGCGGGATTGACTCTGCGATTGCAGCCCGGGAAAAAATGGCCGCCGGCGCGACGCTGGTCCAGATTTATTCTGGCTTTATTTTTAAAGGCCCGCCGCTGATTAAAGAAATTGTTACCAATATCTAATCTTTTCCCCCTCTGAAACACCCCCAGGGCTTTATTTCCGGCCCTGGTTGTTTTATATTCCCTCATTGTTGCTTATTTAGACATTTTAGTCTTTTCTTAATTTTGGAAATAATTCTGTTGCCGTATGCCGTGCATTACAGATAGAAGTGAAAGAGGACGGGGGAAAAATGCGGATTAAACCTGACGATAACTGGCGTTGGTATTACGATGAAGAGCACGATCGCATGATGCTCGATTTGGCCAATGGTATGTTGTTCCGCTCGCGCTTTGCGCGCCGGATGCTGACGCCCGATGCATTCGCGCCATCCGGGTTTTGCGTTGACGACGCCGCTCTTTATTTTTCCTTCGAAGAAAAATGCCGGGATATAGAATTATCTAAAGAGCAGCGCGCTGAATTAGTGCTTAACGCGCTGGTTGCCATTCGTTTTCTTAAGCCCCAAATGCCGAAAAGCTGGCATTTCACCACCCATGAAGAGAACTGGCAGCCCGGCGGCGGCGATACCGCCAGCGCCTGGCTCAGCGATACCGGGCAGCAGGTGAATCTGCTGGTGGTGGAGCCTGGCGAAAATGCCGCACTGTGCCTGCTGGCCCAGCCGGGGTTAACGCTGGCCGGACGGGTGATGCAGCTTGGCGACGTGATTAAAATTATGAACGACAGACTACAGCCCGCCCCGCGTATCTCCAGCTACAGCCTTGGCGAGGCGGTTTAAGGCGGCGAGCCTCTTTGGCTGCCAGCTGAAGAACCTCTGAAGACCTCAGGGCGCCAGGCGTAAGTCGGTTTTTGGTACGCAGCTGCAGCACAGAATAGTGCCATCCGCCGCAACGGCGTTTTTCTTCAGCGGGCTGACCTCACCTTCCTCAAGCCGAATGCGGCAGCTGCCGCAGATGCCCGCCCGGCAGGAGTAGGGCACGCGGATCCCCTGTTGCTCCAGCTGTTCCAGCAGAACCTGCTGGTTATTCCCGGTAAAACTCTGTCCCTGCCACTCAATATCAACCGTCGCATTCTGCTGAGCTGCAGAAGGTTCACTATCATCGCTTTCGCCCGCCCCGTAGGCCTTTGCCGGGCCACGCTTCAGCACCTCGACTTCATCGCCCACGCGAATAACGCCGCTGCTGCGGGCAATCAGATTTTGACCGAAATCGACATCGCCATTATCCACGGCGGTGCGAAAGCGTTGCAGCGTGGCTAGCGGTTCGCCGGACGGATGCTTTTGTCCGCGTTCCGGACTGACGGTGGTAAAAATACAGCGGCTGCAGGGCTTGGCGACATCAAAAGTCACTTCGCCAATGCGGATCACCTTCCAGCTATCTTCCTCCCACGGCTCGGCGCCGGTGACGACCAGGTTAGGGCGAAACTGCTCCATACGTACGCTGGCCGTACAGCGCTGCTGCAGGTCGCGCAGCGAGGCTTCATTGGTGAGTAAATAGGGGTAACCGTCGGCAAAGGTGAGCGGGACGGCGTCATGGCGCTTAACGCGGCGGGTCAGCTGCGGTCCCAGCCAGCGAAGCTGAACCTGGCGATTAAAGAAGCCGCTAAGCCATTGGTTAACCGTTGACGGCGCAACCAGGGCGGTGAAATGGTTTCCCCACACCTCGGTAGGCTCGCCCTGAGGCGCGAAATCAGCGAAGCGAACGATCGCGCTGCTGCCGTCAGGAGCGGTCAGATGAACGCCGTCCTGCAGCGGGGAGGGGGTGAATTTCACCATCTGTGGAAACTGGCGGGCGGTAATAAAGGTGCCATCCGTTTCCGTCACCATAAACAGGCGATCGAAGGCCAGGCCGCTGATATCGGCAAACGCATGCGTCAGGCCAATTCCACGCATGGATTTGACGGGATGAATAAAAAGTCGCGATAGCGTTTTCATGCGTAGTCTCTGGGCTTAAAAATAAGCCTTTAACTTTATGACATGGGGCGCATATTGGCTATAATGCGCACCAATTTTCTTTTAGTAAAAGTGACGATATGAATTCTCTGTTTGCCAGTACGGCTCGTGGGCTTGAAGAGCTGTTAAAAACTGAACTGGAATCACTTGGCGCAGCGGACTGCCAGGTAGTCCAGGGCGGGGTCCATTTTCAGGGAGATACGCGCCTGCTGTATCAAAGCCTGATGTGGAGCCGGCTGGCCTCACGCATCATGCTGCCGTTAGGCCAGTGTAGCGTGTATAGCGATTTGGACCTGTACCTCGGTGTACAGGCCATTCCATGGACGGAGATTTTCACCCCTGACGCCACCTTCGCCGTGCATTTTAGCGGGCTGAACGATGAGATTCGCAACAGTCAGTACGGGGCGTTAAAGGTTAAAGATGCCATCGTCGACAGCTTCACGCGTAAAAATCTGCCGCGGCCGAACGTCGATCGCGAAAATCCCGATCTGCGAATCAACGTCTGGCTGAACAAAGAGACGGCGCATATCTCTTTAGATCTGAGCGGCGAAGGCCTGCATCTGCGCGGCTACCGCGACGGCACCGGGATGGCGCCGATCAAAGAGACGCTCGCTTCGGCGATCGTCATGCGTTCCGGCTGGGTGCCGGGAACGCCGCTGCTCGATCCGATGTGCGGTTCCGGTACGCTGCTGATCGAAGCCGCGATGCTGGCGACCGATCGCGCTCCAGGCCTGCATCGCGGCCACTGGGGCTTCAACGGCTGGGTCCAGCACGATGACGCGGTCTGGAAAGAGGTGAAGGCCGAAGCCCAGACCCGCGCCCGTAAAGGGCTGGCGGCATATGAGTCGCGTTTCTACGGGTCTGACGTCGACGCGCGGGTTATTGAACGCGCGCGCAGCAACGCCCGTCGCGCAGGCGTTGGCGAACTGATTGCGTTTGCAGCGAAAGATGTCGCTCAGCTCAGCAACCCGCTGCCGAAAGGCCCGTACGGGACCGTTATCAGCAACCCGCCGTACGGCGAACGTCTGGAAAGCGAGCCGGCGCTGATTGCCCTGCATAGCCTGCTTGGCCGGACGATGAAAAGTCAGTTTGGCGGCTGGAATCTGTCGCTGTTCAGCGCTTCTCCGGATCTGCTTAGCTGCCTGCAGCTGCGGGCAGACAAGCAGTTTAAGGCCAAAAACGGTCCGCTGGACTGCGTGCAGAAAAACTATCACGTTGCCGAAAACGAAGGCGGTAAAGCGGTATCGCTTGCCGAAGATTTCGCCAACCGCCTGCGCAAAAACCTGAAGAAATTTGAGAAGTGGGCGCGCCAGGAAGGTATTGAATGCTACCGCCTGTATGATGCCGATCTCCCGGAATATAACGTCGCTATCGACCGCTACGGCGAGTGGGTGGTGGTGCAGGAGTATGCGCCGCCGAAAACGGTCGATGCGCATAAAGCCCGCCAGCGTCTGTTTGATATTATCGCCGCGACGATTTCGGTATTAGGTATCGCGCCGAATAAGCTGGTGTTGAAAACCCGCGAACGGCAGAAAGGGAAAAACCAGTACCAGAAAATGGCTGAAAAAGGCGATTTTATCGAGGTACAGGAGTATAACGCTCGTCTGTGGGTCAACCTGACCGATTACCTAGATACCGGTCTGTTCCTCGACCACCGCATCGCGCGGCGTATGCTTGGTGAGATGAGCAAAGGCAAAGATTTCCTCAACCTCTTTGCCTATACCGGCAGCGCCAGCGTCCACGCCGGTCTTGGCGGCGCGCGCTCGACGACCACCGTCGATATGTCGCGCACCTACCTCGAGTGGGCCGAGCGAAATCTGCGTCTCAACGGGTTAACCGGCCGTTCGCACCGCCTGATGCAGGCCGATGTGCTGGGCTGGCTGCGCGAGAGCGATGAACAGTTCGACCTGATCTTTATCGATCCGCCGACGTTTTCTAACTCGAAGCGTATGGAAGAAACCTTCGACGTACAGAGCGATCACCTGCGCCTGCTGACCGATCTTAAACGTCTGCTGCGTAAAGGCGGCACGATTATGTTCTCGAACAATAAACGCGGTTTCCGTATGGATCATGACGGGCTGGCGCAGCTTGGACTGAAGGCGCAAGAAATTACGCAAAAAACGCAATCTCAGGATTTTGCCCGTAACCGTCAGATTCACAACTGCTGGCTGATTACTGCAGCCTGAAAGGAATAAAGAATGTCATTGATTAGTATGCATGGGGCCTGGCTCTCCTTCAGCGACTCTCCGCTGCTGGATAACGCCGAGTTGCATATCGAAGATAACGAGCGCGTGTGCCTGGTTGGGCGTAACGGCGCGGGCAAATCCACCCTGATGAAGATCCTCAACCGCGAGCAGGGTCTGGATGACGGGCGCATTATTTATGAACAGGATCTGGTCGTTGCGCGTCTGCAGCAGGATCCGCCGCGAAATATCGCGGGTACCGTGTACGACTTCGTTGCAGAAGGCATCGAAGAGCAGGCGGCGTACCTAAAAGGCTATCACGACGTTTCTCGTCTGGTGATGACCGACCCGAGCAACAAAAATTTAAACGAGCTGGCGCGTCTGCAGGATCTGCTGGACAACCTCGGTCTGTGGCAGCTGGAGAGCCGCATTAACGAAGTGCTGGAGCAGCTGGGCCTCGATGCCAACGCCGAGCTGGCCTCTCTGTCCGGCGGCTGGCTGCGTAAAGCGGCGCTCGGCCGCGCGCTGGTCAGCGGCCCGCGCGTGCTGCTGCTGGATGAACCGACTAACCACCTCGATATCGAAACTATCGACTGGCTGGAAGGCTTCCTGAAGACCTTCAAAGGCACCATCATTTTCATTTCGCACGACCGTTCATTTATTCGCAATATGGCGACGCGGATCGTCGATCTCGATCGCGGCAAGCTGGTGACCTATCCAGGCAACTACGATCAGTATCTGCTGGAAAAAGAAGAAGCGCTGCGGGTTGAAGAGCTGCAGAATGCGGAGTTCGATCGCAAGCTGGCGCAGGAAGAAGTCTGGATCCGCCAGGGGATCAAAGCGCGCCGTACCCGTAACGAAGGCCGCGTTCGCGCCCTGAAGGCGATGCGTCGCGAGCGCGGCGAACGCCGCGAAGTGATGGGCAGCGCGAAGATGCAGGTAGAAGAGGCTTCACGCTCGGGCAAAATTGTCTTCGAGATGGAGAACGTTAACTACCAGGTTGGCGGCAAGGTATTGGTCAAAGACTTCTCGGCACAGATTCAGCGCGGTGACAAAATAGCGCTGATTGGCCCTAACGGCTGCGGTAAAACTACGCTGCTGAAGCTGATGCTCGGTCAGCTGCAGGCGGACAGCGGACGAGTTCACGTCGGCACCAAGCTGGAAGTGGCCTACTTCGATCAGCACCGCGCCGAGCTGGACCCGGACCGGACGGTGATGGATAACCTCGCTGAAGGCAAGCAGGAAGTGCTGGTTAACGGCAAGCCGCGCCACGTGCTGGGCTATTTGCAGGACTTCCTGTTCCATCCGAAGCGGGCAATGACGCCGGTTCGCGCGCTGTCCGGCGGGGAGCGTAACCGTCTGCTGCTGGCGCGTCTGTTCCTGAAGCCCAGCAACCTGTTGATTCTCGATGAACCGACCAACGACCTGGATGTCGAAACCCTTGAGCTGCTGGAAGAGCTTATCGACGGCTACCAGGGCAGCGTGATGCTGGTCAGCCACGATCGTCAGTTTGTGGATAACACCGTCACCGAATGCTGGATCTTCGAAGGCGAGGGGCGCATCGGTCAGTACGTTGGCGGCTACCACGACGCGCGCGGACAGCAGTCGCAGTCTTTGGCGCAAAAACAGTCCGTGGCCAAAAAAAATGTTGAAGCCGCGCAGCCGAAAACGGAAAGTGTTAAACGTGCGGCGAGCAAACTAAGCTATAACCTTCAGCGTGAGCTGGAGCAGCTGCCGCAGCGTCTGGAAGAGCTGGAGGCCCGGCTGCAGAGTTTGCAGGATCAGGTCGCTGACGCCTCTTTCTTTGGTCAGTCGCATGACCATACGCAGCAGGTGCTGGCGCAGCTGGCCGAAGCGGAACAGGCCCTGGAAACGGCCTTTGAGCGCTGGGAATATCTCGAAGGATTAAAAAACGGCGCATAAGCTGAGGAGTTTTCATGTGCGATCATCATCATGCTGCGCGGCATATCCTGTGTCCACAATGTGATCTGCTGGTGGCGTTGCCCCGGCTGGAGCATCGCCAGAAAGCCGTATGTCCGCGTTGCGGCACAACGTTAACGACTTCATGGGACGCGCCTCGGCAGCGTCCCACTGCCTATGCGCTGGTCGCGTTGTTTATGCTGCTGCTGGCAAACCTGTTTCCCTTCGTCTACATGAACGTTGGGGGACTCAACAGTGAAATTGAGCTGCTGGAGATCCCCAACGTTCTGTTTAGCGAGAATTACGCCAGCCTCGGCACCTTCTTTCTCCTTTTTGTGCAGCTGGTGCCGGCCTTTTGCCTGATAACCATTTTGCTGTTGGTCAATCGCGTTCGTATGCCCGCAGCGCTAAAGGCGTTTCTGGCGCGAATTCTGTTCCACCTCAAAACCTGGGGAATGGCGGAAATCTTTCTCGCCGGGGTGCTGGTGAGCTTCGTGAAGCTAATGGCCTACGGCGATATTGGCGTTGGCCTGAGCTTTTTTCCCTGGTGTATGTTCTGCCTGCTGCAGCTGCGCGCGCTACAGTGCGTGGACCGGCGCTGGCTTTGGGACGACATCGCGCCAATGCCTGCGGTTAAACAGCCGCTGAAGGTTGGCGTGACGGGGATTCGCCAGGGCCTGCGCTCCTGTTCCTGCTGTACGGCCGTTTTACCCGCCGATGCAGCGGTATGCCCGCGCTGTCAGACGAAAGGGACGGTGCGGCGTAAGCATAGCCTGCAGTGGACGCTGGCCCTGCTGATCACCTCGTGCCTGCTCTATCTCCCCGCCAATATCATGCCCATTATGATAACCGACCTGCTGGGCGATAAAATGCCGTCTACGATCATGGCCGGGGTGATCCTGCTGTGGAGCGAAGGATCGTATCCGGTTGCGCTGGTGATATTCATCGCCAGTATTATGGTGCCGACGTTGAAAATGCTCGCGATTGGCTGGCTGTGCTGGAACGCCAACGGCAATGGTTCGCGTGATTCAGAGCGTATGCATCTGATTTATGAAGTAGTGGAGTTTGTTGGCCGCTGGTCAATGATTGATGTTTTTGTCATCGCTGTACTCTCGGCGCTGGTGCGCATGGGAGGGTTGATGAATATCTATCCTGCGATAGGGGCGGTGATGTTCGCGCTGGTTGTTGTGATGACAATGTTTTCAGCGATGACGTTCGACCCTCGTTTGTTGTGGGACCGTGAACCAGATTTAAGCCATGAGGAAATACAGCAGCATGGAAAATAATAGCGGAGAAGCAAAAGTGCAAAAGGTGAAGAACTGGTCACCAGTATGGATCTTCCCCATCGTCACTGTGCTAATCGGCGCGTGGATTCTTTTTTATCACTATAGCCATCAGGGGCCGGAGGTGACGCTGATCACCACCAACGCCGAGGGCATTGAGGGTGGTAAAACCCGGATTAAAAGCCGCAGCGTTGACGTCGGTGTGGTAGAAACCGCCACCCTGACGGACGATCTGACGCACGTAGAGATTAAGGCTCGCCTGAACTCCGGTATGCAGAAGCTTTTGCATCAGGACTCGGTGTTTTGGGTGGTAAAGCCGCAGGTGGGGCGTGAAGGGATCAGCGGCCTTGGGACGCTGTTATCCGGAGCCTATATTGAGCTTCAGCCTGGAACGAAAGGGGCGGATGCTGCGCAGTACCCGCTGCTGGACTCTCCGCCGCTGGCCTCGCCGGATGCGAAGGGTATCCGCATTCTGCTGGAAAGCAATAAAGCCGGCCAGCTCTCTCCCGGCGATCCGGTGCTCTTTCGCGGCTATCGGGTGGGGTCGGTCGAGACCAGCACCTTCGATCCGCAAAAGCGTAATATTACCTATCAGCTGTTCATCAACGCGCCAAACGATCGCCTGGTGACTACCAACGTTCGTTTCTGGAAAGATAGCGGTATTGCCGTGGATCTGACCTCGGCCGGGATGCGGGTGGAAATGGGCTCGCTGTCGACGCTGTTTGGCGGCGGGGTGAGTTTTGATATTCCGGAAGGGCTGGATCTTGGCGAACCGGTCGCGAACAAGACCGGCTACCATCTTTTTGATGACCAGAAAAGTATTCAGGATTCGGTCTTTACCCAGCACATCGACTACGTGATGTTCTTCAAAGATTCGATCCGCGGGCTTCAGCCCGGCGCGCCGGTGGAGTTCCGCGGGATACGCCTGGGCACGGTCGGCAAGGTACCGTTCTTTATTCCAGGACTGCATCAGCGGCTGAATGACGATTATCGCATTCCGGTAGAGGTGCGCATTGAGCCGGAACGGCTGATCAACCAGCTTGGTGACGATCCGAATATTCGCACCCATATGGACGATCTGATCAATCGCGGCCTGCGCGGTTCGCTTAAAACCGGCAACCTGATTACCGGCGCGCTGTATATCGATCTCGACTTCTATCCCAAAGCGCCTCCGCGCGGCAGCATGCATGAGTTTGGCTCTTATCCGATCATTCCAACGGTTAGCGGCGGCCTCGCGCAAATTCAGCAGCGCCTGATGGATGCGCTGGATAAGATTAACAATCTGCCGATTAACCCGCTGCTGGAGCAGGCGACCAGTACGCTGGCGCAGAGCGAAAAAACGATGCAGCACGTTCAGGCAACGCTGGATAGCTTGAATAAGATCACCTCAAGCCAGTCGATGCAGCAGCTGCCTGGTGATATGCAGAATACGCTGCGCGAACTGAACCGCAGTATGCAGGGCTTCCAGCCGGGGTCCGCGGCGTACAATAAGATGGTTGCGGATATGCAGCGACTGGATCAGGTTCTTCGTGAACTGCAGCCGGTACTGAAAACGCTCAATGATAAGAGCAACGCGCTGGTATTTGAGGCCAAGGGTAAAAAAGATCCGCAGCCGAAGGGAGCGAAATAATGAAAAAGTGGTTAGTAGCGGCAGCGGTATGCGCGCTGGCGGCCTGCAGCAGTAGCGGGGAGGATAAAACCTACTATCAGCTGCCTGTCGCCCAAAGCGGTGCGCAAAGCGCCACCCACGAGGGGAAGAACCTGCTGTGGGTTGAACAGGTCACTATCCCGGACTATCTGGCGGGCAACGGGGTGGTCTACCAGACCACCGACGTGCAGTACGTCATTGCGAGTAATAATCTGTGGGCCAGCCCGCTCGATCAGCAGCTGCGCACCGCGCTGGTTGCGAATTTAAGCAATCAGCTGCCCGGCTGGGTGGTGGCATCGCAGCCGCTGGGCAACGAGCAGGATACGCTTAACGTTTCCGTTAACGGCTTTCATGGCCGGTACGACGGGCGGGTTATCGTCAGCGGTGAATGGCTGCTGAAGCATCAGGGCCAGCTGATTAAGCGTCCGTTTAATATTGAGCTGAAGCAGCAGCAGGACGGTTACGATGCGATGGTGAAAACGATGGCTCAGGCCTGGGCTCAGGAAGCGACCGCTATTGCCAGCGAGCTGAATCGCCTGCCATAAGCAAAATGAATGAAGCTAAACCGCCGCCGTGGTCTGAAAAACCGCGGCGGTTTTTTATTTGCCTCGTCAGATTGTTACTTGTGCTGGTTCACAGTTTTTGTACAAATGAACTTTCATGTAGCTCACAATTATGACAATGGCGTGAATTTTGCGCATTGACGTTACCTCTGATTCGCGGTATTCGTTAACCGTGGTTGCATATTTAGTGACCACTGTTTTCTTTTCCACCAGATCAAAGAATGAGGGAAACGAGGCATGAAGAGACAAAAACGAGATCGCCTGGAACGGGCACATCAACGTGGATATCAGGCCGGGATAACCGGAAGATCGAAAGAAATGTGTCCCTACCAGACCCTGAATCAAAGGTCCTACTGGCTAGGAGGCTGGCGAGAAGCCATGGAGGACAGGGTACAAACTGCCTGACTGTCTCTTTAAAAAAGAAGCCTCCGCAAGCGGGGGCTTCGCCTTTTTAAGCGTTGCTGCTAATCAGAACGCAGAAGTGTCCTGGAACAGGCCCACTTTCAGATCGGCCGCGGTGTAGATCAGACGATCGTCAACCAGCACTTCACCATCCGCCAGGCCCATAATCAGACGACGGTTAACAACGCGTTTAAAGTGAATACGATAGGTCACTTTCTTCGCAGTCGGCAGCACCTGGCCGGTGAATTTAACTTCACCCACGCCCAGCGCGCGGCCTTTGCCTTCGCCACCGAGCCAGCCCAGATAGAAGCCAACGAGCTGCCACATTGCGTCCAGGCCCAGGCAGCCCGGCATGACCGGATCGCCGATAAAGTGGCAACCGAAGAACCACAGGTCCGGGTTGATATCGAGTTCTGCTTCGACATAACCTTTATCGTAGTTACCACCGGTTTCGGTCATTTTGATGACGCGGTCCATCATCAGCATACTTGGCGCGGGCAGCTGCGGGCCTTTTGCGCCAAACAGTTCACCACGGCCAGAGGCAAGAAGGTCTTCTTTCGTATAGGATTCGCGTTTATCTACCATGTTTTCAGTAAGCCTTATTTTGAGTTCGGGACGCAGGATAGCTAACACGTGTAAGCTGAACAAGTCCGATCAGTTAGAACCTGAACCACCTAACCAGCGTAGCGGCCACGGAAAACGATGACGACTCTCTTGCTGCGTCGCCTGCGCAATCCGCTCCTGAATGGTTTGCCGTAAAGTTTGCCCCTCGCCATCCCACAACAGCTGGGTCAGCATGGGCAGCGCTTCCGTAACGTCTTCCACCGCCCAGATGGAAAACTTCTCTTCAGCGACAGCCTGCTGTAGTTCTGGCGCCAGGCTCAGATGGCGAACATTCGCCGCAGGAATGATGACTCCCTGTTTGCCGGTCAGCTCGCGCTGCTGGCAAATGGTGAAGAAGCCTTCAATTTTTTCGTTAAGCCCGCCCACCGGCTGTACGCGACCGAACTGATCGACTGAACCGGTGACGGCGATACTCTGATTAATGGGCACGCCGGCCAGCGCGCTGATTAAGGCGCACAGTTCGGCCATAGAGGCGCTATCCCCGTCCACTTCGCTGTAGGATTGCTCAAAGGTCAGCGATGCGGAGAAGGGGAGCTGCTGCTCGAGTTCGAGTTCGGACATCAGGAACGCCTGCATAATCATCATGCCTTTGGCATGAATATTGCCGCCCAGCTCGGCCTTGCGTTCAACGTCGATGAACTCACCGTCGCCGATATGTACGACGCAGCTGATGCGCGATGGCTCGCCAAAGGCCCGCGGATGACCGGGGAATTCGATGACCGACAGCGCGTTGATTTGCCCGATGCATTCACCTTCGGTCTCAATCAAAATTTGTTCTTGCAGGATTTCATCCTGGATCCGCTCGGCAAGATAGCCTTCGCGCCATTCGCGACGTGCCAGCATGGTCTGCATCTCTTCCGCGGAGATAAGCTCATCTTCGCAGAAGGCGGCGGCTTCGCGCAGCTGGCGGGCAATCCACAGCGGACACAGCGGCAGCGTTTCCTGATCGCCGGTGTAGCGTGCGCCTTCCTGAATCAGCTGCGGCCAGGCATCGGCGGCCAGCCCGGGCAGCTCAAGCTGCTGCGCGTTTTGCCACACCCACTGACACCACTGTTTCAGGGTGTCGCCATCCGCGATTTGCAGATTATCTTCATACTCGCTGTAAATCGCCTGGGCCGAGAGCTCGGGTTCCATATCCTGAAAATCAGCCAATGAATCTCGTTCACCAACCAGAATTATCTTCAGATTGAGCGGCATCGATGGAATGCTGACCGGCAGCGGGCGAGACTCATCGATGGACAGCCAGTCAAAGCGCTGGCGGGTAACGATGTTCTTCAGGCGCATCCACAGCAGCGGTTGGGCTAATAGCGCGCGCAGGGCGATAATAAGCACGCCGCCGTTGCTACGATGTACCAGGCCCGGCTGCAGGGATATTTCGCCGTTAAACTGGCGCACGCAGCCAAAAAGCTGCTCTGCTTCAATCCAGTCGGCTGATTCAACCGGCGCGGTGCTGGCAAAATTATCATCGGCGCTTTTTGCCGGTGAAAGGGTGACGTTTCCACCGTTAATCTGGTAACGCACGCCGTAAAGAGGCGCGGCCGGCTGGTATAAGCTGCGGGTTTCTGCGGCTAACCACTGCAGGTATTCCGGTTCTTCCGGAGCCTTAACCAGCATGAACGGAGAAATGGTCGGAGTCACCAGAAGCTGCTCCAACGCATAGAATAAACGGGGCTGCAGTTCGCCTGACAGGGAAGCCTCTGGCTGGGCTAAATCAGCTTGTGTAAACAGCGCCTGATAACTTTCCGTATCAGGAGCAAGGTCGTTTCGGGTAAGTTTCGTAATGGTCAAAGTCGCTGTTTTTTAGTGAGATGTAAAACGCGCGATTATACCTTATGCCGCGTCTGAGCACACGGAGGATCGTGTTTGCGTTAACGATAACGACGTAACGCATATCACGAATGATGATTTATTCTCAGCACATCGAGAAAAAACTGATATCCTGAAGTGAGTTACACGGTCACATTGAGATCGCAATGAAATATCAACAACTGGAAAATCTTGAAAGCGGCTGGAAATGGAAATATCTGGTTAAAAAGCACCGGGAAGGTGAGCTGATTACCCGCTATATTGAAGCCAGCGCAGCGCAAGCCGCGGTCGATGTCTTACTGACGCTCGAAAATGAACCTGTTCTGGTGAACGCCTGGATTGAGCAGCATATTAATCCGGAGCTAATGAACCGGATGAAGCAGACTATCCGCGCGCGGCGAAAGCGTCATTTTAACGCTGAGCATCAGCATACGCGCAAAAAGTCTATCGATCTGGAGTTTGTGGTCTGGCAGCGTCTCGCTGGCCTGGCGCAGCGACGGGGAAAAACGCTGTCGGAAACTATCGTACAGCTGATTGAGGACGCGGAGCATAAAGAGAAGTATGCCAGCAAGATGTCCAGCCTGAAGCGCGATCTGCAGGTATTGCTTGGTAAGGAGTAGCCCGGAAGGCTGATAGGGTGCGCGCGGGCGCTTTTCGCGCTGAGGCTAAATTTGAGACAAAAAAAACCCCGCATCAGCGGGGTTTTTTATCGGTAGTAAAACTTAAGCCTGCGGCTGAGCTACTACTTCTTTGTAACCTTTAACTTCGATCTCTACGCGACGATCCGGAGCCAGGCAATCGATCAGTGCAGCGCGAGCTTTCACGTTGTCACAGGTGTTGCCAGTAACTGGGTTGGATTCGCCCATACCGCGAGCGGAGATTTTACCAGCCGGGATACCTTTAGAAACCAGGTAATCAACAACGGACTGAGCACGTTTCTCAGACAGCTGCTGGTTGTAAGCGTCAGAACCGATGCGGTCAGTGTAGCCCAGAACAACTGCGGAACCGTCTTTCGGATCCATGTTGCTCAGCTGGGTGTACAGCTGATCCAGAGCCTGCTGGCCTTCCGGTTTCAGGGTAGATTTGTTGAAGTTGAACAGTACGTCAGACTTCAGAGTGAAGTGCTTGGTAGTCACTTCCGGAGCCGGAGCCGGAGCAGGAGCTACAACCGGAGCTGCTTCTTCCTGACCGAAACGGTAGGAAACACCTACGCTCAGCATGCCGTTATCAGGACGTGTGCCAACGGTACCTGCATCACCGATGTTGTTAACCCACTGGTATTCCAGACGAGTAGCGATGTCGCGAGTCATTGCCCACTCGATACCACCAGCAAATACCGGGGATACGCCAGTGTCGTGTTCGCTGCGGGAAGTACCGGTGGAACCGTAGTTACCCTTCGAATCTGCACGCCAGACCATACCACCCAGACGGGTGTAGATGTCCAGATCGTCAGTGATCGGGTAACCCAGTTTAGCAGTCAGCTGAACGCCCTGAGCTTTGAAAGCGCCGTTATCAACGCTGCCTTTATAGGCCATACGTCCCAGCCAGTCGTAACCCATTTCGAAACCGAGGTACGGGTTAACCTGATAGCCACCGAACGCACCAGCACCCAGCTGATCGTTACGGGTCGGGCCATTGTTGTTCTGGAAACCGTTACCGTAGAAACCGGTATCGTGATACTGGGACCAGCCCAGTTTACCACCTGCATACCAGGTGTTATCTTTCGGTGCGGCCTGCGCTACGGTAGCGAAGCCAGCCAGTGCCACTGCAATCGCGATAGCTGTCTTTTTCATTTTCTGCGCCTCATTATCATCCAAAATTCGCCATGAAGTTACAAAAGACCTCACGGTTAGATCCTTCACCCGGGGCGTGACTTGTTGTTAACTATGCTGATACATGCAGCGTAAGCCGATCACCCCTGGCGATGTAAAGTCTACAACTTAGTTCGAAACTTACAAGTGTGAACTCCGTCAGGCATATGAAAAAAAAGGGTTGTATACACAATATTTAACAAATATGGTTAGTTTTCGTTCGCCGATAAAACCTGCGAGACCGCATCAGACAGGCATCCGCACAAAAACAACCCTTATTAAAGCACGTCCTTGTACTGCGCAAAAAAAATTCCAGGATTAATCCTAATTTGGCTTAATGATACAAATTAGAGTGAATTTTTAGCCCGCTCAGTTGTCTCCCATGCTGGCTTGTATTTCCCACTGGCCTCATGATAAACCCCATCGCATGACCTTCTTCCGCGGCATTAACCAGCCGTTCATGTTCTTCGGCCGTCAGTTCATCCGCCAGCCAGCCGATTACTACGCTATAGTTACCCGTGCGCAGGGCGCGTATCATTGATTCTACCGTATTGAACGGGGAGAGCTGGTTTATCTGCATGACTTTCGATAGCGGCAGGCCGGAGGATTGCACCCACTCGCGGCTCAGCTTCTGTTTTGGCGTTAGCCAGAGCTGCCAGCGGGATTGCTGACCTAGCTGCTGTAATAAAGGAAGCAGCAGTAGCTGTGTCATCATCGGCTGATCTTCACGGTAGACAATCTCACTAATCAGCCCGCTGGCTGGTTGTTCGACGGCGTCATGGGAGTGGCGACGTACTGAAGCAGAAGTCAGTGATGAACGATTTGCGTAAGCTGAAGTAAGCATTGTCTATTTCCGCCTGTAGTTACTGTATGCATATACAGTATATCCGGGCGGCGAAAAGATCAACCTCATTTATCGTGCTGTCGCTCGAAATTTGTTCGACATTGTCGGCCGCGTTGGCGAAGACCTGCTCTCGCCGCGGTAACCCCGCGGCATAAATTTTTGGCGACAGAAACCTCAAACCGCGCAAGCGTACCTGCGTATCTCTTTACGCACCCCCGGCGCAGCGCTGCTCTTCCCAGGCACAAACTATTTGTGCAACTATTAATTGATGCTCCGGTTATATTTTATTTTTAATACATCCGCTTTCGCCGAAGAGTAATTTCTTGAAAGCACCTCGCAAAATGGTGAGTTGCCTGAGTGGAACGTTAAAATCATCTTGCCGCAATAAAGGAACTCACTTATTTTCTGAACTAACGGATCCGTTAACTAAATTACTCCGTATTCGCATGATTAACCAAGGAATAATCATGAAAAAAATCTCATCCCTGCGGTTTCATAAATTTCAGAAGTGCTTATCGCCATTAGGAAAAATAATCTGCCGTCCTTTGTTTGGTGGCTATAGCCTGGCAATAGACGACACCGTATTTGCGATGGTTGCAGAGGGGGAAATCTATCTTAAGATTTGTGAGCAGGGCGCCGCGTATTGTGTCGCCCACGCAAATCCACTTTTAAAAATGCGTAAAAACGGGCGCCCAATTTTTCTAAAATACTATCAGATAAATGAAACGCTTTGGTGTGACAGTAAAATGCTTTTCAAACTATCGTCGCTTTCATTACAGACCGCTCAAAGAGAAAAGAACCAGCAGCGTTATTCTGGCAGGTTGAAAGATCTGCCAAATATTAGTTTCCACATGGAGCTACTATTAATTAACTCCGGCGTAATAGATCAGCAGGCGCTGCGCCTTATTGGCGCGCAGCGTGCGTGGCTTAAGCTGCGAGAGTCGAATAAAGCGCTGACGCTGAATATTCTCTATTCGCTGGAAGGGGCCATTACCGGGGTTCATGCCGCCGCGCTCCCGACGGCACGGCGCCAGGAGTTGCAGGAATGGGCTCTCAACCAGCGGTAAGATAGGCCGCGATTTACTCGGGCCGAACGGCCACCTGCTGTTGGAGGCGGCAGATTTCCGGTAATAGCGCTAACAGCAGACCGATTTGCTGGAGCACCAGCGGCTCTTTGCTATCGGCACGAGGTTCGAGGTGTTGGATCCGGGTCTGCAGGCGGGTGAGCGCCTGCTGTACCCGCTGTTCGTCGGCCGGGGAATGATGTAGCGCATCATCCACATAGCAGACGGCGTCATCCAGCAGCGCCAGAGTCTCGGGCGTGGTCAGCTTTTCACGGTGCGCGCCCAGCGCTGAAATATAGCTGGTGAAGGTATGATTCAGGCAAAGCAAGCGGAAGGCCGTTTCGCGGATGTCGGCATTTGCCCGCGGCTCCGTTGATAAATTTGATACCACTGAGGCCAGCTCGCCGTCCCGACTATGGGCATCCCGGCGCGCAACCCGATATGCCAGACGGTTATCGCGCCCCTGATGATACTGTTCAAGAATCGCGTCCAGGTATCGGCAGTTGGCGTTTATGGCCTGATCCAGAACCCGCGGCAGGTTACGGAATTTCCAGTCCGGCCAAATAAAGCTGACCGCAGCCCAGGCAATCGCACAGCCGATGAGGGTATCGAAGATGCGCGGCAGGGCGACCTCGAAGCCTTCTCCCAGCAGGTTAAAGCACAGCAGAACCAGCAGGGTAATGAACATTGTGGCGTGGGCATATTGTACATTGCGAAAGGCAAAGAACAGGACGCCGGTAAGGACGATCAGCAGCAGCTGGCCTTCCACCGAGGGAACCAGCAGCAGTATCGGTAGACCGATAGCCACACCCACCAGGGTGCCAATAATCCTCAGGGCCAGGCGGTGACGGGTCGCGTTATAGTTTGGCTGACAAACAAACAGGCTGGTCAGCAGTATCCAGTAGCCGTGATTTAGCCCGGTTAGCTGGATAAACGCGTAGCCTGCGCATAGTACCAACGACATCCTCACCGCGTGGCGAAAGAGGGCCGATTCCGGTGACAGGTTGCGGCGTAACCGCAGCCAGATATCGCTAAAGCCGCTAAGCTGGTCCTCCGCGAGCAAATTCTCCGTAGTACCGTGCGCTGGCGCGGCAACCTGAGCGGACTCAATAGTTGCCAGCTGGGCGTCAATCGCTCTCAGGTTATTCAGCAGGAAGCCCAACGCTTTGACCTGCTCAAGGGGTTCTCCGCTGGCACGCACGCGGTCGAGGGCGGCATCAAGATGCATAAACGCGCGCTCGAAATGCGCATCGTGCTGGTACGGTTCGCGCAGCAAAATAGCGCGGGACAATTTCTGACAGGCCTGGGCCTGCATCGACAGCATACGCTGAAAGCGAAACATGATGTCACTGTAGCGAAAACGATCGCGTAGCGTTTGATACTGGATATGCGATGAGCTGGCGCGCTCGTGGATATCCTGGGCAACGAAGTAATACTGCAGCGTCCGTCGGGTGCCTCGCTGCCCGCGGTCGCCGCGCAGACGGGTGAGCAGCGACGTTTTAGTCTGGTTGAGCGTCGTCACCAGCAGGCCATTCGCGATGGCCAAATCGTAGAGTGGAGCCTGGCTTTCATCTTCAATATCCGGGTCAAACATGCGGGATTTGAGATCCAGATAGCGCGCCAGCAGCTCATAGCTGCGCGCAAGATTGTCCTGAAGCGGGCGAATCGGGAAGATGATATGTCCGGCCAGCGTCAGCAGGTTGTACCAGACGGCACCGGTCAGCAGAAATAGCGGCTGTAGATACCAGCGATCGTAGAGCGTGACCCCCAGCATGGTGTAGATAGCGATCAGCAGAGCGCCGAAGGCGATCGTGGCGTAACGCTGTCCCAGGCCCCCGAGTAAAATAAATCCGGTGGTAGAGAGGGTTAAACCGATCGCAAATAGCCACGGCCAGGGGAAAAGGAGCTCCACCGAAGCCGATGCGATAAAAAAGCACACCAGGGTGATGGCCAGGTTGCGTAACCGCCCGGTCAGGCGGTCGTCGAGATCGGTTAACGCGGCGGCAACTACCCCCAACGTTAATGGAATAGTTAGTTTTACTTCGCCAAGCCACCATGGAACGGCGGTTGTGCCGCAAAGTGCGACAAAAATCCTGGCGTTATAGAGCCAGGCGCTGTTCCATGTATAACGGCGTAGCAGGGGGCTAAGCATGTCAGTATTCCGTCCGATTACTGGAAGCGACGGCGCGCATTGGCTTCGCGAGCGGCACGCGCGGTTTCGACGGAAACAACCCGACGTCCCACAGGCCACAGCGCAATGGCGGCGATTTTAAAGTTGGCGATACCAACCGGGATACCAATAATGGTCAGACACTGGGCGATGCCGCTAAAGATATGCATCAGGCACAGCCACCAGCCGAAGAAAATAAACCATAAAATATTCAGCACGGTACCGCCTGCATTCAGCAGGCTGTTTTTGCCCTGAGGCTCGAGTTCATCGACGTGAATGGCTTCATTCCCATAGGGGAGGAGGGAGAGTCGGGTAATTTCCCAGCATGAGCGGGTCAGCGGCAGCGTGAAGATCAGAATAATGCTGACCAGCGTCGCCAGCAGCCAGCCCAGCGTGGTGGCGAAACCACCGAGGATAAAGTTCAAAATATTCAGAATGGTACGCATAACCCCTCCGTTCACTCCTGTGGATAATAAGACCCGGCCATTGTAACGTTTTTTACGCTGGAGCACCCGGTCGCTGGCGGTTAAACTTAAAAACATCCAACCTGATTGAAATTCGGCATGATATGGAACTTAAAGCGACAACATTGGGCAAACGCATGGCACAGCATCCCTATGATAGGGTGCAGCTGCTTAACGCCGGAGTAAAGGTTTCCGGTGATAGCCACGAGTATCTTATACCTTTCAATCAGTTATTGTCAGTTCATTGTCGGCGCGGTCTGGTCTGGGGCGAACTGGAGTTCGTGCTTCCGGATGGCAAAGTCGTGCGTTTGCATGGTACCGAATGGAATGAAACCCAGCGTTTCTTTCATCATCTGAATACGTTATGGCAGCAGTGGAGCGCGGAAATGAGCATCATTGCCGCCGACGTACTGAGCCAGCAGCTGGCTGAGATCGCCCGCTCCAGCGCAGAAGGCAAATGGTTGACCCGTCAGCAGGTTAGCGACGTGCAGGGTAAAATTCGCCGGGCGCTCACCGGGCTGCCGATACCGACCAGCCGACTTGACGCTTTCGACAACTGCCGCGAGCCGTGGCGTCAATGTCAGAGCTGGCTGGGTGACACCGAGGTGGCCAGACTGGCCCACAATCAGGCTTTCACTGAGTCGATGCTGGAACAGTACGGCGCATTTTTTGCGGGCGTGGAGTCTTCACCGCTTAACCCGGCGCAGGCGCGTGCGGTGGTTAACGGCGAGCGTTCTCTGCTGGTTCTTGCCGGCGCCGGCAGCGGCAAGACGTCGGTGCTGGTTGCCCGTGCCGGATGGCTGATCACAAGAGGTGAAGCGGCGGCTGAGCAGATTCTGCTGCTGGCGTTTGGTCGCCAGGCGGCGCTGGAAATGGATGAACGCATTCGCGAGCGGCTGAGCACCGATGATATTTCGGCGCGGACATTTCATTCACTGGCTCTGCATATTATTCAGCAGGGCAGTAAGAAAGTCCCGTCTGTTAGCCAGCTCGAGAGCGACAGCCCGGCGCGTCAGGCGCTGCTGCTGAAAAACTGGCAGCAGCAGTGCCAGGAGAAAAAAGCTCACGCCAAAGGCTGGCGACAGTGGCTGGAAGACGAGATGGGCTGGCAGGTGCCGGAAAACGATTTCTGGCAGGATAAAAAAATACAGCGACGAATGGCGAGTCGCCTCGATCGCTGGGTCAGCCTGATGCGTATGCACGGCGGCTCACAGGCGGAGATGATTGCCGGCGCGCCGGAGGAGATACGCGAGCTTTTTGCTAAGCGCGTAAAATTAATGGCTCCGCTGCTGAAGGCGTGGAAAACGGCGCTGAAAGAGGAAAATGCGGTCGATTTCTCCGGCCTGATCCATCAGGCCATCAATATTCTTGATAAAGGACGCTTTGTCAGCCCGTGGAAGCATATTCTGGTCGATGAATTTCAGGATATTTCACCGCAGCGGGCCTCGCTGCTGGCCGCGCTGCGCCGGCAAAATACCCAGACCACGCTCTTTGCGGTCGGCGACGACTGGCAGGCAATCTATCGCTTTAGCGGCGCCCAGCTTTCGCTGACTACAGCGTTCAACCACTATTTTGGCGAAGGGGATTGCTGCGCGCTGGATACCACATATCGCTTTAATGGCCGCATTGGTGAAGTGGCGAACGGCTTTATTCAACAAAACCCGCACCAGCTGAGCAAGCCGCTCAACAGCCTGACCGCCGGGGATAAAAAGGCCGTTACGCTGCTGGCGGACGATAAGCTTGATGATTTGCTCGATAAGCTGAGCGGCTACGTGAAACCAGACCAGCGGATCCTGCTATTGGCGCGCTACCATCATCTGAAACCCGCCGCGCTGGAGAAGGCCGCTACGCGATGGCCGAATCTGCAGCTCGATTTTATGACGATCCATGCCAGCAAAGGGCAGCAGGCGGATTACGTGATTGTCCTTGGGCTTCAGGATGGCGATGATGCGTTCCCGGCTCCGGCGCGGGAGTCGATCATGGAAGAGGCGCTGCTGCCGCAGCCGGAGGATTTTCCCGATGCAGAAGAGCGGCGCTTGCTGTACGTTGCCGTCACGCGTGCGCGTCTTCGCGTTTGGCTGCTGTTCAACAAAGAGCGGCCGTCTGCGTTTGTGGAGATGCTGGAAGCGCTGGATGTACCGGTAGCAAGAAAACCGTAACGGCTGGCGGCCTGGCCGCCAGCGGGGTTTACTTAAGACGTTCCGCCAGGTAACGCTGATAATCCGGGATCAGAATATCGAGAGGCTCGCCAAAGTGCGGCGACAGGATAATAAAGTCGGCGGTTGAAGCATTGGTCGCAACGGGAATGTTCCATACCGTCGCCAGGCGCAGCAGCGCCTTAACGTCCGGGTCGTGAGGCACGGCGTTTAGCGGATCCCAGAAGAAAATCAGTACATCAATTTTCCCTTCTGCAATCAGCGCGCCGACCTGCTGGTCGCCGCCCATCGGGCCGCTGAGCATCGCGTTAACTTCAAGCCCGGTTGCCCGGGAGATGAGATTTCCGGTGGTGCCTGTTGCGTAGAGTTCGTGTTGAGCCAGCAGCGCCTGGTGGCGAGCAACCCACTTCATCAGCATATCTTTACAGTGATCGTGAGCAACCAGAGCGATATGTTTGCGCGCGGGTAGCGTACGTGTCGTCAGTTCCATAATTTCATTCCACATTTTAGCCTGCAGACAGATTACTGGAAGTGACTGTTGCTGCAAGCATCAGGGTGAAAAATTTTGACGTACCCGTTAGTCAGGGTAGATGGCCGGTTAGCCTGGATTAGCTTACACTTGGGCTAAATAGCGGGAGGATAAAATGAAAGAGAACGATATCGCAGGCATTCTGACCTCAACACGGACTATTGCGCTGGTGGGAGCCAGCGACAAACCGGACCGCCCAAGCTATCGGGTGATGAAGTATCTGCTGGAGCAGGGGTATCACGTGATCCCGGTTTCGCCGAAGGTAGCGGGTAAAACGCTACTGGGGCAACAGGGCTACGCAACGCTGGCAGATGTTGCGGAAAAAGTGGATATGGTCGACGTATTTCGCAACTCCGATGCGGCGCTGGGCGTTGCTCAGGAGGCCATCGCCATCGGTGCGAAAACGCTGTGGCTGCAGCTAGGCGTGATTAACGAGCAGGCGGCTGTTCTGGCACGAGAGGCAGGGCTAAACGTGGTGATGGATCGCTGTCCGGCGATTGAAATCCCGAGATTAGGTCTGGCGAAGTAAATAAAAACCCCGCCGTTGCGGGGTTTTTTTGCTAGTTGCGCAGTCGAGGCGCCTGGAGCTGCTGGCGAATGGTCCTCGCCAGCTCGTCCATTGACGGCTGCTCCGGATGCTCATCGCTGGGCTCGCTGCTGAGCTGCGCTTCGGCAAGATAGGTGTGAACGGGCTGGCCATCCTCATCTTCCATCACCACATGATACCAGGGCGATGCCCGCAGCTCGTCATTGGCCGCAATTTCGTCCTCCGCCGGTTCTGCAAGCGAATATTCTGGATCGATATCAACAACCACGCCGAGGAAGCCTAACAGCGTATGGCGAACCTGCTGGCCGATACCGAATTTGCTGGCAATCATAGGCACCTCCTGGGAAACGTTATTACCTGCTATATGCGGGCAACGTTCCGCTTTTCAAGTTACATGATGCGGCAGGCAAACCCTTTCAGATACAGACCTTCCGGGTAGGTTGCGATCACGGGATGGTCGGCAGCCTGGCGGAACTGTTCTATAAATTGTACATCACGTCCGGCGTCAATTGCGGCATCGGCGATGATTTTCTGAAATAAATCGGTAGCCATCAGACCCGAGCAGGAGAAGGTCAGCAGGATCCCGCCGGGATTGAGCAACTGGATAGCCAGCATGTTGATATCTTTATAGCCGCGGCAGGCGCCCATCAGCTGGCTTTTGTTCTCAACAAACTTCGGCGGATCCATCACGATCACATCAAATTTTTCATTCTGGTCACGATACTTACGCAGCAGCTTAAAGACGTCATCGCGGACAAATTCAGCTTTGGAGAGATCGAGCTGGTTCAGTTCGATATTCTGCTTCGCCACGTCCAGCGCTTCCTGGGAGGTATCGACGCTGATCACCTGGCTACAGCCGCCCATCAGCGCGGAAACGGCGAAACCGCCGGTATAGGAGAAGCAGTTGAGGACGCGTTTGTCGGCGACGTAGCGGCGGGTCGCCAGGCGGCTATCGCGCTGATCGAGATAGTAGCCGGTTTTATGGCCGCCCTGAATATCCACCAGCAGCTGCATTCCGTGCTCGGTGATGGGCAGCAGCGCAGGCGGCATTTCGCCGGTAACCAGGCCCTGCGCCAGATCCAAACCCTCTTTTTTACGTACCGCGACATCGCTGCGATCGTAAATGGAACAGGCGGGGAACAGGGTCTGTAGCGCGCTAACGATGGACGCGCGCTGATATTCTGCGCCGGCGCTGAGCAGCTGCAGAACGAAAAAATTGCCGAAGCGGTCAATCGTTACGCCCGGAAGCCCGTCGGATTCGCCGGCAATCAGACGATAGCTGTCGAGGCCATCGCGGGCCGCCAGCCATTCGCGCCAGGTTTGCGCCTGCTGCAGACGGCGTTCGAAAAAGGCAATATCGATCTCCTCGTTGCGGTCAAAACTCCAGACGCGCGCGCGGATCTGCGATGACGGAGAGAACGCGCCGCGAGCAAGCCATTTCCCCTGCGAATCAACGATATCGATAGTTTCGCCGGAACGGGCTTTACCTTCCATACGGGCGACGGCGCCGGAGAAAATCCAGGGGTGGCGACGCAGCAGGGATTTCTCGCGTCCTTTGGTCAACACTAAGCGGGGGAAAATGGAATCTGTCATGGGGCTACCTTTAGCAACGGGAATGTCGGCACCGAAAAATGGCGCGTAGGTTAGCACATGTGGCCGCCGCAAGCACCATGCCCGCTGCGCGAGCAGGTGAGCGTTTCGGCACAAAACACAGGCACTTTGGCACAATAAAAATCACCCGCGGATCTTACAGTGTTTTCCTCAACCCAATGGAGGAAAATGCAATGAAAACAGGATTTGGCTTAGCTGCGGCCTTGATGTTAGCGATGAGCGGCAGCGCGGCGGCGGCGCAGTTTCAGGTGACCAGCGGCGATATGCGGGATGAAGGAAGCCTCGCTCAGGCACATTGGTTCAGCGGTTTTGGCTGCACCGGCGGCAACGTCTCGCCGCAGCTGGCCTGGAAAAATGCGCCGCCGGGGACCCGTAGTTTTGCCGTCACTGCCTATGACCCGGATGCGCCAACCGGCAGCGGCTGGTGGCACTGGACGGTGGTGAATATCAGCAGCAGCGTGGCAAGTTTAGCCGCTGGCGCCGGAGATAAAAACAACGCTAAACTGCCGGACGGAGCGGTTCAGGGACGCAATGATTTTGGCTATGCCGGATTTGGCGGCGCCTGTCCGCCCGCCGGCGATAAGCCTCACCGCTACCGCTTTACCGTGTGGGCGCTTGATACGCCGACATTACCCGTTGATGCACAGGCCAGCGGCGCGTTGGTCGGATTTATGTTGCATAGCCACGCTATCGCCAGCGCGCAGCTGACGGCAAGGGCAGGGCGCTAAACCCGTAAGGAGGCCAGATGCAGAATATAAACTTTCGCCATAACGCCTTAACCGCGGCGGAAATTACCTCCCGGCGCCTGTATAAACTGCATCGCGTGACGCTGTTTACTCCCGCTCTGTGCCGGGTCAATCGCGGCAGCAAAATTATCGTTCAGGGCGTAAGCCAGATGCTGGCCACGCCGCAGCAGCTGATTATTCTGCCGGCCGATCTTGAGCTCGAGGTGATTAATCAGCCGGATAACGGGCTGTTTTGCTCCGATCTACTCTCTCTGACGCCAGAACTGCTGGCGGATTTTAAAGCTCGCTATATGAGTGAGCCGCAGCCCGGGCGACTTACCTCCCTGTGCGCGCCGGCGACTCCCGATCTGGTGTTTATGTGGCAAAACGTCCTGCAGGCGGTACGCAGCGGATTATCGGCCGAGCTGCAGCATCACCAGGCGATGGGACTATTGCTGGCGCTGCACCAGGCGGGTTACGCCGGGCCGCTGCTCAATGAGAGGCAGCAGAATCTGAGCGGCCAGGTGCGGCAAATTATTATGCTGTCGCCCGCGCAGGCGTGGAGCGTCCCGCGGGTGGCGAAAATGCTGTTCCTTGGCGAATCGACGCTACGCCGACGCCTGCACCAGGAAGATCAAAGTTTTCGCCAGATTGTTGAGGAGGTGCGTATGGCTTATGCCCTCGGCCAGCTACAATCGACCTCATTACCGATAGGCGAAATCGCCGTGAACAGCGGCTATCAGTCCGGTTCGCGCTTCACGGCGCGCTTTCGTCAGCACTATGGCCTGTTGCCGAAACACGTACGCTAGTCAGAATTTGCTATTCTCAGCGTAGAGTTATTGGCACGAAAGGAGAGCAATCATGGCGACACTCTGCACGATGGCATGGGTATACGGTTCAGTTCAGGGGGTAGGCTTTCGCTACACGACGCAGCGGGAGGCGCTACGCTTAGGGCTGACGGGCTACGCGCGCAATCTTGACGACGGTAGCGTAGAGGTGCTGGCCTGCGGTGAGGCGGAGCAGGTGGCGGCGCTGGTGAGCTGGCTGAAGGAGGGCGGGCCTCGCAGCGCGCGGGTCGACCGGGTGCACACCGAGCCCCATCAGCCCACCAGAGAGTGGCAAAAATTCTCCATTCTGTACTAGATGCATTTCACCGGTTTGGGCAGCCCGGCAATTTTCGTTGCCTGTTTGGCGGGGCCTTTGGGGAACAGGCGGTAGAGATAGCGGCTGTTGCCTTTCTCCTCGCCGAACTTATTTGCCATCGCCTTCACCAGCATCCGAATGGCCGGCGAGGTGTTGAACTCCAGATAAAAGTCGCGGACAAAACGCACGACCTCCCAGTGTTCAGGCGACAGGACAATACCTTCCCGTTCGGCAATGGCTGTTGCCAGGGCTTCACTCCAGAGGGTGGTATCCTTCAGATAGCCTTCGCTATCGGTCTCAATTTCATTGCCTTCAAAGATCAACATAATTCTTCACACACCGCTAAAACTGGCGGCAGTTTAGCAAAAAAAAAGGCCCCGCATAAGCAGGGCCTGAGAAGAACTGAAGGGAGATTAGTCTTTGCTGGCGAAGCCCAGAATGCTCAGCAGGCTGACAAAGATGTTGTACAGCGACACATACAGGCTCACGGTTGCGCGGATATAGTTGGTTTCGCCGCCGCGGATGATGTTGCTGGTTTCAAACAGGATGGCGCCGGATGAAATCAGAATAAACACCGCGCTGATTGCCAGATGCAGAGCCTGCAGCTGCAGGAAAATATTCGCAACCATACCGATCAGCACCACCACTACGCCCGCCATCAGCATTCCGCCAAGGAAAGACATATCTTTGCGGGTCGTGAGCACGTACGCCGAGCAGCAGAAGAACACCAGCGCGGTACCGCCCAGCGCCAGGCCGATTAAATCTCCCATGCCTGCTGACAGATAGGCGTTGAGCATCGGCCCAAGGATATAGCCCAGGAAGCCGGTAAAGGCGAAGGCCGCCAGGATGCCCGACGGCTTGTCGGCCAGCTTATAGGTCAGGAACATCAACCCGTACATGCCGACCAGAGTCAGAATCAGCCCGGGAGACGGCAGCATCAGGACCGTGCTTGCCGTTGCCGTAATGGCAGAAAATGCCAGCGTCAGGCTGAGCAGGAAATAGGTGTTACGCAGAACTTTGTGCGTGCTGAGCAGCGATGAACGGTCACGCGACGACGTAATTATACGATCCATGAGTCACTCTCTTATGACAGATGTTATTAATAACGAAGCATAAAAAAACCACGCCAGAAGCCATAGTGCTTTTACCCATCTTTACTTAGACCTTAGCGCAATATTCCAGCATATTATTCTAATAAATTACGAAAAGGCGGTGTGTTTGTGCGTTTGGCGCCAGGAACCAGATCGGAATCTGATAGGTTACTGAAAAATATTGCGTTATCGCCATTCTGTGGCTAAGTGTGGGGAGGGTACAAACGAAGCGTCATAAAGGCAAGGGATATGAAATTACAAAAATATAACGACATCACGCAGGCATTATTGATGGCGGGTTTACTCGCCGCAGCGGCGCCGACTCTGGCTGCACAGGTCCCGGCCGGGACCGTGCTGGCAGAGAAGCAGGAGCTGGTCAGAAATAACGGCAGCGAGCCCTCGTCGCTGGATCCGCATAAGGTCGAAAGTGACGTTGAATTCAACATCATCAGCGATCTCTTCGAAGGACTGGTCAGCGTCTCTCCTGGGGGCGAGATTCAGCCTCGTCTGGCGGAGAAATGGGAAAATAAAGATAACACCGTATGGACGTTTCATCTGCGTCCGGGCATCACGTGGTCTGACGGGACCGCGATTACCGCGCCGGATATTGTCTGGAGCTGGCAGAGGCTGGTTTCCCCGGCCACGGCATCACCCTATGCCAGCTATCCGGGGAACATGCATATTGTGAACGCTCAGGATATCGCGCAGGGTAAAAAAACGCCCGACACGCTGGGCGTAAAGGCTATCGATGACGCGACGCTGGAAGTCACCTTAAACCAGCCTAACGCGGCGTTCTTGCCGATGCTGGCGCATCCGTCTCTGGTGCCGGTCGATAAAGTGCTGGTAAATCGCTTTGGCGAGAAGTGGACCAAACCGGAACATCTGGTGACCAGCGGCGCCTATAAGCTGTCCCGGTGGGTGGTGAACGAGCGCATTGTGGCCGAGCGGAATCCGCGCTACTGGGATAACGCCGATACCGTCATCAATAAAGTGACCTATCTACCCATTAGCTCCGAGGCGGCAGACGTTAACCGCTATAAAGCGGGGGAAATCGATATCGTTTATACGGTGCCGATCAACCAGTTTGCTCAGTTGAAAAAAACTATGGGCGAGCAGGTGAACGTCTCGCCGCAGCTGGCGACTTACTATTACGAGTTCAATACCACTAAGCCGCCGTTTAACGACCCGCGGGTCCGGCTGGCGCTGAATATGGCGCTGGATAAAGACATTATCGCTGAGAAGGTATTGGGGCAGGGTCAGCGTCCGGCATGGCTAATTAGCCAGCCTGATATTGGCGGCGTAAAGCTGCATAACCCGGATTATGCCAGCTGGCCGCGCGACAAGCGTATTGCCGAGGCTAAAAGGCTGCTGAGAGAAGCCGGTTATAACGAAAGCCACCCGCTGGTGTTTAATTTGCTCTACAACACTTCAGAATCGCATCAGCGCGTGGCAATCGCCGCCAGTTCGATGTGGAAGAAGAATCTAGGCGTTGAGGCGAAGCTACAAAATCAGGAATGGAAAACGATGCTCGACACCATGCATACGCATAATTTTGATGCGGTGCGCTACGCGTGGATTGCTGATTATGACGATGCCGCTACCTTCCTCAATAACTTCCGTACCGGCGATAGTGAAAACACCAGCCAGTACAGCAATCCTGCGTACGATGAAGCGTTACGCAATGCGGCCAAAGCTCCGGACGTGACCACCCGCGGCAAGTTTTATCAGCAGGCGGAGGATCTGTTGGGCAAAGATGTTCCGGCAGTCCCGGTTTATCACTATGTCCGCACGCATCTGGTGAAGCCGTGGGTCGGCGGATTTACGCCGGATAAGCTGGGGTATTACTTCACCAGGGATATGTACATCAAAAAACATTAACGCGGAGAGGGCGGTTGGCGCTGGAATTCTGTGCAAACCGCCTGATTTTCAGACGAATAACGCGTTTTTGTTTATTTTTAAGGCAGTTGAACGAAATCGTGCTTTACAGCCTGAACAGAGGTGTTTATAGTGCGCCCCATACCGGAAGCGTGGCCGAGCGGTTGAAGGCACCGGTCTTGAAAACCGGCGACCCGAAAGGGTTCTAGAGTTCGAATCTCTACGCTTCCGCCAAATAAAACAAGGGGTTACCGAAAGGTGGCCCCTTGTTACTTTGTGTTCTACATAAAGTAATACAAAAAAAGCCCATAGAAACGGGCTTTTTTTGCATCCAAAATCCGTATTTTTCCCACCAAAATATTAATGAAGTTGACTTTGAGCAAGTCGCAGCCATGCTGATGTGGTATTCGGATATATTCAGAAAGTAAATTTTACTCTTTCACCGAAAGAGACTAACAATAAAATATAACCAATCAGGCTAAATATGATTGATAAATTCCATATCATGTATGTGGGAATAAAATAGAAAGCCGCTGCTATCGTGCTGAAAATATTAAATAAGATTTTAATGAAGTTGCGGAAATAGCATGTAACCGGGTTTCTCCAGAGGATGTAAGGGAATGCTAATATTTATATTCATCGGATGTCGGGATATTATCTGGTAAGGCTTTCCCTTTTATTTCATTTATTTTCTTGTTGTGGAATGATTTTTAAGTATTTATTGACACATGTGGGTGGTAATGATAATTATTATTTATTGAAAGTAGTCTTTATCGATAAATAGGTGAGTCAAGGTAAATCCGGAGGGAACTGTATGAGCTTTGAAGCTAAAAAGGAACGTGCCATCGCCGTTATGGAAAGCAAGAAGATGTGGCGTAGTAATTATGCCCCGCCTTTGCTACGCCTCGCGTGGAAAGCTGGCCTCAAGATACCGCCGTTACCTTTTGCCTCGTTCTGGCAAATTACTTTGTTGATGGGGGGATGGTTTGGTCCGGCATGGGGGATTTGTATGTGGTTTTCCTCATGGAAGGACAGCGGTATGCAACCGGGAGTTGCATTCGCCTCATGCACGGTAGCGGGTATTTTCTTTGGCGCTTCTATGGCTGCGTATCATTGGTGGCGAAAGGTAGTTAACAATCTGCCAGACTGGGATAGTCTGGAGTAAATATCTTTCTAACGCTATATAGTCTTTAAATGGACAAGGTGTGAAATGGGAAAATAAGATATTGGCTAATGGCTGGGTTGATTATACTTCTCGCAATTATTTACATTGCCACCAATGACAGGGATTCTACGCTTTCTAAGTTGAAATCAGCGGGCGAAAATGGAAATGCAGAAGCCCAATACGCTTTGGGTCTCATGTATTTCTATGGAGAAATGTTGGATGTTGATTATGAGCAGGCAAGGGCCTGGTATGAAAAAGCTGCTGCGCAAAAGATGCACAGGCACAGTTCGATCCTGGCGTGATGAATGAACGTGGTGAAGGGTGAAGTATAAACCCAGAGCAAGCAACAACCTGGTATGAGCTGGCATGTAAGAATGGGCACAAGGAAGGTTGCGAACGTTATGAATATTTATTAAAAAAATAATGCAATAATAAAATCACGCGTGAATACGATAAATTTGTATGATCATAAATATCCTGTTTGAGGGTTATTAATAAACGGTGATGCTGAGGGATGAGCGACTAAAATAATCCTGAACATTTATCAGGAAGCCGGCATCCAGGGAGAGCAAGAGGTAAAGCCGGGGCTAAGTGCTCCCGAACCCGGTGCACTGAGCACCGGGCTAAGAGCGAGGTTATCGCTACGAATGTTCCTCATTCCTGATAGGTTCTTTCAGAACAAAGCCATAGCTGAGGGCCCCGAGTAATAACAGGGCCGCACCGGCAAGGAAGACATAGGTAAAGTTGTTGGTCGTATCGAGAATTAAGCCGGCAACGATAGGGGCCAGCGCCGCGCCCAGGAAACCGCCGAAATTCTGAATTGAGCCGAGAGAGCCTACCGAGCCCGCGGGAGCGACATCCGTCACCAGCGCCCAGATTACGCCTGAAGGAAGCTGGGCGGCGAAATAACCAATAGTCAGTAACAACATACACAGCGGCGTGCTTTCAATGTAAGGTACCGGCGCCACCGCACATGCCGCAATTAGCGCTCCGCCGACGATCGGGATCTTACGCGCGGTAATCGCTTTCATGCCTTTTCTAATCAGTAAGTCTGAAATAACGCCTCCCAGCAGCACGCCAAAAATACCCACAAAGAAAGGGATGGCGGCCAGCCAGCCGGTATTCATCAGACTCATATGACGATCGTGCTCAAGATAACGCGGCAGCCAGGTCAGGTAGACCCAGACCGTAAAGTAAATCCCGAAACAGCCTACGACCATCCCCCACGTCGAGCGCTCGCGGAACAGGGAACCCCAGCTGCGGGAAGGTGCGAAAGGCGACTGATGGGGGTCGACAATCTTGTCTTGCGGGGCCTCTTCTGCGGTGGGTTCGCGATAAAACCGCAGCCATGCGAGCAGGATCACCAGGCCGAGAACCCCAATGACGATAAACATGCCTCGCCAGCCCATGGTCAGCATCAGGATCGTCAGTATGGGGGGCGCGATGGCGTTGGCAATCTGCGATCCGGTGTTGAACAGAGCGGTTGGAAAGCCGCGCTCTTCTTTACTGAACCAGCTATTGGTGACTTTGACGCCGGAGGTAAAAAACGGCGATTCCGTTACGCCCAGCAGCATACGCAGTGCGTACATTACCCCAAAGCCATTAGCAAACGCGCAGAATATCGTCACCAGCGACCAGCCCCCGGCGGCAAAGGAAAACATCTTTTTGGGGCCAAAGCGGTCGACAAGATACCCGGCAGGGAGATTGGCCAGCGCATAGGGCCACAGAAAAGCCGATAGCAGTAATCCCATCTGAAATGACGACAGGCCAAATTCAGCGGCAATGGTCGAATTCGCGACGCTGAGATTGGCGCGGTCGAGATAGTTGACCACGGCGGCCAGCAAAATAATCACCACCAGGTACCATCTGAGTTTTGCTCCGGGAATGGCGTTAGCTTTATTCTGGCTGAGGGCATTATCAGGTACGGGTACAGAGTCTGTTCTTCTCATGAAAGAATCCTCTAAACTTCATCTTGACATCGACGTTATGCGTTTAAAATTTATATTATTCGTCGAAGTTAAACGGGAGCTGACGTTTCCAGTTCAGCAAGCCCGGCAATCAAGCTCTGCACTTCTTCGGGCGTAATATTTAATTGCGGCGCGCGCATAACGCCGGCATCAATTCCGCGATATTTAAGCCCTTCTTTAAAGTAAGACATATTGCTGCCGTTTCTCAGCAGCTCGCAATATTTATTCGCCTGGCGCTGGGCGGCGCGTGCGCCTGGAATATCTCCGCGATTAAAGGCCTCATAAATTTTTATAAAAGGCTCCGGGTAAACACAGGAAACCCCTGAAACCACGCCATCGCAACCCATCGCCAGTGCCGGAAGAAACAGACGATCTGCGCCGACCATAACGGAAAAATCATGATCCTTGATGGCAAGGTACTGATTCACGGTGAGGTAGTCCGGGTAGCTGTATTTAATCCCCACGACATTCCTACACTTATCAGCAACGCGCTGAGCGACGTCAGCAGAAAGGTTGTTAGCGGCGCACTGCGGAATATTGTAGAGATAAACCGGGAAATCGTGGGGAACGGCATTGGCGACGGCGACAAAATAAGCTTCCAGCTCACGGTCGTTTGCGCCGAAAAACGCCGGAGTCACGACGCCAATCCCGTCAGCCCCGGCCTCGACCGCATGGCGAGCAAGCGACAGCGTTTCTGCGGTAGTCATCGCACCGACGTGAATATAAACCGTTGCTCGTTGGTTATTTCTTTTAATTACGGTTTCGGCAACTTTCTTGCGTTCTTGTTCGCTGAGGCGAAACATTTCGCCGGTGGTGCCCAGCGGATAAAGACAGTGCACGCCTTTCCCGACAAGAAAATCGGTCAGCGCTTCGATGCTTTCATAATTAATAGTATCGTCATCATTAAATGGTGTAATCATTGCGGTGGTAATGCCATATAATTTTTTCACAGAGACCTCGTCAGATGTTGAAGAAAATATTCCGGAAATAAGCGAAAGACGCCGGGAATTCCGGAGTTTTTACTGCCTGAATAAAGGTGAACAGTCTTGTTATTTATTAACGTAGCGGCTGAATACGCTAAAAATAATCAGCGCGACGGTACCGCCGGGATCTTCTTTACCCGCGCTGCTGTCGGCAAACGCCGCTGCTTTACCATGACGTGGAAACATGGTGCGGGTTGCTTCAAGCCCGGCCAGCGCGGCCGCCTGAGCGGCTTCCGCCGCGCGGCCGAGCGGCGCTCCGGCGGCGGTTTCCCGCGCTAACGCGTCGCTGGCGGGTAATAAGACATCCAGAACGGTTTTATCCCCGGGCTGGGCTTTCCCTCGCTCCGCGATACCCTGAGTAAAGGCGCTGAAGAAGGCGGCCAGATCTGCGGCGCTGAGCGTAATCAGCTCCGGCGCAAGCGCTTTCCCACCGCGCATAAACCCGGTAGCCATCAATGTTCCCATTGTCGATGGCGCCGCCCTGGCCATCGCAAAGCCGCACTGAATGAGGTAATGAGCGATACCTTTCTCCTGCTCGGGTTGTATCTGCTGTGCGGCATGAAAGGCTTTTTGCATCGTAATGCCAAGGTCACCGTCGCCCACGGCCTGGTCTAGTTTGATTAATTCATCCCGCTTCAGGCTCAGTTCGGCAGACCAGGCGGCAATAAGGCCCGTCGTATCGTTAAATGTCAGTTCAGTTTTCATATCGTACCTTTAGCTATCCAGATCCGGCTGGCAGAAGAAGGGGGTACCGGCGGAGGTGGCGAGGTAGCCCGCCAGTTCATCGTTGAGCTTACAAAGGGACAGCGAAAACCCGGTCATTTCCATTGCCGTGGCGTACTCCCCTTGATACACGTGGTATACGACGATGCCGCGTTCATTTAACGTTTGTTTGACCCGGCGGAAAAGAATATAAAGCTCATCCAGAGGCGTCCCTCCCAGGCCATTAAGCAGAACGGCAGTACGATCGCCGGGGGTAAAATGCAGTTCGTTAAGAAGCAGGGGCAGGATGCGGTCAATAATTTCGTCGGCAGTGCCGAGCGCGGCGGACGAAATTCCGGGTTCGCCATGGATACCCATGCCAATCGCCATTTCATTCTCGGCCACCGAGAAGGCGGCCTGACCAACCTCAGGAATGATGCAGGGTGAGAGCCCAATGCCAATCGTTCTGGTGCAATCCCCGACCTGTTTAGCCAGTCTGGCGACTTCATCGAGGGATAAACCGGCGGCAGCGGCGGCTCCGGCGATTTTATACATGAAAAAAATGCCGGCGACGCCGCGCCGCGTTGCCGCCCGTTCAACCGGGGCCGATCCGACGTCATCGGCACCGCGTACGGATAGCGTTCTGATATCCTCCATCTCCGCCATCTCGGAAGCCATGTCGAAATTGAGGATATCTCCGCTGTAATTACCGTAGAGGTAGAGTACGCCGGCCCCCTTATCCACCGCTTTTGTCACCTGTAAAATCTGATCGGCGGACGGAGATTGAAAAACATCGCCGACGGCGCAGCCATCGAGCAAATTATTCCCGACATACCCCAGAAACAGTGGCAGATGGCCCGAACCGCCGCCGGTGACAATGCCGACTTTCCCTGGGCGAGTCTCTTGGGCGGTCACCAGACAATGGCGATCGTTATTGGCATATTTAAGCTCCCGGGGATGCGCCGCATAAATTCCCTCGAGCATTTCTGCCACATATTCAGTAGGGATATTGATGAACTTCTTCATTTGGTAAATCCTTAAAGGATTGATATTTAATTAATGGCTTGCTGCCTGTCGGATATCTGTTTTGATAATGAAATTGGTCAGCGGTGGCGTAAACTAAAATTTTACTAAAATGATTTTAAGAAAAAATAATTGTGATGACTATCACATGTTTAAATTCGCTAAGCGGCTAGGGTTTATATAATAAAAGATAAGAGAATAAAGCTTGTAATACATAGGGTTGAATTGTCATTATGGTTAAAATTAAAGATATTGCTCAAAAGGCCAACGTTTCTTTGAGCGCAGTATCGATAGCGATTAACGGCAAAAAAGGGTTATCCGTAGAGACGCGGGAGAAGATCCTGAAAATTGCCCATGAATTAAATTATCAACAATCATCGACAAGAGAAATTCGCGGCGTATTACGATTCCTGAAAATTGCTTTACATGGCGAAACGATCAACGAGGCGCATAACCTGTTTATCAGTGGATATATTGATGGGCTCATCGAACAGGCCGGAAAATACAGCTATGCGCTTGAGGTTGTGGGCTATGACAAAAAAAGCGTTGAAGAAATCGTCCGCTCACAGAATAGCGGAGCCCTCGCCGATGGGCTGGTCATCCTTGGCACCGAGTTCGAGCAGGGGGACTTTACGCCCCTACGCCGATTATCGGTACCCTTTGTGATTATCGATAATGTGAACGATTTTTTACCCTTTGATTTTATTAACATGAATAATCGCGCGGCGATTTACAACATTCTTCACCATTTCAAACGTGCCGGAATAGAGGATATTGGGCTGGTATACAGCGATGCGCATACGCCAAATTTCAGGCAACGTGAGCAGGCATTTCATGAACTGGTACCGACGATAGGGCTAAGATCCGCAGAGGAGAATCTGGTCTGCGTCAGTCCGAACGCCCGATCGGCATATGAAGCCATGCTGAGCCATATCAGGGCAGCAGGAAAAATTGCACAAGGCTATTTTTGCATTAATGACATCGTCGCCTACGGCTGTATAAGAGCGCTACACGAATGTGGATTCCGCGTGCCCGACGATGTTTCAGTTATCGGTTTTGACGACCTGCCGGTCTCCGGGGTGATGGAACCGGCGCTGACTACCGTGAAAGTGGGGAATAAAAAGCTGGGAGCCGCCGCCGTTGATTTACTGGTCAGTAAAATAGACCACGGGCGGAATAACAACCATACCAGCGTGTTGCTCAGCGGTGAACTGGTCAAAAGAAAAAGCGTGCGTCAACGTTCCGCAAAGCCATGATGAATTACATTATTTCGTATCAACAGCCACGTATTATTGAGGGTATTATGATTATATCAAGCTTAGATAATGTCAGTCATGATTTTACTCCGTTAACGGAAATACTGAATCATCCCGAACTTGAGCTGTCGACGCTGATAAATACGCCGCACGGGAAATATTCTGTACAAGGACAGGAGTGGTTCTATATTATCAGCGAAGATGAAACCAAACCTGAAACTGGTCATAAAGCCGAGTTTCATAAACTCTATGGCGATATTCAGCTGGTGATTAACGGTTCGGAAACAATTTACTTCAGGACCACTCCGCCAGATGCAGAAGAGTACGGGGTACCGCCTGCCGCAACCGATCTTTATTTTTTAGAACACGGTAGTACGAATGGTTCAGTGGTGCTGAACAAGGGCGAGTTTATTGTTTTTTATCCCGGCGAAATTCATAAACCGATGTGCCATACCGCAGGTCGCGCTAATAGCGTCAAAAAACTGGTGGTGAAATTCCCTTATACCCGGCAAGAGTGAAAACGGTGTGATTAACGCAAGGGTTGCTGACGACCTTTGCGTTAATCCTGAAGGCGGGCTACCGTTTGCTGTCAGACGGGGAATTATCTCCCCAGTACGGCGGGGTTCCCACTTTCTCAAGCATAAAGTCGATAAAGGTTCTGACCTTATGCGGTAAAATCCGCTTTTGCGGATAGAGCATCCAGATGGCGGTTTCGCTGGGGAACATACTAAACTCCCGGTCCGGAAAGACCCGCTGGATATGGCCTTTTTCCTCCTCCTCACGGGATAACCAGTCAGGCAGAATCGCAATCCCGGCGTGGTTGCAGCAGGCATAAAGCATCGCGGCGCTGTCGCTGACGCTAAGCCGATAGTTAATCGATATCCGCTGCCATTCCTCTTCTGACCCGGCTTTGCGCGTATACCACCCGGCACCGTGCAGGCGAGAAAACATCACAATATTCATCTCTTTCTGACCGTCGCCGCCGGCACCGAGGGTGGCGGGAGGGCTGTTTTGCGCGATCCACTGCGGGCTGGCCCACGCTGCGCGCGTCTGAGAGGCCAGTTTGCGAGCGTGAATAGAGGAGTCCGGCAACACCCCAATGCGGATACTCAGATCGATTCGCGCTTCAATCAGATCCTGGATCTCATCATTAAAACTGATATCCAGAGAGATGTTGGGGTGCAGGCGGAGAAACTCATCGACAAAAGGCATGACATGTAACCGGCCAAAGGTGCTGGGCACGCTGATGCGCAGCAGGCCGGAAGGGTGCTTATCCAGCGCGGAAGTTAAATGGCGCGCTTCCTCCCATTGCAGGAGCAGCTGTCGGGCATGAGAGTAGAAAAAATCCCCGGTTTCCGTCAGCGTTAATCCGCGGGTGGAGCGGTTAAACAGCGTCACCTGTAAATACTCTTCCAGTTCAGAAATATGACGAGAGGCGGTGGATACTTCTATATTTAACGCTTTGGCTGCGGCGCTAAAGCTTTTATGATCGGCGGCGCTGACAAAGGTCCTGATTGCGGATAAATGGTTCATCGAATTTTACGTCTCATTTATGATGAATGTCTTTTCAGCAACCCATTCTGGTGTAGCCGCTTAGCAATAACGGTCCTGACTGTACAGCTTATCACTTTGCTTCCCCAATTATTCCCTGCAGTATTCATGGATACTGATGGTCGATGCATAAAAACGGCTTCCCCAACTGTAGGAAGCCGGATGATTAATGGCATAACATTATTTTGCCGTAACGCGCCAGACGGTATTTCCGACATCATCGGCGATGATTAACGCCCCCTGATTATCCTGAGCGAGTCCGACCGGAGCGCCATACAGCTCTTTCTCATCCCGGGAGACAAAACCGCTGACTACGCTCTCTGGCTTACCGACCGGTTTGCTATCTTTAAAGGCGACGAAGCTAACTTTATAGCCATTGAGCGGTGAGCGATCCCAGCTCCCGTGCTCGCTGATAAAGGCGCCGCCCTGGTATTTTTGCGGCAGCATCTGCCCGGTATAAAACAGCATCCCCAGCGGCGCAACGTGGGAGCTCAGGGCGTAGTCCGGCTTGATGGCTTTGGCGACCTTGTCCGGGCGAGGCGGCTGGACGCGGCGATCGACATGCTGGCCGAAATAGCTCCAGGGCCAGCCATAAAAACCGCCGTCCTGAACGGAGGTCAGATAATCGGGAACCAGGTCGGCGCCTATCTCATCGCGTTCATTGACAATCGCCCACAGTTTCCCGCTCTGCGGCTCCCAGCCGAGGCCCGTCGGGTTCCTGATGCCGCTGGCAAAGATCCGGCTGGCTCCCTGTGCGGTATCGACTTCAAGAACGGCGGCGCGACGGTACTCAACGTCCAGACCGTTCTCGGTAATATTGCTGTTAGAACCGACCCCGACATACAGCTTCTTACCATCGGGACTCGCCAGCAGCGCTTTGGTCCAGTGGTGGTTAATGGTATTGGGCAGATCGGTGAGCTCGGTTCCGGCATCGCTGACGTGCGTTTCACCCTGCTGATAGTGATAACGCATGATGCTGTCGGTATTGGCCACGTACAGGTTGTCGCCAATCAGCTGTACGCCGAACGGGGAGTGCAGATGTTCGAGGAAAACATGTTTCTCCCAGCCGCTGCCGCTTTTGCGTAGCAGGGTAATGCGATTACCGCCTGTACCGCCTTTGCCGGACTGATTTTTTACGATCCCGGCAATCAGCTGTTTCGGTGTGGTCAGCGGCTCTTCGCCGGGACTGTTGCTTTCAACCACCAGCACATCATCGTTTGGCAGGACGTAGACCATGCGCGGATGCAGGAAACCGTCGGCCATCTTCTCAATGCTCAGTCCCTGGGCGACGTCCGGCTGCGCGCCTGCTTTCCAGCCCACGCCGGACGGAACCTGCATTGGCGGCATCAGGTAATCCTGTGCTTTTGGCATCAGCGGATCGGGCCCGGTTTGTTGAGCCGGCGACAGTTTCGCTTTTTCATCACATCCCGCAAGGACCAGAGTCAGCGTTAACATTACTGGTAGGGGCAGTAATATTTTATTCATAGCCATAACCTTTATTTTTTGCGTGGCAGGAGGAGCTGATAATGTTGGCAAGAAGCACACAGATAACGGTGATGGTCGAATAGACCACATTTTGTGGCGCAATGGCGTAAGCATCGCGGCTGTGGACAAAACAGTTCACAATGGCTGAAATAATCGCGATGACGTTCAGCCAGAAATCAATTTTCGCCGCCGGGAGCCGAGGGGAAGGGACGAAGAACCAGACCTGCGCGAGATTAATCAGCCGTGGGACGATCGCGAAAATCAACCCCAGGGCAATAAGCCAGCTGGCGCTTTTTCCCCACATCACGTTGGCGCTGTAGAGATAAATAATATCAAAGATCCATTCGGCAATAAAAAAACCGTAAGGTACGGGGTTGAGAAGATTATAAATTATCGTCGCAAGCGTATTACGCCGGCCATGAGAGTGTTCACTCATACTATTAATTCCTCGTCAGGGAGAATAAAGGCACGCTGAGGTTTCTGCTGTCAGTTACGTAATAAGGACAGGTGAATGGCTGCCTGCAAAATAACCGGACTAATTAGTGTGTATTAACATTATAAACACGTAAATAATTATACATATTGTTAATAAGTTCGATATATCAATGTACGGAAATCTGTTTTGCAGAAATCGCCATACCTGATGGTGTTATAGTTAGTTATTGTGGTATTCAGCTAAATCGACTACGCAGAGATGTTCAGGTCATGGTCAGCGGAAACTGCGTGGGGATATTAATCGTGATGTGGGAGAATATGGAATGAACTTACCGGTTGTCGCCGTCCTTGGGCTGGGTGCTATGGGGCACGCTTTTGCCAGCAATCTGCTAAAAAATGGCTTTACCGTCCACGGCTGGAACCGTTCGCCAGAACGGGGGGAGGATCTGCTGGGCTGCGGGCTTATCCGGCATGCGACGCCGCAGCAGGCGGTGGCGTCTGCCGAGGTCATTCTGTCAGTCCTGACCGATGCGGAAGCCACATTGAACGTGATCCAGCAGATTGCCCCCGAGTGCCGGGAAGGCGCGATTTTTTGCCAGATGGGCACTATCGGGGTCGGGGAGACCCGGGAAGCCATCGGCCTGCTGGAATCAAGGGCTCCTTCGCTGATCTACCTCGATGCCCCGGTTTCGGGGACCAAAAAACCGGCCGAGAATGCGCAAATTCTGGTGCTCGCCAGCGGCGATCGTCCGCGATGTGCGGCAGCTGAGCGCGTATTCGCCGCCATTGCGCGCCGCACGCAATGGTTTGGTGAAGCCGGCAGCAGCCAGAAAATGAAGCTCGTGCTGAACGCCTGGCTGATTACGATGATGGAAGGCGTGGCCGAAAGCGCATTGCTGGCGACGAAATTAGGGTTTTCCCCCGCAGAGTTCTGGCAAGCGGTGGATGGCGGTCCACTGGCGGCGCCGTATGTCAAAGGCAAGCTGGATATGATTGCGGAGAACCGTTTTCCTGCGCAAATGCAGCTCAGCCACGCGCTAAAAGATGCCAATCTGGCGCTCGATGCGGCCGAAGGCACGGAGCTGCCGATCCTGAGCAAAATCGCCGATTGCTGGGACGAGGCGGCCGCAGATGGCTATGCCGATCAGGATCTGGCGGCGGTTTACGCCTGGCTTGCGGGCCAGCCGAAAAGCCAGCGCTAAGCGCAAAGCGCAGAAGGTCCAGGTGAGTGTGGCGTGAAACCAGCTGCGCTCTTCACGTCGCCCCGAGGAGCGACGCTCAGGAAAAGGCCTCTACTATATCCTCGACCGTCCAATACTCTTGTGCGCCGTCAGGGAGACGGTCATTTACCCGAGTATCGATGCGTTCCGCCGGGGCGCACTGCGCCGGCGAGGAATTATTGAGTTTGCTGTAGTCGCAAACCACACTCGCCTGGACGCACCCCACTATCAGTTTGTGCTTACTGTATTCATGCCTGTCAGTTTCTACGCTTGCGTACCGCATTCGCGGGAATAGTTCCGCGCGGAACGGTTACGGTCGGATGAGATAAGCATGTTATTCCTTGTTGGGAACTTTTTAATAGAAAAAAAGCTAATTAACTCATCCGCTTAGGTTCGAGTTTTATTGTTTTTCCTGAGAATGAATCAGTCTGGCAATAGTTTTGCTATCTATAAAAGGCAAAACCAAAACGAACGTTTCTTTTAAGAGGAAAAAGCATGACTCGTAAACTTGCTATTTATGGTAAGGGGGGGATTGGTAAATCCACCACCACGCAAAATACCGCCGCAGCATTGGCCTTTTTTCATGGTAAAAAAATTTTTATTCACGGCTGCGATCCTAAAGCTGACTCCACGCGCCTTATTCTTGGTGGTAAACCGCAAGAAACATTGATGGATGTGCTACGCGATCAAGGGGCGGAGAAAATCACTAATGAAATGGTGGTGAAAACAGGCTGTTTTAATATTCGCTGTGTCGAATCTGGTGGCCCGGAGCCAGGGGTGGGCTGTGCCGGTCGTGGGGTGATTACCGCCATTGACTTGATGGAAGATAATAAGGCCTATACCGACGACCTTGATTTTATTTTCTTTGACGTGCTGGGTGACGTCGTTTGCGGTGGGTTTGCCATGCCTATCCGCGATGGCAAAGCCCAGGAGGTTTACATCGTCGCATCTGGTGAAATGATGGCGATATACGCCGCCAACAATATCTGCAAGGGGCTGGTGAAATACGCCAAACAGAGCGGGGTGCGCCTCGGCGGTATCATCTGCAACAGCCGAAACGTTGATGGTGAAAAGGAGTTTCTTGAGGAGTTCACGGCGGCGATTGGGACGAAAATGATTCATTTTGTCCCACGTGACAATATTGTCCAAAAAGCCGAATTCAATAAAAAAACGGTGACCGAATTTGACCCCAATGCTAATCAGGCGCAGGAGTATCGCGAGCTGGGACGTAAAATCATTGAAAATGACGATCTGGTGATCCCACAGCCATTATCCATGGATCAGCTGGAAAAGATGGTTGTTAAATACGGGATGATGGATTAATTTTCTCCAGGGTTAATATCCCTGTATTCAGCCATATTTGTCAGATGGGGTGGATGATATGCCTTACCATGAATTTGAATGCAGTAAATGTATTCCTGAACGTAAACAACATGCGGTTGTGAAAGGGGAAGATGAAAATATTACATCGGCGTTACCTCTGGGGTATTTAAATACTATTCCGGGAACCATCTCCGAACGCGGGTGTGCCTATTGCGGGGCCAAGCATGTTATTGGCACGCCAATTAAAGATGTCATTCATATTAGTCACGGGCCGGTGGGCTGTACGTATGATACCTGGCAAACGAAACGCTACATTAGCGATAACGATAATTTCCAGCTGAAATACACGTTTGCGACTGACATGAAAGAGAAGCATATTGTTTTTGGTGCGGAGAAGGTGCTCAAAAATAATATTATTGAAGCATTCAATGCGCATCCTACCATTAAGCGTATGACCATCTATCAGACCTGCGCTTCAGCCCTGATCGGTGACGATATCGCGGCTATTGCGCAGGAGGTTATGGATGAGCGCCCGGATGTCGATATTTTCGTCTGTAACTCGCCGGGCTTTGCCGGTCCCAGTCAGTCAGGTGGGCATCATAAAATCAATATTGCCTGGGTTAATCAGAAAGTGGGCACCGTCGAGCCGACGATCGTCAGCGATTACGTTATTAACTATGTGGGCGAATACAACATCCAGGGTGACCAGGAAGTGATGGTGGATTTCTTCAGGCGGATGGGGATCCAGGTACTCTCTACTTTTACCGGCAACGGTTCGTATGACGACCTGCGCGCGATGCATAAAGCGCACCTCAACGTGCTGGAGTGCGCCCGTTCGGCGGAGTATATCTGCAATGAGCTGCGCGTACGCTACGGCATTCCGCGCCTGGATATTGACGGTTTCGGCTTCGGACCGCTGTCCGACTCATTGCGTAAGATTGGCCTCTTTTTTGGTATCGAAGATCGCGCTCAGGCAATTATCGATGAAGAAGTGGCGCGCTGGAAACCCGAGCTGGACTGGTATCGGGAGCGGCTGAAAGGTAAGAAAGTCTGCCTCTGGCCGGGGGGCTCTAAGCTGTGGCACTGGGCGCACGTGATCCATGAAGAGATGGGCCTGGAGGTGGTATCGCTTTATACCAAATTCGGCCATCAGGGCGATATGGAAAAGGGGATTGCTCGCTGTGAAGCCGGGGCGCTCGCCATCGACGACCCTAATGAGCTGGAGTCGCTGGAGGCGATGTACACCCTGAAACCGGACGTCATTTTTACCGGCAAACGCCCTGGCGAGGTGGCGAAGAAAATTCGCGTGCCGTACCTCAACGCCCATGCTTACCACAATGGCCCCTATAAAGGTTTTGAAGGCTGGGTGCGTTTCGCGCGCGATATCTACAACGCGATTTACTCGCCAGTCCATCAGCTGGCCAAACTCGACATCAGCCAGGACGTTATCCCTACAACTCAGGGCTTTGCCACGGCGCGCATGCTCTCTGACGCCAGCCTGAGCGAAGAGATACGCAACAGCCCGGATCTGCGTGAATACACCGGCGGCTACGACAGCGTGACGAAGCTGCGCGAGCGCGAATACCCGGATTTCCCGGCGCAGGCTTCAGGCCGCCAGGAGGCCGTATGACCCAGGATGAAAAAATCGAGCAGATGGTGGATTACATCATGAAGCACTGCCTGTGGCAGTTTCACTCTCGTAGCTGGGATCGGGAAAAGCAGAACGCTGGCGTACTGGGAAAAACCCGTGAACTGCTGTGCGGCGAACCCGTCACCCTGGATACCCCTGCGGACCGCTGCTACTGGGCTGACGCAATGGTGCTGGCGGATGCATGGCGTGCGCGCTTTACGTGGCTGAAGTCGATGAGCGTCGATGCCGTTGCCGAACTGATGGATGCGCTGCATCAGCGCCTGAACTATCTGACTATTACCGGTTCACTCAACGCCGAGCTGACCGATAAGCGTTATTAAGAGGGGTTGATCATGTCTTGTGAACTGAAAGCGAAAGATCGCACCGGGGTAATCAATCCCATTTTTACCTGTCAGCCTGCGGGCGCGCAGTATGTCAGTATTGGCATTAAGGACTGTATCGGCATTGTTCATGGGGGACAGGGCTGCGTGATGTTTGTCCGTTTGTTGATTTCCCAGCATCTGAAGGAGAGCTTCGAGATTGCCTCGTCGTCGGTTCATGAAGATGGTGCGGTATTTGGCGCGCTTGACCGGGTTGAACAGGCGGTGGATGTGCTGCTGATGCGCTATCCCCACGTTAAGGTTATCCCGATTATCACGACCTGTTCCACGGAGGTTATCGGGGACGATGTGGACGGCGTCGTGCGTAAGCTCAACGATGGGCTGCTGAAGGAGAAATACGCCGGCCGGGAAGTGCATCTGATCCCCATCCATACGCCGAGTTTTGTCGGCAGTATGATCAGCGGCTATGACCTTGCCGTGCGCGATATGGTGAAATATTTCGCCCGCAAAAGCGAACCTAGCGGCAAGCTGAATTTGATAACCGGATGGGTCAATCCGGGGGACGTTACGGCCCTTAAGCATCTGCTGACGGAGATGGCGATCGACGCGACAGTATTGTTCGAAATTGAAGCGTTCGATTCGCCGCTGATGCCTTCCGGGAACCATGTGTCCCACGGCAACACCACGATTGCCGATCTGGTCGGTACCGCTAACGCGACCGCTACCCTTGCGCTCAACCGTTATGAAGGGGCAAAAGCGGCCCGCTATCTGGAGGAGACCTTCGAAGTGCCCGCGCTGATTGGCCCGACGCCGATTGGCATTCGAAACACCGATACTTTTTTGCAAAACCTCAAAAACCTGACCGGCAAACCTGTTCCGCCATCGCTGGTGCGCGAGCGCGGTATCGCCCTCGATGCCCTGACCGACCTGGTGCATATGTTTCTCGCCGACAAAAAGGTGGCGATTTACGGCAACCCGGACCTGGTCGTAGGGCTGGCGGAATTCTGTCTCGACCTTGAGATGAAGCCGATGCTGCTGCTGCTCGGCGACGATAACGCCGGCTACGGCAGCGACCCGCGTATCCAGGCGCTGCAGCAGCAGGTGGATTACAAGATGGAGATTGTCACCAACGCTGACCTCTGGGAGATGGAGAAGCGCATCACGGATGGCTCCCTGGAGCTGGATTTGATCCTCGGGCATTCAAAAGGACGCTTTACCGCCATCGACAACCAGATCCCGATGGTCAGAGTCGGCTTCCCCACTTACGACCGCGCCGGCCATTACCGGCACCCGGTCGTGGGCTATGCCGGGGCCATCTGGCTCGCGGAACAGATGGCCAATACGCTCTTTACCGATATGGAATACAAGAAAAATAAAGAGTGGATCCTCAACGTCTGGTAGTCGCCGTATCCAACGCCGGGGGAACCCGGCTTTTTTCCTGGAGAATATCTATGTCGACGTTACTGTTTGAAAGCGACGACCAGCGCTTTAGCCGCTGCTATGAACACGCCTGCGGCTATCATCATCGGGCGCGACTGCTGGTGGATCAGACCCGGTCATCAAGCCTGGTGTTCAACGTCGGGGCCATTGCGGTGGAGTGTTATCTCATCGCGCTCTGCGCCCTGTATGGCGATATGCCGCTCAACCACAACTACCGCAGCCTGTTGTGCAGTATTGAAGAACACCTTGAGATCGACGATGCGCTCCGGCAGAACATTTTGTCACTGGATACCATTTTCGGCATCTGCTCCGTTGATGACTATCACCACGGCGCCCCTGATGAGAGCGACGGGGCACGCATTCTGGTGCTTTGCGATGAGCTGGATGCGTTAATCAAGGCCGGGCGGGTAGCGCTCGCGGAGAGATCGTGATGGAGACTTCCTCATTCATGTTCGGACACCCGCACGGTGAAATGCGTCGGGATGAACGCGAGATAACCGACCTGGCAGAAATCGACGCCATTCTGACCCAGGAGAGGGTGATGCATATCGCGTTATCCTGCGATGACGTACCGTTTCTGCTGCCGGTTTTCTACGTATGGGATGGTTCATCGATCTATTTTCACTCTGCCCGCGCTGGCAGCAAAATTGAGATCATGAAAAAAAACCGGGCAATCTGCTTTGCTATCTCTCAGTTCGGCGGGGTGGTGGAAGATCCTCTGGCCTGTAATTATGAAGCGCGGCACCGCACGGTTATTGGCCTGGGGAAAACGTATTTCGTTCAGGATGATGCGGAAAAAATTGCCATGCTCCATCGGCTGATGGCGCGTTTTAGTCGCAAATCCTTCACCTTTCCGGCGGCTAACCTGACGGCGACGCAGGTTATCCGCATCGACATTACGTCGATGAAAGGTAAGCAGCACGGCTTTTAATGGGGGGAATGCCATGAAGATCGCCGTATTTGTTGATGAACGAGGCATAACGGCCCCGCTGGGCCAGTCCGGCTATGTCAACGTCTTTACCCGCGAAGAGGGCCAGTGGCAGAGCTGTCAGCGTATCCCTTTTGCTCTCTCACCTACGCTTACGCTTAGCCAAATTCGCCAGCGTACGCTATCCATGCTGGCCGAGCTGCCGCACTGTCGGCATTTTGTCGCCAGCGAGATCCGCGGCGCGCTGCTGGCATGGCTCGACGGCATGGGGCTAACCATGTGGAAAACGAGCGGCAGGCCGGAAGACTTTCTGGATCGTATCGTCGTGCAGATACCGCCCGCGCCTGAACCTGTCACCCTCCTTCCTCAGGCATTCATCATGCCCGCCGAGGGGGAAGGGGCGTTTCGCGTTGATTTGCTGGCGGCGCTGCAGAGTGGCGGAGCGCACACCTCGAAGCGGCTGCTGATGCCGTTCTTCGAGCAGCAGACGTTTAGTTCGCTGGAGATCCGCTGCGACCATCTGCCAAAGTGGTTTTCTGCTCTGGACCCTGCCCGTTTTACCTGGCGCGTCATGCCCGGCGGCGACGGCATGCTCAGCGTCATGGTGGAGCCTGTACGCTAATGTACGAAAGCCAACAATAATGTACCTTGCGGAACACTTTCTCCCGTCGTGCGCGCCTGGTTTTTTAAAGAAATAAATAAATTCAATTGGTTATGTTGCGCTCGTTTCAGGCTGCGCTGGCGTTGATTTTGCATCAGAGAACGCAGGCGGTTTAACGCCGCTCGCTCGTGAGTCTGGTCGTCTATTTATCGGGAGAAACGCGATGCACCTTGAGAAAAGAGCTTTTAACCTGACCGGCGCGACACTTTCCCCCCTAACGGAGCCGCTGTCGTTCAGCTGCCGTCTGGGGGAGTGCCGTTCTGAACTGATGCCGCTGCTCTCGGAGGTCAGTAAAGTGGTCAGCGCAGAGGGAAAACTTTCGCGCACCCTGAAGCTGGTGCTGGAGCTGATGCAAAAACATATGCAGGTGATCCGCGCCATGATTACCCTCTATGACGCGAGTTGCGATCAAATCTTTATCCATGAAAGCTACGGCCTGTCGCCGGAAGAGGTGGAAAAAGGCGTCTATGCGCCGGGGGAAGGCATCACGGGACGGGTGATTGAGACGCGACAGCCCATCGTGGTGCCGCATATTGCCGATGACCCTTTATTCCTTAACCGTACCGGCAGCTGGGATAAGCAGCGTGACGGGCAGCACTCGTTTATATGCGTCCCGATTATCCGTGGCCTAAAGGTGATGGGGACCATCGGCATTGAACGCGTTTACAACAATGTCCAGCTGCGTTTTTTAGATCTGGAAGTGCTGCGGGTCATTGCGGCCATTATTGCTCAGGCGGTGGAGCTTCATTTACTGGAGCGCGCGCACAAAAAAGTGCTGCGGGCGCACAGTACGGCCATCAGTCAAAGCGCGGAAAAGTATAAGCCTGCCAATATTATCGGCAACTCCCGCGCCATGCAGGCGGTATATCAGCTGATTGATAAAGTCAGCCACGCGCGCACCACCGTGCTGATCCTCGGAGAGAGCGGAGTTGGCAAAGAGCGGGTAGCTACGGCGATTCACCAGAACAGCCACTGTTCGGCGGGCCCCTTCATCAAATTCAACTGCGCGTCATTGCCGGAGAGCGTTATTGAGAGCGAACTTTTCGGCCATGAGAAAGGGGCGTTTACCGGGGCCATTTCCCGCCGGGCAGGACGTTTTGAAGAGGCGGATGGCGGTACGATTTTTCTTGATGAAGTCGGCGAACTCTCGCCCTCGGCGCAATCCAAACTGCTGCGCGTCATACAGGAGCGCAGCTTTGAGCGAGTGGGCAGTAACGATACGCTGCAGGTTAACGTCCGGATCCTCGCCGCCACCCATCGGGATCTCAGTGAGATGGTCGGGAAGGGGACGTTTCGCGAAGACCTCTATTATCGCCTGAACGTCTTCCCGGTTACCATTCCCCCCCTGCGCGAACGCGGGAACGATATTTTCATTCTTGCCGATCACTTCAATGCCTGGTTTGCCCGCGAGCAGGGGGTAGAGATCCCCACTATCGCCACGCCTGCGCTGAATATGCTGCTCAACTACGACTGGCCAGGCAACGTACGGGAGCTGGAAAACGTAATGGAGAGAGCGGTGCTGCTGGCGGATGAAGGTATCATTCATGCCTGGCATCTCCCCCTGTCGCTTCAGCCGGTGATTGAGCATCTGGCGGAGCAGGATGGCCTGGAGGCTCGCCTTTCGCGAATCGAATACGATCTGATTGTTGAAGCGCTGGGCATGTTTCAGGGAAATGTCTCTCGCGCCGCCGCGCATCTGAATATGACGCGTCGGGCGCTGGGGCTAAGGCTGGAAAAATACCGCTTGAACTACAAACAGTTTCGGGGGCAAGCCTGACGATGACGCGTAACAACCGCGACAATATCCATACGCCTGAGCGTCCGGCACCCAGGCACAGTGAACCCCGCCCGCTGATTGCCCATTCGCCAGCGATGAAACAGGTGATGACCCGCTTGCAACAATATGCGTCAGTGCAAACGCCGGTGCTGCTGCGCGGCGAACCCGGAACCGGAAAAGATACCATCGCGCGCGCCCTGCATCGCGGGTCGTCCTGGCGGGAAGGTCCCTTTGTGAAGCTTGCCTGCGATCATGTGGCGGAAGAGGAGGTATTGCACGCGTTGCTGGGAGATGCCATGCGCACGCCGCCGGTGCCCGGAGCGTTGGAGCAGGCGGCGGGCGGAACTCTTTTTCTAAGCGAGATCGGTCACTTTTCATTACGCCTGCAACGGCTGTTGATACTGCTGCTTGAGCAACGTCCTTTTCTCTCTCCGGTCGATAATCGCAGCCGGTGCGGCGATACCCGGCTGGTGTGCGCCAGCGAGCTTAATCTGGAGGAACGGGTTGCTCAGGGCGCTTTTTTGCCGGAGCTATATTACCGCTTGCACGTGGCCAGTATTCCGCTCCCGCCGCTAAGTGAACGACCTGAGGATCTCCCTGGGCTGGTGGAGGATTTTTTTCGCCGCTTTAACCGGCACAATCACGTTAAGGTGCAGTTGGATCCGCAGGCGCTTTCGCCGCTGTATGTTTGCCAGTGGCCTGGCAATCAGCGCGATCTGGAAAACTGTCTTGAATATGCGGTGCTGCATCGCCAGAGCGATATCATTGCGCAACTGCCCTGTATTCAGGGACACTGTCTGCGTAAGCAGCTGAATTTGCGTATTGAAAACTACAGTAAACGACGGAGAAATATCTCTCTGCCGGAACCTGCCGGCGGGTGGGATCCCTGCCGGGCGCCCGCAAATATCCAGGCGCCGACGGCGATGACGGTAAGCGGTAGCGATGCGGATGACGAAATTCGGCATCGATTTATTACGGCACTGGAGAAAAGCGGATGGGTAAAAGCCAAAGCCGCGCGGTTGCTCAATATCACGCCGCGCCAGCTCTATTATGCGCTTCATAAGCTGAAGATTGAGGTGCGAAAATTTTGAATGAAAATAGGGGAAGGTCATCTTACTCAGAACAACGCCAATAATGACATCCTGCTTTCTTGTATGTTCCATAAGCTATTCCCCGTCAGCAGATGGGGAGATAATAAGTATCCTTATTACGTCATGCGCCAACCCATATCCAATTGATGTACCCCAAATGCCCTCCGGTAATTTTGCTTCAACGGACTCCTTTACCGACGGCGGCTTGAGCTATAGCCAAAATGAAGAATGCCGACACAGCAATTGCTAAGTTACTATTTTGGTTCCATAAAATCCGGGAGAACGGGTACCGGCAGCACGGAAAGGACTTTTAAGCGCTGCAAAGTTCGGACCTGGGCGCGTTCGAGATGATCTTTCAGGCAGGCTGCCGCCAGGGGCCAGTTTCCTTTCAGCAGCATGCCATACACCAGAGCGTGTTCCTCCAGCGTGGTTGTTTCCACCGGGATAGCAAGTAAATCGTAGAAGATGCGCGTGACGATGAAGGGGGACTGATGCTGACGCAGGATTTGCATCATCAACTTATTACCGGCAGGTTCGAGGCAGCGGACGTGCAAATCCTCTTCAAGTAATTCCAGCTCCGTGGCCGTCAGCTGCCGGCCTTTGTATTTATGCGTCTTTTCCAGCATGGAAGCAATCCACTCCGCCTGGAGGAGAGGGCCAGCCTTGCAGAGCGCCGCGGGTTCGAGGCTGGCGCGGATCTCAAAGTGATCCGCGATTTCTCGAGCGGTAAGCGGTCCCGTCAACCACTGTGAATAGGGCTCTTTTTCTACCAGTCCCTTATCGCGCAAGCGCATCAGGCTTTCACGGACCACCGACCGACTCACGTTGTAGTACAGCGCCGCCTTTTGCTCATTAACCTGATAACAACCGAACACCATCGCGGTTGAAAGCACGATCTGCAGCCCTTCCAGTACCTTCTCCCCGCTGGTACGAGTGTCCACCAGCGCTTGCTGCTCGTTAAGCCCGAACAATTCTCGCGTTAAGGCAATACGCAAGGGTTCTACGGCTTCCGCATCCTGCGCCACGATAAAGCCGCGACCCTCAAATCGGGTAATCAGACCTTCTTCATGTAACAGACTTAACGCCCGGCGCACCGGTACCCGGCTGGTGCCGAATAGTTGCGCTAACGGACCTTCCAGCAGCACCAGGCCCTTAGGCACTCGCTGCTCTATCAAGGTGTGACGTAAAAACTGCCGAATGACTTCATAGCGCGCAGAGGCGGTTTCTTCCGTTGCCGCATGCGAAGGGTTTGTCTGCATGACCATATTTTCGATCCTTACCTCATCGCACTTACCTTATCACATCCTGCTCAATGACATAGCTACCCGCATCGCTGGCACCGCCGTGGTGCAGAATGCCCTTTAATGGACCATTGATAACAAAATACATTTTGTTCCATGTCGTGCCGATCCGGGGAAGCAGGAGCAGAGGCCGCAACAGCTATGCTTCATCTCCATGATATTTAATGATTAATACAAATATAATACACTTTGATCACATTTTGGTCACTTATTTGTCGTTTTATTGGCATTCGTTTTGCTATGTTTAAATGGATTTTTAATTAAATATACATTTAAGGTGAGCATGAACGCCAACACGATCCGCCAGCAGTTCCAGCAGGGCCAACTCGATGCCTGCTCTATTGCCGCACTGTTTGCCGAGGGCCAGCTCTCACCGCTCGATTTCACCGACGCATGCCTGGCGGCGGCGGAGAAATCGAGCGGCATTTTCATAACTCTGACTCCCGAGCGCGCTCGTAAAGAGGCGGCGGCGTCGGCGCGGCGCTGGCAGCAAGGGGCGCCGTTGAGCGCGCTGGACGGTATCCCCGTCGCCTGGAAGGATCTGTTTGATATTGCGGGCACACGCACGACGGCAGGGTCGGCAACCCGCCGGAACGCCCCGGCGGCCGTTTGCGACGCCGCGCTGGTGGCGCGTCTGACCCAGGCGGGGATGGTCACGATGGGTAAAACCAACCTGAGCGAATTTGCTTTCTCCGGACTGGGCATTAACCCGACGTTCGGCACCCCGGCCCTGCTGGCGGCTGACGGTGAAGAACAGGTCCCGGGCGGTTCTTCCAGCGGCGCGGCCAGAGCGGTAGCGCTGGGGCTGGCCTGCATTGCGATGGGGACGGATACCGCGGGTTCGGTACGGATCCCGGCGGCGTTCAACGGCGTGATGGGATATCGCTCCAGCCGTCAGCGCTATGACGCGAGCGGGGTGTTCCCTCTCGCCGATTCGCTGGACACGCTCGGCCCGCTGTGCCGTAGCGTTCGCGATGCCCGCGCGCTGGATGCGATTCTCTGCGGCGTGGAAGAGGAGACGTACCCGGCTCCGGCGCTGGTTGTTGATTCTCAACTTATGGACGCCGCTGATGCTGCGGTCCGGGAACAGGGCTATCGCCTGCTTTCGTCCCTGGCTGCCGCAGGTATCGCCGTGGAGTACCGGCGGCTAAACGCCTTCCATGATGCGCTCGCCTGGATTGCGGCGCACGGCTGGCCGGGGGCCGTTGAGGCTTTCCAGCTACATGCTGCGCTGCTGTCATCGCCTGCGGCGGAAAATATCGATCCGTTTATTCGTCGCCGCCTGATGGCTTCCGGGCGCATTGACCCGGCGGTGCTAACCACGTTTTTGCGCCAGCGGCCGCTGTGGCAGCAGGCGCTGGCCGATGAGCTCAATGGTGCGGTGCTGGTGACGCCGACGGTGGCGCATACCGCGCCGCGCCTGGCGCCGCTGGTTGCGGATGCGGAGGCTTTCGCCGTGGTCAATAGCGCGACGCTGCGTTTGACCATGCCCGGCAGTTTGCTGGATATGCCCGGCGTCGCGTTGCCGAGCGGGGTGACGGCTAACGGGCTGTTCACCAGTCTGCTCTTCTCACTACCGACCGGCGAGGATCGCCGTCTCTTGATGGCCGCCAGTGCGGTATCCGACCTTCTTGCGCAGCGGCATGCCGCCTGCGCTGACCCGTTGTATCTCAACTCTTAAGGAAATGAAATATGGCCAAAGACATCCTTTGCGCGTTTGGTGTAGACGTTGATGCCGTTGCCGGCTGGCTGGGTTCGTACGGCGGGGAAGATTCGCCGGATGATATCTCGCGCGGTCTGTTCGCCGGCGAGGTGGGGGCGCCGCGGTTGCTGAAAATGTTCGCGGAACAGAACCTGCGCACCACCTGGTTTATCCCGGGCCACTCGATTGAGACCTTCCCGGAGCAGATGAAAGCGGTTGTTGATGCCGGGCATGAGGTCGGGATCCATGGCTATAGCCATGAAAACCCGATTGCGATGACCCCGGCTCAGGAGGAAGCGGTACTGGATCGCAGTATCGAACTGGTGACGAAGTTAGCGGGTAAACGCCCCACAGGCTATGTGGCCCCCTGGTGGGAGTTCAGCAACGTGACCAACGAGCTGCTGTTGAAAAAAGGGATTAAATACGACCACAGCCTGATGCACAACGACTTCCATCCCTACTACGTGCGGGTTGGCGACAGCTGGACCAAAATCGACTACAGCCAGCATCCGGACGCCTGGATGAAGCCGCTGCAGCGTGGTGAAGAGACTGATTTGGTGGAAATTCCCGCTAACTGGTACCTCGACGATCTGCCGCCGATGATGTTTATCAAAAAATCCCCCAACAGCCACGGCTTCGTCAATCCGCGCCATCTGGAGGAGATGTGGCGCGATCAGTTCGATTGGGTCTATCGCGAAAATGATTACGCCGTCTTCACCATGACCATCCACCCTGATGTTTCCGGCCGTCCCCAGGTGCTGCTGATGCTCGAGCGCCTGATTCAGTACATCCGCAGCCACGAAGGGGTGCGTTTTGTCACCTTTGATGAGATTGCGGACGATTTCAAGGCGCGCAAACCGCGCTCGGCATAATGTCATTTAACCCCGACCGAGGGATTACGCTATGAGCATTTTTAAGAAAACCTCCGTAAACGGCTGGCAGCCGCAGCAGTTGACTATCAAGGATGTGAAATTCGCCACCTGGATTGCATTTTTTGCCTGGGTTTTTGCTGTATACGATTTCATTTTGTTTGGTACTTTGCTGCCGGAAATAGGCGTGCATTTTGGCTGGGACGAGGTTGAGCAGGCGGAAATCGCCACCTGGGTCGCGGTTGGCGGGGCGGTAATCGCGCTGGCGATCGGCCCGCTGGTGGACCGCCTGGGTCGGCGGATGGGAATTGTTATTACCGTCGGCGGCGCCGCGCTTTGCTCATTACTGACCGCCGTAGGCGGCTCCTGGGGGAAAGGCGCGCTCACGGCGATTCGCTCAGTCGCCGGGTTGGGGTATGCCGAGCAAACGGTGAATGCGACATATTTATCCGAGCTATATACCGCCATTGACGACCCGAAGCTCAATAAGCGCAAAGGCTTTGTCTATAGCCTGGTGCAAGGAGGATGGCCGGTGGGTGCCCTGGTGGCTTCGGCGCTGACCGCTATTCTGATGCCGATTATCGGCTGGCAGGGCAGCTTTATTTTCGCCGCCTTACCTTCACTGATTATCGCGGTGTTGGCGTTAAAGCTGAAAGAGACGCCGCAGTTTCAGGTGCAGAAAAAGATCCAGCAGCTGCGCGAGCAAGGCAATGTTGCCGATGCGCGCCAGGTGGCGGCGGATTATCAGGTTTCCTGGGAAGAGCATCACCGCGGCGGCATCGCCGCAGCCTTTCGCGGTCCCTCGCTGCGCGCCACGCTGGTGCTGGGTGCGGCGGTGCTGATTAACTGGTTCGCCATTCAGATTTTTAGCGTGCTGGGCACCACGGTCATTACCAAAACTCACGATGTCTCCTTTAATAACTCGCTGCTGATCTTGATTCTGTCGAATCTGGTGGGCTATTGCGGCTACCTGGCCCACGGCTGGCTTGGCGACCGGATTGGCCGGCGTAACACCATCGCGGTCGGCTGGATGCTGGGGGGGATCGCTTTTGCCGGCATGCTGTTCTGCCCGGACAACTTTGCCACGATCGTCGCGTTGTACAGCATTGGATTATTTTTCCTGATCGGTCCCTATGCCGCGGCGCTGTTTTTCATTAGCGAAAGCTTCCCTACCGCGATCCGCGCTACGGCGGGCGCACTAATCGGCGCGATGGGGCCGGTCGGGGCGATTATCGCCAGCGTCGGTACTACCGCCGTGCTGAGCCACGGCGGCAACTGGCAGGATGCGGCGCTGTGGTTCGGGGCGGTTCCGTGCTTCATCTCCGGCATCGTGATGTGGTTTGCGCGTGCCGATATGCAAAGCGCGGCAGCAGTCAAAAATGCGGTTAACACTGAGCCTCAAATTTAAGGAGCGATTATGCACATGACGATTTCCAGCCAACCTGTCGCCGCCATCAGCGGCGCAGCGAGCGGTATTGGGCTGGCGTTAGCGACGCTGTACGCCCGGCGCGGCGTTCGCGTGATTGCGGGCTACTACCCTGACGATCCGCATGACCCTGCCGCCGCCGCGGCTCAGGTCGAGGCCGCCGGAGGGGAGGCGCTCTGGCTGCCGCTGGACGTGGCCGACACCGCGTCGGTGGATGCGTTTATCTCCCAGGGGGTGAACCATTTTGGCCGTCTTGATTATGTTATTGCCAATGCCGGGATCTTACGCTGTTCGCCGATTGAAGAGATGAGCGACGAGCGGTGGAACGCCATGCTTAATGTTGATTTGACGGGCGTGATGCGTTGTTTTCGCGCCGCGGCCCGACATCTGGGGGACGGCGCTAGCCTGGTGGCTATTTCGTCGATTGCTGGTGGCGTCTACGGCTGGCAGGAGCATGCGCACTATGCGGCGGCGAAGGCTGCCGTGCCTGGGATCTGCCGTTCGTTAGCGGTTGAGCTGGCTCCGCGAGGGGTCCGCTGCAATGCGGTTATTCCCGGCTTGATTGAAACGCCGCAGTCGCTGGATAAACAGAACTCTCTTGGGCCCGAGGGGCTGGCGAAAGCCGCGAAATCTATCCCATTGCAGCGGGTGGGGCGTCCGGAGGATATTGCCCGGGTGGTGGCCTTTCTGACCAGCGCAGAGAGCAGTTATCTGACCGGACAAAGCCTCATTGTTGATGGCGGTCTGACCGTTCGTTGGCCTGATTAAGGAGTCAGTATGCTACTGCAAAACAGACGTTGCGTTATCACCGGGGCGGCCAGCGGAATAGGCGAGGCAATCGCCGTGCTGTTTGCCTGCGAAGGAGCGCGGCTGGTGTTGACCGACCGCGATAGCGATAGATTGTCCGCCGTGGTTGAACGCTGCCGACAGTCAGGGGCGGTATGCCAGGGCATCGTCGCCGATGTCGGCGAGGTCGCCGGGGCGACCGCCGGGGTTGATGCCTGTCTTGAATACTATGAAGGCATTGATGTGCTGGTCAACAACGCGGGTATGCTGACCCAGGCGCGCTGTAGCGACATCACGCTGGAGATGTGGGAAACGATGATGGCGGTGGATCTGCGCAGCGTGTTTCTGGCGAGCCAGCGTGCGCTACCGGCGATGCTGGCACAGCGATGGGGGCGCATTATTAATATTGCCTCCCAGCTGGGCATTAAGGGTGGGGCTGAGCTGTGTCACTATGCGGCGGCGAAGGCGGGGGTGATAGGCCTGACAAAATCACTGGCGCTGGAGGTCTCTTCCGGCAACGTGCTGGTGAACGCTATCGCGCCTGGGCCGATTGATACACCGCTCATCGACGGGATTAACCAGGCCTGGAAGGCGGCGAAAGCGGCAGAGCTGCCGTTGGGCCGCTTTGGACGAGCGGAAGAGGTGGCGCCGGTGGCGTTGCTGCTGGCCAGCGAACCCGGCGGCAACCTGTTTGCCGGCCAGACGCTGGGCCCTAATTCTGGCGATGTGATGCCCTAAGGAGCCCAAAATGTGTGGTGTTTGCGGTCTGCTTGACAACGGGCCGCAGTGGAGCGATCCGCTGCGGCAGGATATTCCCCGGCGCCAGCTGCGTTTGCAGCAGCTGGCGCTGCTCAACCGGACTCTGAAGCCCTGGCGCCTCACGCTGACGGAGTTTCACGGCAGCTGGCTGCTGGCCAGCCCAACGGGGCAGCAGGTGCTGGTGCACTCGCTTGACGTATTGTGGAAAGAGGCCGAAAAAATGCTCCACCGCGCGGTCGACCCGCTGGATGAGGGCTGGCTGGCCGCGCTGGACGCGACGGGGAGGGATGATGTCTTACGATGAAAAATTACCCCTACATGTATTGAGCGGGTTCCTTGGCAGCGGCAAAACGACGCTGCTTAAAGGCTGGCTGGCTCAGCAGAATCTCAACGATGTCGCCTTGCTGGTCAACGAGTTTGGCGAGGTCGGTATCGACCATCATCTGCTGAATGAAGTTGCGCCGGATACGGTGCTGCTGCCGAGCGGCTGCGTATGCTGCCAGATTCGCGGCGAGCTAAAGGCTGCCCTGTTGGATCTCTATGAACGCCGGACCCGCGGCCTTATCCCGGCATTTCATCATGTGGTGCTTGAGACCACCGGGCTGGCCGATCCGGCCCCCATTCTTTCCACGCTGCTTCACGATCGGCAGCTGCAGAACCATTTTGTGCAGGGAACGCTGGTTACGCTCGTTGATGCGGAACATGCTCGTCATCAGGCGGATAGCCAGCCCGAGTGGCTGGCGCAGGTTAGCGCGGCGGATAAATTGCTGGTGAGCAAAAGCGATCGCGTCCCGACGGAAGAGGCGGCCGCCCTGCGGCAGTGGCTGCGGCAGCTGAATCCGCTGGCGGAGTTGGGGGATACCCGGCAGGCGCTGGATGCGCCAGCGTGGTTATTCCGCAGCGAAGTCGTTCGCGGCTCCCCCGAGCAGCGCGTTCGCTGGCTGGGCGCTTGCGCGGAGAAGACATTTACGCTGATGCCAACCCCCTACAGCGAGGCGCATCCGGCGACGCAGACCTGCGTAATTTCGCTTGAACGGTCGTTAAACTGGCCGGCATTTGCTATCTGGCTATCAATGCTATTACATTGCCATGGGAGCGCAGTCCTGCGGGTGAAGGGGATTTTGCGCGTCAGCGACAGCGACTCGCCAGTGGTGATCCACGGTGTGCAGCATACGCTGCATCCGCCGGTGCATTTACGTGACTGGCCGGGAGCGCTGGAAAGTTCAACGCTGGTCTTTATTTTGCGGGGGCTTGAGGCCAGCTGTTTACAACAGGCCTTCAGCCGCTATATGCATGTATTACAGGAGTCCTGAAGGGATGAATTCAGCCGCGATAATGCGCCCCCCGCTGACGCTTCGGGTGCTTGGTACATCGGTGACGTTGCTGGAGATGCTGCGCATACGCGCGGAGCAAGAGCTGGGGATTAACATCGAATACCTGCTGCACAGCGTTGAGGACGCGCAGCGTATCGCAGTCATGCAGCCGGAAAGTTACGATCTGTACGATCAGTGGTTTCATAATATCGATTTTGTCTGGCCAGCCCGCGCTATTCAACCTCTTGAAATTAAACGGTTGAAATACTGGGATGAGGTCAACGAGCTGGCTAAATTGGGCACCTTAACCGGTGAGCTTGCCGACGGCAGCGTCCCGTCCCAGCGCTTGTACGTCCAGCGCGATCTCCATTTGAGCAGCCAACCGAGCGATCGCATTAGCATGCTGCCGCTGACGCATAACGCCGATAGCTTTGCCTATCATGTCGACCGTCTTCCTGATGCGCTGCGCGGCGAGGAGGAGAGTTGGGGATGGCTGCTGCATCCTGCTCTCACCGGGGCGGTTGCGCTGCAGGAGGATGCGGCAATGGGGGGCATTGATGCGGCCCTGGCTATGCAGGGGGCCGGGATGGCGCGGTTTTCGGATATCGGCAATCTGTCGCTGGAAGAGATCGATGTTCTGACGGAGGAGCTGACACAGCTCAATCGCCAGGGGCACTTTGCGGCGTTCTGGTCGACTCAGGAGCAGGCTTGCGACTTAATCGATAACCGGCACGTGGAGGTCCAGAGCCTGTGGGCTCCTATCTATTTCCGTCGCCACTTTCACCAGCGGGGCTATAAAATGGCGCACCCGAGAGAAGGGTATCGCGCATGGTACGGCGGGATGTCGTTATCACGCTGCGTGACCGGGAGCATAAAAGATGCGGCATACGAATACCTCAACTGGTGGCAGTCCGGCTGGCCCGGCGCGGTAATGGCCCGGCAGGGATATTACATCTCCAATCCACAGCGAAGTCGCGCCCATCTCTCACTGGCTGAATGGGATTTTTGGTATGGGGGAAAACCTGCCGCTGAGCTGCTATTTGATGCGCATGGCGCGCCGCTGATCCCTGTGGGCGAGATCCGTGACGGCGGAAGTTACGCGCAACGTATGGGACATATTGCGGTGTGGAATTCGGTTATGGATGAACATAATTATCTGACGAGACGCTGGCAGGAGGCCATGTTAAAGAACTAACCCTATTCTAAGGGAGTAGATTCTCATCAATCCTTTTCTTTAATTGGTTCACTGCGTACTACGGTGGAAACCGTTAAACAACGATCTCATCATTCAGGGGGAGAGCCGGAAGGGAAAACGTTACCCTGAGGCAGGCCGAAGCATTGTGACACCGGCCATGCGCCGTGGGGCTTTCCTGACGCGCTGAGTGAGTGTTAAAGATGGCTTTTGGGGGAAAATCTTCGACGTAGAATTCATCTGTTGCTTTGTTGTGAGATAGCTCAAAAATCCATAACGAAACCGGCCTGAATTTCCGCATACCGTGTCACGATAGATATTCATACGCTTGATGAATATTGATTGTTTAGGGAGCGGCATATGAATTCACTCGCGCAGCGAACGCAGGTCATCGAAAACTGGTATCGGGAATCCGATGATTTTTCGACGCTGGTTAACTATCGGGTTCTCAGGGCGGGGCATATCCGGACTAACGCCAATTTTCATATTCAGCGCCAGTCCGTTGTCGGGCATGAGCTTATATATTGTCTCAAAGGGCGAGGCGTTGTTCGCCTGGAAAATAATCTTCATCATGTGCAGGAGGGGAATCTCGCCTGGCTGCCGGTAAGATGGCCGCATGAACACTATCCTGATAGCGCCGAGCCTTGGGAAATATTATGGCTGAGAATAGATAGTTCAAAATTAAATAGCATCATGCATATTCTCAATGTTCTCCAGGCGCCCGTTTTTACCTTTCAACAGCCGGAGAAGGTCACCGAAATTTATTATCAACTCTTCGGCTTAATGAAAAGCCATACGCTGGTTTCGGACGCGCACTGTGATGCGCTGTGCGCCAAACTTATTTTTACTTTGCTGGAAAACCGCAGTCAGGAAACGGAGAAATCTCCGGTGATTACCCATCGGGGACTGGGGCATCTTATTTATCAGATCCACAGCCACTATAATGACGAGTGGGATATTGGCAAATTTATGCAGTATTGCCAGGTCAGCAAGTCGCAGTTATTTCGCCTGTTTCAGGAAACCTTCAATCAGAGCCCGTTAAAATGGCTAAAAAACTATCGCCTGTCCCAGGCCCGGCGCTTACTGGTGGAAACGGATGACACCATTGGCAAAATTGCCGGGCAGGTGGGCTATAACGATCCGCTGCATTTTTCGCGTGATTTTCATCGTGCGGTTGGGGTTTCGCCCAGCGAGTTTCGCCGCCAGGAGAGACAGCTGTCGGACGGATCGGCAGAATAAACCAGCAGGTGTTCGGCTTTGCCAGAAAGCCGAACACCTTCGATCAGAAGAAGGTTTCCATCTGAATACCAAACGACCACTCTCCACCGGAGGTGAAGCCTTTCTGGCCCAGCGTATCGTTCGGACTGTAGTTATCCAGCGCCTTATCCCAGTTCATCCAGGTGGCAAAAACGCGCAGCTCCGGGCGGGTGAAGAACGGCGAAATATCATCCGGGCGGAAGGTTGGGGCAAAGGTGAGTTTATAGAAGTTGCCGTGTACCTTCTGGTACTGCTGATAGCCGTTGGGGTCGAGATCCATATACTGCCACGTGGCCTCATAGCCTAAAGCGAAGTTTTGCGTAATGTTTTGCATCAGGCGGCCGTTGAGGGTTATCCAGCGGTAGTCGTCGCCCTTGACGTAGCGATCGCGGCTAGATTGCGCAAGGACCGAGGGGGCAAAATCCCAGTCGGGGGCCAGATTGACCATCCCATAGCTAGCAAAACGCAGGGTACTGGCATCGGAGAGTAGCGCCGGGTCGGTGCCGATATTTTTCACCTCCGCGCCCAGACCTTGTCCCCATGACAGCACGCTGCGCGTTTCCCCCTGCGTCAGTCCATAGAAGCTATCGCCCTGATAGCCGAGCAGGACGGTGTAGCCTTTATTGGCGGCGTTAAAGACTTTATAGCCGCTAAGCGTTTCCCGTTGCTCATTGTCCTTTGCCTGCATGCCGCTGACAAACAGCTGTACCGGGCCAAAATAGTTGTTGGCGGTAAGGATATAGTTCTGCACATCATTATTGACTACGTCGACATCGCCGAAGCTGCGCCCGATAAAAGAGAAGTTGCTGCGGGTATTCTCCGACCAGCGAACGTCATAAATGCCGCCTCCGGTACCGTTGAGCGCCACGAATTTGGAGTCGAGCCACGGAATTTCAAAGTTATCGCGATCGACGCGCTTGCCGGCCCACAGCGTGGTGTCCTTAAGCGGCCCGCTAAAGCTGGGCAGAGAGGCGATTTCGGCAAACGCCTGACTGACGTTTAAGGTGCTGGAATCAGCGGTCCAGTCGTTATAGCTTTTTTGCTGGTCGGCGATCATGGTCATAAAGCGGGTGGTCGCGCCATTATCCAGGCGCTGTTTTTTCTCCAGATAGACTTCGACATAGGTGTCCGGCTCGTTCCCCAAACGGCCAATTGCGCCGCCAGTTTGCCCGGCCGGGGTCATAAACGGTCCTCCCTGTGAATGGCGGGCGTTGTGGTTGGTCATCATCCCGGAGCGCGCATAGCCGTGGAGTTCAAAATAGCCATTATCATCAGGAGTGATTTTTTCAATTTTTTGCGTACGGGTTTCAAGATCTTCGACCTTTTGTTGTGCCTGGTGCGAACCCGCTTCCGTTTGTTTTAGCTGGGTTGCTAATTGTGCATTTTTTTGCTCTGCCACCGCGGCGCGATTTTCCGCCTGCTGTAGCCGTAATTCCAGCTGATTCAGGCGTTGTTCGATACTGACATTCTGTGCGGAAAATGCGTAAGGGATGGCCATGATATTTATCAGGCAGAAACCTGGTAGGGTCATAGAGGTTATTTTCATCTTATTCTCATTAGGTCACTATCATAAATAAAAGTGCAGGGAACCCTGCGCCAGTAAAATAACGCAGAGGGGGTATTTATTTTTTCTATTAATCGAGGTGGTAAACTTCTTCCATTTCAGCCCACAACGAGCCTTCCGGTTCGCCGTCGAGAGGCATCTGGCATGGCCCGGTCTCCTGCCACCATGCCTGGGTTTTTAAATGCGCGGCCATTTTCTTTTGGTCAGCTTCGTAATCGTCGCCGTCATACTCCAGATAGCTGAACAATAATCCATTTTTATAGTAAATAGAGAAGTTGCGTAAATGGCACTCTTTAATCATGGCATTGACTTCCGGCCAAGGGTTAGCGTGAAGCTCTTTATAATAATCGAGCTTTTCTGGACGGACTTTAACCACACAACCAAAGCGGCGAACTTTACTCATCGTTGTCATCCTTATTAATAACGTGGGCACGGTGCAGAATCTGTTTAATTTCTTCTTGCATTTCGTTTGTTAATGGCGACGCGGGAGGTAGCGCATAGACAGGAATATCCACGCCGGTCAGCCGGAGGGCATATTTCACGGCATTATAAAATGGCACATCGATAGCGTAGAGCGGCGGGATCCACGAAAGAGACTGCTGCAGGGCCACCGCTTCGCTAAGATCGTGACGATGCCAGGCGCGAAGTATTCCGCAGGCGAGCTGCGGCGCAAAGTTGGCGCTGGCTGGAATAGCGCCGTCACCTCCCAGAATCAAGGTCCCCAGTAGATATTCGTCATAGCCGGCAAACACCGCGAAATCCGGGCGTAGGGGCTTGACCGCGTGCAGGGTTTCTCTGATATGCGAGAGCGTATCGACGGTATCTTTCAGGCCCACGATATTCGGGCAGCTCAGCGCCAGGTCTTTGATAACCGACGGCGGGATCGACTGACCGGTAAGCGCCGGGAAGTTATAGAGAATGATGGGGAGCGGCAGGGCGTTAGCAATCGTTATGAAATGGCGCACCAGATTGCTTTCACTCAGAGGACTGTACCAGGGGTTAACCACCACCACGCCGTCTGCGCCAGCCTGTCGCGCATGCAGTCCGACCTCGATTGTCTGCTGAGTGCCGCAGCAGGCGATGCCGATCAAAACGGGTTTTCTCCCACCCACCTGGGTGAGACAGAATTCTGCTACATGACGCCGCTGGGCATCGGACATATGGGCAAATTCCCCCGCGCTGCCGAGGAAAAAAAGGCCATCTACCGGCGATGCCAGCAGGTGTTCAATTAATATTGCCTGGGCGGATTCATCAAATTCTCCCTGCGCATTAAATAGCGTAGGTACCGGGGGAATGACCCCGTGGAAAAGAGGCTGAGCCATTGTATTCTCCTGTGAAAATTACCGGGAATCCCGGTATCAGGCGCAGGCGAGGGCCTTCACACTCATTGCTGAGCGCGCTCTCGCCTGCATATAACGCGTTATTTATTTAACGGATTTAATCGGTAATACAAAAAACGATGAAGCAAAGACGAAAACAATAGCGGCAATAAATAGCGATGAATAATCATTATTAAACGTTGCCAGTAGCCATGCGGATAATATTGGGCTGAAAGATTGTGGTAATACGGTAGCAATTGTCAGGATCCCCATATCTTTACCGGCCTGTTTACCGCCGCCCGGCAGCACCTGAGTCATCAGCGCCATATCGATGGAGGTATAAGCGCCATAGCCCAGCCCCATAATGGCGGCATAGATATACATTCCGGTCAGCGTCGGCATAAACAGAGGAACGCATAAACCAGCGGCCATCAGCAGAGTTGAGAGGAACACAAAGATTTTTCGCCGTTGCAGTTTGTCGGAGATGATGCCGGAAACCAGACCGGAGAAAAGCAGCGTCACCAAAGTGATGACCGAGATGGTGCCGATAGCATAGTTAGAATCTTCGACGCTTAAGCCAATGAAATCTTGCAGAATATACAGCTGGTAAGTGACCACGCCCTGGTAGCCCAGATACATGGCGAAGCGGCCAAAGAATGCCCAGCCAAAATCAGGGTATTCGCGTGGGCTGACCCAGAAGTTTTTGAAGAACGACCCCCAGCGGAAGGGTTCAACCTCCATGGCTCGGGTCGAAGGTTCGCGGTTGATCAGCACAAAGGCCACGCAGCAGGCGGCGATAGCCAGTGCGAAAACCAGGTACCCCAGCTGCAGGTTCCAGGCCAGATAGCCGGCAAGAATAATCCCCACCGTGCCGCCGGCGGTGGAACCCGCGCCGACGAAGCCGGAAGCGATACCGCGGTTCTCCGGTAAGAATCGGTCAGCGACCACCGTCGCCAGCGGGCCGTTCATGCAGTTCAGCGAGACGGCAGCCATTAACCAGAACACCGCAATGCCGGCGATAGTGGTTGTCATGGAGATGCCGAAGATAGCCAGCCCGCCGATTAATGCACCGCCAACGATAAACGGCGAACGGCGTCCCCATGTCGAACGGCAGCGATCGGATAAGGCTCCGGCAATCGGCTGAGCGAAAATCGTAAACAGCAGTGCCGAAGTCATGACGATAGCCAGGTTGTTAGCTTTATTTTCCGGGTCGATTTGCGCCACGTGATTAGGGAGAAGAACCGAGATAACCCCGCAGTAGAGCGCCAGCAGAACAAAGAAATTAGTAAACAGCGAGGCCAGCAGAATATTTTTCTTACGCCCCGTCACCATAATGTTATTTGCTGGCGACGTGGTTTGCGACCGATCGTCAACCTTGCCGCCGGGTAATGAATTGATATTATCGGACATGCTTATTTCCTCATTATTATTCAGTAGGGTGAATTGAAATAAACGTCATCTGACTCAGTTTTTATTTATTTTCCCCTCCTGATTGCATCAGGTAAATACGGCGCGCGTTTTCGCCCATTACCGCGTTAATGTCCTCGGGAGATAAGTGGGCAATGGCCTCGGTCACGCAGGTTTGCCAGCGCGCGTAGCCACCCGCCAGTTCGACTACCGGCCAGTCGCCGCCGAATAAACAGCGCCGTGGGCCAAATACCGCTATTGCCTGTTGGATCCAGGGCCGCAGCTGCTCCGGCCGCCAGCTTTGCCAGTCCGCTTCTGTCGGCAAGCCAGAGATTTTGCATGCCAGATGAGGAAAGGCGGCGAGAGCGGTAAATGCGTCCAGCCAGGTCTGCCATTGGGCGTCAGCGATAGCCGGTTTTCCCATATGATCCAGCACGACCAGGGCTTCAGGCGCGCGTTGATACAGCCACGTCAATAAATCGTGAAGCGCGGTCAGTTGAGATGCCCTGACGCACATATCCAGCACAAAGCCTTCGCGGGCCGCCGCCAGTAAACCCTCGCGATAACCGGCGTGATAAAACAGATCCAGCGGCTCATTGTGCAGGGAGCGCCGGATGCCCACCACGCGCGGCAATTCACGTAAATGGCGCAGATAAGGCGCCACGGCGTTGCCCGTTTCCAGCGGCGCCCAGGCGACAATTCCGGCAAGTTTAATCGCGCTGGTTTCAGCCAGCTGGTTTATCCACGCCACCTCCTGGAGCGCCTGCTGCTCGGCGCAGTCGGCCTGAACTACGATGGCCGCTTCCGGGGACTTCGCCACTTCCGCCAGCTGAGCGGGCAAAAAGGGCCGGTTAAGCGCCGGGAGTTTCTGCAGCCAGTCGTAGCGCAGCACGCGCGGATCCCAGAGATGCAGATGGCTGTCGAAGGTGCTCATTTTTGCGCTTTCCCTCCGTTGCCCGGCAGCAGATCCCAGCCAATATTGAGTACGGGAGCCATCAGCTCATTGATTTGAGCGAGCAGTTCCGGGTCAAGCGGCTGCGTGCACCAGCGGATATTATCCAGCATATTGTCGGCGCTGGCGGTGCCGATTACCGTGGAGGCAATGCCGTTATCCGCTGCGGTGGTGAGCGCAAACTGGAGAGCAATCTGGGCAATATTCACGCCGTGGCTATCGCACAGGGTGGACACCTGGCGGCAGATAGCCTGCACATCCTGATGCGCCGGGTGCCAGTCCGGCGCGCCGCTGCGGGTCAGCAGCCCCATCGCCAGAGGCGAAGCGTTGAGTACGCCAATCCCTGCCTGATTCAGCCGCTGCGCTACCGAGCCCAGCCGCCGGTCCTGTAAGCTCCAGGTACAGTAGGCCATCACGGTATCCACTTTTTGCTCACAGGCGACGCGCTCCAGCAGGGCAAGATCGTAGCCGGTGATACCGACGTGGCGTACGACGCCGCTATCGCGTAGCTCCCGCAGCGTCGGCAGCGCCTCATCCAGCAGTTGCCCCATATCACCGTATTCAATGTCATGGCACTGAATCACATCGATATAGTCGCTGCCCAGACGGGTAAGACTTTCATCGATGCTGCGCAGGGTGGCCTCGCGGGAGAAATCCCACTGGCTGTCGCCGTAGCGCCCGACTTTCGTCGCCAGGGTATAGCTGCCGCGGGGTACGCCTTTTAGCGCGACGCCCAGGGCGGTTTCCGCTTTGGTCAGCCCGTAATAGGGGGCAACGTCGAAATAGTTCACGCCGTGGGCAAGGGCCGTCGCCACGGTTTCGTTAGCCTGCTGTTGCGATACCGGGTGATAAATGCTGCCCAGAGAGGCCGCGCCCATCGCCAGCACCGGTACCTGAATTCCCGTGCGTCCAAAAGGTACTGTTTTCATTATTCGCTCCATTATGATTAATCGTCGACGGGCGTCCGCAGGCTCAGGCGCAGCCCCGCGCGTTCGGGCCTGACGTGCGGGCCCTGAGCTATCGTCCAGTTGCCGTCGTTTTGCTGTTGCTGTAATGCGTTTTCATCAATGGCGATCCCGAGCCCCGGTTCGTTGCCCAGTACGATGCCGCCGTTTTCGATGCGCTGATCCACGCGTAATCCGTTCGGGAAGGTGAGATCCTGTATCTCGCAGCTGAGATGGTTGCTGACCGCCGCCGCCGCGTGGGCCACCGGATTGGCGTTGTAGCCGACCGGGCTGACCGGCAGGCTAAACGCCTGCGCCAGGTTGGCGACGCGCAAGAAGTGGGTGATGCCCCAGCACATGCCTGCCTGAAGGACATCCACTGCATTCTCTTTCAGCAGCGGCAGAAATTGTTCCAGGCCGGTGAGGTTCTCCCCGGTAGCCACCGCGCAGCGCACCTGCTGGCGAATGGCGGCGTGTCCGGCGGCGTCCCAGCGGCGCACGGGTTCTTCAATCCAGCTCAGATCCAGCGCTTCCTGCAAACGACTGACGTAGCGCACTGCCTGTTTCGCGCTCATCGATTCGTTAACATCAATCATCATCACCGGCGAAGGGCTGTTAGCGAGATACACTTCGCGCACCGCCAGCAGGCGCTGTAAATCCTGTTCAACGTCGAGGCCGCCCTTGAGCTTAAAGGCGCTGAATCCACGCTCGGCGAAACGCTGATGGAGCGCGGTTAACGCCTCCAGCGACAGCGGGAAATCCAGCCCCGAAGCATATCCGGGGACGAACGGGCTTCTCGCGCCGAGCAGACGCCAGAGCGGCTCCCCGGCGCATTTGGCCTTCAAATCCCACAGCGCCATATCGACGACACCGATCGCCCCAAAAACGCTGCCCGTATGGCCGCTTTTAAAGACCCAGGCCTGCATTCGGTCGTAGAGCGCCGTCACCGCACGCGGATCTTCGCCTTCGATGGCGGGGAAAATGCGCGCAATATCCGCATGTCCGCCGACGCCGATACCGCTAATGCCCTCATCGGTTTCGAGGATCAACACCGGGACTTCAGTGACGCCTGAGGTGAGGGTGCCGTTGACATCGCCAATCGGCCGCCCCCAGCGGTGCCAGGTTTTCAGCGTGCGCCAGCCGGTAATCTTCATGCGCCTGACTCCTCTGTTTGCCGCGACGTGCGTAAATCAATCACCATGCGTCCCTGGATGGTGCCGTTGTCCATCTCGTTAAAAATGGCATTGATCTCTTCCAGCCTGCGGGTCTGTACCACCGGGCGAACGCGTCCGGCCAGCGCGTGCTGAAAAGCCTCCGCCAGATCCTGGCGGGTGCCCACCAGGCTGCCGACTATCTGGATACCATCGAGTACTGTTTTGACGATATTCAGGTCCAGATCGCCCGGCGGAACGGCGACGCAAACCACTTTGCCCGCGGCGCGGACGCTATTGACGGCCTGGTGAAAGGCGGCGCGCGCCACGGCAACCACCACGGCGCAATGGGCGCCGCCATCGGTGATCTGCTGGATGCGTGCGGGAACGTCGTCCCGGCTGGGGTTGAGGGTAATTTCCGCACCGCACTCGCGGGCGAGCGCCAGCTTGTCGTCCTGCAAATCGATGGCGATAACGCGGGCGTTAAAAACGTGGCGGGCAAACTGGATCGCCATATTGCCCAAACCACCGGCACCCCAGATGGCCAGCCACTGTCCGGGACGAACATCGGAGACGCGAATGGCTTTGTAGGTGGTCACGCCAGCGCAGGTAATGCTGCTGGCAATCAGCGGGTCGAGGCCTTCGGGGACTTTTACCGCGTAGTCGGCTTTCACGATGCACTGCTCGGCCATCGCGCCATCGACGCTGTAACCGGCGTTTTTTACGCTGCGGCAAAAGGTTTCCCGACCGCTGACGCAGTATTCACATACTCCGCAGCCTGCATAGAACCAGGCGATACTGACCCGATCGCCGGGCGTCAGGCTGGTCACGTCGTCGGCGACGGCGCGAACGATGCCGATCCCTTCATGGCGCGGAACCCGACCGGGAACGGGGCCAAAATCGCCCTGCACGACGTGGAGATCGGTATGGCAGACGCCGCAGCACTCCACGTCCACCAGCGCCTCGCCGGAAGCTAAAGGACGAACCGCCATCTGACGAATCTCAACCTGGCCTGGATGACGTTCACTGACTACTGCTGCTTTCATCATTGCCTCCCGTCAGCTCAGTTCTGGTACAGCGTTGTCGGTCATGCGCTGGCGTCGCGCGACGTAAGCGGGCAGGGGCTGCACGCCTGAATCGTCGGTAAACCAGGCGAAAGGATCGGTGCTGGCGACGAGAGCGAAATTCGCCCATGGCTCGAACGATCCGGAGCGAATAACCAGCCTGGCTTTGTGCGCGATCTCGTGGCACAGCGTTTCGTGGCTGGCAGCGTAAAACGCCGCGCCAGAGCCGGTATAGATAGTTTGTACTTCGCGATACAGCTGCGGGTGGCAGTCGCGGACTTCGCTGGCAAAATGCACTTCTTCAACGAAAATCTCCGTTCGCAGCACGCGCAGGATGTCGCGGACATCGACGGTGCCGGGCCACAGTCCGAGGTCGATACGGTTCGCTCCGGCCGGGATTGGAAACCCTGCGTCGGTTACCAGCACGATATCGGTATGGCCGAGCGTCGCCAGAGCGGCGGCAAGTTCAGGGTGTAAGATTCTATCGGGTCTCATTGTTATTATTCCTCGGTCACGACGTGAGATTGCAGAAATGCGTCGACATCGGTGCGGTATTTATAAGAGGGGACGGTTTCCCAGTCAGAGCAGCACAGGGCCGCCGCGGCGTTGGCGAACAGTACCGCTTTGCTTATCGGCAGGCCCTCATCCAGCGCCACCGCGAGGGAAGCGTTAAAGCTGTCGCCCGCGCCGTTGCTGTCAACCACATCCACCTGGCAGGGCGGGATCTCCTGAGTGGTTTGCGGGCCAAAAACGGCGGACCCCGCTTCGCCCAGCGTCATCACCACATAGCGGCAGCCGGTTTCAAGCAGCATACTGGCGATTTCCCGGTTGCTGCGGGCGTCGTCCGGCGCCAGGCCCAGCGCGACGCGGGCTTCGGTTTCATTGGGCGTCAGGTAGTCAATGGCGCTCAGGTCGAGGCCGCGCAGGTCTCTGGCCGGAGCCGGGTTGAGAATGGTGATTTTATCCAGTGATTTTGCGCGTCTTAGCCCGTAGAGCGCGGTTTCCAGCGGGATTTCCAGCTGAGCCAGCGCCACGCCACAGCTCTTTATCTGATGCAGAGCGTTATCCACCAGCGCCGGGGTAAACAGTTTGTTGGCCCCCATATCAACCACAATCACGTTGCGCGCTTCTTTATCTTTAATAATCAGGCCAGCGCCGGTCGGCAACTCGTTGGTCAGCGTGAGACCGTCGATATTGATCCCTTCCTCAAGCATCAGCTCAACAAACTCATTGCCGAACGTATCTTTACCGACCACGCCGCTATAGACCACATCCGCCCCCAGGCGGGCGGCCTGCACTGCCATATCGGAACCTTTGCCGCCCCAGGTTTGACGAAAGTCATGTCCGATTAGCGTCTCACCAGCCAGCGGTATGCGTTCGGCCGTCATCACCAGGGCTTTTGCATAACTGCCGAGAATAAATACACTCATCACATACTCCTTAAATTGTGCGGGCGTAGTACCGCCGTTACCGGCGGTACTCTTCGGTTAATAGGCGTTGATGTCGCCGACCAGACCTTTCACCAGCTCAGGGCCGGAACTGGTGCCAACCAGCTCTGCGCCTGCGACGAACATCTCTTTCATCTTCTCAAGCGTGTTCACTTTACCGGATACTTTGACCCGGCAAGGGGCCTGGATATTGGCTTTGAGAAGTTGGACATCTTCTACCGTTGCCGCGCAGCCGCCTTTGCCCCAGCCGCTGGATTGTTTCACCCAGTCAATACCTGCTTCGTAGGCGTAGCGGGTGGCTTTGATTTTCATCACCTCTTCGGTGATAAAGCCAAACTCCAGCATCGCTTTGACTTTCATTCCCAGGTCATGGGCAATGTGGGTCACCTCTTTCAGCTCGTTGAAATAGAGGTCATCCATTCCGCCGAGCAAAAAGCCTGGGTTGGGCGGGAAATCAAATTCATCGGCGCCTTCTTTTGCCAGTTCTCTCACCACGGCGACTTTCATTGCTGTCGTATCGTTGGCCTGGGGGAAGTTCACGGTGGTGGCAACGCGAATACCGGTTCCTTTCAGGACGTCTTTGGCGACGGCGACCCAGCACGGCGCGATCATTGCCGCATCAAACTGATACTCCATACAGATGTTGAGATGCTGAATAAGCCCTTCGCGGGTCAGGTCCGGGTTGACGTTGGTGAACTGAATGGCCTTTGCGACCTGGCGGGGATCATTAAAATCGATCATGTACCACTACTCCTGTTGGCTGAAAAAACATAGGTTACGATGTGAATGACATGGGCTTACTGTAAGGAGCTGGCGGAAAAGGCGTGATAGGCAAGAGTCCCGGCCATATGGACAGAATTTTCAGACGGATAATTTTGTGAGGGAGTTGGCAAAATGAGCCGGCGGACAGCGCAGGAAAACGGTTGAGGAGGGCGGGTTGCAATCAGGCAAAAAAATAAGGAGTTTCAGAATGCCTGCCAGGCATTGCTCGTTGGAGCCTTATAGTCGAGGCTTATTCAATTGATATGGCTTGTTTTGTCGGCCGGGTAAGGCATGGGCCTCCACCCGGCAGAAATACGATGATAATAGATCCGGTCTCGCAAAATCTTTCTATACGATAACGCCCGGTTTTATTTTATTTTGAATTTCCCTTGCTTCCACTGTTTGATCGTATTCGCTTTTGCCGCAGCGCTCTGGATATATCCTATCCCCCACGAGCCAACGCCATACTGATAAATTTGGTTTTTATAGGCACTTTCGGCTGTCGCCTCATGGGCGTAGGGAGCCACTGTACCCTGAAATGCCATAATCCCTTCGTTTGTTCCAAAGTCAGGCCAGTCGGTGACGAACTTTTTAATATCATCAGCCCCTTTGCTGCAGGCCGCAATCAGCTCTTTATAGGGGGTTGCCGAACCCTCTTTTTTTAATGCTTTGGCATTGTAATCGCAGTTATATTCGATATAAGCGGCAACGGCTTTGTCATAATCTGTATCAGCGAGTGCTGGCTGGCTGAGGATGATTAGCGCCAGCAGGTATTTTTTTTCCATTTTGCAAACTCTCCATAATTTAAGGCAATGCGGTGAAATAATTAAAGTCAGCAAGAACGCAGACCGTCAACGGCGCCGGCGCTAAGGACCATCGTTGATTTTATGCTGGCGATGATTTTATCGATAATGGCCTGACGTGGGCCTTCGCGCCACGCCGGGCTGCGATAAAAGGCTTCTTGCGAAGTTTTTAAATGAGTTAGATCGTCATAGGCGCGAATCAAATAGTAAGCATCTTTGTCTTCGACAGAGTTACCAAAAGAGACGATATCCATTCCGGCGGCACGGTGGCAAGGCGCACTTTGCTCCAGCATAATCTGGTGAAAATCTTCTCCGGTGCCGGGTTTTAGGGTGTACAGCAAAAACTCAACCGTTTTCATCCTGAACGTTTCCTTTTGAAATCACGTTAGTGATGTAGCAATACAGCACAGCGGTACTCTTTGGACAACCACCAATGTTTTAACTTTTCTCGCCGGTCAGGTCATGAGAGCAGGTTGCAAACCTTTGCTCTTTATTGTTATGTTATAACATACCCTATAAATCATTGTGAAATATGTGGCTATTCACCTTTCTTTTTAGATGATCATTATTATCATCTGTTCCAGGGAGTAAAAGATGAAAAAAGATGGGCCGGCAATTCGCTCTGAAGAGCGGCGAAGAGCCTGCTAATGGAGGAGCGTTTGACAAATTGTGGTACGGCCGTTGAGCCGGTGCTTAGCGTCAATATTGAATCATTGCCGCGACCCGGCGGCGGGGAGCTTCTCTCCGGCATTCATTTTAATGCCGGCAGGGGAGAGTGCCTGGCGGTGATTGGGCCGAATGGCAGCGGGAAAACCTCTTTATTACGGGCGATCGATCAGGAGCTGACTTCGCGGGATAGCGACATACGGCTATTCGGCCGCTCCGTTGCGGCTTTGACCCGGCAGCAGCGGGCCCAGCAGATTGCAGTCCTCGCGCAGAATGATGCCCCGGATATGCGGCTGATTCTTGAGGATTATGTCACTCTCGGACGTATTCCTCACGCCCGGGATATGTCGCGTCGTGAACATGAAACCATCGTGACCCGAGCCATTAACGATACGGGATTGCAGAAGCTGCGCAAGCGTCCGCTATCTGCGTTATCCGGCGGGGAGCGGCAGCGGGCGGCGCTGGCGCGGTTGCTGGCCCAGTCGCCAAAACTGGTGCTGCTGGATGAGCCGACCAACCATCTTGATCCGTCGGGCCGGGTGGAACTGCTCTCGCTAGTGAAAAGCCAGGGGATCACGGTAGTCGCGGTACTGCACGATCTTTCACTGATTGAATCCTTCGCCGACCGCGTTTTGCTTTTATCGCAAGGGCGCGCCGTGGCCTGGGATGCGCCGGAGCGCGTGCTTGTTTCGAAACAGCTTTATCCCGTTTTCGGCGTGACCAGCTTTACCGTACCGCATCCTGAGACCGGGAAGGCGCTGCGGATTTTTGAGGTTCCAGGCTATGCGTAATAAATTTCTGAGGACAAAGAATAATGAATAAATGGTTTGCAGGCATGATGGCTGTTCTATCCGTTTCCGCGGCAAACGCTGCTGATTATCCCGTCACCATTGACAGCTGCGGGACGCCGGTGACGTTTACACAAGCGCCGAAAAGGGCGGTAATACACGACCTTAATATGTCTGAAATGGCTTTTGCTCTCGGGTTGCAGGACCGTATCGTTGGGTTAACCGGTATTACCGGCTGGTACAAAATGACCCCGGAATTTAAAAAGGAGATGGGTTCAATTCCCGAGCTTGCGCCTAAATATCCCTCTCTGGAAACGCTGCTGGCGGCTAATCCCGACTTCTTTTTCGCGGGCTGGAATTACGGGATGAAAGTCGGCGGAGAGGTCACGCCTTCCGTGCTCGATAAATACGGCATCAAGACATTTGTTTTGAGCGAGAGCTGCGTATTTACCGCTGACAATAAGCGCAAAGCAAGCATGGACCTGCTGTATAACGACGAGCTGACGCTGGGCAAGATTTTCGGCAAACAGCATGAGGCGCAGGCGCTGGTCGATGGCTGGAAAAAAACGCTGGATGAACTGCCTGAGCCGCCGCCAGGCGTTCAGCCATTGAAAGTGTTTGTCTATGATTCTGGCGAAGATAAGCCCTTTACCAGCGGTCGATACGCTATGCCGACCGCCATTATCGAAGCAGCGGGGGGCAAAAACGTGATGGACGGGCTGGATATCAGCTGGGGAACAACCTCCTGGGAGAGCGTCGCGACGGCAGAGCCCGACTTTATTATTCTTCTCGATTATCAGACCGGTAGCGGAGCGGATTCGCTGCGTCACTTCCTCGAAAATCATCCGTTAATGAAGCAGACTCCGGCGGTGAAGAATCAGCGTTATCTGAAGCTGCAGTACGCTGAACTGACGCCTGGTCCGGCAAATATTAAAGCGGCCGAAAAACTGGCTCATGCGATGTATCCAGCGGCCAACCAATGAGTGGTACTCAATGTCGCTACTACTGGGCAATGTGGGGCGCTGTGCCAGTATTAGCCGGATTGATGCTGCTCAGCGTTGCCAAAGGCAGCGCGCCGCTATCGCTGGAGCAGGTCCTGGGTGCCTTACTGCTTCTTGATGTGCCGGTTTCTGAGATGGTCAGCCGCATCGTCATTGATTTACGTGTGCCAAGAACGCTGCTATCGGTGCTGGCGGGAGCCGTGCTGGCTATGGTTGGCGGGCTTTTGCAGACCACCACGCGCAACGATCTGGCCGATCCTTTTTTATTCGGACTTTCCTCCGGCGCTTCGGCGGGGGCGGTACTGGTGATTACCCGATTCGGTGAGCGGCTTGGCGCGCTGACGCTGCCGGTATCGGCGTTTGTCGGCGGTATCTGCTCCGCGGTGGCGGTGATGCTGCTGTTCCATTTTAAAAAGCAGCGTGGCGCCGAACACTTAGTGATCTGCGGGCTGGCTATCTCCTTTTTATTCGGTGCGCTGACCAGCTATCTGATTTTCTCCGGCGATCAGCGGGCCGCCAGCTCGGTGCTGTTTTGGTCGCTGGGGGGCCTCGGTCTCGCGCGTTGGGATAATTTACCTTATGCCATATTTAGCCTGCTATTTCTCAGCGCTTTTATTCTGTTACGCTGGCGCTCGCTGGATGGTTTACTGGCCGGTGAGCAAACGGCGCAGTCGTTGGGCATTAACGTCAGCCGCCTGCGGATGGAGGTTTTCCTCTGCTGTGCGCTGGCAACTTCGCTGCTGGTGGCTTTAACCGGGGTGATTGGCTTTATCGGGCTGATGGTTCCGCATATGTGCCGCTACTTTTCCGGCGTTAAGCATCTGCTGCTGCTTCCTTTATGCGGTCTATGGGGGGCGGCGCTTTTGTGCGGCGGCGATATCGTCAGCAGGACGCTGTTAGCCCCGCAGGAGCTGCCGATTGGGATCATTACTGCAGGAATAGGCGGCTTGTTTATTATTATCCTGCTGGCCAGAAGCCGTTCATAAACCTATCAACGCCGGGCACCGGCCTGGCGTTTTTATCTTATCGGGTTGGTGTATTGATAAATGGATATTTTCAATTTCAATCATCAAATACCTGTCGATTCACAGCGCCTTGCCGGCATTGTCTGATTATTTACAGGCATCTGCGATGAGCGATAAATTCACGACGGATTAATCACCCCGCAGTCATGCATTAGCGTATCTTTCTTCTTGTAACCGGTTCTGCTCTTCGCTTTAAAACGCCCGGTTCTGCTCTTCGCTTTAAAACGCCCGGTTCTGCTCTTCGCTTTAAAACGCCCGGTTTTGCATCTGCGATCCTGCTGGAATAGTGAACATCAAAGTGTTGCACAACGGACATGGCTTACGTAAATTCATAGATATGAACCTTGTCCGCATACGGAAAATATCATGGATGTGACAGCACTGAAGAAAACCACGCTTACCGAGCAGATTATGGAGCAGATCGCTTTGCAGATCACCTCCGGAAAGCTCAGACCCGGCCAGCGCTTGCCGAACGAACGGGCGATGGGGGAGATGTTCAACGTCACGCGCAGCCGGGTACGTGAAGCGCTGCGCGCACTATCGCTGATCGGGCTTATTGAGATAAAACCAGGCGATGGCAGCTATGTCTGCGAAAACAAACCGCAGCTTCCTGAAGAGACGATGACCTGGATCTTCCATAAAGAGATTCACAACCTCGATGAAATCTATGCCGCGAGGAAGCTTATCGAAGAAGAGGTGTATCTCACCGCGATCGGCGTGGTGAACCATGACAATCTTATTCGTTTCCAGTCGATAATTGACCAGATGGCGGAGCTTATTGTCCAGGACGGTCAACCGGAAGCCTATCACCAGCTGCTTGATGAATACGACCTGTTGATGGGCCGTCTGTGCGGTAACCAGATTTATGACAAGTTGATGCAGACCATCGTGATGCTGCGTAAAGACTTCTCGCGCAAGCTGCTTAACGCTGATGGTGCGATGGCGCATAGCTTTAAGCTGCGGCTGAGCATTCATGAGGCCTTTATCCAGCGAGATAAGGTCCAGCTGCGTAAAAATCTGAAGTCCTTCTATCAGTCTTCGCGCAAATTTTACGATCGCATCGCGGATAATAAAGACAAATAATATGGCCAGAGTTAAATCTGCGGAGAGATCTTTCCGCCTGTTGGAGCTGATTGCCAGCCATCGCGAGGGACTGAGCTTCACCGATCTGCAAACCAGCCTCGATATCCCCAGAAGCTCCGCCCATAGCCTGATTCAGGAGTTTCTTGATAACGATTATCTGCTGTATATGCCGGATACGCGCCTGTATCACGCTGGTCTGGCGTTGATTAAAATTGCCGCTAACTGCATTGAAAGCACCGATCTGGTCCGCGATTTGCGGCTGCTGACCGCATTTCTGAGCAAACGACTGGGCAAAACCAGCCACGCGGCGATTCTGGACGGCAGGCAGGTGGTTTATCTGGCGAAAGCGCTCGCCCAGGACGATCTCTCATTAATGCGCCATATCGGTAACCATCTCCCGGCGCACTGCACCGCCGTTGGCAAAACTCTGCTGAGCCAATACAGCGATGAAGAGATTACGCAGCTTTATGGTGAGACGCCGTTGGAGAAAATGACGGTTAACTCGATTGGTACGCTGCCGGTATTACTGGCTGAACTACGCCAGGTGCGCCAGCAGGGCTACGCGCTTGAGCAACGAGAGGCCAACGAACGCGCAGCCTGTATTGCGCTGCCCATTTACTCTTCTGCTGGAAAAATGGTGGCGGCTTTTAGCGTGACCGTTCTGGCCTACGAGTGGGAGTCGCTGGCGCTTGATGATGTGCTTGCGGTGATGAAAGAGTGCCGGGTTCTGGCGCAATAGCTACGGTGACCGGGAATGTCCCGGTCATCTGCCTGTGACATCATTATCCAGGATTATCCGCGCCAAGCGGCGGTGCGCCGACGAAGCTGGTGAAGGTCTCGCCGTTGATTTTTATTGGACAGCGGGTGGTTTGCAGGGTTTTTCCGCTCTTCAACCGGACTTCCTGTAGCATCTTCAGCGACTGGAAGCCTTCGCTGGCAATTAACTGCGGCCAGTCCATCACCTGCGCACACCAGATATCTTCCGCCTCCAGAATGTTTAACCACTCCTCGCTTTTCTTATGCCGCAAGTGTTCCAGCAGGATCCGTTTGATATCATCCCGACGGTTGAACCACTCCTGCGGCTGGTTAAACTCAAGCAGTGCCGGGCATGCCAGCAGGTTCCCCAGAACGGGAATCGGCGCCATCGCCAGTGCGATAAAGCCATCGGCGGTGGGATAAATGCCGTAGGGCGCAGAAATGTAGGCGTTGGCATTATTGACCGCACTTCTGACCGGCGGCTGCTGACCATCGTTCAACCAGGTGGTTAAGACTTCAAACTGCAGGTCGAGGATGGTGTCCAGCAGGCTCACCTGGACCAGGCACCCGGCACCGCTGCTGGCCCTTTGTACCAGCCCGGCCATAAGCCCTTGAACCAGATACTCTCCGGCGAAAATATCGCAGACGGAAAGACCAAAGGGAAGCGGGGGCTGATCCTGATTGCCATTGAGCCAGCATAAGCCAGAAAGCGCCTGCACCAGTAAATCCTGACCCGGACGGGAAACCCAGGGACCGCTATCGCCGTAGCCGGAAATTTCACCGTAAACCAGACCGGGATTGATTTCATGCAGCGATGCATAGTCCAGACCGAGGCGCTTTGAGACACCTGGACGATAATTAAAGATAACCACGTCCGCCTGTTCAATTAGCGGGCGCAGGGCGTTTTTTTGCCCCTCGTCTTTGAGATTAACGGTGATGCTTTTCTTATTGCGGTTAATGGCGTGGAACAGCGAACTGTCACCATCAATTTGCAGCTCGGAAATATAGAGCTTACGGCAGATATCGCCGCCGTCCGGATTTTCAATTTTCGTTACGCTGGCCCCTAAATCGGCGAGGCGAAGCGCAGCCGATGGGCCAGAAAGAAACTGGCTGAAGTCCAGCACATTAATACCTGTTAGTGGTTTCATCAATCAGCCTCCAGTAAGTGAAAATCGGCCTGAATCTGCGCCGTATGCGTCCCTAAAGCTGGCGCGGGGCGGGAGGAGGAGGTGCGCGCACCGTTGAAGATCAGCGGCGATTTCAGCATAACGATTGTTTTACCGTCATCGAGTTGAACATCGTGAGTCATGCCCAGTGCGCGGAATCCCTCGCTTGCCGTCAGGGTTGACCAGTCGCTCACCTCAGCGCACCAGTAGCCGGCTCCCTCGAGTCGTTCCAGCCAAAAAGCGGCGGTTTCAGAGGCCAGAATCCCGGCAATCACGCGCTTGATCTCGTCCCTGCGGCTGAACCACTCGTCCGGTTCGCTGTATTCGCTGAGTGCTGAAGAACGCAAAATATCGCCCAGCTTGACCACCGAGCCCATTGCGAGCGCGATATAGCCTTTTTGGGTGGCATAAATGCCGTAAGGCGCAGCGAGATATGCATGCGCGTTATTGTCCGCGCTGCGGCAGGGCGCACGGTGTCCATCGTTAAGCCAGGTGGTCAGCACTTCAAACTGCATGCTGAGCAGTGACTCCATCAGGCTGACTTCAACCCGCCCGCCGGATCGGGTCTTACCGCGGCGGATCAGGCAGGCCAGGACACCCTGCACCAGATGCGCCCCGGCAAGCGAATCGGCAACCGATAGTGCAAATGGCGTCGGCGGTTGGTCCTTGTTGCCGTTTAGCCACGTGAGGCCCGACATGGCCTGCACCAGCAGATCCTGACCGGGCTTTTTAACCCACGGTCCCTCGGTACCGTATCCGGTGACCGAGGCATAGACCAGCCGCGGATTGAGTTGCTTGACTTCTTCATAGCCAAGGCCAATTTTGTCCATTACGCCGGGGCGGAAATTTTCGATAAGAATATCGGCCTGCGCGATCAGTCGCTTAACCTGCGCCAGCTCCCGAGAGTCCTTCAGATCGGCCGTGTAGCTCTCTTTACCGCGATTAATGGTATGAAAAAGCAGGCTGTCGTTATTGATCCACTGATTGTTAAGACTCAGGTTTCTGCTGGCGTCCCCGCCGCGGGGACGTTCCACTTTGATGACCCTGGCCCCCATATCCGCCAGGCGTAGCGCAGCGGAAGGCCCGGCCAGAAACTGGCTGAAGTCCAGTACCACTAAACCTGTTAAAGGAAGCATAATTACTCCATTAAGCTGCGTGATTTTTGATAAAGCGCGTTCAGGCTGGCGAAAACGGCGCCGCCGTTACCGCCGTTCATGACATACTCTCGCACCAGATCGCCGGCATGATCCTGAAAGCTCAAAAAGCCGCTGTAGCGTGGACGCTTAGCCGAGCGGTCGAGAGTGGGCAGGGTGTCGATGAAGAAATCCAGGCTGCGGCGATTCACTTCTTCATCAAGCCAGGCTCCGCGATGACCCGGTTGGCCGCCGTTATCGAAGAAGAGCGTTTTCTGCACCTCCGCCGAAGCGGTATAGCTGGCGTAGGCGAGGGCCGCTTCTTTATGCCGGCATTTTGCGGAAATCGCCAGCCCGGTCCCGCCGAGAATGGTCTTCAGCGGCTTGCCGTGCCAGGAGACAACATCCGTTGCCTTCAGAAGATAGCGGGCATAACCGGCGCGGGAATAGTTTGAATAGCCATAGGCGAATGGGCAGTAGCTCCAGGCATCGCGTGTTGAAAGCTGTTCATGAACGGCGATAGGGTCGTAGTCAAAAATCTCTTTTGAACAGTGGCTGGCCAGTTCGCGCAGCGCTTCAAGCGCTTCGATGCCAGTGTCGCGGCTGGCGATACTCTCCTCGTCAAACCAGGCGCCGCCGCGGGTGGCGCAGAGCATTAGAAAGTCCATCAATAAGTTGATCGGGATCCCGGCATAAATGACCTTTCCGGTGCGGGCCAGGGCGAGCAGGTCTTGCCAGGTTTTCGGCAGGGCGAATTGCCCCTGTTGCAGGTGGTCCGGCCGATAGACGGCGACAGGCGTTGCCGCATCAATGGCCAGAGCGCTCTGGAAGCCGTTGAAAAGATAGCTTTCATGAGAGCCGCCCACCGAGTTTGCTGCCTGATCGTCAAGGTACGCTTTTGGTAAATGGTCCTGCAGAGGTAAAAGGATCGCTTTCTCTGCGACAAACCCCGCCCACGGATGGTCAATAACCAGCAGATCATAAAGCCGCGCCAGTTCATCAAGATCGCCATCGGCGAACGCCTGCAATGAACGTTTCTCCCACACAATTTCGACATCCGGATTTAGCTCGCTGAACCGCTGCGCGGTGGCCATTACGGATGTAAACCCGCGGCTATGACCCCAGGTAATGCCCCTCAACGTCATCATAAGAACTCCTTTTTGCAATGAGCTTCACATAAAATTGGTACTACCGCGCTACCATTGGGGCATAGCTACTGATACTTTTGTAGTCAGATTAGGTGAAATTGTGATCGGCCTTGAAAAATAATAATTGATCTTTTTTTTCGGTTGACCATAAAAAAAACGAGGATTAGTTTTCTATTAGTTTATATTTGTGGTCATTAATTCACATATGTGAACATTGTGGTGAGAAAATCCTTGAGTACACAATCTAATTAACAGGAGAGTTCTATGTTAGCGGGATTTTTTGTCTTGATGATCGCTTGTATGTTCCAGGGAAGCTTTGGTCTCGGTATGAAAAACTATCGACCATTTTCCTGGGAAGCCTTTTGGGTGATATTTTCCATTATCGGCATATTAATCATTCCTATTGTCTGGACGTGGATTGAAGTTCCCGGATTTTTAAAGTATATCCTGATGACGCCCGCCTGGATTTTATCTATCGCTGCCGCCTGCGGTTTTCTCTGGGGCATCAGCGCCATTTGGTACGGTAAAGGTATTGATAATATCGGCATGTCTCTGACCGTCGGGATCAATACCGGTGTGGGATGTTCTCTCGGTTCATTAATTCCACTATTCATCCTTAATAAAATTCCGCCCGCTAATTCACTGATCTGGCTGCTGGCAGGAATGGCGGTGATGCTGATTGGCGTGGGGGTGATTACTAAAGCCGGTATTCTTAAAGATAAAGAGTCACAGCGGGATGAGTCGCGGGTTAAAAATGACAAATTCGTCAGCGGCCTGCTAATGGCGCTGGCCTCCGGGTTTGGTACCGCAGCGATGAACGTCGGCTATACCTACGCCAGTCGGGCCAGCGCGCTGGCGGTAGAGGATGGTATTAATCCGGTCAGTGCCAGCCTGATCGCCTACGTCATCGTTTTTGCATCCGGCGGCTTTATTTCCAATATTGGCTACGCCCTGTGGGTGTTGAGAAAAAACAATACCTTCAGCGACTTTTCCCGACCAGGTTCGTCCTTCGCATGGTTTAAAGCGTTGTTGACCGGGGGGATTTGGTTCGCCGCGCTGGGATTATATGCCAAGTCAACGGCGCTGCTGGGCGACCTCGGACCGGTCATCGGCTGGATAGCGTTCCTGTCAGGGGCGCTGATTATTTCCAACGGATGGGGGCTGAAAACGGGTGAATGGCAAGGATATGAAAAACCTAAAAAAGTTATGCTTCTGGGTAATGTGATTTTAGTTCTCTCCGTCGTTATCGTCGGATACGCCAACGGATTAGCTTAGAAAAGAGGATAAAGAAATGACAATGCAACTGAACATGCCGCAACGCAGTAAACCCGTCGTCATTATCGGCGCGGGTGGGATCGTCACCGACTCGCACTTACCTGCTTATAGTAAAGCCGGGTTTCGGGTTCTCGGTCTGTACGATCGGGATTATCAGAAAGCGCAGAGCGTGGCCAGCCAGTGGGATATCCCTCATGCCTGCCAGACTATTGATGAACTGATCGTCCTGGCGCAGTCCGAGGGCTGCGTATTTGATATCGCCGTACCAGCTTCTGAGATTCTGCCTATTTTACAAAAATTACCCTCCCACGTTGGTGCGCTTATTCAAAAACCGATGGGCGAGTCCCTTGAGCAGGCCAAAGCTATTCTTGATTGTTGTCATGAGAAAAATATCACTGCCGGTATTAATTTCCAGCTACGTCGCGCACCCTTTATGATTGCCGCGAAAAAAATGATTGATGAAGGTCTGCTGGGCGATATTCATGATGTTGAAATGCGCGTTATTTGCCAGACACCGTGGAATTTATGGAAATTTTTATTTGAGAAACAACGAATGGAGGTTAATTACCACAGCATCCATTATATTGATGCCATCCGTTTCTTCCTCGGCGATCCGCAGTCCGTTTACTGTAAAACCATGAAGCATCCTAAAATGATGGCGCTGGCGCAAACTCGCTCGTCGATCATTATGGACTACGGCGATGTTATTCGCGCCAATATTCATACTAACCACGGCCATGATTATGCGCCGGATAAGCAGGAGTGTTTCTTTAAAATAGAAGGGACCAAAGGCGCGATTAAAATTCAGATTGGGGTTATTTTGAATTATCCGCAGGGCGCTGACGATAAATTCGAATTTATCCTTGATGATGGCAAAGGGTGGCGAACCCTGCCCGTTGAAGGGACCTGGTTCCCGGATGCCTTTATTGGCCCGATGGCTGGCCTGCAGTGCAAACTCGAAGACCCGGATTATGTCTGGCTTAACGAGATCAACGATGCGTGGAAAACCATGTGCGTCGTTGAAGCCTGCTACCAGTCAAGCGCTAGCGGTGCCACTGCGGTGAAATACTGATTACTACGGGAGGTCCGGCATGTTGCACATTACCGATACCCATCTCCATCTTTGGGATCTGTCGCGTTTTCGTCTGTCGTGGCTAAGCGAGGTTCCGGCGCTGAATCATGATGTTAGCTGGCAGGATTATCGCGCGTTGATCGATCAGGATACGTGGTGTATCGATCGCGCGTTGTACGTTGAAGTCGACGTCGTCCCCGACCAGCGCGGGGCGGAAAGCCTGTTTTTACGCGAGCTATGCGCAGACCCGACGAATTTTGTTGAGGGAGGCATTATCTCGCTCGACCTGCAGCAGCCCGATGCGGTATCGCGATGGCTGACCTCAGACGCGCGTCACCCGGCGGTAAAGGGCGTACGTCACGTACTGCACGTCGCCAGCCAGCCGTCTGGAGCCTGCCTGACCTCTGCCTTTATCAATAATGTTAATGCGCTGGGTAATGCGGGGCTCTGTTTTGAGGTATGCCTGCGCAATGAAGATATGGCGGATGCAGTGGCGCTGGCTGAACGGACGTCAACTCCCCTGGTTTTAAATCATATGGGCAATGTTGATAGCGTTCGCCTGGCGGAAGACGCGAACTACGCGGCGAACTGGCGGCGAAGTTTGCGCAGGCTGGCGCAGCTGCAGCACGTCTGGTGCAAAGTCTCCGGCGTCAATATCCCTGCTGGCGAGGATTGCGAGCGGGTTCGGCCGGTTGTGGAGCAGTGCCTTGCAACGTTCTCCGCCGACAGGGTTATGTTCGCCAGCAATTTTCCGGTCTGTTCGTTGAATACAGGGCTGATCCCGTGGGTCAACACGCTTATACGCATCACCGATGGGCAGGGAAGCGCCTGGCAAGAGCGCTTTTTTAACCGCAATGCGCAGCAACTCTATCGGTTAACGGAAGCGTGATGCTGGAGTCTCTTTAACCGATATCTTTAGCACATCAGGAGTGATATATGAGTACCACATTCAGCGGTATTATCCCCCCGGTCCCGACGTTGTTTGATGAGCACGAGCAGTTAGATCGACCGGCGATGTCGCGGCTGATTGACCATCTGCTTGCCAGCGACGTGGATGGCCTTTTCTTTCTCGGTAGCGCAGGCGAATTCGCCCATATGTCGGACAGCTTGCGTCTGGAAGTGATGCAGTTCTGTATTGAGTACGTCGCGGGCCGCAAGCCGGTGCTGGTTGGCATCTCTTGCCCGGGCACGCAGGCGACGATTGAGTTTGGCCGCAAAGCGCTGGAGGCGGGAACGGATGGCGTGGTGGTTATCAACCCGTGGTATAACCCGCTGGCCGAAGAGTACCTGTTCGAACATTTCCGCTATATTGCTGAACAACTGCCGCTGCCTATCCTGCTGTACAACTTTCCGGCGTTGACCGGACAGGCTATTCCCGTCTCCTGTATTCAGCGTCTGGCCCTGGCGTGTCCGAATATCGTGGGGCTGAAGGATACCGTTGATACCTTAAATCATATCCGTGAAGTGATTCATGCGGTTAAACCGCTGCGCCCTGGTTTTGCCGTATTCTCCGGTTACGATGAATATCTGTTCGGTACGTTAATTTTAGGCGGTGACGGCGCGATCCCCGCCAGCGCTAACTTTGCCCCGGAACTGACCTGCGGTATTTATCAGCACTGGCGTAATGGGGAGCTGAGTGAAGCGGTCGCGCTACAGCAGCGGCTCTCCTGGCTCCCGCCGCTTTATGGCCTGGATGTGCCTTTTTATAACGTCATTAAATATGCGTTGCAGCTGACAGGTCTCGATGTGCCGGTTAATTCACTGCGCCCCACCGGGCCATTAAGCGAAGCGCGGAAAATTAAAATCCGTGAGGTGCTGAAGCACAGCGCCATTATCTGATTAATTTATGAAGGTTAATATGAAAACGATCCAACGGTTCGCCGGCGTGATTCAGGTCAAACCTGAAAAATATGCTTACTATGCGCAACTGCATGCAAATCCCTGGCCGGAAGTAAACGCCATGATTAAGGCCTGTAATATTTCTAATTACTCAATCTACTTCAAAAATGGCTGGTTATTTAGCTATTACGAATATCACGGTGATGATTATCAAAAAGATATGGCGAAGATGGCCGCTGACCCGGTGACGCAGCGCTGGTGGGGCGAGTGTGTTCCGTGCCTGACGCCCCTTGAAAACAGAAAAGACGGGGAGCTGTGGGCATCAATGGAAGAGGTTTATCACCTGGAGTAATCGCCTGTCGAGGTAAGAATTATGTTTATCGATAAATATTTCGAAGATTTCTCCCTGTCTGAATGTCGAACAACAGTGGGGCGTACCATTACCGAAAGCGATATTGTTATACATGCCGGGCAGACCGGCGACTTTTATCCTCATCATATGGATACGGAATGGTGTAAAACTCAGCCTTTCGGCCAGCGTATTGCCCACGGCACCTTGACGTTTTCCGTCGCTGTTGGGATGAGCGCAGGGATTATTAATTCTAAAGCAATGACCTATGGCTATGAAAAATTACGTTTCCCACATCCGGTTTTTATTGGCGATACCATTCGGGTCAATATTTCTATTAGCGAAAAACGCGATCATCCGCGTAATGCGAAATATGGCTTTGTAACGGAGAAGCTGGAGGTCGTTAATCAACGCAATGAGTGCGTGATGGCGACGCAGCACGTGCTGCTGGTGGAAAAACGGGATCTTGCGGATTAAATCAAAAGGAGTGAACTATGACCTATCGAATGATACTTAACGAAACGGCCTGGTTCGGCGCCGGGGCAATTAACCATATTGTCGATGAAGTGAAGCGCCGGGGGTACAAGAAAGGGCTGGTGGTGACGGACCGGGTACTGGTGGAGTGCGGCGCGGTGGATAAAGTCACCTCCTTGTTGGCGCAGTCCGGGCTGGAGTTTGACGTTTTTGCCGATGTTCTGCCTAACCCAACCATTGCGATGGTGCAGAAGGGGGTTGAGGTATTTAAACAGGCGTCAGCTGATTACCTGGTCGCCATTGGCGGCGGATCGCCACAGGATACCTGTAAAGCCATCGGGATTATTATCAACAACCCAGAATTTGCCGATGTTCGTAGCCTGGAAGGATTTGCCGCTACCCGAAAACCCAGCGTGCCGATTATTGCCGTGCCGACCACGGCAGGTACCGCTGCGGAAGTGACCATCAACTACGTCATCACCGATGAAGAGAAGCGGCGTAAGTTCGTCTGTATCGACCCACACGATATTCCGCTGGTTTCTATTATTGATTCCGACATGATGGCCACCATGCCGCCTGCATTAAAAGCCGCAACCGGGATTGATGCGCTGACCCATGCAATTGAAGGATTCACTACGCTCGGGGCATGGGAAATGACGGATATGCTGCATCTGAAAGCGATCTCGCTGATCTCCCGCAGCCTTGCTGCTTCCGTTGCCGGCAAACCCGAAGGCGGCGAGGGGATGGCGCTGGCACAATATATTGCCGGAATGGGATTTTCCAACGTGGGGTTAGGTCTGGTTCATGGAATGGCGCACCCGCTAGGCGCGTTCTATAACATGCCGCACGGTGTCGCCAACGCGATTCTGCTGCCCCACATCATGGAATGGAATGCCGATTGTACCGGAGAAAAATATCGCGATATTGCCGAAGCGATGGGCGTAGATAATGCCCGGAGCGTAAGCCTTGCCGATGCTCGCAGAATGGCCGTGGATGCCGTGCGCGCGCTGTGCCGCGAGGTGGGTATTCCTCAGGGGCTTACCCTCGCGGGTGCAAACCGTGCGGATATTCCTCAGCTGGCGCAGGCCGCTCTGGAGGATGTCTGTACGGGTGGAAACCCACGAAAAGCTTCTCTGGAAGAGATCAAAGAGCTCTACCGGCAGGCGATGTAGCAGCTTTTCCTGATACATCGCCGCCCGGTATCAGGGTTAAAGAAGAGAACCTCGATCTGGCCAAAGGTCATGGCGATGGTTGGGGTCTGGCTTCACCTATGAGTATGAAGGATTTGGCGTAGGCGCGACTGACTCCTTCAATTCAATAAAAACATGTCCACCTATGTGGACTATAAAATCAACCTGCTGGATGACAAGCCGTTCCCTAAAGATGCCAGTATCAGCACCGACAACATCATTGCGGGGGGGCTGATCTGAAGCATTTTCTTGTGCGATGCCTGCCAGGTAACCCTCCTGGCAGGCATTTTTATCGGTGAGAACAGGGCGATAAATAAGCCGCCTAAAAGCGGGCTTAAACACGACCCCTCCAGTCCGCATTGTCTTTGTCTTTCTTCTTCCATCCGCATTCGTTGCGTAGGTAAGGATCGCTTCTTTACCCATCCGCCGCAAAACCATAAACAAATGTGAAGAGGGCAGCCACATGCGGGAGATCATTAATCTTCAGCCGAAGGACGAGCTGGTCGCGCTTAATGAATCTGTCTCTCCGGCACCTGAGTGCGCGGAATAACGGCAGATAGCTGATTCTCCGCTCCTCGACAGAAAGAACGGAGATATTTCCTCTATATCACCGTCATGACCAAAAAGCCGGCAGCGGTCATCAGTAGTGAACCAAAGACATGCGCCAGTACCGAAATGATGGCCCACGAATAATTACCGTTCTGAAGCAGCACCACAACCTCGGCGGAAAACGTGGAAAAGGTCGTCATGCCGCCGCACAGCCCGGTGGTAATAAAAAACTTCCACGCCGGATCAAGATGCGGTTGCCTGACGAAAAAGGCCAGAGCAAGTCCGATAATAAAGCCGCCAATCAGGTTAACCAGCAGGGTACCGGGCGGCAGATTAGGAAAGGAGCCATTAAGACGCATGGAGAGTACCCAGCGGATCACGCAGCCCAGCGATCCGCCGATAACCACCGCGAATAATGATTTATACATAAAACCTCACAGATATACGGGAGCGTCGGCGCTGACTCCAGAGGAGAGCGGCCGCGGGGTTAGCGTTTTTTAAAGGCGGACTTACCCGCAAAGACGGCCGCATCGCCCAGCTCATCTTCAATTCGCATCAGCTGATTGTATTTCTCAATCCGCTCCCCGCGGCTGGGGGCGCCGGTTTTCAGGTGCCCGGCGCGAAGTCCTACGGTCATATCAGCAATAAAGCTGTCCACGGTTTCCCCGCTGCGGTGCGAAATAAAGGTCCCCCAGCCGTGGTCCTGGCACAGCTGTACAGCCGCAATCGTCTCACTCAGGGTGCCGATCTGATTGAGCTTAATCAGCGCCGCGTTGGCCAGGTTCTCATCAATGCCGCGCTGAATGTATTTCACGTTAGTCACAAAAATGTCGTCACCAACCAGCTCGACTTTATCGCCCAGCGCGTCGCTCAGGATTTTCCAGCCAGCCCAGTCATCTTCCGCCAGGCCATCTTCAATCAGGACAATCGGGAACTCCTCCACCAGCTGCTCATAGTAACGAGTCATCTCCTCGGCACTGAGCTGCGCATTTTCCGTACGCAGGGTGTATTTCCCATCTTTATAAAACTCGCTGGATGCCGGGTCCACGCAGATCGCGATATCTTCGCCAGGCCGGTAGCCGGCCTTCTTAATGGCTTCGACAATCAGCTCCAGCGGCTGCCGGTTGGAGGAGACCACCGGGGCAAATCCCCCCTCGTCACCCACGCCGGTGGAGAGGCCTTTTTCAAGTAAAACCTGACGCAGATTCTGATACACCTCGCTACCCCAGCGAATAGCCTCACGTACGGAGGAGGCCCCCCAGGGCGCAATCATAAACTCCTGAAAATCGGCGCCTTGCCAGCGGGCATGAACCCCGCCGTTAATAATATTCATGCAGGGGACCGGCAGCAGATTAGCGCCGATGCCGCCCAGATAGCGGTACAGCGGGATACCGGATAGCCGTGCGGCCAGACGAGCCACCGCCAGCGAGACGCCGAGAATGGCGTTGGCGCCTATCTGGCCCTTATTTTCCGTCCCGTCCAGGGCAATCAGACGGCTATCGATATCTTTCTGCCGGCGGACGTCGTAGCCCCGCAGAGCATCGTGAATTTCCGTATTGATGCTGTGCACGGCATCCAGCACTCCCTTGCCGCCAAAACGTCGCCTGTCGCCGTCGCGACGCTCAATAGCCTCACGGGAACCCGTGCTGGCGCCGGAAGGCACTGACGCCCGCGCAGCGCGGCCATCAGCAGAGGTCACCTCCACTTCTACGGTTGGATTACCCCGGGAGTCCAGAATTTCTCTGGCGATTACACCTTCGATTTCATAGCTCATACAATGACCTTATTTTAAGGAGCAGGTATATGTTTAATCAGTACATCAACGCAGAGATGGTTGATAAATTCGCACGAGAACGAGGAATACACCCCGAACAGGCGGTTTTTATGCCCCAGCATGACCAGATCGATATCCTCATGCTGCACCACGTCTTCAACGTCTCTGAAGCGATGAATACTGACGAGGGATTTGACTTTGATATCAATACTGCAGGATTCCACCAGGCGGCTCAGCATCTCCTTTGCATCGATAATTTCCCGCGACTGGCGGTCCTTGATGAGTGAATCACTGGTGTACTCCATTTCCCGATAATCAGCGCTGAGATGGCCAACCGTGATGCGGATTGCCGTCTCTTTTGCCAGGCGTTCAGCATGCCGGAGCAGCAGCAGCCCGTCGGTTTCATTCTGAACAAGTAACAATGCGTGCCGGTAGATGTGCATAGCTCACCCCTTAGTCGAAGCGAAACGAAGCGTTAGCGAAGGAAGATCGTCTTTTTCCTGCAGCTGAGCTGGCTGAGTCACGTCGGATTTAGGCCGAATGTACTGGGTTTTCGGGGGCATTTCCCCGAGATGAGAGGGCCTTACGGGCCTGATGGTATGGCCGAGCCAGCCGGTAATAACCGGCGCGCGGCAGGGCCTGTTACCGTCAGGATTGTCATGGACAAAAACGCGAACGGGAGCGCCGCTTTCAGATGAGAAAGTCGTGGGAAGTGCAGAAAAATCAATTATGTTTTGCATAGCAACACCTGACATACATGCCTAAAAGGAAACAGCAACAGTTGTATATCAGGCGTCATCATCCGGTTCGACAGAACCGGCGGTTGGGAAAGGTGGAACACCATCACCTTGTCATTTGAGCTTATATGACGCTTTTCGCTAAATCAATATTTATTGATGCCGAGGGGGCGGTTTTTCTTCCGCTATGGCGGCGGAGCGATCGGGATTTTTACCGATGGCTGAGTTTATTCGCATCCGGTGACATTTAATAAAAGTGGCCTTCGCAGGGGCCTGGATGCGAGGGGACCATATTCAAATCGATGCCCTACATCGTTACGTGATTATTTTTACGGTTAATATCCATTTGTGGTTAAATATTAATCTGACGCTTATTTTGCTATTATCTGCATTATTCTCTCATCAGGGTGTTGCTGTCGATGGTATATAAATTTAATACATACCCTACGCGCTAGTGATAAATTTCGCGGATATTAGCGATAGCGAACGCCCGGCATCGGAGCCGGTAAGGAATATCAAATGCGAACCAGGTATTAATCTTATCCCTCAAACTATATTAGTATCAAAAAAAGGAGGATTTATGCTACTAATTGATGACGTAAAGAATGAAGAGCTACGAGATATACGTTTTGTTTTAACCGATATGGATGAAACGCTAACCTATCGGGGAAGGTTACAGGCGCGGACTTATGAAAGCCTTGAGCTGCTACAGGATGCTGGAATTAAAGTCATTCCTGTGACTGCAGCCTCCGCCGGATGGGCGGATCAAATGGCCAGAATGTGGCCGGTAGATGGCGTTATTGCCGAAAATGGAGGGCTATTCCTCACCCGTAACGCCGACGGTCATAGCGTGCAGAGATACTACTGGCATGAGGCCGCGTTTTTAAACAATAAACAACGGCTCACTGATATTCAGGAAATAATTCAGCTTAAGCTTCCATGGACACGGGTATCTGACGATCAGGAATTTCGCCTTACCAGTATTGCGTTCAGGCTCCCTGATTCCCCTGTACAAACACAACAGCTTGTTGACGAATTACGTCAACAAGGTTGCTGTTACACCATTAATAATTTATGGCTGCTAGGCTGGCTGGGGCAGTATGACAAGCTGGCTATGAGCCGAAAAGTTCTGCAGCAATTTTATGCTCTGCGAGAACAAGATGAGCAAGCCTCTGTCTACTACAGCGGCGATTCGCTCAATGACGCGCCTATGTTTCGGTATTATCGTAAAAGCTTAGGAATGAGCACCGTCAATAAAGTGTTACAGGAAATGCCGGCTTTGCCCAGCTGGATTAGCAAATACCCCGGTGGAGAGGGATTTGTGGATGGCGCGCTTAGGATTCTTAATGCCAGGATAGGCCAGTAAAGCATCCTCTGCATCCGCGCCCGAGGCGGCGAAACCACTGGTCAGAGATGCTTGTGGAAAGAGCTGTAGCGATGGGTTACATTGTGATTAACATATTTGCACGTTTTTCTCCTGTGATTCTGTCATACATGCTGCTACGCCTCTGGGTTGGTTTATATGGATAACATAATGTTAACTGATATTTCATATCGTCATTTCGTTGAAAATGTGAAAGATTATGCTATCTATATGCTGGATCTGGATGGCACGATCGCCAGCTGGAATGAAGGCGCGCGCCGGGCTAAGGGCTACTCCAGCAAAGAGATTATTGGCAGTAACTTCAGCATATTTTATAGCGAAGGCGAACAGCAATCGGGAGAGCCGGCGAGAAATCTGGCGATCGCCCTGAAAACCGGGAAATTTGAGGGAGAAGGGTGGCGCTACAGGAAAGATGGTTCGTCCTTTTGGGCGCACGTCGTAATAGACGCTATCAGAAATGATGATGGTACTTTACTGGGTTTTGCCAAAATAACCCGGGATATTACCGAGCATAAGGAAGTGATTGATAAGCTTTCGTGGATGGCGAGGTATGATTCTCTTACCGGGCTACCTAACCGGGTGGCATTCTTTGCGTTTGTCGAAGGATTGATGGCGGGCAATAACTATACGCAGCTGGCGATCTTTACTATAGACCTTGATAAGTTCAAGGAAATAAATGACGTTGAGGGTCATCTTATTGGCGACCTCCTCCTGCAAAGAGTCTCGGCTAATGTGACTAAAATGGTCAAGAATGATGAACTCGTGGCGAGGTTTGGCGGCGATGAGTTTGTGGCGGTAAAGCCGTTTGAGTCCGCCGAAGACCTCGACCTCTTTATCGAGAAACTGCAGGGCTGTTTTACCGGAACGCACAATTTTGCCAGCACTTCGGTTTCAGTCATCGCCAGTATTGGGATTTCTATTTTCCCGCGCGACGGTTCCGATATTAACACCTTAATTAGCAACTCAGATTTGGCGATGTATCGTGCCAAATCTGATATCGACAACAAGGTATGCCGGTACGAGCCTGAAATGGATGAACGAACGCGTAAGCGTAATCAGATGATTTCAGATATCAGGCAGGGGATCAAAGACGGCCAGTTTTATCTCCATTATCAGGAAAAACACTCAATTTCCGGGCAGCAGGTTACGGGGTATGAAGCCTTATTACGCTGGCAGCATCCGGAACTCGGGCTGATATACCCTGACGAATTTATTCCCGTCGCGGAAGAGAGCGCAACGATTATACCCTTGGGCTATTGGGTATTAGAGCAGGTGTGCCGCGAAGCGTTAGTGAACAAGATTCACAAGAAGGTTTCGGTAAATATCTCTCCGGTGCAGCTGCGGCATCGCCATTTTATAGACAATGTCCGCGGCATTCTCATGAGAACCTGTTTCCCGGTTAGCCTCCTTGAGTTCGAGGTGACGGAGACGGCGTTTATTGTCGATAAAAAGCTGGTATTTAACGTTCTCTATCAAATAAAAAATATGGGGATCAGTATCGCCCTCGATGATTTCGGAACCGGCTACTCCTCCATTAGCATGCTGCGTGAATTTCATTTCGACCTCATCAAAATGGACCGCAGCTTTCTGCAAAACATTGAGAATGACTCCGAAGTTCGCTCCTTCGTGAGGGCGGTGATCTCACTCAGTAAATCGATTAACACCCCGCTGATTGCCGAGGGGGTTGAGACGTTGGAACAGCTGAAAATTCTGGAAGATGAAGGCTGTAACGAAGTTCAGGGATTTCTTTTTGGCAAGCCGACGATTATTGAGCAATTAAAAAAGTAGGCTCTCAGGTTCTTCATCTCTACGCTGCGAGCAGGCCCGAGAGGCCTGCCTGCCGGCAGAACGCCGGCTTCTCCTGCGGTTCGTCCCTCGACTGAAACTCCCCGAATGAAAAACGCCGGCGTCCCCGACGGGGGAAAGCGCGATGGCATTGACATTTTATCTACCAACTAGTAGGTTGTTTTTTGCCGACCGCATAAAAATACCCGATTCTGACCACTGCGGGTCGGCTAATAAACGCAAGCCTCGGCCCTTAACGCGGTTTTGCAGCAATAAGATTTTGTCCTGCGGGAATCGTTTCTCGCGTATTTGTTTGTGGGTGCAATGTTAATAGTGTGAGCGAAAATATGACAACCTCTTCACTTTCCGGTGGCCAAAAAATAGCGCGTCTGCTGTTAGTTGGTCTTATTCCTTTAGGCGTAATATTGCTCTTTCTGTGGGCGGGCGGCTGGCTGACGCCGAATCGTCTCAGCGCGGACAAGCTGGTGACGGTCCTGCAAAAATCGGGCGGCGAGCATCCTGGCTTTCGTCGCAATCATGCCAAAGGCGTATGCGTGGTGGGGCGTTTTATCTCTAACGGCAACGCCAGCTCGCTGTCGCGCGCAGCGCTGTTCGCCGCCGGAGAAACGCCGGTAACGGGCCGCTTTGCCATCGCCGGCGGCAACCCCAACGCGCCGGATTATGCCGTTCCCGTACGCAGCATGGCGCTGGAGTTCAGACAGGGGAACGGGGAGCAGTGGCGGACGGGGATGAACGCCATGCCGCTGTTCCCGGTTTCCACCGTTGAAGAGTTCTACGAGCTGCAAACGGTCACCTTGCCCGATCCGGCAACCGGCAAACCGGACCCGGAAAAGCTAAAGGCGTTTGTGGGCTCGCACCCCCAGCTGCAGCGCTATCTGGCCTGGGCGAAGCAGTACGTCCCCTCATCGAGCTGGGCGAGCGATCGCTATAACAGCCTGAACGCGTTCCGTTTTATCGACAGGACGGGGGCCGAGCATCTGGTTCGCTGGAGCATGGTGCCGCATACCGACTATCAGCCCATTAGCGAGGCGGATAAAAGTAATAAAGATTTCCTGCAGCAGGATATTACACAGCGCCTGGCTCAGGGACCGCTGCGGTGGGATCTGATGATCACCGTCGCCCAGGCGGGCGACGCGAGCAACGATGCGGCTAAGCTCTGGCCTGACGATCGGCAAACCGTCAATGCCGGTACCCTCGAGCTGGTAAGCGCCAGCGCGCAGGAGAACGGCCCATGCAACGATATCAACTACGATCCGCTGATCCTGCCGGCCGGGATCGCCGCGTCGGACGATCCTTTACTCAACGCGCGTTCGTCGGCCTACGCCAAATCGTATAACGCGCGCACCCGCGAGCAGTCCCAACGGTCAGGAGCCCACTTATGAAACAGGTAACCCATTTTCATCCGGCGCTGCGCTGGCTGCACTGGCTGATGGCCGCGGCAATCGTGGCGATGCTGTTTATTGGCGTGGCGATGGTTTCAACGGTTTCGTCGCTGCATGCGCTGCTGGTGTCGATTCACAAACCGCTGGGCCTGATGATCCTGCTGCTGGTGGTGGTGCGGCTGTGGCTGCGCTTTTACACCGCCGTGCCGCCGCTGCCGGCTGCCATACCCGCCTGGCAACGGCGGCTGGCGCATCTCTCGCACTGGATACTGTATGCGATGATGTTCCTCCAGCCGCTCATCGGCTGGGCGATGCAGTCGGCGGCGGGGTATCCGGTCTCCGTCGGCGGGGCCTTTGTTTTACCGCCTGTCGCGCCGGTGAATAACGACTGGTATGCGGTCCTGCGCCCGCTGCACTCTGCGGTTGCGCTGCTGCTGTTCATTACCGTGATGCTGCATCTGGCCGCCGCGCTATTTCATGCTTTAGTGCGCCGCGACGGCGTCTTTGAAAGTATGTCCGGGAGAAGAGAGTGAGGTCGGGGATAAGGCGCTATCGAGCCGCCGGGCAAAACCGTGCCGAACTGTTTTCGGCACGGGGTGGGGGATTAATCCGGGTTCATGGCGCGAAAAAGCGTCGCAAACGTGCCCTCTTTTTCCGCCCAGCGGCGGCCCTTATCGCCATCAAGCAGGATCTCCCCGTTCGGGTGCCGATGGTGCTCAATCAATTCCATCACTCTCGAGATATACTCCGCCAGCGGCATCGCCCTCGGGTCGGCGGCCTGAGCGCTGCCCGTCAGCTCGGTCTGCACGTACGGCGGCGACAGCTCAAGGACCTCAACCGGAATATGCCGCATCTGGTGACGCAAAGAGATCAGCCACGAGTGCAGGAACGCCTTGCTGGCGCAGTAGGTTGGGAAGTCCGCCTTAGGTACGAATGCCAGCGCGGAGCTGGTTGCCATAAAGGTGGCGTCCGGCTGGCCCTGAATCAGCGGCAGGAAGGCCGCCGCGAAGCGGATGGTGCCGAGAATATTGGTCCTGACGATGTCCTGAGCGACGCCCGCGTCCCCGCCGTCGGCGAGGAAATCTTCGCTGCGTGAAATACCGGCATTGGCGATCAGCACGTTCAGCTGTGGAAAGCGCGCTTTGACCTCTGAGGCAACGGCCTCAAGCATCGCGTCATCGTCTATATCGAGCCTGAAGCCCGTTATTCCGGGATGAGTGCGGGCGATCTCGTCGAGCAGAGCCTGGCGGCGTCCGGTGATGATGACCCGGTTGCCGCGCGCGCAAAACGCTTCGGCCAGCGCGCGGCCGATACCGCTGGTGGCGCCAGTAATCAGAATGGTGTTACCGCTAATTTTCATAACAATGTCCTCTCCGGTCAGAGCTGGTGGAAAGGCGGCGAGGGGCTATCGGAGCTGCCGTAGCAGATGATAACCGCCTGAAAACAGAACGTCGCCGCTAGATCCCCGTATTCTCTGCTGAGACCCTGGGGTATCCGGGCGCGTTGGATGACGGTAACGCCTACGGCATTGTGGAAATGCCCGGTGATTATATTTACGCCATCTTGGGTCGGCAAGGGAATTATCTGACCAGCGATTGTCGGTTAAACCCCGGCGGCGCTTTGCGCATCGGCAGGAGGGCTACCTGTTGGTAGGTTTCCTGCCAACGCTCTGATATTATGCACCTTATTCAGTATCACATGCACACGCGGATCCGACTATGGCGACTGAGCGTTCATCGAAAGCAAACGAAATTATTTCTTATACCCGACAGCTACTTACCTCCGGCGGCTACCAGAGTTTCAGCTTTGCCGATATTTCTGCAAAGGTGAATATTCGTAAAGCGAGCATTCATCACCATTTCCCGAGCAAGGCGGAGCTGGTGAAGGTCGTGGTAACCGGGTATCGGGAAGAGGCGCGGGCCGGAATGCAGGCGATGAGCCGGCAGATGAATAACCCGGTGGCGGAACTTCAGGCCTACGTCGACTACTGGGCTACCTGTATTCGCGAGGGATCCTCACCGTTTTGCATCTGCGCGATGCTTGCCGTCGAGCTGCCGACGCTGCCGCCGGAAATAGCCAGCGAAGTGACCGGGCATTTCAGCGATCTTACCGATTGGCTGGCCTCTTTACTGCGCAGGGGGGAAAGCGAAAAGCGCCTGCGGATATCCGGCGCCCCTGCGGATGAGGCGAGCCTGCTGATGGCGACGGTGCATGGCGCCATGCTGTCGGCGCGCGCCTTTAACGATGCGGATATTTTCCGCAGAATTGTGCAGCCACTGATCGATAACATCACGCTCCGCGCCTGATCGTTCGCCGGAGATCGCGCGATACAATCAGCCGTCTCATATCTGCGCAGCGTTGACCCAATGCGGCTATTGATCGACAAAAAGGGCATTCATTTTGAATGAGTCATAATATCCCCAGATTTTTACGATTTTCTGATGCTCCAGGCGCAACACCCAGCAATATTGCATATTAAAATCTGCGCCGTTTTTACCTTGACCGCCGGTGGCGTGGAACTGCAGGCAGGCAAGGTCTCCGTCAACGATCAGGCTATCGACGATCGGCACGGGCCATGACGCCAGTCGGTCATCAAGCCGTTTAAGCAGCCGTTGGCGGTAGTTTTCTTTTCCCCGGTAGCATCCCGAGATCGGCGAGGTGCCCATAGCATTGAATTCCAGATCGTCATGCAATGCGGCGATAAAATTCTCTCCCCATCCCCGATCCGCTATCGAAAGGAAAAGCGACGATAAAAACTGGCGGTTCTCTTCACTCATGATCTTGCTCCGTAGCGGTTAATGGGTTCTGGTAGGTCGCCTGCAGAACATCTGCGAGGCCTCGCGCCAGCAGCTGACGCGGGGCCTCGCTCCCGTCGACGGGAAGCAGCGTTCTGCTGCGTATTTTCCAGCGCCCGTCGTGGCATTCAAGCTCCCAGCGGTTAACGACAACCCGATGGATGCGGTACCCGGTGGAGGTGCCGTGGTTAGCCATTTCCCGCGGCGCACCCTGCTTATCCAGCTGCAAAAGCTGTAAATAGGAGGTCACAACGGCCGTATCGCCGCGCAGGTCGATAAGCGGTAATCCGGCAAAATGCGCCAGCCCGCTTTTGATAGCCTCTTCATGAGCCGGCCTGAGAATAAATGCCGCAATAGCCGCCACGCCTTTTGCGCCGTCCAGCCCCTCTCCGCGATTAAACACTCCGTCCTCCATATAGACGGATGCCGTATATTCAGCGAGCCCGCTGTCGGCGCTGGGGGGATGAGAGGCAATAAGCTCATAGATCGCTAATTTCGCTTCTATTATTCGCAGCCGTTGTTCTATCGTAAGTTGATTTTCGTTAGCCATACGGTATCTCTTCCTGTTGTTTCGGGCTTGACTAAAGCGGTACGACCATAATAATTGTTTTATGGAATTGCATAATCCGCTAAAAACTTGATGCAGTGATTAGCCATATTTAATAAAGGGGCAACGGATGATTAGCCGCGCGCATTTTCCGGCGCTTAATACGTTTGTTATGGTCGCCGAAAAGCTGAACTTCAGGGCCGTTGCGGACGCGCTGGGCGTCTCCGCATCCGCCGTCAGCCAGCAAATTAACGGGCTTGAAGAGCAGCTGGGGCTGCGGCTTTTCAACCGAACAACGCGTTCCGTAAGCCTCACCGAGGACGGCAGGGGGCTGTATCTGCAGGTCGCCCCGCTGCTGGAGAACCTTGCCGGCGCGCTGATGCAGGCGCAGTCCCGCAGTCGGGTCATCAAGGGGCATATTCGCCTTCACGCTTTTCGCTCGGCGGCAGAAATGTTCCTCGACGCCAGGATACCCGCTTTTCTCGCCGCTTTTCCCGACGTGCACATGGATATTGCCGTCCACGACTCCCCCGTGGATCTGATTGCCGGTGGGTACGATCTTTCGCTGCGGCTGGGCGAGGTGCTGGCGCCCGGGTTAGTTGCGGTCCCCGTTGGCGGGCCGCTGCATCAAATCGTTGTCGCGGCGCCGTCCTATCTGGCAAGGCATGGCAGCATCGGGAAGCCAGAGGATTTAAGCCATCACAACTGTATCGGCTGGCGGTGGCCGGGAGCGGCAACGCCGGAGCCCTGGCAATTCGCTTATAACGGCCGGTTAAAAAATATTGCGGTGAGCGGGAATTTGCTGGTGGACGATCGCGAGCGGCAGTATCAGGCGGCGATCGCGGGAGTCGGGGTGGCTCAGGTTACTGAGGAACGGGTGAGGCCGCATCTGGTTTCCGGCGCCCTGCAGCGCATTCTTAGCGCCTGGGAAACTGAATTTGCGGGATACTATCTGTGCTGGACGGCGGGGAGAGCTATGTCGCCGGCGATGAGGGCCTGTATCGACTGGTTACGGCAAGAACCGCGAGAGCCTCTGGCGTCAGGCGGCTTTAATCCGGGCGAAAAAACTCACGGATAATCGCCATGAGGCTGGTGGCTACTTGCCGAATTTTTCATGGAATCGGCGCTCTATTCCGCCAAGGTGCCAGTGCAGTTTCTCATGCGCCTGCTGGTCCTCCTGCCGCTCTAACAGCCCGACGATCGTTTCATGATCAACCTGGGAATTTTGAAACTCTTCCGGCGTTCTGGTCAGATGGTTCAGGAAGGCGCGTATGCGGTTGATGCTGGTTTTATAGAAACCGATCAGCTCCCTGTTCTGGCTGGATTCAACGATCGCCATATGAAAATCCGAATCGGCCTGGCGGTAGCTCTCCGGCGCGTTTTGCAACGCCTCGCGTCCCCGCTCAACGTGCTCTTTCAGCAGCGCAACCAGCGCCTGGCGATCGTGTCGAAGAGCCAGCGTTAGCGCGCCGGCCTCAAGGATTTGCCGCATTTCACAGGTTTCCCGCATCTCCTGCTCATTGAACTCAAAGACGAAGGTCCCACGCTGGGGAAATATTTGTACCAGGCGTTCCATTTCCAGCTTTTGCAGCGCAGCTCTTACCGGCGTCCGGCTCACGTTGAGCTGGGCCGCAATATCATTTTCTGAAATTAGCGAGCCGGGCTCTATTTGGCAATTGACGATGAGGTCGCGAATGTGATCGGCCAGAATACTACTCAGTGACTGAGGGCGGATTATCTTCTTCGAGGACCAGTCAATAAATAGTTTATCGGAGGACATAGCGTGGCGTACTTCCCTAATACAAATAGCCTTTATTGCCTCAATAGTTGCACGATCCGATTTAAGATGCAAGGTGTAGTATACAAGATACATCCCCCTCAAACGGCAGGAAATTCGCCGTTTGAGGGGGGCAGGATCAGGAGGTGAACAGGTACTCCTGATGTCGAATATGCTCAGGATTAAGCGCCATCCCCATGCCAGGCGCTTCAGGCACCCGAATCAGGCCATTTTCCGGGACCAGCGGTTCGCTGAGGAAATACTGGTGAATGTCGTTCCATTTCACCAGGTACTCCTGATAGGGCGTGTGGATCGGCGACTGCGTGGTGGTAAAATGGGCCGTGGCGATGGTGGAATGACCGTGCGGAATGACCTGCAGATCGTACATCGTGGCGGCCGCGGCGATTTTTAAGGTTTCAGACAGGCCGCCGCACCAGTAGATATCCGGCTGAATAACGTCCAGCACGTCGGCCTCAAAGAAGCGTTTGAAACCCCAGCGGGTATATTCATGTTCAGCCCCTGCCAGCGGGATGGTCAGCTTCTCTTTCAGGCGGCGCATGCTGTCGATTCTGTCCGGCATGACGCACTCTTCCAGCCAGCGCGGGCGATAGGGCTCAATGGCCTTCGCCAGTTCGATGACGTAGGTCACGTCCATCGACTGCCAGCAGTCAAACATCAGATCGTAATCCTCACCCACCGTCTCGCGCAGGGTTTTTACCAGCTCAACGTTTTTCTTTAATCCTTCCCTGCCGCTCATTGGCCCATGACGGAAAAACCATTTTTGTCCGCGATAGCCCAGCGACTTGTACTGAAGCGCCCGTTCTCTCACTAGTCCCATATCCTGTACGGCAAAGCCCAGCATTGAGGCGTAGGCCGGGATCTCCTCGCGAATTGAGCCGCCCAGCAGACGATAAACCGGCTGCTGCATCCACTTGCCGCGGAGATCCCACAGCGCGCAGTCGACCGCGCTAATCGCCAGCATGGCGTCGCCCTGGCGACCGTGAATCAGGGCCCGATGCATCTGGTCCCACAGGCGCTCGCTGTCGCGCGGGTCCTGGCCCAGCAGTAAAGGGCGCAGCTGGCCGTGGACAATCGATGCCACGGCGTGGGGAACGGGGCCCGCCAGCCCTTCAACGCCTTCGTCGGAGATAATTTCCAGAAAGACGGTGGATATAGAAAAACCCTCTTTCAGCTGCACGCCGCCGTCATGATTGTCCACGATGCGATACTGGGCATACACGTCGGTCGGGCGAGCAAGGCGCTCTTCCCAAAAGTCCACTTCCCCGGGCAAAACGCCCTTAACCTGAAGTAACCGGACGTCGATAATCTTCATCTTACTGACCCTCATGTTGTTCATTGCTGTTTTGATATACCGATGATTGCTGGCGACGGAAAATGATGCTCAGGGTAATGATGGAGAGCAGCGCCATTGCCGCCAGCCAGTAGAATCCGCCGTTATAGCTGCCGCTGCGATCGCGGATAATGCCGATGACCCACGGGTTAACTACGCTGGCAATGCTGCCGAGGGCGTTAATCAGCGCGATGCTGCCCGCCACCACCGATGCGGGGAAGAACTGCGCCGGCAGGCCCCAGAAAACGGGCATCGCGCCGAAAAAGCCGAACGCCGAGCAGCAGAGAAACGCCATTTTGAGCAGGGAGTTATCGAACCACGCCACGCAGAGCAGGCCGAGGCATGAGATAAGCAGCGCCGCGTAATTGGCCAGCAGGCGCGAGCCGGGACGGTCGGCGATGCGTCCTAATACCAGCATGCCAATCAGGCCGAAGATATAAGGAATAATGGTGATAAAGCCGGTCTGCACGTGGCTTAAACCCGTTTCGCTGATAATTAGCGGCAGGAAGGTGCTGACCGCGCCGTTGAGGTTAGCCAGCCCGTAGTAGGTGAGGCTGAATAACAGCACCAGCGGGCTGAATAGCGCTTTGAGCAGGCCGCCGTGTCCGCGTGACGGCAGCTTTTTTTGTTCCGCAGCGAGGGTTGCCATCAGCCAGCGCTGCTCTTCTGCTTCGAGGAATTTGGCGTCTTTGGGTTTGTCGGGCAGCGCGAAAGGGACAATCAATCCCAGGGCAATGGCCGGAATGGCTTCGATCAGGAACATGATCTGCCAGCCGCTGAGCCCCATCCATCCGTGCAGCTCCAGCAGCAGGCTCGAAATCGGCGTGCCGATAATCAGCGCAATCGGGATACCCGTCATGAAGGAGGCAATAATGCGTCCGCGCCAGGCGGCGGGGAACCACATGGTGAGATAAAACACGATGCCAGGGAAGAAGCCGGCTTCGGCGGCGCCGAGCAGGGCGCGCATCACGTAAAGGCTATTTTCGTTCCAGACGAAGATATGCGCGCCGGAAACGAGCCCCCACGTCACCATAATTCTGGCGATCCACCAGCGGGCGCCAATTCTTTCCATCAGCAGGTTTGAGGGCAGTTCAAGGAGAGCGTAGGGGACAAAAAACAGCCCGGCGGCCAGGCCAAAGCTTGCGGCGCTGAGGCCGATATCCGCATTCATGGTTAATGCGGCAACTCCGATATTGGCCCGATCGATAACGGCGATGACGTAGCAAGCAATCAGCAGCGGGATCAGCCGCCAGGAGAGTTTGCGTATAACCCTTTTTTCAATTTCAGAATCTGTGGTTTGCATGGTGTGTCCTGATTATAAGGTCATAGGTATTCAAGGTTCTTGTATACAAGTTCTGTTGTATTCATCTCCCGTCCGGAGTTCAATACCGTCATTATCGAAATGAGATGTGAAACGTTTCAGCCGATGATTACAGGTCCTGGGCGATCGATAACGTTGAGCGGGGGCGGCAAAAGCGTCGGGCGGGGTTCCGCGCACGAAGCGGCGGCGCAGCCCCGATGAGTTAAGCAAGGCTGGGGGAAAAGGCGCGGACAAAGGTGCGGTGAAAGGTGCGAATCACGGGCGGAAGCGCTGGGGCTCCCCGCCTCAATTAGCGCGCGTTTCGGCGGCGTTACTTTGCAGAAGGATGGGGAAAGAGCAGCCAGAAGCTCGTCCGGCGCCGGCCGGAGTTTACGCCGCAGCGCCCCTGGTGCAGTTGCATAATGCTGCGCACGATAGACAGACCCAGCCCGCTGCTGTTTCTGGAGGCGTGGCGGGCGCTATCGGCGCGCCAGAAGCGATCGAACAGCCGCTCCTGCTGCTCCGGCGAAATCGCCTCGCCGCGGTTGGTGACGCTAAGCAGTACGCCATCGGGCTGGGTCTGCGCTTCAACCTGTACTTCGCTACCGCTGTCGGCGTAGCGAATCGCGTTATCGAGCAGATTGGCGACGGCCCGCCGCAGCAGGTCAGCATCGGCGGTGATTTTTCCGCTGGCCGAAAAGCGCAGGGCGATCTGCCGCTCTTCCGCCGGACCTTCAAAATATTCCGCCAGCGGACGTAGAACCTCATCCAGCGACAGCGGCGCTTTGTTAATCGCCTGGCTGGCATTTTCCGCCCGGGCGAGGAACAACATTTTGTCGATCATGGTGGACAGGCGCACCAGCTCTTCAAAATTGGAGCCCAGCAGCGCGGTGTAATAGGCTTCGGTGCGTTTTTGCGTCAGCGCGATTTCGGTCTGCCCCAGCAGATTGCCGATGGGCGTGCGCAGATCGTGGGCCATATCCGCGCTGACCTGGCTGAGCTGCTGAAAGCTGTTTTCCAGCCTGTCCAGCATCTGATTAAAGGCGCTGATAAGCGGCCGTAGTTCCGCCGGAGGGTTGCGCAGCGTGATGCGCCTGCCCAGGTGGCGTACGTCAATCGTCGACGTTTCTCTGGCCAGACGCTGCAAAGGCCGCAGGCTGCGCCGGGCGAACAGGGCGCTGAGCACTATCACTACCAGCGCCGCGCACAGGGTGATCAGCGCGATCTGGCGAAGGTAGTTGGCCTGGATTTGCGTCCGCTCGGTCATCAGCCTGCCGGTAATAATTTCCAGCTGGCGTGAGGGAGAATGGCCGGTAATCGCCAGAGCGGAAGCCGAGATAAAGGGCACGCCGTTTGGCGTCTGCTGGTGATGCACGTCCTGCGGGACGATTGGCCGGCTGGCGGTTACCGGCTCGATGTCCGGCAGCGGACGCCTGCCCGGATTGACCTCAATCAGCGCAGGCTGGCCGGGGAAACGCAGCACCAGCAGCGATTCGGTATTGCCCAGCATGTTGGTAAACAAATGGGGCTTTTCGCGGATCATCTGCTGGACATCCTCGTTAAGCACCAGCGTGCGGATTTGGTCCAGGCGGTTGGTTAAGGCGATGTCGTCGCGGATGCTGAGCTGCTGGCAGAGAGAGCGGTAGAGCGCGGTACCGACGCCGAACAACACCACCAGAACCGCAGCCCCTATCATCAGTGATAATCGGGTGCTGATTGCCAGGCTTCTCATTCCTGCTCCTCGCAGCAGTAGCCCACGCCGTGCACGGTATGAATCAGCGGAAAGTCAAAGGGCGCATCTACCTTTTGCCGCAGACGGCGCACCGCCACATCCACCACGTTGGTGTCGCTATCAAAATTCATGTCCCACACCCGCGAGGCGATCAGGGTGCGGGTCAATACCTGGCCGGAGTTGAGCATAAAGAGCTGTAGCAGGTTGAATTCTTTGTTGGTGAGGTCCAGGCGTACGCCGGCGCGCTCTACCCGCCGCGTCGTGATGTTGAGGCGCAAATCGCCGACCGTCAGCTGCTCTTCGCGCTTAGCCTGTCCGCCGCGGCGCAGGGCGGTGCGGATGCGCGCCAGCAGCTCGGCAAACGAGAAGGGCTTGACCAGATAGTCATCTGCGCCGAGTTCCAGCCCCTTGATTTTGTCCTCGACGGTGCCTTTGGCGGTGAGGAAGATCACCGGGGTGTCAAACTGCTCATCCAGCTGCGCCATCACTTCCCAGCCGTTCATCCGGGGCATCATCACGTCCAGCAGGATGAGATCGTAATGGTGTTCCTGGGCCATAAACAGCCCCTCCTGACCGTTTGCGGCAACATCGACCACATAGCCGGACTCAGTCAGGCCGCTGCGCATGTACTCACGCGCTTTGGGTTCGTCTTCTATCACCAATATTTTCACTATGGCTCCTGAACGCGTTTCCCCGCGCAGCGGCAGTGACTCACTTCTGCGCGCCGTTGGCCGCCTGCTCAATCAGCGCGGCGACCTCTTTGGGATGAGACTGAAAAACGGAATGGCTACCGTCAACTTCCACGGTATGGCTCTTAGCACGTTTGGCGTACATGCGTTCCAGATCGGGGTTAATGATTTTGTCCGCTTTTGCCACCATATACCAGCTCGGTTTGGTTCGCCACGCGGCTTGCGTTACCACGGCGCCAAGCGAGGTCGGCGAGGTGGGGATTTGCGACTGCGCGCCAAACTGAGCCCAATCGCGCGGCAGGTCGGCGGCAAAATCCCCCGGGAAATACTGCGGATCGAGCATGACGTAGCCGTCAGCGGTTTTGATAAAAGGGTGCGCGGTATTGGGGTATTTTTTGCTGACTTCCGCCCGGTTCTCTCCGGCATCCAGCGCGTGGGCGGCGATATAAACCAGCCCGGCCACCTTAGGATCGTTACCGGCCTGGGTAATAATCGCGCCGCCGTAGCTGTGTCCGACCAGAATGACCGGACCATCCTGGCGATCCAGAATACGCCGGGTGGCGGCGACATCTTCGGCAAACGAGGTCAGCGGTTCCTGCACCAGCGTGACCTTGTAGCCGTCGCGGCTCAGAATGTCATAGACCGGCTTCCACCCGGAGCCATCAACAAAGGCGCCGTGTACCAGCACGATATTTTTCACCGGCGCGGCCTCGGCCGCGCGGCTGACGCCGCCAATCATCAGGGCCGCGGCGACAAGACTCACTACTGCTTTGCGTTTTATTTTCATGCTCATTCTCTCCTCAACGGGGGTTGTTCTCGATGTGGGAGTGAGTGTAGCGAGGGGGTTCTGACAGGAGGGTGAGCCAGTTATGACAAAAAAATGACGGACCGGGAGCCAGGAGGCGTGACGATACGGCGGGTTACGTCCGGGAGCGGGCCTTCGGCGTATAGCCTAACTCCCGGCGGAAGGCGTCGGTAAAGGCGCTCTGCGACGTATAGCCGACCCTGTTCGCGATGCTGGCGATCGTCGGATCGCCGCGCATGGCGACCTCAGCGTTCGCTGATCCCAACCAGAAACAGGTTTACCAAATGCGCGATGCGCGATGGCGGCGATTCATCCTGCTCCGCTGCCAGAGAGATCGCCGTGACGACATACACCAGATCGTCAAAGGTCACATCGTGACGCAGGATCCCGGCTTCCTGCCCGCGGCGGAGCAGGCGCTGACCCTCTTCGGTTATCGCATGGCAACCGGGCGTACCGCTTTGCAGAACCGTGCCAAGCGAGGCGGCAAGGCTGCGATAGATATTGGTGTTGGTCACGAGCTCTTCAAGATAGAGGCGTACCGCGCTACCCGGATCGACCTCGGCATCCCGGGCGCGGCTGGTCTCCGCCAGAGACAGAAAGCGCTCGCTGCAGGCGGCTGCCAGAAGGGCTTCACGGGTCGGGAAGCGCCGATACAGCGTACCGATACCGACCCCCGCACGTTTAGCCACGTCTTCCAGCGAGACGCTGGCCCCTTTGGTCAGAAATACCTCTTCGGCGGCGGCAAGAATCCGCTCGCGGTTTCTCTGCGCGTCAGCGCGCAGTATGGATTCGTCGTTCAATTTTTTCTCTCCCCCTTTGACAAGTGGAGGATACCTCCGTATTTTAAGTGGAGCAATACTCCACTTATTGATTGAGAGGGCGATGAAATGACGAAGCGGTTTGAGAACAAGGTTGTGGTCATCACCGGCGGCAGCGACGGTATTGGCCTGGAGACGGCGAAACAGTTCGCCGCTGAAGGTGCCCACGTGTATATCACCGGGCGTCGGCAGGAGCATCTCGATGCCGCCGTGCAGGAGATTGGCAACGGCGCGGTGGGCGTGCAGGGGGATGTCGCTATTCCCGCCGATCTCGATCGTCTCTACGCGCGGATCGGGCATGACCACAGCAGGGTGGACGTTGTCTTTGCCAATGCGGGGATTGCCGAAACGCAACCGCTGGGGGCGATCGACGAAGCCCATTTCGACCGAATGTTTGCTGTGAATGTCAAAGGATTACTTTTCACCGTGCAGAAGGCGCTCCCGCTGATGAGTGCGGGGGGCGCGATCGTCCTCAATGGATCGGTCGCCGGCAGCAAAGGCTTTGCCGGCCAGTCGCTGTACAACGCGAGCAAGGCCGCGGTTCGCTCGTTAGCACGAACCTGGACCAATGACCTGAAAGAGCAGGGTATTCGTGTGAACGTCGTCGCGCCGGGAGGCACGGAAACACCTCTGATGCGTGGCTATCTTGACGCGCGTCCTGGATTTGAAGATATGCTGAATCAGCTTGTTCCGCTCGGCAGGCTGGGGCGGCCGGACGAAGTGGCGAAGGCCGTGCTGTTCCTGGCATCCAGCGAGAGCAGCTTCATCGCCGGCAATGAGCTGTTTGTCGATGGCGGCAGCGTCGCCGTTTAGCCGCCTCGCTGCCTGGGGCAGAGCCATTCCGCCCGGCGGCGGGGAGAGCTCTGCCATCTCCCGGGACAAAAGCGCGGTGGACAATCCGCGCTTTTTTTTATGGCACGCTATCTCTAAATTTTATCCCCACAGGGGCGCGTTTACGCACTCCGGACGGCAATACACTTTATTTCGACCAGCAGGCCCGGATGCGCCAGGTTCGTCACCTCTACACAGGTCCATGCGCTTCTGCCGCGCGGAAAAAGGCTGTCCTTCACGCGGCGAAAGGTACTCATATGTTCCGCCATATCAACGTGATAAGTGGTCATCTCCACCACGTCGTCAAAGCTGCAGCCCGCTTCGTTGAGCACTAATTCCAGGTTACGCCAGCAGGCAATAAACTGCTGTTGCGGGTCGGTAATCACCTCAAGCTCGGCCGTGCGGCCCACCTGCCCGGCGCAATAGAGGGTGTTGCCGACCAGCACGGCGGGCACGTAGCCGGTGCGTTCAGAGAGCGCCCGCATGGCGGCGGGGATAATGAATTTTCTTTCAGTCATGACGTATTTAATCCTTCGTTGTGCAGCCAGGCGGCTTGCGTTTGTCCTTCCGCCGCTGCTAGTATAGGAACCAATCGGTTTATAATCTAAGCCTCCTGTTTGGGTTTATCAATGAAAAATCTGTCTGGTATCGGGCGTCCGCGAGAGTTTGAGCTGGAAGAGGCCGCCCGCGATGCAATGAACGTTTTTTGGGATCTCGGCTATGAGGCGGCCTCGCTGCCGGATTTGATCGCCGGTACCGGCTTATCGCGCGGTAGCCTTTACAAAGCGTTCGGCGATAAAAAGGGGCTGCTGCTGGCCGCGCTGGATCTGTACACCGCCGACGGGCTGAAGGCGACGGCGGATATTCTGTCCCAACCCGGATCGGTAGCCGAAGCGATCCGCGCTTCGCTGCTGCGCTATGCCGCGCTTTCATCGGGCGAGAAGGGGCGACGCGGCTGCCTGGTGGTGTCATTGACCACCGAAATGGCCGCGCGCGATGAGCAGGTGGCCGAGCGAACCGGGCGCATGTTCCGGCGGTTGCAGCAGCTGTATGCCGCGGCGATCGTGCGCGGTCAGATCGGTGGCGAGCTGCCCGAGTGCGATGAGCAGGCGGCGGCGCGTTTTCTGGTTTGTCAGATTGAAGGTATGCGGGTGCTGGGCAAAACCGGCGCGCGCGAAGAAGATATGCACGCCGTGGTTGATTGCACGATGCGGGTTATCGAGGGTTAAATTTTTATCTTATTTGGGACTGATTGGTTCCATTTTGGAGGCCGTATATGTCCCACATAGATCCTGACTCAGCCGAGCCTCATCGTTGGGCGATGTTTATCGTCCTGCTGGTGGGCGCTTTTTTACCGCCGCTTGATTTTTTTATCGTGAACGTGGCGCTGCCTTCAATTCAGGGGGAGCTCGGGACCTCAGCTTCGGCTGAGCAGTTTGTCATATCGTCCTATGCCGGATTTTATGCCGTTACGCTGATCACCGGCGGGCGGCTGGGGGATCTGTTTGGGCGCGGGCGGATGTTTTTTACCGGATTGATTGGCTTTGCCGCGGCATCGGCGCTGTGTGGTTTTGCCTGGTCGCCCGGGGCGCTGATCGCCGGCCGCGTGTTGCAGGGGATCGCCGCCGCGATTATGGCTCCGCAGGCGCTGGCGTCGATTCAGGCTATTTTCCCGGAAGCGGAAAAATCGCGCGCGTTGGGCCTTTATGGGGCGGTATTCGGCCTGGCGTCGGTCGTCGGCCAGGCGCTGGGCGGCATTCTGATCTCTTTAAATCTCTTTGATAGCGGCTGGCGGGCCATTTTCCTCGTCAACCTGCCGATCGCGCTACTGGTCATCCTGTTCGGCATTCCGCTGATAAAAGAGACGCGCGCACCGCAGGCCCGCAGGTTAGACATGGGCGGGATGACGCTCTCAGTCATCACCCTGGGGCTGCTTATCGTACCGCTGATCGAAGGCCGGGAGGCGGGCTGGCCGTGGTGGTCCTGGCTGGCGCTATCACTCACGCCGGTCGCTGCCTGTCTGTTCTGGCGCTATGAAAACCGGCTTGCGCGCAGGGGCGGCGATCCCCTTATCGACCCGATGATTTTTCGCGAGCCGGGCATGGGGCTTTCCCTGCTGCTGGCGCTGCTGTTCTATTCGATTGGCGTCTTTTTCCTGCTGTTCTCGATCTATTTGCAGAGCGCTCTGCAGCAAAGCGTACTGCGGGCAGGGCTGATCTTTTTGCCGTTCGGCGCCGGTTTTTTGCTGGGGCCGCTGTCAACGCCGTTTGGCCGACGGATTGCAGGCGCCTATGTCAATCCCATCGGGATGGGGCTGGAAGCGCTGGGTCTGCTGGGGTTCGCCGGACTGATGATGACGACGGCGGACGGTATCCCGCCGGCCGCCGTCCCCCTGTCAGCGGCGCTTTTCATCATCGGCTTCGGCCAGGGGCTGGCGCTCCCGACGCTGATGCACATTATTACCGGCCGCGTTGCGCCGGCCTATGCCGGGATGATTGCCGGCTTGGTCAGCTCGACCCTACAGCTGAGCACAGCCCTTAGCGTGGCGGTTATTGGCGGCATTTTTTATGCCGTACTGGGTTCACGCAGCGATCCTGCCGCGATTACCCATGCCTTTATCGTCGCCGTCCTGTGCATCGCCAGCTGTCTGGCGGCCGGGGCAGGGTTAAGTATCAGGCTGGCCCGAAAGTCTGCGGTTGGGCTGAAGGTCCTTAAATCGAACGTATGAGCCGCTCAACCCGCGCTGAGGCCAACGCGGCTATTTCAAATCCCTTTAACAGAAGAGCATTATGAATACAGAGAATACGCAGGTTGTTATCTACGTCAGCTATCAGGGCAGCGCGCAGGATCGTTTCGATCGGCAATACTATGTTAACGGCCATCTTCCGCTGGTGATGGACCTCTGGGGAAAATATGGTTTGCTCAGCGTGGCCGCTTTCTTCCCGATGCGGGAGGAACCGGGAACTCTTGCCATTTGTGAATGTATTTTCCGCGATGAGGCGGCGGTGGCCGCGGTATTTTCTTCGCCGGAAGTCGCCGAAGTGATGGCGGACGTGCCGCTGTTTACCGATATCCACCCCGTGCGCATGCGCGCTCGTCCGCTTTGATTACGTAAATAGGCCACCTGCAGAGCAGGTGGCGTTAATCTTATTGCGTTTCCGGGAATCAGATGCCGGGACGACAGGCCTCACCAATCAAATTCGATCGCAATTTTACCGAAATGCCCGCCTTGCGACATCAGCTCATAGGCCTGCGCGAGCTCGTTGAGGGTGAATTTGCGGTCGATGACCGGCTCGATGCGGTGTGCTGCGATCGCCGCCACCGCAGCGGCCAGATCGGCCACCGACCCACCGTTGGCGCCCTGAACGCGCACCTCCTTGAAGATCACTGACAGCAGGTCCAGCGGAGTCGAGCCACCGCCGAGAAAACCGATCGCTGCTACCGTGCCGCCGTGGCGCACGGCGGATACCGAGCGGTTAAAGGCTTCCCCTCCGACGGGATCGATAACTAAGTCCGCGCCCACGCCGCCGGTTCGCTGCTGGATAAATACGTCCCATGCGGCGTCCTTGCGGTAGTTGAACACCTCATCGGCACCTAGTTCACGGGCTCGCCTCAGCTTTTCCTCGGAGGAGGAGGTGATGATGACTCTGGCCCCGCGGGCCTTGGCCAGCTGCAGAGCGAATATTGACACCCCACCTGTACCCAGCAGAGCTACGGTCGATGCGGGTCCAATATGCGCCGCCTCCAGAGCCCGCCATGCGGTCATCGCGGCGACGGGCAGCGTACCCGCCGCTTCCCAACTTAAGTAATCAGGGATCTTTACAACGCCAGCCGCGTCGAGTTCGGCGATTTCAACCAGCGAACCGGGGAGGGTCGCTCCGCGCATGGGGTTGGCCAGCTCGGCGCTGGAGCGGCCGGCAATCCAGCGCGCCTTAACGTGGACGGCGACGCGATCCCCCACTTTGACCTGCCAGACATCCTCCCCGATAGCCACGACTTCACCCGCGCCATCGGCAAGCGGAATAATGGGATAAGGCGCACCGGGATATTGGCCGGAGGCCACGGCCAGATCGGCGAAATTAATACTGCCAGCCTTCATCCGTACCAGGATGCGCCCTTTGGTCGGGGGGACGGGGTCGGGACGCTCTCCATACTGGAATGCATCTCGTGAAGGGGCTGTGATTTCAATGTATTTCATCGGGGTTACTCCGTGGGGAAAAACCCACTGTACATTGCTGCATTTATATTTAGAATTGATAGGACTTACACTTCATCCGTGCGATATATGCAGCAATCATTCTTTTCTAATTTGAACGAACTGGCGGCATTTGTGGCGCTGGCTGATACGGGGTCTTTCGCCGCGGCCGGTCGGCAACTCGGACGCGATTCGACGGCTATTTCTCGCCGCCTGAGTGCGATGGAGGCGAGAATGGGGATCAGACTGGCGGAGCGAAGCACGCGTAAGGTTGTCCTCACGGAAGCGGGCCGCAGCTACCTGGAGCGTATTCGTCCGCTGCTGTATGAGCTGCAGGCCGCCGGAGGGGAGGCGGCTGCCTTTGCCGATGGCGAAGCCCGCGGGCATTTACGCGTCACCCTGCCGGGAAACTTTGGCCGCCTGTGGCTGACGCCGCTCATCCTGGAGTTTCTGCGCGCGCATCCTCAGGTAACCGTGGAAGTGGATACCAGTAACCGATTCGTCGATCTTATCGGCGAGCGTTTTGATCTCGCTATTCGGCTGGGAGAGCTCCCCGACTCGCGCCTGGTTGCGCGCAAAGTAGCCGAGCGGCGCCGATTAATCTGCGCATCACCGGCGTTTATTGCCCGGCATCCGACTATCCGGGTACCGCAGGACCTGACGAACGTGCCGTGCTTATGCTTCACCGGCCGGCACGATCCTTACAAATGGAGCTTCAGCAAACCAAACGGAGGAGCCTCTGGCGTCGCGGTGACCGGCCCCCTTGCTTCGGACGATGCCGAGCTATTGGTCGAGGCGGCCGTCAGCGGCATGGGGGTTTTATATACTTCTGACTGGTATGCCTCCCGTGAACTGGCAGCGGGGCGGCTTGTTGAGATCCTGCCTGACTGGACCCTACTCGACCGAGGTGCGGTGTATGTGGTTACCCCCGCAGCCGCGGGTACGCCCTCGAAAACTCGCGCCTTTTCTGATTGGATCGCGGAGAGATTGAAGCCGCCACCTTGGGCCGTGTTACCGAAGGTTGCCTCCTGACCATCCCGTCACGCTGAGTTCGCACGATCGCGGCGCGGGGGGATAATTTAGCGGGTTATGATAAAGCCCTGACGGCTCCTTCAGGGCTTTTTAATTGGGCGCTTCGGCAGGGGGCCGTATGCCAGGTGCAGGCCGCAGGGGGTGAGGATCGAGGCCAGCGCCACTCGGTCAATTTATTTGATGCATTATGTTAAACAAACGATATTTATTCTCATCAGCGAATGCGTAAAGTAGATCTAAACCTCGGCAGGTGCTGATTGACGGCACCGTGGTCAATGCCAGCCTGCGGATAATTTCCCTGCAAACCAGGATGAATACGTCATGAAAAAGATTGGATTTTTGTCATTTGGTCACTGGACGCCGTCGGCGCAGTCCGCAACCCGTTCGGCCGCTGACGCGCTGCTGCAATCCATCGACCTGGCCGTTGCCGCCGAAGAGCTGGGCGCGGACGGCGCCTATTTCCGGGTGCACCATTTTGCCCGCCAGCTCAGCTCGCCGTTTCCTCTCCTGGCCGCGATAGGCGCGAAAACCCGCAGCATTGAAATCGGCACGGGCGTTATCGATATGCGCTATGAAAATCCGCTGTATATGGCCGAGGACGCGGGGGCGGCGGATTTGATCTCCGGCGGCCGCCTGCAGCTTGGTATCAGCCGCGGCTCTCCGGAGCAGGTGGTCGACGGCTGGCGTCATTTTGGCTATGTGCCTTCCGCCGGGGAAAACGAAGCAGACATGGCGCGCCGTCATACCGAAGTGCTGCTGGACGTACTACGAGGCGAAGGTTTTGCCAAACCGAATCCGCAGCCTATGTTTCCTAACCCGCCGGGCCTGCTACGCCCCGAGCCCTATGCTGAAGGGCTGCGCGAGCGTATCTGGTGGGGGGCGGGCTCGAACGCGACCGCGGTATGGGCGGCGAAGCTGGGCATGAACCTGCAAAGCTCGACGTTGAAAGATGACGAAACGGGCGAGCCTTTCCATATTCAGCAGGCGAAACAGATCCGGGCCTACCGCGAGGCCTGGGCGCAGGCGGGACATTCCCGCACGCCGCGCGTCTCGGTCAGCCGCAGTATTTTTGCCCTGATGGACGACCGCGATCGGATGTATTTCGGTTCCGGCCGCGATGACGGCGATACGATCGGCTTACTGGATGAGAAAACGCGCGCGATTTTCGGCCGCAGCTATGCCGCAGAGCCGGACAGGCTTATCGAGCTGCTGAAACAGGACGAAGCCATCGCCGAAGCGGACACCTTATTACTGACCGTGCCGAATCAGCTGGGCGTGGATTACAACGCGCACGTTATCGAGTCGATCCTCAAACACGTTGCGCCGGCGCTGGGCTGGCGCAGCTAATTGGCTGTAAGGCAAAACGCTCCGCAGGCATTGCGCCATGCGGGGCGTTAATCATCGATACGTTGAACGCACGACCCTACGGGTGCGTTTGCGGCTGTAGCTGATAGATCCATGCGCACAGGCGCCGACCATCGGCCGTCGTCACCTCAACTTCCACCCGGTCGTAGCCCTCTTCAAATTCATCCAGCATTGGCCAGCACTCCGCCAGCTTCGCGGACAAAAACAGATAACCCTGGACCTGCGGCCCGTTTTTACTCAGGACGATCCCCGGAAAATCAGCGGCAGCGCCCCAGCCGCGTTCGTAAAACGTGCCGGTCACCGCGCCTGGCAGCCACTCTCCGCCGATGTTTTCCAGAATATGGGCATTAGCGTGGCCCGGGCGCAGCGTGCCGTAGACAAATAAGCGTTCCATTATCCCTCATTAAGCAAAGTGATGAATTCCCCAACGGGCAGGGGACATCGCTTATACTGGCGGAATCATCACGCTTTTTAAAGCGCCGGGATAGTGCTTCAGCCTGGTCAGCGACCCGCCGGTGTGAATAAAAGGACGTCACAGGAACCGTTCTGATACTCTGACATGCTTTGTTTGCCGGACGGTCAACGGAGCGGATGGATATCAATAAATAAAAAACGAGCGCATCTGGCGAGCAGGCTGCGTTCAATATTTCCCGGATTATCGCCCTGCCGTTGGCGGCTGGCGTGGCGGGCTAAAATGTTATGTCGATCGCGTTTATTATTATTGCGCTTAAAAAACATTTCCACCTTAAGGTTATTTTAAGCTTCTTTTATCCCGTAATTTAAAATAAGAATAATCAAACAAGCCGCTTATTAAACAGAGTGTTTTTAACTGTTTTGTTTTGATGGTAATTGTTTTCATTATCATTCTTATTTCTCTGTGCTTTAATCCTTTTCGCTCTGCTTTGGTTGCCCTTTTTCTTCTATTACTAAGGATTAGCATATGAATTTCCGCCTCTCATCCTGTTACTCTGCGGCGTTGGTCGCGTCGGCAATGTTCCTTGCGCCTCAGGCTCTGGCTGCAGATAGCAGCGAAGGTATTGTTATTTATAATGCGCAGCATGAAAACCTGGTTAAGTCGTGGGTTGACGGGTTTACCAAAGAGACCGGTATTAAAGTGACCTTACGTAACGGCGGAGACAGCGAGCTGGGCAACCAGCTGGTGCAGGAAGGGGCGGCATCTCCGGCCGACGTCTTCCTGACCGAAAACTCTCCGTCGATGGTGCTGGTTGATAACGCCAGGCTGTTTGCCCCCCTGGAGGCCGATACCCTGAAGCAGGTGGCGCCAGAGTATCGCCCGGAGCACGGGCGCTGGGTTGGTATCGCCGCACGCAGCACCGTGTTCGTCTATAACCCGCAAAAAATCAGCGAATCTCAGCTGCCGAACTCGCTGATGGACCTGGCAAAACCGGAGTGGAAAGGGCGCTGGGCGGCCTCTCCGTCAGGGGCCGATTTCCAGGCTATCGTTAGCGCGATGCTGGCGCTGAAAGGCGAGAAGGCGACCCTCGACTGGCTCAAAGCAATGAAGGCCAACTTTGTGGCCTATAAAGGCAACAGCACGGTGATGAAGGCGGTCAACGCGGGCCAGATTGATGGGGGCGTGATCTACCACTACTACCGCTTTGTCGATCAGGCTAAAACCGGCGAAAACAGCAAAAACACCAGGCTCTATTACTTCAAGCATCAGGACCCGGGCGCGTTTGTCAGCATTTCCGGCGGTGGCGTACTGGCATCCAGCAAGCATCCGCAGCAGGCCCAGGCCTTTATCAGGTGGATCACCGGCAAGCAGGGCCAGGACGAGCTACGCACCAACAATGCGTTTGAATATGCCGTTGGCGTCAACGCGGCCTCCAATCCGAAGCTGACGCCGCTGCGCGAGCTGGATGCGCCAAAAGTTGAGCCTTCCTCACTGAACGGTAAAAAGGTCATCGATCTGATGACGCAGGCCGGTCTGCTGTAATCCCTGGCTGAAGTGAAAAATTTATGTCTGGTCTGAGTCTTATACTCGGAAAAAAAGTTGGACGCCTGCCTGAGCGCAGGCGTCCTGCGTTTCCGATGATGGCATTAGCCGTCCTGTTTTCATTACTTGCGCTGCTGCCGCCCGGTTTTGTCATTGCTGTTGGCATTGAAACCGGCTGGGAGACCATTAAAACGCTGGTATTTCGCCCGCGGGTTGGCGAATTGCTCAACAACACGCTGTGGCTGACCGCGCTGACGATCCCGCTGTGCATTACGCTCGGGGTGATGGTGGCATGGCTGACGGAGCGCACGACGCTGGCGGGTCGCGGGATATGGTCGGCGCTGGCCGTTGCGCCGCTGGCCATTCCGGCATTTGTGCAAAGCTATGCCTGGGTCAGCGCCGTTCCGTCGATGCACGGCCTCTCCTCCGGCGTCTTTCTCTCGGTCTTAGCCTACTACCCGTTTATCTATATGCCGGTTGCGGCGGTGCTCAAACGTCTTGACCCGACGCTTGAGGACGTGGCCGCATCGCTCGGGACGCCGCCCTGGAGGGTCTTTTTCAGCGTGGTATTCCCCCAGCTGAAGCTGGCGATTTGCGGCGGGGCGCTGCTGGTAGCCCTTCATCTGCTGGCGGAGTACGGTCTGTTCGTGATGATCCGCTTCGATACCTTTACTACCGCGATTTATGACCAGTTTCAGTCCACTTTCAGCGGCCCGGCCGCGAACATGCTGGCCGGCGTCCTCGCGCTGTGCTGCCTGGCGATTTTACTGCTGGAGGGCGCAACGCGCGGTAAGGCCCGCTACGCGAGGATTGGTGCGGGGGCCGCACGCGAACAGAAGCGGCGGACGCTGAAAACGCCGGCCACCCTTGCCGCGCAGCTGCTGCTTTTTATGCTGGTGCTTCTCGCGCTCGGCGTGCCGCTGATTGTCCTCTGCCGCTGGCTATGGCTGGGGGGAGTGGCAAACTGGTACCACGCCGATCTCTGGCTCTCGCTGCGCCAGACGCTGATGACCGGCGCCGCCGGCGCCCTGTTGACCACCGCCTGCGCTATCCCCATCGCGTGGCTGGGCGTTCGCTATCCGCACCGCGTGTTCCGCCTGCTGGAAGGGTGCAACTATATAACCAGCTCGCTGCCGGGTATCGTCACGGCGCTGGCGCTGGTGACGGTCACTATCCACTACGCGCGGCCGGTCTATCAAACGGAAGTCACTCTGTTTCTTGCCTATCTGCTGATGTTTATGCCCAGAGCGCTGATCAATCTGCGCGCCGGGATTGCCCAGGCGCCGGTGGAGCTGGAAAACGTCGCGCGCAGCCTGGGGCGAACTCCTGCCCGGGCGCTCTGGAGCGTCACCATGCGCCTCGCGGCACCCGGCGCCGCCGCCGGCGCGGCGCTGGTCTTCCTCGGCGTGAGCAACGAGCTGACCGCCACGCTGCTGCTTTCGCCGCTGGGTACCCGCACGCTGGCAACCGGCTTCTGGGCGCTCACCAGCGAGATTGACTACGTGGCCGCCGCGCCCTACGCGATGCTAATGATTCTGATCTCGCTGCCGCTAACCGGCATTCTTTATGTACAGTCGAAAAAAATGGCAGGTTTGTAATATGCTGGAACTCACCTCGCTCTCTAAATCTTTTGCCGATGCCCTGGTGCTGGATAATCTCAATCTGACGGTGGCTCCCGGCAGCCGTACGGCGATCGTCGGGCCTTCAGGGTCCGGAAAAACCACCTTGCTGCGCATTCTTGCCGGCTTTGAAACGCCGGATGCCGGTCGTATCGTTATGCTGGGAAAAACGCTGTACGGCGAAGGGGTTTTTATTCCCGCTCACCAGCGTGGTATCGGCTTTGTGCCGCAGGAGGGGGCGCTTTTCCCCCATCTTAACGTGGCGGACAATATTGCCTGGGGTCTGGACGATACCCGCCGGGAGAAGCGGCGTAAGGTAGAGGCGCTGATGGAGATGGTCTCTCTGGACCCTCAGCTGGCGACCCACTGGCCGCACGAAATTTCCGGCGGCCAGCAGCAGCGCGTGGCCTTAGCCAGGGCTCTGGCGCAGCGTCCCGCGCTGATGCTGCTGGATGAGCCTTTCTCGGCCCTCGATACCGGACTTCGCGCCGCCACCCGCAGAGCTACCGCAGATTTGCTGGCGCAGAGCGGCGTGGCGTCCATCCTTGTAACCCACGATCGGAACGAAGCGCTCTCTTTCGCCAGCCAGGTGGCGGTGATGCGCGAGGGGCGTTTCACTCAGGTCGGCAGCCCTTTTGCGGTTTACTCCCGGCCGGTTGATGAGGCGACCGGGCTGTTTCTTGGCGACGCGCTGGTGCTTCCCGCCCGGCTCAGCGCCGGCCGCGCGGAGTGCGTCATTGGCGAGGTGCTCACCGATGATGACCATGCTGCGGGGAGCGGCCGGATTATGCTGCGCCCGGAGCAGCTGATTGTTACCGTCTGCCAGGCGCATGAAAGCGCCATGACGATCGTTGACGTCGATTTTTGCGGACATCTCTCCACCCTGAGCCTGGCAGCCCCGGGGATGGCGGAACCGCTGATCCTGAAAACCGTTAGCCAGGCAGGCTGGACGATGGGCGCCGCGGTGCGTATAGCGGTCGCCGGGAAGGCGCGGGTATTTATGCATTAAAATAATGATACCTCTTTTGTCGATGATTGTTCTGTCCGGGCGGCTAAATGGCGTGACAGAGTGCTGCATATCTGCTGCCGAATAATGATAACGCGATATTTTCACGGTAAATGCGCCATATTACGCTGCGGTTTCGGGCTATAAAATAGCCGAAGTCCGCAGCCTCACGGCGTATTGATTGCCCTTGAGTTCACGGAATGAATGGATTACTGTAGGGCGGCGCTTATTTATTGCGCGTTCCGTGCGTTCGCCGATAAGCGCAAAATACTAATAAGATAATACTTGCCCGATCCCATTATCAGGGAGGCGGCGCTGTTCGTTTTTACACACAACAAAATCATAATGCGGCTGCTGGAGTTCATATGTGGACTGTGATTGGCATTCTAATTGTGCTGGCTATTATTGGTAACTTAATAAAAAAAAAGGAAACGCCACCTACTAAATCAGGTAGTCAACCGGTTGCGCCGCAGGCGGTGGTCGCAAAGCCAGAGGCGCGCCAGCGAGGGGCCGAGCCGTTCCGCGAGGCGGCGGAACAGCGCAATTCACTATTTAATAACCGCGAAGTAGTTAATAAAGAAAAGCCGACGCTAAGTCGCGAGCCTGATAATGTACCGGTGTCGATTACGATGACCGAGGCGCTGGCTATTATTATGCATGTCGTCGGGTTTAAAGATTATATGCTAACGCGCTACGCGATTACCGGGTTGACCAATCTGGCGCCGGCCTATACATCAGATTTACATTACGCATTTATGCAGCAAATTCCGGGCAAGCCGTTCTATGCCATTCAGCAATTTAACTGGGCGCGGGCGATAGATTTTTCGCAGGTAAAACGCCGGAATATCTCTTCACTGTATCACTTTACTCACCTGGATAATTTGAAAGGGATATTTTCATTAGGCATTATGACGCGCCAGCAAATTGAAAATGCGGGCTACTCTTTTCACTATAATGACGAGCTACGATTGGATGGGGTACGAGATTCAATATCTCTGTCGGTAGGCCATATTAATAATAAAATGCTCTACAAATATTCTCAGGGGTTAAGCCATCGTGAGTGGGTGATTTTGAAGATCAAAAAAGAGCTAATCAGCGGGCCCACTCAGCCCTCATTTGACTTTTCACAGCTGCTCAACCGGGCCGTATTCTGCAGAAGCAACGCGGCATCGAATGCGGTGAAGGCCGTCAGCGTTGAAGAGCGTAAAAAGCATACGGCGTTTCAAACCATGTTTGTCGGGGATAATGACGAGGAGTCCGGGGATCGCCCGTATGATATTCAGGCGGAAATTCTCTATCTTGGCAATATTCCCCCCGGGTTTATCAGTGAAGTTATTTTCTACAGCGCCGATAATATTCCTTTATGGCTACGCGATAGTCCGGTGATAATCACGGTCGATCCTTCTCGTTTTTCTTTCAGGTGAATTTATGGCCGTACGCCCCGTGTTTATCCCGAGAAGCCAGGGGGATACCCTGGTTGATATCGCTAATGTGGAGTTCAGCTGGTCAGCCGGGCTGGCGGTGACGCAAAAGCAGAAATCTATCGCCTCCCTGCACGATAACTATCGGCAACATGCCCCGGGCGCGAAAATTCTTGAGGTATCCAGTAAGTCCACGCAAGCCGTGGGCAGGGAGCTGAGCGCCTTTAATATGGGCGTGCAGAGCAGCGGGGGGCAGTTTATTAGCGTGGAATCGCTATTTCAGTCTTCGAAAGTATTTATTGATAACGGAATTGTGCGCGGCCCTTTTCGCGAACTGATGCGCATGTCGCCGAAAGACGCCAAGCGCGCGGAGCAGCTGAAAACGTCCGGGCGACTGGCGCACTTTTCCTTCCAGCCGAACGAACAGCGCGCAGCCATCATCTGGGCATTAGAACCGAAAACCGCCTTCTATGACTGGCTGTACCTCAATGCGCTCAACCATTCGCCGGTTAAAGAGAGCGTGCTGGATTACCAGGCGTTTACAGATATTGAATTCAACCCGGAAAAATCGGTGAATTGTCAGGCTTACTCCGTGGCGCTGTGGTGCGCCCTGAGCCAGCGTAAGCTGCTGGAGAACGGGATCCCGCCGCGCGACGAATTTATTGCACTGATCGAGAGATTCACGATTTACAACACCAGCGATGGCGATCTGCGCAATATGCGTCTGTTTTAAATTATCAGGAGGCTCTTATGGTCAGGCGACTCCCTGGCACGGTTTTCACCACCGACTCTGCATCAACGGATGCCTTTACCGATATCCCTGCCGAGCGTCGACGGGAGATTCAGGCAGAAGTGCAGCAAGCGTACTTCGACCGCGTTAACGCGGTTAAAAGACAGGTGGATGCGCTGAGCGTCGCGCAGCGGGAAATGTTTCATCGCCAGCTGGCAGAGACGCTGAGGCTGATCTCGGTCGGGGGAACTGAACAATGAGCGAGAATAAAATACTGGCCGCCGTCGCCGAATCGCTGCAAAAAAGCAGCGCCGCGATTAATCAAGCTAATAGCAAAATGGGCGCGCTGGCGCGGGAGTTTCTCTATCGCTCAAAGCTTGAAAGCGAGCTGGCAGGGGAGCTTATTGCTATGGAGGCGGCGCTGAAATCGGTGCAGGAGAGTATCCGCAGGCAGGAGCAGCGCGAGGCGCTGGTGGCGGATTTAGACCCGCAGAGCCGCGAGACGTTTAACGCACTCTTTGCGCAAAACCATGCCCGCTTAAGCGACCTGCTGAAAAACGAAAAATCAGGCCGGTGACGGCAAAAAAAAGCCAGCCAAAAGCTGGCTGGCAAATACTCGGATAGAACTCAATTTTATTGTGGATGTCCAGAATGATTCCTGAGCACCGGTCTGGAGGCTGCGACAGGCAATACCCAGACAGCTGGTCAGGATCGTCACGCTACTTGTCCACCAGGAGAGACCTTCTCTTACTCTCTGCCAGCAGGAGGCGTCTGGCGAGGCCTGATTTGTCATACAAATATGGCGGTATTTGCTTCAGAAAGGAAATGAATAATTTTTATCAGAATTATTCGATTAGGGAATGTTTAACTAACTTTTTGATATGTAGATATTTTATCGGCGGGCAGGGCGCCAGCCTGCTTTATGGCAGCCTGGCGCCAGCGGAGAGCGGCATCCGCTAGAGATCGATCAGCAGGTTTGGCGAGTGGCTGCGGGAGCAGCAGAGCGCGATACGCTGCGCGGCGGCGGCTTTCTCGGTCGGGGACTGTACCGTATCCCGGTGATCGACAACGCCCTCGATAACCGGCGTGAGGCAGGCGCCGCACATCCCCATCTCGCAGGACAGCGGGACCGCAACTCCCTGCTGCTGGAGCACCTGGGCGATAGTCTGGTGCGCCGGCACCGGCCACTGCGCGCCTGATGACGCCAGGGTGACGATAAACGTATCGGCCTCACTGTTTACGTCGGCGATCGCCGGCGTCGCCTGAAACGCTTCGCTGTGGATCTGCGCCTCCGACCAGCCCCTTTCCGCCGCGGCCTGGCGTGCGCAGGCCATAAAACCGTGGGGCCCGCACAGATACAGATGCTGCCCGGCCCGCGCCTCGGCGAGCGTCGTGGCGAGGCGCTGACGCGGGCTTTGCCCCTCTTCTGAGCAGTAAAGAGTACAGGTTCCCTGACGGAAGCGCCGTGCCAGCTGGCGGATGAAAGCCGCGTTTTCGCGGCGCTTCACGTAATAATGCAGCTCAAACGGCACGCCGTCCGCTTCGAGCTGCAGCAGCATCGCGTACAGCGGCGTAATGCCAATACCGGCGGCCAGCAGCAGAACGCGTTCCGCCGGTTGGAGCGTAAACAGATTACGCGGGGGAGAGATGCGCAGCGCCTGGCCTGGGCGCAGCGCCTCGTGGATATAGCGCGATCCGCCCCGCGATGCGCGATCCCGCGCGACGCAGATCAGGTAGCCCTCCGCGCCGCTCGTCGGGCCGGTCAGCGAGTACTGGCGCATCATCCCATCCGGCAGATGGAGATCGATATGCGCCCCCGGCCGCCACTCGGGAAGCGGCTCCCCGCGGCTGGCCACCAGCCTGACGGCGAGGCTGGAATCGCCCTCGCGCCACATTCCGTCAACGACAACCTGCAGCAGTTCACTCATTTACGCCTCCGCCTATACGAGGAAAAAGTCGCCAAAGCCCATCTTCTGCAGCCCGCGACGGTAGGCAATCGAGCTGCGGTCGGCGGGAATATGCGCCTCAAGGGTTAAGTCCAGCGGCAGCCTCTCCGGCCGCTGGGTTTCGACCATCAGCCGGTCCTCCTCGAAGACGCGCAGATTGAACGCGTGAACGTCCGCGACCGGAACGTGCAGATCGAAGTTGCGCGCAATCGGGGCGAACATGCGGGTGACGCGTGACGATACCGGCGAAGCGGCGTTCATAATCACCAGCCTGGCTTCGCCGGGGAAGTGGATGGTCAGCGTCGCGGTAAAGGGCAGGTGCATCTCGAAATGGCGCAGCCACTGAAACCCCTCCGGCGCGCGGAATCCGGCGCTGGCCGGATAGTTGCCGACCGAGCTCCAGTAATCGGCAATAAAACCAAAAGACGTTTCCTGCGGGCTGTAGGCCGGCACCTCCTGATTATCCGGATCGGCGAAGGTATCGGTATGGATCCAAGCAAAATGGGCGACATCGAGAAACCCCTCCACCTGACGGCCGGCAAAGCCGTTGACTTCAAACGCCGGGCAGTTGATCTGCTGAAACCCCTCATCGTGCCAGTGCGGCATGGTGGGCAGCGGCATCGGGTTCTCCGGGTCGAAGGCCATGCACACCCAGATCAGCCCAAAGCGCTCCTCCACCGCATAGTGGGTCAGGTGGAGCCTCGCCGGAACCGGCTGGTCGGGGCTGGAGGGGATTCGGTTGCAGCGCCCCTGTTCGCCGAAGCGCAGGCCGTGATAGGGGCAAATAATCCCTTCGTCGTCGTGAGAGCCGAGGGTCAGCGGTACGCCGCGATGGGGGCAGACGTCGCGGGCGACCACCACCGAGCCTTTAATCCGGTAGATAACCAGCGGTTCGTCCAGCAGAGTCGCCTTCAGCGGGGCGCCGCCGACATCCTCGGCGCGGGCGACCGGGTGCCAGCATTTCGCCAGCCTGAGCCAGTCATCCGGCTCGAAGGTGCAGCGGGCCGGTGGGGTGGGATTGGTTCTGTTCATCATGTTCCTTCCTGCTCACGGAAAAGCATTTGTTTAATTGTTGTGAGTTTATTGTTGTCATATTAGGGTGTTGACATCCATCGCCATTAATTCAATAACCCGTTGCAAAAAAGAGAACAGGTGGGATATGAGTCCGTTTTCGCGTTTCGCTATCTATTTCGCCGCGGTGGCCCGCAGCGGCAGCCTGCGCCGGGCGGCTGAAAAGCTGCATATCTCGGCCTCGGCGATTAACCGCCAGATCCTGCAGGCCGAAGAGGAGTTCGGTACGCCGCTGTTTGAACGGCTGCCGGAAGGGCTGCGAATGACCACCGCCGGAGAGCTGCTCTATGACAACCTGCTGCGCTGGCAAAAAGAGTTTCAGCTTACCCGCCAGCAGTTTGACGAGCTGCAGGGGTTAAAGCGCGGCAGCGTCAGCATCGGCATGGTGCAGGCGCTGGCGGAGGGCAGCTTTGCCGCGGCGCTGGCCGATATTATTACCGGGTGGCAGTGGCTGGAGCTCAATCTGCGGGTGGCGGATAGCCACGCGGTGAGCGAGAAAGTCCGTCAGGCCGACGTCGATTTTGGGCTGATTCTCGACCCGGAAGGCCAGGCGGGACTTAGCGTGCTGGCGTTCGTCGAGCTGGAGATGGGGGTGGTGATGCGCCCGGACTGCCCGCTCGCCCAGGGCGCTGCGCTGTCGTTAGGCGATCTCAGCCAGCTGCGGCACATCGTTCCCGGCGCGCCGCTTATCGTGCACGACCGGGTGGCGATGCTCTACCGGCACTATGACTTTTCCCCGGCAAACAGCATCAGCTGCAATGATATTCGCCTGATTAAATCGCTGGTCCTTAAAGGCAGCGGCGTGACGGTATTGAGCCTGCTGGACGTCCTGGATGAGGTAAAAAGCGGACAGCTGGCGTTTATTCCGTTGCGCAATAAGCTGCTGCGGCCGCTGACCCTGGCGCTGTGCACCGCGCCATCGCGCCAGCTCTCTCGTCCGGCGCAGATGGCGATTCAGAAACTGACGGCGGTGATGGAGGAGATGCAGGCCGTCGGCGAAAGGCGAGGCAGCGGCCCTGAAAGCGGCGGCTAGCCGAGCGGGCCGCCCTGTATCGTCTCGCACAGGCCGTTGATAATCCGCTCGCCGCTCTCCTCCTGCAGCTCCCGGTACCAGGCCTCGGTCAGCGCCATCTCCTTGCCGTGGGTGATATCGCAGCGCTTTCGCGCTTTCAGGATCAGGTCGCGAACCCGCTCGCAGCGCCGGGCTTCGTAGCGGCGCAGCGCGGCGGCGATATCCCCGCCTTCGCGCAACGCCTCGCCCAGCACAACCGCGTCCTCCAGCGCCGCGCAGCCGCCCTGGCCGATATCCGGGGTGGTGCTGTGCCCGGCGTCCCCGAGCAGGGCTACCTTGCCGCGCACCAGCCTGTCGAAGGGCTCAATATCGTGAATTTCGATACGATTGGTGGTGGCCGGATCGAGGCGGGCTATCAGCTTCTGCACCGGCGCCGCCCAGCCGCTGAAATAGCGGCTAAGATCCGCCCTCAGGGTGCTGCGATCTTCCTGCAGTCCGGCCGGCAGGGGGACATCAAAGAAAAAATAGAAGCGCCCCCTGGCGACCGGCATCAGCGAGACGCGTTTGCCTTCACCGACGAAGGTGGTCCACTGATCGGCGGGGGCGATGGACTCATCAATCTCCACCAGACCGTTCCAGTTGACGTAGCCCGCGTAGCGCCGTTCGGGCGTAAAGCCAAGCACGTACGGGCGCAGGGCCGAGTGGCTGCCGTCGGCGGCAATCAGCATATCGCCGTGGGCCGTGGTTCCGTCGCTGAACCACACCGTCACGCCGTCCTCCTCCTCCTGCACGCGGGTAGCCCGTTTACCGAACCGTACCGCGTCGCGGCCCCAGAAATTGAGCATCTCGCCCTGCAGTTCGCTGCGCGAAACCGGGCAAGGGCGGCCGCCGGTGCGCTCGACCAGCGGAGCAAGGCTAAAGCGGGTCAGGGTTTTTCCATCCAGGTAATCCTGATAGGCCATATAGCGCATCGGGCCGCCGTAGGTCTCCGTGATGTCGCCCATACCCAGCCGGTTCATGCACTTCACCCCGTTGGGCCAGATTGAGATGGCGGCGCCAACCGGCTTAATCTCCTGCACCGCCTCAAAAACTTCGCAGCTAATCCCGGCGTCTTTAAGCGCGACGGCCGCGCTCAGGCCACCGATACCGGCGCCCATCACTAATGCTTTCATCATCTTCTCCTGTGGCATGCGTCCTGAAGAACCGAGCAATTTGCGTACCAGCTTGCCGGCGGGCGCGACAGAGGCGTCTGGCGGACGCGTTGGCGGAGGTTATGCGCTAAAGTGGTGCGTTATCGGGCAATAATTGCCTTTTTTTGCATCAAAAATTGTAAGGCTGGCGTATGAGAATCAACCGTTTCATCAGGCCGCGGCGGCCAGACCCGCAATGAGGGAATGTGGCCTGCTTTGTGCAAGCCGCTTTGTGCAATATTGCGCTAACGCTATTAACAACGAGCCGCATGGGCCGTTTGGCATAAGGGGCGACAACATGTCCGAAGAGGCCGCGACAATCGCGATTGGTGAGTTTAACCTGCTGGATGAAGAGGCGGCCTGCGGCCTGCTGCGGCCCTGCGTGGCGATCCCCGCCTGGGCCACGGCGCTGGTGCGGGGCCGTCCCTATCCTGACCTTGCCGCGCTGCTGGCCGCCGCCAATGAGGCCGCGCAGCGCTGGGGGGAGGCCGAGCTGGATCGGGCGCTGAGCGCCCATCCGCGAATCGGTGAAAAACCGGCCGGAGAGCGGGGCCATGCCGCGCTGTCGCGGCGGGAGCAGGCGTCCATCAATGATGAAGATACGCTCCTCGCTCAGGCGTTGAGGGAGGGCAACGCCCGCTACGAAGCCCGCTTCGGACGGGTGTTCCTGATCCGCGCCAAAGGCCGCAGCGGGGAAGAGATACTGCAGGCGCTGACGCAGCGGCTGAACCACGGCGAAGCGGAAGAGGCGCAGGTGGCGCTGGCGCAGCTTCGCGAAATTACCTTATTAAGACTGACGGGAGTCATAGGCGAATGAATACGTTGAGCACCCATATTCTCGATATCTCCAGCGGCAGGCCCGCCGAGGGCGTGGCGGTGAGCCTGCTGCTGGGCGGGCAATCCATCGCCAGCGGCCTGACCGATGAACAGGGCCGCATTGCGCTGCTGGCGCCGGGCATGCTGGTTGCCGGGCGCTATCGGCTGGTGGCGGAGATTGGCGACTGGTTTTCGCGCGACGGGCGGGAAACGCTCTACCTCAAGGCGCAGATCGATTTTGCTATCGGCGAAGAGGACGATGAGCACTTTCACCTGCCGTTTTTGATCGCCCCCGGCGGCTGGTCAACCTATCGGGGGAGCTAACTTTTCCTTGCGGCCTGGCCTGCGGCGTCAGCCATGCTGGCGCCAGACGGGCTCGCCGTTGACCCAGGTCTCGCTGATATTACGCTCGTCGCCGAGGGTCATCAGCACAAACAGCTGCTCGTAGATATCTTTGCAGCGTCCGATCCGCAGCCGCTGCAAAGGGGTGGCTGCCGGGTCGATGACCACGAAGTCGGCCTCTTTCCCCGGCTGGAAATTGCCAATTTTATCGTCGAGGCGCAGGGCGTGCGCGCCGCCGAGAGTGGCGTGGTAAAAGGCCTCGCAGGCGGGCAGACGATAGCTTTGTAGCTGCGCAACTTTGTAGGCTTCCCCTAGCGTGCGCAGCATGCTGAAGGTGGTTCCCGCCCCCACGTCGGTGCCGATGCCGATCCGCACCCGCTGCTGCCAGCTGGCGGGCAGGCGAAACAGGCCGCTGCCGAGGAACAGGTTGGAGGTCGGGCAAAAGGCCAGCGCGGAACCGGTATCGTGCAGGCAGCGCCACTCCGCGTCGGCCAGATGAATGCCGTGCGCAAACACGCTGCGCTCGCCGGTCAGCCGGTAGTGGTGATAGACGTCGAGATAGTGTTCATGCTCCGGCCACAGGCTTTTCACCCACGCCACCTCGCTGAGATTTTCGCTCAGATGGGTATGCAGCCAGGTGTCCGGAAACTCCTCCCTCAGCTGCTGAATGGCCGATAGCAGATCCGGCGTGGAGGTGGGGGCAAAGCGCGGGGTAATGGCATAGCCCAGACGCCCGCGGTGGTGCCAGCGTTGAATCAGCTCGCGGGTTTGCCGGTAGCTCTGCTGCGCCGTCTCCGTCAGATAATCCGGCGCGTGGCGGTCCATCATCACCTTCCCGGCGAGGAGCCGCATATTCAGACGCAGCGCTTCGGTAAACAGCGCATCGACGGACTCGGGATGCAGCGTGCAGAAGACCAGCGCGGTGGTGGTGCCGTGGCTGAGCAGCTGGTTGACAAAAAACTGGGCGATCTCCGCGGCGTAGGCCTCATCTGCGAACTGGCTTTCGACCGGAAAAGTGTAGGTGGTTAACCACTCCAGCAGCTGTTCGCCGTAGGCGCCAATCATCTCCGTTTGCGGATAATGGACGTGGGCGTCGATAAAACCCGGCAGCAGCAGCCGGCCGCGCAGGTCGGTATAACCCTTGTGCGGATGGAGAAACTGCTCTCCCTCCTGCCACGGCAGCAGCATGCGGATCGCGCCGTTCTCAATAAACAGCAGGCCATCGGCAAGATAGCGCGCGTGACGGGCGATATCGTCAGCGCTGTCGGCGACCTGGGCGATATCAAAAAACGCCCCGCGAATTGCAGCATCGTACGACCTGATGGTTTCCGCCATGTTGACTCCCTGTTGAAGCGCTCATTGAGTAAAATTTAAAGCAATATTGATGCCAGCCGTCGCGGTTGAGGAGTATGCCGCGCCGGAGGCGCGGCCAGAGAGGGGAGATTACTCTTTCTGCGCAACGGCGCGGGCGTCATAGCGCGTGGCGACGACGGCGGCGCGATCGTCGCGGGCAATCCAGCGGTAGGCGGCGCCGCTCAGGAACACGCCGATAAACCAGCTGAAGTTGGCGACCTCATGCAGGGCGGGGATAAAGCTGATAACCAGACCGATAGCCACGGAGGGCACCAGCGCGGCAATGGCCTTCGGGTTAAAGCCGTTGCGATACCAGTATTGTCCTTTCGGCGTGTCGTCAAACAGATCGTCCACCGAGATTTTCCCGCGCTTAATTAAGTAGAAATCAACCAGCAGAATGCCGAACAGCGGGCCGATAAACGCCCCCAGCACGTCGAGGGTGTAGTGGATAAGCTCCGGGGAGTTGAACAGGTTCCACGGGGTGAGCAGGATCGACCCCACCGCGGCGATCATGCCCCCGGTACGGAAGCTGATTTTTTGCGGCGAGCAGTTGGAAAAGTCGAAGGCCGGGGAGACAAAGTTGGCGACGATGTTGATCCCGATGGTCGCGGTGATCATCGTCAGCAGGCCGATCGCCACCGCCAGGTCGTTACCTACGCGGCTCACGGTCTCAATCGGGTCGGTTATCATGCGGCCGAACAGCGACTGCGTCCCGGAGACAATCACCACGGTGACGATAGAGAACAGCAGGAAGTTAAACGGCAGGCCCCAGCGGTTGCCGCGGCGGATTTCACCCATGCTTTTGCCATAGCGCGAGAAGTCGCCAAAGTTAAGCAGCGGGCCGGAGAAATAGGATACCACCAGCGCGGTCGCGGTGATCATCTGCCAGGTTTGCTCCCCGGCGCTCAGCGACTTGCTGGCGAGGGTAAAGGAGATCCCGTCAAAGCCGGTCTTGTATACAATCCAGCCCGCCAGCGCCAGCATCACCACGTAGACCGCCGGACCGGCGATATCAATAAAGCGCTTGATGGCGCTCATGCCGTGCCAGAACACCATCGCCTGCAGCAGCCACATGGTGGCGAAGCACAGCCAGCCGAGATGAGACAGCCCGAGGAAGCTGCTCGCGGTAAGCGTCGCCAGCGACGGCCAGAACTTTAGCATCACCAGCATCAGCGCGTTGGCGGCCAGATAGGTCTGGATCCCGTACCAGGCAAAGGCGATAAGCCCGCGGATCACCGCCGGAATATTGGCGCCGAAGACGCCGAACGCCTGGCGACAGATCACCGCATAGGGCACGCCCGCCATCTGGCTGGGCCGGGCGACCAGGTTGGCGCACAGCTGGACGATACAGATGCCGACCAGCAGGCACAGCAACACCTGCCAGCTGGCTAAGCCCAGGGTAAAGAAACTCGCCGCCACGACGTAGCCCCCCATGCTATGCACGTCCGACATCCAGAAGGAAAAGATGTTGTACCAGCTCCAGTTCTGGTCGCGCGTCGGCGCCAGATCCTCATTGCACAGCCGTGGACTGTAGCCGGCGCTGGAGTCAGCGGCCTTAACCTGATGCGTATTTTGTGAATGTGGCATGAAACCTGCTCCTCTTAATGAAACCCCTTGAAATGGATTGATGAGGCTGTTGCAGGAATTAGGCCAAAATAGTTAATCTTGTATGCAGAATTTAATTTTTATGTATACGATCTGATATCGAAACGTGAATATGGAGCCGGTTAATGAGTCACGAAAATCGTCTGTACGCCGCGCCAGGCCTGCAGGACAAGGATGAACCCATCTATCAGGCGCTGATGACCGCCATTGTTGAACATCAGCTGCCGCCGGGCAGTAAACTGCCGGAGGAGGCGCTGGCGGAGGTCTTTGGCGTCAGCCGCACGGGGATCCGCAAGGTGCTGCAGCGACTCGCCGCTGTGCAAATGGTCACCCTGGCGCCCAAACGTGGTGCACAGGTTGCCAGCCCCACGGAGGAAGAGGCGCGGGATATCTTCCGTACGCGAGAGCTGCTGGAGGTGGCTAATCTGCCCGACGTGCTGGCCCGCTGCCGGCCGCCGCATCTGGCGGCGCTGGAGGCGATTATTCGCCAGGAGCAGCAGGCGCATGAAGCCTGTGATGGCCCGGCGGCGATCCGCTACTCCGCCGAATTTCATATTCAGCTGCAGGCGATCTCCGCCAACGAGGTGCTTACCGATATGGTCACCCGCCTGAGCCAGCGCTCTTCATTAGCTATTGCGGCATGGGGCTCGCCGTGGCGACAGGGCTGCCGCTGCGACGATCACGGGCAGCTTATCAGGCTGCTGCGCGACGGGGAGCTGCAGCCGCTGAGCGAGGCGCTGACCCACCACTTTGCCCATATTGTTGCCAGCCTGCGCTTTGACCGGGCGGGCGTTTCCCTGCCCGATTTCGCCCGGCTGTTCGCCGGCTACAAGGAGCCGTAATGCCCTCTGTTTGTATACAAGTGATTAATCCCAACACCAGCCTCGCGATGACCGAGACCATCGGCGCCGCCGCGCGGGCGGCGGCCGCGCCGGGAACTGAGATTCTGGCGGTCTGCCCGGCGGAGGGCGTGCCCTCCATCGAAGGGCATTTCGATGAAGCCATCGCCGCGGTCGGCGTGCTCGAACAAATTAAGGCCGGGCGCCAGCAGGGCGTCTCCGGGCACGTGATCGCCTGTTTTGGCGATCCGGGGCTGCTGGCGGCGCGCGAGCTGGCGCAGGGGCCGGTTATCGGCATCGCCGAAGCGGCGATGCATATGGCGACGCTGGTAGCCACCCGCTTTTCCATCGTCACCACGCTGCCGCGCACGCTGATTATCGCCCGCCACCTGCTGCATCAGTATGGCTTCTATCATCACTGCGCCGGGCTGCACGCCATCGACCTGCCGGTGCTGGCGCTGGAAGATGGCAGCGGGCTGGCGCAGGAGAAGGTCCGTCAGCGCTGCATTCAGGCGCTGAAGGAGGACGGCTGCGGGGCGATTGTGCTGGGCTGCGGCGGGATGGCGACGCTGGCGCAGGAGCTCACTCGCGAGCTGCGCGTTCCGGTCATTGACGGCGTGAGCGCGGCGGTAAAAATGGTCGAGTCGCTGGTGGCGCTCGGCCTGTCGACCAGCAAGCAGGGGGACTTAGCTTTCCCGGAAGCGAAAAATTTAGGCGGCAGGTTTCAGTCATTCAACGGATAGTGATTAGTGAAGAGGTGGGAGATGGGTCAGCAGTCAGCGCTTTTTAATCAGGACTACCCTCGCGACCTGCGGGGCTACGCCGGGCAGACGCCGCGCGCGCCGTGGCCGCAGAACGCGCGTATCGCCGTACAGTTTGTTTTAAATTATGAAGAGGGGGCGGAAAACCACGTGCTGCACGGCGACGCGGGCTCCGAGCAGTTTCTCTCCGACATTATCGGCGCCGCCAGCTACCCTGACCGGCATATGTCGATGGACTCGCTGTATGAGTACGGCAGCCGCGCCGGGTTCTGGCGCATTCACCGCGAGTTCAGCCAGCGCGGGCTGCCGCTGACCGTGTTCGGCGTGGCGATGGCGCTGGCGCGGCATCCGGATATCGTGGCGGCGATCAGGGCCGCCGACTACGACGTGGTCAGCCACGGCTGGCGCTGGATCCACTATCAGCAGATGGATATCGAGACCGAACGCGCGCATCTGCAGCAGGCGGTGCAGGTCTTAAGCGATCTGTTCGGCAGGCCGCCCACCGGCTGGTACACCGGGCGCGACAGCCCCAACACTCGCCGGCTGGTGGTCGAGCACGGCGGCTTTGATTACGACAGCGACTACTACGGCGACGATCTGCCGTTTTGGGTTGAGGTGCCGTGCGGCGACGGTTCGCGTAAGCCGCACCTGATTGTGCCCTATGCCCTCGACACCAACGACATGCGTTTTGCCACCGCTCAGGGGTTCAACACCGCGGAACAGTTTTATACCTACCTCAAAGATAGCTTCGACGTGCTGTATGAAGAGGGGCGCGAGGCGCCGAAGATGATGTCTGTCGGCATGCACTGCCGTTTGTTAGGCCGGCCGGGGCGCTTTCGGGCCCTGCAGCGCTTCCTTGATTACGTCCAGCAGCATGAGCAGGTGTGGGTCTGCACCCGCCAGCAGATAGCCGACCGCTGGCGGGAGGCGCATCCGTTTCGTCGCTAGCCGATGGCCGGACCGGAGCCTGCTCCGGTCCGGTTGTACCGGCCGTTTTCGTTAGCTCATCAGGCTTACCTGAGCGGCGACAATGCGCCAGCCGAAGGGAAAGCGCACCCAGGTTTGCTGCTGGCGGCCCACGCGATCGCTGCCTTCACGCGTAAACTCGGTGCTGCAGACCGCGTAATCCTCGCCGAAGCTGACGATCACCGTGTGGCGCAGCTCGCGCTGGAGTCCGGCCGCCGGGCGGGCGGCGCGAAAGGCGCGGATTTCGTCCGCGCCGTAGAGATTCTCCCCGGCGCCGAGGCGCACCGTGCGTTTATCCTCCCAGAACAGTTCGTCGAGCACCGCGACGTTGTTGCTGACCAACGCCTCTTCATAGCGATAAAAGGCGGCCGTCACCTCGGCCAGAACGCGAGGCCGGTTGATATTATCCTGATCGATCATGCTATTACCTCCGCAGGGCTGGCATCGGTAAGCCCCATCTCTTCCAGTACGCGCGCCGCCCGCAGGCAGGCCTGTTCATTAAACGGAGCGGCGATCAGCTGCAGGCCAATCGGCCGCCCGGAGGCGCTGCGCAGCGGCACCGTAGCGACCGGCAGCCCGACGAAGGAGATGGGCTGGGTGAGCATTCCCATGCTGGCGCGGACCGGCAGCGGCTGGCCGTTGATTTCCATCGTCTGCTCGCCGATGAGCGTGGCGCTGCGCGGCGTTGCCGGCGCGATCAGAATATCGGCGTGGGCAAACAGCGCCTGAAACGCCTGCCGGGCGTGGCGGCGAAAACGCTGCGCCTGAATATACCAGCTCGCCGGGATCATCGCCCCGGCCAGCAGGCGCTCCCGGGAGTGGGGTTCGAAGCGTTCCGGCTCGCGGCGCAGCGCGGGCAGGTAGTGATTGCCCCCTTCGGAGGCGCTGATGATAAACGCCGCCGAGCGGGAGAGCTCGGCCTCGGGGAACAGCAGCTCTTCACGGGCGTCGAGGGCTTGGGCCACCCGGGCGACGGCGGCCCGCGCGTCGTCATCGCACCAGCGGCTAAAATAGCCGCCGAGCACCGCGCAGCGCAGGCCTTCCAGACCGCGTGGCAGCAGGTTGCTGGTTCGCTCGCTGGCCTTATCGGCCTGGAAACCGTCGCCGGGATCGCGCCCCTGCAGCGCATCGTAGACCGCGGCGAGGTCGCCGACGCTGCGGGCTAAGGGGCCGATGTGGTCGAGGCTGGCGACGAACGGATGGCTGCCGGATCGCGACAGGCGGCCAAAGGTCGGCTTGAGGCCAAAAATGCCGCATAAGGAGGCCGGTACGCGGATGGAGCCGTTGGTATCGCTGCCTAAGGCGAAGTGCACCAGCCCGGCCGCCACCGCCGCCGCCGAACCGCCGGATGAACCGCCGGCGATGCGCGCCAGGTCGTGCGGGTTACGCGTCGCGCCGTAGTGGCTATTTTCGGTGGTAAAGCCGTAGGCGTAGGCATCCATATTCAGCATCCCTGACAGCAGCCCGCCGGCGGCGTGCAGCTGGCGCACCGCCCAGCCGTCGGCCGCGGCGGGAGCGCGTTCGCTAAACAGCCTGGCGCCGGCGAGGGTGGTCTGTCCGGAGACATCGAACAGATTCTTCACCGCGTAGGGGACTCCGGCTAGCGGCGGCAGCGGCTGCTTGCCCCGGCGCAGGGTATCAATACTCTCCGCTTCGGCGAGCATTCGCGCTTCCGTCACCGTCGTCCAGGCGTTGATGTGCGGGTTGACCCGCGCAATGGCATCCAGGGTCTGGCGCGCGATCTCCCGGGCGCTGAGCTCCCCGGCCTGCAGCGCGCGCTGGATCTCGCTAATCGTCATTTGGTTAAGCGTCATGCTTTATACACTCCGGCGATTTCCAGGCGTTCATCGATGGGGAAGGCCATCAGCGGTTCGGCCATGGCGGCGATGCGGCTGAACTGCAGCTGAAGCTCGGCGCGGCGGGCTTCATCAAGCTCCATCCCGAGGATCTGCTCCATTTGTGCCAGGTACGTGCTCCAGTCGAGCGTCATTTTTTGCATGCTAAACTCCTAATAACCAGCGGCTGAGCCGTTGCTGCGCGGATCGGATGCCCCTTCAAACAGGCCATTCGGATGACGGACGATGGCGCCGGCGTGGCCCATAGCTTCGCTGAAATCGTCCAGCACTTCGACCTCATGCCCCAGCGCCCGCAGGCGGGCAACGCTCTGCGGCGTAAAGCGGCCTTCCAGCTTCAGCGAGTCGGAGGTTTGTCCCCAGGTCCGCCCCAGCAGCCAGCGCGGCCGGGAAATGCTCTCCTGCAGCGGCACCCCCTGCAGGATATAGCGGGTAAATAGGGCGGCCTGAGTTTGCGGCTGGCCGTCGCCGCCCATCGAACCATAAACCATCACCCGGCCGTCGCTGAGGCGGGCCGCCGCCGGGTTAAGGGTGTGGAACGGCTGCTTGCCGGGAGCCAGCGCCAGCAGGTGCTGCGGATCGAGGCTGAACGAGGCGCCGCGGTTCTGCCAGACAATCCCGCTCTCCGGCAGCACGACGCCGCTGCCGAACTCATGGTAGATGCTTTGAATAAAGGAGACCGCCAGCCCGCTGCCGTCCATGACCCCCATCCACACGGTATCGCCAGGCCCCTTGCCGGCGCCCCACGGGGCGGCCTGCCGGTCGCTGACCTGCCCGGCCAGCGCCTGCAGCGCCGCCGGTTCCAGCAGGCTTTGAATATCGACATCAAGGTGACGCGGGTCGGTGATATGGGCGTCGCGCAGGCTAAAGGCCAGCTTGGTCGCCTCGACGATGCGGTGGACGGTCAGGGCCTCATCGGCCTCGGTCATCGCCAGGCGATCGGTAATGCCGAGAATCGCCAGCGACACCAGCCCCTGCGTCGGCGGCGCCAGGTTCCACAGCTCGCCGTGCTGATGCGTAAGTTTTAGCGGCGCAGGGCGGCGGGCGCGGTGCTGCTGAAGGTCGTCAAGGGTGATGGGCAGTCCGTACTGCGCCATGCCCTCGGCCAGGGTTTCAGCCAGCGGGCCGCGATAGAAGCTATCCAGCCCCTCATCGACCAGCCGTCTGAGGGTGTTGGCCAGCGCCGGTTGGCGAAAGCGGCTGCCGGCGACCGGCGGCCGGCCGTCGACCAGAAAGGTCCCGGCAAATCCCGGCAGCGAGCGGAGTTCATCAAGCTTGCCGGCGGTGGCGCTGGCCTGGGATTCGGTGACCGGAATACCGTTGCTGGCGTAGCCGATAGCATCTTCCAACAGACGCGCCAGCGGCAGCGCTTTTCCGCTCAGGGAGCGCGACACCTGGAGCGCTTCGTCCCAGCCGCTGACGGTGCCGGCGACGGTCAGCGCGGCGCGCGGGCCGCGGTGCGGGATCTGCTGCAGGTCGGAATAGGCGCTCAGCGTTGCTCCCGAACCCGCCGCACCGCTGGCGTCTATCGCTATCGGTTCCCCTTCCGGCGGCACGATAAGCCAGAAGCCGTCGCCGCCGAGCCCGTTCATATGGGGATAAACTACGGCGATGGTGGCCGCCGCGGCGACCATCGCTTCTATTGCGCTTCCGCCTTCGCGCAGAACGGCAAGCGCGCTTTGGCTGGCCAGGTGATGGGGGGCGACCGCCATCCCCCGGGTGGATACATGACTGTGCATTCGTTGTCCTCGTGACGCGATGTATTCTCTCAGAGTGCAAAAGCCGTTCCACTTCTGAACCCAAAGTTTCATTCCCGGCCGCCGACGCTTTTTGCCGGACTGGCACGCATCGTGAAAGGAAGGGTATTCAACGTCATGCGCGCCGCAGGCCGGGCATAAATAGCGACAACAGCGCGAGACGCATCGCCAGCGCATAGGCAAGGTGGAGTATGACGGGTATAGTTTGATGAAACAAAAGTTACAGGGGCCTTATGCAACAGCTTGATGAACGACTGAAAGGGCAGTACGCCGCCCTGTCGCCCCAGGAGCAGCGGGTGGCGGATTTTATTTTCGATCACTTCGATGACCTGATTAGCTATAACAGCGCCGAGCTGGCGCAGCTTAGCGGGGTGTCGAAAGCGACGGTGAGCCGCCTGTTCAAGCGGCTAGGGTATGAGAAGTATAAGGATATGCGCGATGAGCTGCGCACCCTGCGGCAGAGCGGGATGCCGCTGACCGATAACCGCGACGCGGTGCAGGGAAACACGCTGCTGGCGCGGCATTATAAGCAGGAGATGGCCAATCTGACGCAGTGGGTCAATGCGCTCGACGCGCGCCAGTTTGCCGAAGCGATTAACGCTATGGTGACCGCCGAACGGGTGGTCATCGTCGGCATGCGCAACGCCTATCCTGCGGCGCTACACCTGCGCCAGCAGCTGCTGCAGGCGCGCGGTCAGGTGCAGGTGCTGCCGCAGCCGGGGCAAAGCTTAAGCGAGGAGCTGGTGGATCTGTCGGCCAGAGATGTGGTGGTGGTGATGGCCTTTCGCCGCCGCCCGCGGCTTATTCGTCCTCTGCTGCAGCAGCTCCAGGCCAGCGGCGTTCCGGTGCTGCTGATGTGCGAGCCGCAGGCGCACGGCCTGTTTCCGCTGGCCCGCTGGCAGCTCTGCGCGCCGCTCGATAGCGTCTCGGCCTACGATAGCTATGCGTCGGTCAACAGCCTGATCAACCTGCTGGCTAACGCGTTTTTGCATGAGATCCTCGATAAAGGTCGCCCGCGCATTCACGAAATCGCCACCCTTTATCAGCAGCTGGACGAGCTCGAGCAGCGATAATGGGGCGTAAGCGTGGTGCTTTGCATTATTTTGGTGCGAATTTCCGACGGTGAGAGAGGGCGATATTTCCCCGCATTCTCTCTCTCTTCCTTGTTTCATAGCTATTTAATGATGCTTTCCGCGTCGGCGCCGGCGTCGCAAAGACCTGGCACATTAGTTGCAAAAGTTTATTTAAAGAATCTTTTGTTTCATACTAACGTAACGGGTAAACATCATGAAAAAACTGTTGATCGCACTGGCCGGGGCCGCCTGTCTGTTCACGCAAATTAGCGCGGCCAAAGCCGACCAGCTGCAGGATATTGAAAAGCGCGGCGTTATCCGTATCGCGGTGCCGCAGGATTTCCCGCCGTTTGGCTCGGTGGGTACCGATCTTCAGCCCCAGGGCTATGACATCGATATGGCGCGCTACCTGGCGAAGCAGATGAAGCTCAGGCTGCAGCTGGTGCCGGTGACCAGCGCCAACCGGGTGCCTTACCTGCAAACCGATAAAGTGGATCTGGTTATCTCCAGCCTCGGCAAGAATGCGGAGCGCGAGAAGGTGATTGATTTCAGCCGCGCCTACGCGCCGTTCTTCCTCGGCGTCTTCGGGCCGAAGGGGCAGGAGCTGAAGGATGCGGCGGCGCTGAGCGGTAAAACCGTCGGCGTTACCCGCGGCGCGGTGGAGGATATGGTGCTGAGCGAGCTGGCGCCGAAAGAGGCGCAGATCAAGCGCTACGAGGATAACAACACCACGCTGTCAGCCTACCTCTCCGGGCAGGTGCAGTACCTGGCGACCGGTAACCTCGTGGTGGCGGCTATCTCCCGGCAAAATGCGCAGAAGGCGCCGGTAGCGAGCTTTATGCTGAAAGATTCGCCGTGCTTTATCGGTCTGAAAAAGAACGAGCCGGCGCTGAAGGAGAAGGTGGACGCGCTGATTGAGCAAGGGGTTAAGGACGGCACGCTCAACGCGCTGTCGCAGCAGTGGCTGAAGGCGCCGCTGCCCGCAGGCTTTGGCGCATAAGGTCCCGGCATGACGGAACAACTTCATTTTTCCGAACTCTGGCCGCACTGGCCAGAGCTGCTGGCAGGGCTGTGGGTGACCGTTCAGCTGACGGTGCTGGCGACGGCGGGCGGCTTAGCGATAGGCATTTTCGGTGCCGCGATCCGCAGCGGGCGTCCGACGTGGTTTAGCCGCATCTGGGGCGGCTACGTGGAGCTGATTCGCAATACGCCGTTCGTGGTCCAGCTGTTTTTTATCGTCTTTGGCCTGCCCAATTTAGGGTTGAAGATGACCGCCGGTGAGGCCGCGCTGCTGGCGATGGTGGTCAACCTCGGGGCTTACAGTACCGAAATCGTGCGCGCCGGGATTCAGGTTACCCCCAAGGGGCAGTGGGAGGCCGGGCGCGTGCTGGGGCTTAGTCGCACGCAGACCTTTATTCAGGTGGTTCTGCCGCCGGCGCTGCAGCGGATTTATCCGGCGCTGGTGAGCCAGTGCATCATCGTGATGCTGGGATCGTCGGTGGTTTCGCAGGTTTCGTATGAGGAGCTGACCTTCGCGGCGAACCTGATCCAGTCGCGAACCTTCCTCAGCTTTGAGGTCTATCTGGTCACCACGGGGATCTACCTGGTGCTGTCGATAACAATGCGTCAGCTGCTGATGGCGGCGGGGCGAAAATGGCTGGGAGTACAGGCATGATGGCCACCTTTACCGACTGGGACATTATCCGCAATCTGCTGCTGGCCGGGCGCTGGACGGTGCTGCTATCGCTGGTGGCGTTTCTCGGCGGAGCGCTGGTGACGCTGCCGCTGCTGCTGCTGCGTTTGACCGGCGGGCGCCAGATCAAGCGGCTGATCCGCGGCTACGTCGAGCTGTTCCAGGGAACGCCGCTGTTAATGCAGCTGTTTTTGGCCTTCTTCGGCGTGGCGCTGTTTGGTATCGACGTCTCGCCGTGGACCGCCGCATCGCTGGCGCTGACCTGCTATACCAGCGCCTTTTTGCTCGATATCTGGTTTGGCAGCCTGCGCGCCTTACCGAAAGGACAGTGCGAGGCGTCGCGCTGCCTCGGGCTGAGCTTCACCCAGACGCTGTGCCGGGTTATTGCGCCGCAGGCGCTGCGTATCGCCATCGCCCCGACGGTGGGCTTCGCGGTTCAGGTGGTGAAAGGCACCGCCCTGGCGTCGATTATCGGCTTCGTCGAGCTGACCAAAGCCGGCACGATGCTGACCAACGTCACCTACCAGCCGTTTAAGGTCTTTGCGCTGGTGGCGCTGGGCTACTTTATTCTGTGCTACCCGCTGTCACGCTACAGCCGCTATCTGGAGAACAAATTCAATGCCTCTCATCACCATTAATCAGATGCAGAAGTACTACGGCGACAACCACGTGCTCAAAGGCGTCGATCTGGATATCGATATGGGCGAGGTGATCTCGATTATCGGCCGCAGCGGGTCGGGGAAAAGCACGCTGCTGCGCTGCATCAACGGCCTGGAAGGGTATCAGGACGGCAGCATTAAGCTCGGCGGGATGACCATTACCGACCGAGATTCGCAGGCCCGCGAGATCAGCCGCTCCATCGGAATGGTGTTCCAGAACTTTAACCTGTTCCCGCACATGACGGCGCTGGAAAACGTGATGCTGGCCCCGCGGCGGGTGCTGAAAAAGAGCGCCGCCGAATGTCGCGAGCTGGCCCGGCAGATGCTGGAAAAAGTGGGGCTCGGCGACCGGCTGGACTACTATCCGGCCAATCTTTCCGGCGGCCAGCAGCAGCGGGTGGCGATTGCCCGGGCGCTGGCGATGTCGCCGAAGGTTCTGCTCTGCGACGAGATAACCTCGGCGCTGGACCCCGAGCTGGTGGGCGAAGTGCTCAAGGTCCTTGAGCAGCTGGCGGCCGAAGGGATGACGCTGATCCTCGTGACCCATGAAATGAATTTTGCCCGTGAAGTGGGCGACCGCGTGGTGTTTATGCATCAGGGACGCGTCTGGGAGCAGGGCGACAGCAAAACGCTGTTTGCCAACCCGCAGACTCACGAACTGAAGCAGTTTATCTCCTCCGTGCGTGGCCTGAATTAAGAGCCTGGCCGTTAGGCTATTTTATTCAGCATTTTGAACCTGGGCAGTGCGCAAAATCCTCACGTACTACGTGTTCGCTCCGGTTTTTCCGCGCTGTTCGTGTTCAAACTGCCTTCAACAATTGCGCCTACCGGGATAGGCACACTAAGGAATCTAAGATGGATATCGCTCAATTTTCTCCAGTCAACCCGCCGCCGCGTATGCTGATGGGGCCGGGACCGATCAACGCCGACCCGCGCGTGCTGCGCGCCATGTCGAGCCAGCTTATCGGCCAGTATGACCCGGCGATGACTCACTATATGAACGAAGTGATGGCCCTGTATCGCGGCGTGTTTCGCACCGATAACCGCTGGACGATGCTGGTGGACGGGACTTCGCGCGCGGGAATTGAAGCGATTCTGGTCTCCGCCATCCGCCCCGGCGACAGGGTGCTGGTGCCGGTATTTGGCCGCTTTGGCCACCTGCTGTGTGAAATCGCCCGCCGCTGCCGCGCCGAGGTTCATACCATTGAGGTGCCGTGGGGAGAGGTCTTCAGCCCGCAGCAGATTGAGGACGCCATCCGCCGCGTACGCCCGCGCCTGCTGCTAACGGTACAGGGCGATACCTCCACCACCATGCTGCAGCCGCTGGCCGAGCTGGGCGAAATCTGCCGCCGCTACGACGTGCTGTTCTATACCGATGCGACCGCTTCGCTGGGCGGTAACGCCCTCGAAAGCGACGCGTGGGGGCTGGATGCGGTATCGGCGGGGATGCAGAAGTGTCTTGGCGGCCCGTCCGGGACCTCGCCCGTCACCCTGAGCGCGCGGATGGAGGAGGCTATTCGTCGCCGCAAGTGCGTAGAAGAGGGGATTCGCACCGACGCCCATCTCGACGGCGTTGATGAGGCGATCTACTCCAACTACTTCGATCTCGGCATGATCATGGATTACTGGGGGCCGGAGCGCCTGAATCACCATACCGAGGCCACCTCGGCGCTGTTCGCCGCCCGCGAATGCGCCCGCCTGATCCTTGAGGAGGGGCTGGATAACGGCATTGCCCGGCATAAGTTGCACGGCGATGCGCTGCTGAAGGGGATCCAGGCGATGGGGCTGGAGATCTTCGGCGACCTGCAGCACAAGATGAATAATGTGCTGGGAGTGGTTATTCCGCAGGGGATCAACGGCGACCAGCTGCGTAAAATCATGCTCGACGATTTCGCCATCGAGATCGGCACCTCGTTCGGCCCGCTGCACGGCAAGGTATGGCGTATCGGCACGATGGGCTATAACGCGCGCAAAGATTGCGTGATGACCACCCTCAGCGCTCTGGAGTCGGTGCTGAACCACCTCAAATTTGCCACCACTCAGGGCGCCGCCATGCAGGCGGCATGGGACCACTACCGCAGCGAGAGTCCGCAATGAGCCAACCGGTACGCCAGCAGGCGGAGTGGGCGCAGGCCGCGGCGCGGGTGATGGTGCGGGCCGATGAGCTGGCCGCGATCAGCGAAACCGCTGATGCGCTGACCCGGGTTTATCTTTCACCGCAGCATCTGCAGGCCAACCAGCAGGTCGCACGCTGGATGACCGAGGCCGGGATGCGCGTCTGGCAGGATAGCGTCGGCAATATTTGCGGGCGCTACGAAGGGGAGCAGGCAGGGGCCGCGGCCATTCTGTTAGGTTCGCATCTCGATACCGTCCGCAACGCCGGGCGCTACGACGGCATGCTGGGGGTGCTGACGGCGATTGAGGTAGTACAAAGCCTCTATCAGCAGGGGCGACGGCCGGCGCGGGCGATTGAAATTGTCGGCTTCTGCGATGAGGAAGGGACGCGTTTCGGCATTACTCTGCTCGGCAGCCGGGGTTTGACCGGCACCTGGCCCGAGGGCTGGCTGGCGCAGACCGATGCCGAAGGCACCAGCGTGGCGCAGGCGATGACGCAGGTCGGGCTCGATCCGACGCGGGTCGCGCTCGCCGCCCGCCGGGTGGAGGAGATTGCCGCCTACCTGGAGCTGCATATCGAGCAGGGGCCGTGCCTCGAACAGGAGGGGCTGGCGCTGGGCGTGGTTGAGGCGATCAACGGCGCGCGCCGCCTGAACTGTCGCTTTCGCGGAGAGGCGGGCCACGCGGGGACGGTACCGATGAGCCACCGCCGGGATGCGCTGGCCGCCGCCGCCGAATGGATGACGCTGATTGAGAGCCGAACCCGGCAGCAGGGGGGCAACCTCGTGGCCACGGTAGGCACCCTGCGCTGCGCGCCGGGGGCGGTCAACGTGATCCCCGGCGAGGTGACGCTGAGCCTTGATATTCGCGGCCCGCACGAGGGGCCGTTAGAGGCGCTGCTGGACACGCTGCTCGACGATGCGCGGACGATTGCCGACCGCCGGGGCCTGCAGTTTGGCTCCGAGGAGTTCTACCGGATTGCGGCCACCGCCTGCGATGAGCGGCTGCAGAAGGTGCTGAGTACCGCAGTCTGCCGGGTGCAGGATCGTTCCCTGTCGCTGCCGAGCGGCGCCGGGCACGACGCCATCGCGATGGCCGAACGCTGGCCGGTAGGGATGCTGTTTGTCCGCTGCAAAGGCGGCGTCAGCCATCATCCGGCGGAGTCGGTGACGGCGGCGGACGTCGCGCTGGCGATCGCGGCGTTTAGCCAGGCAACGCTGGCGCTGAGCGATATTACCTGATATTTCCCTCCCGTTTTGGGAGGGGAAAGTCGGGGGGATTTGTAAAAAAATTAGCACTAAATGCTAAAAATGCCGCAGGCGATCGCTATACCATCCGCGGCACTGACCTCGTCGCCACGGATTGGTAGTCAGTTGGAAAAATTCCGCGGGGTCAGTCCACTCTCTTAGTCCACCTTTTATACCCACTTCGTGCCGCTTATTTACGCTCCCGCTATGCGGGTTTTTGATGCGCCGAATCTCATCGGGCTGGTATGCTGCGTTTTGAGAGAGACAACGTTGTTTGAGAGACACGCCGATGCCTGATTTACAAAAACATTTGCCTCCCAAGGCCCCGCTGGCCACTTCCCCGGGTAACCTGCTTCCCGCGCTATTCGTGATTATCGCCGTATCGGCGTTATGCGTTTTTATTTCCCAACCTTTAGGCCCCTGGAACGTGATATTTGCCAACTCCGGATTCTATATTGATCTGCTGGCCCTGCTGTTTCTGGTATTTATGCTGTGGAATTCTGCAAAAGTCAGAATGAGCCACGTGGCGGTTAACTGGGTGCGCTACGGGCTGCTGCTGTGGATCGCCGGCGGCACCTTCGATTTAATGGACGAGATTTTCGTCCAGCCGCGATGGATGGGCTACTACTGCGAAGATCTGCTGCGCCTGTCGGGCATGCTCCTGACCACTATCGGGATCTACAAAATTATCGATCGCATTAACATCCTCTACGTCGACGCGCGCTCGCAATCGCTTAAAGATGAATTAACCCAACTGCCCAACCGGCGCTTTTTTATTGATACCATTCGCGAAAAGCAGGGCCACCAGCTGGCGCTGATGATTCTCGACATCGATTTCTTCAAGAAAATTAATGATACCTACGGTCACCTGGTGGGCGATGAGGTGCTGTTTGCGCTCGGCAAGCAGCTGGCAAAATTAACCAGCGCTAAAATACAGCCGGCGAGGATTGGCGGCGAGGAGTTCGCCATTATTATCGACGGTATGTCGCCTGACGAGGTGCGCGGCCTGGCGCAGTCGATTCTGGAGAATGTCCGCACCATTTTGATTAATAGCGACTACCCGCTGTCGGTGAGTATCGGCGTCGGCATGCGCGGCCGCGATGAGCCTCAGGAAACGTTTATCAAGAAAGTGGATGAAGCGTTGTACAAGGCGAAAAATAACGGCCGCGGCCGGGTGGAGTGGGCCTGACGCGCGGCGGGAATTACGCCTGCTGCGCGCTGCGGCAGTGGCGACGATACTCTGAAGGGGAGCGCTCGGTGTAGCGTTTAAAGACCCGGCAAAAATAGTTGCTGTCGACGAAACCGCAGTTATGGGCGATCTCTTTGACCTTTAAATCATAGCCGCGCAGCAGCTTTTTGGCTTTTTCCAGCCGAACGCTGGTCAGATATTCGTTAAACCCGACGGAGCCCGATTTCTGGAATATATGCGAGAGGTAGTTGGGGGTAATATGGAAACGTTTCGCCACCGACTCCCGGGTTAAGGGCTGGCTGAGATTGTCCTCCAGAAAATCCTGGACGGCCAAAAACAGATCGCGGCTCCGGCTGACCCGCATCTCAAGCCCGACGAGCTGCTCAAGACAATGGCTTAATAGCGCCGACACCACCAGCCTGGCGGTGACCGGGTCCGGCTGAAGGCAGATTTCATTCAGCGCCAACAGCAGATACGATCCGACGCGCGGCCCAAGCCGGGCGACGTTTTGCTTCTCCGTGTGCAGCTGCTTGCCATCCCAGCGCTGGATGCAGAATCCCAGCTTTTGTCTGCCGAACAGGATGCTCAGCGTCGACGCCGGGCCGGTCCACTCCGGTAACGTCCATTTACCTGCCTGCACGTACAGCGCCTGCGATAGCCTTAGCTGGCTATCAGACAGCGGCAAACCGCGCTCTCTTAGCTCGCCGTCCAGCACAATTTCCAGCCGAGGGAAGGGCACTTTATAGGCCAGCTCAGGGACCGATACGTCCGGCTCAGGGAATCTGACCTGCAGCGTATCCTGCTGATTGACCAGGCGATGTAGAATTTCCGGCAGATCTGCAATCATCCTCTAAACCCCGAAAGATAGCTATTATCCTTTTGATTATAAACTATTTTATAAATAAATGACGCGGTTGGATCACCTTGCAGCGCGCCGGCTTCGCCGCGGACGGCAGCGGATGCGGAGATTTTGATGGCAATCACAGTTTGCTCCCCCGCGTACGGATATCCAGTTTTTCGTAGGATTAGCCTCATGTATTTCAGCCGGCCGCCGTTTAAAGTTTATTTCGTGTTATCGAAAGGTTAAAGGAAATAAATATGGAACATCAGTCTGCCGTATATCTGGATGCGCTTGGCGCCAATATTGCGCTTACAGAAAAGATGAAAGAGGAGCTGAATACCCTCGGCTACACCGTGGTGCATGGCGTCGCCGACCCGCAATGGCTGGAGGCGATGCGGGACCTTATCGACGAGATTGTTGAGAAAGAGGGGGATAATCTCGCCATCGAACACCATCAGGAAGCGACGGCGACCCGTATTGCCAACCTGATTAACAAGGGCGTGATTTGGGAGAAAGTCTGGGCTCATCCGCTGATCCTCTCCGCCTGTCGGTATATTTTTCAGGGCGATTTTAAGATTTCCAGCCTCAATGCGCGGGAAGCGTTGCTCAACGGCGGCAGCCAGCCGCTGCATGCCGACTGGAAAAAGCCGCGACCGGATTTTCCGAAAGTACATCTGGTAAATACGATTTGGGCTATTGACGATTTAAGCGCCGAAAATGGCGCGCCGCGCATTATTCCCGGCACTCATCTGCGACCGGAGCTGCCGGAGGACGTGCTGGAGGACCCCGAGCTGCCGCATCCTGACGAGGTGGTGTTTGCCGCGCCAGCGGGAAGCGTGATGATTTATAACGCTCATACCTGGCACGGCGGCACCTGCAATCACATCGGCAGCAGAAGGCGCGTGCTGCACGGTCTCTATATCGACAGGCAAGATACGCCGCAGCAGGACCAGCAGCGCTGGCTCAGGCCTGAAACGGCAAGTCGTCTGACGCCGGCGCAAAAATGGTTGCTTGATGTGAAGTAGGCCAGCGAAGTAAGGGCGGTTCAGGGGAGCCGCCCTTTGCTGAAGGAAAGGTCAGGGAATATCCAGATAGACGACCGGTTTTTTCATGATGCACTTCACCGCCTCGATAACCTGCTGCGGCTGAAGTAAAAAAGTTTTGATGCTGGTTTTAATGGTCCGTACGCCGATAAACCGTTGCGCATCGTCGATTTCAATATCTGTCACCAGCAGCACCACGTCGGCGTGGGTAATTTCGTCAGGGGTAATCTTATTCTCAACGCCTAATGCGCCCTGGGTTTCAATTTTCATATGCCATTTTTCATGGTGAGCGACTTTGACCAGACGTTCCGCCGCCATATAGGTGTGCGCCACGCCGCTGACGCAGGCGGTCACCGCTACGATATTCAGTTCCATATTCTCCTCCAGGCGCTAACCGCCGATGGTGACGCGAAAACCCGCTTTCTCAGCCATAATCCTGAATGGCTCAATCTGTGACGCGTCCGGGGCCTTAATTTTCGCCATCGACCACTTCCTGCCGAGCAGCGCGTATTTAGGCTCGCCATATTGATGGAACGGTAGAAGATGTATTTCAGGAAGCTTAAATGGCGCCAGAAACGCCAGGATTTGCCGGAAGTTCTCTTCGCTAAGCGTATACCCGGGAATGAGCGGTACCCTGGGAATAACCCGAATGCGCTTGTCCACCAGCCTGCTGAAATTATCTAGCACCCGCGGTACATCGATCCGCAGCTGAGCCTGCGCGCGACCGGTATCCATGATTTTCAGATCGAACAGCACCTCATCGCACTGCCTGGCGAGCGGGTAAAAGCGGCTGAACGCCGCGTCGCCGGCCGTTTCAATCGCCGTGCGTATTCCCAGCTGGCGTAAGGTTTGCAGGAAGCGGGTTGCAAACCCGGCCTGCATTAATACTTCGCCGCCTGACAGGGTGACGCCGCCGCCGGAGGCGCGAAAGAAAACGTCATCCTTGAGGACTTCCTTAACTAAATTATTCAGCGTCACGTCGCGGCCGATTTGCTCCCATGCGCCGGAGGGGCACTCTTCGACATCCTGCTGGCAGCGCGTACAGCGCAGGCATTTGCTCTCCCGGCGTACGGTCTCTATTTTAGTGGAGATAGATTCCGGGTTGGCGCACCACGGACAGACGTGCGGGCAGCCTTTAAAAAAGACCACCGTCCTGATCCCCAGGCCATCGTTCAGCGAGTAGCGCTGGATGTTAAAAATGCGCGCCCGATCGGCGCGCGTCTCCAGAACCTCACAGCTGATGCGCGGTGCGGTGGATAATGTCATCCTGAATCTCCTTTGATAGCTCGACAAAGAAGGCGCTGTAACCCGCTACGCGCACCACCAGGCCTGCGAAATCCTGGGGACGCTGCTGCGCTTCGCGCAGGGTATCGGCATTGACCACGTTGAACTGGATATGCTGAAGCTTGAGCTTGCTGAATGCCTGCAAAAAGTCAGCCAGCTTATTGAGGCCGCCGTCACCGGCAAGGGTAGCCGGCGTAAACTTCACGTTAAGCAGCGTACCGTTGGATAAAAGATAGTTATCCAGCTTGCTGACGGATTTTAGTACCGCCGTCGGCCCTTGAGAGTCCTGGCCGACCATTGGCGAAAGTCCGCCGTCGGCTAGCTGATCGCCGGCCAGACGACCGTCGGGCGTTGCGCCGACCACTGACCCCAGGGGCACGTGCGCTGAGACGGTGTAGGAACCCGGCGTGAAATGCCCGCCGCGCGGGTTGAGATACTGCTCGACTTCTTTACAGTAAAAACGCAGTAAATCGGCGCTGATATTGTCGACTTCATCGATATCATTGCCATATTTTTCAAAACGGTTAATCAGCCGCGCGCGGATCTTTTCCCCTTCCGGAGTTTTGAAGTTGGCCTTAAGAACCTGAATGAGCTCATCAAAACTCATCCGCTGCTGCTCGAACACCATTCCCTTGAGCGCATGTAAAGAGTCGCTGAGGTTGGCGATACCAATGCCCTGCACGCCGGAGAAGTTATAGCGCGCTCCGCCCTCGGTGATATCTTTACCGCGTTCAATACAGTCCAGAATAAAAGAGGACAGCAGGGGAACCGGCGCCTGGTCGCGATGGCCGATATCGCAAATATTGCTGCCGTTAATCATCAGCTTGATGTAGTAGCGAATTTTTTCGCGGATTTGGTTGAGCAGCCCGTTCCAGCTCACGTCGGGATTGCCTTCATTCTCCAGGATTACGATCTCCATCACCTTGAGCAGGTTAAACATCGCAATATCGTGCAGCCCGTATGTTCGCCCGGGGATCGACAGCTCAACGCAGCCGACGACGGCGTAGTCGCGAGCATCCTCAAGCGATACCCCGCGATTCAAAAACGCCGGAATTACGACTTCATCATTAAAGACCTGCGGGATACCGGTACCCAGACGGATCGTTTCTGCGGTCTTGCGCAGGAACGGACGGTCGATCAGCTCATTGACGCGGACGCCAAGATTAGGCTGCGGTAGCCGGACTTTCTGATACGCATCAAGAGCCAGAAACGAGAGTACGTTCACCGCGCTGCGTCCGGTCTCGCTCAGCCCGCCGAGCAACGCGGTATAGCCGGTCGGGAAGCCGGCAAAATAGCGAGCGCTGCTTGACGAGCGCAGCAGGACGATATCGTTGCACTTGACCCACAATGACTCCAGCAGCTCCTGCAGGAAAGCCGGGTCCTGGCCCCGATTTAACGATGTCTGATAGAACGGCAGCATGTACTGGTCGATGCGACCCAGCGAGAGGGAGCTGGCGTTAGATTCATGCTGCAAAATAATATTCATATGCCAGAACAGCTGACAGGCCTGGTAGAAATCCTCCGGGCGATGAACCGCGTTATGCCGGGAGATCGCGGCGATTGCGGCGAGCTCCTGACGCCGCTTAGCGTCGCTGCAGGCGGCGGCCATCTCCTCGGCCAGCAGCGCATAGCGCAGAATGTGCCGCTGCGAGGCCTCCAGCAGAATCAGCGCGGCCTGATAGAAGTGGTTGCCTGGCGCGCTTTCGGCTGCCGCCCGTAGTTCTGCAACCAGGGCCGCGAGGCCATTATTGAGCAGCCGGGGGTAGTCGATAATGATATGGCCCTGGCCCTTATCGGTCTGGTTGACGCTGAAAATCTGGGTGCTGACGGCCGCTTTGACCTCATCGGTCATCCGGGCGTTAATAAAGTCTTTCATCGAGCGCTTTTCCCAGTAAGGAAACAGCGCTTCGCGGTAAATGCGTTTATCTTCTTCGCTAATGACAAAACGATCCTGGGGGCGAGAGGCGAAGCTGTCCAGTTCGTTCAGTAACCAGTAAGGGTCCATTTCCGGGGAGACGATCCCGGCTCGCGGCTTGACCGTGCGGTTGCCCACAATGAGTTCATCCTCACGAATCGAGATCTGCACATGGTCAAGGATCCACGCGGTGGCTTTCGCCCGGCGTAATAGCACCGGCTCACCCGCCGTCTGTTTGTGGCTTGCGGTATACAGCAGCGCCCGCTCAAGCGAGATCTCCCGCGGCTGGGCGAACAAACTGTCTTTTAAGCGTTGAGTACGATTCGTCATGACAAACTCCATGTTAGTCCGGCGGAGCGCCAGGGCGCTCCGCTCTGTTCAGGCTTTCTGTGCAAGATGGCCGTCGATTTTTTGCATGATGGCCTCCGCGCGTTTCACCGCATCGCTGATATTGACGCGGACGATGGTTTTACCGGAAAAACGCTCTTCAAACTTGATGCCGATATCCTTGGTCAGGATGACCATATCGGCGCGGGCGACATCCTCCGCCGTCAGTTCGTTTTCGATCCCGATAGAGCCCTGGGTCTCGACTTTTATCTGCCAGCCTTTCGCTTTGGCGGCGCTCTCCAGCGACTCGGCGGCCATATAGGTATGCGCTACTCCCGACGGGCAGGCGGTGACGGCAATAATGTGGGTCATAGAATTATCCTCTCTGCTTCTCAGTTAATTTCGAAATCAAGATCCAGCTCGTCATCGGCTTTAGCGGCCGGCGTTTTCTTTTTTGTCAGCGCTTTAAGAGTAATGACGCAGGCGGCGGCGACGCATGCGCCGACCAGCAGGCCAGCGATAAATCCGCCTTTACCCTGCACGACCGGCAGCACGATTAGCCCGCCCCAGCCGGCATAGCACTGCACGCCGAGCAGGGCGGTGGTGACGCAGCCGCTGGCGGCGCCAATCATAATTGAGGGGATCACCCGCAGCGGGTCGGCGGCGGCAAAGGGGATGGCGCCTTCGGAGACGCCTACGCAGCCCATCACCAGCGCGGCTTTGCCGGTCTCACGCTCTTCGGCGCTGAAATATTTGCGGCCGACAAGCGTTGCCAGCCCCATGCCAAGCGGCGGAACGGCGATACCGACGGCGGCAATCGCTACGACGCTGTAAATGCCCTGGGAGACGCAAATCAGCATAAAGGCGTAAGCCACTTTATTCACCGGGCCGCCCATGTCGAAGGCCAGCATCAGGCCCATAATGATGGCGAGCAGGACAATACTGCCCTCGCGCATTCCCTGGAGCCATCCGGTGAGGCTGGCGGTTAGCGCACCGACGGGCTCGCCTAAACCCCACATCATGATCCCGGCGGTAATAAAGGTGCCGACGATCGGGATGACAAAAATGGGCATCACCGAGCGCAGCACCTTGTGGACCGGGATCTTCTTGAGGTAATAGACCACCAGACCGCCGATCATCCCGGCGATCAGCGCGCCAAAGAAGCCGGCGCCAAAGCTGTTGCCTACCCACGCCCCGATGGCGCAGGGCGCCAGAGCCGCGCGGTCCGCAATGGAGTAGCCGATATACGCCGCCAGGAAGGGCACCATCAGCGTCAAACCGGCGACGCCAATATCAAACAGTTTTTTCAGATTCGGATCGGTCGCGACATCCGGGACCGCGCCCTTGCCGTACAGCATGACGGAGATGGCGAGCAGGATGCCGCCGGAGACCACGAAGGGGATCATATGTGAAACGCCGGTCATGAGATGCTGGCGTGTATTTTTTAGTATTTGCACCAGTTCGTTCATTGCTTGCTCCTGAGCGTGCTCTCGCTCGTGACGGTATTGATGTCTCAACAGTAGGAAAATGGCGGTACAGAAAATAGAAGAGAAAAAGTGCATTTACTGGATATTTGTAAGGTGAGAATAAAATTGCGATCCACCTCAAATCTTAGCGCTGGCGGGTATAAAACCAATTTATACGCCGCATTTGTGACCGCGGGCATGAAAAAGAATGCTGTGTACAATAGTCCAGTAATTAAGAGTTATTTCGCGTAGTGCCGTCAGGGTTCTTTCTTTACCTTTTGGGTAACTAACGTATTGCTCAGGAGAAAGGCGATGGCTCTGGTCATTAAATTCATATGCGATTTGTCGAATGGCGTTCACGCCCGCCCGGCCAGTCTGGTCGAAACGCGCTGTAATACCTTTTCGTCCACCGTCGACTGGCTGAATACGCGCAGCGGAAGGCGCGGGAATGCGAAAAGCGCGCTGGCGATCATCGGTACCGATACGATTAAGGGGGACGAGTGCCAGTTAATCATCTGCGGCGATGACGAGCAGCAGGCGTTTGCCGCGCTGTCGACGTTTATTGTGGAGGAGTTTCCGCACTGTGATGCGCCGCTGGCAATGGTAAACAGCATGGACGTGCAGCCGGTCCCTGAATCGCTTTCCCGCCTCAACCCGACGCTCTTTCGCGGCCAGCCCGTCTGTGGAGGGAGCGCGGGAGGCAGGCTCAGTCATCTGAAATCCCTTGAGCTTAGCGACCTCGGGCCGCTGCCCGCTGCCGGCAGTATCGAAGAGGAGCAGGCGCTGCTGGATAAGGGATTGCTGCTCCTGGTCAGGAATATCGAATTCCGCCTGCTGGACAACGACGGTACCGCCGGCGCCATCCTTGAAGCGCATCGTTCTCTGGCGACCGATGCCTCCTTGCGCCAGCATCTGCTCGACGGGCTGCTTGGCGGATTGAGCTGCGCGCAGGCGGTTGTCGCCAGCGGCGAGCACTTCTGCTCCCGGTTTAGCGAATCCGCGAATAGCTACCTGCAGGAAAGGGTGCTCGACGTCCGCGATATCTGCTTTCAGCTGCTGCAGCATATCTACGGCGAGGCCCGTTTTTCGGCGCCGGGTCAGCTCAACGCGCCGTCTGTTTGTCTGGCAGAAGAGCTAACGCCCGGCCAGTTTCTTGAACTGGACAAGACCCTGCTCAAAGGCCTGCTGCTGCGCAGCGGCGGGACCACCTCGCATACCGTGATTCTGGCGCGTTCGTTTAATATTCCCACGCTGGTTGGCGTCGATATGGACGCGCTGCTCCCCTGGGTCGGCCAGGCGGTGCATATCGACGGCAACGCCGGGCTGCTGGTGGTCAATCCCGATGAGGCGGTCGCGCGCTATTATCAGCAGGAGGCCTGGGTTCAGGCGCAGGTGCATAGCCAGCAGCAGGCGTGGCTGGATAAGGAAGGGCAGACCAAAGACGGCCTGCGTCTGGAGGTGGCGGCAAATATCGCGCACTCCGTTGAAGCCGCTGTGGCATTCAATAACGGGGCGCAATCGGTAGGTTTGTTCCGCACCGAAATGCTGTATATGGACCGGCCCGGCGCGCCGTCCGAGTCCGAGCTCTATAATATTTTCTGCCAGGCGCTGGAGCCGGCCTGTGGGCGCAGCATTATCATCCGCACGATGGATATCGGCGGAGATAAGCCGGTGCCCTATCTGAATATTCCGGCTGAAAACAATCCGTTCCTCGGCTACCGCGCGGTGCGGATTTATGAAGAGTATCAGGCGCTGTTTCATACCCAGCTCAGGGCCATTCTGCGCGCCTCCGCGCACGGTTCGCTGAAAATCATGATCCCGATGATTTCGTCGATGGAGGAGATTCTATGGGTGAAAGATCGGCTGGCGGAAGCCAGGCAATCGCTGCGCGACGAGCATATCCCGTTTGATGAGAAGATCCCGCTCGGCATCATGCTGGAGGTGCCGTCGGTGATGTTTATCATCGATCAGTGCTGCGAAGAGGTCGATTTCTTTAGTATCGGGAGTAATGACCTGACGCAATATTTGCTGGCGGTAGACCGCGATAACGCGAAGGTGACGCGCCACTATAACAGCCTCAACCCCGCTTTTTTACGCGCTCTGGACTACGCGGTTCAGGCCGTGCATCGCCAGGGAAAGTGGATCGGTCTTTGCGGCGAGCTAGGCGCGAAGGGCTCCGTTTTGCCGCTGCTGGTCGGCCTCGGAATGGATGAGCTGAGCATGAGCTCGCCGTCAATTCCGGCAGCTAAATCGCGCCTGGCGCAGCTCGACAGCCGGGCGTGTCGCCAGCTGCTGAACCAGGCGATGCAGTGCCGAACCTCGCTGGAAGTGGAGCATCTGCTGGCCCAGTTCCGTATGACCCAGCAGGACGCCCCGCTGATCGCCAGCCAATGCATCACCCTGAACAGCGACTGGCGCAGCAAAGAGGAGGTGATTAAAGGCATGACTGACAACCTTCTGCTGGCGGGCCGCTGCCGGTATCCGCGCAAGCTGGAGGCCGATCTCTGGGCGCGGGAGGCGGTGTTCTCCACCGGGTTGGGCTTCAGTTTCGCCATTCCGCACAGCAAGTCGGAACATATCGAACAATCCACCATCAGCGTTGCCCGTCTGGCTGAGCCGGTGGCGTGGGGAGAGGACGAGGTGCAGTTTGTCATTATGCTGACGCTGAATAAGCACGCCGCCGGCGACCAGCATATGCGAATTTTCTCCCGTCTGGCGCGGCGCATTATGCATGAAGCGTTCAGAAACTCGCTGGTCACGGCGCAGAGCAGCGAAGCTATTGCTGAACTGCTACACCGCGAACTCGAACTGTAAAGCGCTACGGACTCTGCGGTCCCGGGTAGGGAACGGAAAAAAGCAGATGCCAGAGCCCGGCGTCTTCGAGGGACAGGCCGCGTCAGCGACGCGGCATCTATTTTATCTGCTGCTCTTAACGCAGAATGGCCTGACAAATGGCCTCGCTGACCTGCTGAGTCGAGGCCGCGCCCTGCATATCCGGCGTTTTTGGCCCGCTGGCGATAACCTGCTCAATCGCTGCCAGAATACCGTTATGTGCCGCTTCGTAGCGCTCGTCGCCCGCCCCGAGGAAATCAAGCATCATCGCCCCGGCCCAGATAGTCGCTATCGGGTTGGCGATATTTTTGCCATAAATATCCGGCGCCGAGCCGTGGACCGGCTCAAATAGCGACGGGAAGGTGCGCTCGGGGTTGAGGTTTGCCGAAGGGGCGATACCGATGGTGCCGGTACAGGCCGGGCCGAGATCGGAGAGAATATCGCCGAACAGATTGGAAGCGACCACCACGTCAAAGCGCTCGGGCTGCAGCACGAAGCGGGCGCAGAGAATGTCGATATGCTGCTTGTCCCAGCGGATCTCCGGGTAGCCCTGCGCCATCGCCTCAACCCGCTCGTCCCAGTAAGGCATGCTGATGGCCAGACCGTTGGACTTGGTCGCCGAGGTCAGGGTTCTGCGCGGCCGGCTCTGCGCCAGCTCAAAGGCGTAGCGCAGAATGCGATCGACGCCGCGGCGGGTGAACACCGACTCCTGGATCACCACCTCGTGCTCGGTGCCTGGATTCACGCGCCCGCCGAGGGCCGAATACTCGCCTTCGGTATTCTCACGCACCACGTAGAAGTCGATGTCACCGGCCTTTTTCCCCGCCAGCGGGCAGGGGACGCCGGCGAACAGGCGCACCGGGCGCAGGTTGACGTACTGGTCGAACTCGCGGCGAAACTTCAGCAGCGATCCCCACAGGGAGACGTGATCCGGCACGGTATCGGGCCAGCCGACGGCGCCGAAATAGATGGCGTCGAACTCTTTGAGCCGGGCATGCCAGTCGTCCGGCATCATTTTGCCGTGGCGGGCATAATATTCGCAGCTCGCCCATTCAATCTGTTCAAAGCTGAGCGCCAGATCCCAGCGTTCGGCCGCGGCCTGGAGTACGCGAATACCTTCAGGCAGAACTTCCTTACCAATACCGTCGCCGGGAATAGCGGCAATGCGCCAGGTTTTCTTCATACGGGTTCTCACTTATTAGCGGGCGAAATTGACTTCTCCTCGATCCTATAATTGACTGCTTCATAATTAATCATGCTAACTGGTGAAACATAAAACACAGATCATGAACAATCTGCCGCTGCTAAATGATTTACGCGTGTTTATGCTGGTTGCCCGCCGCGCCGGTTTTGCCGCCGCCGCCGAAGAGCTGGGCGTCTCTCCGGCCTTCGTCAGCAAGCGAATCTCGCTGCTTGAACAGACCCTGCACGTGGCGCTCTTGCACCGCACCACGCGGCGTGTCGCCATCACCGAAGAGGGCGAGCGCATCTACGAATGGGCGCAGCGCATTTTGCAGGATGTGGATCAGATGCTGGATGAGCTCTCCGACGTTCGTCAGGTTCCGCAGGGTACGCTGCGTATTATCAGCAGCTTTGGCTTCGGCCGGCGGGTGGTGGCTCCCGCGCTGGCGGCGCTCTCCCGGCAGTATCCCCAGCTGGAGCTGCGCTTCGATGTTGAAGACCGGCTGGTGGATCTGGTCAGCGAAGGGGTGGATTTAGATATTCGGGTGGGGGACGATATTGACCCGAATCTGATTGCCCGCAGGCTGGTGAGCAATCGGCGCATTCTCTGCGCCTCGCCGACCTTCCTGGCGCGCCACCCGCAGCCGAAACAGCTTTGCGATCTGGCGACCCTACCGTGCCTGGTGATTAAAGAGCGCGACCGGCCCTTCGGCGTGTGGCAGCTGCAGGGTAAAGAGGGCGAACGGGCGATTAAGGTCACCGGCCCGCTGTCGTCGAACCACGGCGAAATTGTGCATCAGTGGTGTCTTGACGGCCAGGGGATCGCTTTACGTTCATGGTGGGATGTGGGTGAAAATATCGCCAGCGGCCATCTGGTTCACGTGCTGCCGGACTATTACCAGCCCGCCAACGTCTGGGCGGTATACGTGTCGCGGCTGGCGACCTCAGCTAAAATTCGCACTACCGTGGAGTTTTTGCGCCACTATTTCCAGCAGCACTATCCGCAGCAGCGTATCGTCAGCGACGAGGTGAAATAGCCGACGGCGTTGGCCGCCGGCCGAGGGCGTTACGGGCGTGTCACCTTTTGCAAAATGGCCAGCGCGCCGGCGAACTGCGCGTCAGGGATGGTGAGCGGATAGAGGAAACGGATCACGTTGCCGTACTGGCCGCAGGTCAGCAGCAGCAGGCCATGCTCCAGCGCCCGGCGCTGGATCTCCTGCGCCAGCGCCGCCGAAGGTTCGCCGCTTGCCGGGTCAACGAACTCGGCGGCAATCATCGAACCCACGCCGCGCACTTCAGCCAGCCCCGGACACCAGGCTTTAGCCTCTTCCAGGGTCGAAATCAGGCGCTCGCCGAGGGACTGCGCGCGCGCGCACAGCGCTTCTTTATCAATAATGTTAAGCACCGCGTGGGCGGCGGCCACCGCCAGCGGGTTACCGGCATAGGTGCCGCCTAATCCGCCTGGCGCCGGAGCGTCCATAATCTGCGCGTTGCCGACCACCCCGGAGAGCGGCATTCCGCCCGCCAGGCTCTTCGCCATGGTCATCAGATCCGGCTTGTCGGCATAGTGATCCATCGCGAACAGCTTACCGGTACGGGCAAATCCGCTCTGCACCTCATCGGCGATCATCACGATGCCGTGCTCGTCGCAGAGGCGGCGAACGGCGGCGACCAGCTCTTTAGGCGCGACGTTAAAACCGCCTTCACCCTGTACCGGTTCAAAAATAATCGCCGCCACCTGTTTGGCTTCAATATCGGCCTTGAACAGACGTTCGATGGCGGTCATCGCATCCTGAGTGGTAATGCCGTGTAGGGCCGACGGATAGGGGACGTGGTAGACGGAGCCGGGGAACGGCCCAAAGCCCAGCTTATAGGGGGCAACTTTACCGGTCAGCGCCATCGTCATGTAGGTACGGCCGTGGAAGCCGCCGCCAAAGGCGATCACCCCGGGACGTCCGGTATGGGCGCGGGCAATTTTAATCGCGTTTTCTACCGCTTCGGCGCCGGTAGAAAAGAAGGCGGTTTTGGCCGGACCGCGCACCGGCGCCAGCTCGTTAAGCTTCTCGGCCAGCGCGACGTAGCTCTCGTAGGGCACAATCTGGTAGGCGGTATGGGTAAACAGCTGCAGCTGCTGCTGTACGGCGGCGACCAGCTCCGGGTGACGATGCCCGGTATTCAGCACGGCGATCCCGGCGGCAAAGTCGATGTAATCCCGACCTTCGACATCGGTCAGGGTGGCGTTTTGCGCCGATTGGGCAAAGAAGTTGCACATCACGCCCACGCCGCGCGGGGTCGCTGAAAGACGACGCTGATGAAATTCGCTGTTGCTCATGTTTAACACCTTTTAGCAAAGTTGATGACGTTGACCGGCTCGGAGGCTTAAACCCCGAGGCGATCGCGCAGGCTGTAGTAGGCGGCGCCCATCGCGGTAAACGGAATGCGCAAGCTGCGTCCGCCCGGGAACGGGTAGTGCGGCAGTTTGGCAAAGGCGTCGAAGCGCTCGGCATCGCCGCGCAGAAGCTCGGAAATCAGCCTGCCGGCGAGATGCGTACAGGTGACGCCGTGGCCGCTGTAGCCCTGCATGTAATAAATGTTCTTATCGAGACGGCCGAACTGCGGCATCCGCGACAGGGTCAGCAGGAAGTTGCCGGTCCAGCGATAGTCGATCTTCACCCCCTTCAGCTGAGGGAAGGTTTTCAGCAGCTTGGGCATAATCAGACGCTCGACGTCGTCAGGGTCGCGGGCGCCGTACACCACGCCGCCGCCGTAGAGCAGGCGGTTATCGCCGGTTAAGCGGTAGTAATCCAGCAGGTAGTTGCAGTCCTCTACGCAGTAGTTCTGCGGGATCAGCGAGCGCGCGACCTCAGCAGAGAGCGGCTCGGTGGTGACCACCTGGGTGCCGCAGGGCATGCTGCGCTTCGCCAGTTCCGGCTCGAGCTTATCGCCCAGATAGGCGTTACCGGCGACAATAACGTAGCGCGCGGTGACCTGGCCGCGGGCGGTGCTGACCACCGCCGGGCTGGTGTGCTGGATCTGCGTGACCGGCGACTGCTCGTACACCCGGCCGCCGTTGAGGCGGATAGCGTCCGCTTCGCCGATGGCCAGATTCAGGGGATGAATATGACCGCCGCTACGATCGAGCAGCGCGCCGGTGTAGCGATCGCTGTTGACTTCGCGGCGGATAGCGGCGGCGTCCAGCAGCTCCAGCTGGGTATTGCCGTAGCGCTCCCAGTTCTCTTTTTGCTCCTCCAGCGTCTCCAGCTGCTTATGGTTCATCGCCACAAACAGGCCGCCGGGGCGGTAGTCGCAGGCAATCTGATAGCGCTCGATGCGTTCGCGGATAATATCGCCGCCTTCAAACATCATGCTGCCCAGCATTTTTGCCGCATCCGGGCCGTAGGTGCGTTCAATCACGTCGATATCGCGGCTGTAGGAGTTAACCAGCTGGCCGCCGTTGCGGCCGCTGGCGCCGAAGCCGATGCGCGCGCCTTCCAGCAGCACCACGTCGTAGCCCATTTCCGCAAGATGCAGGGCCGAAGAGAGGCCGGTATAGCCGCCGCCGACGACGCAGACGTCGCAGCTGATGGATTCATCCAGCGTCGGGAACGGCTCGTAGGCGTTGGCGCTGGCGGCGTAATAGCTGGTGGTATGTTCGGTCATGATTAAGACTCCAGAGCAATCCAGATGGTTTTCAGTTCGGTGAATTTTTCCAGCGCATGCAGGGATTTATCGCGTCCGTTTCCGCTCTGCTTGTAGCCGCCAAAAGGTACGGTCATATCGCCATCGTTATAGTTGTTGACGAAGACCGAGCCGGCTTTCAGGCGGCGGCTCAGGCGGTGGGCGCGGGAGAGGTCGCGGGTCCATACCGCAGCGCCGAGGCCGTAGCTGCTGTCGTTGGCCAGCCGCAGCGCCTGTTCCTCGCTTTTAAAGCGGGTCACCACCAGTACCGGGCCGAAAATCTCTTCCCGGCTAATGGTCGAGGCGGGATCGACGTCGACAAAAATGGTCGGGCCAATGGCCGCCGGCCACGGGTTTTTGCGCCCGTCGAGCAGCAGGGTGCTTTTACTCTCCCCGGCGCGAATAAAGCTGTGAACGCTATCGGCGTGGGCGTTATCGATAAGCATGCCCATCGTGGTGTTCGGATCGAGCGGGTTGCCCGGCTGCCAGCGGCTTGCCTGCTCCTGCAGGCGGGCAAGAAACTCGTCGGCGATGCTGTCTTCGACCAGCAGACGGGTGCCGGCAATGCACACCTGGCCCTGGTTATAGAAGATGCCGCCGGCGGTGGCGTCCACCGCTTTCTGCAGGTCAGGGCAGTCGGCAAAGACGATATTGGCGCTTTTGCCGCCGGCCTCCAGCCACACGCGTTTCATATTGCTGTCGCCGGCATCTTTTAACAGCTGCTTGCCGGTGCGGGTCGAGCCGGTAAAGGTAATGACTTCTACATCCGGATGCAGGGAGAGGGCCTGGCCCGCCTCGTGGCCGTAGCCGCTGATGACGTTGAGCACGCCGTCCGGCAGCCCGGCCTCTTTCGCCAGCCCGGCAAGACGCAGCGCGCTGAGCGGTGATTTTTCTGACGGCTTAAGGATCAGGCTGTTGCCGGCCGCCAGCGCCGGGCCCAGCTTCCAGCAGGCCAGCAGCAGAGGGAAGTTCCACGGCACAACCGCGGCGACGACGCCAATCGGTTCGCGGACGATCAGCGCCAGCTCGTTCGTCCCGGTCGGGGCAACTTCGCCATAGACCTTATCGATAGCCTCGGCGTACCAGCGGATCGCCCGCGCCGCGCCGGGGATATCATCGCGCAGGCTGTGGCGAATCGGTTTGCCGGTGTCGAGGGTTTCCAGCAGCGCCAGCTCTTCGCGATGGGTTTCCATCAGGTCGGCGAATTTATGCAGCACCGCCTTACGCCGGGCCGGCGAGGCCTGGGACCAGTCGCCGCGATCGAAAACGTCGCGCGCTGCCTGAACGGCGCGATCGACGTCGGCTTTTTTACCGCGCGCCACGTGGGCCAGCGTTTGCTGAGCGGCGGGGTCGATGGTTTCAAAGGTGCTATTATCGGCGGCGGCGCAATATTCCCCGTTAATAAATAGCCGGGTCTCCGGTTGCAGGCTATTTGCTTGTTCCTGCCAGTAGGTCAGATGCTGAAAATCCATATATAGACTCCATCATAATATAAGCGGGTAAGAGTATTCATAAAGTAATCGGATAATAATATTAGGTATTTTCAGACAGCGCGGGACGGATTGCGTCATACCTCAAGCCGAAGCCTTGAGATATAGGCGGTCCCCGGAGTCAGATACCGTTAAGCGCTATTTTATTTGCGCGTATTATTAAGGCCGGCGGAGAGTTATATTTCCGCGCTGCGCAAATAGATTATTTGCGTACTCTGCGCGCCGGCGGAAATATTTCAGCCGCCGGCGCGGGCCTGAAGAATACCTGAAACCAGCTCAGGCTAAAATTAGAACGTGGTGGGGGTATGGGCACTGATAATTCGGCAAATACCTGCCGAAGTGTTGCTGAAGCTGTGCGGTATGCCGGTATTAATGGCATAGCTTTGCCCGGCAACCAGGTGATACGACTGACCGTTAACAATCAGCACAACCTCACCTTCCAGTACGGTGCCTATTTCCTCACCCTGATGTTTGATCCTCTCCCCGGTCGTGGTTCCAGGCTGGTAAGTTTCAAAAATCATCGCCAGCGTACGGTTCGGATTTCCGTTGTGAACCAGCTTCATCGAAACGCCCTGACTGCCCATTTCAATAAGGTCATCCTGATTAATAACCACCTGCGGTTCATCAGGTTTTTCTGGTTCAGAAAAGAATTCCGAGAGCGACAGCCCATAGACTTTCAGCAGCTTTTGCAGCGTACTGATGGCAGGACTGACTTTATCCTGCTCTATGGTACTGATGGCACTATGTGTTAACCCAGACAGTTCGGCGGCACGACGTTGTGAGAGACCCAGCTGTTGGCGGATCGCTGACAGACGTTTCCCTGGCGCCAGTCCGTCATCGCTCATATTTGCATTTCCTTAACTGTAGTGGTCAGAGCCGCTGCTTTTCAGCAATGTGGTTCTGACAGGCGGTGATAAAACCTTCAAACAACATACGCGACAGGGCGTATTCGCTACTGTTCCATTCAGGATGCCACTGTACGCCCAGCGCGAAAGGGTGGTCGTTAACGCTGACCGCTTCCGCCAGCCCGTCCGAAGAGCGGGCCTCCACGCGCAGACGTGGGCCTAATGTTTTTGCTCCCTGCCCGTGTAGCGAGTTTACCCAAAACGTGTTGCAGCCCGGTATTAACTGAGAAAGTAATCCTCCTTCCTGAACCTGAACTTCGTGAGAGGGAGCGTACTGCTGCTCTACCGGAAGCTCGGGGTCTTCGCGATGTTCAAGCAGTTCCGGCTGCTCGAAAAGACGACGATACAGAGTCCCGCCGGTGGCGACAACCAGTTCCTGCAACCCACGGCAGATGGCGAAAATGGGGATGCGCCTTTCGAGTGCGGCGGCAATTAATGCCATGCTCAGAAGATCACGCCCGGGATCGGCGTCAGGCTCATCGCCGTTTTCACCATAAAGGTGCGGCTGGACGTTGCTGGGGCTGCCTGGCAGATAGATTCCGTCCAGTTTGGGTAACAGCGCGGCCAGCAGTTCCGGCTCGGCCAGCGCGTGCGGCAGGGCAATCGGCAGCCCACCGGCGTTAATAATCGCATTCAGGTACTTTTCTTGCAGGGTCTGGGTCTGATGACCCTTGAGCCTGTTCCTGCACATCACGACGCCAATAACCGGCCTGTACATTATATTTTCCATGATCGCCCTCACAAAGTGGACTAAATTATGACCATTTAGGGTGTTAAAAGGCCATATCGTTCAATATTTTCTCAATCTAGCAGCGAGAATAGCCGTTTGCAAACTTAATTTAACATTTGACAAACATTTTGTTTGCATACACATTCGAATGGTGGACATTATATTTAACGGCAGCAGGCCGAAGTCCGAAACCAACACAACGGCGGTGAATGATGGAAACCAATATCGTAGAAGTTGAGAATTTTGTTCAGCAGTCAGAAGAGAGACGGGGCAGCGCATTTGCTTCTGAAGTAAAGCGCTACCTTGAACGTTACCCTGATACCCAGTACGTCGATGTGCTGTTAACCGACCTTAACGGCTGCTTCCGCGGCAAGCGCATCCCGGTTTCCAGCCTGAGTAAACTGGAGAAAGGCTGCTACTTCCCGGCTTCGGTTTTTGCGATGGACATTCTGGGTAACGTGGTTGAAGAGGCGGGTCTCGGCCAGGACATGGGCGAGCCGGACTGCACCTGCGTGCCGGTGCCGGGCACCTTAACGCCTTCCGCCGCCGATCCGCAATACATCGGCCAGGTGCTGCTGACTATGGTTGATGAAGATGGCGCTCCCTTTGACGTTGAGCCGCGGAACGTACTTAACCGTCTCTGGCAGCAGCTGCGCCAGCGCGGGCTGTTCCCCGTGGTAGCGGTAGAGCTGGAGTTCTATTTACTCGATCGCAAGCGTGATGCCGAAGGCTATCTCCAGCCGCCCTGCGCGCCGGGCACCGACGTGCGCAACACCCAAAGCCAGGTTTACTCCGTTGATAACCTCAACCACTTCGCCGACGTGCTGAATGATATCGACGAGCTGGCCCAGCTGCAGCTGATCCCCGCCGATGGCGCGGTAGCGGAAGCCTCGCCCGGACAGTTTGAAATCAACCTTTACCATACCGATAACGTGCTCGATGCCTGCGATGATGCGCTGGCGTTAAAACGCCTCGTGCGTTTAATGGCGGAGAAGCATAAGATGCACGCCACTTTTATGGCGAAGCCTTATGAAGAGCACGCCGGTAGCGGGATGCATATCCATATCAGCATGCAGAACAATAAGGGTGAAAACGTGCTGGCGGACGCGCAGGGCGAAGATTCCGCACTGCTCAAGCGCGCGCTGGCCGGGATGATTGACCTGATGCCGGCGTCGATGGCGCTGCTGGCGCCGAACGTTAACTCGTACCGTCGCTTCCAGCCGGGAATGTATGTCCCAACCCAGGCATCGTGGGGACACAACAACCGCACCGTGGCGCTGCGCATTCCCTGCGGCGATCGCCATAACCACCGCGTCGAGTATCGGGTCGCGGGGGCGGATGCCAACCCGTATCTGGTGATGGCGGCAATCTTTGCCGGGATTTTACACGGGCTGGACAATACGCTGCCGCTTCAGGAAGAGGTGGAGGGCAACGGGCTTGAGCAGGAGGGGCTGCCGTTCCCGATTCGCCAAAGCGATGCGCTATGGGAATTTATGCAAAACGACTCCCTGAGAGAGCTGCTCGGCGAGCGCTTCTGCCACGTTTACCATGCCTGCAAGCATGATGAGCTGCTGCAGTTTGAGCGCCTGATCACCGAAACAGAGATTGAGTGGATGTTGAAAAACGCCTGATCGCCGCCCCGTAAGGGGCCAACGGGTGAGAACCATCGGTAGCATCATACGGCCTGAGCGGAGCCTGGCCGAATATTTTTGCTGGGGATCCAGCCGCTTCCCGGATGTCGCGTTAAGGAGCGCAGGCGACAACGGGGCTTCAGTTAACGACACAGTGTGTGACGAGGTAGGAGATGATGCAGATGTTCAAATATCCGCAGGGAGAAGGGGGCCATGAGGGCCGCTATGAATGTGAACCCGCCGCCGTTCGCCGGTACGTTTTACCCTGTTGTTTACGCTTAACCCCCTTGCTAAGCAGGTTTGTAACCCGGTCAGTGTACCCACAAACCTACGCGTGCATGGGGGGAAACGGTCATGGCTGCTAATACTTCTCTTAACATCTCATCCGAGGCGGGAAAGCCTCGGCTGCGCAAGTCGCTCAAGCTCTGGCAGGTGGTGATGATGGGCCTCGCCTATCTGACGCCGATGACGGTGTTCGATACCTTCGGCATCGTCTCCGGCATCAGCAACGGCCACGTCCCCGCCTCCTACCTGCTGGCGCTGGCGGGGGTGCTGTTTACCGCCATCAGCTACGGCAAGCTGGTGCGCCAGTTCCCGGAAGCGGGGTCGGCGTATACCTACGCGCAAAAATCAATCAGCCCCCACGTCGGCTTTATGGTCGGCTGGTCGTCGCTGTTGGACTACCTGTTCCTGCCGATGATCAACGTCCTGCTGGCTAAGATTTATCTTTCCGCCCTGTTCCCTGAAGTCCCGCCGTGGGTGTGGGTGGTGTCGTTTGTGGCGATCCTCACCGCCGCGAACCTGAAGAGCGTGAGCCTGGTCGCCAACTTCAATACCCTGTTTGTGCTGGTGCAGATTTCGATCATGGTGGTCTTTATCGTGCTGGTGGTGCAGGGGCTGCATAAAGGTGAAGGGGTGGGAACCGTCTGGTCGCTGCAGCCGTTTATCAGCCAAAACGCTCATCTCATCCCGATCATCACCGGGGCGACGATCGTCTGCTTCTCGTTCCTCGGCTTTGACGCGGTGACCACGCTGTCGGAGGAGACCCCGGACGCCGCGCGGGTGATCCCGAAGGCGATTTTCCTCACCGCCATGTACGGCGGCATTATCTTTATCGCCGCCTCGTTCTTTATGCAGCTCTTTTTCCCCGATATCAGCCGCTTTAAGGACCCCGACGCGGCGCTGCCGGAGATCGCGCTCTACGTCGGCGGCAAGCTGTTCCAGTCGATTTTCCTCTGCACCACCTTCGTCAATACCCTGGCGTCGGGGCTGGCTTCACACGCCAGCGTCTCGCGTCTGCTGTACGTGATGGGGCGCGACAACGTCTTCCCGGAGCGCGTTTTCGGCTATATCCACCCGAAATGGCGGACGCCGGCGCTGAACGTGATTATGGTGGGAATTGTCGCCCTGTCGGCGCTGTTCTTCGACCTGGTCACCGCCACGGCGCTGATCAACTTCGGCGCGCTGGTGGCCTTTACCTTTGTCAACCTGTCGGTGTTCAACCACTTCTGGCGGCGCAAGGGCTACAACAAAACCTGGAAGGATCGTTTCCACTATCTGCTGCTGCCGCTGATTGGCGCCGTGACGGTCGGCGTGCTGTGGGTGAATCTGGAGGCGACATCCCTGACGCTGGGCCTGGTGTGGGCCGCGGTCGGTCTGCTCTATCTGACCTGGCTGACCCGGCGCTTTCGTAAGCCGCCGCCGCAGTTTGACGGCGCCAGGGCGGAGCAGGCCTGGGAGTCGTAGCGCGCAGGTGGGAACTGAATAAAGAAAAGCAGGCAACATGCCTGCTTTTCTTTTGTCGCTATAGCGTCTCTATAGCAGACCGGGGGTTATTTTTTCTTCTTGTGAAAAGGCAGCTGGCTGGCGCGACGCTCCTTGACGTATGACACCAAACTGTAAAGCGCAACCCCCAGCAAAATGACCGCAGCGAGAAGGAGAATAATACCGGACATACACAATCCTGGGTCCTGGTTGAAAACGATGCACTCTATAAATACGCGGCTAAGATAGCATCGGGATATGTCTGAAATATGACTCTTTCATCGGTAAAACCTAACAAACGCGGCAGGAAAACCTGTTGTTTTGTCGGGCGGGGTAACACTCCGTTAAGTGATTTTACAGACGCGCGGCCTTCAGGCTGTTACTCTGCACGCGAGTTCGAATTGTCTGAGAATATTGAATGCGTAATAAACATGTCGTCAGCCTGCCAGGGCTGGCACTTATCCTGGTCTCGTTTGCTTCACAGGCGGAGTCCGAACGTCAGCAAACCCGGGAGCGGATCGTCGATCAGGTACTCAAACCCTGCGAAGGAAAGAAGGCCGGAGACAAAGTGGTGATGGTCGATCGTCGCGGCGGAGAGCATGAGGCTATCTGCACGCTGGCGGCGGTACCGCTGCCGGAGTAACGTCTACCGCCGCCGGGCAGATTAGAGATTTCCCGTGCCGCCATCCACCAGCAGCTCGGTTCCCACGACGTAGCTGGACTCGTCCGAGGCGAGGTACAGCGCGGCTTTCGCCAGCTCCTGCGGCGTGCCCATTCGCCCGAGCGGGACCAGGTTTTTGATCTCCTCCTGCAGGGCGCTCAGCGCCTGCGCGCTGAGGCCGAGCTTATCTAGCGCCGGCGTGCGCACCGGGCCCGGGCTCAGGCCGTTAACGCGAACGCCGCGCGGCAGCAGCTCCGCCGACAGGGTGCGGGCCAGCGACAGCAGCCCGGCTTTGCTGGCGGCATAGGCGCTGCTGGTCGGCAGGCCGATATGGGCGCTCACCGAGCCGCAGAGAATCACCGAAGAGGGGTTCGCCAGCAGCGGCAGCAGGGCCTGAAGTAAAAAGAACGGCCCTTTGAGATTGGTATTCATCAACCGATCCCAGCTCTCTTCACTCCAGTCGCCAATATTCGCGTGGGTGACGTCGCCGGCGTTGATGAATACCGCATCAAGGCGCGGCCAGCGGCTGGCAAGAACGTGCGCGAGCCGACGCTGGTCTGCGGCATCGCCCGCATCGGCGGCGATAGCCCATCCTCGATCCCCCAATAGTTCCTGCGCCTGTTGAAGCGCCTCAGGGCTGCGGCCGGTTACCGCAACCTGCGCGCCCTCGGCGATAAATTCCTGCGCCGTAGCAAGGCCGATGCCGCTGGTTCCACCGGTAATTAAGGTCAATTTTCCTGCTAAACGTCCCATCGTTGTGCTCCCAATCGCTCACTGGAAATCCCACTATAAAAGCATTAGTATCCAAAAGGTACCAGGTACCAATTGGGTACTAACGAGGGGAGTGGTGTGCTATGGCGAAAACAGCGGCGCAGGCTGCGGAAAATAATTTTGTACCACCGGTTTGCCCGATGACCAGCTTCGTTAATCTGATCGCCGGGAAATGGGCGATCCCCGTGCTCTATCGTCTGATCGTGCTGAATACTCCGGTGCGCTTTGGCGAACTGCTGCGCGCAATCGCCCCCATTACGCAAAAAGAGCTGACCCGCCAGCTGCGGCTGTTTGAGCAGCGCGGGCTGGTGTCGCGCTGCGTCTATCCGGAGATCCCGCCGCGGGTTGAGTATCAGATAACCGAGCTCGGGCTATCGATGCGCGAGGCGCTGCAGCCGCTGGCGGAGTGGATGAACCACAACGGCCATCGGCTGAAGCGGTAAAAGAATGCCCGCTGCCTCAGTTTGCGCGCTGTTATCTGGCAAAATGTCATAAATTTGTCACAATCAGGGCGATGCTAATCACTGACTGAGGGTTAAGGGATGAGAAAAAGTCTACTCGCCGGCGCGATTGCCGCTGGCGTTTTGTTATCCGCGGGCGTCCAGGCACAGGAACAGGCGGCCCCGCAGGGCTATCAGCTCCAGCAGGTGCTGATCATGAGCCGCCACAACCTGCGCGCGCCGCTGGCGAATAACGGCAGCGTGCTGGAACAGTCAACGCCGAAATCATGGCCGGAGTGGGACGTCCCGGGCGGGCAGCTGACCACCAAGGGCGGGGTGCTGGAAGTCTATATGGGGCACTATATGCGGGAGTGGCTGGCGCAGCAGGGGCTGGTGACCAGCGGCGAGTGTCCGCCGGACAACGCGGTGTACGCCTATGCCAACAGCCTGCAGCGCACCGTCGCGACCGCCCAGTTCTTTATTACCGGCGCCTTTCCCGGCTGCGGCGTAACCGTCCATCACCAGCCGCAAATGGGCACTATGGACCCGACCTTTAACCCGGTTATCACCGATGACTCCGCGGCGTTTGGCGAGAAAGCGGTGCAGGCAATGGAAAAAGAGCGGCAAAAAATGCAGCTCACCGACAGCTACAAGCTGCTTGAAGAGATGACCGACTATCGCAATTCGCCTTCCTGTAAAGAGAAGCAGCAGTGCTCGCTGAGCGACGGAAAAGACACCTTCAGCGCCAAATATCAGCAGGAGCCGGGCGTTTCCGGGCCGCTGAAGGTCGGTAACTCGTTGGTGGATGCGTTCACCCTGCAGTATTACGAAGGCTTCCCGCAGGACCAGGTGGCGTGGGGTGAAATCAAAACCGATAAGCAGTGGCAGGTGCTGTCGAAGCTGAAAAACGGCTATCAGGATAGCCTGTTTACCTCAACGGAAGTGGCGCGCAACGTCGCTAAGCCGCTGGTGAAGTATATCGACAAGGCGCTGGTGGGCGATGCGACGCAGGCGGCGAAAGTGACGCTGCTGGTGGGACATGATTCCAATATCGCCTCGCTGCTGACAGCGTTGGATTTTAAACCTTATCAGCTGCACGATCAGCACGAGCGCACGCCGATTGGCGGGAAAATTGTCTTCCAGCGCTGGCATGATAGCGGCGGCAACCGCGAGCTGATGAAGATCGAGTACGTCTATCAAAGCACCGCACAGCTGCGTAATGCCGACGCGCTGACGCTGCAGTCGCCGCCGCAGCGGGTGACCCTGGCGCTGAGCGGATGTCCGGTGGACGCCAACGGCTTCTGCCCGATGGAGACCTTTAAAACGGTGATGAACCAGGCCGCAAAATAAACAAAAAACCCGGAGCAATCCGGGTTTTTTTATTCTGCCGCATCGTGGTTACACGTTTTTACGCTCGATGGTTTGCTCGCCCCAGAACAGCGAATCTTTATCCGTTTTCGCAAAGGCCAGCGGCAGCACTTCATCACTGCCTTCTTCCCAGATTTTTTCCGCTAACTTTTCATCGTATTTAGCCAGTTCGAAAATCGCTTCGGCGATCTCCACCGAGGTATTGCGTAAACTTGCCCACTCACCGACGTGGTGAGCTTTTGCTTCTTGAGTTGGCATGCAGATCCTCCTGCTGAGGGTTAACCCTGTAATTTAACCGCCAGGCCGGCGACATGTTCGCCCTGGTAGCGGGCGATCGCCAGCTCTTCCTCGCTCGGCTGGCGAGAACCGTCGCCGCCGGCGATGGTGGTTGCGCCATACGGCGTACCGCCGCGAACCACCGAGACATCAAATAATTCCTGAGCGCCGTAGCCAATCGGCACGATCACCATCCCGTGATGGGCGAGGGTGATCCAGGTCGAGGTAATGGTCTGCTCCTGTCCACCGCCGGTGCCGGTAGAGCTGAATACGCTGGCCAGCTTGCCGTACAGCGCGCCGGATGCCCACAGGCCGCCCGTCTGATCGAGGAAGGTGCGCATCTGTCCGGACATGTTGCCGAAACGGGTCGGGGTACCAAAGATGATAGCGTCATACTCTGCCAGCTCCTGCGGCGTGGCGACGGGCGCATTTTGCGTTTTCCCGCCTGCTTTGGCGAATGCCTCAGCATGCATAGTTTCCGGCACGCGCTTCACCACCACTTCCACGCCGTCTACTCTGTTCGCCCCTTCGGCGACGGCATGAGCCATGGTTTCGATGTGTCCATACATTGAATAATAAAGCACCAGAATTTTAGCCATTTGCATCACTCCTCGGTTGCGTTATAGGCCAGCCAAACGACTGGCTATCTTTAAAGATAAGGCGTCTGGCGGAGAGTGCAAATCTAACAATCATTTATTTGATTTATAACAAAATTGCAAAGATTGCTTTTGTCGCAAAAAGATACATTTTCCGCTGCGCTGTTTTCGTCTGCCTTAAGAGAGGCTTAGCGCACGGCAGGGGCGGGAATATGTCTGCAAAGTCGAAAGCTGTTGCAGGATGTTACTATTTACGAGATGAATGAGTTTCGTTCGCTACGCTTAAAGGCACGCGATACGATAATGGTGATGCCATAGGCCGCAGACGCTGCGGCTGCGTATCGCGCGTAATGCAGTATGATGTCTAACCAAGTGGAGGTCAGTGATGGCAAACCATCGTGGCGGTTCCGGCAACTTCGCCGAGGATCGTGAAAGAGCATCAGAAGCAGGTCGTAAAGGTGGTCAGCACAGCGGGGGGAACTTTAAAAACGATCCCCAGCGCGCCTCTGATGCGGGCAAAAAAGGGGGCAAAAATAGTCACGGCAATCGTCATAGCTGATTCATCGCGGATGATGTTTGTCGACCGTTTATGATGCGGGGTTAATCTCCCCGGTACCCTCCGCATCGCCCTCGCCGCCGGCAGCTGCCGGCGGTTTTTTTATCGCCAACGGTTGCGCTCGCGGCCGGCTAATTGCACACTAGCTGGCTATCTATCGTTACCGGCCGCGCTATGTCTTCGTTCAAATTCTCCATTAAACCCCAGGAAGCGATCCTCATCGTGATCACCATGTTCTGGGGCGGTACCTTCCTTGCCGTGCAGTATGCCGTGACGCTCAGCGGGCCGTTCTTTTTTGTCGGCGTTCGTTTTGCGACCGCGGCGCTGGCGGTTGCCCTGCTATCGCTTCGCGTCCTGCGCGGGCTGACGTGGCTTGAGCTGAAGGCCGGCGTGGCGATCGGCGTATCCATTGCGCTGGGGTACAGCCTGCAAACCTGGGGCCTGCAGTCGATCTCCAGCAGCAAGTCGGCATTTATTACCGCCATGTACGTTCCGCTGGTGCCGCTGCTGCAGTGGCTGTGCCTCGGGAAAATGCCGGGAGTGATGTCCTGCCTGGGCGTGGTGCTGGCATTTACGGGCCTGATCCTGCTGGCCGGGCCGGAAAATAATCTGCTGGCGCTTGGCGTCGGCGAAGCGATCACCCTCGCCAGCGCGCTGGCGATCGCCGCGGAGATTATCTTAATCAGCGCCTGGGCCGGGAAGGTGGACGTCCGGCGGGTGACGGTGGTGCAGCTGGCAACCGCGTCGCTGGTGGCTTTTGCGGCGATGGTGCCGGCAGGGGAAGCGATTCCCCCGATGTCGCCGGGGCTGCTGGGCGTCGCGCTGGGGTTGGGTATTTTCAGCGCCATTATTCAGGTCACCATGAACTGGGCGCAGCGCAGCGTGTCGCCGACCAGAGCGACGCTTATTTATACCGGCGAGCCGGTGTGGGCGGGCATTTTTGGCCGCATTGCCGGCGAGCGCTTGCCGCTACTGGCGCTGGTAGGCTGCGCCTTTATTCTGGCCGGCGTTCTGGTGAGCGAGCTGAAGCTGAAGCGAAAAAGGGCCTCCGATGTACAGGAGGCCCCGGCAGAGGTCAAGGCGCTGTCCGAGCTGGCGGAGCGTCCGGACCCGTAGTTCCGGTCGGCATGGCGCGACCGGGAAAGCCCGGTCTACACCGTGGCGTTAGGTTCTTCCGCTACCCGCGCGCGGCGGCTAAGCAGAGCGTGCAGGAGAATGGCGCCAAAGGTCGCGGTGCCGATCCCCCCCAGGGTGAAGCCGCCCAGCGAGAGGGCAAAATCACCGGCGCCGAGCACCAGCGTCACCGCCACCATAATCAGGTTCCCGTTCTGGCTCAGATCGACGCGGTTCTGCACCCAGATCCGCGCCCCGGCCACCGCAATCAAACCAAATACCACAATCGAGGCCCCGCCGATTACCGGCCCGGGAATGGTGTGGATCAGCGCGCCAAACTTGGGCGAAAACCCGAGCAGGACGGCAATCAGCGCGGCGGCAACGAACACCAGCGTCGAGTAGACTTTGGTGACCGCCATTACCCCGATATTCTCCGCATAGGTGGTGACGCCGCTGCCGCCGACGGCGCCGGAAAGCATCGTCGCCAACCCGTCGCCGACGAACGCCCGGCCCATATACGGGTCCATATTGCGCCCGGTCATTCCGGCTACGGCCTTCAGGTGGCCAAGGTTTTCAGCGACCAGAATCACCGCCACGGGCGCAATCAGCATCATCGCCTGACCGTTAAAGGTCGGGGAGGTGAAGTGGGGAAGGCCAAACCACGCGGCCTGTTCCAGCAGGGAAAAGTCGAGCGGCTTGCCCAGCCCGAGGCCGTTTGCCAGCAGCGCGTAGAGCACGCAGGCGGCGATCAGGCCGACGAGGATCAGCAGCCGCTGGAGCATGCCGCTGGTGAAGACCGCCACGAGGCCGATGCACAGCACGGTCAGCACCGCCATCCAGCCGTCAAACGGCGTCGCTGAAACGCTGCGCACCGCAATCGGCGCGAGGTTCAGGCCAATCGCCATCACCACCGCGCCGGTGACTACCGGCGGCATCAGGCGTTCAATCCAGCGGGTGCCGGCTTTCATCACCACCAGGCCAATCAGGGTATAGAGCAGGCCGCAGACGATAATCCCGCCGAGGGCGACGTCCAGATGCGGGTTCAGCCCCTGGCCGTTAAAGCCGGTGACGGCGATGACCACCCCGACAAAGGCCGCGCTGGAGCCCAGATAGCTCGGCACCCGGCCGCCGGTCACCAGAAAGAACAGCAGGGTGCCAATGCCGGACATCAGGATCGACAGGTTGGGGTCGAGCCCCATCAGTATCGGCATTAGCACGGTGGCGCCGAACATCGCGACCGCGTGCTGCACGCCCATGACCACGGTTTGCCCGACGGAGAGGCGTTCATCTGGGGCCACCACGCCGGAAGCGGCGGAGGGCGAGGTCAACTGCCAGCGAGGAAAATCGAAAAGTGCCATGATGATATCCCGGGTTCAAGGTTAACAGGCTGGGCGCATAAGCGTGTGATAGCCGCGGTCGAACCACATCAGCCCGCGCGGCTGCGGATGCTTAACGATGGCGGCGACCTCGCAGAACAGAATGTCGTGGCTGCCGACGCTGACGACCTGGCTGATGCGGCAGTCGAAGCTCGCCAGGGCATCGTTCAGGCGCGGGCAGCCGGTGACGCCGGGCTGCCATTCGGCGGCGGCGAAGCGCTCCGCCATCGGCGTTTTACCGCCAAACAGATTGGATAACGGCTCCTGTCCCGCCGCCAGCGTGTTGACGCACAGCGTCTGATGCTGGCTAAAGGTCGGCCAGACCGAGGCGGAGCGGTTCAGGCAAACCAGCAGCGTCGGCGGCTCGTCGGTCACGCTGCACACCGCGCTGGCGGTAAATCCGGCCCGGCCCGCCGGGCCGTCGGTGGTAATAATGTTCACCGCGGCGCCGACCTGGGCCATGGCGTCGCGAAAGCTTTGTTTATCCGCTATAAGCATGGAGGCTCCTTATGCCAGCCGGCAGGCATCGTCAAAGGAGAGGCGCGGCAGGCGATCGTAGAGCTTTGTTTCATCGCCATAGCCGATGTTAATCAACAGGTTGCTCTTCCATCCGCTGTCGGCAAAGAACGCCGCATCGACCTTTTCCCGATCGAATCCCGACATCGGCCCGGTATCCAGACCGAGCGCGCGGCAGGCGAAAATCAGATAGGCCGCCTGCAGCGAGCTGTTGCGGAACGCGGTCTCCTCGGCGAGCTGGGGGCTGGAGGTAAACCAGCTGCGGGCGTCGCCGTGGGGAAACAGCTCCGGCAGGCGATCGTAAAAGGCGCTGTCCCACGCCACGATGGCGGTGACCGGCGCGCGGAGGGTTTTTTCCACGTTGCCGCTGGAAAGCGTCGGGCGCAGCTTCTCTTTGCCCTCCGGGGTGCGGACAAAAACGATCCGCGCCGGAGAGCAGTTGGCCGAGGTCGGGCCCATTTTCATCAGCGCGTAAATTTCCTCCAGCAGGCTGTCGGCTACCGGCTTATCCAGCCAGCCGCTGTGGGTCCTGGCGTGGCTGAACAGCGTTTCGCACGCGCTTTGGCTAATACTCTCACTCATAAACTCTCCTGGCCGGCGGGCAGCATCGCGGCAAGCCCGTCGCATAAAATGGGGTTGAAGGTCTCGGTATCGGTGACGTTACAAGCATGGCCTCCCCAGGCCATCTCCACCAGCTGACTGCCGGGGATTGCGGCCTGCAGCGAGCGCGAGCAGGAGGCGGGCACCAGCAGATCGTCACGGGAGCTGATCATCAGGGTCGGACAGGTCACCGCCGCGGCCTGCCGGGAGAAGTCAGCCTGCTTCAGCGCCTGTAGCCGCTTCAGCAGATTGTCCTTACCCTGAAAATGGCTGAGCGCGAGGGCATCCTCCGCCTCCAGCCGCGGCGCGCGCGCGGCCATCCACTCCGCCGGATAGAGGAACAGCGGCTGCGCTTCCACCCACGCCTGGGCGCCGCCGGTATGCAGCAGGCGCTCGCGCACCTGGAAGCAGCGGCGGGTGTGGGTCGACAGCGTCAGCCAGGCGTTGACCAGCACCAGCGCGCTGACCGCCCGGGGTTTGTCCAGCGCCAGCTGCAGGCCGATCAATCCTCCCAGCGCATGGCCCACCAGCGCGAAGCGCGTAATTCCGGCCTTCTCCAGCGCCTGCCACAGCTCCTGGGCCATAGTCGCCATGCTGTAGGCGGCGGGCAGCGGGCCGGCGTTTTCGCCGGTGCCGTTCTGGTCATAGGTCACCAGCTGGTATCGCGCTGCCAGCGGCACGCGCTGCGCGGCCCAGTAGCTGCCCGCGCCGCCCAGCCCGGCGCTCAGCACCACAACCGGGGCGCCCTCGTAAGGCGCAGGGGCGATATTCAGCTTCATGGCGCAGGTTTCCCGATATGCGCCACCGTGGCGATCTCCACCAGCGCCTCGGGCTTCACCAAACCGCATTGAATGCAGAACCGCGCCGGCTTATCGCCGGGGAAAAACTCGGCGTAGACTTCGTTAATCGCGGCGTAGTTTTTCCAGTCGGTGATAAAAATGCTGTTGAAGGTCACATCCTCCATACTGCCCCCCGCCGTTTCGATAACGCTGCGGATGGTCTCCAGAACGTGACGGGTTTGCGCCTTTGGGTCGCCGATGTGGACCACGTTGTTTTGCTTATCGAACGGCAGCGTACCGGAGACGTACACTACGCCATCGGCCAGCGTGCCGGGTACGAAAGGGGCGATCGGCGTGGTGGTGCCGGGTGGAATAATGACCTGTTTAGGCATAACGTTTCTCCTCCGGGAACGGGATGGGGCTGGCGGGCTGCAGGGCATCGCAGAAGCTGGCGACGTCGCTGACCCAGCCAAAGAAGGTCTCAATATTGAACAACGCCGCCTGCTGAGCGAAGGCCGGTCCGGCCTGATGGGTGGCGTCCTCCAGCACGATGCCGAAATATTCGAGGAAGAAGCCGTCGCGCAGGGTGGACTCCACGCAGACGTTGGTGGCGATACCGGTGAATACCAGGTGGCGAACGCCGCGGCTGCGTAAAATGCTGTCCAGCTGGGTGTTGTAGAAGCCGCTGTAGCGCGGTTTTGGCAGCACCACGTCGCCCGGCTGCGGCTTAAGCTCATCAACCAGCTGGTAGTCCCAGCCGCCTTTAGCCAGCAGCTTGCCCTGCAGCTCAGGACGGCGGCGCATGGTCTTCAGGGCGTTGGATTTATGGTAATTGGGCGAGCCGGGGCCGCCGGCCTCCATGTACTGGTCGTCCCAGCCGTTCTGAAACCAGATAATCAGCATCCCGGCGGCGCGGGCGGCGGCGACGGCGGTGTTGATGTTGTCGATAACCGGCCGGGTGGCGGAGACGTCAAAACCGGCCAGATCGAGATAGCCGCCCTGGCTTGCATAGGCGTTTTGCATATCAACCACGATCAGCGCGCTGTTTTGCGCCGCGAAGGTCAAGGATTCCGGGCGAGCGGGAAGGGTAATCATCAGGCAACCTCGCGAGTAGCGGTGGCAATGTGGTCGCGGCAGCGCATCAGCGGCTGAATGCGCTCGCCAAAGGCGTCAATTCCGGAGAGGAAATCATCAAAGGTCAGCAGCACGCCGTCGGTACCGGGGACCGCGGCGACTTCATCGAGCATGCGGGCGACGCTGGCATAAGAGCCGACGAGGGTGCCCATGTTGATATTGACCGCTGAGGTGGGGTCGGCCATCTGGCGGACGTTGGTATCGCTACCGGAGCGGGTATCCTTCTGGCTCTGCTCGGTCAGCCACGCCAGCGCGTCTTCGTCGGCGCCGGCTTTGTAGTGCTCCCATTTCGCGCGCGCGGCTTCATCCGTTTCGTCGGCGATAACCATAAACAGCACGTACGAGCCGACGTCGCGGCCGGTTTTTTCCGCCGCCTGCATCATGCGCGCGGCGGTCGGGGCGAAGGCGGCCGGAGTGTTGACCCCTTTGCCGAAGCAGAAGTTGTAGTCGGCGTACTGGGCGGAGAAGGCCATACCGGCATCGCTTTGCCCGGCGCAGATAACCTTCATCGGCTGCGACGGCTGCGGGCTGACGCGGCAGTCGTTCATCGTGAAGTAGTCGCCCTTAAAGTCGCTCTGCCCGGTGCCCCACAGGTCGCGCAGCACCTGGACATATTCGCTGAGATAGTCGTAGCGGCTGGCGAAATAGTCATCCCCAGGCCAGATCCCCATCTGCTCGTATTCTGGTTTTTGCCAGCCGGTAACCAGGTTGACGCCGAAGCGGCCGCCGGAAATCGAGTCAATGGTGGAGGCCATCCGGGCGACGATGGCCGGAGGCAGGGTCAGGGTGGCGGCGGTGGCGTAGATCTGGATCCGCGACGTCACCGCCGCCAGACCCGCCATCAGGGTGAAGGATTCGAGATTGTGATCCCAGAATTCGGTTTTGCCGCCAAAACCGCGCAGCTTGATCATCGACAGCGCGAAGTCAAAGTTGTAATGCTCGGCTTTCTGCACAATCGCTTTATTCAGCTCAAACGTCGGCATGTACTGCGGGGCATGGGTGGAAATCAGCCAGCCGTTATTGCCAATCGGAACGAAGACACCAATTTTCATATGCACCTCAATGCGGTCGTTAAACAAGAAGGCGTGCGGCGCTGCATCCTGCATCTCCCTGAGCCACCTCGCTAACAGGCTAAAGCAAAGGTGATGCCAGTTTTACAAAAGCCAATGTTATTAATGTGTTGCTTAATGGTTGCCGGATGTGATGTCGAGAAAAGTAGACTAAATGGTCAAAATCAGTGCACGAAAAAACGGCAGTCATGCGCAATTGGGGTGCAGAAGGTCGTGTCGGCGATGGGCTTTTGCTATGCTGATGGCGGTGAAAGAAGGAGATAACGAATGGCACAGGGCGCCGAGAAAAAAAACGGCAAACGTTCGCTGGCGGTGAGCGCAAAAAAAGAGGCTATCCTCGCCGCCGCGCTGGACGCGTTTTCGCAATTTGGCATTCACGGCACGCGGCTTGAGCAGGTTGCGGAGCTGTCCGGGGTATCGAAAACCAATTTGCTTTACTACTACCCGTCGAAAGAGGCGCTGTACGTTGCCGTTTTGCAGCAGATCCTCACCATCTGGCTGGCGCCGCTGAAGGCTTTTCGCGAAGATATCAGCCCGCTGGTGGCGATCCGCGAGTACATCCGCCTGAAGCTGGAAGTCTCCCGCGACCATCCGCAGGCGTCCAAACTGTTCTGCCTGGAGATGCTGCAGGGCGCGCCGCTGCTGATGGGAGAGCTGACCGGCGATCTGAAAGCGCTGGTGGATGAAAAGTCGGCGATCGTTTCCGGCTGGGTCGAAAGCGGCAAGCTGGCGCCGGTCGATCCCCAGCACCTGATCTTTATGATCTGGGCCACCACGCAGCATTACGCCGATTTTGCCACCCAGATTGAGGCGGTGACCGGCGCAACGCTACGTGATGAAGCGTTCTTTCAGCAAACCGTGGAAAACGTTCAGCGGATGATTGTTGAAGGGATCCGGGTGCGCTAGTTGGCCGGCGGCAGCGGGCAGCTCTGATCGCCATCTTCGCACTGCAGCAGCGAAGAGAGGTACGATTCGCGCTCCACGGTTTTGTCCGCCATGCACTGGTTGATCAGCGTCGGCTGGATGGTGCCGCCTTCGGCTCCGGAGGCCAAAAACGCGCAGTCGGCATCGCGCAGCGCGATCCACGCCAGCTGGGATTTTTTCAGCAGCGTCAGCTGGTTGCCTGAGGCACGTTTCAGCGCCTGCTGATAGGTCTGGTTGAGCTCGCCATCGGCCGCCTGATACTGCGCCGCCGTGCACTGGTTCATCTCCATTTGATTGTTGGCGTTAGCGCATTCATCCGCCAGCGCCTGCCCGCTTGCCAGCAGGGCGGCAAGCGCGAGTAAAGTGCGTTTCATTGTTCCACTCCCATACATAAAAAGGCCCCCGTCCGGGAGCCTTAATTAACCACAGCTTTGGCCTGCTGTCATCCGGTTCGCGATCCCCCGGCGGCGGGCTACGGTTTTGCCCGAACCGCTGCCGGACGCCACCTCGGGGATCGGCCTTAGCCGATGGTCATCAGGCTGGCGTTGCCGCCCGCCGCGGCGGTATTGACGCTGAGCGAGCGCTCGATATAGAGGCGCTCCAGCAGCAGGTTGGTCTCACCGCGGGCGAATCCCTGTACCGAAACGATCGCCCCGTCCCGCGCCGCCACCTGTTCGCACAGCTCGCGCAGCTGATCGGAATCGCCGTGGTAAATCACCGCGTCGAAGGCCTGGGCGGTCAGATCGGTCTCTTTGGCGAAGTGGATGCGCTCGCTGACTTCGCGCGGCAGCTTCTTCGCCAGTTCGCGATGCAGGGCGTTATCCGGCCACAGGATCTCGCAGCCGACGGCGGCGACCGCCGCCAGCTGGGTCAGCGCATCCTGTTCATTATCCGCCACGCACAGCACGCGATCGCGGGGAATGAAGGTCAGTGTGTTGCGCTCCCCGGTCGGCCCCGGCAGCACACGCTGGGTGCCGGCCTGCGCCTGTTCGCTATACTGCTGGCACAGCGTCTGCAGCTCCGGCCGGCCTGCGGCCCACTGCTGTAGCGCGACCAGCGGTTTTTCCAGCAGGGTTTTCAGCTGGGCGTCCAGCGGACGTTCAGCGTCCTGGCGGGCGAGGGTTGCGCCGACGGCGTTCTGCGGACGGCTTGAGAGCAGGCGGTACAGATACAGCGGGCCGCCCGCTTTCGGGCCGGTTCCCGACAGGCCTTCGCCGCCGAACGGCTGGACGCCAACCACCGCGCCCACCATATTTCGGTTGACGTACAGGTTGCCGACTTTTGCGCTGCCGGTGACCTGGGCGATGGTTTCGTCGATGCGGGTATGGACCCCGAGCGTCAGGCCATAGCCGGAAGCGTTGATCTGCTCAACCAGCCGATCCAGCGCGTTGCGGTTATAGCGCACCACGTGCAGGACCGGGCCAAAGACCTCTTTTTTCAGTTCGTCAAAGCTGTCGAGTTCGATAAGCGTCGGCGGAACGAAGGTCCCGCTTTGCCATTCGCGCGCGTCGTCGCTGTTCTCGCGCACCGCCTGGAAGACGTTGCGGCCCTTGGCGCGCAGCGTCTGAATATGCCGCTCGATATTCTCTTTGGCTTCGGCATCAATCACCGGGCCGATATCGGTGGTCAGGCGGCCCGGGTTGCCCATCCGGCATTCGCCCATTGCGCCACGCAGCATGGTCAGCGTATGGTCGGCGATCTCCTCCTGCAGACAGAGCACCCGCAGCGCGGAGCAGCGCTGGCCGGCGCTATCGAAGGCGGAAGCCAGCACGTCAACCACCACCTGCTCGGTAAGCGCGGAAGAGTCGACAATCATGGCGTTCATGCCGCCGGTTTCGGCAATCAGCGGCGTCGGACGCCCCTGGGCGTCAAGGCGGCTGGCGATATTGCGCTGCAGTAAAGTCGCGACCTCGGTTGAGCCGGTAAACATCACCCCACGCACGCGCTGGTCGCCGGTGAGCGCGGCGCCGACGGTTTCCCCGCGGCCCGGCAGCAGCTGGATAACGCCCGGCGGGACGCCGGCCTCCAGCAGAATCGCCACGCCCTGAGCGGCGATCAGCGGCGTCTGCTCGGCGGGTTTTGCCAGCACGCTGTTGCCTGCGGCCAGCGCGGCGGCAATCTGGCCGGTGAAGATCGCCAGCGGGAAGTTCCACGGGCTGATGCACACCACCGGCCCCAGCGGACGGTGGGTTTCATTATCAAAGTCGTCGCGAACCTGACCGGCGTAGTAGTGCAGGAAATCGACCGCTTCACGAACTTCGGCGATGGCGTTGCTGAAGGTTTTACCCGCTTCGCGTACCAGAATCCCGATAAGCGTTTGCGTTTGGCCTTCCATTAAGATCGCCGCGCGTTCGAGGATTGCCGCGCGCTCCTGCGGCGGCGTGGCGAACCAGATCGGCGCGCAGTTGACCGCGCTGGTCAGCGCCTGCTGTACCTCTTCGTCGCTGGCTTCGCGTCCGTGGCCGACGATATCTTTCGGTTCCGCAGGGTTGACGATCGCCTGCAGCTCGCCTTCGACGACCGGATGCTCCAGCATCGGCAGAGCCTGCCACTTATGCAGGGCGCTGTTGAGTAAAGAGGAGGAGAGGGAGGCGAGGCGGTGTTCGTTCGCCAGATCCAGTCCCGCCGAGTTGCTGCGGCCCTGACCATAGAGATCGCGCGGCAGCGGAATTTTCGGATGCGGCAGGCCGGCCTGGCCTTCCTGCTGTGCCAGCTTCTCGACCGCGCTGACCGGGTCGGCGACCAGCTCGTCAAGCGGCAGGCTGGTATCGGCGATGCGGTTGACGAAGGAGGTGTTGGCGCCGTTCTCCAGCAGGCGGCGTACCAGGTAGGCCAGCAGGGTTTCGTGGGTGCCGACCGGGGCATAGATTCGGCACGGGCGGTTAAGCTTACCGTCGGCCACTTTGCCTACCACCTGCTCATACAGCGGCTCGCCCATGCCGTGCAGGCACTGGAATTCGTACTGACCCGGATAATAGTTTTGCCCCGCCAACTGGTAAATAGCCGCCAGGGTGTGGGCGTTATGGGTGGCGAACTGCGGATAGATCAGGTTCGGCACCGTCAGCAGCTTTTTCGCGCAGGCGAGATAGGAGACGTCGGTATACACCTTGCGGGTATAAACCGGATAGCCTTCCAGGCCGTCCATCTGCGCGCGCTTGATTTCGCTATCCCAGTAGGCGCCCTTGACCAGGCGGATCATCAGACGACGGCGGCTGCGGGTGGCGAGATCGATCAGCGAGTCAATCACGAACGGACAGCGCTTCTGATAGGCCTGAATAACGAAGCCGATCCCGTTCCAGCCCGCCAGCTCCGGCTCAAAGCACAGCTTCTCCAGCAGGTCGAGAGAGATCTCCAGGCGATCGGCCTCTTCGGCGTCGATGTTGATGCCGATATCGTACTGGCGCGCCAGCAGGGTTAGCGACTTCAGGCGCGGATAGAGCTCTTCCATGACCCGATCGTACTGCGCGCGGCTGTAGCGCGGGTGCAGGGCGGAGAGCTTGATGGAGATCCCCGGGCCCTCATAGATGCCGCGGCCGTTGGAGGCTTTACCGATAGCGTGGATAGCCTGCTGGTAGGAGACCATATAGGCCTGGGCGTCGGCGGCGGTCAGCGCCGCTTCCCCGAGCATATCGTAGGAGTAGCGGAAGCCCTTCTCTTCGAGCTTGCGGGCGTTGGCCAGCGCTTCGGCGATGGTTTCGCCGGTGACGAACTGCTCGCCCATCAGGCGCATCGCCATATCGACGCCTTTGCGAATCAGCGGCTCGCCGCTTTTACCAATGATTCGGTTCAGCGAGCGCGACAGGCTGGTTTCATTGTGGGTGGAGACCAGTTTTCCGGTAAACAGCAGCCCCCAGGTGGCGGCGTTTACGAACAGCGACGGGCTGCGGCCGATATGCGACTGCCAGTTACCGTTGCTGATCTTGTCGCGAATGAGGGCGTCGCGGGTGGCTTTATCCGGAATACGCAGCAGCGCTTCCGCGAGGCACATCAGCGCCACGCCCTCCTGTGAGGAGAGGGAAAACTCCTGCAGCAGGCTCTGCACCATTCCGGCGCGCCCGCTGGCGGTTTTTTGATTGCGTAACTTTTCCGCCAGCTTCCAGGCCAGCTTATGCGCCTGTTCGTTCAGCGGCTGCGGCAGGCGGGCCTGTTCGAGGAGCATCGGTACGGCGTCGGTTTCGGCGCGGCGATACGCTGCGGTAATGTCCGCCCGCGCCACCGACTGGGGCAGGATCTGCTCGGCAAATTCAAGGAACGGCTGGTACGGCTCCTCGGTCAGAGGACCCGATTCGTCGCTTTCGTTGGCCGCGCCGGAGAGCAGCGCCGGAAGCTCTGGCAGCGATTCGTCATTCTCCAGCTTTTCCAGATAGTTGAAAATCGCCTGCTTGATCAGCCAGTGCGGCGTGCGGTCGATACGGCTGGCGGCGGACTTGATGCGTTCGCGCGTGGCTTCGTCAAGTTTAACGCCCATGGTGGTGGTGCCCATGTCATGAACTCCTGTTATTGGTCATTCGCTTCAGCCATTACCCGGCCCGCCTGGCGGCGGCATGATTCGGCGTATTGAGCTTCTGTGCGGTTATGCGGTTGCGTAGGAATATCTACTATGTTGCAACTTTGTGCAACCTTGTTAATCACAACTTGTGGGCCAGGCTGAAAAATGCCTTTGTTGTTAAATTTAATGGCGGGATTAGCGACAATTTAACCTTTATTTAATGGCGTATTTATCTGCGTCAGTTAACAGTTTTACCAGGTGCAACCAATAAAAACGTGAGGAAGTGCAACCTATAACAAAATGAAGTTTGGTCATTGGCGGAATTAGTGTAAATGCTGTGTTAAATCGTTTGTGAAAAAACGCAGCTTCCGTCAGGATACGGTCGCCCAATACAACCATTGTGCCATTACCCCGTTCCGGTAGTGGAATAAACGACAAATCTGGACGCTGTCGACAAAAAAATTCTGGAGATTTGCATGGCTATTAGCACCCCGATGTTGGTGACTTTTACGGTTTATATATTTGGCATGGTACTGATCGGGTTTATTGCCTGGCGATCGACGAAGAACTTCGATGATTATATTCTGGGCGGGCGGAGCCTCGGTCCATTCGTGACCGCGCTGTCTGCCGGGGCCTCGGATATGAGCGGTTGGCTGCTGATGGGGCTGCCGGGGGCAATATTCCTTTCCGGCATTTCCGAGAGCTGGATTGCCATCGGCCTGACGCTGGGGGCGTGGATTAACTGGAAGCTGGTGGCCGGTCGTCTGCGCGTTCATACCGAGGTGAATAATAACGCGCTGACCCTGCCGGACTATTTCACCGGCCGTTTTGAAGATAAAAGCCGGGTGCTGCGTATTATCTCCGCGCTGGTTATTTTGCTGTTCTTCACTATTTATTGCGCCTCCGGCATTGTTGCCGGCGCGCGTCTGTTTGAAAGCACCTTTGGCATGAGCTACGAAACGGCGCTGTGGGCCGGTGCCGCCGCGACGATTATTTATACCTTCGTCGGAGGGTTCCTCGCGGTAAGCTGGACCGATACCGTACAGGCCAGCCTGATGATCTTCGCGCTGATCCTGACGCCGGTAATGGTGATTATTTCCGTCGGCGGTTTCGGCGATTCGCTGGAGGTGATTAAGCAAAAGAGCATTGAGAACGTTGATATGCTGAAAGGGCTTAATTTCGTCGCCATTATCTCGCTGATGGGCTGGGGCCTCGGCTACTTTGGTCAACCGCATATTCTGGCACGCTTTATGGCGGCGGACTCCCATCACAGCATCGTGCACGCTCGCCGTATCAGCATGACCTGGATGATCTTCTGCCTGGCGGGTGCCGTGGCGGTTGGCTTCTTCGGCATCGCGTGGTTTAACAACAATCCGGCGCTGGCTGGGGCGGTAAATCAGAACTCCGAGCGCGTCTTTATTGAACTGGCGCAAATCCTGTTTAACCCGTGGATTGCCGGGATCCTGCTGTCGGCGATTCTGGCCGCGGTGATGTCAACCCTGAGCTGCCAGCTGCTGGTCTGCTCCAGCGCGATTACCGAGGATTTGTATAAGGCATTTCTGCGTAAGAACGCCGGCCAGACCGAGCTGGTGTGGGTTGGTCGGATGATGGTGCTGGTGGTGGCGCTGATTGCCATCGCGCTGGCGGCAAATCCGGATAACCGCGTGCTGGGCCTGGTGAGCTATGCCTGGGCGGGCTTCGGCGCCGCCTTCGGTCCGGTAGTGCTGTTCTCGGTGATGTGGTCACGCATGACGCGCAACGGCGCGCTGGCCGGAATGGTTATCGGCGCGCTGACCGTCATCGGCTGGAAACAGTTTGGCTGGGTGGAACTGTACGAAATTATCCCTGGCTTTATCTTTGGCAGCCTCGGGATCGTGGTCTTCAGCCTGCTGGGCAAAGCGCCTTCGGCAACGATGCAGCAGCGTTTTGCCGAGGCCGACGCGCACTATCACTCCGCGCCGCCGGTACCTGCGACCGCAGAGTAACCTTTCCCTCCTGCTAAAGCCCGCCTCTGGCGGGCTTTTTTGTGCGCCTTACCGCCGCCGACCCGCCTCAGCCAGTGCCGATGCGGGCAGGAACCCTCTTGCTAATTCTCTGAAAATACGCTGATATCTCAGCACAAATAACAATGAGGATAGCAATATGACTTTCAGACAGGGTGCGATGGCGTTGGTTCTGGCAGGGCTGCTTGGCGGCTGCGTGGCGCCGAGCAAAACGACCGTCTCAGCGCCGGCTGCCGCGGCCTGCCCGGCGGACAATACGATGGAGCAAACCACGCTGTACTTCGGCCTCAGCCGACCGGCGGGTAAAGATATCACCGCCGAGGAGTGGCAGCGGTTTGTTGACCGCGATGTCACCCCGCGCTTTCGCGATGGCTTGACGGTGTTTGACGCCCGCGGCCAGTGGCTGGGGAATGACGGTACCGTTGCGCGCGAGCAGAGCAAGGCGCTGATGTTGATCCACGGTAAAGATGCGAAGAGCGAAGAGGGGATTGAAGCGCTGCGCACGCTCTACAAGTCGCGCTTCGCCCAGGAGTCAGTGATGCGCGTCGATCGGCAGGTTTGCGTCCATTTCTGAATAACGTTTGTTTCTAAATAAAAGGCGGGGCATAGCCCCGCCTTCAGAATGCTGATATTCGCAGCGTGCGCCTGGCTTACAGCACCAGCCCGGCGAAGCTGGCGGAGAGCAGGCTTACCAGCGTCGCGCCGTAGACCAGGCGCAGGCCGAAGCGGGAAACCGTATTCCCCTGCGGCTCATTAAGCCCTTTAATCGCGCCGGCGATAATGCCAATAGAGGCAAAGTTAGCAAAAGAGACCAGGAATACCGACAGAATACCCAGCCCGCGCGGCGTCATGCCGGCAGCGATTTTCTGCAGTTCGATCATCGCGACAAATTCGTTGGCTACCAGCTTGGTCGCCATAATACTCCCGGCGTTCAGCGCATCGCTTAGCGGAATACCAATCAGCCACGCCAGCGGATAAAAGACGTAGCCCAGAATCTGCTGGAAGCTGAGGCCAAATACCGTAGCGAAGAGGGCGTTGATGGCGCTGATTAAGGCAATAAAGCCGATCAGCATCGCCAGAATAATCATCGCCACTTTGAAGCCAGCCAGAATATATTCGCCGAGCATTTCAAAGAAGCTCTGCGATTCATGCAGCTTCTCCAGCTTAATCTCTTCTTCGCTGCCCGGTCGCGTCGGGTTAATAATTGACAGCACAATAAAGGTGCTGAACATATTGAGGATCAGCGCCGCGACGACGTATTTCGCGTCCAGCATGCTCATATACGCGCCGACGATCGACAGCGATACCGTCGACATCGCGGTGGCGGCCATGGTGAACAGACGACGAGAGGAGAGATCGCCGAGCACGCCTTTATAGGCAATGAAGTTTTCCGACTGCCCGAGGATCAGCGAGCTGACGGCGTTAAAGGACTCGAGCTTACCCATGCCGTTGACTTTTGACAGCAGGGTGCCGATGACGCGAATAAAAATGGGCAGAATGCGCCAGTGCTGGAGAATGCCAATCAGCGCCGAGATAAAGACGATCGGGCACAGCACGCCGAGGAAAATAAAGGCCAGGCCTTTTTCACTCATGCCGCCAAATACAAAACTGGTGCCCTCAGCGGCAAAACCGAGTAATGAGGTGAAAAAGCCGGAGATATTTTTAACTACCCACAGGCCGCTTTCGGCGTGGAGAAAAAAGAATGCCAGCGCAATTTCAATAACAATTAACTGGATAATATAGCGAATGCGGATTTTTTGTCGGTCATAGCTGGCAAGCCAGGCAAGGCCGAGGATAACCACCAGCGCCAGCAGGAAGTGTAAAAACTGTGTCATATTATTCTTTTCGCAGGTAAATAAGGCCGCTATTTAGCCACAGTCGCTACGCCCGGTAAATATCTGCCGCGAAAAAACCGCCGATCCTGCCCGCCGCCGCTGGCGCAGGCGAATACTTTCCTAAGTAATTATTTAACAGCGATTAATTTACAACTCGTCATCATTCTCTACACATTTCACTTGTGTTTCTGATTATTGTAATGATAATCACTATCAGAAATATTTACCTATCTTTGCATCCGTTGACCGCGGCTCACATTTAAGGATGTTGGCATGTTTGTTCCATTTCTCATCATGTTACGTGAAGGCCTGGAAGCAGCGCTGATTGTCAGCCTGATCGCCAGCTATCTGAAACGCACTCAGCGTGGAAACTGGATTGGCGTAATGTGGATTGGGGTCATCCTCGCGGCGGCGCTGTGCCTCGGGCTGGGGATCTTTATCAACGAAACTACCGGCGAATTCCCGCAGCGTGAACAGGAGCTGTTTGAGGGCATCGTGGCGCTGGTCGCGGTCTGTATCCTGACCTGGATGGTGTTCTGGATGCGCAAGGTGTCGCGTAACGTGAAGCAGCAGCTGGAGCAGGCGGTGGATAACGCCCTGCAGCGCGGCAATAACCACGGCTGGGCGCTGGTGATGATGGTCTTTTTTGCCGTGGCGCGAGAAGGGCTGGAGTCGGTATTTTTCCTGCTGGCGGCGTTCCAGCAGGATGTCGGTATCTGGCCGCCGCTGGGCGCGATGCTTGGCCTCGCCACCGCAATTGTACTCGGTTTCCTGCTGTACTGGGGCGGCATCCGCCTCAACCTCGGCGCGTTCTTCAAGTGGACCAGCCTGTTCATTCTGCTGGTCGCTGCGGGCCTGGCCGCCGGAGCCATTCGCGCCTTTCACGAGGCCGGGCTGTGGAACCACTTCCAGGACGTGGCGTTCGATCTGAGCGGCGTGCTGTCGACGCACAGCCTGTTCGGTACGCTGCTTGAAGGGATCTTCGGCTATCAGGAAGCGCCGACCGTCAGCGAAGTGGCGGTGTACTTTATCTATTTGATTCCGGCGCTGGTGCTGTTTGCGCTGCCGCCGCGTAGCAATCCAGCAGCCTCGCGTACCGCTCCGCTTAAGTAGGGCGCCCGCAGGTGTAAATAGTGACCACATACTTATCGAAAGGGATGATCATGATGACTCATTTTCGCCGTAATGCGCTGCAGCTTGCCGTCGCAGCGTTGTTCAGCTCCGCCTTCTACGCCCAGGCTGCGGATATTCCGCAGGTAAAAGTGACCGTTAATGACAAGCAGTGTGAACCGATGAACGTGACCGTGAAAGCGGGTAAAACGCAGTTCATCATTCAGAACCACAGTCAGAAGGCGCTGGAGTGGGAGATCCTTAAAGGCGTGATGGTCGTGGAAGAGCGCGAAAACATTGCGCCGGGCTTTACGCAAAAGCTGACGGCTAACCTGCAGCCGGGCGAATACGATATGACCTGCGGCCTGCTGACCAACCCGAAAGGGAAGCTGATTGTCACCGGTGCGGCCACCAAAGACGCGGCGAAAGCCGACGCGCTGCTGAGCCTCGGCGAAGCGATTACCGCCTATAAAGCCTACGTCACGGCGGAAACTGCCCAGCTGGTTACCGGCACGAAGGCCTTCACCGACGCGGTGAAAGCGGGCGATATCGAAAAAGCAAAAGCGCTGTATGCCCCGACGCGTCAGCACTACGAGCGTATCGAACCGATCGCCGAGCTGTTCTCCGATCTTGACGGCAGCATTGATGCCCGTGAAGACGACTACGAGAAGAAAGCGGAAGATCCGAAATTCACCGGCTTCCACCGTCTGGAAAAAGCCCTGTTTGGCGACAACAGCACCAAGGGCATGGAGAGCTACGCCGACCGTCTGAATACCGACGTGCTGGAGCTGCAAAAACGCATCAGCGAGCTGGCGTTCCCGCCGTCTAAAGTGGTGGGCGGCGCCGCGGGCCTGATTGAAGAAGTGGCCGCCAGCAAAATCAGCGGCGAAGAAGATCGCTACAGCCACACCGACCTGTGGGACTTCCAGGCCAACGTTGACGGCGCGCAGAAAATTGTCGACCTGCTGCGTCCGCAGCTGCAAAAAGAGAACGCCGCGCTGCTGGCGAAAGTTGACGCTAACTTCAAGAAAGTTGACGCGATCCTCGCGAAATACCGCACCAAAGACGGCTATGAGACCTATGACAAGCTGACCGATGCGGATCGTAACGCGCTGAAAGGCCCGATCACCACCCTGGCGGAAGATCTGGCTCAGCTGCGCGGGATCCTGGGTCTGGACTAAAGCAATGGCAGAGCAGAAGCAATTCGAGGTAAATGAACCGTCACGTCGGCGGTTATTAAAAGGGATCGGCGCGCTAGGCGGCGCGCTGGCCATCGCCGGCGGCTGTCCGGTTGCGCATGCGGCCAAAAGCACCAGCTCGCCGGGCACGCTGTCGCCCAACGCACGTATGGAGGAGCAGCCCTTTTATGGGCTGCACCAGGCGGGGATCCTCACCCCGCAGCAAACCGCGATGATGCTGGTGGCCTTCGACGTGCTGGCCGGCGATAAGGCCGACCTTGAGCGTCTGTTCCGCCTGCTGACCCAGCGTATTGCCTTCCTGACCAAGGGCGGGCCGGCGCCGGACACGCCGAATCCGCGCCTGCCGCCGATGGACTCGGGCATTCTCGGGCCGTGGATCGCCCCGGATAACCTGACGATGACCGTATCGGTTGGCCATTCGCTGTTTGACGAGCGCTATGGGCTCGCGGAACACGCGCCGAAGAAGCTGCAGAAGATGACGCGCTTTCCCAACGATTCGCTGGATGCCGCGCTTTGCCACGGCGATTTGCTGCTGCAAATTTGCGCCAATACCCAGGATACGGTGATCCACGCGCTGCGCGATGTGATTAAGCATACCCCGGATCTGCTGAGCGTCCGCTGGAAGCGCGAGGGCTTTATCTCCGATAGCGCCGCGCGGAGCAAAGGCAAGGAGACGCCGGTTAACCTGCTGGGCTTTAAAGACGGTACGGCTAACCCGGTCAGCACCGACGGCGCGCTGATGGATGAGGTGGTATGGGTTACCGCCGGACAGGGAGAACCGGCGTGGGCGACGGGCGGCAGCTATCAGGCGGCGCGTATTATCCAGTTCCACGTCGAGTTCTGGGACCGAACTCCGCTGAAAGAGCAGCAGACGATTTTCGGTCGCGATAAGCACAGCGGAGCGCCGCTGGGTATGCAGCACGAACACGACGTGCCGGATTACGCTAAGGATCCGAACGGCGATGCCATTGCGCTCGATAGCCATATTCGACTGGCTAACCCGCGTACGCCGCAGACGCAGTCGAGCCTGATGATGCGCCGCGGCTACAGCTATTCGCTGGGGGTGACCAACTCCGGGCAGCTGGATATGGGGCTGCTGTTTGTCTGCTATCAGCACGATCTGGAAAAAGGTTTCCTGACGGTGCAAAAGCGCCTCAACGGCGAAGCGCTGGAGGAGTACGTGAAGCCGATCGGCGGCGGCTATTTCTTTGCGCTGCCGGGAGTGATCGATAGCCAGCACTATCTGGCGCAGTCCCTGCTTGAAGCCTGACGTTCCTGCCCGTAAGGGCAGGGCGTTTCTGCTGTTTTTCCATTCTTTTTTTGTATTTCCTGCCTTGTGTTATTTTTCTGTAATCTATTTGTCGGAAACTCTCCTGAGCTGCGATGAGAATTATTTGTTGTCTGTATGTAAAAAATAAGTTGCATTAAGAATTATTTTTGATGTACTTATTACAGACGCGGTAGTTCCCGGCAGTGATGTCGTTTCACTATGGAGATCGCGAATGCCCGATTGCTGTAACGGAAAATGTAAATCTTCTTACCGTACTCATCAGCACGGGGGCCACACTTCCGGCCGCGATTGCCACACCTCAAATTTTTCTCCAGTCACCACAGATAACCTAAACCCAGACCGGGTACGCGGTGCGCGTAGCCGCGACCCGTTGTCAATTCGACAGGCAAGCAATGGCTTACAAGGAAGCCAAACCTCAATCGTTCGTGCGCATAATCGCGTCGATATTGACGCGTGTGATGTAAACCAACAACGCAAGGTGCTATCCATGGGAAGACAAAAAGCAGTGACCAAAGCTCGTCGTGAGGCCAAACGTGTGCTGAGACAGGATTCGCGCAGCCATAAGCAGCGCGAAGAAGAATCGGTCACATCGCTTGTGCAAATGAGTGGCGTAGAAGCAATTGGTATGGCGCGGGACAGCCGCGATTTGTCGCCAATTGAAGCGCGCAATGACGCTCAGGTGCATTATTTGAATGCCATTGACAATAAACAGCTGATCTTTGCCACCGGCGAAGCCGGGTGCGGGAAGACCTGGATCAGCGCGGCGAAAGCAGCTGAAGCCCTGATCCATAAGGATGTGGACAGAATTATTGTTACCCGTCCCGTTCTGCAAGCCGATGAAGACCTCGGCTTCTTACCGGGAGATATCGCCGAGAAATTCGCCCCCTATTTCCGCCCGGTTTATGACGTGCTGGTGAGACGGTTGGGCGCTTCCTTTATGCAATACTGCCTGCGGCCGGAAATCGGCAAGGTGGAAATCGCGCCGTTCGCCTATATGCGTGGACGTACATTTGAAAATGCGGTTGTGATTCTGGACGAGGCTCAGAACGTGACCGCCGCGCAAATGAAAATGTTTTTGACCCGCCTCGGGGAGAACGTGACGGTTATCGTCAACGGCGACATTACCCAGTGTGATTTACCCTCTGGCGTAAGGTCTGGCCTGGTCGATGCGCTGGCGCGTTTTGAAGAAGACGAGATGGTTGGCATTGTCCGCTTTACGACCGACGACTGCGTCCGCTCGATGCTCTGCCAGCGGGCGCTGAAAGCCTACTACTAGTGGTTATATCCAGTGCAAAGCCCGGGGAAACCCGGGCTTTGTTATTTTTCGGCCGCCGTCCGGCGAAGGCGTTAGCCCATGCCGGAGCGGTAAAACGCGCGGCTCGTGGCTTAGCCAATCGCCCCCAGCGCATCTTCGCTGCCCTGTTTTTTCGGCAGCAGGAACAGGGTGGCGAAAATATCCAGCAGATAGAGCAGGGCCAGCAGGCTGATCGCCGCGGTAAATGACCAGTGGCTGACGAACAGGCCTATCACCAGCGGTCCAAATCCGCCGACGCCGCGCCCCAGATTAAACAGGACGTTCTGCGCGGTGGCGCGCACTTTTAGCGGGTAGGTATCGGAGATAAGCGCCCCGTAGCCGCCGATCATCCCGTTGACAAACATCCCCATCAGCGCCCCGGTAAACAGCATGACGGTGGGGTCGCGCAGCTGGGCGTAGATAATGACCATCACCACGGCGCCGACCTGGTAAATGAGGAAGATTTTCCAGCGCGGGAAGCGATCCGCCAGCACGCCAAACAGCCAGATGCCGAAGGTCATCCCCACTACGGTGACCGCCGTCCACAGCCCAGATTTGGTCAGCGAGAAACCAAAGCTGGAGGAGAGATAGCTGGGCATCCAGATCATCAGGCCGTAGTAACCAAAATTCTGCACCGAACAAAGGATAAGGATACCGATGCTGGCCTTCGAGGTGGCGCTGTCGGCAAACAGCATCTTGATCCGCGCCGTGAACGATATTTCCTGAGCGACGTGGCTATCTTTGGTAAAGGCCTCCGGTTCCCCCATCCCGCGGCGTATGGCAAACGAGACCAGCGCCGGCAGGAGTCCGACCAGAAACATCCCGCGCCAGCCGATGATATCCAGCAGGAGCGGGGTGATAAAGGCGGCAAGCAGTACGCCAAGCTGCCAGCCGATGCCGACCCATGCCGAGGCCCGGTTACGCTTATGGGCCGGCCAGACTTCGGCAATCAGCGCCATGCCGATACCGAATTCGCCGCCGAGCCCCATACCCGCAAGGGTGCGATAGGCCAGCAGATCCCAATAGCCCTGCGCGACCGCACAAAGACCGGTAAAAACGGAGAACATCAAAATCGTGAAGGTCAGTACGCGAATGCGTCCCAGGCGATCGCTGAGATGACCAAATAAAATCCCGCCCAGCACCGCACCAATGAGGGTCCAGGTGACGAGAGAACCCGCCTGAGAGGTGCTGAGTGCCAGAGAAGCGCTGATTGCCGGCAGCATGAAGCCAAGGATCAGCAGATCGAAACCATCCATTGCGTAGCCGCTGATCGCCGCGACCATGGCTTTAGCCGGCGTCACGCCGCGTTTGTTTTGTGGGGAAGAGAAGGTCATGTCCAGGCCTTAGGGTTAAATTGTGCGCCAAGTATAGATTTGTCAGCGGCCGCAATCTACACCAAAGAGGATCGGGAAGCGCGAGCGAAGCCGGAGCGGTGCCGATGAATGATGATGAATAACAGAGGAGCGACCGGCGTCGCTCCTCTGTGCGGGAGAAGGGATTAGTTAGCCCGCCAGCCGGCGGTCCAAATTGAGCAGGGTTTTTGCCATCATATTGACTGGCCGAGCTACAGCGCAGCGCAGGACTACGACCAGCTATTGGTATCGCTCAACGGTTCTGATGACAATCCCGGCGTTGCGTTCGGCGTTTCCGCCCCGTCTGACCGCCCGCAGGAGCGTCTGGCTATGTGGATCAACATGGGAGGAAGGATGCCGTCTTGCCGACCGCCAACTTTTAACCTCCGCCGTGGGTTATCTCCTTTGAACTGCTGAGCCAGGCGCTGGCAGGATTACCCAGAGAAGGGGGATTAAATCACATCCTTTCAACCGTCCGGCGGTACATGCGTTTGGGGTGGCCTATTTTACCGTATTGCATCTCTACCGACAAAAAACCGGACTCCACGCCGTGCTCCAGATAGCGGCGGGCGGTGGTTTTACTGAGCCCCGTTTCCGTCGCCACTTCATCGACAGAAAAGCAGCGCTCGCCGGATTCGCTAAACAGCGTCTGCACGCGGGCCCGCGTATTCTCCTCAATCCCTTTACTGCCGCTATCCAGCCGGTAGTTTTTGGCCTGCAGCTGATACAGAGAATCCACGTTCTGCTGATCGACAATCTTCCACACCCTTTGCTGTTCAGCGAACTGCACAAACCGCTCCAGCGATTGACTCAGACGCTTCCACGACACAGGTTTCAGAATGTAGTCAAAGGCACCATTGCGAATGGCCTGGCTACAGGTATCCATATCGCTGGCGGCAGTAATGAAGATAACCGAACAGTTGGCGCGAACGATCATCGGGTCGCTAATCAGCGTGATCCCTTTACCGTCCGGCAGATAATTATCGAGCAACACCAGCTGGGGCTGCTTACTGATGAGCTGTGCCTGCGCGTCCGCCAGTGAGTTGGCAATGCCCACCAGACGCAAATGCAGGTGCTTGCTGATAAGCTCAGCATGTAGCTGAGCCAACTCGTTTTCATCTTCTACTATCAGCACATCTATCTGTTCATGTCGCATAATTCTGATCTTCCAGAGTTGGAGCGGGGCGTTGTACGTGACCCGTTTCAGGAATAAATAAAGAGAAAATCGTTCCGCGCGGCGCGTTATCAGAAACTTCGATGGTGCCGCCTACCTGCGTGACGTAGCTGGAGATCAGATACAGGCCGATGCCATGATCGCCGTTGCGTTTTGTCGTCATCCCACGGTCAAAAATGCGATCCCGAATGGCCGGGTCGATCCCGACGCCGCGATCAGCCACTTCAATAATCAGCTCGCGCTCATTTTGCAGGATCAGGACCTCGACGGGATCGTGCGGCAACCCGGCGCGTTGTGTTGCTTCAATGGCGTTATCTAACAGGTTGCCAATAATCGATATCAGTTCGGCCTCAACCAGCAAATGCGCCGGGCGCGACATCTGGCAGCCAGGGTCAAAGGCCAGCTCCACCCCTTTTTCTCTGGCGCGGGCCGCTTTACCCAGCAGTAAACCGCACAGCGTAGGAGAATAAAAACGTGACGAGATAAAATCGAGCAGACCCTGCGCATGCTCCGACTGGGCCTGAATATAACGTATTGCTTCGTCATAACGTTCCATATGCAGCAGGCCGGACAAGGTCGTCATACGGTTAAGCTGCTCGTGGCGCATGATGCGTAGATTATCAACATAGCGCTTGACCTGACTGAGTTGGGCGCTGAGGCTGTCGATTTCATTGCGGTCACGGAAGGTAATCACCCAGCCCTGCAGCTTATCTTCCAGCATGATGCGCACACGGCTGGCAATGACCGTAACGTGGTTAAAGCGGCCGATCTCATCGTGAGTATCTTTTTCCAACATCGCATTGTGGGAAAAGAACGACACTGGCGGAATGACCTCGGTAATCAGTTGTCCCCGCAGTTCCCGCGTGGGTTGGTTCAGGCTGAGCAAGGTTCGTGCGGCCTGGTTTATCACCTCGATACGCAGGTTGCTGTCGATGGCGATCACCCCTTCGTAAATCGACTCCATCATCGCCTTTTGCTGGCGTACCAGTAGACCGATTTCTCGCGGCTCCAGCGAGAAGATCTGCTTTTTGATACTGCGGGTAAAGAACCACGAAAAGATAAACAGCGCCGCTAACAGCAGCACGGCGGCAATAAAGATATTGATTGCCTTGCTCAGGGTGACGGTATCGAGATAGCTGGTCAGATAGCCCACGGAAACAATACCGATAACCTGGCCCACGTCATTAAATATGGGAGCTTTACTGCGCAGGGAAACACCCAGGCCGCCCTGGCGAATAGTGGTCAGGCTTTTTCCCTGCAAGACTTCCTGATTATCGCCACCAACCAGCGTGGTACCCACCCGGTCATTATAAACCGAATGAAATAGGTGAATGCCTTTATTATCGCCAATGACAATAAAGCTGGCATCACTGCGTTCGACCACTTGTTGCATAAATTTATCAATCACCGGAATATCTTTTTCAGCAACTGATTTGCGTAAGTTAGGAATTATCGCTATTTCTTCAGCTTGTATTTTTGCTCGCGTGCTCATTTCCTGATAAAGCTGGCGAGCGGCATCGATATAATAATAACCACCCAGTAAGACGTACAAACCGGAGAAGAACAGCACCAGCGAAATAAAGAGCTTAATCTGGAAAGAGACTTTCATGGCATGGGCCGCAGAGATCAACAAAAACAGTAATGTAACATCTTTCGTGTTGGCTGTGGCGAGTTTACTGGAAACTTGTGATCCCTTGCACACCAGGCGGTGACTGGAAGTATTAAAGAAACAAAGTTTTTTGGAGAATGTTATTAACTTGTATTTTTATATAAAAAAATCATAAAAACCGCAGAGATAATTAAGGCGTTAATCACACTAAATAATAGAAACCATAAAAATCATAGGTGCCATTAAAATTTCGATTTTAATATGCCGTGCCTCACATAATGTAAAAACCTCGCCCTTTAAGCTAAAAATGCAAAATAACCAAGGGGCTTAATTATGAGCACAACTGACGATTCTTTTTCTACTACCTCTGAATTGCTGTCGATTCAAAAACCATCGTTGAAAGATAGATGGTGGCACATCATGGATACCTGGAAAGTTGGGATTATTCCATTGCCGCTTTTTGTTCTGGCTGGTGCATTAATTACCATTGATTGTCTGGGCGGTAAATTACCCAGCGACATCGTAGTAATGGTAGTAACTCTGGCGTTCTTCGGCTTCGCCTGTGGTGAATTCGGTAAGCGTCTGCCAATCGTAGGTAAACTAGGCGCGGCGGCGATTTGCGCCACCTTTATACCGTCCGCAATGGTCTATTACGGCCTGCTGCCGGATGTGGTGGTTGAGTCCACCACCAGGTTCTACAAATCAACCAACATTCTGTACCTCTACATCTGCTGCATCATTGTTGGCAGTATCATGAGCATGAATCGTACCACGCTGATTCAGGGCTTCCTGCGTATTTTCTTCCCGATGCTGTGCGGTGAAATTGCCGGCATGCTGGTGGGGATGGGCGTGGGTATGCTACTCGGTCTCGAACCGTTCCAGATCTTCTTCTTTATCATTCTGCCGATCATGGCGGGTGGTGTCGGTGAAGGTGCGATTCCGCTCTCTATCGGCTACGCCACTATTCTTCATATGGATCAGGGCGTTGCATTGGGCCGCGTACTGCCAATGGTGATGCTTGGCGGCCTGACTGCCATCATTATCTCCGGCTGTCTGAACCAGCTGGGTAAACGTTTCCCGCACCTGACCGGTGAAGGCCAGTTGATGCCTGACCGTGACAACACCAATGAAAAAGCTGCTCCCGCTGCGCCTGCGTTCAGCGGTAAAGCGGACGTGACCGCCATCGCCTCCGGTGCGCTGCTGGCGGTGCTGCTCTATATGCTGGGTATGCTGGGCCACAAATTGATTGGTCTGCCTGCGCCGGTTGGCATGTTGTTCATGGCAGTGCTGGTCAAACTGGTCCACGGCGTATCGCCGAAAATCCTCGAAGGCTCTCAGGTCGTTTACAAGTTCTTCCAGACCTCTGTGACTTACCCAATCCTCTTCGCGGTGGGCGTGGCTATCACCCCGTGGCAGGAGCTGGTGCACGCATTCACCCTGACTAACCTGCTGGTTATCGTCAGCACCGTGACCACGCTGGTTGCTACTGGCTTCTTCGTAGGTAAAAAAATCGGTATGCATCCGATAGATGTCGCCATCGTCTCCTGCTGTCAGAGCGGGCAGGGCGGCACCGGGGATGTTGCCATCCTCACTGCAGGTAACCGTATGAGCCTGATGCCGTTCGCCCAGATTGCTACCCGCATCGGCGGTGCGATCAACGTCTCGGTATCGCTGCTGATTCTCGGTAACTTCCTCGTCTGATTCATGTGTTACAGGAACTGATATGAAACTCTCAAGCTTTGTCCATCAGGGGATCCGCAGTTACGGGATCGTGAAAGCCGATGGTGTGGTCGATCTGGGACGCCGTCTGGGGGATCGTTACAGCGATTTGAAATCGCTGCTCGCCGCCGACGCGTTAAACGAAGCTCAGCAGCTGTTCGGTGAAAAACCGGATCTGCGCTTCGATGCGCTGGAATTTTTACCGGTGATTGATAACCCAGGAAAAATACTCTGCGTTGGCATGAACTACGCTGAAAAACGCAAAGAGTTTGACCAGCACAACCCGGCACCGACGCTGTTCATCCGTTTTGCCGATTCGCAAACCGGACACCAGATGCCCGTCCTCAAACCGCGCCACTCAAGGGAGTTTGACTATGAGGGCGAGCTGGCGGTGATCATCGGTAAAAGTGGAGACGATATCTCCCGCGAAGAGGCATTGAGCCACGTAGCCGGATACAGCTGCTATATGGACGGTTCTGCACGCGACTGGCAGCACACCTGGTTTACCGCCGGTAAAAACTGGCGTCAGACCGGTGCGTTCGGTCCGTGGATGACCACGGCGGATGAAATCCCTGACCCTCATCAGCTGGCGATCCGCACCTGGCTGAATGGCCGCATGGTACAGGAAGACAACACCGCCAGCATGATCCACAAGGTGGCAGAGCTTATCGAGTACATCAGTACCTTTACCCGCCTGAACGCCGGCGATGTGATTATCACCGGTTCGCCGGGTGGTGTCGGCAAAAAACGTACCCCGCCGCTATTCATGAACGCGGGCGATCGCATTGAAGTGGAGATCGAAAATATTGGTCATCTCAGCAATGTGATCATGGATGCGCCAGCCCAGTCACTGGCAGCCATGCACTAAGGAATCAGGCGAGATCATGCAAGCACAACTCCCCATCGATTTTCGCGTCGCAGACGTTGCCAGCGGATCGCAGCGTTTTATGCAGATTCGCTCTCTGCTCGCGGACAGTGACTTAGGCCTGGACAGCGATATCACCACCTTTGTTGAAGCCTGGTCCGGTACCCGGCTGGTGGGTTGTGCGGGCCTGACCGCCAATGTCATCAAATGTGTTGCGGTGGATAAAGCCCTGCGCGGTGAAAACCTCAGCGCACGCTTGCTGGCAGAGGTAGAACACCTGGCGCTCGCACGGGGCCATTTTCATCTGTTTCTGTGTACGCGTCCTTGTAACAAGGAGCGCTTTGCGCACAGCGGGTTCTGGCCTATCGCGCAGAGTGGCAATAACGCTGTGTTAATGGAAAACACACCGTCTGGTGTCAGCCGCTACTGCCGCTCATTGCAGCGCCAGCGCGTGGCTGGCGAACGTATCGGGGCAATAGTGATGAATGCCAACCCCTTTACGCTCGGGCACCGTCATCTGGTGGAACAGGCCGCATTTTCTTGTGACCACTTACATGTGTTCGTGGTGCAGGAAGATGCCTCATTTTTCCCGTTTATGGCGCGTATGAAGATGGTGAAAGCCGGTGTTGCACACCTGCCGAATGTTACCGTCCACGAAGGCTCGGAGTACATCATCTCCCGGGCCACCTTTCCGGCCTATTTCCTCAAAGAGACCGGGAAAGTGCAGCAGGCGTGGAGCGAGATCGATTTGCTGATTTTCCGCAACCATATCGCCCCTGCGCTGGGGATCACCCACCGCTTTATCGGCTCGGAGCCGTTTTGCGACATTACCCGTCAGTACAACCAAACCATGCACAGTCTGCTGGCGGGTGCGGTTGAGGTGGTCGAGATCCCGCGCATTAAAGCCGCGGGCAGTGCCATCTCTGCCTCAGAAGTTCGGCGTTTACTGAAAACGCAGCAGTTTTCCCGTATTCGGGAAATCGTACCGGATACCACTTTCGCGCACCTTGAAATGCACTACCGCGCGGAAGTCGCTTAAAAAACTCAGGATATAAAATATGAAAATTGTTAGGGAGGCGCTGGCCGGGACCATGGAATCCAGTGACCTGATGGTGAAAATTGCCCCTGCAGAAGGTGAGCTGGACATCGTCATCCACAGTGAAGTGATTAAACAGTTCGGCGAACAGATCCGTCAGGTCGTGGCCACCACGCTACGTAATATGGACGTCTACCAGGGGGTCATCATTATCGAAGACAAAGGTGCGCTGGATTGCGTTATCCGTGCCCGTCTGCAAAGCGCCATCCTGCGCGCCAGCGACAGCGACAATATTAACTGGGAGAAACTGCTATGAAAAAACTCCGTCGCAGCATGCTGTTTCTCCCCGGCGCCAATGCCGCCATGCTCTCCACCGCGTTTATCTACCGCCCGGACTCCATCATGTTCGACCTGGAAGATGCGGTAGCTCTGCGTGAAAAAGATACTGCCCGCGTGCTGGTCTTCCACGCTCTGCAGCACCCGATGTACAAAGACATCGAAACCGTTGTTCGCATCAACCCGCTGAACACCCCCTTTGGCCTGAAAGATCTGGAAGCCGTGGTGCGCGCCGGGGTGGACGTGGTTCGTCTACCGAAGACCGACACGCCTGAAGATATCTACGAACTGGAACGCCATCTGGAACGCATTGAAATGGAATGCGGCCGTGAGCTGGGATCTACCCGTGTGATGGCAGCGATCGAATCTGCGATCGGTGTTATCAATGCCGTGGCCATTGCCCGCAGCTCCCAGCGCCTGATCGGCATTGCGCTGGCAGCGTTCGACTACGTGATGGATATGCAAACCGAGCGCGGTGACGGTACCGAACTGTTCTATGCCCGTTGTGCCGTACTGCACGCCGCACGCGCCGCGGGCATCGATGCCTTTGACGTGGTGTGGTCGGATTTGAACGACGAAGCCGGTTTCCTACGAGAAGTCGACCTGATCCGCAAAATGGGCTTCAACGGTAAGTCGCTGATCAACCCTCGTCAGATCGATTTGCTGCATAACGCGTATGCGCCAACCCAGCAGGAAGTCGAGCACGCCAAACACGTCATTGAAGCGGCAGATGAGGGTGAACGTAACGGGCTCGGCGTGGTCTCGCTGAACGGCAAAATGATCGACGGCCCCATCATTAACCACGCGCAGGTTGTACTCGAACGTGCCGCCGCGTCCGGCGTGCGTCGATAAGGACAGAACGATGAATCAGATAGAGCTTCTCCACGTTAATTTTCCGCACCTGCGTGACTTAAAACCGTTTGATACGGCCCATAGCGCAACGCCCTGGCTTGCAGATGTCGAGAGCAAACATAACCGTAAACTGTGTGCCACCCTTGAAGACGCCATTGCCAACAGTGGCCTGAAAGACGGGATGACCATTTCGTTCCATCACGCGTTTCGTGAGGGCGACAGGGTCATTAACAACGTCGTGGCGACCCTGGCGCGCCTGGGCTTTAAAGACCTGACGCTGGCCTCCAGTTCGCTAATGACATGTAACGACAGCCTGATTGAACATATTCAGAATGGCGTGATCACCCGTATCTACACCTCAGGGATGCGCGGTAAGCTGGCGGATGCGATTTCCCATGGCCTGATGGAGGAACCGGTACAGATTCACTCCCACGGCGGTCGCGTGAAGCTGCTGCAGGACGGCGAACTGAACATTGACGTCGCCTTCCTCGGCGTACCGTGCAGTGATGAGTTTGGTAACGCCAACGGCACCCAAGGGAAATCCGCCTGCGGATCGCTGGGTTACGCGATGGTCGACGCTCAGTTTGCCCATAAAGTGGTGCTACTGACCGAAGAACTGGTGCCGTTCCCGAATATGCCAGCCAGCCTGGTGCAGGATCAGGTGGATTATATCGTGCAGGTGGAAAGCGTGGGTGATCCGGCAAAAATCAGCGTCGGTGCCGCCCGTGTGACCAGCAACCCGCGCGAGCTGATGATTGCCCGCTACGCAGCTGATGTAATCGAGCACTCCGGCTACTTCAAAAACGGTTTCTCCATGCAGACCGGTTCCGGCGCGGCGGCCACGGCCTGTACGCTCTTTATGGAAGAGAAGATGGAACGTAGCGGCGTGAAGGCGAGCTTTGCACTGGGCGGCATCACCGGCGGTCTGGTCTCTCTATACGAAAAAGGGCTAATAGCGAAGCTGCTTGATACCCAGTGCTTTGACAGCAAAGCTGCGGCCTCGCTGGCGCGTAACCCGAATCACGTTGAAATCTCCACCAACGTCTATGCCAACCCGGGCAGCAAAGCCGCCTGTTGTGACCAACTGGACGTGGTCATACTTAGTGCGCTGGAAATCGACGTCGACTTTAACGTCAACGTGATTACCGGCTCTGACGGCGTGATGCGCGGTGCATCTGGTGGTCATTGCGACGTAGCGGCTTCTGCCAACCTGACCATTGTGGTGGCCCCTTTACTGCGTACCCGCATTCCGACCGTGGTGAAGCGTGTGACCACGCTGCTGACGCCGGGCGAAAGCATTGATGTGCTGGTCACCGATCACGGCATCGCGGTGAATCCGGCGCGCCCAGAAATCCACGAGCGTCTGGTGGAAGCGGGCCTGAAGGTGGTGGACATTGAGGCGCTTTACGAGCGTGCTATTTCCCTGACCGGCACACCGAAATCGATTGAATTCACCGACCGCATCGTTGGGGTCATTCGCTATCGCGATGGCAGCGTGATTGACGTTGTCCATCAGGTGAAGGAGAGCATCTAATGACATTACTGACGCCCGTAAGAGCGGGCGTCAGCCTTGAGGCACTGCTGACGGCAAAAGAAAACCGTGCGGCGCGTCAGGCTGACTGGCTCTCTCATTATCACCATCCGGTTATCTCCCTGACGTTGGTGACCCCCGGCGCACAGAAAGACAGTATCCGTTACCGCAATACCATGGGCGTGGCGCTGCAGGCGTGTGATCAGCTGCTGTGGCAGAACCGCTGGCCGGTGGTGGACCGTCAGGTGCTGTGGTTGCCGACCGGTGCGGAAGCGCTGTGGTGCGTTGACCATGCGGCGGCGGAAATCAAAGCCCAGTGTATTGAGCTGGAACAGACGCATCCGCTCGGCAGACTGTGGGATTTTGATGTGATCTGCCCAAAAAATGGCCTGGTGGGACGCCAGTCTCTGGATCTCAGAACCCGGCGCTGCCTGGTGTGCGATGAGCCTGCCCACGGTTGTGCCCGTTCGCGCCGTCATTCCATGGAAGAGGTTGTATCACGTGTGGAGACTCTGATCGATGGCTGGTTCGCTCGCGACTAAACTCGCCCGCTTTGATGTCTGGGCGCTGGCGGCAACGGCGCTGCGTCTTGAATTAAATCTCACTCCCAAACCGGGGTTGGTGGATATGGCGAACAACGGTTCGCACAACGATATGGATCACGCGCTGTTTTTGCGCAGTATCGATGCCATCACCCCCTGGTTTCGCGTGTTCGAAAAGGCCGGTTTTGAGCATGCGTTCAAACCTGCCAGCGAACAACTGCGCTTACTGCGCCCGGCAGGGATGGCCTGCGAACAGGCTATGTTCGAGGCGACCGACGGGGTTAATACCCATAAAGGAGGCATCTTTTCGCTGGGCCTGATCTGCTTTGCGGCAGGGCGTTTACGTGGACAGAATCGGCTGGTCTGCGCGGAGTCTGTTTGTCAGCAGGTGGCTGAGATCTGCAAAGGGATGGTGGCTCGCGAGCTGGCTTCCCGCACCTATGCGACAACGGCGGGTGAAAAACAGTATCAGCAGTTTGGCCTGACCGGCGCGCGCGGTGAGGCGGAGCTAGGGTTTCCCACGGTGCGACAACACGTGTTGCCATACTGGTATCAAGAGTCGGGTGAACGGCGCTTTCACCATGCGCTGCTGCGCTTAATGGCGATAAACCCTGACAGCAATCTGGTCTCCCGTGGTGGTATCGACGGGCTGTGTTATGTACAGGATTACGCGCTGACGCTGCTGAAAAATGGCTGGAATATTGTGCGCCTGCAGGAGATGGATAAAGCCTTGACCAGCCGTAACCTTAGCCCCGGCGGCAGCGCCGATCTGCTGGCGGTATCCTACGTGCTGGCGACGCTGGGGTAGGGGCTATAGGGGTACGGGCAGCCCGCAGGCTCGCGGTCTGCCTGGCTGGCTGCGCCAGCTGTCGACCCCCCGGTCGGGGCTTCTCATCCCCCCCGGCGGGGTGCGACAGGCGAAAAAAAAGCCCGTACCTGCGTACGAGCTCTTCTTTAAATATGGCGGTGAGGGGGGGATTCGAACCCCCGATACGTTGCCGTATACACACTTTCCAGGCGTGCTCCTTCAGCCACTCGGACACCTCACCATATTGTTTCGCTGCTCACCTTGGGTGGGCAACGGGGCGGTACTATAGGGAGTTGCGCTAAAACGGTCAAGCAGTATTTATTCTTTCCTTACCGTTCGCTCAAGCAATGAACACCGCCCCGGTAAAAAACGCTGGGGCGGCGACTTTAACGCTGCGAATCAAGCTGTTCGCTATTCTTCACCACGTCCTGAGCTTTGGCGTTACTCTCAATCAGCCGCTGCCTGGCCGGGAATATTTTCGTATAAACCTCGGCCCATTCGACGGCCCGCGGGCAGTTCCGGCATTGGCATATCGCCAACGATCTGGAACAGGCCGCTCTGGCGATCGATCCGCAGCATGGCGCTGTCGTTCACATCAATCACCCGGGCGAGCCCCGTTAAAATTAGCGGGAGTAGGCATTTCTTGCACCTCTGGCGGATCAGATTTGGCCGAAACGGCCGCTATTAAAATCACGCACCGCTTCCGCGATTTGCGTTTTGCTATTCATGACAAATGGGCCATAGCCGACGATAGGCTCACCCAGCGGTTCTCCGGCCAACAGCAGGACTTTGGCATCAGCGGTTGCGCTGAGGTGCAGCGTTTCACCCTGCTGGCTCAACACCACCAGCTGGCCTTCACGCGCATTTTCAGTACCGTTGACGCTGATTTCACCTTCAAGAACAACCAGCGCGGTGCTCCAGCCGTCAGGCTGACGTAGCGAAACGTCGTGACCCTGCGTCAGCTGCATATCCCAGACGTTCAGCGGCGAAAAGGTCCGCGCCGGGCCGGAAACGTCGGCGTAATGACCGGCGATGACCCGAACCTGGCCTGCGTTATCCGGCAGAACGACGCGCGGAATGACCTCAGCGGTGATGCTCTGATATCCAGGCGCGGTCATTTTGTCTTTGGCCGGCAGATTGACCCACAGCTGAATCATCTTCAGCTCTCCCCCGGTACGGGTAAATTCCGCCGAGTGGAACTCTTCGTGCAGGATCCCGGCGCCCGCCGTCATCCACTGCACATCGCCGGGGCCAATCACGCCGCCTCTGCCGGTCGAGTCGCGATGCTCAACTTCACCAGAATAAACTACGGTTACGGTTTCAAACCCGCGATGCGGATGTTCACCGACGCCGCGTTTGCCGCTCCCCGCCGGGAAGCTATGCGGCCCTGCGTAATCCAGCAGCAGGAAGGGGCTCAGCTGCTCGCCGTGGGTTTGATAAGAAAACAGCGAGCGTACCGGGAAACCGTCACCGACCCAGTGCTGAGATGGCGCGGTATAGACTCCTGTGATCTGTTTCATTGTTCTCTCCTGCGTATTTGTATCGATGTCGATAAGCTTATATGCACGGCTAACCCCTCGGTAGGTAGCAAAAATGACCTATACTGTTCTGAAAATGGAACGATGGGGGAAGGATGCAGGATCTCAACGACTTAGCCTGGTTTGTGCAGGTGGTGGATCATGGCGGATTCGCCGCTGCGGGCAGGGCGCTCGATCAGCCCAAATCGAAACTAAGCCGCCGCATTGCTCAGCTCGAAGAGCGGCTCGGCGTGCGCTTGATACATCGCACCACGCGTCAGTTTGCGGTAACCGAAGTTGGGCAGACGTTTTATCAGCACTGTAAAGCGATGCTGATTGAGGCCGAGGCGGCGCAGCAGGCGGTCGACACGCTTCGTTCTGAGCCGCGCGGCAGCGTTAAGCTGACCTGTCCGGTTACCCTGCTGCATGTGCACATTGGGCCCATGCTGGCGCGGTTTATGCAGCGCTATCCGGGAGTAAACGTGCAGCTGGAGGCAACCAACCGGCGGGTTGATGTGGTCGGTGAAGGGGTTGACGTGGCTATTCGCGTGCGGCCGCGGCCCTTCGACGATAGCGATCTGGTGATGCGGGTGCTGGCCGATCGTGGGCATCGGCTGTTTGCCAGTCCGGCGCTGGTGGAGCGCATGGGGCAGCCGCAGGCGCCGGCTGAACTTAGCGAGTGGCCGGGGCTGAGCCTGGCCGCCGGCAAGCATCAGCATAAATGGCAGCTGGCCGGTCCGCAGGGAGCGCGAGCGGAGGTCTATTTTACGCCGCGAATGGTGACCACCGACATGCTGGCGCTGCGGGAAGCGGCGATCGCCGGCATTGGCATTGTTCAACTGCCGCTATTAATGGTGCGCGATAAGCTGGCGTCAGGTGAGCTGGTGGTGGTACTTGATGAGTGGCAGCCACGTCGGGAAGTGATTCATGCGGTTTTTGCCTCACGCCGCGGGCTATTGCCGTCGGTGCGCGCGCTGGTGGATTTCCTCACCGAAGAGTATCAGCGGATGGAAGAGGATTAGCGCCGGGCGGCATCAGTTCGCCTCTCTTTCTGCGGATGAGGCGGGGAAAATTTACCCGTGGATAGCCTGGATGATAATAAGCAGGCCGGACCGGCGGGAGCTGATGGGGGCAATGGATACGTCCAGATGCAGAGGACGCTCATCTGGCGTTAGCTTCCGGCGGGGTGCGACAGGCGAAAAAAAAAGCCCGTACCTGCGTACGAGCTCTTCTTTAAATATGGCGGTGAGGGGGGGATTCGAACCCCCGATACGTTGCCGTATACACACTTTCCAGGCGTGCTCCTTCAGCCACTCGGACACCTCACCATATTGTCATTCCCGTTGCTGCCGGGAACGGGCGCTAATTTAGGGAAATACCTATCTCCCGTCAATCAACTTTTTTAAAAAAACGCGCGTTTAGCCAAACTTCGCGCAACTTGCTGGCGAAGTGCGCGACAATCGTTTTTTTTGTCACCACTCTCTTTTTGCCCGCCAGCCAGGCGAAATTTGCTATGCTGGCAAATCGATAGAAAACAACAAGTAAAATACGGCGCTAACGCAAACCTGCTTAAGACATTAGCTATCAGGAGTCACAATGGAGATTATCTTTTACCACCCGACGTTTGATATCCCGTACTGGATTGCCGAGCTGGAAAAACAGCTGCCAGGTTCGCGCGTACGGGAGTGGAAGCCTGGCGACGATCGGCCCGCAGACTATGCACTGGTCTGGCATCCGCCGGTGGAAATGCTCCAGGGCCGCGACTTAAAAGCCGTCTTTGCCCTCGGGGCAGGGGTGGACTCGATCCTCAGTAAGCTGCGCGAACATCCGGAGATGCTGCCGCTATCGATTCCGCTGTTCCGCCTCGAAGATACCGGTATGGGGCTGCAGATGCAGGAGTATGCGGTCAGCCAGGTGCTGCACTGGTTCCGCCGGTTTGACGATTATCAGGCTCTGAAACAGCAGGCGCGCTGGCAGCCGCTGGATGAATACCGGCGCGAAGATTTTACTATCGGCATTATGGGAGCAGGCGTGCTCGGCGCGAAGGTTGCGGAAGGGCTGCAGGCATGGGGCTTCCCGCTGCGCAGCTGGAGCCGCAGCCGCAAGGAGTGGCCGCAGGTGCAAAGCTTTGCCGGGGCTGAGGAGCTGAATGAATTCCTGCGCGGAACGCGGGTGCTGATCAACCTGCTGCCCAACACGGCGGAAACCGTCGGCATTATTAATCAGCAGCGACTGGCGCAGCTTCCGGATGGCAGCTATGTTCTCAATCTGGCGCGCGGCGTCCATGTCGTTGAGGACGATCTGCTGGCGGCGCTGGAAAGCGGTAAACTTAAAGGCGCCATGCTGGATGTCTTCAGCCGCGAGCCGCTCCCGGCGGCAAGCCCGCTGTGGGCGCATCCGCGAGTGGCAATGACGCCGCATATCGCCGCGGTGACGCGGCCGCAGGAAGCGATTACCTATATAGCCGGTACGATTAGCCAGCTGGAGCGAGGGGAAACGGTCGCCGGGCAGGTCGATCGCCAGCGCGGTTACTAAAAGAGGACCCCCGCTGCGGCGGGGTTTTTGCTAATCATACGTCCTGATTCCTGCTATTCTTGCCACAAACAGAGAAGGAGATTGTGATGTATCCTGTTGACCTGCACATGCATACCGTCGCCAGTACCCACGCCTACAGCACCCTGCACGATTATATTGCCGAAGCAAAGCGCAAGGGGATCAAACTCTTTGCGATCACTGACCATGGCCCGGATATGGCCGATGCGCCGCACTACTGGCACTTTGTCAATATGCGCATCTGGCCGCGGCTGGTGGATGGCGTTGGCATTCTGCGCGGTATTGAGGCGAACATTAAAAACACCGCAGGGGAGATTGACTGCAGCGGACCGATGCTAACCTCCCTGGACCTGATAATCGCCGGCTTCCATGAGCCTGTATTCCCGCCGCAGAATAAAGCAACCCATACCGAGGCGATGATCGCCGCGATGGCGAGCGGCGCGGTGCACATTATCAGCCACCCGGGCAACCCTAAATTCCCGGTTGATATCCCGGCTATCGCCGAAGCGGCGGCAAAATACCAGGTGGCGTTGGAAATCAACAACTCCTCTTTTATCTCTTCACGCGTAGGCAGTGAAGATAACTGCCGGGCCATTGCCGCCGCGGTGCGCGATGCCGGAGGCTGGGTGGCTCTCGGCTCTGATTCGCACACAGCCTTTACGCTTGGCGAATTCAGAGAGTGTCGCAAGATCCTCGATGAGGTGAATTTCCCCGAGGAGAGGATCCTTAACGTTTCTCCGCGCCGGCTGCTGAACTTCCTTGAATCCCGTGGGATGCCGGCGATTGCTGAATTTGCCGATCTTTAATTTGTATAACTGGAATAACTGAATGAACGAGTTTTCAATCCTCTGCCGCGTGCTGGGCTCCCTGTACTATCGTCAGCCGCAGGACCCGCTGCTGGTGCCGCTGTTTTCCCTTATTCGTGAAGGCAAGCTAGCGGCAAGCTGGCCGCTGGAGCAGGATGAGCAGCTGGAGCGCCTGCAAAAGAGCTGCGATGTGCAGCCGCTGGCCGCTGATTACAACGCGCTGTTTGTCGGCGAAGAGTGCGGCGTCCCGCCATATCGTAGCGCATGGGTTGAAGGCGCTACGGAAGCCGAAGTTCGCGGTTTTCTGAGCGAGCACGGGATCCCAACCGGAGAGGGGCGAGCCGATCATATTGGTTCCCTGCTGCTGGCTGCTTCGTGGCTTGAGGATCATGCGACGGAAGATGAAAGCGAAACGCTGGAAACGCTGTTTGCCGACTATATTCTGCCGTGGTGCGGGATCTTCCTCGGCAAGGTCGAAGCCCATGCGGTGACGCCTTTCTGGCGGACAATGGCGCCGCTGACGCGCGAGGCGCTCTCTGCCATGTGGGATGAGCTGCAGGAAGAGAACGAAGAGTAAGTGTGATTTAAGTCACATTATTGTTGCAACAGAAAGAGCGCCATTTTATATAGTGTGCTCGAAATCACGTTTGAAGGGCGCGTATCTGCTATGATACGCGCCATGAACATACTTCTCGCAATTGCAATAACGACGGGCATTCTCTCCGGGATCTGGGGATGGGTGGCGGTCGCGTTCGGCCTGCTGAGCTGGGCTGGCTTTCTCGGCTGCACGGCCTATTTTGCCTGCCCGCAGGGCGGCCTGAAAGGGCTGCTGATCTCGGGCTGTACGGTGATGAGCGGCGTGATATGGGCGCAGGTGATCGTTTACGGCAGCGCCCTGGCGCCGCATCTGGAAATCCTCGGCTATATGATGACCGGCATTGTGGCGTTTTTGATGTGCATTCAGGCGCGTCAGCTGCTGCTTTCCTTCGTTCCTGGCACCTTTATCGGCGCCTGCGCCACGTTTGCCGGCAGCGGCGACTGGCGGCTAATTGTGCCTTCTCTGGCGCTGGGGCTGGTTTTTGGCTACGCGATGAAAAACAGCGGACTCTGGCTGGCGGCGCGCGCGGAAAAGAGTAAATCGTTGGCCCACGAAAGGCCCGACGAAGCCTGAGCGACATTATCCCGTAGTGATAAACAGGACCTCAGGTCCTGTTTTGCTTTTCTACAAATCATCCTTTTCCTGCTTCTGCGGCGATCCTTTGCTCCACGGCGGGCGTCATAATCGCCCGGGCCACCATTTTAGCCGTTGGATAAGCGGCCTTCCCCAGACGAAAAAACGAACGGATTGCCGATCGGGATCCCGCAAAAGGGAGCCTGGATGTTGAAAACGGCGAATCAGTACAATTAAAGTATATTAATCCGCAACATACCCTTGCTATTCTGGCAACCGAATATCGGTCATTGCCGGGCCTCAGGCTTCCGTCCGCGGGGCCGTCATGCGATATTACCGCTAAGCTTTACTTAAGACGTTTGCCGACAGGAGGCGAAATGGCTGTTAAACCTGAGGTTATTCTCGGAGACATCACGACGCTGGCAGTCGATGTTATCGTCAACGCTGCTAACCCTTCGCTGCTTGGCGGCGGTGGAGTTGATGGCGCTATTCATCGGGCCGCCGGGCCGGAGCTTCTGGCGGCGTGCAAAATAGTGCGGCAGCAGCAGGGCGAGTGCGCTCCGGGCCATGCGGTGATCACCATCGCCGGCCAGCTCCCGGCCAGCGCGGTAATTCACGCCGTTGGGCCGGTCTGGCACGGTGGCGATCGACAGGAAGCGGAACTGCTGGCCGATGCCTATAAAAACAGCCTGCAGCTGGCGGCGGCGAATAGCTACCGCACGATTGCCTTCCCGGCAATCAGCACCGGCGTGTACGGCTACCCTAAACAGGCTGCGGCGGAGATCGCCGTACGGACGGTGAATGCCTTTCTCACGCGCTACAATCCGCTGGAACGCGTCTGCTTTGTCTGTTTTGATGCCGAAACGGCTGAAATTTATAACCGCTTGCTGCAGGCACAATAGGCGCTGCGCAACGCCGCCGCCGCCGGGAAGCGATAGTTGTCCGCAGGCGTCGGCGATTATCAATTAAGGAGATCTGTTGGTGGCTGAGGGAAAGGTAGCGCAAAAGCAGCTCGTTCGTCGGGCGGAGATTGTTTCTGCCGCACAAACATGTTTTGCCGCAAAAGGGCTGCACGGCGCATCCGTTGCCGATATTGCCCGCGAGGCCGGGCTTAGCGTAGGGCAGCTGTATCGCATCTTTGCAAGCAAAGAGGAGATTATTGAAGCGATAGTCAGCGAAATTGTCCACGCCAGGGTGGGGGAGATGATTCGCGGAAATCACGACCTGGAGCGGATGGCATCGCTGCTGGCTGGCGTCATACCGCCGCCGGCCGCAACAATAAGCGATAATTATCTGCTGATGGAGATTAACGCTGAAGCCTCAAGAAATCCGCGCCTGCGTGAAATTTTACAGCAGGCCGACCGGCGTTTAAAAGAGGAGGGCGGGCGGCTCACCCGTCACTCTCATCCCGAGATGTCGGCGGAGCAGATCGACGCCGCCAGCGAGCTGATCGCCGTCTTAACGGAAGGCGCGGCGTATCGTCGCGAGCTGACCAGCGCATCGGAGGTGGATAAGCCGGCGATGGCCGCGCTCTATCGCGACGTGTTCCGGCTTTTGTTTGCCAAAGAATAATCTTCGCCGGCCGACGCAGCCCCGATGAGGCTATCCGTTGGCCGAAACCTGCGGTTTTACCGTCTTAGCCTGGAATTTTCCCGAAAAGAGGAAGCGCAGCAGCGGGATGCGCAGGTGAATTTCGTAGAGGATCAGCGCAATCCCCACCACAAAAATCAGACCGGCAATAAACCCTAAGGTGTTCGATTTGATGGCCGGAGCAACCCAGGCTCCGTACAGCAGGGTCAGCGGGTGGTGCACCAAATAAATAAACAGGGATGCATTGACAAAATAGGTCACCCGCGCCGACTGGAAGTTCAGCAAGCGGTGTCCAAGGGAAAACACCACGTTAACCATCCACAGGCCGAGCACCATGGTAATGACGTACTCGGTTTCAAACATCCACGCGTCCCCGGAACCGTACTGCTGGTTCAGGCGGTAGGCGATAAAGCCCAGCAGCGCCCCGACGAAGCACCACGGAGACGGCTGCGTAAACAGTGCTTTCAGGCGCGGGTTGATAAAGGTCTGCGCCCCGAGAATGAAGAACGGCAGATAGAACAGCGTCTGCATGACGATAAAATTAAACAGGCCGTTGCTGAGAATCGGCGGGTAGAGAATAAACAGCGAGCGGCGAATCAGCGCGTAGAGCACGCCGAGCGCGAGAAAAATCATCGATAGCTGAGCCAATGTGACGGTGTCACCAAAGGTCTGGCCGCTTCCCGCGCGGCGTCCGGTGAGCCATTTGAACAGCACGACGCCGAGGGTGGTCAGCACCACCAGCACCAGTAAAAACCACAGATGCGAGATCAGCTCCCAGACGAGGGTATTGAATTTGTCGTACCCCGAAAGCGCGTGCCAGCTATCGGCTTTACCGTTGACGTACTGCAGCATAATAAACTGCGGCAGGGTCAGCAGAGGAATGGCGGTTAACATGGGGATGCCTACGCGCTCAACCCGCACCTTCCACCATTTTTTGAGCGGATAGCGGAGAAAGAGCATGTAGGAAAAATAGCCGGAAATGACGAAGAAAACCTGCATGCGAAAAGCATGAATAAAATCGTTAAACAGCGTCAGCCACCAGGAGGGTTCGGCGCTATTAACATGCCAGCTGTGGCTGGAATAGATAAGCGATATGTGAAAAGGTATCCCCAGCAGCATTAACCACGCGCGGATGCTATCGAAGAAATATTCACGTTCTACTGGCGCATTATTCATACAGTTTCACTACATTCTCAGACAATTCGTCTTATCACTCAAGGTGATAACGTTTAAATTCTCAGCAACCCTACATCAACTCTGGATATCTGTCTCCAGGATAAGCACGCAAAGTGCAAAAGTGACAGAGAACTGTCCATTACCTGTACTGCTAAGCTGAACAATGCAGGGATTATGTTGTCGGATTGCCTGAATTTCCATTAAAATAGATCGGATCGATTTAAGCACACAAAGGGGGAAGTGCTTACTTATATGAAACATAAACCACAGATGATGAAAATGCGCTGGTTAAGCGCAGCCGTAATGTTGTCCCTGTGTACTTCATCTGCATGGGCGTTTAGCATTGATGACGTTGCAAAAGAGGCAAAATCGTTAGCCGGGAAGGGCTATGAAGCGCCGAAGAGCAACCTGCCCTCCGTTTTCCGCGACATGAAATATGCGGACTACCAGCAAATCCAGTTCAACCACGATAAAGCATACTGGAATAACCAGAAGACCCCGTTCAAACTTGAATTTTATCATCAGGGCATGTACTTCGACACGCCGGTCACCATTAATGAAGTGACGGCAAGCAGCGTGCATAAGATTAAATATAACCCGGACTATTTCAATTTTGGCAGCGTCCAGCATGACAAAGACACGGTAAAAGACCTTGGCTTTGCCGGGTTTAAAGTGCTGTACCCGATCAACAGCAAAGATAAGAATGACGAAATTGTCAGCATGCTCGGAGCCAGCTATTTCCGCGTACTGGGCCAGGGCCAGGTTTACGGGCTCTCCGCTCGCGGGCTTGCAATCGATACTGCGCTGCCTTCAGGCGAAGAGTTCCCGCGTTTTCGCGAGTTCTGGATCGAGCGTCCAAAAGCTACCGACAAGCGTCTGACAATTTATGCTCTGCTCGACTCCCCGCGCGCAACCGGAGCGTATCGTTTTGTCATTATGCCGGGTCGCGATACCGTGGTTGACGTGCAGTCGAAGGTGTACCTGCGTGACAAGGTCGGCAAGCTAGGCGTTGCGCCGTTGACCAGCATGTTCCTGTTCGGGCCAAATCAGCCGTCTCCGGCGACAAACTACCGTCCGGCGCTGCACGACTCTAACGGTCTGTCTATTCTTGCCGGCAACGGCGAGTGGATCTGGCGTCCGCTGAACAATCCGAAGCATCTGGCCGTCAGCAGCTACGCGATGGAAAATCCGCAAGGGTTTGGTTTGCTGCAGCGCGGGCGTCAGTTCTCTCGCTTTGAAGACCTCGACGACCGCTACGATCTGCGTCCGAGCGCATGGATCACGCCGAAAGGCGACTGGGGTAAAGGTAAAATCGAACTGGTTGAAATTCCAACCAACGATGAAACTAACGATAACATCGTGACCTACTGGACGCCGGATCAGCTGCCGGAGCCGGGTAAAGAGATGAACTTCAAATACTCTATTACCTTTAGCCGCGATGAAGACAAGCTGCACGCGCCGGATAACGCCTACGTTATGCAAACCCGTCGTTCCACCGGCGATGTGAAGCAGTCAAACCTGATTCGTCAGCCGGACGGCACCATCGCGTTCATCGTTGATTTCACCGGTCCTGAGATGAAAAAAATGCCGTCAGATACGCCGGTAACGGCGCAGGCGAGCATTGGCGATAACGCGGAAATCGTTGAGAACGCGGTGCGTTATAACCCGATCACCAAGGGCTGGCGTATGATTCTGCGCGTGAAGGTGAAAGATCCGAAGAAAACTACGGAAATGCGCGCTGCGCTGGTCAATGCCGACCAGACGCTGAGTGAAACCTGGAGCTATCAGCTGCCTGCTAATGAATAACATAACCAAGTACATTGACGCCTTGCCGCTGTCGGGGGCAGAGAAATCTGCGCTTCCTGATAGCAGCCTGAAGGCGGTACATGAAGCGCTGGACGCCGATCGTCACGATTTTCCCCGCGAAGACGATTCCCCTCTGGGGTCGGTGAAATCGCGGCTGGAGCACAGCTGGCCAGACGCGCTGGCGGGCGATCAGCTCATCAAAGATGATGAAGGGCGCACCCAGCTGCACGCCATGCCGAAGGCGAAACGCTCCTCTATGTTCCCGGATCCGTGGCGGACCAACCCGGTCGGTCGCTTCTGGGATCGGCTCCGTGGACGCGATGTCACCCCGCGCTATCTTTCTCGTCTGACCAAAGAAGAGCAGGAAAGCGAGCAGAAATGGCGCACCGCCGGTACCATTCGTCGCTACATTCTGCTGCTGCTGACGCTGGCGCAGACGGTCGTCGCGACCTGGTACATGAAAACCATTCTGCCATATCAGGGCTGGGCGTTAATCAACCCCGCCGACATGGTAGGGCAGAATCTGTGGGTTTCATTTATGCAGCTGCTGCCGTATATGCTGCAAACCGGTATTCTGATCCTCTTTGCGGTCCTCTTCTGCTGGGTATCAGCGGGATTCTGGACGGCGCTGATGGGCTTCCTGCAGCTGCTGATGGGGCGCGATAAGTACAGTATTTCCGCCTCCACCGTCGGCGATGAGCCGCTGAATCCAGAGCATCGGACGGCGCTGATCATGCCTATCTGCAACGAAGACGTCGATCGCGTTTTCGCCGGTCTGCGCGCCACCTGGGAATCGGTGAAAGCGACGGGCCAGCAGCAGCACTTCGACGTTTACATCCTGAGCGACAGCTACAATCCGGATATTTGCGTAGCGGAGCAAAAGGCGTGGATGGAGCTGATTGCTGAAGTCCAGGGTGAGGGGCAGATTTTCTATCGCCGTCGTCGTCGTCGCGTGAAGCGTAAAAGCGGTAACATCGATGACTTCTGCCGCCGCTGGGGCAGCCAGTACAGCTACATGGTGGTGCTGGACGCCGACTCGGTGATGTCCGGAGAATGTCTGACCGGGCTGGTGCGTCTGATGGAGGCTAACCCGAACGCCGGGATTATCCAGTCGTCGCCGCGTGCCTCCGGGATGGACACCCTCTACGCCCGCTGTCAGCAGTTCGCGACCCGCGTATACGGCCCGCTGTTTACCGCCGGTCTGCACTTCTGGCAGCTTGGCGAGTCGCACTACTGGGGTCATAACGCAATTATCCGCGTCAAACCGTTCATTGAGCACTGCGCGCTGGCGCCGCTGCCGGGTGAAGGCTCCTTCGCCGGATCGATTCTGTCGCACGACTTCGTGGAAGCCGCGCTGATGCGTCGTGCCGGCTGGGGCGTGTGGATTGCCTATGACCTGCCGGGCTCCTATGAGGAGCTGCCGCCGAACCTGCTGGATGAACTGAAGCGTGACCGTCGCTGGTGCCACGGTAACCTGATGAACTTCCGCCTGTTCCTGGTTAAAGGCATGCACCCGGTACACCGGGCGGTGTTCCTGACCGGCGTCATGTCCTATCTCTCCGCGCCGCTGTGGTTTATGTTCCTCGCCCTGTCGACCGCTCTGCAGGTGGTGCACGCGCTCACCGAGCCGCAGTACTTCCTGCAGCCGCGCCAGCTGTTCCCGGTCTGGCCGCAGTGGCGTCCGGAGCTGGCGATCGCCCTGTTTGCCTCAACGATGGTGCTGCTGTTCCTGCCGAAACTGCTGAGCATTATTCTGGTGTGGTGCAAAGGGTCGAAGGAGTACGGCGGGTTTATCCGCGTGACGCTCTCTCTGCTGCTGGAGGTGCTGTTCTCCGTGCTGCTGGCGCCGGTGCGTATGCTGTTCCACACCGTGTTTGTGGTCAGCGCCTTCCTCGGCTGGGAAGTGGTCTGGAACTCGCCGCAGCGTGATGACGACTCGACCCCGTGGGGCGAAGCGTTTATGCGCCACGGTTCACAGCTGCTGCTGGGCCTGGTTTGGGCCGTCGGAATGGCGTGGCTGGATCTGCGCTTCTTGTTCTGGCTGGCGCCAATCGTATTCTCGCTGATCCTGTCGCCGTTCGTGTCGGTGATTTCCAGCCGGGCGACCGTTGGTCTGCGTACCAAGCGCTGGAAACTGTTCCTGATCCCGGAAGAGTATTCCCCGCCGCAGGTGCTGAAGGATACCGATGCTTATCTGACCCTGAACCGTCAGCGTTCGCTGGATGATGGCTTTATGCACGCCGTGTTTAACCCATCGTTTAACGCGCTGGCGACGGCAATGGCTACCGCTCGTCACCGTCACGGTCGGATCCTCGATATCGCCCGCGAACGTCACGTTGAGCAGGCGTTGAACGAGACGCCGGACAAACTTAACCGCGACCGCCGTCTGGTGCTGTTAAGCGATCCGGTGACGATGTCGCGCCTGCACTATCGGGTATGGGCCGCGCCGGAGAAATACTCTTCGTGGGTGGATGCCTATGGTCAGCTAACGCTGAATCCGCTGGCATTAAAAACGAAGTAAGCCGCGCGTTAATAAAAATACCGGCAATTTGCCGGTATTTTTTTCTCCAGGAGTTGAGGTTACAGATGAGAATTTTGCTGGTCATCGTTATGACCCTGGTACTCAGCGGCTGCGGCAGCATTATTAGCCGCACGGTGCCGGGGCAGGGGCATGGCAATCAGTATTACCCCGGCGTTCAGTGGGACGTTCGCGATTCGTCGTGGCGCTATATCACCATCCTCGACCTGCCATTTTCACTGGTGTTCGACACGCTGCTGCTGCCGCTTGATGCGAGCCACGGACCCTACAATTAGCTAGCGCTCATCCCACTCATCGGCCGCCGTCTGACCCTCTTCCGTATCCAGAGAGGGTTCAAGCTGAAACTCGCCCTCATCCCATTCATGGAGCGTATTCTCTTCCAGCCACTCCTGGCGGAGCTCTATCTCGTCATAATCGCCGTCAAAAACGCTCTGAGCCGCTTCGCCGCTGAGCACTGGCAGACAATCGCCTTCCCCATCTTCGTCGGCAAAAAACTCGGCCTGCCAGGCGATATCGCCATCCTGCAAAATGTATTTCTGGATATTCAGCTGCTCGACGTTAGCGCTCTCCTCGTCGCTATCCGGATTATTGGCCAGGTACTCTTCGCGGGCCGCATCGATAGCTTCTTCGAGCGTGGCATAGAAAACGGAATCCTTTGGCATGGCTAACCCCCTAAGAAGAATGAGAAATGGACTCGATTCAATCTATAGAAGGCGGCGGGCAATGCGTCAAGGGGAAGGGCGCCTTGCTGACTTAATTTACCGAACGATCGCCGGAGCCCCGGCTGTCAGAAGGTGCGCTGCTTCTCGGCTGGCGTAAGGTGATAGTCGAGTAGATAGCGTTGAACAGCACCACGCAGGCGGTGACCAAAAAGACCGCCCGGAAGCCATAGTTGGCGGAGACGGAGGCGCCGATGAGCGGGCCGGTGACGTTACCAATATCGCGAAACGACTGGTTATAGCTGAAGATGCGGCCGGCGACCTGGCTGGTGGAGTTGTACACCAGCAGCGTTTGCACGGCCGGCAGCAGCGCGCCGTCGGCAGCGCCGAGCAGAAAACGCAGGACGCCCAGCTGCAGCGGCGTCTGGACGAATGACATCGGAATAAGCAGCAGAACGGAGAGGATCAGCGCCACGATGAGGATTTTTTCCGGCCCGATACGGTCCCCCAGCCTGCCGAGACGCGGGGCGCTGATCAGGGCGGCAACCCCGGGAACGGAGGCGATCATCCCGCTGATAAACGCAATATTGCTGATGTCCCCGCTCAGATCCCGCACGTACAGCGTCAGGATCGGGGCAATCGACCCGGTAGCAACCTGGATAATCAGGGTGGTGACGAACAGGCTGAGCACCAGTTTTGGGCTTTTCAGCGAGGAGAACACGTCTCTGGCGCTGAGCATCTCTTTTTTCGCCACCGGCACAAACTGCTCGCGGATGAAGAACAGCGTCAGGAGGAAGCAGATAAACAGGACGCTGGCGGTAAGAAAGAAGACGGCGCGCAGGCCCCACAGATCGGCGAGAAAACCACCGGCCAGCGGGCCAAGCAGGGCGCCGCTGACGGCCCCGGTTGAGAGCGTTCCCAGCGCCCAGCCGCTTTTCTGGCGAGGGATTTGGGTCGCGATAAGGGCATTGGCGTTCGGAATAAAGCCGCCTAACAATCCCAGCAGCGCGCGCAGCACCAGAAATTGCCAGATATTTTGCGCCAGTCCCATCAGCATCATGACGATAGCCATTCCGAGAGCGGAACGTAGCAGCATGATTTTTCGACCTTTTCGGTCGGCAAGCCCGCCCCAGAACGGTGAGGCAACGGCGGAGAAAAGAAAGGTAATGCTGAAGACCAGCCCAGACCACATATTGAGGGCGCCGTGGCCCGTGACGCCGAGCTGTTCAACGTAAAGCGGAAGGAACGGCATAACCAGGCTGAACGCCGCGCCGGTCAAAAAACAGCCGAACCAGGTGACGGTAAGATTGCGTTTCCAGTTAACAGGTATATCAGCAGACGACATAGGTTCCCACTGGCCTGCGCCGCAGGTCAAAAGTTGAAAATATGAGCCTGCTAATTATGCGCCTGAGAAACGGTTGCCGCAATGGAGGACCGCTTTTAATGCTAAGGGCGTGGCCCCCGAAACGGGGGCTTTGTGCGGAGTAACGGCGGTTATTCGTAGCGTGAAGGAACGCCGGGCGGGCGCGACTTGAAGCGGCGATGCATCCACATATACTGCTCCGGCGCCATCAGAATGCATTTCTCGACGATGTGGTTCATCCACACGGCGGTCGTTTGCGGGTCATCCAGCGGCGGATCGCACTCCGGCGGCAGAATAATCAGCTCATAGCCTTTGCCATCGGGCTTACGGCGCGGTACGAAGGGAACGATGCAGGCCTTCGACATTTTTGCCAGCATCCAGGTGCCGGAGGTGGTGGCGGCCTGGTCGACGGCGAAAAACGGCACAAAGACGCTGGAGGCCGGGCCGTAGTCGTGATCCGGCGCATACCAGATAACATCGCCTTTTTTCAGCGCCCGCACCATGCCCTTCAGATCCTTACGGTCGATCATATCCTTGTTGGAGCGCAGTCGCCCCCACGTCTGCAGCCAGTCGATGACCGGGTTATCATTCGGGCGATAGACGCCAATCCCCGGCTCATTCATCCCGAACATGCGGGCGCCCATTTCAAGGGTGAGGAAGTGGATACCGATCAGCAGAATGCCGCGTTTTTGCTCCTGCACGGCCCGGATATGTTCGACGCCAGTCGCATCCGTCCAGCGCGCAATGCGCCGCGCAGGCCAGAACCAGGCCATGCCGGTTTCCATCAGGCCCATGCCAACGGATTCAAAATTCTGTTTTACCAGCTGATGGCGCTCCTGCTCGCTCTTCTCGGGGAAGCAGAGCTCCAGGTTGCGGTAAGCAATTTTGGCCCGTCGGGTCATCAGGCGCATCGCGAGTCGACCCAGAGCGGTGCCCAGGCGATAAATCAGCGGATAGGGAAGCTGGACAACCAGCCACAGCAGGCCAATTCCTGGCCAAAGCAGCCAATAACGCGGGTGCAGTAACGCCGCGGAAAATTTAGGTAAATGGGTCATCTCATACCTGTTTAATTAAGCAACGCGTTCTATTATCGCATTTTTTTATGGTTCAGCCAAAACGACTGGCCCAGGTGGCATTTATTGTTAAATCATAGCGAATGTTGCTGTAAAAAATGTAGCTTGAAATGTATGGATGTAAATTAATGCCGTTTACTATATGATGCCGGCCGTTTGTTTTACTCATTTTTATGTCGAGCAGGTACACCATGCCAGTGTTACATAACCGCATTTCAAATGAGACGTTAAAAGCGCAGATGTTGGCCGAGACCGAGCCGCGCACGACGATCTCTTTCTATAAGTACTTCACCATCGTTGATCCACAAGCGACGCGCGACGCCCTGTGGATTGCGCTCACTAAGCTGAACGTGTTTGGCCGTATTTACCTGGCCCACGAAGGGATCAATGCGCAAATCAGCGTACCGCAAAGCCGCGTTGAGGCCCTGCGCGAGTATCTGTACGCGTTCAACCCGGCGCTGGAAGGGCTGCGAATGAACATCGCTCTCGACGACGACGGGAAATCGTTTTGGGTGCTGCGCCTGAAGGTGCGCGACCGAATTGTCGCCGATGGTATCGACGATGAGACGTTTGATGCCTCTAACGTGGGTGACTACCTGAAAGCTGCGGAAGTTAACGCGATGCTGGATGACCCCGAAGCGATCTTTATCGATATGCGCAACCATTACGAATACGAAGTGGGGCATTTCGAGCAGGCGATGGAAATTCCCGCCGATACTTTCCGCGATCAGCTGCCGAAAGCGGTTGAGATGATGCAGGAGCATAAAGATAAAAAAATCGTTATGTACTGTACCGGCGGCATCCGCTGCGAAAAAGCCAGCGCGTGGATGAAGCACAACGGCTTCAGCAAGGTCTGGCACATCGAAGGCGGCATTATTGAGTATGCGCGTCGCGCGCGCGAGCAGGGTCTGCCGGTGCGTTTTATCGGTAAAAACTTTGTTTTCGATGAGCGCATGGGCGAGCGTATTTCTGACGACGTTATCGCGCACTGCCATCAGTGCGGCGCGCCCTGCGATAGCCACACCAACTGCCTGAACGACGGCTGCCATCTGCTGTTTATCCAGTGTCCGAGCTGTGCGGAGAAGTTTGCCGGATGCTGCAGCGAATCCTGCATGGAGGAGCATAAGCTGCCGGAAGAGGAGCAGCGTCAGCTGCGGGCCGGGCGTGAGAACGGGAATAAGATCTTCAATAAATCTCGCGGGCGTCTGAATACTAAGCTGGGGATCCCGGATCCTGAGCCTTCAGAAAAACCATAGCCAGACAAGGTCGATGATGGCCAGCAGCAGCCACAGCGCGAGATAAATCATAAAATGCTCGCGGATGTTGTTGATCAGTAAGTCATACAGGCGACGCATAAGATCTCTCAGTCATAAACGGCCTCCGGTGAGGCCGTTTTTTTATTGGTGCGGTGGCAGCGCCGCGGGGTGGCTATTATTGCTGAAAGCGCGCCAGTGAGAAGGGGGTCAGATCAAAAGCCGGCGATTCTCCCCGGGCAAACTGGACGGCAATTTCGCCCAAAACCGGAGCAAATTTAAAGCCATGACCGCTTAATCCGCTAATCAGCAGCGTTTGCGGATGACCGGGGAGAGTATCGATAATGAAGTCCTCATCCGGCGTATTGTCGTAGGTGCAGGATGCGCCGTGCAGGCAGCCGCCGATGCCGGGCAGGACGTTGCGCAGAAAATTGAACGATTCCGAGCCGTCCGTCGCCACGCTGCCAAACGGCGTGCGTTCTTCCGCGGTGGAGATGAGCTGCCCGCCGTTGTGCTTGCCGATTTTGAGTTCATTATCTTCCGCCGGGAAGCCGTAGAACTGATCGCCGTTGGGCAGTTCGCCGGTAAACGCCGGAAAATTGTTTTTGCTGCTGTAGCGGCCATCGGCCTGGAACCAGGCGAAGATTTTGCGCACCGGCTGAACCGGCAGCTCAGGCAGCAGGCGGGTCACCCAGGTACCGGCGCTGATCAACAGCTTTTTAGCGCTGTACTGGCCATCCGCGGTGTCGATAGTGACGCCATCCTGATGATGATGGATCGCGGTGACCGGACAGTTGAACAGCTGCGCACAGCCCGCTTCACGAGCCAGGCGAATCCAGGTTTCAATGGCCAGTTCGCTGCGCAGGACGCCTGATGCTGGTTCAAATACCCCGCGATAGCCCTCAGGCACGCGAATTTCCGGCCAGCGGGCCATAATGGCCTGGGCGTCCATCTCTTCAACGTTGAGCGCAAATTCACGAGCGCTGTTCATGACGTTAGTGAGAAACGCGGAATCCGCCGGGCCGAGGTTGATCACCCCGGTACGTTCAAAAACGGCTTCACCGCTGAGGGCGGCTAGTTCGTCCCAGAGCTGCTGCGCCCGCAGCACCAGAGGGACGTATCTTTCACCTTCACCATAGGCGTGGCGGATAAGACGCGTGTTGCCGTGATGGCTGCCTTCCTGGTGCGGAGGCTGGTGGGCGTCGGTCATCAGGACGTTGAGTCCTGCGCGACGGGCATAATAGCCTGCGGCGGCGCCGGTTGAGCCGCTGCCGATAATGATGAGGTCGTATTGCATGGTATGTTCCGGGTTTTTGCTTTATTAGCAGGGTAATTAACAACCCGTACTTATACAAGCCCGAAAATAAATCAGGCACCAACCGGTGCCTGTTTAGTTAGAGTATATGGATGACAGCAGAATCACTAATGTCTGCGGTACTCATTTACCTGGTATTCACCTGCTTCAATCTTCGCAATGCCGGCTTCAAGAATAGAAATAAATTGACGTGCGACGTCCGTCGTCAGCCATAAAGTCTGGCCAATTTCAGCTTCATTACTGCTTTCATGAGTGGGGTTCTGGTAGTGCAGGCGCAACATCAGCGCGTCGTAGCTATCTACGGTGCTGATGTCCCATCCGACGAGGGGATGGGTCTGGATGACTTCATTATTCTTTTCCATCATAACCCCTTATTCATATGTTAAAAGACAACAATTCTCGAGGTTTAATGCATATTTTTTGAAGCAAGTTAATTATATCAGCAGTTAAGAATAAACTCGAGAAATTAACGCGAACGGGGCGAGCTTTTCTCTTTTTGACGCTTTTTTGCGCAAATTTTGTACCGCGGTACGTTATTTTTTAAGGAAATTATCAGGGATTAAAGAAAAATCCGAGTATCAGACGGAGGGAATAAAAAAGCCGGGGCGACCCGGCAAAAGAAGCACAATGAGGGAGCAAATTAATTTGCTGTACCGGTCAGACTTCGAACCGCATGAGTATTGGGCAGGCAAAAGCTTCGGCTAACAGCCTGAGGCGTTCTGCGCTGCCGCTTTCATGCGCCCGGGTGACTCAGGGTACGTCGTGGATAAACCAGTCATCAGCGCTTTCCCAGGTTTCTTGCAGGATTTCGCTTATCCGGTCTTTATCTTCTTTAAGGCCACCGATAACGGAAAGATTGTTACCGGTGGCGAAGCGTACGGTTACCTGGCTTGGTTCAGCCGGGAACTGCAGATCGATACGTCGGGAGAGTTCATTATTCAGCGCTTCTAAAGCGCCGCTCGGTAAGGCTGTGGTTTTGGCGATAGACACTTCGATGCGCATGATTGCCCCCTGTGTAATGTACTGTTTATTTATACAGTATCGTTTTTGTATTTACAACAGAGGGCGGCGTTTTATTTTTTCATCGTCCAGCGTATGGTTTCACCGGCCAGGAAGGGGACCAGCGTGTCGCCCGGCAGTGCGATGCTTTCTGCCACAACGCTCTCTTCGCGCACCAGCTCAACAAAGCTCTCATTGACCGGCAGACCGTAGAAGCGCGGGCCGTTAAGCGAACAAAATGCTTCGAAGTGCTGCAGCGCATTCATCTCTTCGAACACCGTTGCGTAGCTACCCAGCGCGGTTGGCGCATTAAAGCAGCCGGCGCATCCGCAGCTGGTTTCTTTACGATGACGCGCGTGCGGCGCGGAGTCGGTACCGAGAAACGCGCGGGTAAAGCCGCTGGCGACCAGCTCGCGCAGGGCCTGCTGGTGAATATTACGTTTCAGAATCGGCAGGCAGTAAAGGTGCGGACGAATACCGCCGACCAGCATGTGATTACGGTTAAACATCAGATGCTGTGGCGTAATGGTGGCGGCCAGCAGTTCGTTGCCATCGCGAACGTACTCTGCGGCATCCTTGGTGGTGATATGTTCGAACACCACTTTCAGACCCGGCAGGCGCTGGCGCAGCGGCTCCATCACCGTTTCGATAAAGCGCGCCTCGCGATCGAAGATATCGATCTCCGCGTGCGTCACTTCGCCGTGTACCAGCAGCGGCATGCCGAGTTTTTGCATACGCTCAAGCACCGGCATAATGGCATCGATGCTGGTCACGCCGTGGCTGGAGTTAGTGGTGGCATTGGCCGGGTACAGTTTAGCCGCGGTAAAAACGCCGGCCTCAAATCCGCGCTCCAGCTCGGCTGGATCGAGCGTATCGGTCAGGTAGCAGGTCATCAGAGGGGTAAAATCATGCCCGGCGGGCACGGCGTTAAGGATCCGCTGGCGATAGGCGACGGCGGCTTCAACGGTGGTGACAGGCGGCGCCAGATTCGGCATCACGATCGCCCGACCATAAAACTCGCTGGTGTAAGGCACGACGGTTTCCAGCATATCGTCATCGCGCAGATGGATGTGCCAGTCGTCAGGGCGACGGATTTTCAGTACCTGGGGTTGTGCTGTCATGGAAGGCTCCGGCTAATAGGTTCAGTCATCAGGGCTGTTTTTCACCGGGCACAAAGGATAAGCGTAAACGTTTTCCTTTGCATCAACTTCCGTAAAAAAACGGGCGCCCTGGCGCCCGCGATGTTAATTGGTGAAGGGGATGATTATCTCACCCGGCTTAACCTCAATGCCTTTAGCGTACTTTTTCGCCAGCGCTTCACCGGTGCTGGCGTCTTCGCGCAGAACGTAGGCGGGCTGCTGGTTAAAATAGCTGCGCAGGGATTGGTTCAGGTAGGGGATCAGCGTCTGCACTACCGACTGCAGCTTCTCCGGCGCGACTTTCGCATCGACGACTTCCATCTCCTGCAGGAAGATCGCCCCTTTTTCCTTATTGAATACCGGCAGCGCTTTAAGCTTAAGGTCAATAGTGGCTTTTTGATTACCGAACAGCGAATTGAGATCCAGATTGGCAACGCCGCTGAGGGTCACTTTATTCGGCTCCTCGCGACCAATCGCGCTGGTTAAATCGTGCAGTTCGATATGCGCATCCGCCACGCCCGGCAGGCCGATATCCTTGGCGAAGTGGTTACGTTTCTGCAGCGCCTGATTAATTTCCTGTTCGCTTATCGAATACTGCGTAAGCTGGTTACAGCCGCTCAGGAGGCCGCTAACGATAAGCGCGGCCACGATAAACATCTTTTTCATTGGGTTCCTTAACGTAATGCCATGGGCTCATCCTGACACAAAGCAGCATGGCCTGCCAGCACCGTAGGCGCTAGCGGAAAATGCTGAAAATCAGCCTGGCTTTACGCAGCGACTCAGGTTCGTGGCTCGAGCATTCCGGAGGCCGAACGCCTGGCGCTGAACTGCCACCACAGGGCGATAAAGGTGATAAAGCCGATAATACCCAGCATCAGCCACGGTAGCTCCGGCTGGTTGAGCGCTTTACCGGCGTCAAACAGCCACCCGCCGCCGGCGTAGCCGAAGGCCCCGCCAAAGGCCAGCCCCAGTCGACTGAAGCCCATGTAGCTGCCGCGCGCGCGGGCGTCGGCCAGCGACGCGCCCAGGGTTTCACGCGCCGGCTCCGCGATAATCGAGCCCATATAGAAAATGCAAATCAGCGTAAACAGCTGCTGCAGGTTGCTGGTTAAACCAATCGGCAGCATGGCGAGCGTCATGACCAGCAGACCGGCCATCAGCCGATGCTCCAGCCGATAGCGCTTTTCACTCCAGCGGGCAATCGGATACAGCAGCGTCAGCGATATCGTCGCTTCAATGGCATACATCCATTTGACCGCAGAAGGGGAGCCCGCGATGTCGTTGACCATAATCGGCAGCATCAGCATGACCTGCACCGCCAGCATGTAATAGCCGGTTAGCGTCAGAACATAGGTTACGAAGCGCCTGTCGCGCAGCACGCGCCCCAGCCCTTCGCGCACCGGCGTTTTCACCGTCGACAGCTTCCAGGCCGGGAGATACCAGGCGTTGAAGCTGGCGCAGGCGACAAACAGCGCCGCGCCTACGCTGCACACGAGGCGGAAATCGTACTGTAACAACCAGCTGCCGAGCAGGGCGCCGATGACCGCGCCGGCGCTGTCCTGCATCATCAGGAGCGAAAAGAAGCGACCGCGCTGATGCGGGCGCACCAGCTTCACCACCAGCGCCGCGCGCGGCGGGTCAAACAGCGTTCCGCCGAGGCCCGAGAGAATGCAGGATAGCCAGAGCACCCACGGCTCATGGGCCACCGCCATCGCGGCAAAGCCGCCCGCGCGCATCAGCATACCGGTGACGATCATCGGCTTGGCGCCGAAACGGTCGGCAACCGCGCCACCAAAAATCCCCAGACCCTGCTGGACCAGCTGGCGCAGGCCGAGGGCGATACCGACCATCAGCGCGGCCCAGCCCATCTGGTCGACAAAGCGAATGGAAATCAGCGGGAAGACGACAAAAAAGCCGAGAACGACCAGCATGTTGTCGACCAACAGGAAGTATTTACCCAGGCTCCTTGCCTGCGATACGCGGGACATTTCCCCTCCTGGGAAAATAAAGATTAGCCCTACTAGTTTGCGGGGAAGCCCGGGCGTTTCCCAGCGTACTTGCGACAATATTTTTTTATCAAAAAGCAAGTTTGATAGAGGCTATTCATCGAAAAAGGGAGATGGTGCAGAAAATGGTATGTTGCTGTTTTCACTCCGTCGTTCAGGACAGGTATAGTGAAGGGAGCAGGGTAATAAGTCAGGGGAACAGGAGAGGGGAATGTTTGGCTACCGCAGTAACGTACCAAAGGTGCGTTTGACGACGGACAGGCTGGTGACGCGGCTGGTCCACGATCGTGACGCCTGGCGTCTGGCCGACTACTACGCGGAGAATAAAGGGTTCTTAAAACCCTGGGAGCCGGTGCGCGACGACAGCCACTGCTACCCCTCCGGCTGGCAGGCGCGCTTGTCGATGATTTCGGAGTTTCATAAGCAGGGCTCGGCGTTCTATTTTGCGCTCCTCGATCCGCAAGAGAAGGAGATAGTCGGCGTGGCGAATTTTTCGAACGTGGTGCGCGGCTCGTTTCATGCCTGCTACCTCGGCTACTCCATCGGTGAGAAGTGGCAGGGGCAGGGGCTGATGTTTGAAGCGCTGACCTCGGCAATTCGCTATATGCAGCGCACGCAGCATATTCATCGCATTATGGCCAACTATATGCCGCACAATCAGCGCAGCGGCGATTTGCTGGCGCGTCTTGGCTTTGAAAAAGAGGGTTACGCCAAAGATTATCTGTTAATCAATGGCCAGTGGCGTGACCACGTATTGACGGCGTTGACGACACCGGACTGGATCCCGGGTCGCTAAGGAGAGATCATGAAATATCAGTTAACCGCGCACGAAGCGCGCGTTATTGGCTGCCTGCTGGAAAAACAGGTCACGACGCCGGAGCAGTATCCTCTATCGGTCAACGCGGTGGTGACCGCCTGTAACCAGAAAACCAACCGGGAGCCGGTGATGTCGCTCAGTGAAAGCGATATTCAGGATCTGCTGGATACGCTGGTCAAGCGCCACTATCTGCGTACGGTGAGCGGGTTTGGCAATCGGGTGACCAAATACGAACAGCGATTTTGCAATTCCGAGTTCGGCGATCTGAAGCTGACGCCGGCGGAGGTCGCGGTGGTCACGACGCTGCTGCTGCGCGGCGCGCAGACGCCGGGCGAACTGCGCAGCCGGGCGCAGAGAATGTATGAATTCAGCGATATGGCGGAAATCGAAAGCGTGCTTGAGAAGCTGGCAAGCCGTGATGACGGCCCGTTCGTCGCGCGTCTGCCTCGCGAACCGGGGAAACGCGAATGCCGCTATATGCATCTGTTCTGCGATGATATGGATTCGCTTATCACGGCGGTAGAAGCGGTATCGCCGTCGGGAGACGATCTCCAGACCCGGGTTGAGGTGCTGGAGGCCGAAGTGGCGGAACTAAAAGAGCGGCTGGCATCGCTGTTGGCCCATCTGGGGGATTAATCGTGACGGCGAAACTACGCGTTGGAGTGGTGGGACTGGGTGGCATTGCGCAGAAGGCCTGGCTGCCGGTATTAGGCGCCGCGGACGGCTGGACGCTGCAGGCGGCCTGGTCACCGGGTAAAGAGAAGGCGCTACGTATCTGCGAAACCTGGCGCATTCCCTATGCAGATTCCCTGGAGCAGCTGGCGGCGCAGTGTGATGCGGTATTTGTTCATACCTCGACGGCCTCGCACTTTGAGGTCGTCAGCCGGCTGCTTAACGCCGGGGTGCACGTCTGCGTGGATAAACCGCTGGCGGATAAGCTCAGCGAAGCCGAATCCTTGGTTGAGCTGGCCGCTCGCCGCGGGCTGACGCTGATGGTAGGATTTAACCGCCGCTTTGCTCCGCTTTATCGTGAGCTGAAAGCGCATCTGGACGATGCCGCCTCGCTGCGTATGGATAAGCATCGTGGCGACAGCGTCGGTCACGACCTGCGCTTTACCCTGCTTGATGACTACCTGCACGTGGTCGATACCGCGCTGTGGCTGGCGGACGGGAAGGCGCGTCTGAGCGGCGGCCTGCTGCAAACCACCGCCCAGGGTGAAATGCTCTATGCCGAACACCGCTTCAGCTCGCCGCAGCTGGAGGTGACCACCAGCATGCACCGGCGCGCCGGCAGCCAGCGGGAGTGGGTTCAGGCGGTCACCGACGGCGGCCTGTATGAAGTTCGTGATATGCGCGAGTGGCAGGAAGAGCGCGGCCAGGGTGTGGTTCAGCGTCCGGTTCCCGGCTGGCAAACGACCCTCGAGCAGCGCGGCTTTGTGGGCTGCGCGCGTCATTTTATTGAATGCGTGCAAAATCAGACGGTTCCCGAAACCGCAGGCGAACAGGCGCTGCTGGCCCAGCGCATCGTTGAAAAGCTGTGGCGCGAGGCGATGAGCGAATAATTCGTTGTAACATCTGGCAGTAGTAATTCATGACGAACCCGGTAGACTATCGCCACTTTCCAGCGCCCGCCATTGCGGGCGTTTTACTTCAGGGTTGTGGAAAACACCTCAATGAACCTTTTAAAATCACTGGCGGCAGTCAGTTCGATGACCATGTTTTCGCGCGTGCTGGGCTTTGCGCGAGACGCCATCGTCGCGCGTATTTTTGGTGCGGGAATGGCAACGGACGCCTTTTTTGTGGCGTTCAAATTACCGAACCTGCTGCGTCGCATTTTTGCCGAAGGCGCGTTTTCTCAGGCGTTTGTGCCGATACTGGCTGAATATAAAAGCAAGCAGGGCGAAGACGCCACCCGCGTATTCGTGGCCTATGTTTCGGGTCTTCTGACGCTGGTTCTGGCGGTAGTAACCCTCCTCGGCATGCTGGCCGCTCCCTGGGTCATCACCGTGACCGCGCCAGGGTTTGCCGACTCCCCGGATAAATTTGCGCTGACGACGCAGCTGCTGCGCATCACCTTCCCCTATATTTTGCTGATCTCGCTGGCCTCATTAGCCGGCGCGATCCTCAATACCTGGAACCGTTTTTCCGTTCCCGCCTTTGCGCCCACTTTTCTTAACGTCAGCATGATTGGCTTTGCGCTATTTGCGGCGCCGTATTTCCACCCGCCGATGCTGGCAATGGCGTGGGCGGTCACCGTCGGCGGCGTACTGCAGCTGGCCTATCAGCTGCCGCATTTGAAAAAAATTGGCATGCTGGTGCTGCCGCGTATCAACCTGAAAGACGCCGGTGCGGTACGGGTGGTGAAGCAGATGGGGCCGGCGATCCTCGGCGTGTCAGTTAGCCAGATTTCGTTGATTATCAACACAATATTCGCGTCTTTCCTCGTTTCCGGCTCGGTATCCTGGATGTACTACGCCGATCGTCTGATGGAGTTTCCATCCGGCGTGCTGGGCGTGGCGCTGGGGACAATTCTGCTGCCGTCGCTGTCAAAAAGCTTTGCCAGCGGTAATCATGATGAGTACTGCCGGTTGATGGACTGGGGGCTGCGCCTGTGCTTCCTGCTGGCCTTGCCGAGCGCGGTGGCGCTGGGGATCCTCGCGAAGCCGCTGACGGTAGCGCTGTTCCAGTACGGTAAATTTAGCGCCTTTGATGCGGCAATGACCCAGCGCGCGCTGGTGGCCTATTCCGTCGGGCTGATGGGGCTGATTGTCGTTAAGGTTCTGGCGCCGGGGTTCTACTCGCGCCAGGATATTAAAACGCCGGTTAAAATCGCCATTGTCACCCTGATTATGACTCAGGTGATGAACCTGATCTTTATCGGCCCGCTGAAGCATGCCGGCCTGTCGCTCTCTATCGGGCTTGCCGCCTGCCTCAACGCCGCGCTGCTCTACTGGCAGCTGCGTAAGCAAAAAATATTCACCCCACAGCCGGGCTGGTTTACCTTCCTGCTGCGTCTGGTGATTGCGGTGCTGGTGATGTCTGCGGCGCTGCTTGGGATGATGTATATCATGCCGGAGTGGTCCCAGGGGACCATGCCGTTCCGTCTGCTGCGCCTGATGGCGGTGGTGGGGGTTGGCGTGGTGGCCTATTTTGCCAGCCTGCTGCTGCTGGGCTTCCGGGTGAAAGAGTTCGCCCGACGCACGGCCTGAAGCTAAACTCCGGGTAGAAACAGACCCGTTCCGCAGCGCGGAGCGGGTTTTTTTATTGCCCCGCGCGCTGTAGCGCCGCGATCCGCGCGTTTTCCAGCAGGCGAATCGCAAGGGCGATAGCGCCCGCGGCCACGGCCAGGATCACCACGCCGCTCCAGCCGGCTATCACGTACAGTTTGCTGCCGAGCACGGAACCGAGCGACATGCCAATAAAGACGCCGGTGAACAGCAGGGCGTTCAGCCTGCCGCGGGCCTGCGGCTCCAGACCGTACACCAGGTTCTGGTGCGCCACGAGGCTTGACTGCAGACCAAGGTCGAAGCCAATAGCCGAGATAGCGATCAGCGCCAGCTGGCCGTGGGGCGGCAGTACCGGCAGCAGGAACATCAGGGCAAAAGAGACGGTAACCAGCGCTGCGCCCAGCTGGGTGACTTTCCCGGCGCCATATTTATCCGCCAGGCCGCCGGCCAGCGGCGCGGCGAGCGCTCCTGCGGCCCCGGCGATGCCGAATCCGCCGGCAACGGCGCTGCCCATCTGATAGCGTTCGAGCAGCATGACCGCCAGCGTTGACCAGAAGGCGCTGAAGGCGATGGAGAGAAAGCCCTGTGCCAGCGCGGCGCGGCGCAGGGCCGGGTAGAGCTGCCAGAGATGCGCCATCGACTTCATCAGCTGCGGATAGCTGAGGGTCGAGTGAATTTCAAACCGCGGCACCACGCGCCACATCAGCAGGCCAATCAGCGCGATGCTAACCGCCGCAGCCTGGTACATCATCCGCCAGCCAAACAGCGCGCCGACCACGCCGCTCACCGTTCTTGAGAGCAGGATACCCAGCAGCAGGCCGGTCATGACGGTGCCCACCATTTTCCCCTGTTTCCCCGCCGGGGCGAGGATTGCGGCCGCCGGAACGATGTCCTGGGCCATCGTCGCCGCCATCCCGATCAGCAGGCTGACAATCAGCAGGGAAGTGAGCTGCCCCGTCAGGCTACACAGCAGCAGGAGCACGGCCAGCGCGGCGCTTTTGAGTAAAATCAGCGTACGGCGGTCATGGCGATCGCCGAGCGGCAGAAGAAACAGAATGCCTAGCGCATAGCCCGCCTGTGTCAGGGTTGGAACCAGCCCCATGCCTTCGACGCTGAGATGCAGATTGGCGCCCATTAATGGCAGCAGCGGCTGGGCGTAGTAAATAGAGGCGACGCTAAAGCCTGCGCCAAGAGCGAGTATGAAGATAATCCAGCCGGCTTCGCGGGAGGATAGTGTTGTCGGTGCCATGATAAAGCCCTCGTAGATGCGATGGCGCTATTTTTCCCTGAATCAGGCTGGTGCGGTAGATAGCGTGGTGGTAAAACGGTTATACGCAAAACGTATAGGCATAGTAAATATGAAGCGGCAGGAACGTATAGACCGGATTGAACTGATGCGCACCTTTATTCGAATCGTCGAAGCCGGTTCGCTTTCTGCCGCCGCGCTTCAGCTGAACACTACCCAGGCGACGGTGAGCCGGCGCCTGCAGTCGCTGGAAGGCCTGCTGGGCAGTAAGCTGATTCTGCGAACCACCCATGCGATGAAGCTGACCGACGACGGCGAGCGCTGCTATCAGCATGCGCGTCGGGTGGTCGATGCGTGGCTGGCGCTGGAAGACGATCTGAGCATTGCCGATGACCGGCCCGTCGGCGTGCTGCGGGTACGTGCGCCGCACGCTTTTGGTCAGCAGCAGTTGCTGGGGCCGCTGGTCAGCTTTCTGCAGCGCTATCCGCAGCTGTCCGTAGAGTGGATGCTGAATGACAAAACCGTCGATTTTCTCAGCGATAATATCGATTGTGCGATTCGCGTGGGGGCCGAAGTGGACCCTGAGACGGTGTCAGTGCTGCTGGCTGAGGTGCCGCGCAGCGTGGTTGCCGCTCCCTCACTGCTGGCGCGCTACCCGACATTAGAAACGCCCCAGGAGATGTCGCAGCTGCCGTGGGTGGCGATCAGCACCTTTTATCAGCATGAGGTGAAATTATTCCATCAGGAGTGTAATCAGCAGCAGGCCTTCGGCATCGTGCCGTGCCTGAGTACCGATAGCGTGTACGTGGCGCGCAATACCGCGCTGGCGGGATTGGGGGTGGCTATCGTTTCAAGCTGGGCGGTGGTGGGGGATATCGCCGCCGGGCGGCTGGTCGAACCGTTTCCGCAGTGGCGAGCGTCTTCCCTGCCGGTCCATCTGGTTTATCCGTGGGCGCGGTACTATCCGACCCGTTTACGTAAGTTTCTCGACCTGATGCGCGAGGTTATGCCGCAGGTTGCGGGCATGCAGCGTCCGGAAGGGGAATAAAAAAAACCGGCCATATAGGCCGGTTTTTTTAGGCTTAACGCTTACTCGACGGACCGTGGGCGGGTAGGTTCCGCAGTAGCCTGATGAGTTGCGCTATGGCCGCCGGCAGAGCCTTTGCCATCGAACGCGAACGACGGACGAACCCAATCGCTGCGACGCGGTGCTTCCGGTTCGTAAGCCGGAGCCGGGGCGCGGGTCATCGGTGCGGTAGCGTGGCGCTCAGAAACGATAACCGCTGCAGCGACGGGAGCTGGCGCCACCGCGGCGACAGGGGCCGGAGCCGCTGCTGCCGGCGTTTCGTCAACAACCTGCGGCGCTGCCGCTTCTTCCGCTGCCACCACCGCTGCTGCTGTCGGCGCTTCGTCAACGCCCTGCGCAGCTACGGTTTCTTCCACTTCAGCCGGTGCGGCTGTCTGGATTGCCGGTGCTTCGTCAACGACGGCGGCTTCAGGCTCGGCGGCAACCTGCTCAACCTCGGCGGCTTCGTCTGCGGCTGCAGATTCAGCGGCGACGGCTGGCTCAGCTACGTCTTCAGCTTCAACTTCAACTTCAACGGCGGCTTCAGCTACGGTCTCAGCAACGACTTCCTCAGGCGCCGCCTGCGGTTCGCTGGCAACAACCTGCTGAGCCGGTTCTGGCGCTTCGGCTTCGCTGGCGGCGACGTCGGTCACTACCGGGGCGATGACTTCAGCTACTGCCGGTTCGCTAACGCTCTGCTCAGCGATAGCGACTGGCGCCGCGGCTTCGGCAACCAAAGCCTGAACCTGCGGCTCTTCCTGCTGCTGGTCCTGCGGACGGGCAACCGGGTAGCGGATCCAGATTTTACCTGAAGCCATTTCCGGCGATGCGCAGGCTACGGTCAGCGGCATCGGCGATTGGGTCGGATAACGCTCGTCGCGGTAACGACGACGACGCTGGCCGCTGACGCGCAGATGACGCGGCGAACGACGAGAGCGACGTGGCATACCGTTAGCATCACGAGATTCGCCGTTCTCTTCGTGCTCGACGTGAGTCTCAACCACCGCCGGCAGGTCAACTTTCGCCAGTTCAGTACGCGGTGCCGCGACTGCTGGCTGCGCTTTCTCAACCACAGCTTCAGCTGCCTCTACGGCGACTTCCGCTACCGCAGATTCGATGCGAACCTTCTGGGCCAGCTGGCGAGGTTTACGACGCGGCATGTTCTGAACGCGCTCTTCCTGCTCAGCTTCCGGCAGAACAACTGGCTCATCCTGTGCTTTAACTGCTTCCAGCGGTGCCTGACGCTTATCGTCATTATTACGACGACGGTTACGTTCACGGCGCGGCGGCTGCTCGTCGCGGGATTTCGCTTTTTCCGCTTCGTCGCCGGTAGCCTGGCGAGGTTCGCGCTGCTCGGCGTTCTGCTGCTGTTTCTCACGACGGTTACGGCGGTTTTCCTCGCGAGATTCGCGGGACTCACGGCCTTCACCATTATCGGCGCGATTATCGCGGTCAGCACGGTTATCGCGGTTGTCACGATTTTCCCGGTTATCACGACTATCGCGGCCTTCGCGATTGTCACGACGATCGTTACGATCGCGGCGATTATTAGAACGTGGTTTACGACGTTCCTGCTGGCGTTCCGGCTTCTCTTCGGCTTTTTTCTCTTCCTGGACTTCAGCCGGTTTGGCTTCTTCCGTACCGGAGAAGAGGTTTTTCAATGCGCCAAAGAAGCGGGAGAGCAGGCCAGGCTGAGCCGGGGCTGAGGCAGCGGCCGCGGTCGGGGCGCTGGCGGCTACAGCGACGGCTGCAGGCTCTTCATGCGCGGGCGCCGGCGGAGCATCCGGCATCACGAAGGTTGCCAGAGCCGGCTGTTCCGGACGTTTACGTTCCGCCGGTTCTTCATCAGCCGGCAGAGCCATCTCTTCTTCATGCAGCTTCGGCAGCAGATAGCTCAGGGTAGAGGTCTCTTCGCCTTTGCGCACGCGCAGCACGGAATAGTGCGGGGTTTCCATCTGGTCGTTTGGCACGATGATCACGCGCACGTCGCCCTGACGGGTTTCGATAGCGCTTACCGCCGCACGTTTTTCGTTCAGCAGATAGGAGGCGATTGGCACAGGAACGATCGCGTGAACTTCCTGGGTGTTCTCTTTCAGCGCTTCTTCTTCAATCAGGCGCAGAATGGAGAGCGACAGGGATTCGTTATCGCGTACGGTGCCGGTGCCGCTACAGCGCGGGCAGACGTGATGGCTGGATTCGCCGAGCGACGGGCTCAGGCGCTGACGCGACATTTCCAGCAGGCCAAAGCGAGAAATATGGCTGATCTGGATGCGCGCGCGATCCTGACGAACGGCTTCGCGCAGGCGGTTTTCCACCGCACGCTGGTGGCGTACCGGGGTCATATCGATAAAGTCGATAACGATCAGACCGCCGAGGTCGCGCAGGCGCAGCTGGCGGGCAATTTCGTCGGATGCTTCAAGGTTGGTGTTGAAGGCGGTTTCTTCGATGTCGCCGCCGCGGGTTGCGCGGGCGGAGTTGATATCGATCGCGGTCAACGCCTCGGTGCTATCGATGACGATAGAGCCGCCGGACGGCAGACGAACTTCACGCTGGAAAGCGGATTCGATCTGCGACTCGATTTGGTAGTGGCTGAACAGCGGGATTTCACCGGTGTAGAGCTTAATTTTGCTGCTGAAATCCGGGCGACCCAGCGCGGCGATGTGCTGGCGAGCCAGCTCAAGCACTTTCGGGTTATCGATAAGAATTTCACCGATATCCTGACGCAGGTAGTCGCGGAACGCGCGCACGATAACGTTGCTTTCCTGGTGGATCAGGAACGGCGCCGGGCGGCTTTCAGCGGCTTTCTGGATAGCTTCCCAGTGCTTCAGGCGGAAGCTCAGGTCCCACTGCAGCGCTTCGGCAGATTTGCCGACGCCCGCGGTGCGCACAATCAGCCCCATTCCGTCCGGCAGCTCAAGGCTGGCCAGCGCTTCTTTCAGCTCTGTGCGATCGTCACCCTCGATGCGGCGGGAAATACCGCCGGCGCGCGGGTTATTCGGCATCAGTACCAGGTAGCTGCCTGCCAGGCTAATAAAGGTAGTGAGCGCGGCGCCTTTGTTGCCACGTTCTTCTTTATCAATCTGAACAATAACTTCCTGACCTTCACGCAGCACATCCTTAATGTTAGGACGGCCATGAGCGTTATAGTTGGCTGGGAAGTATTCGCGGGCAATTTCTTTAAGAGGGAGGAAACCATGACGCTCGGCGCCGTAATCAACAAACGCGGCCTCCAGGCTAGGTTCAATACGGGTGATTTTGCCTTTGTAGATGTTCGCTTTTTTCTGTTCGTGCCCGGGGCTTTCGATATCCAGGTCGTACAGGCGCTGCCCATCAACAAGGGCGACGCGCAACTCTTCCTGCTGAGTTGCGTTGATTAACATTCTTTTCATCGTAACTTACTCATTATTCTTACATTGACGACTAAGCTGCGGGCAGAGTAACGCCTTGCCGGGGGAAACCGATGGCCTCGTGTCTGTTTCACGTCGCCAACCTCACGGTTGTCGCGCGCTTAAGAGGCGCAGAGTGTCGGTCGCCTGCATTTCAAACGGAAACACAGCGCAATTGTCAGGGGAATTGCCTGGGATGTATCACCAGAGAAGATTCCATTTATACACTTCATGCTTCGAGTTGCTTCTGCACTGGCTGCGCTCGTTCATCCCTGTTACCTGGCGATGCAGGCTTCCGGGGATTCACTCTCTTGCTGCCTTGACGCATCTCGAATAATTTTGCGTATATTCTATCGTTTTTCACGTTGCAGGCGTGTTGGCTTAACCTGCTCATCACAATCATGCGATTATAATGAGCTCCCGGGGATACCCGGAGTCGACGCCTTCCTGCGACGTGAAATCCATAGAGCCTGTACCGGTAAGGACTGCAACCCGCAGCCCGCTAACTGTCTGAAAGATCAATACGTCTTACGCCATTGCTGCGTTGATGATCGGTCAGACAAAATTGGTCATTCCGCTAATCTCTTGTTCTAACAAGATTCAACACGGAAAACGGCATCATTATTCCATTGCTAAGCTTGTTATAGCAAGTTGACTTTTACCTTTTATCACCCGGTTACTCACAGTTTTATCACCTGCGTATACAGATTGTTCTAATAACAAACAAAACGACGATGATGCACACGATGAAAACCGGATAATGATAAATATAAGCATATAAAAATGAGTGGCGCTAATGCGTCGGGCTATTTAGAATCGCGCACCATGAAAACTGAGACCCCAACCGTGAAAATGGTTGCCATTACCGCTGATGAAGCGGGGCAACGCATCGATAACTTTTTGCGTACGCAGCTTAAGGGCGTACCGAAGAGCATGATTTATCGCATCCTGCGTAAAGGCGAGGTGCGGGTGAACAAAAAACGCGTCAAGCCTGAGTACAAGCTGGAAGCGGGCGACGAGATCCGTATTCCGCCGGTACGCGTTGCCGAGCGTGAGGAAGACGCGGTCTCCCCGCATCTGCAAAAAGTAGCGGCTCTGGCTGAGGTGATTCTGTATGAAGACGATCATATCCTGGTGCTCAATAAGCCTTCCGGCACCGCGGTTCACGGCGGCAGCGGCCTGAGCTTTGGCGTGATTGAAGGCCTGCGCGCGCTGCGGCCGGAAGCGCGCTTCCTTGAGCTGGTGCACCGTCTTGACCGCGATACCTCCGGCGTGCTGCTGGTGGCGAAGAAGCGTTCCGCGCTGCGTTCGCTGCATGAGCAGCTGCGTGAAAAGGGGATGCAAAAGGATTATCTGGCGCTGGTGCGCGGGCAGTGGCAGTCGCATACCAAAGTGGTACAGGCGCCGCTGCTGAAAAACATCCTGCAAAGCGGCGAGCGTATCGTGCGCGTCAATCAGGAAGGCAAGCCGTCGGAAACCCGCTTTAAGGTAGAAGAGCGCTTTACCGACGCCACTCTGGTGCGCTGCAGCCCGGTGACCGGTAGAACCCACCAGATTCGCGTGCACACGCAGTATGCCGGACACCCGATCGCATTTGACGATCGTTACGGCGATCGGGAATTTGATAAGCAGCTCACAGGCACCGGCCTCAATCGCCTGTTCCTGCACGCCGCGGCGCTGAAATTTACCCACCCGGGGACGGGGGAGGTGATGCGCGTTGAAGCGCCGCTGGATAGCCAGCTCAAACGCTGCCTGCAGGTGCTACGCGACAAGAAGTAACGGGACTCCGCCGCTTTCACCGCGCGGGCCGATGAGCCTGCGGCGGTGACTTTCAGGATACGGAACCGCGCATCAGGCTAGCAGCGGGTTATAGCCTTCTCTGCGCAGCATCTGACAAAGCGCAATCAGCGGCAGGCCAACCAGGGTGTTGGGGTCCCGGCCTTCTAAGCGCTCGAAAAGCGTGATCCCCAGCCCTTCGCTTTTAAAGCTCCCGGCGCAGTGCAGCGGGTTCTCTTTGCGCACGTAGGTCTCTATCTCCCGGTCGCTTAAATGGCGAAAATGAACGTCAAAGGGCTCACATTCGGTTTGCAGATGGCCGTTCGCCGAATTATAGAGCGCCAGCCCGGTGTAAAAGGTCACGATGGTGCCGCTGGCTTTTCTTAGCTGCCGGCGGGCGTTCTCTTCGCTATGCGGTTTACCGGTTATTTCGCCATCAAGGACGCAAACCTGATCGGAGCCTATAATTAAATGCTGCGGGTAGCGGGCGGCGAGAATTTGCGCCTTAGCCTGCGCCAGACGCACGACCAGCTGGCGAGCGGACTCTCCGGGGTGCGGCGTTTCATCGACTTCAGGCGCCGCGCATTCAAACGGTACCGCCAGTTTTTCCAGCAGCATCCGCCGCCAGGGTGAGGTCGACGCCAGGATAAGCTCAGACATATTTTTTCATCCACATATAGCGCTTCGAAGAGCATCATTTTAAACTATGGGCCGCAATGTGTGCGAATAAATGGCAAAAGGCAACCTGAGGCTGCCTTTTTCTTTGACTCTATGACATTACAAAGTTAATATGCGCGCCCTATGCAAAAAGTAAAATTACCCCTGACTCTTGACCCGGTTCGCACGGCTCAAAAACGCCTTGATTACCAGGGCATTTATGCTCGCGATCAGGTAGCACGTGTGGCCGATTCTGTAGTCAGCGTGGACACCGATGTGGAATGCAGCATGTCGTTCGCTATTGATAACCAGCGTCTTGCCGTTATAACCGGCGATGCGAAGGTTTCAGTAACCCTCGAATGTCAGCGTTGCGGGAAACCGTTCCCCCGTCATGTCTACACAACGTATTGTTTCAGCCCGGTCAGAAATGACGAACAGGCCGAAGCACTGCCGGAAGCGTATGAGCCGATTGAGGTTAACGAATTCGGTGAAATCGATCTGCAAGCGCTGGTTGAGGATGAAATTATTCTCTCCTTGCCTGTAGTTCCGGTGCATGATTCTGAACACTGTGAAGTGTCCGACGCGGACATGGTTTTTGGTGAACTGCCTGCAGAGGCACAGAAGCCAAACCCATTTGCCGTATTAGCCAGCTTAAAGCATAAGTAATTGAGGAGTAAGGTCCATGGCCGTACAACAGAATAAACCAACCCGTTCCAAACGTGGCATGCGTCGTTCCCATGACGCTCTGACCGCAGTCACCAGCCTGTCTGTAGACAAAACCTCTGGTGAGAAACACCTGCGTCACCACATCACTGCCGACGGTTTCTACCGCGGTCGCAAGGTTATCACTAAGTAATCACGCGATACTCTATGAATTTCGTGTTGCAGGAAGGCCGCGCAGTTAACGGTTCTGCAGCGTGAAGGACACCGAGTATAAGCGTGGTGAAGCTTAGTGAGGATTTCCCCAGGTAACTGGGGAATAACCGAACCGGGCAGCGACGATACCTTGACACGTCTAACCCTGGCGTTAGATGTCATGGGGGGCGATTTTGGTCCTTCCGTGACGGTGCCTGCAGCACTGCAGGCACTGATCTCTAATTCGCAACTCACACTTCTTTTAGTCGGCGACCCCGACGCCATCACGCCATTACTTGCCAAAGCTGATTTCGAACAACGTTCGCGTCTGCAGGTTATTCCTGCGCAGTCAGTTATTGCCAGTGATGCGCGACCCGCGCAGGCGATTCGCAGCAGCCGCGGAAGCTCAATGCGCGTGGCGCTCGAGCTGGTGAAAGAGGGGCGGGCACAGGCCTGCGTCAGCGCGGGCAATACCGGCGCGCTGATGGGACTGGCGAAATTATTGCTCAAGCCCATTGAGGGGATTGAGCGCCCGGCGCTGGTGACGATACTGCCGCACCAGCAGAAGGGTAAAACGGTGGTGCTGGATCTTGGCGCCAACGTCGACTGCGACAGCACAATGCTGGTGCAGTTTGCGGTGATGGGGGCGGTACTGGCGGAAGAAGTGGTCGGTATTGAAAATCCCCGCGTCGCGCTGCTGAATATTGGCGAAGAAGAAATGAAGGGCCTCAGCAGCATTCGCGACGCCGCAGCGGTTTTGAAAACGCTGCCGTCTCTCAACTATATAGGCTATCTTGAAGCCAATGAACTGTTGACGGGTAAAACCGACGTTCTGGTTTGTGATGGATTCACGGGCAACGTCACACTAAAAACAATGGAAGGTGTTGTCAGAATGTTTCTTTCGCTGCTGAAATCGCAGGGAGAGGGCAAAAAACGGTCGTGGTGGCTGCTGTTATTGAAACGTTGGTTACAAAAAAGCCTCGCAAGGCGATTCAGTCACCTCAACCCCGACCAGTATAATGGCGCCTGTCTGTTAGGATTGCGCGGTTCCGTGATTAAGAGTCATGGTGCTGCCAATCAGCGCGCCTTTAGCGTTGCAATAGAGCAGGCAGTGCAGGCGGTGCAGCGGCAGATACCTCAACGGATCGCCGCTCGCCTGGAATCTTTATACCCAGCAGGCTTCGAACTGCCGGGGGGCGGCAAAAACGGGAACTCCCGACAGCAAAGCGGGACGAACGAGCAGGACTGACGCCCCAGCGGTTTGAACAAGGCGGGTATGTTACCCAAGAGTGACTGAGCGTACATGTATACGAAGATTATTGGTACCGGCAGCTATCTGCCCGAGCAAGTGCGTACTAACGCCGACCTGGAAAAAATGGTAGATACGTCTGACGAGTGGATTGTCACCCGTACGGGTATCCGTGAACGTCGTATTGCCGCACCGAATGAAACCGTTGCTACGCTGGGTTTTGAAGCTGCAAAAAATGCGTTGGATATGGCGGGCGTTAAGCCGGAGCAAATTGGTCTGATTATTGTTGCGACCACCTCTGGCACCCACGCATTCCCAAGCTCGGCCTGTCAAATTCAGTCTATGCTGGGAATTAACGGCTGCCCGGCGTTTGACGTTGCTGCGGCCTGTGCCGGCTTCACCTACGCCCTGAGCATCGCCGACCAGTATGTCAAAAACGGCGCGGTAGACTACGCGCTGGTTATTGGCGCTGACGTTCTGGCGCGCACCTGCGATCCTGCCGATCGCGGGACGATCATTATTTTTGGCGATGGCGCTGGCGCCGTTGTGCTGGGGGCATCCGCCGAGCCGGGCATCATCTCGACCCATCTGCATGCCGACGGCCGCTACGGCGAGCTGTTAACGCTGCCGAACGCCGATCGCGTGGAACCGGAAAATCCGATCTATCTGACGATGGCGGGTAATGAAGTCTTTAAAGTGGCCGTGACCGAGCTGGCGCACATTGTTGATGAGACGTTAGCGGCGAACAATCTGGAGCGTACCGCCCTGGATTGGCTGGTACCGCATCAGGCTAACCTGCGTATTATCAGCGCGACGGCGAGAAAGCTCGGAATGTCGATGGATAACGTGGTGGTGACGCTCGATCGTCATGGCAATACCTCCGCCGCCTCCGTCCCTTGTGCGCTGGATGAAGCGGTGCGCGATGGCCGCATTCAGCGTGGTCAGCTGATTCTGCTGGAAGCCTTTGGTGGCGGTTTCACCTGGGGTTCCGCGCTGGTTCGTTTTTAGTATAAGGATTTAGAGATGACGCAATTTGCTTTTGTGTTCCCGGGACAGGGCTCGCAGGCGGTAGGAATGTTGTCAGATATGGCGGCAGCTTATTCCGTTATTGAAGAGACTTTCCGTGAAGCCTCCGCGGCGTTGGGCTACGATCTGTGGGCGCTTGCTCAACAGGGCCCGGCAGAAGAACTGAATAAAACCTGGCAGACCCAGCCCGCGCTGCTGACCGCCTCCGTGGCGCTGTACCGCGCGTGGCAACAGCAGGGCGGCAAAGCGCCGGCTCTGCTGGCAGGCCATAGCCTGGGCGAATACTCCGCGCTGGTTTGCAGCGGCGTGATTGATTTCACCGACGCCGTGCGTCTGGTTGAGATGCGTGGCAAATTTATGCAGGAAGCCGTACCGGAAGGTACCGGCGCCATGTCGGCCATCATTGGCCTTGACGATGCGTCAATTGCCAAAGCCTGCGAAGAGTCTGCCGAAGGCCAGGTGGTTTCACCGGTCAACTTCAACTCCCCGGGTCAGGTGGTGATCGCTGGCAACAAGGAAGCCGTAGAGCGCGCAGGCGCCGCCTGTAAAGCCGCCGGCGCCAAACGCGCGCTGCCGCTGCCGGTTAGCGTGCCGTCCCACTGTGCGCTGATGAAGCCTGCGGCGGAAAAACTGGCGGTTGAACTGCAAAAAATCACCTTTAACACGCCGGCTATTCCGGTTGTGAACAACGTTGATGTGAAGTGCGAAACCGCGCCTGACGCCATTCGCGACGCGCTGATCCGCCAGCTGTACAGCCCGGTTCAGTGGACCAAAAGCGTCGAGTTTATGGCAGCTCAGGGCGTAGAACATCTGTATGAAGTGGGCCCGGGTAAAGTCCTCACCGGTCTGACTAAACGTATTGTTGACACCCTGACCGCTTCCGCGCTTAACGAGCCCGCAGCGCTGTCTGCGGCGCTTGAGCAATAAAAGAGGAATATCATGAGTTTTGAAGGAAAAATCGCGCTGGTTACCGGTGCAAGTCGCGGGATCGGCCGTGCAATCGCTGAAACGCTCGTTGCCCGTGGCGCAAAGGTTATCGGTACTGCCACCAGCGAGAGCGGTGCGCAGGCGATCAGCGACTATTTAGGTGCTAACGGTAAAGGTCTGCTGCTGAATGTGACCGACCCGGCATCTATCGAATCTGTCCTGGGAAATATTCGCGCAGAGTTTGGTGAAGTTGATATCCTGGTTAATAATGCCGGTATTACTCGTGATAACCTGTTAATGCGAATGAAAGATGACGAGTGGAACGATATTATCGAAACCAACCTGTCATCAGTTTTCCGTCTGTCAAAAGCAGTAATGCGCGCTATGATGAAAAAGCGTCACGGCCGCATTATTACTATCGGTTCTGTGGTCGGTACCATGGGAAATGCTGGTCAGGCTAACTACGCTGCGGCGAAAGCGGGTCTGATTGGTTTTAGTAAGTCGCTGGCACGTGAAGTCGCGTCCCGCGGTATTACCGTAAACGTTGTTGCTCCGGGCTTTATTGAAACGGACATGACGCGTGCGCTGTCTGACGATCAGCGTGCGGGTATTCTGGCGCAAGTTCCGGCGGGTCGCCTCGGCGATGCAAAAGAAATCGCCAGTGCGGTTGCGTTCTTAGCTTCTGACGAAGCAGGTTACATCTCTGGTGAAACCCTGCACGTCAACGGCGGAATGTACATGGTCTGACCGAGTTTTGCGCAAAACGTTCAGGAACCGCGCAGTCTGTGCGATTCCGCGTACGGTTTTGTGCAAAATGATTTGCGTTATGAGGGCAAACAGCCGCAAAATAGCGTAAAATCGTGGTAAGACCTGCCGGGATTTAGTTGCAAATTTTTCAACATTTTATACACTACGAAAACCATCGCGAAAGCGAGTTTTGATAGGAAATTTAAGAGTATGAGCACTATCGAAGAACGCGTTAAGAAAATCATCGGCGAACAGCTGGGCGTTAAGCAGGAAGAAGTTACCAACAATGCTTCCTTCGTTGAAGATCTGGGCGCTGATTCTCTTGACACCGTTGAGCTGGTAATGGCTCTGGAAGAAGAGTTTGATACTGAGATTCCGGACGAAGAAGCTGAGAAAATCACCACTGTTCAGGCTGCCATTGATTACATCAACGGTCACCAGGCGTAAGTGAACATCTCCAGGCGGTCATTCGACCGCCTGAGTTTTATCTTTAGTTTGTCCCACAAGAATTTATTTTCCCTCCCTGGAGGACAACCGTGTCTAAGCGTCGTGTAGTTGTGACCGGACTGGGCATGTTGTCTCCTGTCGGCAATACCGTAGAGTCTACCTGGAAAGCTCTCCTTGCCGGTCAGAGTGGCATCAGCCTGATCGACCATTTCGATACTAGCGCCTATGCAACAAAATTTGCTGGCTTAGTAAAGGATTTTAACTGTGATGACATCATCTCGCGTAAAGAACAGCGCAAGATGGATGCCTTCATTCAATATGGAATTGTCGCTGGCGTTCAGGCCATGCAGGATTCTGGTCTTGAAGTAACGGAAGAGAACGCAGACCGCATCGGCGCAGCTATCGGCTCCGGCATCGGCGGTCTCGGCCTGATTGAGGAAAACCACAGCTCGCTGACCAACGGCGGACCTCGTAAGATCAGCCCGTTCTTTGTACCGTCTACAATTGTTAACATGGTGGCCGGACATCTGACCATCATGTTTGGCCTGCGTGGGCCGAGCATCTCCATCGCGACCGCCTGTACTTCCGGTGTGCATAATATCGGTCAGGCCGCGCGTATCATTGCTTACGGCGATGCCGACGCAATGGTTGCCGGCGGTGCGGAAAAAGCCAGTACCCCGCTCGGCGTGGGTGGCTTTGGCGCAGCCCGCGCGCTCTCTACCCGCAACGACAATCCGCAGGCGGCAAGCCGTCCGTGGGATAAAGATCGCGACGGTTTTGTGCTTGGCGACGGTGCCGGTATGGTGGTGCTGGAAGAGTACGAGCACGCTAAAAAACGCGGCGCGAAAATCTACGCGGAAATCGTTGGTTTTGGTATGAGCAGCGATGCTTACCATATGACCTCTCCTCCGGAGAACGGTGCGGGTGCGGCGCTGGCAATGGTTAACGCCATTCGCGATGCGGGCATTGAGCCGGGCCAGATTGCCTACGTCAACGCGCACGGTACTTCGACGCCAGCGGGCGATAAAGCGGAAACTCAGGCCGTTAAGTCAGTCTTTGGCGATGCGGCTCGCCGCGTGATGGTCAGCTCGACCAAATCGATGACCGGGCACCTGCTGGGCGCCGCGGGGGCGGTAGAGTCTATCTACTCAATCCTCGCGCTGCGCGATGGCGTGGTTCCGCCGACCATCAACCTGGATAACCCGGACGATGGCTGCGATCTGGACTTCGTCCCGCACGAAGCTCGTCAGGTTTCCGGCATGGAGTACACCTTGTGTAACTCCTTCGGCTTTGGCGGCACCAACGGTTCGCTGATCTTTAAAAAGGTCTAAGCCGTTAATCTCGTCACCCAGCCATGACTCAGGCCTGCATTTATTGCGGGCCTTCTTTTTTCTTCAGCTTTCTCTGCTTGTCCTGCGTAATTCATCCTGCGACACTGGCGGGCCACCGATAAGGAGCCACTATGTTCTTGATTAATGGCCGCGAACAGGACGTCCTGGCCGCTAACGACCGAGCGATACAGTTTGGCGACGGATGCTTTACCACCGCGCGTATTGTGGAAAATAGCGTGCAGATGCTGCCTGCCCACCTTCGGCGTTTGCAGCAGGCCTGCGAAAAGCTGATGATCCCCTATAGCCACTGGCAAACGCTGGAACAGGAAATGCTGCGCCTGGCGCAGACCGAGAAAAGCGGCGTCCTCAAGGTTATTCTGACGCGCGGTTCCGGCGGCCGCGGCTATAGCGGCACGCTGTGCCAGGCGCCGACCCGCATTCTCAGCGTATCCCCGCTACCGGCGCACTATTCCCGCTGGCGCGAAGAGGGCATCGCTCTGACCCTGAGCCCGATACGGCTGGGGCGCAACCCGTCGCTTGCCGGCCTGAAGCACCTTAACCGCCTGGAGCAGGTGCTGATCCGCTCTCATCTTGAGCAGACGGAGGCTGACGAGGCGCTGGTTCTTGACAGCGACGGGTGGCTTACGGAATGCTGTGCCGCGAATCTGTTCTGGCGCAAGGGAATGGAGGTATTTACGCCGCGTCTTGACCAGGCGGGCGTGAACGGGATTATGCGCCAGTATTGTATCGCGAGGCTGGCACAATCGCCGTTTCGCGTTGTCGAAGTCACCACGGGCCCTGATGCGTTGCGCGATGCCGATGAAGTGCTGATTTGCAATGCCCTGATGCCGCTGGTGCCGGTTCGCCGCTGGGACGAGAGCCGTTGGTCCTCGCGCGAGCTTTATCATTTTTTAGCCCCACTGTGTGAGCTGTCTGGTTAGTCATGAAGAAAATGTTACGTTTTATCCTGCTATTGTTAGTGGTGTTCGGCATTGCCGCAGGCGTGGGCATGTGGAAAGTCCGCCAGCTCGCTGACAGCAAGCTGCTTATCAAAGAAGAGACCATCTTTACCCTTGAAGCCGGCACCGGGCGCATTGCGCTGGGTCAGCAGCTGTACGGTGATAAGGTTATCAACCGGCCTCGCGTCTTCCAGTGGCTGCTGCGGATTGAGCCGGAGCTGTCGCACTTCAAAGCCGGCACCTACCGCTTCACGCCGAAAATGACGGTGCGCGAAATGCTCCAGCTGCTTGGCAGCGGCAAAGAGGCCCAGTTCCCGCTGCGTTTCGTTGAGGGAATGCGGGTGAGCGACTATCTGCGCCAGCTGCGCGACGCGCCGTATGTCAAGCATACGCTGGCCGACGACAGCTATGAAACGGTAGCGAAAACGCTCGATCTTGAACACCCGGACTGGGTGGAAGGCTGGTTCTGGCCGGATACCTGGATGTATACCGCCAATACCAGCGATGTGGCGATCCTCAAGCGGGCGCATCAGAAGATGGTCGCCGAGGTGGACAAAGCGTGGGAAGGGCGGATGGATAACCTGCCGTACCAGGATCAAAACCAGCTGCTGACCATGGCGTCAATTATCGAAAAAGAGACGGCGGTGCCGGAAGAGCGCGACCGCGTGGCGTCGGTATTTATCAACCGCCTGCGTATCGGCATGCGTTTGCAAACCGACCCGACGGTGATTTACGGCATGGGTGAGGGTTATAATGGCAAGCTGACGCGCAGGGATCTCGAAACTCCGACGGCCTATAATACCTATGTGATTAGCGGCATGCCGCCGGGGCCGATCGCCGCGCCTGGAGAGGCCTCGCTGACCGCCGCCGCGCATCCGGCGAAAACGCCGTACCTCTATTTTGTCGCTGACGGTAAGGGCGGGCATACGTTTAATACCAATCTGTCCAGCCACAACCGCTCGGTTCAGGATTATTTAAAAGTTCTTAAGGAAAAAAATGCGCAGTAATTACATCGTTATCGAAGGCCTGGAGGGCGCAGGAAAAACCACCGCACGTAACCTGGTGGTAGAGGCGCTGGAGCAATCCGGCGTCAGCGATCTGCTGTTTACCCGCGAGCCGGGCGGCACCATCCTTGCCGAGAAACTGCGCAGCCTGGTTCTCGATATCCAGTCCACCGGCGATGAAGTGATTAATGATAAAGCCGAAGTGCTGATGTTTTATGCCGCCCGCGTTCAGCTGGTGGAAACGGTAATTAAGCCGGCCCTGGCCCGCGGACAGTGGGTGATTGGCGACCGCCACGATCTCTCGACCCAGGCGTACCAGGGCGGCGGCCGCGGCATTGACCAGACGATGCTGGCGACGCTGCGCGACGCGGTGCTCGGCGATTTTCGTCCGAACCTGACGCTCTATCTCGACGTGACGCCTGCGGTGGGCCTCAAGCGCGCGCGCGCGCGCGGCGAGCTCGATCGTATTGAGCAGGAGTCGCTGGACTTCTTCAACCGGACCCGCGCGCGCTACCTTGAGCTGGCGGCGCAGGACCCGACGATCCGCACCATTGATGCCACCCAGCCGCTGGAAGCGGTCGCGCGCGATATCCGCGCGGTTATCAGCCAGTGGGTGGCGGAGCAGCGCGCATGAAATGGTATCCGTGGTTACGCCCGCCTTTCGAGCAATTAGTCACCAGCTATCAGGCCGGGCGGGGTCACCATGCGCTACTGCTGCAGGCCCTGCCGGGAATGGGTGGCGATGCGTTGCTCTACGCGCTGTGCCGCTACCTGATGTGCCGACAGCCGGAAGGACACAAAAGCTGCGGCCACTGCCATAGCTGCCAGCTGATGCAGGCCGGTACGCATCCTGATTACTACACGCTGGTGCCGGAGAAGGGAAAAAGCGCCCTCGGCATTGACGCCGTTCGCGAAGTGAATGAAAAGCTCTACGAACGCTCGCGCCTCGGCGGCGCCAAGGTAGTGTGGATTAGCGACGCGGCGCTGCTGACCGATGCGGCGGCGAATGCCCTGCTGAAGACGCTGGAAGAGCCGCCGGAAAATACCTGGTTCTTCCTCGCCTGCCAGGAGCCCGCGCGGCTGCTGGCCACGCTGCGCAGCCGCTGCCGCCTGTATCATCTTGCTCCGCCTGCTGAATCCTATGGTCTGGCGTGGCTGGAGCGCGAGGTGAGGCTGGAGCAAAACGCGCTGCTGGCCGCGCTGCGCCTGAGCGCCAATGCGCCAGCGGCGGCGCTGGAACTGCTTGAGGAGAGCCGCTGGGCCTCCCGGCAGCAGCTAATCCAGACTCTGGCAAACGTACTAACCGACGGCGACTGGCTAACGCTGCTGCCGATTCTGAATCATGAACAGGCCGCCGTTCGCCTGCACTGGCTGGCATCGCTGCTGCTGGATGCGCAAAAAAGGCAGCAGGGGATCGCCCTGGTGAGCAACCCCGATGCCTGGACCCTGATAAACCAGCTGGCGCATGCGCTGCCGGCCAGCCGCCTGCAGGCTATTGCGCGGGACGTCAGCGCCTGCCGCGAGCAGCTGCTGAGCGTGGTCGGCGTCAACCGCGAACTGCTGCTAACCGAGCGCCTTCTGCGCTGGGAACATTACCTGCAACCTGGGGCGGTTCTCCCCGTTTCCCACCTCTGAGCGAGACATTATGTTTTTAGTCGACTCCCACTGCCATCTTGATGGCCTGGATTATGAAACCCTGCATAAAGACGTGGACGATGTGCTGGCGAAAGCCGCCGCGCGTGACGTGAAGTTCTTCCTTGCCGTTGCCACGACGCTGCCGGGATATCGCGGGATGCGCGAGCTGGTCGGGCAGCGTGACAACGTGGTTTTCTCCTGCGGCGTGCATCCGCTCAACCAGGATGAAGCGTACGACGTCGACGAGCTGCGCCAGCTGGCCGCGGAAGAGGGCGTGGTGGCGATGGGGGAGACCGGGCTGGACTATTTTTACACCCCGGAAACCATGCCCCGTCAGCAGGAGTCCTTCCGCAATCACATCCGCATCGGTCGTGAGCTAAACAAGCCGGTGATTGTGCACACCCGGGACGCGCGGGCCGATACGCTGACAATTTTGCGGGAAGAAAAAGTGACGGATTGCGGCGGCGTACTACACTGTTTCACAGAGGATAGAGAGACCGCGGGTAAATTGCTGGACATGGGGTTCTATATCTCGTTTTCCGGTATTGTCACGTTCCGTAACGCCGAACAGCTGCGCGACGCCGCGCGCTACGTTCCCCTCGATCGCCTGCTGGTGGAGACCGATTCGCCTTACCTGGCGCCGGTTCCCCATCGTGGTAAAGAGAATCAGCCGGCGATGGTTCGTGACGTTGCCGAATACATGGCGGTTCTGAAGGGCGTTTCGCTGGAGCAGCTGGCGCAGCAGACCACCGATAATTTCGCCAGATTGTTCCATATCGACCCCTCCCGCCTGTAACCTGCCGATCTTCCTATTATTTTAAGGCTCGTAATTAATACTTAAAGCGAGTAAAGTTCACCGCCACAAAAGGGGCGGTGACGTGCTTTTGGTTACATTTAGATACAGCTTATGTAAGTTGATGTAAACTTTCCCACGCCGACTGATTGAAACGTGATAGCCGTCAAACAATCATTCCGCCAATTATTTTACTCTGTGTAATAAATAAAGGGCGCTTAGATGTCCTGTCCACGGCACGGTTCTCCCCCCGTGCCAATGCGTGAAAACGTAAAAAAGTACCAAATACTCAGGAGCACTCTCAATTATGTTTAAGAATGCATTTGCTAACCTGCAGAAGGTCGGTAAATCGCTGATGCTGCCGGTCTCCGTACTGCCTATCGCAGGTATCCTGCTGGGCGTCGGTTCCGCAAACTTCAGCTGGCTGCCAGAAGTCGTTTCCCACGTCATGGCAGAAGCAGGCGGTTCGGTATTCGCTAATATGCCGCTGATCTTCGCTATCGGTGTGGCGCTTGGCTTCACCAATAACGACGGCGTATCCGCGCTGGCTTCGGTCGTTGCTTACGGCATCATGGTGAAAACCATGGCGGTTGTTGCCCCTCTGGTTCTGCATCTACCTGCTGAAGAGATTGCGGCTAAGCACCTGGCTGATACCGGCGTACTCGGCGGTATTATTTCCGGCGCAATCGCGGCATACATGTTCAACCGCTTCTATCGCATCAAGCTGCCAGAGTATCTGGGCTTCTTTGCGGGCAAGCGTTTTGTGCCGATTATCTCCGGTCTGGCCGCTATTTTCACCGGCGTGATCCTCTCCTTCATCTGGCCTCCGATCGGTACTGCTATCCAGACCTTCTCTCAGTGGGCTGCGTACCAGAACCCGGTTGTGGCGTTCGGTATCTACGGCTTCATTGAGCGTTGCCTGGTACCGTTTGGCCTGCACCACATCTGGAACGTTCCTTTCCAGATGCAGATTGGCGAATACACCAACGCGGCGGGTCAGGTCTTCCACGGCGATATCCCGCGCTACATGGCAGGCGACCCGACTGCGGGCAAACTGTCCGGCGGCTTCCTGTTCAAAATGTACGGTCTGCCGGCTGCTGCTATCGCTATCTGGCACTCCGCTAAACCGGAAAACCGCGCGAAAGTGGGCGGTATCATGATCTCCGCGGCGCTGACCTCGTTCCTGACCGGTATTACCGAGCCGATCGAGTTCTCCTTCATGTTCGTTGCGCCGATCCTTTACGTTATCCACGCAATTCTTGCAGGTCTGGCATTCCCGATCTGTATCCTGCTGGGTATGCGTGACGGTACTTCGTTCTCCCACGGCCTGATCGACTTTATCGTTCTGTCCGGCAACAGCAGCAAGCTGTGGCTGTTCCCGATTGTCGGTATCTGCTATGCGATCGTGTACTACGTTGTCTTCCGCGTGCTGATTAAAGCGCTGGACCTGAAAACTCCGGGTCGCGAAGATTCAACTGAAGACAGCAAAGTGGGCGCAACCAGCGAAATGGCTCCGGCCCTGATCGCGGCGTTCGGCGGTAAAGAAAACATCACTAACCTTGATGCGTGCATCACCCGTCTGCGCGTTAGCGTGGCTGACGTAGCGAAAGTTGATCAGGCTGGCCTGAAAAAACTGGGCGCTGCCGGTGTGGTCGTTGCAGGTTCAGGCGTTCAGGCAATCTTCGGGACTAAATCCGATAACCTGAAAACTGAAATGGATGAGTACATCCGCGCCAACTAAGTTGTGATGTGGGGAGACTAAGGCAGCCGAATGGCTGCCTTTTTTAATGGATTCAGCGAGTAAAAAGGGAGCCGGCTGGCTCCCTGGTTTTTTTATGGTCAGCGCTGAGGATAAATCAGAACTGATAGCTGGCGGTGATGCTGAAGTTGCGCGGTTCGCCGTAAACAATCGAGCCGTCAATGTTGGTATCGTAGGTTTTATCGAACAGGTTGTTGATATTACCCTGTAAGGCGAAGTTTTTGGTGACCTGGTAGCGGCTGAATAAATCAACCAGCGCGTAGCTGCCTTGTTCCGCGCGGAAGGTACCGTACGGCGTGACGGTATCTTTATAGACCCGGTTCTGCCAGTTCACGCCGCCGCCAACGGTCAGCTCGGGCATCGCCGGCAGACGATAGCTGGTGAACACTTTGACGCTGGTACGCGGCAGGTTCGGGTTCACCGCGTTGCCTTCATTATCTTCCGCGACATAGCGCGTGGCCCCGAAGGTCATCTGCCAGTTATCGGTAATCGCCCCGTTAACTTCGAACTCGACGCCTTTACTCACCGTACCGTTGACGGTTTTGTAGGCCGTATCGCCGTTGCTGCCGGCAATCGGGGTTCCGGTAGACTGCCCCAGGTTATCCTGTTCGATACGGAACACGGCCAGCGTCGTGGTCAAACGGCTGTCCATCCAGTCTGATTTCAGGCCAAGCTCATAGTTGTTGCCGGTGATCGGCGTCAGATATTTACCCGAGCTGTCGCGGACGTTCTGCGGCTGGAAGATTGAGGTGTAGCTGGCGTAGGTCGACCAGTTATCATCAATGTCGTACACCAGGCCGGCGTACGGCGTCGTATGGTTTTTCTCCATGCTGTAGGAGAGGGTATCGATACGCCAGTTGGTATAGCGCGCGCCGAGAATTAAGTGCAGCGGGTCGGCCAGGGAGAAGCGCGTCGCGGCATATAGGGACTTCATCCGGGTGGTGTCGTCCTGGGCGAGGCTTTGCGGGCCCCAGTTCGTTTCAGGGAAATTCCCCGCATTGAAGTTATTAAAGCTGCCGATTTCATCCGGGAACACGTTGGCCCAGGAGCTGAAATAGCGATTATTTTGTTTGCTGTAGCTGCCGCCGACGATCAGGTTATGCTGGCGCCCGAACAGATCGAAGCCGCCATCGGTAAACAGATCTACGGCATCGATTTTACGTTTGCCGCTGTTCCAGCCGGTCCCGCCAACGTAGTCATAGCCCGGGCCATAGCTGCCGTATGGGCCGACCAGCATGCCGGTCTCTTTGTTGACGTACGCATCGACGTACATCATTTTGCTGTCGAATTTGACCTCGGAGTGGGTTGCCGTCATGGTCGCCTGCCAGGTATCGGCAAAGCGCTGCTTCAGCGTGACGAAGACTTTGTTGAACTCTTTATCGTTATAGGCCCAGTCCGGAGAGGTGCTGTGGGCGCGATCGTAGTGGTTCTTGCTGCCGTCGGTATTCCAGCGCGGCAGGCCGCCCCAGGTTGGGCTGTCGACGTCGATGCGCTGGTATTCGTAGCCGGCGGAGAGGCTGGTTGAGGTGCCAAGGTCGGCATCGAGAATGCCGGAGAAGAACGTTTTTTCGCTGTTGTAACGATCGAGCCAGGAGTCATTATTCTGATAGCCAGCGACGATGCGCGCCCGGACGTTACCGTCCTCGGTCAGCGGGCTCTGCACGTCCGCGACGTAGCGCTGCTTGTTCCAGCTGCCGTACTCCGCCGAAAGATTACCTTTAAATTCCCGGCTGGTGGCATGTTTACGAATCATATTGATTGAAGCGGAGGGGTTGCCCGTGCCGGTCATCAGACCGTTGGCGCCGCGCACGACTTCAACCCGCTCAAAGAGCGCGGTATCGGAGAGCGCGTCCCCCAGGTTCCAGCGGGATTCAAAATAGGTTGGAATACCATCAACCATATAGTTGTCTATCTGAAAACCGCGGGAGTAATAGCTGCTGCGATCGGAGTCCGCCTGGCTGCGGCTGATCCCGAGCGTGTTGTCCATGACGTCGCCAAGGGTTTGCAGCTGCTGATCCTGCATCCGCTGCTCGCTGATGATGCTGACCGATTGCGGAATATCGCGCTGGGTCATCAGCATTTTTGTTCCGGCTGACGTGGTTTTAACGCTGTAATCCTGCTGCTGTTCGCCGACGCCGGCTGGCGTTGTCCCTTCTACAATGATGGTGTCGTCGGTCGTACCGGCGGCAATGCCGAGGGCGGGGTGGAGCGCCAACGCAATGCCGACGGCGAGTAGAGACGGCGCGCGGCGACCATCCCGTAAGCTGGTAGTGAAAGACATTATTAACCCTTAATTAGGAGACAATCGTTATACGCCGAGGCTCTTTGGCCGCGGTCGAACCATTCCTGAAGTGCGCTGTAACCACATAGTGAATACAAATGAGAAATATACGCATTTATATTTAATGTGTAAACAGAGGTAAGAATGGCGGTCAAAAATGGCGTTTATCGGCGCCGGCGGCGGGTCCCGATCCGGGATATGCTTAATCCGTCATCAGCCAGGCCCGCCGCCGCGTAAGAAAAAGTGCATTCGGGTTGAAAGAGGGGGAGTAACTCGCTCATACTCTTAGATGAATCCTGTGCATCCGCGTTTATCTGCAGAGGCAGGCCAGAGCACGGTATAAAAATTAATAAGGAATCAGTCATGGCAGAAGAAACGATTTTTAGCAAAATCATTCGCCGGGAGATCCCGTCGGATATTGTTTATCAGGATGAGCTTGTTACCGCCTTTCGCGATATTTCTCCACAGGCGCCGACCCATATTCTGATTATCCCCAATATCCTGATTCCTACCGTCAACGACGTCACCACGGAGCACGAGCTGGCGCTGGGACGGATGATGACCGTCGCGGCGAAAATTGCGCGTGATGAAGGCCTTGCCGACGATGGCTATCGTCTGATCGTCAACTGTAACCGCCACGGCGGCCAGGAAGTTTACCATATCCATATGCACCTGCTGGGCGGTCGCCCGCTGGGTCCAATGCTGGCTCACAAAGGCTAATCAATGCGCGCAGCTCATTTCGGCACTCTTCTGGCGGCGGCGCTGCTGGCCGGCTGCGGTTCTCACGCGGAAATTCCGGTGGGAGAACAGCAGACGCTGGTGATGGAGTCTAACGTCTTAGCCGCAGGTATCAGCGCCGATGCGCCTGAGGTCACCGCCTCACAGATTCAGGCCACCGCGACTTCAAGGCTGTTCAACGAACGCCAGGAGCCGATCGTCGTGCATTACCGATTTTTCTGGTATGACGCCAGAGGACTGGAGATGCACCCGCTGGAGCCGGCCCGCAGCATAACGGTGCCCGCGCGCTCATCCGTGACGCTTTACGGTAGCGCGAATATTTTGGGGGCGCACAAGGCCCGACTTTATCTTTATCTGTAAGAGGTAATTGTGATGATTAAAATGTGTCGCTATGCGTTGATCACAGCACTGGCGATATTCCTTGCCGGGTGCGTCGGGCAGCGTCAGGAACCCGCGCCGGTAGGGGAGGCGCAGCCGAAGCCGGAACAGCCTGCGCAGCCGCAGCCTACGGTGCCGACCGTGCCGGGCATTCCGGCAGTGCCGGCGCAGCCTGGGCCGATTGAGCATGAACAGCAGCCGACGCAGCCGACGCCGCGCGTTCGCCACTATGACTGGAACGGCGCGGTGCAGCCGATGGTCGGGCAGATGCTGCAGGCGGGGGGCGTGAATGCGGGCAGCATTCTGCTGGTCGATAGCGTCAACAACCGCACTAACGGGACGCTGAACGCCGGCGACGCGACCGCGGCCCTGCGCAATGCGCTGACGGGAAACGGCAAGTTTACGCTGGTCTCGCCGCAGCAGCTCGGAGTAGCGAAACAGCAGCTTGGCCTGTCGCCGCAGGATAGCCTCGGTAGCCGCAGCAAAGCGATGGGCATCGCGCGCACCGTTGGCGCGCAGTACGTGCTCTACTCTAATGCCACCGGCAACGTCAATTCACCTGAGCTGAAGATGCAGCTGATGCTGGTGCAAACCGGCGAGATTATTTGGTCAGGTAAAGGTGCAGTTCAGCAACAGTAAGCTTACGCGCGATGAGGTATTGTCGCGCTTTTTCCCCCGCTATTCGCCGCTCGACGATCCGGCCTTTGCCGGTCTGAGCGGCGGTAGCTGCATTATCAGCAACGGCACCCGGCGGCTGGTACTACGCCAGCCGCACGATCCTGCCGCGCCCGCCAGCGATTTCCTTCGTCAATATCGCGCGTTATCCCGGATGCCGGATACGCTTGCACCGTCGCCAGTTTTTTACTCGCCGCGCTGGATGGTGGTGGAATATTGCGTCGGTGAAATGAAAAGCGCGCTTCCGCCGGGCCCGCAGCTGGCCGGGGTGTTGTATCATCTGCACCAGCAGCCGCGCCTGGGCTGGCGTATCGCGCTGGCGCCGCTGCTGGAACACTACTGGCAGCAGAGCGACCGCTCGCGACGAACCCCGCTCTGGCTGCGCTGGTATAAGCACCTGCTACGGCGCGGAGAGCCTCGCCCGCTGCGCCTGGCGCCGCTACATATGGATGTGCATGCGGGCAATCTTGTCCATACCGAGGGCGGGCTGCGGCTGATCGACTGGGAATATGCCGGCGACGGCGATATTGCGCTGGAGCTTGCTGCCGTGTGGATTGATTCCGCGCAGCATCGGCAGCTGGCAGCGGAGTACGCCCGACAGGCGAACATTAATGAGCGCCAGCTGTGGCGACAAATTCAGCGCTGGCGCCCGTGGGTATTGATGCTAATGGCAGGCTGGTATGAGCGTCGCTGGCAGCAAACCGGCGACCGGCAGTTTATCGCCCTGGCAGATGCGGCCTGGCGTCAGTTAGACAAATAATATAAGAGAGGTCAGTGTGGGTCCGGTAATGTTGGATGTCGAAGGTTTTGAACTGGATGCGGAAGAGCGGGAGATCCTCGCGCATCCCTTGGTTGGCGGGCTGATTCTCTTCACCCGCAACTATCACGATCCGGCGCAGCTGCGCGAGCTGGTGCGGCAGATCCGCGAAGCTTCGCGCAATCATCTGGCGATCGCGGTCGATCAGGAAGGCGGGCGCGTGCAGCGCTTTCGCGAGGGCTTTACCCACCTGCCGGCCGCGCAGTCCTTTGCCGCACTGCTGGGGATGGAAGAGGGCGGCAGGCTGGCAGCGCAGGCCGGCTGGCTGATGGCCAGCGAAATGATCGCTATGGATATTGATATCAGCTTTGCGCCGGTGCTCGACGTCGGCCACATTAGCGCCGCCATCGGCGAGCGCTCCTATCATGACGATCCCGAGAAGGCGCTGGCCATCGCGCGCTGCTTTATTGACGGTATGCATGAAGCGGGAATGAAAGCGACCGGGAAGCATTTCCCGGGCCACGGGGCGGTAACCGCGGATTCTCATAAAGAGACGCCGCGCGACCCGCGCGCTGAGGCGGAAATTCGCGCCCGGGATATGGCCGTTTTCCGCACGCTGGTTGCGGAGCAGAGGCTTGATGCGATTATGCCTGCCCACGTTATTTACACCGACGTCGACCCGCGTCCGGCCAGCGGCTCGGCGCACTGGCTGAAGACGGTGCTGCGCGGGGAGTTAGGCTTTGACGGCGTGATTTTCTCCGACGATCTGTCGATGGAAGGCGCGGCGATTATGGGCAGCTACGCCGAGCGCGGGCAGGCTTCCCTGGACGCGGGTTGCGATATGATCCTGGTCTGTAATAATCGTAAGGGTGCGGTCAGCGTGCTGGATAACCTGTCGCCGATCAAAGCAGAGCGTGTTACGAAATTGTATCATAAAGGTTCCTTTACCCGTCAGGAACTAAGGGATTCCGCCCGTTGGAAGGCGGTCAACGCGCAGCTGGAGCAGCTCCACGCGCGTTGGCAAGAGGCGAAGTCCGCGTAGCAAACCTGAAGGGCGTTGTTGTCTGGTGAGGATACGATGATTATCTATTTACACGGTTTTGACTCTAACAGCCCCGGTAACCATGAGAAGGTGCTGCAGCTGCAGTTTATCGACCCCGACGTGCGGTTGATTAGCTACAGTACGCGGCATCCGAAGCATGACATGCAGCACTTGTTAAAAGAGGTCGATAAGATGCTGCAGCTCAACGCCGACGATCGGCCGCTGATTTGCGGCGTTGGTCTGGGCGGCTACTGGGCGGAACGAATTGGCTTCCTCTGCGATATCCGCCAGGCGATTTTTAACCCGAACCTGTTTCCCGATGAGAACATGGAAGGGAAGATCGATCGGCCGGAAGAGTACGCGGATATCGCCACCAAGTGCGTGAATAACTTCCGTGAAAAAAATCGCGATCGTTGCCTGGTGATGCTTTCCCGCAAGGATGAAGCGCTGGACAGCCAGCGTTCCGCTGAGCTGCTGCATCACTACTATGAAATTATCTGGGATAACGAGCAGAGTCATAAATTCAAGAGTATCTCCCCGCATCTGCAGCGGATAAAGGCCTTTAAGACCCTCGGCTGATCGCCTCCCTCCAGCCCGCTGTGTGAATGCACCGTGGGCTTTTTTTATCCATTCTGTGATTGCTTGCACAAAAAATGTGCGGTAAAACTTGATGCATATCAATTTTGGTATGACCAATGAACCGTTCATGTTATTCTCGATTTCGCTGAATGGTTTCAATGCTGTAACTTGTTGTTAATTAAAGGCTATTTATATAACTTTTAATTAACAATTGGTTAATAATTTTAGGGGGTCACGTGACTACACCATTGAAAAAAATAGTAATCGTTGGTGGCGGTGCCGGCGGACTGGAACTGGCTACTCAGTTGGGTAAAAAGCTGGGCCGTAGCAAAAAAGCGAAAATCATCCTGGTGGATCGCAACCATAGCCATCTGTGGAAACCGCTGCTGCATGAAGTGGCAACGGGTTCGCTCGACGAAGGTGTAGATGCGCTGAGCTACCTGGCTCATGCCCGCAATCACGGTTTCCAGTTCCAGCTCGGTTCCGTCGCGGATATCAACCGCGAAGCAAAAACCATCACGCTTTCCGAACTGCGTGACGAAAAGGGCGAGCTGCTGGTGGCCGAGCGTAAGCTGCCTTACGACACGCTGGTCATGGCGCTGGGCAGTACCTCTAACGACTTTAATACGCCGGGCGTTAAAGAGAACTGTATTTTCCTCGACAACCCGCACCAGGCGCGTCGTTTCCATCAGGAAATGCTGAACCTGTTCCTGAAATACTCCGCGGATCTCGGCGCCAACGGCAAAGTGAATATTGCTATCGTCGGCGGCGGGGCCACCGGCGTTGAGCTTTCTGCCGAGCTGCATAATGCGGTTAAGCAGCTGCATAGCTACGGCTACAAAGGGCTGACCAACGAAGCGCTGAACGTCACTCTGGTTGAGGCCGGGGAGCGTATTCTGCCGGCGCTGCCGCCGCGTATTTCCGGCGCCGCACACAGCGAGCTGACCAAGCTCGGCGTGCGGGTGCTGACAAAAACCATGGTCACCAGCGCCGATGCTAACGGCCTGCACACCAAAGACGGCGAATTTATTAATGCCGATCTGATGGTATGGGCTGCCGGGATTAAGGCGCCGGACTTTATGAAAGAGATCGGCGGTCTGGAAACCAACCGCATCAACCAGCTGGTGGTCGAGCCGACGCTGCAAACGACCCGCGATGCGGATATCTATGCCATCGGCGACTGCGCTTCCTGCGCCCGTCCGGAAGGCGGATTCGTGCCGCCGCGCGCGCAGGCCGCACACCAGATGGCAACCTGCGCGTTGAATAACATCCTTGCGCAGATGAAAAACAAACCGTTGAAAACTTATACTTATAAGGATCACGGTTCGCTGGTTTCGCTCTCCAACTACTCGACCGTCGGCAGCCTGATGGGCAACCTGATGCGCGGTTCAATGATGATCGAAGGCCGTATTGCGCGCTTCGTTTACATCTCCCTGTACCGCATGCACCAGATTGCGCTGCACGGCTACTTTAAAACCGGCCTGATGATGCTGGTGGGGCGCATCAACCGCATCATTCGTCCGCGCCTGAAGCTGCACTAATTCTCGGGCGCTCTGCTCCCGGATGACGGCGTTAACGCCTTCTCCGGGTTGCGGAGCGCGGCGAGCCGCCGCCCGGTCGGATAACGCGCTGCCGGGCGGTTACCTGGAATATCCTTCTGTAATATTCGCTATATCCTCTCGGATTCCTCTGAATCCCCGCTGTTTGCTGCAGATCCTCGCATTTTTCATCCGCTTTCTGATTTGCAAGCTCCCCGGGTAGATAGCAAAATTATCGCTATCAGCAACAAAGGAGGATGCCCCGTGAATAAATCAATGTTGGCGGGTATAGGGATTGGCGTGGCTGCCGCGCTGGGCGTGGCAGCTGTCGCCGGTCTGAACGTACTGGATCGTGGACCGCAGTATGCGCAGGTGGTCTCCAGTACACCGATAAAAGAAAGTGTTAAAACGCCGCGTCAGGAGTGTCGCAACGTCACCGTCACCCATCGTCGTCCCGTGCAGGATGAAAACCGGATTGCCGGCTCGGTGCTCGGCGCGGTTGCCGGTGGGGTTATCGGCCACCAGTTTGGCGGCGGCCGTGGCCGCAGCGTTGCCACCGTAGTGGGCGCGCTGGGCGGCGGCTATGCCGGTAACCAGATTCAGGGATCGATGCAGGAAGGCGATACCTACACCACGACGCAGCAGCGCTGCAAAACGGTGTACGACAAATCGGATAAAATGCTGGGCTATGACGTCACTTACAAAATCGGCGGACAGCAGGGCAAGATTCGCATGGAACATGACCCCGGCACGCAAATTCCGCTGGATAGCAACGGTCAGCTGATTCTGAATAACAAAGCGTAAAAAAGACGTTTATTGATATTTGCCCCTCATCGCTCAGGATGAGGGGCTTTTTTTATCAGAAGCTCAGGGCGTAGTTCAGACCAAAGGTGCGGCCACGGCCTTTGTACTCATACAGCGAACTGCTGCCGTAGGTTGGGCTGTAAAGCAGCGGTGCGCGCTGGCCCCAGATGGTAACGTAGTCTTCGTTCAGCAGGTTTTCGATGCTGAAGGTGAGCTTACCCAGCGGGAGCGCGTAGCTGCCGATAAAGTCGACGGTGTTGTAGCCATCAAGCTTGTTGCCGCTGGCGTCGCTAAGATCGAACACCTGCTGAGTTTGCACGCGCAGCGACCACGGGTCCGGCGCCCAGCCGACCCAGGCGGTGGCTTTCGACGGAGAGGCCAGGGTCACATCCCATTTCTGCCAGCTGCCGTCGCTCTTCACCTGTGATTTCAGAACGTTGAAGTTAGCTCCTGTGCTCCAGTCGCTCTCCGGGAAGGCGTAATCCACCGCCCCTTCAACGCCGTAAATACGACGCTTATCGGACTCAACGTCAATCGTCATATCGGTGCGGTTGACGACGATGGTTTTATCCGACGTAGAGTAGTAGGCCGCCAGCTGCGTACGCAGGTTGTCGCCGGTGTAGCGCCAGCCCAGCTCGTAAGAGTTGACTTTGATCCCCTGCAGCGGCGAGTCCCCGACGTTGACGCTCGACAGCAACGGAAGGTTGCCGTTAACGGCGGTGCCGTATTTACCAATGCCGTAGTATTTACCCGGATCAGGCAGCTCGACGCCCTGGGAGAAGTTAAACCAGGTCTGCTGACGGTCGGTAATGTGGACGACAATCCCGGCGTTAAACAGGAAGTTATCGTAATCCGTTTTCCCGCCAGGAATGGCATCCGCCGAGCTGGCTTTACCGTTGGCGACGTCCTGCTGCTGCGCGTAGCCGACAAAATCATTAACCCGGTTTTCCGTCCACTGGTAGCGCACGCCGCCGCTGAGGGTGAAGATATCGTTCAGGTCATAGCTGCTCTGCAGGAACGGGGCGAGATTGGTGATGCTGTAGCCCGGGTAGCGGCCGGTGGTGTAGATGGCCTGATTGTTCAGCCCGCCGGAGGCCATCGATTCGTTGAGGTCGAAGAACATCTGGTTGGCGTTGAAGGTTTCATGATCGGCATCGAGCCCCCAGGTCAGATCCCAGCCGTCCAGCGGCTGGCTGTTGAGGGTAATTTTGGCCCCGTACTGATCGGTATCCTGCTTCGAGGAGGAGAAGCTGCTGACCTGGCCCTTAGCGAGGGTCGGGAAGGGGTAAAAGGTCAGGGATTCGTCGCGATAGTAGATCTGGCTGACCAGATTCTGGCCGTAGAAGTCGGCATCGGAATACTGCAGGCTGATCAGATGACGCTCGGTGCCGGGGACGCGGTCGGAATCCAGCCCGTTGGTGGTGTAGGCCTTGCCGTCACCGGTCACCGCCGACATATTTTTCCCGAGGTACAGGCCGTAGTCGTCGCCCTGGCTTTTGTAGTATTGCGTCACCAGCTGGAGCTGACGATTGTCGTCAATGTCGATGGTGCCAGTACCCATCACGTCGAGGCGGTCGGAGTGCTGCAAACCGGTCTGGGTGTTATCGAGGATCAGCGCATCGTTATTGCCGTCATACCAGCCGCCGAAGCGCTGATAAGCCACCGATAATCTGCCGGAGGCGTGCTCGGTACCGCCGCTCACCGCTGCCGCCACGCGTTCATCATGGTCGTTGCTGTTAGCAAAACCCGTTTTGCCGCCCAGTTCGAGATCGACCTGACGATCCTGCTGGCCTTTTTTGGTCACAATATTAATCAGGCCGCCGGTACTGCCGCCGCCGTACAGCGAAGTTGCGCCGGAGATGACCTCGATATGCTCAATATTGAACGGGTCGATCGAGTCCAGCTGACGGCTGTCGGTGCGGGAGGAGTTAAGCCGTACGCCGTCGATCAGCACCACGATGGCGCGACCGCGCATATTCATGCCGTAGTTCGTCCGCCCCTGGCTGCTGACGTCGATGCCTGGAATGAGCTGCGCCAGCACATCTTTGAATTCCTTGCCGCCCTGAACCTGCTGTTCAATTTCGTGACCCTCAATAACCCAGGTGGTCTGCGCCATTTCGGCAACGGTACGGTGCGTACGGTTGGCGCTAACGATAAGGTTTTCTTCGGCCGCCTGGGTGGTAAAGACGGGGAGGGTGGTGGCCAGCAGCAGTGGGTTAAGAACCCAGAGACGCGTGTTCATTCGCATTCCTTTTATGAGTTAACGGCTTGGTTGTAAGCGTTGTTGTTTTATTTTTTCGGCGCGGGTGCACCGATTGTTACAGGGTGAAATAAATTGTAAAAACTCAAATGCGAATTCTGCACGTAGTGATTATTGTTATCAATATCATTTACAACAAATTAACACTTAAGGATGTGAAAACATTAGTAAAATTGGGGTTAAGGCGGAGGGGTAACGCAGGCCCGGTGACTTACATCACCGGGCAGGGGAGCGGATTAGTGCTGGAGGATTTGCGGCCACAGGCGCAGGGTGGTGTCGGCAATTTGCATCAATTTAGTGAAATCGGCGCCTTCGCGAGCGCTGATCGACATACCCTGCAGCACGCAGCTTAAGAACTGCGCGAGCTGGCGAACGTCGCCATTTTCCGGGAGCTCACCGCGCAGCTGGCGCTGCTGCAGGAACTGGGTCAGGGTCTGCTCCTGCATAGCGTGCCGCGACTTAATGGTGTTGGCGATATCGGTAGAGGAGGCCGCCAGCGCCGCGGAGGTGTTGATCATAAAGCAGCCCGCCGGGGTGTCTTTACTGGTGAAGCAGGTGGCTATCGCGGTGAAATAGTCCCGCAGCGCCTGGTCGACGGACTTCTCTTCGTCAAACAGCTGCGCTTCGTGTCTGGCGGCAAAACGCGAAATATAGCGATCCAGCACCGCGCGAAACAGCCCCTCTTTATTGACGAATTCGGCGTAGAGCGTAGGGGCCTTTGCCCCGGTGGCTTCCACCAGATCGGCAAGGGAGGTTGCCTCATACCCATGCTGCCAGAACAGTGCCATGGCCTTATCCAGCGCCGCTTCCTTGTCGAACACTTTAGGTCGGCCACGGCTTTTTTTTGTGCAACTTTGAACGTCAGTTGTCATGATGCCGCCTGTACCTATGTTGGTTTGTTGAGAGGCCATTATAAAAATAAACGACATAACCTGCCAGCAGAGTCAGTCCAAAAATAAATAATTCATATATATATGAATTTTAAGTTGTTTATAAATAATTAAACGATCGTTATAAAAATGCATTGACCTGTGATGTGGGTCACATTATTATTTACCTATCGATCGTTAAGTTAATTCTTACGACCCTACTAAAAAAATCATCTGCATAGGTATAATAATCATGAAAAACATCAAAACGCTGACCCTCGCTGCCGTTCTGAGTTCGCTCTCTTTCGCTAGTTTTGCCGCCGTTGAAGTGCAATCCACTCCTGCTGGCCAGCAAAAAATCGGCACCGTTTCCGCTTCCGCCGGCACCAACCTGGGTTCTCTGGAAGATCAGCTGGCGCAGAAAGCTGAAGAAATGGGCGCGACTTCATTCCGCATTACGTCGGTAACCGGTCCTAACACCCTGCACGGGACTGCGGTTATCTACAAATAAGTTGTTCCCTCTGTCATGCCACTGACAAACGCGGTTCTGACCCCTTTATCAGGCCGCGGTAGTACGCAGTAAGCTGTTCCCCCTGTTGTGCCAATATTGCGAAGCGGTCCACCCCCTTATGGGACCGCGACTCGCTGTCTGAATGCTCAGCTATCCCCCAAACAAAGCGCCATAAAGAACCTGTCGGTTAAGCCGATGACGGGAATTTTCTGCTGCGCGGAATAACTTTGAGGCTGATGATTCGGTCGTTTCAGCCGCCATTTTCGCGCTGATGGACCCGTGCTGAGGGAAAGGCGTACCGCGAGGATTGTTAAGGGGAAGACGGCTGTTTTCCCCTTAACCCGGTCACCTGGCGCCCGGCAGACATGTTCTGCCTGGCGTAGGGCGAACGGAATAGCACTGCACTGTCAGGCAGAAGATAGCGATTACAGCGCCTGCCCGGCGTTCGGGTGGTGACGGGTGACGTCAATCGGCATACCCGAGCGCAGTTCGATCGCTCGATCCATGACCTGCTGGTCGGTCAGCTGCGCCTGCTTAAAGGCCTGCATTGCCGCATCAAGCACGATTGGCAGCGTCTGCGGATCGTCATCAAGATGCTTTGACAGCGGCTGATGAATCTCTACCAGCCGGCTGCCGTTTGGCTCAACGGAGGCCTTAATCGGCGCGTTGATGATATTGACCCTGGTCCCGGGGGTAACTTTATTGAACAGCGCCTTAATATCATTATCGCGCAGGCGAATGCAGCCCGAGCTCACGCGCATACCGATGCCAAAATCGGCGTTGGTGCCGTGCAGCAGATAGACGCCGCCGTAGGCCGCCAGGCGGATCGCGTGGTGCCCCATCGGGTTATCCGGCCCGGCGGGAACCACGGCTGGCAGTTCGATACCCATCGCCTTATAGCGTGCGCGAATATTGGCCGTCGGCGTCCAGGTCGGGTTGGCGCGCTTATCTGACACGGTAGTCACCATCGTTGGCGTGAGGGTATCGCCCCCGAGCTGGCCGATACCGATAGGGTAGACGGTCACCTCATTCTTGCCCGGCGGGTAGTAGTAAAGACGAAGTTCGGCGAGATTAATCACCAGCCCTTCGCGCGGCGCGTCCGGCAGCAGCGTCTGCAGTGGAATGGTCAGCACGCTGCCCGCCCGGGGAACGTAGGGGTCGACGGCGGGGTTGGCCTGCAGGAGCGCCAGAAAACCAACGTTATACTTTTTGGCAATGGCCTCCAGCGAGCCGCCGTTATTCTGCACCACGTGGAACTGGTTTTGCCCCACCAGGCGGCTGCCCGGCGGCGGTAAAGGCCAGGTGTTAGCGCGGGCCGGAAGCGCCAGCGCGGCGACAACGGCAAACAGCGTCAGCCACAGAGAGATACGCGAAGAGTTTATGACCATAATAAGTAAGTGGTTATTTTTCTACGAAAACAGAGCCAAATTATGGCGTGGGGGAGTGTGGGGAAACCTTGGTGGATTGCAAAACATTTGTAAAGTTTGCTGAATGTGTCAGGTGAAAAAATGGATACGATGAATATCACCGCATCCATTTTCCCGGTCACGGTCAGGCGACGGCGTTCTCTTCCAGCTGGCGCATAAACTGACGAACCCAGTCCATACGCGTTTTACGCTCAGCGAGATCCTGCATAAACTTCAGGCGCGTCGGCCCGTCAAGGCGGAAGTGCTGCGGCTGTTTCTGCAGCAGGCCAATCAGCCACACCGGGTTGACGTGGTTCTTTTCATTAAACTCAATGATGCCGCCTTTTTCATTCCCCTCCAGCTTGCGGATGCCAAGCTTTTGCGCCTTCTGGCGCAGGCGGGCGATATCCAGCAGATTTCTGGCCGCATCCGGCAGCAGGCCGAAGCGGTCGATGAGCTCAACCTTGATCTCTTCCAGCTCGTGCTCGCTTTTGGCGCTGGCGATGCGCTTGTAGAACGAGAGTCGGGTATTTACATCCGGGATAAAGTCGTCCGGCAGCAATGACGGCATGCGCAGTTCGACCTCCGTTTGCTGGCTGGTGAGATCTTCCAGCGACGGCTCGCGCCCGGCCTTCAGCGCATCAACGGCGTTCTCCAGCAGCTCCATATACAGCGAGAAGCCGATGGTGGTCATCTGCCCGCTCTGGTCCTCGCCAAGCAGCTCGCCGGCGCCGCGAATTTCCAGATCGTGGGTTGCCAGGGCAAACCCGGCGCCGAGGTCCTCCAGCGAGGCGATCGCTTCCAGACGCTTTTGCGCATCGGTGGACATCGCCTTCGGATGCGGAGTCAGCAGCCAGGCATAGGCCTGATGGTGTGAACGCCCGACGCGCCCGCGCAGCTGGTGCAGCTGAGCAAGGCCGAAATGATCGGCGCGCTCGATGATGATCGTATTGGCGGTAGGAATATCGATCCCGGTTTCAATAATGGTGGTGCAGACCAGCACGTTAAAGCGCTGGTGGTGGAAATCGTTCATCACCCGCTCGAGCTCGCGTTCGCGCATCTGCCCGTGACCGATGGCGATACGGGCTTCGGGCACCAGCTCGGCCAGACGGTCGGCGGCTTTCTGGATGTTTTCTACGTCATTGTAGAGATAGTAAACCTGGCCGCCGCGCAGTATTTCACGCAGCATGGCCTCGCGTACCACCAGCGCATCGTACTCGCGCACGAAGGTTTTCACCGCCAGACGGCGCGCCGGAGGGGTGGCGATAATCGACAGATCGCGCATGCCGCTCATGGCCATATTCAGGGTGCGCGGGATGGGCGTCGCGGTGAGCGTCAGAATATCGACATCGGCGCGCATGGCCTTGATGCGCTCTTTATGCCGCACGCCAAAGCGGTGCTCCTCATCGACGATCAGCAGCCCAAGATCGCGCAGCTTCACTTCGCTTTGCAGCAGCTTATGGGTGCCGATCAGTATATCGATTTTGCCCTCGGCCGCCTGTTCCAGAATCTGCGCCTGTTCTTTGGCGCTGCGGAAGCGAGACAACATTTCGATGCGCACCGGCCAGTTGGCGAAGCGATCGCGGAAGTTGTCGAAGTGCTGCTGAGCGAGCAGGGTCGTCGGCACCAGCACCGCCACCTGCTTATGGTTTTCTACCGCCAGGAAGGCGGCACGCATCGCAACTTCGGTTTTACCAAAGCCCACGTCGCCGCAGACCAGACGGTCCATTGCCAGCGGCTGGCACATATCGCTCAGCACCGCATTGATGGCCTGCGCCTGATCGGGGGTGGTCTCAAACGGGAAGCCGTCGCAAAAGAGCTGATACTGTTCACGATCGTGCTTAAACGCAAACCCGGATTTGACCGCGCGCTGGGCATAAATATCCAGCAGCTCCGCCGCCACGTCGCGCACCTTCTCCGCCGCTTTTTGCCGCGCTCGCGCCCAGGCGTCGCCGCCGAGCTTATGCAGCGGAGCGCTCTCTTCCGCGCCGCCGGCATAGCGGCTAATCAGATGGAGCGAGGAGACCGGCACGTACAGTTTGGCGTCATTGGCGTAGGTGAGCATCAGGTATTCACCCTTGATGCCGCCGGCCTCGAGGGTGGTCATTCCCGCATAGCGGCCAACGCCGTGCTCAAGGTGCACCACCGGCTGACCGATGTGCAGCTCCGCGAGGTTGCGAATGAGGGTATCGGGATTGATGGTGCGCCGCGAATCCTGACGTCGGCGCGCCACGCGCTCGCCCAGCAGATCGCTTTCACAAATCAGCGCCAGGCCGCGCGGGCTATCGATAAAGCCGTGCTCGGCGGCGCCGATCATCAGATAGCGGCCGCTGCCGGTTGCCTCTTCAAGACGCCGGATATGCTTCGGCGCAACCTTAATGCGCGCCAGCATTTCGCCCAGCGCTTCGCGGCGGCCCTCGCTCTCTACCGAGAAGATAACCGGGCCGGTGAAGGATTCGAGGAAGCGGCGCAGGTTATCCAGCGGCGCTTTGTTCTGCGCCTGAATCGCCAGATCCGGCAGCTTCTGATAGCCGAGGTTGGTATGGGCCGCTTTCTCCGCCAGGCGGTCGGTTTTTAGCTGCACGCGCGGCCATTTTTTCAGCTCGCTGAACAGCTCTGCGCTGCGCAGCCAGAGCAGCTCCGGCAGTAGCAGCGGGCGCATTGGATCAACGCCGCGGCTTTCAAAGCGGGCGTGCGTTTCGCTCTGGAAACGTTCGGCGCTGGCTTCCAGCTCGCCGGTATTGACGATCAGCGTGTTCGCCGGGAAGTAGCTGAACAGCGGCGGCAGCGGCTCGTTGAAAAACAGCGGCTGCCAGTATTCGATGCCGGTAGGCAGGGTGCCTTTGCTGACCTGCTGATAAATATGTTCGGCATCGCGCTTGACCTCGAAGCGATCGCGCCACTGGCTGCGGAACAGCTCGATGGCGGTCTGATCGGTCGGGAATTCGTGGGCCGGCAGCAGATTGATCGCCGCCACCTCTTCGAGCGTGCGCTGGCTGTCAACGTCAAACAGACGCAGGCTGTCGATTTCATCATCGAAGAAATCGAGGCGATAGGGCTGTTCGCTGCCCATCGGGTAGAGGTCGAGCAGGGCGCCGCGGGTCGCGTATTCGCCGTGCTCCATAACCTGATCGACATGGCGATAGCCCGCGCTATCCAGCTGCTCGCGGAGGGTATCCCGCGACAGACGCTGGCCTTTTTTCATCACCAGCGCGTGGCCGTGCAGGTAGTTATGCGGACAAACGCGCTGCATCAAGGTGCTGACCGGCACAATCAGCACGCCGCGCTGCATGGTCGGCAGCTGATAAAGGGTCGCCAGCCGGGAAGAGATAATATCCTGATGCGGCGAGAAGCTATCGTAGGGCAGGGTTTCCCAGTCCGCCAGCGCGATGACCATGCTGTCGGTAAACTGCCGAATTTCATCATTCAGGCGCAGGGCGTTTTGCATATCGGGGGCGACGAGGATCACCGGGCCGTCGTGACGTTCGGCCATTTCCGCGACCAGGGTCGCGCAGGCCGCGCCGGTTAATTCGCCGAGCTGCCGCTGATCGCCGGGTTTCACCGGCAGTGAGTATCGATATTGTTGAGACATAGCGGTTGTCAGGATCCCTTAGAGCCTATCCCATTAGGCTTTTTTATTTGCCAGCAAAGTACGCCTACCGCAATAGGCTCTGAGTGTTTCGCTCTACGATGTAAGGGCAAATCGCTGATATTCAATGCCTCTGATTATCCGCGATTGGCCTTAATTCGCCAACCCGAATGACAAAAGGAAGTTCGGCTGCGGGGAAAGATTCTGATAGATAAGAACTGACATATCAAATATCCGGTTGATTTATCTTTGTTTTTCCCCCATCTGGCGACAAAAACTTACCGTTTCAGTGATTTACGCGTTGTGCTATGACATATATACTCGTGCATCGGCTATCAGCAACCAGATGGAATACATGTACCAACCTGCCGCACTCTTTATCGGCCTTCGCTACATGCGCGGGCGCGCAGCTGACCGCTTCGGTCGTTTCGTCTCCTGGCTCTCAACCATCGGCATTACGCTCGGCGTGATGGCGCTGGTGACCGTCCTGTCGGTGATGAATGGCTTTGAACGCGAGCTGCAGAACAACATCCTGGGGCTGATGCCGCAGGCCATTCTTAGCGCCCAGCAGGGCTCAATCAATCCGCAAACGCTGCCGGAAAGCGCCGTGAAGTTACAGGGCGTCAGCCGGATCGCGCCGTTGACCACCGGCGACGTGGTGCTGCAAAGCGCGCGCAGCGTCGCGGTTGGGGTGATGCTTGGCATCGATCCGGCGCAAAAAGATCCGCTGACGCCGTACCTCGTTAACGTCAAGCAGAGCGATCTGCAGGCCGGGAAATATAACGTTATTCTCGGCGAGCAGCTGGCCGGCCAGCTCGGAGTTAATCGCGGCGACCAGATCCGCGTGATGGTGCCTTCCGCCAGCCAGTTTACGCCGATGGGCCGGGTGCCGAGCCAGCGCCTGTTTAACGTCATCGGTACCTTCGCCGCCAGTAGCGAAGTCGACGGCTACCAGATGCTGACCAATATCGACGACGCGTCGCGCCTGATGCGCTACCCGCTGGGGAATATTACCGGCTGGCGCCTGTGGCTCAATCAGCCGCTGCAGGTGGATACGCTCAGCCAGCAAACCTTGCCCGCAGGGACGAAGTGGCAGGACTGGCGCGAGCGCAAAGGCGAGCTGTTCCAGGCCGTGCGGATGGAAAAAAATATGATGGGCCTGCTGCTGAGCCTGATTGTGGCGGTGGCCGCCTTTAATATCATCACCTCGCTCGGGATGATGGTGATGGAAAAACAGGGCGAGGTGGCGATTCTGCAAACCCTCGGCCTGACGCCGCGGCAGATTATGCTGGTCTTTATGGTGCAGGGCGCCAGCGCCGGCATTGTCGGCGCGCTGCTCGGCGCGCTGCTCGGCGTGCTGCTCGCCAGTCAGCTGAACAATTTGATGCCGATTATCGGCGCGTTTCTTGACGGCGCCGCGCTGCCGGTCGCCATTGAACCGCTGCAGGTGGCGATAATTGCGCTGGTGGCGATGGTGCTGGCATTGTTATCTACGTTGTATCCTTCCTGGCGCGCTGCCGCCACCCAACCCGCTGAGGCTTTACGTTATGAATAAGATCCTGCTGCAATGCGACAACCTGTGCAAACGCTATCAGGAAGGCAACGTGCAAACTGACGTGCTGCACGATGTCAGCTTCAGCATCGAGGAGGGCGAGATGATGGCGATTGTCGGCACCTCGGGTTCCGGTAAAAGTACGCTTCTGCATCTGCTCGGCGGCCTCGATACGCCGACCTCAGGCGACGTTATTTTCTCCGGCCAGCCGATGAGCCAGCTCTCCGCTGCGGCCCGCGCCGACCTGCGCAACCGCGAGCTGGGCTTTATCTATCAGTTCCACCACCTGCTGCCGGATTTTACCGCCCTGGAAAACGTAGCGATGCCGCTGCTGATCGGCAAGCAGAAGGCTGCCGATATCGAACGTCAGGCCAAAGAGATGCTGCGCGCGGTCGGCCTTGAACACCGCAGCAGCCATCGTCCGTCCGAGCTTTCCGGCGGCGAACGCCAGCGCGTGGCGATTGCCCGCGCGCTGGTCAACAAGCCGCGGCTGGTGCTGGCGGATGAGCCGACCGGCAACCTTGACGCCCGCAATGCCGACAGCATTTTCCAGCTGCTGGGCGAGCTCAATATCGCGCAACGTACCGCTTTCCTGGTGGTGACTCACGATCTGCAGCTGGCGAAACGGATGAACCGTCAGCTGGAGATGCGTGATGGCCACCTGAACGCGGAACTGACCCTGATGGGGGCCGAGTAATGGCCTCTCCGTTATCCCTGTTGATTGCCCTGCGCTTTAGCCGCGGCCGCCGACGCGGCGGCATGGTATCGCTTATTTCGGTGATTTCGACCGTCGGCATTGCGCTGGGAGTGGCGGTGCTGATCGTCGGCCTGAGCGCCATGAACGGCTTTGAGCGCGAGCTCAATAACCGCATTCTGGCGGTGGTTCCCCACGGGGAAATCGAGCCGGTTAAGCAGCCCTGGAGCAACTGGAACGACGCGCTGGCGAAGGTTGAGAAGGTCAAGGGCGTCGTTGCGGCGGCCCCCTATATCAACTTTACCGGGCTGGTGGAGAGCGGCAGCAACATGCGCGCCATTCAGGTGAAGGGCGTCGATCCTCAGCAGGAGAGCCGCCTGAGCTCGCTGCCGACCTTCGTGCAGAATAACGCCTGGGCCGGCTTTAAGCCCGGCGAGCAGCAGGTTATTTTAGGCAAGGGCGTCGCCGATGCGCTGCACGTCAAGCAGGGCGACTGGGTGTCGATAATGATCCCCAACTCCGACGCCGATCACCAGCTGCTGCAGCCGAAACGCGTCAGGCTGCACGTGACCGGGATCCTGCAGCTGAGCGGCCAGCTCGATCACAGCTTCGCCATGATCCCGATGCCGGATGCTCAGCAGTATCTGGATATGGGCAGCAGCGTCACCGGGATCGCGATTAAAGTCACCGATGTCTTCCACGCCAACACCCTGGTGCGCGACGCCGGTGAAGTCACCAACAGCTACGTCTATATCAAGAGCTGGATCGGCACCTACGGCTATATGTATCGTGATATTCAGATGATCCGCGCCATTATGTATCTGGCAATGGTGCTGGTTATCGGGGTCGCCTGCTTTAACATCGTATCCACCCTGGTGATGGCGGTGAAAGATAAAAGCAGCGATATTGCGGTGCTGCGCACGCTCGGAGCGAAAGACGGCCTGATCCGCGCTATTTTCGTATGGTATGGTTTACTTGCCGGCTCGGTCGGAAGCCTGATTGGGGTCGCCATTGGCGTGGTTTGCGCGCTGAAGCTGACGTCGATTATTAACGGCCTCGAATATCTGATTGGGCATAAATTCCTCTCCGGCGACATTTATTTTATTGACTTCCTGCCGTCTGAACTGCACTGGCTGGACGTCATTTATGTGCTGGTGACGGCACTGTTGCTGAGTTTGCTGGCCAGCTGGTATCCCGCCCGCCGCGCCAGCCGCATTGACCCGGCGAGGGTGCTGAGTGGCCAGTAATTTATCGTCATGACCCGTTAATGCGCTTCATTTTGCAAGCTGAAGCGCAGGGTTAGAAAGAGGAATTGCTGAAATGTATTACGGATTTGACATTGGCGGCAGCAAGATTGCGTTAGGCGTATTTAACAAGGAGCGACGGCTGCAGTGGGAAAAGCGCGTCGCCACTCCGCAAGCGAGTTATGAGGATTTTCTCCAGGCGGTAGAAGCGCTGGTGCTTGAGGCGGACGCCCGCTTTGATTGCCAGGGTTCGGTAGGGATAGGAATCCCGGGAATGCCGGAAACCGCGGACGGCACGCTGTACGCCGCTAACGTGCCTGCCGCCAGCGGTAAACCGCTGCGCGCCGACCTCAGCGCCCGGCTGGGGCGTGAAGTGCGTCTGGATAACGACGCCAACTGTTTTGCGCTCTCGGAGGCCTGGGACGATGAGTTTACCCGCTATCCGCTGGTGATGGGGCTGATCCTCGGCACCGGCGTAGGCGGTGGCCTGATCCTTAACGGCAAATCGATTACCGGACATAGCTATATCACCGGCGAATTTGGCCATATCCGCCTGCCGGTGGATGCGCTGGAGGTGGTGGGGCGTGACTTTCCGCTGACCCGCTGCGGCTGCGGCCAGCTGGGCTGCATCGAAAACTATCTTTCCGGTCGCGGCTTTGCCTGGCTGTACGAACACTTTTACCAACAATCCCTCACCTCACCAGAAATCGTCGCGCAGTGGCAGCAGGGCGATGAAAAAGCGCGCGCCCACGTCGAGCGCTATCTTGACCTGCTGGCGGTGTGTCTGGGTAATATTTTAACCATCGTTGACCCGGATCTGCTGGTAGTTGGCGGAGGATTGTCTAACTTTACTGCAATAAGCGAAGGGCTGGCGCAGCGCCTGCCGCGTCACTTACTTCCCGTTGCCCGGGTGCCTCGGATTGAGCGGGCGCGCCACGGCGATGCGGGAGGAATGCGCGGTGCGGCCTTCCTTCATTTGACTGATTAATCACAGAGGTAGCTATGTTGTCGCGCCGCTTACATCGATTGAGCCGTTTTCGCCGCAATAAACGACGCCTGCGCGAGCGACTGCGTCAGCGAATTTTCTTTAAAGAGGATAAGGTGGCTCCGGAAACGATGGAAAAACCCAGGGTAGTGGTGCTCACCGGCGCAGGCATTTCCGCCGAGTCGGGGATTAAAACCTTCCGCGCGGCCGACGGCCTGTGGGAAGAACATCGGGTGGAAGACGTGGCGACGCCGGAAGGCTTTGCCCGCGATCCCGCGCTGGTGCAGGCGTTTTACAACGCCCGCCGTCGTCAGCTGCAGGGGCAGGATATCGCCCCTAACGCCGCGCATCTGGCGCTGGCGCGGCTGGAAGAGGCGCTGGGGGATCGTTTTGTGCTGGTGACGCAGAATATCGACAACCTGCACGAGCGCGCCGGCAACCGCCGGGTTATCCACATGCACGGCGAGCTGCTGAAGGTGCGCTGTTCGTGGAGCGGACAGGTACTGGAGTGGACCGGGGACGTCACCGTGGACGACAAGTGCCACTGCTGTCAGTTCCCGGCGCCGCTGCGCCCGCACGTGGTCTGGTTTGGCGAGATGCCGCTGGGAATGGACGACATTTACAGCGCGCTGGCCGATGCCGATATTTTCATCGCCATCGGCACTTCCGGGCACGTCTATCCTGCGGCGGGCTTCGTTCACGAGGCTCGCCTGCAGGGGGCGCATACGGTTGAGCTCAACCTGGAGCCGAGCCAGGTGGGCAGCGAGTTTGCCGAAAAACGCTATGGCCTCGCAAGCCAGGTGGTGCCGGAGTTTATCGACCAGCTGCTCAAAGATCTCTGATCTCGGGGCCGGAGGGCGTTAGCGGGTAGCGCCCTCCGGCGTATTGCCGGTCGGCGCTCCCGGCACTATCGTCTGAGGTTGTGGAATTGATGCGATGATGTGACAGGGAAAACAGTATTGCGTGCTCTTTTATGACATCTTCTTACATTCTTGCAACAGAAAGGGAGTGTAAGCATGCGCACAGAGTATTTTGACTACCTGATCCTCGGGGATGAACATCACGGCGAGATCTACAGCGGCGTTAAAACCCACCGTCTTGAAGTTCGTTCGAAATACCCGCTGGCGAATCATGCCCATTCCCCTGCCGAAGAAGCCCCCGGCACCCAGCCGCGAACGGTGAATTACAACGTCCACGAATATCCAGCCCAGGATGGCCGCTTCTATATGGTGGCGACGAACTATCCGCTGAGCGATTTTGACGTGGAAGATGCGCTGATTAAATCGCGAGCGCATCCCGTGCGCGCCTGATCTCTGGCCGCGAAACCGAATCCAGAAAATTTGCATAACCCCTAAGGCGCCCGTATCGGCGCTTTTTTTTGCCCAAAAAGCGCGCCGACGCCGCGGAGAACCTGCCATGCACCCATCGATGATGTATCAGGATTTAACCACCGGAACGTTAATCAATCACGCGGCGCGCTACCATGCCGATAGCGAAATCGTCTCCGTGTCCACGCGCGGGGAGACGGAGTACAGCAGCTGGGGAGCGGTGGCGGATAACGCGCGCCGGCTGGCGTCCGCCGTCGATCGGCTGGGCATCCCCGCCGGCGCGCGCTGCGCTACCCTCGCGTGGAATAATCGCCGTCATCTGGAAGTCTATTTCGCCATCGGCTCGGGAGGCCGGGTTACCCATACCCTCAACCCGCGGCTGTCGATTGAGCACCTGACGTTTATCATCAACGACGCCGAGGACCAGGTGCTGTTTTTTGACGCCACCTTCCTGCCGCTGCTGCGCCAGCTGCGCCCCCATCTGCCCACCGTGCGCTACTTTGTCCTGATGGAAGCCCGCAGCGAAGGCGCCCTCAGCGAGCTCGATTCGCTGCTGTTTTACGATGAGCTGCTGGCCTGCGGGGATCCCGGCTACGACTGGCCGGGGCTGAGCGAAACCACCCCCGCGTCGCTGTGCTACACCTCGGGCACCACCGGGAAACCCAAAGGAGTGCTCAATACCCATCGTTCGCTGGTGCTGCACGCGCTGAGCGGCAATCAGCCCGATGCCGCCGGTATCTCGGCCCGCGACTCCCTGCTGCCGGTGGTGCCGATGTTTCACGTCAACGCCTGGGGCACGCCCTTTATCGCCGCGATGGCCGGGGCGCGGCTGGTGCTGCCAGGGCCGCATCTGGACGGCGAGAGCCTGCTGCGGCTGCTGAGCGCCGAGCGGGTCAGCGTGGCCTTTGGCGTGCCGGTGATTTGGGCCGGACTGCTGGCGGCGCTGCGTAAATCGGATATCCGCTTGCCCTGTTTTAAACGCTCGTTCGTCGGCGGTTCCGCGCTGCCTCCTTCGATGGCGGAGGCGTTTCGTCGCGACTACGGTATCGAGCTGATCCACGCCTGGGGGATGACCGAAACGTCGCCCATCGGCACCATCAATACGCCGCTGGCTAAACATCAGGCGCTGGCGGAGGAGCAGCGACAGCGGGTGGCCGAGGGGCAGGGAAGGGCCATCTTCGGGATCGATCTGCGGGTGGTGGACGTCGACGGAGCGCCGCTGCCCAGCGATGGTGAAAGCCAGGGGTATCTGCAGGTACGCGGTCACTGGGTGGTGGCGAACTACTTTGGCCGCAGCGAAACGGCGCTCACCGACGACGGCTGGTTTGATACCGGCGATATCGGTACCGTCGATGAGAATGGCTATCTGATCATTCAGGATCGGGCTAAGGATATCATCAAGTCCGGCGGGGAGTGGATCTCAACGGTCGAGCTGGAAAATATTGCGCTTGCCCACCCGGCCATTCGCAGCGCGGCGGCGATTGCCGCCCGGCATCCGCGCTGGGATGAGCGTCCGGTGCTGCTGTGCGTCAGGGCGGAAGGGGCTGAAATCGAGGAGCAGGCGCTGCTGGCGTGGTACCAGCAGCGGGTGCCGAAATGGCAGGTACCGGACCGCGTCGTTTTCATTGACACCCTGCCGGTGAGCGCCACCGGCAAGGTTTTGAAGAATCAGCTGCGGGCCGAATTCGGCCAGATACTGATGGGCGAGGGGCGCGATCCCGGCGGGATTAACGACCGGCCTTGAGCTTTTGATAATACTCTTCGTACAGGGTGCTGGCGCTGCCGACATCGTTCTGCCATTCGCCCTGCTGGATGGTTTCCGCGTCCGGGTAGAGCGATTTATCGTTGGCAACGCTCGGGCTGAGCATCCGGCGCGCGGCGAGGTTCGGCGTCGGATAGCCGATGGTTTCGGCAACCTGTTTGGCTACTTCCGGACGCAGCAGGAAGTTAATCAGCTTCAGCGCGCCGTCGACGTTTTTGGCGTTGGACGGAATCGACAGGCTATCCATCCAGAAGATCCCGCCTTCTTTCGGCCACACCACCTCCAGCGGCGTCCCGGCCTGGCGAGCGACGAACGCCGAACCGTTCCATACCATACCGAGATTCACTTCACCTTCCATATAGGGGTTTGCCGGGTTATCCGAGTTGAACGCCGCGACGTTTGGCATCAGCTTTTTCAACTCGCTATACGCGGCGGCAATCTCTTTGGGATCGGTGGTGTTGCCGGAATAGCCCAGCTTACGCAGCGCAATCTGGAACACTTCCCGGGCATCGTCGGTCAACAGCAGGCTGCTTTTGTACTCAGGCTTCCACAGGTCGGCCCAACTGGTCACGGTTTTAGGGTCGATGGCCTCGCTGTTGACGCCGATAGCCGTTGCGCCCCAGATGTACGGAATGGAATAGTCGTTGTTCGGGTCGAACGGCTTATTCAGCATCTGCGGATCGAGGTTGCTGAAATTAGTCAGCTTGCTCTTATCGATCTTCTGCAGCATGCCTTCTTTGCGCATCTTATCGACGAAGTAGGTCGACGGCACCACCAGGTCGTAGGCGCCGTCTTTGTAAGTTTTGAGCTTGGCGTACATGGTTTCATTCGATTCGTAGGTCGAATAGATAACCTTGATCCCGGTCTCTTTGGTGAACTGTTCCAGCAGGCCCGGCGGTACGTATTCGGTCCAGTTATAGAAATAGAGCGTTTTGCTATCGTCCGCGTGCGCGGCGCTCATCCCGACTGCCAGAGCACCCGCCGCGAGCAGGTGGCGTGACCATTTTTTCATTTAACGTCCCCTGGTTTAAGCCTGTTCCACAGGCTGTGGTAGTTGCCGGCCCGGGACGAGGGCCCGAACCGGCTGCAGTTATCAGGCCCGTTTGGGCGAGCTTTTGGTGCCGTCGCGGGCAATGAGCTGGCTGGCGATAACCATCACCAGCGACAGAATCAACAGGATGGTCGCCAGCGCGTTCACTTCCGGCGACACGCCCACCTTGACCATCGAGTAGATCTTCAGCGGCAATATTTCGTAGCCCGGTCCGGTGACGAACGATGACACCACGACGTCATCCATCGACAGCGTAAAGCTCAGCAGCCATCCCGCCGCCACCGCGGGCAGCGCCAGCGGCAGGATAATCTTACGCAAAATGGTTAACTCGCTGGCGCCGAGATCCTTCGCGGCTTCCAGCATCCGCACGTCGAAACCCTTGAGCCGCGAAAATACCGTGACCACCACGAAGGGCAGGCAGAAGGTAATATGCGAGAACAGCAGCGACCAGAAGCCCAGCTGGATGCCAATCAGCATAAACAGCACCAGCAGAGAAATCGCCATCACAATGTCCGGCGACATCATCACCACAAACAGCATTCCGCTGACGAACGGCTTACCGCGAAAGCGGTAGCGGTACAGCGCGACGGCGGTCAGCGAACCGATCAGGGTGGCAAAGGTCGCCGACAGCACCGCCATAGTGAGCGAATGCTGCGCGGCCTGCAGCAGGCTGTCGTTGTTCATCAGCAGGCTATACCAGCTGGTGGTAAACCCCTGCCAGCTAATGCCAAAAGGCGAACTGTTAAACGAGTTAACGATCAGAATAATAATGGGAATGTAGAGATACGCGTAAATGGCGGCCATAAAGCCGCCGCGCAGCAGTCGACCGGTCATTCCAGATCCACCTTATTGTTGAGCAGTCTTGCCGCGCGCCAGTAAATCAGCAGCATCAGGCCCATCACGAGGGTTAACGTAATGCTGGTGGCCGCGCCAAACGGCCAGTCGCGAATATTGAGGAACTGGCTCTTAATGACGTTGCCGATCAGCAGGTTCTTCGCGCCGCCCATCAGGTCGGAGACGTAGAACAGCCCCATCGCCGGCAGCATCACCAGCAGGCAGCCGGCGATAATCCCCGGCATGGTCAGCGGAATAATAATGCGGATAAAGGTTTGCAGCCGGCTGGCGCCGAGGTCTTTCGCCGCTTCCAGCAGCGGGCGATCCAGCTTCTCAATGCTGGAGTAGAGCGGCATCACCATAAACGGCAGCAGAATGTAGACCAGGCCGATAATCACCGCCGACGGGGTGTACATGATGCGCAGAGGCGTTTCAATGACCCCCAGCCACAGCAGAAACTCGTTGAGGTAGCCTTTGGTGCTGAGGAAGATTTTCAGCCCGTAGATACGGATCAGCGAGTTGGTCCAGAACGGGACGATCAGCAAAAACAGCAGCAGCGGACGGACCTTCTCCGGCAGCCTGGCGAGAAACCAGGCAAAGGGATAGCCGAGCAGCAGGCAGGCGAGCGTCGCCAGCAGCGCCATATTCAGCGAGTGCAGCAGCACGGCGTAGTAGAGCGGGTCCAGCAGGCGCGCATAGTTATCCAGCGTAAAGACCATTTTGACGAAGTTAGCGTCGTCGCGGGTCAAAAAGCTGGTGCCGATAATCATCAGGTTGGGCAGGAAAACAAACAGCACCAGCCAGCCGACGATGGTGGCAATCACCACATTTTGGAATTTACTGGTGTTCTTCATCAGCCAGTACAACCTCCCAGCTCTCTACCCAGTTAATGGCCATTTTCTGGTCAAGCGGGTGGTCAAAATCAGGATCGTCCTCGTTGAAGAATTCGCTGACCAGCACCATTTTGCCGTTTTCCAGTTCGACCACCGATTCCAGGGTCATGCCTTTGTAATTGCGTTCACGGATGTAACCGATCAGGCCATCGGCTTCGCTGGCGTCGTGGACCTCATCGACGCGCAGGTCCTCAGGGCGCAGCATGACGTTCAGCGACTGCCCCTTCTCAACGGCAAAATTAACGTAGATATTGCATTCGCGCCCTTCAACGCGGGCGCGGACGCGCTGCTCGTCGAGGCGCTCAATCACCGTCGCGTTAAAGATATTGATCTCGCCGATAAAGCTGGCAACGAACAGGTTCTTCGGCTCTTCGTAAATTTCGCGCGGGGTGCCGTCCTGCTCAATTTTGCCGTCGCGCATCACCACGATGCGATCGGACATCGTCAGCGCCTCTTCCTGATCGTGGGTGACGAAGACGAAGGTAATGCCGAGCTTGCGCTGGAGCGCTTTCAGCTCGTTCTGCATCTGCTTACGTAGCTTATAATCCAGCGCGGAGAGGGATTCATCGAGCAGCAGCAGGCGCGGCTTGTTGACCACCGCTCTGGCAATGGCCACGCGCTGCTGCTGGCCGCCGGAGAGCTGGTGCGGTTTGCGCTGGGCAAACTCTTCCAGCTGCACCATGCGCAGGGCATCGACGACGCGAGGCGCTATCTGCGCCGCCGGCGTTTTTTGCATCCGCAGGCCGAAGGCGACGTTTTCGAACACCGTCATATGCGGGAACAGGGCGTAGCTTTGAAAGACGGTATTGACGTGGCGGTTTTCCGCCGGAACGTGGGTGATGTCGTGGTCTTCGAGATGAATGTGTCCGCTATCGACATTTTCCAGCCCGGCAATAAGACGGAGAACGGTTGTTTTACCGCAGCCAGAAGGGCCAAGCAGAGTGAGAAACTCACCGTTATTGATGGTCAGATTCAGGTCGGAGATCACCGTTTTGCCATCAAAGCTTTTGCCAATTCCCGCCAGTTGAACCAGCGGCGAACGCGAACGCGGTTGTATATTCAATTTTTGACTCTGTCCCATGTAGACGCAGCGGAAGGCTTACCGATGCGGGGTTTGTGGTTAACCACCTTTGGGGCTGCACATAATTAATAAGGGCAAGCATTCTACGGCAAACGCTACCGATCGCCAATCCTTGTCGCCTGCAGATACCTTACCTTTACAACATTACGCGAGTTAATGTATTAAATTCCTGTTTGCCGGGCTAAAAATGACCTGACGCAATATTTGTCTTTTCTGGCTTATGAATAATGTTGTCACAAAAGATGAGGGTGGCCACATGGATAAATTGCTTGAGCGTTTTTTACAGTACGTTTCTTTAGATACGCAGTCGAAGGCTGGCGTGCGCCAGGTTCCGAGCACGGAAGGGCAGTGGAAGTTGTTGCGCCTGCTGCAGGCACAGCTGGAAGAAATGGGGCTGGTTAACGTGACGCTAAGTGAGAAAGGGACGGTGATGGGGACCCTGGCAGCGAACGTGGCGGGTGATATTCCCCCCATTGGCTTTATCTCCCACGTCGATACGGCTCCTGACTTCAGCGGTAAGCACGTCAACCCGCAAATAGTAGAAAACTACCGCGGCGGCGATATTGCGCTCGGCATCGGCGACGAGGTGCTCTCGCCGGTGATGTTCCCGGTGCTGCATCAGCTGCTGGGGCAAACGCTGATTACCACCGATGGTAAAACGCTGCTCGGCGCGGACGATAAGGCCGGTATTGCCGAGATCATGACCGCGCTGGCTACGCTGAAGGCGAAAAATATTGCCCACGGCGATATCCGCGTGGCGTTTACTCCGGACGAAGAGGTGGGGAAAGGGGCGAAGCACTTCGACGTTGCCGCCTTCGACGCGCGCTGGGCCTACACCGTTGACGGCGGCGGCGTGGGCGAGCTGGAGTTTGAAAACTTCAATGCCGCCTCGGTGACCATTAAGATCGTCGGCAATAACGTTCACCCCGGCACCGCCAAAGGCGTGATGGTCAACGCCCTGTCGCTGGCGGCAAGAATTCATGCCGAAGTCCCGGCCGATGAGGCGCCGGAAACCACCGAAGGCTATGAAGGCTTTTACCATCTGTCGAATATCAAAGGCACCGTCGATCGCGCCGAGATGCACTACATTATTCGCGATTTTGACCGCAAGCAGTTTGAAGCCCGCAAGCGCAGGATGATGGAGATCGCCAAAAAGGTCGGCAAAGGGCTGCATCCGGACTGCTATATCGAGCTGGTGATTGAAGACAGCTACTACAATATGCATGAAAAAGTGATGGCGCATCCGCATGTCGTGGAGATCGCCCGCCAGGCGATGGTCGATTGCCACATCGAACCGGAAATGAAGCCCATCCGCGGCGGCACCGACGGGGCGCAGCTCTCTTTTATGGGATTACCCTGCCCGAACCTGTTTACCGGCGGCTACAACTACCACGGCAAGCATGAGTTTGTGACGCTGGAAGGGATGGAGAAGGCGGTACAGGTTATCGTGCGGATAGCCGAGCTGACGGCGAAGCGGGGCGCGCGATAGCGCCTTGCTGAACCGGGCTACCGGCAACGCGCAGGGAGCCCGTAGTCCGGCCAGGGCGCTGGGCGCCGCAGGCCGGGGAATGGTGCCTTAGTCTTCGAAGAACCAGTAGCCGCTGTTGACCAGCGCCGCCAGCATCGCGAGGAAGGACGGATCTTCCAGCGCATCGCCGAAGTGCGCCGCGTTGAGCGCCAGGTGCGTAGCCAGCGCGTCCAGCGCCGGACGATGCGGAGAGTTAATCTGCTCGCCGTTGACGAACACTTCGCCGTCAATGCGCACCACGCGCAGCCCACCAAGCCTCACCAGCTTATCGCCCTGCTGCAGCGCGTCGTAAATTTCATCCGGCTGATAGGGCGGCTCCGCAGGGGCCACGTCCAGCTCGTGGCGGGACTGGGTAATAAACTCGCCAAACCACTGTTTGAAATGCTCTGGCTGATTAATCAGGCCCAGCATCATATCGCGCAGGCGATCCAGCTCGACCGGTAAAATATCCGCCGGATGGTCGCGCGACGGCACGTCGGGATCGGCATAGCGCTGGCTGCCGAGCTCGCGCTGCAGAATATAGTCGGCGAAACCGCTGAACAGCTCGCGGGCGTTCGGCGCGCGGTAGCCCACGGAATAGTTAAGCGAGTTTTCCAGCGAATAGCCTTCGTGCGGGAATCCTGGCGGAATATAGAGGATATCGCCGGGCTCCATCTCTTCATCGATAATCGCTTCGAACGGGTCAACCTGCAGCAGATCCGGATGCGGGCAGTGCTGTTTCATCGGCACCTTGTCGCCCACGCGCCAGCGGCGGCGGCCGGTCCCCTGAATAATAAACACGTCGTACTGATCGAGATGCGGGCCGACGCCGCCGCCGGGAACCGAGAAGGAGATCATCAGATCGTCGATGCGCCAGTCCGGCAGGGCGCGGAAGGGGTGCATCAGCGCCGCCGTCGGCTCGTGCCAGTTGTTGACCGCCTGCACCAGCAGCGACCAGTTGTTCTCGCTCAGGTGATCGTAGCTTTCGAACGGGCCGTGGCTGACCTGCCATTTTCCGTCCTGATGGCTGACCAGGCGGCTATCGACTTCGTTTTCCATCGCCAGCCCGGCCAGCTCATCCGGGCTAATGGGATCGACGAAATTGGCAAAGCCCCGCTTTAATACCACCGGGCGTTTTTGCCAGTAGCGTTCGATAAAGTCAGGCCAGTTAAGCGTTAATTGATAATCCATTTTTATATTCCACAGCAGGTGTCTGTTTGGGATTATACACGCCATCCCTCAAACTGCCTCTTTGTTGGCAGCGTTTGTTCGTCGGGTCACAGAGATCCGCGACGCCCGCGGGACGCAGGCGTCACTGGGAGAGAAAGGCGGTTAGCCTTCGGTCTCGTCGGGCAGCTGGCGGCCGAAAACCACCTCCATACAGGCGCCGCCGAGCAGGCTGTCGCCGGTAAGAATATCGCCGTCATACTGCTCGACAATATCGCGGGCGACGGCGAGGCCCACGCCCTGGCCGGGACGCAGCGTATCGGCACGCTGTCCGCGATCGAACACCACGCTTCGCTGGCTGTGCGGGATCCCCGGGCCATCGTCCTCCACCAGAATGTGCAGGTAATTATCGTTGGTCTGGCGTACGGAGACTTCAACAAACTCCAGACAATATTTACAGGCATTATCCAGCACGTTGCCCATCACCTCCATAAAGTCGTTCTGTTCGCCGACAAAGCTAATTTCGGGAGAGATATCGAGGGTGATGTTGACCCCTTTGCGCTGATATACCTTATTCAGCGCTGAGGTGAGGCTATCGAGCAGCGGGGCAATGGGATGCAGCTCGCGGCTGAGCAGGGTTCCGCCGCTGCGCATGCTGGCGCGATGCAGGTAGTAGCCAATCTGCTGCGAGATGCGGCTGATCTGTTCCAGCATCACCGGCTCCGCCGCGTTGACGTCAATCTTTTCGCTACGCAGCGAGCGCAGGGTGCTTTGCATGACCGCCAGCGGCGTTTTCAGGCTGTGGGTCAGATCGGTCAGCGTCGTGCGGTATTTATCGTAGCGCTCGCGCTCGCTTTTCAGCAGGCGGTTCAGGTTGCTGACCAGCCGCGTCAGCTCCCGGGTGGTATTCGGGTTGAGCATTTCGCGATGGTGCTCTTCCAGCTCGCGGACCTCTTTCGCCAGCGATTCGATGGGCCGCAGGCTCCACCATGCGGCGACCCACAGCAGCGGAATCACCAGCAGCAGGTTGGCGACCAGCACGTAGATAAACCAGCTCCACACCATATAGGAGCGTTTGAGCTCCACCGGGATGGTGTCGACCACCACGATGCTCAGCTGCGGCATCTTGTCGGTTGCCGGATAGATATTGATGGCCACCGAGTGGGTCATCTCGGAACCATCGTCCTGCTGGCGCAATGCGTCCAGCTCCTCCTGCACTTCGTGGTTATTGCGCAGCAGCATGCTGGTGCTGTCGACGTCGGATTCAATTTCGTGAAAGCCGTTGCTTTTCAGCCATTCCGGCTGAATGCGTTTTGTCAGCCACGGTACGTCGTGCTGGGTCCACAGCAGCTTGCCGCTGGCGTCGTAGATCAGCGTGACCGTCGGGCTCTGCATATTGAGGTTTTCGGGGATATCAACGTCAATACGGTTGTTCTCCCACTTCGCCAGCATATAGAACAAATTACTTTCGCCGCGCAGCAGGCGGAAGGTGGTTTTGTCGAAGCTGACGCTATAGCCGACCAGCGCGACCATGCCGTAGGCCAGCGAGAGCACCAGCACCACGGCAGCCGTCGCCAGCAGAAAGCGGACGCGCAGGGAAAGCGGCAAAATATGCCGTAGCGGACCTTTCATCCGCGCAGTTCAAATAAATAGCCCTGGCCGCGCACCGTGGTAATCACGTCGTGCGGATGCTGGGCCTGGATTTTTTTGCGCAGACGGCCCATCAGCACGTCGATGGTGTGGCTTTCGCGCAGCTCGGCGTCAGGATAGAGCTGCAGCATCAGCGAATCTTTGCTGACCACTTTGCCGCGGTTGCGGATCAGCGTTTCCATAATGGTGTACTCAAACGCCGTCAGCTTAATCGGCTGCTCGTTGACCGACAGCTCGCGCCGCGACAGGTCGACCTGGAAAGGCGGCAGGGAAATAACCTGCGACGCCAGGCCGCTGTTGCGGCGCAGCAGGGCCTGCATGCGGGCGGCGACCTCTTCGATATGGAAGGGCTTGGTGACGTAGTCGTCCGCCCCGGCGCTCAGCACCTCGACCTTATCCTGCCAGCCTTCGCGGGCGGTGAGCACCAGCACCGGCACCGACACCTCGTGGCTGCGCCAGCGGCGGATCAGCGACAGGCCGTCTTCATCCGGCAGGCCGAGGTCGACAATCGCGATATCCGGCACGTGTTCGCCGAGATAGTAATCGGCTTCTTTTGCATCTTCCGCCGCATCGACCTGGTGGCCTAACTCCTGGAGCTGAACTTTCAGGTGATGGCGCAGTAAAGCGTTATCTTCAACCACGAGTACGCGCATGCCGGTTCTCCATATTCATTATTTGATTTGAATAGTTTAGCGCTAATTATACACGTTGAATATAAACGGCTGTTAAATAACGAATTTCAATTGATTTTTCGCGAGTTTTCCCGCTGAGCCGCCATTTTTGTACCAGGTCATTGATAAGCTGGCGGAATATTGAAACGCGCGGCGCCGGCCGTTATCCGTCCGCCTGCACTTTGCGGACTTCGGTCGCCGAAGGCGCCAGCGGGGTGCCGTCTTCGGCAGCCGGCGCCATTGGCGGAACCGCCTGCCGCGTGCGCTTATCGATCAGGACGGAATGAGGCTCGCCGCTGGCGAAAAGATAGTGCTCTCCCCACTGACGCAGCGCGACCACCAGGGGAAACAGGCTTTCTCCTTTTGCGGTCAGGACGTACTCCTGATACGCGGTGCCATCCGAGGCGGCCTGGGTCCTGAGAATACCGGCATTAACCAGCTTATGCAGGCGGTCAGAGAGAATATTGCGCGCCATTCCCAGGCTGCGCTGAAAGTCGCTAAACCGACTCATGCCATCAAAGGCGTCGCGCACGATCAGCAGCGACCAGCGATCGCCGATAATATCCACGCTGCGGGCGACGGGACAGGTTTCGTTTTTCATCATTTTACGTGGCACGATGCGCGCTCCTCGGCGTCATGTAATCTGGTTGCATTTTAAAACTACATGTTCTAGCCTTCAAGTGGTTTTATTTTGAAACCAGATTGCCGAGGCCGAGAATCATGAAGACATCCGTCGTATCGCTATCACCCACCGACCCGGCGGCGGCTATGCCCGCCGGCCTGGTATGGCTGTTCGCTATCGCCAGCGGCCTGAGCGTAGCAAACGTCTATTACGCCCAGCCGTTGCTCGATGCGCTGGCGCGGGAGTTTGCGATCAGCGACGCCGCCGTCGGAGGCGTGATAACGGCGACCCAGATCGGCTGCGCGCTGGCTCTGCTTCTGCTGGTGCCGCTTGGCGATCGGCTAAATCGCCGGCGGCTGATGGGCGCGCAGCTGATCCTGCTGATCGCCGCGCTGATTGCGGTCAGCGCGGCATCTTCTGCGCTTATGCTGCTGGGCAGCATGCTGGCGGTGGGCCTGCTGGGCACCGCGATGACGCAGGGCCTGATCGCCTATGCCGCCAGCGCGGCCAGGCCGCACGAGCAGGGGCGGGTGGTCGGAGCCGCGCAGAGCGGCGTATTTATCGGGCTGCTGTTGGCTCGGGTATTCTCCGGCGGCATTAGCGATCTCTTCGGCTGGCGCGGGGTTTATCTGTTCGCCGCGCTGCTGATGCTGGGTATTGCCCTTCCGCTTTGGCGACGGCTGCCGGCGCTGGCGGCGGCAAAGAGTACGCTGAGCTATCCCCAGCTGCTGGCATCGATGCTGACTCTGCTGCGTCAGGAGAAAATACTGCAGGTTCGCGGCGTGCTGGCGCTGCTGATGTTCGCCGCCTTCAATATTTTCTGGTCCGCGCTGGTGCTGCCGCTGAGCGCGCCGCCCTACGGCTTTTCCCATACCGCGATCGGCGCTTTGGGGCTGGCGGGGGTTATCGGGGCGCTGGCCGCCGGGCATGCCGGAAAGTGGGCCGACAGGGGCTACGGGCAGCGTACCAGCGCCGCGGCGCTGGTGATACTGCTGCTCGCCTGGTGGCCGCTATCGCTGATGGCGTGGTCGCCGGTAGCGCTGCTTATCGGGATCGTGCTGCTGGATCTGGGGGGCCAGGCGCTGCATGTGACTAACCAGAGTATGATTTTTCGTACCCGACCCAAAGCCCACGGCCGGCTGGTGGGTCTCTATATGCTGTTTTATGCGGTTGGCAGCGGCCTGGGGGCCGCCGGTACGACGGCGGTTTACGCCGTCGCCGGATGGCAAGGAGTGTGCATGCTGGGGGCCGCCGTCAGCCTGCTGGCGCTCATTTTCTGGTTTGCGACCCGCCGCGTGGCGTCCGGCAAATAAAATCCATTCCCCGCGCGCGCTTATACGGTTGGGATGGTGCCGCCGTCAATAACGTACTCGGCGCCGGTTATGGCGCTGGCGCGGTCGGAGGCCAGAAAGGCGATCAGACTGGCTATCTCATCTGGCCGACACGGCCGGCCGAGCGGAATGCCGCCGAGGGCGTCCATAATGATCTTTTGTCCGCCGGCATAGTCGGTACCCGCCTGCGCCGCCAGCCGGTTGGCCAGGCCGACGGCGGCTTCAGTTTCAATCCAGCCGGGGGATATGCTAAGCACGCGCACGCCTGCCGGCGAGACCTCTTTGGACAGGCTTTTGCTGTACACCGATAGCGCGGCTTTGGCAGCGGCGTAGGCGGTGGTTGCTTCCGGCAGCGGCAGCGTCCGCTGAATGGACGAGACGTGGATGATCACCCCGGACTTCCTTTCGACCATCGCCGGCAGCAGCAGCCGATCCAGGCGCACCGCCGGAAACAGATTAAGCGCCAGCTCCCGCTGCCACTGCGCGTCGTCCAGCACGGCAAACCCGCCCGCCGGCGCGGAAGAGCCCCCAAGCATATGCACGATAATATCAACGCCCCCCAGCTGCTCCTGTACGCGCTTTGCCAGCAGGGCGCAGCCCGCTTCCTCGCTCAGATCGGCGGTGACAAAAAGCGCCTCGGCGGGGCCGGCGGGCGGATGGCGGGCGCAGGTTAGCACCCGCGCGCCGAGCTGGCTGAACAGCGCGACGGTGGCCGCGCCCGCGCCTTTGGTGCCGGAGGTGATCAGGACGCGTTTGCCGCTGAAGGTCAGAAAATCAGCCATTATTTAATCTCCAGACGGGCGATGCGCGCATCCGTCAGCTGAAAGCGGTAATCGAGCACCACCGGGCTGCCGGGGAAATTACCGCTCACCTTAGCGCGCACCGTAACGGTATCGTCACGGCTCAGCGCTTCAAAGGGTTCGGCAACGAACTGGTATTGCTCTCTGGCCGCGACCCGCCATGCCCGAATGGCCTGACGTCCGCGGTAGGTATGACCTTCATCGCGGACGACGGCGTCAGCGGTGAAGGCTTCGGCAATAGAATCCGCATCGTCGGCGGTGAAAAAAACCTGTACAGCTGCTGGCATATCCATCGATAAACTCCGGTAATTAAATGACCTGCTTACTGTAAGAACTCTTTATAATTTAAACAATTGGGCCCAACCGGGATGCCACAATGAAGGAATCGGGATAATGTCGCGTATTGCGCTTACGGATTTAGATGCTGTTATGGCGATTGCCCGCCGCGGAACGTTTCGGGCGGCGGCCATTGAGCTCGGGGTGTCGACCACCGCGCTGAGTCACGCCGTCGCCAAATTTGAGGCCAGCCTCGGCGTGCGGTTATTTAATCGGACCTCGCGCAGCGTGGCGTTGACCGACGCCGGGCAGCTGTTTATTGCGCGAATGGGCCCCTCGCTGCAGGGCGTTCACGACGCGCTTGAAGAGGTTCGTTCGCGGCGGGAGACCCCTTCGGGCGTGCTGCGGATAAACGCGCCGCCGTTTGCCGGGCGCGCGATTCTGACGCCGCTGGTGCTGGAGTTCCTGCGGCGCTATCCGGAGATGCACGTTGATCTGGTGACGGAAGGTCGGCTGATTGATATCGTCGCCGAGGGGTTTGATATCGGCGTTCGCGTCGCGCATTTGATACCCAATGACATGATCGCGCTCTCCCTCGGGCAGCCGCAGCGCTATGCGGTGGTCGCATCTCCGGGCTATCTGATGAACCGCGAGGCGCCGCGCGAGCCTGCGGATCTGCAAAATCATCCGTGCATTCGGGTGCGGCTGCCCGACGGCTCTCTCTATCGCTGGCATCTGGAAAAGCAGGGGGAGGTGGTCCATCCGCAGATCGATGGCCCGCTGACGCTGGATGAAGCTTCGCTGGCCCGCGCTGCGGTCCTTGAAAACGTCGGGATCGGTTTTTTTCTTGAGCAAAACGTGATTGACGATATTGCCGCCGGGCGGCTGGTTCGGCTGCTATCGGACTGGACGCCGCCGTTTCCGGGGCTGTGTCTTTACTATCCCGGAAGGCGCAATCCGTCTGCCGGGCTGGCCGCTTTTCTGGCGCTGGCGCGCGAGGTCGGAAAACCCTCTTCCCTTGCGGAAAGAGGGTAGCGGGGCTTACTTCAGCTCATCAACCATAGTGGCCGCGCGGCCGATGTAGTTGGCCGGCGTCATGGCCTTGAGGCGCACTTTTTCATCTTCCGGCAGCGGCAGGCTGTCGATGAACTGCTGCATGCCTTCGGCGTCCACGCGCTTGCCGCGGGTCAGCTCTTTCAGCTTTTCGTACGGCTTTTCGATTCCGTAGCGGCGCATCACGGTTTGAATCGGCTCGGCCAGCACTTCCCAGTTGTGATCCAGCTCATCGAGCAGGCGATCGCCGTTGAGCTCCAGCTTGCTGATGCCTTTCAGGGTGGACTGGTAGGCGATCAGAGAATAGCCGATACCCACCCCGAGGTTACGCAGGACGGTGGAGTCGGTCAGGTCGCGCTGCCAGCGGGAGACCGGCAGCTTGCTCGCCAGATGCTGCATCATGGCGTTAGCCAGCCCCAGGTTGCCTTCGGAGTTTTCGAAGTCGATAGGGTTCACTTTATGCGGCATGGTGGAAGAGCCGATTTCGCCGGCGATGGTTTTCTGCTTGAAGTGGTTGAGCGCGATATAGCCCCACACGTCGCGATCGAAATCGATCAGGATGGTGTTGAAGCGCGCCATGCAGTCGAACAGCTCGGCAATATAGTCGTGCGGCTCGATCTGCGTGGTGTACGGGTTCCACTGAATACCCAGCGAGGTGACAAACTCTTCGCTGAACTGGTGCCAGTCAACTTCCGGATAGGCGACGATATGGGCATTGTAGTTGCCGACCGCGCCGTTAATTTTGCCGAGGATCTCGACCTGGTTCAGCTGACGATACTGACGCTCCATGCGGTAAGCGACGTTAGCCATCTCTTTACCCATGGTGGACGGCGTCGCCGGCTGGCCGTGAGTACGGGAGAGCAGCGGCACGTCGCGATACTGCGTTGCGAGGTTTTTTACCGCGTCAATCATCTGGCGCCAGTAGGGCAAGACCACTTCGTCACGGGCGGTTTTCAGCATCAGCGCGTGGGACAGGTTGTTGATGTCCTCGGAGGTGCAGGCGAAGTGAATGAATTCGGAAACCGCGTGCAGCTCGGCAACGTCGGCCACTTTTTCCTTGAGGAAATACTCTACCGCTTTCACGTCGTGGTTAGTGGTGCGCTCGATGATTTTGATACGCTGCGCGTCTTCTACGCTGAAATCGGCGACGATTTTATCAAGGAAACCGATTGCGTCGGCAGCAAAAGCAGGAACTTCCTTGATCGCTGCGTGCGCGGCTAGTTTTTGCAGCCAGCGTACTTCTACCTGAACACGGAACTTCAGCAAACCGAATTCGCTGAAGATACCGCGCAGCGCGCTGACTTTATCGCCGTAGCGTCCATCGACAGGGGAAACGGCGGTCAGTGAGGATAATTCCATAGATCACAACTCCGGGGTTAAATGAGCAAGAATTTGTTTTGCCTGGTTAACCAGACGATTACGAGAAAACATGAGCTGCAGACGTCCGCCGCCGACCTGGTTCCACAGCACCGCCGCGCGGATGCCGGCCAGCAGCGAGGCGCGAACTTTCGCCTGCACCTGCGGGCTTTGCAGCACGGCGGGAGAACCGGTGACCTGGATGCGCGGCCCCAGCGGGCTGATAACGTCTACGTAGATGCCCGCCATCGCGCTAAGCAGGGTTTCGGACTGCAGATCGAAATGTTCCAGCTGGCGGTGCAGGCCGGCGATACGGTTGCCGAGGGTATCCATCGCGCCTTTGCCTGCCGCAAGCTTACGTTCAAGCACCATCATGCTTAAGGTGTAGCGGGTCAGTTCGGCGTTCAGCCCCTGACGGCTGCCGGTGTTGAGTACGCCGAGCAGGGTTTCAAGCCCGAGGCGAAGATTGGCTTCACTGCCACCGAACACCGCCAGCGTTGAATCCGGGTTGAGGTCGATGATGCTGTTCAGCGAGACGTGCAGGGCATCGCTATCGCAATGCCCCTGGTGCGCCAGCTGCTGAACCAGACGGGCTGCCTGGCAAACGCCAGCCAGCGCCAGCGTGATGTCATAGTAATTCTTCGCCACACGTACTCCTTGTAAGCCGCCGGTAGCCGGTTCAGCTATCGGCGGTAAAAACTGTCTGTCAGGCCTGCAGCGGCAGGCGCTGTTCGATAATGCCGCCGCCGAGGCACACTTCGCCGCTGTAGAAGACCGCCGACTGGCCCGGCGTTACCGCCGCGACCGGCTCATCAAAGATGACTTCGATGCGGTCGTCGTCCAGCGCCTTGACGGTGCAGGGGATATCGGTCTGGCGATAGCGGGTTTTCACCGTACAGCGCAGCGTGCCTTTCACCGGCTCGCGATCGACCCAGTGCAGCTGCTGGGCAATCAGCCCCACCGACATCAGGCGCGGGTGATCGTGACCCTGAGCGACCACCAGAATATTTTTTTCTACGTCTTTATCGACGACGTACCACGGATCTTCGCTGCCCTCTTTGGTCCCGCCGATGCCGAGGCCCTTGCGCTGACCGAGGGTATGGTACATCAGCCCCTGATGCTCGCCGATCTCTTCGCCGTCCACGGTGAGGATTTTACCCGGCTGGGCGGGCAGGTAGCGGCCAAGGAATTCGCGGAACTTGCGTTCGCCGATAAAGCAGATGCCGGTCGAGTCTTTTTTCTTCGCGGTGATGAGGTCCAGCTCTTCGGCGATTTTGCGTACCTGCGGCTTTTCCAGTTCGCCCACCGGGAACAGGCTCTGGGCAATCTGTTCGTGGCCGAGGGTGTAGAGGAAGTAGCTCTGGTCTTTGTTACCGTCGAGCCCGCGCAGCAGCTGGCTTTTACCGTTAACGTCTGCGCGGCGCACGTAGTGGCCGGTGGCGATATAGTCGGCCCCAAGATCTTCCGCCGCGAACTCGAGGAAGGCTTTAAATTTGATCTCTTTATTGCACAGAATATCCGGGTTCGGCGTGCGTCCGGCTTTATATTCAGCCAGGAACAGTTCAAACACGTTGTCCCAGTATTCGGCGGCAAAGTTTACGGTGTGAAGCTCAATTCCGAGCTTATCGCAGACGGCCTGAGCGTCGGCGAGGTCGGCGGCGGCTGTGCAGTATTCCTCACCATCGTCTTCTTCCCAGTTCTTCATGAACAGGCCTTCGACCTTGTAGCCTTGCTGGATCAGCAGCCAGGCGGAAACCGAGGAGTCGACGCCGCCGGACATGCCGACGATCACTTTTTTTGGATTTTCTGACATTGGAATACTCACCACATTGAACTTCAAGGCGGCATATTCTAGCACGCAGTCGCGCCTCAGGCACCCCCTCAAGGGGGCATAGTTTGCGTGCCGCTGCGCTGACCGGCCTTATCTCCGCAGGGGTAGCGCGCGTGCGCGACAAATGCGCCGCTGCGTCCCGGGAGCGCCGGCTCCGGTTTTGCGTGTTAAAACGGCCAGTTAAAGGCCCCGATCAGCGACAGCGGGTGGCGCTGATCGTGCTGATAGCTGCGGATACTTTCCGCTACCAGCTGCGAGCGCAGGTTGGGCGCATTGAGAATTTCCTCGGCGCTGAGCCACAGGCAGCGGTCGATATCGCTATCGTGCGGCTCGGTAGCGCACGTATCGTCAAGTTCGATGGCGAACAGAAAGCGCAAAAACGGCGTGCTGTCCGGCGCGATCCACTGATGCATACGGATAAAGTGCTGCGGAGTGGCGCGGATCCCGGTCTCTTCCCACAGCTCGCGCTCGGCCGCCTGCACCAGGGTTTCATCTGCTTCAAGATGACCGGCCGGCTGGTTCCACAGCGCCTTGCCGTTGATGGTCTCTTCGACCAGCAGAAATTTGTCTTTAGCGTGCACGATGCAGGCTACGGTGACGTGCGGTTTAAACATATTCCACTCCTGGGATGATTATTCGACCTGGCGCCACTGGCCGTTGCTCAGGCCGTCGAGAGTATAGCCGCCCATAGCGTAGCGAATCAGGCGCAGCGTAGGATAGCCCACGTGCGCGGTCATGCGGCGCACCTGACGGTTGCGGCCTTCATAGAGGGTGATTTTCAGCCAGCTGGTGGGGATCGCCTTGCGTTCACGGATCGGGGGAGTGCGCGGCCACAGCCACTCAGGTTCCGCGACCCGTTCAATTTCTGCGGGCAGGGTGGGGCCGTCGTTGAGCGTAATGCCGTTGCGCAGCGCCTCCAGCGCCTCCAAAGTCGGCTCGCCTTCAACCTGAACGTAGTAAATTTTACCGGTGCGTTTGCCCGGCTGCGTGAGCCGCGCCTGGAGCGCGCCGTCGTTAGTTAACACCAGCAGCCCTTCGCTATCGCGGTCAAGCCGGCCCGCGGCGTAGACATCGGACTGCGGAATAAAATCTTTTAGCGTGCTGCGCCCGGCTTCGTCGGTAAACTGTGGCAACACATCGTAGGGTTTATTGAACAAGATCACGCGGGTTGGTTGGCGTTCTTTGCGTTGTCTGGTGACTTGTTGTGAGCTGAATCGCTCAACGCGATGTTTTCTAAATGAAGTTTTCTGCATGGTATTTTCAGGCCCCGTCAATTGCCGCATTATAGCCTAATTACGAATGCCTTTCATGGACGCAAACATTCAGGTAGTATCGACAGGCTCATCACAATTTTTTAACAAAAATATTGCTCAAACTGATTCGCGCTACCAGAAGGCGGCACGGACGCGGATCTCCGGTTAGCGGGATCACCCGGTAGCGGAGTGGGCGGATAAAGCCAACGCTCGGTTAGTGTGAAAAGGAAGAGCAGAACCAGAAGCGCTCGAAGGAGAGGTTAATGGAAAGCAAAGTAGTAGTTCCGGCGGAAGGTCAAAAAATCACCCTGCAAGATGGCAAGCTGAACGTCCCTAATAACCCGATTATCCCGTTTATCGAGGGTGATGGTATCGGTGTTGACGTGACCCCAGCGATGCTGAAAGTGGTGGATGCCGCCGTTGAGAAAGCCTATAAAGGCGAGCGTAAAATTTCCTGGATGGAAGTTTACACCGGCGAAAAATCGACCCAGGTTTATGGCCAGGACGTCTGGCTGCCTGCCGAAACTCTTGATCTGATTCGTGATTATCGTGTTGCTATCAAAGGCCCTCTGACGACGCCAGTTGGCGGCGGTATTCGTTCTCTGAACGTTGCCCTGCGCCAGGAGCTGGATCTTTACGTCTGCCTGCGTCCGGTGCGCTACTACCAGGGTACACCGAGCCCGGTTAAACATCCTGAGCTGACCGATATGGTTATCTTCCGTGAAAACTCAGAAGATATCTATGCGGGCATCGAATGGAAAGCTGACTCCGCTGAAGCCGAGAAAGTTATCAAATTCCTGCGTGATGAGATGGGCGTGAAGAAAATTCGCTTCCCGGAACATTGCGGCATCGGCATTAAGCCGTGCTCCGAAGAAGGCACCAAACGCCTGGTTCGTGCTGCTATCGAATATGTCATTACCAATGACCGTGATTCGCTGACGCTGGTACACAAAGGCAACATCATGAAGTTCACCGAAGGCGCCTTTAAAGACTGGGGCTACGAGCTGATTCGCGAAGAATTCGGCGGCGAACTGATTGACGGCGGCCCGTGGCAGAAGGTCAAAAACCCGAACACCGGTAAAGAGATCATCATCAAAGACGTTATCGCTGACGCCTTCCTGCAGCAGATCCTGCTGCGTCCGGCCGAGTATGACGTTATTGCCTGTATGAACCTGAACGGCGACTACATCTCCGACGCCCTGGCGGCGCAGGTCGGCGGCATCGGTATTGCTCCGGGCGCTAACATCGGTGACGAGTGCGCGCTGTTCGAAGCGACTCACGGTACTGCACCGAAATATGCCGGCCAGGACAAAGTGAACCCAGGTTCCATTATCCTGTCCGCTGAGATGATGCTGCGCCACCTGCAGTGGTTCGAAGCCGCAGACCTGATCGTTAAAGGCACCGAAGGCGCTATCGCCGCTAAGACCGTGACCTATGACTTTGAACGTCTGATGGAAGGCGCTAAGCTGCTGAAATGTAGCGAGTTTGGCGACGCGATTATCGCGAACATGTAATCAGCGATCGCTGATTAAAGACAGAAGGGAGCCTGGTGGCTCCCTTTTTTACGATCGTTCAAAATCTTTCCCCAAAACTTTCCCCAAAATTATTCCCCAAAACTGGCTTAAAATCATACTGCTTTTTGACCTACAACGAGCCAGTCTTTACCCCGGTCATCGTTGTATTTATCCGTCATTTTTTTCGATTTGTGGCCCAATAACTTCTGAGTATCTAAGCCTTGCTCCCGGTATAGCCGTTCTGAAAGAGATCTCTGTTCGTGGAAGGTTTGTGGGCTGTTAGCTCAGTTGGTAGAGCACTGGACTCTTAATCCATTGGTCGCGGGTTCGACCCCCTCACAGCCCACCACTCCTTGATACCTTTCGAACCAGAAAACCACCGGCGCATTAGTCGGGTGGACCAGTCCGAACGATTCCGCAGTGCGGTAACTTCTCGACGCCCGGCGCGTCACATCAACCTGGGTAGCAATACGATTGCGAAAATCCTCAACCGTGCTGCACATTTTGAACAGGTTGCAGGGGATGCAGGCTGGTACCATATTGTCGATGGTGTCGTTTTCTGGCTTATCCATCGCGTACTGGCCGCTTCTTCTTCCACGTCATGAGCGCGTTGGCGGAAATGGAGCGCGAATTGATAGTGGAGAGGACTCGCGCAGGGCTGGCGGCGGCGAGAGAACAGGGGCGTATTGGCGGCCGCCGGCGGGTTATGACACCGGGGGTTGTCGATCGTGCGCGCCGAATGCTGGAGAATGGCGCTACCCGGCAGCAGGTGGCCGATGTAATCGGGGTGGCGGTGAAGACAATTTATAAGTATTTCCCCGCGGGGTAAGGCTGATCATCTACGGGCCATATGCAAGAGCCAGTAGGTGATCAATGGCTACATTGGCAGATGCAGCCGAGGGATTTTTTACTGGTGCCATCTCTTCTGAAGAAGCCTAGATTCTCTTACAGTACACAATAAAATCTGACAGTCTGCTTTGAGCGGCCTGCAAACATTGCTAACAGCGTTCTGTGTGAATAAACAGGGAGCAGGTCAGATGTTATCTCCTAAGAAAAATGATACATTTAATGAAAATCTAATATGGATGTTCATGATGACCCCTGAAAATAAGCCACTGATTTATCTGTTAAATACCTCTAAAACCGTTGAGAAGGCTCTTAGCCCGGGCTTCAATGTAAGCCATTGTTGGATGAATGGATATAAAATATATGAAGCAGCCAGCCATCGTCCTTTAGAAATACCCTATTCTTCTGAAATCCCCTCAAACTTACATGAAGCAGAAATAGTAGTTATTGATACAGGTTTAAGAGAGGGTTTTATTAAAGGTCATTCATCTATAAAAATAATTTATAGACATACGCCTAGCGTTGTTGACCTGTTTCCTCTGGATATGAACACTGCTCTTTCTAATATTTTCTCTACTGATAAACTTCAACTGCTATTTGTTTTTTGTGAAAGCAATAATGATGAGGTTTATACACTTCAGAATGAAGCAGGCAAAAGCAGTCAGTATCAAAGTAATACTTATTGTTTTCCAAACTATTATGGCGCCTCTCCTTCTATAAGAGTTGGAAACAGAATGAAGGTGGTTGAAGGAGAGGAAGGAATAGAGATAAAGCAATGTCTCGAAAAATACCTTCCACAATCAAGCTATAAATTAGTTTTCCAGATGTATCAAGGTAAAGAGTCTCCAGAGATCCCTTTGCTCGTTAATGAAGCTGGAGAATGTGTTGCTTTTTTAAGAAGAATGGGTTCTAAGGTTATTTTCTTCTTTCCAGAAATATATGACAAGGCCGGTTTGTTATTAGATCTTTTTAATAATGTTTTGCCGGATATTGGTTTTTGTGGTGAAATATTCCCAAATCATGGAAGCTTCAAATGGATTAACGATTTTTCATATATCTCTTTAGATGAAAGAAATAAACTAATAGATATTGATAATGAAATAAAAAGACACGAAGAAACCTTGTCATCTCTGAAAGAAGAATATGGACGAGTTCATTCCAAAGATGAAAATGTAAAGCTCAGGGCTATGCTAAAAGAAACCGGGGATGACCTTGTATCTGCAGTTAAGTGGTTTCTTGAGTATATCGGTTTCACTAATGTGGTAGATCCAGATAAAGATGTTGATGTAGACGCTGGAGAAGTGTTTGAGGAAGATTTGAACTTTGAGCATAACGGCGTTCACTTCTTGCTGGAAGTGAAAGGGATTGGAGGCACTTCAACAGATGCTCAGTGTGCTCAAATCTCCAAGATTGCCTTACGTAGGAAGAAAGCTAATCAGGGAAATACATACAAAGCCGTCTACATAGTCAATCACCGTAGATACAAAGCGCCAAAAGAAAGAGAGGTTATCCCTTTCAATGATAACCAGATTGAAGATGCTGAGATGGCTCAACGCGGCATGACATTTACTTATGAGCTGTTTAACATCTATTACATGATAGAAGCAGGTGTTATCAGTAAAGAAGCAGCTCGTGATGCCTTTAAGCAAGAGGGACTCATTAACTTCAGACAAAGCCTTCATAAGCTTGAGTTCAATCACTGCTACAAAGGGGTATTAGTCTACTCTTTAGTCATACCCGAAGGCGGTTCATTTACTATCACTAAAGCTGACAAAATCGCTATTCAAGATAATGAAAACCACTGGCATCGGTTGTCTATTGAAAGCTTACAGATAGACCGGCTTGATCATGACGAAGTCAGAAATGGTAAAGTTGGCATCAAGGTTGATAGGCTAGTGTCTGGAGCAAGAGAATACTATGTAGTGAAAGCTTAAAGCTGTTCTACCATTAGCTAAGCCCCGAAAGGGGCTTTTGCTGAGCTGATACACCAAATGTAGATATTGTTCATAAACTACTGCCAAACTTTTTCGCCGATTTTCACAGCTGCCAGGATGGCCTGTTCGGTTTCTTTGTAAAAATTTGGCGTTGCCAGCTCCCAGCGTCCATTCCTGTGCACCATAAGCAGGTAGTCAGAGATAAGTCCTGGATCCTTAACTACGGCGAAAGTTAGCATATCCGTTGAGGGCTTGGGCAAAACGTTATCTGGAGGAAGGTAGATCCGTACCCCGGAGACAATCACATTCGCAATTTCCATCACTCCTCCATCATCCACATATCAGCCTCTTCAAACATCTCCTGGACAACCCTGCTGATCTGCTCTTTTTCGTGCTTGCTGCCATCGGTATTGATTGCTAGTAAGGTCATCATCGGCTTAACACGGACATCGGCATCGGGAAAAATCCTGTGAACTCGCTTAGTTAATTCAGCCGTAATTGTCTCCCTTGCACCAGCCAGCCCCTCAAAGTTTCTCTTGTCGTAAATCAGTTCCACAAACATTTTTCGTCCCTCTTTACTGGATATAATTACAGTATATATACTGTATGTATGAACAGTGTCAACATGAGGAAGTGCGTTATGAAGTTTTACACACCAACTGAGATCCGAGAGGTCCTATTAGTGCCGCTATTCAGTGACCCGGTGCAGTGCGGATTTCCCAGCCCGGCGCAGGATTATGTTGAACAGCGAAACGACCTCAACGAGCTGTTGATTAACCACCCCAGCGCAACCTATTTCGTTAAGGCCGCCGGAGATAGCATGATCGAAGGTGGTATCAGTGAGGGCGATCTCCTGGTCGTCGATAGCTCGCGTAAGGCTGAGCATGGCGATATTGTGATCGCTGCTGTAGATGGTGAATTTACTGCCAAAAAGCTGCAGCTACGGCCGACGGTCCAGCTTAACCCGATGAACAGCGCGTATTCACCGATTGTCGTTGGTAGCGAAGACACGCTCGATGTGTTCGGCGTCGTTACCTATATCATTAAAGCGGCGGGCTGAGATGTTCGCGCTCTGTGATGTGAACTCGTTTTATGCGAGCTGCGAGACAGTATTCCGGCCAGATTTGAAAGGGCGACCGGTGGTCGTCCTGTCGAATAACGACGGTTGTGTGATTGCACGTTCTGCGGAAGCAAAGCCGTTCGTGAAGATGGGGGAGCCGTACTTTAAACAAAAGGAGCAGTTCCGCCGGCATGGTGTTATTTGCTTCAGCAGTAATTATGAGCTCTACGCGGATATGTCGAATCGCGTGATGACGACGCTGGAAGAGCTCTCACCGCGGTGCGAAATTTACAGTATCGATGAAGCTTTTTGCGACCTGACAGGGGTCCGTAATTGCCGGGATCTTACCGATTTTGGCTGGGAGATACGTGAAACGGTGTTACGCAGGACACACCTAACCGTAGGTGTGGGAATCGCCCAAACAAAAACACTCGCGAAGCTGGCCAACCATGCTGCAAAACAATGGCAGCGGCAGACCGGCGGGGTCGTGGATCTTTCCAATATTGAGAAGCAGCGCAAATTGATGGGCGCACTGCCGGTTGATGAAGTCTGGGGCGTCGGGCGCCGCATCAGTAAAAAACTAGAGGCTATGGGGATTAAAACTGTGCTGCAGCTGGCTGATACTGATATCCGTTTTATCCGGAAGCATTTTAATGTGGTGCTGGAGCGAACCGTGCGGGAGCTACGCGGGGAGCCTTGCCTCGGTCTGGAGGAGTTCGCGCCGGTAAAACAGGAAATAGTCTGCAGCCGTTCGTTCGGTGGGCGTATCACGGAATATCATGAGATGAGGCAGGCGATATGCAGTTACGCATCGCGCGCAGCCGAGAAACTCCGTAGTGAGCATCAGTATTGTCGATTTATCTCGGCGTTTGTTAAAACAAGCCCCTTTGCGTTGAACGAGCCGTATTACGGCAACAGCGCATCGGTAAAGCTGCTGACCCCGACACAGGACAGCAGGGACATTATCGCAGCGGCTACTAGGTGCCTTGACGCAATCTGGAAAGATGGACACAGGTACCAGAAAGCAGGGGTGATGCTTGGCGACTTCCACAGCCAGGGCGTAGCGCAACTCAACCTCTTCGACGACAACGCACCACGGCCAAACAGCGAAAAGTTAATGGAAGTTCTCGACCATCTCAATGCGAAGGATGGCAGGGGGACGCTCTATTTTGCAGGGCAGGGGGATCCAGACAGCCTGGCAGATGAGGCGAGAAATGCTCTCACCTCGCTATACTACAAGATTCAGCGACCTGCTGAAGGTGTGGTGAAATTCAAATCATGATATATTTCTGGTTATATTGATTGTGATGCGAATGCGGATTCTATATCGTGGCGAATCATGCCCAATTGACTGATGTTGCAATTTTTGCTAATTAAATTTCTTCTTTATTGGATGAAAGAAATTTAGAACATAAAGATCATCATCAAGGAGCTTACTGCATTTCTTGCCGAAATCCTCTGTGTTTGATTTGAATGTTTCTGAATGTGATTTGATAATTTCTAGTAAATCCTCTTGCGAGGTTTGATTGTAAGGGGTAGGAATGATATTTTGTTGGTTGTCATAAAAATCTTTAGTTAGTCCTAATAACTGTTGTGATGCATAAAAAACAGGGTAAATAATTGGGAAGGCATTGTTGATTATGGATATTACCTCTTGTATTTTATCTTTTTTATCATCAGATACTTCCCACCCGACACTATTCAAGTTTCTAAATGATATTTCTAACTCACGAGTGCAGATCTTCATTCTTTCAATTAAAAGACCTATGTTTTCAGTGTTATTTATTGCGAAATCTTTACTTGTGATATTCATTACTGGAATGACAGCCGATTTATTGTGTAAAGCATTGAGTACACATGGATATGCTATTTCAACATTAGAAAAAGAATGGGATAGCATTCTTAGGTTATGCAATTTTTCGTCTTTTATTTCAAGGGCTATTTTGTAACCATCGCCTCTAGTTAAATCATCTTTCCAGCTATTTGCTAAAATAAAACCTTTGTACGCGAATAGAGCAAGAGATAGATTTATAATAACTGATAACCAGTCTGTGATTTTTACATCTTTGTGCATGCTAGGGAATTGGGTGGACATAAAAAAAAGGAAAATGAATAACGTTATAATAAAGAGGAGGTGATCTCCCTTGGTAAATTTCATACAGCTATCCTAGTTTGTTGTTGCATCATATAAATTAAAGTTTTCATGATATATACTCTATACAAACGCATGGTGAAAGTCTATATTTTTAGCTGAGAATGGATATCCCATAAAATGGGAGGCCCTATGCTTCACTTTTTCATATTGCCGATAGACCGAGATAGTAAATTACAGGTTCACCGATACAAGACTGACAGGGTTAGTGAATGCCGATAAGTTCTGGCAAACAATTGCAGTGACTATCAAACATTCCTCGGTTTCATTGCCCCGTTCGAAAGGTACGCTACCGATCGCTGCCATGAATATGGGCTTGCCGTCTTTTCTATGGATGAAGTAAGGGTGCTTCTTATCGCCTTCCTTTTCCATTCAAACCAACCGTCAGCGAAATAGATAGCCCGGCCATGTTGCCATAGTGGCTTAACATTCTGCTTGTCGCAGCGGTTTCTACACGAGCATTGATGAGCGCAGGGTTATCCCACTACACGGGTGCATATCCCCAGTGAACCGGATCGAGGTGTAGTTCTTCATTGCGTTCGCTCAGCAGCAGGACTTTGGTGCTTAGCGCGATGTTGTAACGGCCGATCTGTTAGGGGTCAAAGGCGATATGCCGCTCGGCTCCTTCTGCCAGATAAACTAGGAATTCTTCTCGGGTTTGTGATTGGGAAAATCGTCCGCACATGATTATCTCCAATAGTCAAACTGAAAGTATTGAAGACAGAAAGTTGAATATTTCTTTGGGAGAAAAATAGCCTCGGAAAAGTTGTCATTGACGGGGGGGCTCCCCCATTGACTCCCCGCACAAAAAGCAGGCATAAAAAAACCAGCCATAATAGGCTGGTTTAATTGGGATTTTTGGTCTACGTGAGGATTTGAACCTCCGCCCCCCGACACCCCATGACGGGGAGACTATTTAACGTATGCAGCACAGGTATTACATTTGTATTTGCCGGCGAAACTAAAATGGCCGCTAACACTACTCATGGAAGAAAGTTTTTTCCCTGGCCCTTCATAGCATTTGGGGCAAAAAGGTCCATTTGGCTTACCTTCAATAGGATTTGCTCGCCAATATACAGAATCGCGAAACTCAAGTTCATCAGAAGCGTTGAGTTTCTCTTGCAACTCTTCAATTTTCTGTTTCATCTCGAACATTTCAATCTGAGCATCAGCTAGGTCGATCTTAGCATTAGACAACGCTGAATAAAGCTCGCTAAACTTAAGCCTCATCTCAGCATCATTATATGCGCTAGTCGCATTTTTAAGATCTTTGGCTAAATCAAAGGCTGTTTTTAGTGCTGCTAAACCAGAAACGATATCTGCCATGCTTCATACCTCTCGTCTATGCGATGCCCAAAGAATTTCACTCAGGAAGCGCATTGTACATTGGAGTAAGTATGAGCATATGTGATTACCGTCAACTTAGTTTCCTAAAATTCATTCCCCAAAACGAAGATTTAAATTTGCTAAATCAACAAGTTAAAAAATGAAGTTTAAGGTAAAAAACATTCAATAAACTGGTAAAAAAACAATAAAATCAATTGGTTAAATATTTATGGTGTAGATATTGCTGCGCCACCTGCAGTGGTTCGAAGCCGCAGACCTGATCGTTAAAGGCACTGAAGGCGCTATCGCCGCTAAGACCGTGACCTATGACTTTGAACGTCTGATGGAAGGCGCTAAACTGCTGAAATGTAGCGAGTTTGGCGACGCGATTATCGCGAACATGTAATCAGCGATCGCTGATTAATGACAGAAGGGAGCCTGGTGGCTCCCTTTTTTACGATCGTTCAAAATCTTTCCCCAAAACTTTCCCCAAAACTGGCTTAAAATCATACTGCTTTTTGACCTACAACGAGCCAGTCTTTACCCCGGTCATCGTTGTATTTATCCGTCATTTTTTTCGATTTGTGGCCCAATAACTTCTGAGTATCTAAGCCTTGCTCCCGGTATAGCCGTTCTGAAAGAGATCTCTGTTCGTGGAAGGTTGGGGCGCTTCCTTCATCCCATGCAAGACAACTTTTGTCCCGAGCTTTTTTAAATGTAGAAGTCAGAGTTTTCGTGGATACCTGATCACCTCGGTTAGCCTGAGAGGTGGTATGTCTGAAATGGAGCAGATATTTACTAACCACTACAATTCCGTCGTTTACCAGCCAGGAAGAAACCAGTGCATTTTCTGAGATGCTGACAGCGGTAAATCGTGAGATCCGCCGTACGCGTGAAAAGTCTGAACGCCTCGCCGAACTCAGGGAAGGGATCCGCCATGTTCGTAAGCACGAGAATTTGCTTCAGGAGGTGATGGCGTGGCAGGACTGGTAAAACCATCCAGATGCCCGGTGTGTCACTGGGCATCGGAATCTCGCTGGAAAAACAATACATTTGGTGCCTGTTTCGGTTCGCTGAGATGTCCGAACGGGCACTATGAAGTCCGTATAACGTACATGGCTGGTGCAGAAAGCAAGGCCCGAAAAAAGTTAACAGAACAGTGGAATGCCGAGATTAGAGGACGATCAATGGTTTTCTCGGAACAGTAAGATTCCATCTGGAACAGGGCAGGTTTTCGAGTTACCACATGTTAAAACTGGCCTGGGGTGGGCCAGATTCTTACCAGAAAGCATGATTCATGCTAACCGAATTATTTTTTCCTCGCTGGTAAATTTTTTTTACGATTATCCTGTACATAGGAATACATACAGTATGCTGAAATACCAACAAGTATTAGTGCGGCAATAATCAAAAAAAATACAAAACTTATCCTCCGGTAAATAAAGTATCTCAGCAATCATAGCGCTGCGGAGGTAAGATATTATAGGTACAGCTAGGTAAATACTGGATAAACGTTATGGTTGATTCCTGTGCCCTGGTTATTGGTTTTAACAGTAAAGTTGGATACCTGTAACTTCATATGGCTGGGAGGGCAATCTATAGAAAAGCCGTTCCAGGCGAAATGCTACGTTGTCGCTTAACGCCCATCACTACGAAATTCCGGTACTATAGACGAAAACTTACTATCACTTAGTAGACGTTTTGTTGAAGAAAGATGATATAGAATCGCAGGTCGCTGCCGTCATCAATCTTTATATTGGGAGACTATGCGTATGGCTATCGAGACGTTGCACAGACTGATTATCACATTTGACATTAAAAAAGAAGACATTCATGGTGAGATTGACGCAATAGATAAGATTGGCAGCTTTGTTTTTGATATATCTGAACGACTCAGACTTGATGACTGCTTCGTTAATTATGGTGGCGCTGCGCATCTCCCATATTGCATGTTAGAACATAGTGAAAGAGCTTGTCTGGAAAAGGCAGAGTGTGAAATTCAAGCTTATATAGGGCATTTTATAAGACACAAAACTGAAATCTGAACCAGTGGGTTTAAATACATTCGCCAGAGAACGATCAGAACAACAAAATTCATGCTCTGTACCGATTGTTGGATGCCATTAACACGCCCGATCTCAAAACATCTGGGTTGAAGTTCAGCAAGCTTTCGTTATTTCCGGATGGTTATATGATGGTTCTCAAGGATCCTAAGGTAGAAATGTAGATAGCAGGCCTTAGCGCCGCCAGTGTATCAGTGCAACTCCCTGCGAATGTCTGGCATCCATTGTTATAATGCCATGTGAGCATCTGTTCCCTCAGACCTGACTCAGTTATATCTTTTTTACAAGTGGATACCAACATTCAACGAATTAGACAAAGCAGGTATTGATGTAACGACAGCCCGTCTTTACAAAGATAAACAAAGGTTGAAATAAATTCTCTTCTGGCGATGCTAATATCAATTCAGCATTGAAGGATAAGCTACGGAATAGTTAGGCAATATCTACCTGGAGAGTTTTATGGAAAAATCTACTCGAAAATCCCTTTGTACCAAACGATGGTCACGGAGACCTGAATCACAGGACCTTCAAAAAGACCAACTTGATAAGCTCTGGACAAGGCGAAAAGACGGTAATTGTAGTAAAAATGCATGGAAAAGGAGAGGGAGTGATGCGACAGGAGATACGGGGAAAAGTGTAACCTCAGAGCCTTGCCTTTTGGATTGAATGCATAAGATGATGACTTAGTCTGTGGAGGCTGAGGTAGTACGCTCAACTATAGAGAGCCACCAAGGCACTAAGAGTAGGTAGTCGTGTTATTGTTTTTATATTAGTAGAATGTGGCTGTTGGTGTATCAATAGCCACATATTTTCAGAAAAGCAAAAGAATAGTGGCTTTACTGAGCCCATACTGTGATTATTTGCGCTTTCTCGCCTTTTGACGCAACTTTTCTTTGACTTGTTGCAGAAAGGGTTCAAGCATGAATTTTAATGGTTTGGTGTCAGACTCATCAACTGAGTTCTTTTGTAAGTGAATGATTTTCTGTTTTTTTGTCATATGCCATTCCCTTTTGTTGAGCAATTCTACCCGGTAGTTGTATATGAAACATGTATTGCTTGGAAATCCCAAAGCTCGTTCGTCGTGGTATTAGTTAGCCTCAGGCAGCAATGAAAATAATGAACCTGTATTGAAACTAAGCGTTCATTACCAATGTACCGTCATTCAATTTTAACATTAAATGGTTTTTGCACTGTAATCTCTGGTTGTTGATTGTTAGTTTATTTTTGTTGTGAATATGATGCAGATAAATTATTAGGTGTCAATATTTAGATTTCGTTAGTGCCCTGAGAATACTAAATCGTTGCGTTTTGGTCATACCTTTAACATCATTATGTATGGACGGATAGTATGCCGTGGAAAATGAAGGTTTGTTCCTTTCTAAACGATCGTCAAATGAAACTTAATTAGAATTCGTATTTCAGTTATTCTTTGCTTACATCATTGTATTACCAGTTGATGCGTTCAGCACATTGTGAACTGTTATCTCACAAATATAATCCGCCACGATAAGCCGCGTGCAGGGAAGGGAGGGACAGGGCCTGTAACGGCAATACTTTATGTTGGAAGTTATATGAATATCGAAGAACTGCTTCAGTTTATTACTATCGTTGGTCGCTATGAAGTCATTACTAGTTTGGATGGTACGTATGCGGTGATACCGATCCCAGCAGAGGCAATTCTTATTACCAAGTAATCACACCAACAACTTTCGACGCACTTTAAGCCTGACGAGTTGTGACGTATACTAACCTCGTCAGCCTGAACACCAGATAACCTGTCGCACCATCACGGAGATAACAGTGGTGGCGCATCAAAAACAGAACTTCTTCCCACACCGCACATCCTGTCGCGGTGTATTTGTCTTTTCTGCTGGTGGCTCGGCATGACTAAGGCAGAACGCATATATCTTTCACGAGTGTCTGCACTGGGCTGCATAGTGTGCCGTAACCTCTGTCTGGGGGATACGCCGGCGGAGATTCATCATATCCGGACTGGGCAGGGCACCAGCCAGCGGGCCGATCACTATAAAACAATCCCACTTTGCCACATCCACCATCGCACCGGTGGTTACGCTGTGGCTTTCCATGCTGGCCGCCGTATCTGGGAGTCTAAGTTCGGTACTGAAGCGGAGCTATTGCTGCAGGTTTACAATGAGCTGGGGGGCCTGAATTATTTCGTAACCGGCCCCGGGTAGCTCAATACCTTGTCACCCCATTGGGCAAACCTCGGATGACCCAGTCGGACAGGTGGAAAGAACGTCCACCTGTTGTCCGGTACCGGCATTATTGTGATGACGTTCGTCTCCATGAGATCCGGGTACCGGAGGCGGGCGCCCATATCACTTTCGTTCTGCCGATGCCGAAAAGCTGGAGCAAAAAGAAACGAGCTGAGATGGATGGTCAACCGCACCAGCAAAAACCGGACATCGACAACCTCACTAAAGCTCTGCTGGATGCGTTGTTCGAGGACGATGCACACATATGGGATGTTCGAACATCGAAGCGCTGGGGTGAAATCGGGATGAGAGACTGAAGGGGAACATAATGCGTGATATTCAACAGGTGCTGGAACGCTGGGGGGCTGGGCGTCAAACGAAGGCTCCCAGGTAGATTGGTCACCGATTGATGCTGGGTTTAAAGGTCTGCTCCAGAAAGAGGGCAAATCGCGGCCATCATGCTGTGACGACGACGGTAGGTATGTTGAGAAAGACAGGACGCAATAATGAACTTGAGTTGATTATGCTTCACTACATGTACGGTGTATCCAAGTCCACAATTTCCCGCTGGAAGAAATGTTCTGAAGGAAAAATTAGGCAAAGACTGATGATAGCGGAGACGTTTATTGCCGCCTGCATCATCATGTCGGGGGCAAAGCTTGAGATCACGTAGCTGGATAATGAAAGTTGCATAAAAAGCTATTCGTAACGAATTATACTCGCTATTGTGCTAAGAGTAATGACTTCGACTTAACCCTTAACAGTTCTGGAATATCTATAGTCCAATGGATAAATCATTGAAACTGTTTGTGACAATAATGTTGCATTGTGATTCCATTTGTCGTTTAACTGTTATTAAAGAAGGTGAGAAGGTGAGAAGGTGAGAAGGTGAGAAGGTGAGAAGGTTTGTAATGATTCTTAATGAATATAAAGTTGCGAGAGGTTCTGTTTAGAAATTATGAGCTATCCTGATATTTTTTATTTGGATGGCTTTTTATGTCTAGAAAAAATACTGGCAGATATTATGTTGTTATTCAATCTTTCTTTATCTTTGTTGCGGTTGCGTTCCTTTTTGTTGTCGGAATGTTACTTGTCAATGAGTTTTCATCGGAAAACGACTTCATTCATCATAAGATAAATAACATCATCAAACATGTAGACAGTGGCTTTGAAAACGATGAGCTTCTTAAAGTCTTTCATGATCTCAGTAATGAATGTGACGATCACTCAACAATAAATGTAGATTCGATTCCAGAAAATGAGTTGAACGAGTTGTATCAGTTTCTAACGCAAAATGATGCGCATATAAAACTTGATGCGAAACGTCAGTCCGAGAGCGATTTGGTTGTCTGTGCTATATCTGCAGCGGAAAATATTGGTGTTCCTGCTGATATGCTTACGGAATTTATTGGCTATACGCTTACGACAGCATCTCAGTCCAATCAACATTTTGAACCTGATGCCTTTCTTGTTTATGCCGCAGAGAATTTTGTGAACACTCATAATGAGTATGGGGTGGAAGGGTATGATTTCTCAATGATTTACAACTCATTGGATGTTATTTTTGAGTTTATGGTTTACCTTCTTCTGGTTACATTTTTGTTTCTACTGATGCGAATAGAAAGGAATACAAGGAAGTGAATAAGTTATTTAAGATAGGTTTGGTTTTATCACGTTAATATCATTGGCGTTGTGGTGATGTTCATCTTCGGGTGAGGCGTAATCAGTCAGTCGACGGTAAAGTTAAAAACAGTTGGTAGCAATCTCGCGGGTTAGGTGACTGATCTAGATCCACCAGTTATTCTGGCCCAACAACACATTTACGTTATTTAGCGGTCGATGATCTTTGAAAGCTTAACTAATCATGGTTGCTGACCAAAGGTTTACATAAGAGGCTCTCAGTACCACGCCTCTATTTGAGCCCATGCTTATGCGTGGGCTTTTTCATTTGTTCTGTCAGAAAGTTAATCACTCTGTGTTTGTCGTATTTAGGTGTACAAAATACAGGGTTGAATGCGAGTATTCATGACGATATCCTTATCTTCTATTCCGCCATTAGCTCAGCCAGGCAAGAGCATTGCTTTGTGACAGGAAGTAGGGGCCGGGGTTCGAGGCCCCGATGGCGGACCAGTTTATCTAATCTTCGCCATTTCTCTCTGATAGTCCGGATACCTGATGATAATCTGGCGTCCGTATTTGCTTCTTGCGATATACATGAGGAAGCCTGTCGTTTCATCATGGCACACATGAAGTGTCCAGCCCCTTTCAGCCAGACATAACTCAATTGCTGCACATTGATGCATTATCAGGGTGTTACGGAAGATTTCCCACGGGAAATGAATGGACTGTGATTCGGTTAGCAACGTATACCGGGCTGAATACCGGCTTAGCTGTTTCCTCAGACTGTACATGGCATCCTCGCCGAAAAAAAGCCCATAGTGGGAACTGTGGGGCAGCAAATTATGCAATAAAGCATTAAGGGCCGGAATGTCTGTCTACCGGATACGAAGATGATAGTTATTCTCATTTAGCATGTAAACAACCTTTCGAAACATAGTGATATGTTGTTTGGGAATTATTTATTCACGACGGGGTATTTTCTTCTGCGTTGTGGTGAATCCCCCTAAGCGGAGGGGCCAAAACAGCAGCCATAGCCGCTAGTTTATGGATACTCACTACTCGCGAGCCACGGAGGCTGTCCAAATGCTCACCGGGAGGCACCCGGCACCACAATATTGCACGATACCTTTCAAAGGCTCACTTCGGTGGGCCTTTTTCTTTTTCAGGCCCGCGGGTATCAATATCCGGTCGCTTTGTTGTCAATCCAGCCCGACGGGCTGAACCACTTTCCCGGTTTAATCCATGAATAAAAAATACCTGTATATCGCGGGCGGCATTGTCGTTGCCGCGTTGCTGCTGCACGCCTGTCGTGACGATAACGAATACACCGCGGGCACGCCGGCATCTCGCTGGTGGTTCTGTCTCAGCCGCAGGCACAGCAGTCTGTCATCGTTCAGAGCCAGACACCGTCGGTGGTGGTGCATGACCATGACAGTGGTTTTCTCAGCGGTATGCTGATGGGCCACCTGATGAGCGGTGGCGGCCACAACTACCACAGCCACACAACTGTGGTACATCACTACAGCACGCCACGCTATACCGGACCAAAAAGCTATTACGGCTCTCGCTCCCGGACGGTCACCCATTCCCGTACCACCTACCGCCGTTACGGTCGCCGTCGTTAAGGGAGCAGTCAATGAACACGCATCACGTGACGACCGCCACCTCCTATGGCGTGGCCATCGGTTCTTTTGTCACCGGGCTGCTGAATTACTTCACTCCGGAAGAGTGGAGTGCTGTCGGTGTACTGGGCGGAATTATTGTGGCGGTAGTGATATCAGTGATTAACGCTCATTTCCGCAATCTTGACAGCAGGGCTTACTGAGAGCATCTGGCCCGGCAGCAGAAAGACGCGCTACCACCAGAACAGGGCCGGGGACAGGATGATGGCAAGAGCCTCTAAGGGTCATATCGGCGTTGCCGTCGTCGCCTGCTCGGTGACGTTGATTATCAATATTGTGTTGTCACACGGCACACTGCGGACCAACCGGGAAGGGCTGGAGCTGATCGGCAACGCTGAAGGCTGCCGCCGTGACCCGTACACCTGCCCGGCAGGCATCATTACCGACGGTATCGGGAACATGCACAACGTGAAGCCGGGCGCCCCGAAGACCGACCAGCAAATCGCCCGGGACTGGGAAAAGAACATCGGTGCTGCTAAATGGTGCGTAAATGAGTATGTCGACGGCAAATCGCTGACGGATGACACCTTCTCGGCAGTGATGTCCATCACATTCAATGTGGGATGCCCGACGATGCGCCGTTCGATGCTGTTTGCGCTGCTGAGCAAAGGTCAGGTGATGCAGGCCTGTAATTAGTTCACCCGCTGGATTTACGGTGGTGGTGTGGTGTTACCCGGTCTGGTGGAACGCCGTGGCAAAGAGAAAACGCTGTGCCTGAAGGGGCTAAGGAATGAATAAATATCTTATTGCCGCGCTCGCCGCTGCCGTTCTTTCACTGGGCTGGGTAGTTGACCACTACCACGGCAAGGCAGTCGGCTGGCGTGCCATGGCACACTGGGCACAGAAAGCCGTTAACAGTCTGGCTGCCACCATCACCGATATGCAGGTACGCCAGGAACAACTGGCACAGCTCGACCGAAAACACACACAGGAATTAGCTGATGCGTATCACGATATCAATGTTTTGCAGCGCGATGTTGACGTTGGCCGTCAGCAGTTGCAGCTCCACGCCACCTGTCCAGCCCTGCCAGCGGGTACCCGTTGTGGGGCGGCAGGAGATAACCAGAGTCTGGAACGCACCCTGATTATGATCGCTCACTGGATGCGTCAGGGGCAGCGGGTGACGTTTACCGAATATGCCAGCCAGTGGACTGAGGCACAGAAACACAGGAAAGACGGTAACCAGTCAACGCCTGAGATGGCGGAGGCCTGGCCTTTTCGTGGGAAACGCTGTATCAGCCCCGGCGGCTCCGATTACTTTGCGCAAGGAGTCCGGGGGGGGAACGTGTCGACGATGAGACGGAAATAAGGCATGCGGTAACGGATTACTGGCCAATTATCCGGCGTTTAACGGTGATGGTCTGGAGTTGCATAACCGGGGAAGTACGTGGGTTCACCCCGCCGAAAAGCCGGCGTTTATGACGGCGGCGATCAGCTGCCTGGACTGGATCCGACGGTTCGGGCTGCTGAACAGTCAGGTGAAGTATTTCAATACCGACAATCCGACATCGTACGGTCTTAAACATCACATTGAGGATTTTAACAGGCAAAACCACGGGCAGAGCGTTTCTCACCCGGCATACATCATGAACGGAGCGGTGATGGTGGCGATGGTGGTAAGCGGATATAGGGTAAAACAGGCCACCCGAATGAATGTGTGGTTTAACATCTCACGAAAGACGTTAACGTTCGCCATGAATAAAAAATAAGCGTGTGGTATGGGTTGGGACAGGGCGGGAGGGATAATTTCACTGCCCTGTACCACCCTCCAGCCCACGCCATTAAAGGAATTGTGTACAGGCGGCTTAGGTGGGATAGCCAAAACGGTGATTTTCTTTATATACGGTTAAAATAGCCCTGTTTTTCGTAAATATATTTCTCAGATGTTAATTATATGATTCTGGTTCAGTCGGGACATTCTTAGGCAGGACAAATCTCAGCATACGGCCGCAAGGTGGACAACCCACAAACCAGCCAAGGGTACGAATATGGTAATGGCCCGGATGGACGTTCCCGAATTTGGTAAACAGGCTGACGTGCTGGCGAAACACAGAAAAGGGACCTTGTGAGCGTGGTGGACTATATGCAGACCAATCACTGGCCGATGTCATGATGCATTAGGGGGAGCCGTTAGGATAGGAAGGAAATGCTGTGTATAAGGAAAGCAAGTATAAAAGCAGTTCGGGGCCTTCCGCACCGGAGTAGGACGCGCATAACACACCAGAGGATTTCTGAATACTTCCAGATCTCTGTTCTATAACGAAAGGAATCGTAGCAGTGGAGGCTGCTTGTCCTGCAATGACTAATAGTCAGGACAGGCTTACGAGTTGCTCATGACTGAAGGAGATTACCTCAATCACTCCGCGCAATTGGGTCTATCCTTCAGCATCCAGAATTACCTGCTAACCATATGCGTATATAATTATGATATTAAATTCTTTCAGTTACATTCACGAAACTCATAACCTGAAAATTAATTTCTGTACTTTATGGTTTTTGCACCTATGAATATTGAACTGCGCCAACTTCGCCATTTCGTTGCGCTCGTTGAATTCCGTAACTTTACAACGGCAGCGCAGGCAATGAAGATCTCGCAACCTGCTTTTAGTCGAAGTATTCAGTCGTTGGAACAAACGGTTGGTGCACGACTCATCAACCGTCAGAATCCACTTGAGCCCACCAAAAAAGGCCTGCTGGTGCTGGAACATGCCCGCCAGCTTTTACAGCACAGTCAGGATCTCCTTAACGATATTGCCGCATTTAATGAAAAAGACGACGGTGAAATTCGTTTTGGTCTTGGGCCTGCTCCCGCAGCCTGGTTATTACCGCAGGTGATGGGGGCGTTCTCCCGCGATTATCCGCGCGTACGTTTGCTATTTCGCGTGGATAACTGGCAGGCGTTGGGCGAAAAATTACAGGCGGGGGAGTTCGGATTTATTGTTGCCGATACGCGTAATTTTGAATTTGATACACGCTTTCAGGTTCAACCGCTGATCCGCCACCGCTGGGGTTTTTGCTGTCGCCAGCAACATCCACTGGCACACCTGGACGAAATAACTGTTGAACAACTGTTCAGTTACCCGCTGGCCGCCACGATCCGCCCGCCGAACTTGCACCGGGCGTTGGTACAGCTTAGTGGGCGTCAGGATATTCGTACCAGTATTGAATGTGAAAATGGCTACAGTCTGCTTGAGGTGGTTCGTCATTCGGATGCGATTGGCACCACCAATTACTCACAGGATGCCGCGCAACAAGGGCTGAATATGCTGAAAATCGCCGGGCTGGATGACGATACCGACGAGTTTTATACCCACTATGGCATTGTTTCGCTGGCGGGTGCGCGCTTGTCGTGGCTGACGCGCACCCTGATGGAAACGTTTATGCACGTGGATGAAGCCATTCACGGTCAGCGTGAGACGGCTACAACGGCGTTACTCTAAAATTGCGGATCACCTGCCGCGACCACACAGTTCGAAATGCAAAATATCCGGGCGCGGGCGGCGAGGTGTAGGCCGCGCTGAACCACAATTCACCGTCTACCCACAGGCGGGTGGCGTTGTTCGCCACTTCAATCACCATATGATAAGCGTGGTGCGGGCGTAGCAACCGGCTGGCATCGGTGAATTCCTCAAGCAACTGGCGCTTACCGCGACCGTCGTAACGGCGAAAACGGCTGGTGGTATTCCAGTTGCCGCCAATACCGGCGTAATACAGCTCCAGCGCGTCGTACTGGCTTAACTCGCCGTCGCGAGTAAATAGGTCCGGGTTGGCCGGATCGCGCGCCGCCCAGAACAGGTTAACGTCAGACAGTCGGTCATGAGGGCGGTTTTGCATCATGACTTCGCGGGTAAAACTAATGCGATAGGTGCCGGACAGGGGCTTGTTCAGCCACATAGTTAACCCGGCGGCGCTGTCTATCTCCAGGGTATTGGCATCCACGAATATCGCTGTATCCTGCGGTTTCTCCTGCTCTACGCGCCATCGTTGTGGCTGGCCTTGCTCATCTCGTCCCCAACTCAACACATATTGGTGCTGGGGGCCGTGACATCGTTCGATCCCTGCACTGTAACTTAAATCCGTCATGGTTTTTCCTGCATTATTTATCCGAAGGGGTGTTCAGCAGTGCCAGCAACGAGAGCGCTGTGAGTCCCCACTGCGCAACGGCGTTGGTGGCAAGATTGGTCTCACCGGTGCTGCCAGAACGTTTATCAATATTGGAGTCGATGGCGGCTTCCCGCACCGGGTACAGCACTTCTGGCGGTCGGATCAGGCGCTGCTGCTGATTGGGATGGGCAATGCCGCCTTCGCCGCTGTCAAATTCGCGCCAGGCACGTTTCGCCAGCGCATTATCGTGCTGGTACCAGGCGGCAAACGCGGTTAGACGGGCGTGGCCCTGTACCAGATTGAGTTTTTTCACCTCTTTGCCAACTGTCTTACTCAATGCAGGCAGATCGTTGTACAGGCGACAGTAATCAAGCCATGCCTGGGTGAAGTCTTCATCCGGCAGCAGTTGCAGTAATTCACTGCAAATCTCCGCCAGCCCGAACACGGCGCTTAAGTGGGAGATAAATAACTGATCCACCGGGGCGGGCTTAAATTCGCCGCTGTCGGCGTTCATTTCGGCTAAGCCGGTGAAAAAGCCATGTGGCTGTGCGGCAATGGATCGCATGCTGGCGAGCAGTCGTTGGCGCATGGCGTCATCATTACGCCGTTCCCATGCCGTTAGCCACGCAGCGGCCACGGCGCTCCAGTCCGTGCCGAAATAGAGGCTGACAAAACGGGGATCTGCCGCGGGCTGCTGTCCGATTTTGCGCCCAGGCGACACGCTTTTTAGCGTCCGCACCCCTTCGATCTGCTCATCCATCAAATCGCCAATCCGCTCGTCAGCAGTGAGGTAAAAGAGAAAGCGGCGGTTTGCCACGGTGGAGATACGCAGTTGCTTGGCACTGTCGCCCCAGTGGCGTACGTTATGGCGTGAACCGAGCGGTGCAAAACGCCCCAGATGATAAACATCCACTTCCCCGGTGTGGCGCGTCATCGCCTCCGCCATGCGGAACACATCGGCGCGCCCGCTATGTAAAAAGTAGTACCACAGCCACAGATCGGTGCTCAGCTCTGAGTTATCCCACGCATAACCGCCAACATCGTAACGCCAGACGTGGCGATCGCCATCGTAGGTGTGCATTACGTCGCCAAAATCCCAGAAACCGTACCATTTACGCTGTTCCACTTCCCGGCGATAAAAGTCGAAATACCAGCCCAACTGCTCGCGCAGCGGCTGATGCTGCTTGCCGAGAACGCTGGCCGGTGCCCATACCGGGCCAAACACACCTGCCCGCCACAGGTCTTCCCCCTGCGCCACCAGCAGCGGCGGTTGTTGCATACGTTGCGCGATTGCCACCAGATGGCTGTCATCAGGCGTGCGTGGCAGTAAGTCGATAAACAACTCACTGGTGCGCGCTACGCCGTGCGGCGTATCGAAACCGGGTTCATAATCTTCGTAGGTGATATCCAGCGCATCGCGCTGGGCGGTAAAGCTGCCGAGCCCCATTTCATCATGCCAGCTACGCATATCCATCGCTTCCGCCCACGGTGACCACAGCCACAGCGTCACCGTGGCGAGATCGGTGTGCGCGCGGGCAATCTCGAGGCTGGCCGGGTAACTCTGCCAGAAGTTGCGCAGACCAAACGCTACGCCGCCCTGCGCTGAGCCAAGATAGCCGACGCCACCGGCACGCGTGCCGGTGGCCGACAGCACCCAGCCCTGATTTTCGCCGGTGCGTTTGTGGATATGGTAACCATCGGGGTGGTGCTGCGTCAGGCGATAGCTGCCAAATGCCGGGATCGTTGCCAGCCGTTCGGCAACAATTGGCGTAAAGTCACTCAGGGCAGGCGTTGCAGCACCTTGCAATTGTGCTGCGATCACCGCGCTGCCGGGATCTCGACGCAGGCCGGTCAGACCACGTATCGCTTCGCGAAAGATCCCGCCCTGGTCGGAAACAAAACGCACGTGCCGATCGTGAAGCGCCGCCTGCTGCGGTGTATCAAATGCCAGTCCCACACCGCTGATTGCCCGCTGTGGCCGCTCGTTGTCGTAGAGAAGGGTATGCATCACGCGCACCGTTCCGGATCCTGCATACCAGTACAGCCGTACCACAAACTGAATCACGGCATCGCTGCCTTTGCGGTGCGTTCCCCGTAGCGTCAGCACCGCACGTTGTGGGCCATTTTGTTCCAGCACGACTGAATCTGCATGACCGGCCAGCGTGTCGACCGTCTGCGTTTCATCGGCTTCGTCACTGGTGCGAGTGCGTAACACCAGTCGTCCATTGGTCAGCGCCAGGCGTTGATCCTGCCAAATCTCTTTCACCAACGTGTCGCCGCGGCGGGCGATCACTGCCCGCACAGTGCCGGTATCAATGATCCAGCCACTGTCGGTTTCTGTGGCGATGCACACCCCGACGGGTTTCTCCGGCACAGGTACCACGCTCAGCTGTGCGCCACATGGAACCTCTCCCCCCAGCGCGTGAGCCGACCATTTAACGGAGCCGTCCGGCCACCAGGCCAGCGGCCAGCTTTGCAGATCGCGCTCGCCGCCTTGCTCCTGCAGTACAAACGCACTCTGCGCTTGTACTGCGCCCTGTGTCCACGGAACGCCCCAGGTCACGCCGCTAAATGACGCTGGCTGTTGTTGCTCCAGCCAGTGTAGTTGCACCTTCACTGGTATTGCACTGGCCTCATTTTTCCGGGGGGCGGCAAGGCCCGAGCCTGACCATAGCGGCAGTGCCAGGCTGAGCAGGGCGCTGTCACGCAGGAAGTGACGGCGTGAGTACGGAAAATAGCTCATAGTCCTTACCCTTTGAAGTCCCAACCCACGGTGACGCCGAACAGACGTTCGTCCGCAAGTTGCCCGTAGGCGGAGCCGTAATCACCGGCTTTGATTACCCGGTAGTAAGATTTATTCAACGCGTTTTGCAACCACAGTGAGACGCGCCAGGTGTGGTTATCCTGCTTACCGCTTAACCCGGTGGAGAGGTTAAGTACGCCGTAAGACGGAATGCGCGTGTAGTCGGAGTTATCGACCGTGCCGTAGGTCCAGCTGCGCCAGGAGTATTGACCTGAAACAAACACCTGCAGGTTATCAAAGGCGTTCCACTCGTAACGGGCGCGGGCGTTCCAGCTCAGTCGTGGCGAGCTAAAGACGCGTTTACCGGTTAGATCGCAGGTGGCGGGTGCATTTGCCTGCAACGAGATTTCAGCCGGGCATTTGGCATTTTTGAAATCCAGGTAGCTGGCATCAAGCAGGGTGCCATTCAGGGCGAGGCTCAGGCCTTCTGTCGGGTAAAGCGCCAGTTGTGACTCAATGCCACGGCTGCGGTATTTACCCGCGTTAATCAGATAACTGCTGAGCGTCTCTTCATCATAGGCGGTGGTCTGGAAGTCACGCACTTCACTCCAGAACAACGCGGTATTCCATTCAACTTTACGTTGCAGCCAGTGGGTTTTGACCCCCAGTTCAACCGAACGGGTTTTCTCCGGATCGATATACAGCGAATCCGTACCGGCTTTTGATGCTGCGCCGGAGGAGATATTCAGACCTCCGGATTTCTCGGCATAGGCCAGCGTCAGGTAAGGGGTGATATTGGGTGTCGCATACCAGTTGAGGCTGGCGGTAGCAGCAGGCAGGTGGTTGGTTTGCGACAGCTTGCCGGAATCAAAATCGTTTTTGTTGATCCGGCGGAAAGAGCCAGTTTTCTTCTCGTAAGTGCCGCGCAGGCCGGTAATCAGGTCCCACTGCTCGTTCAGGTGCCATGTGCTGTTGGCGTAGAGCGAGACGGCATTGTCATTCAGCTTGCCAAAACGCTGTACATATTTACCGGTGTTGCTGGTATTGCCGTACCAGGTTGTGACTCTGGAACCACTGTAATAGTGGTCATGGGCGAAGGTATCGAGGTTTTCGCCCCAGTAATCGATACCGACGGTGTAGTCGACGACGCCGCCTTTAGGCGAATCGAACCAGAAACGCTGTTCCCAGATGCGATCGTGCACATCTGCGCCACTGTTGGCATACAGCGGGATACTCAGGCCATCGGCACTTTGCGGCAGAAAGCGGAAATAACGCCAGGATGAGAGTGAATGCAGCGTGTAACCGCTATCCAGGCGCAGATCCGCCGCCAGTGAGGTGCCGCCTTGGGTGACGCGGGTTTTGGACTCATCGTCCAGCGCCACCTTGCGGCCTTTCACCACCGTTGCGCCGACCTGGCTTGCCCGATTAAGGAACGTATCGTTTCCGTTCACCGCATGGGTATCGACCAGCGACATCACCGGGAAGCTTGTGGCTTCGCTGTAGTCGCCAATAAAGCGCACATCGAGGTTATCTGCCGGTTGCCACAATAACTGGCCCCGTACACCATTGCTACGGCTGCCGCCGAGCTTATTGCCGGTTTGCACATTATCGACGTAACCGCCTTTTTCAGTGTGGGAGAGATTGATGCGCCCGGCGAGGGTATCGGTCAGCGCGCCGGAGGCCATCAGCTTTGACTGCACATAACCCCGCTGGCCAACGGATTGCTCAAGCGAATATTCCGGGGTGAAGGTCGGTTTGCGGCTGCGGATATCAATGGCACCCGCGCTGGTATTAAAGCCATACAGCGTGCCCTGCGGGCCTTTTAAGACATTGACGCTGTCTATATCCAGCAGATCGTTGGCCAGCATTCCCGGCCGCGACAGGCGCACGCCGTCGAGAAATTGACCGACGCTACTGGGCATACCGATATTGATTTCGCTGCCTCCGCCATCGCCAATGCCGCGAATGGTGACCCGGGTGTCGAGTGCGTCGGTGGCGGCAATATCCACGCCGCTGATGGCCTGGGAAAGATCTTCAAACCGATACAGTCGATCCTGCTCCAGCGTTTTGCCCTCCACACGTGAAGAGAGGGTGGTTTGCTGGCGTACCTGTGGCCGCGAAGCACTGACTTTCACTTTTTTCAGTTGCACTGTGGTGTCAGTTGCACTGTTGCTGGTGGTTGTCCCGGTGGTATCAGTCGCCTGCGCGGTCGATAATCCCGCCAGAATACTGGCGGTAAGCAGTGAATAATGCCATTTGCTTCTCATCATTATTATTCCCGTCTTTTAATTTGTTTTTAAAAACGAACTGTCCAGCCATTGATTCACATCGACAGGCTGACGAATTAGTTTCGTCTGCCGGGCAATATCGATCGAGTTGGTTAATTGCGATACAAATTGCGCATCCAGGTCAGGAGATAACCGCTGGGATAATGGCGGTAAACCATCCCATTCTTCGCGCAACAGGGTTTGTGGGTAGCCAGATTGATTAGCCAACAACTGAATAAACGCGTCTTTATTTTTATCTTCGCTGGCCCACGCCGCTGCTTTACGTTGCACTTCAACGATCCTCTGCAAAATATCGCTATTGGCACGAGCGAACTGCCCCTCAACGAGGATCAGACCACTTAATTGACCGGCTCCATTTAGATCGCGAGTCGACAGTGGAATATCCGCCACGCCCTTATCCCGCAGCGCTAGTGTGTTATTCCCGCCCCAGGTAGCGTCAATTTGTTTCGCGGCCAGCGCTGCGCTGGCCGCGGCAAAGTCGAGGTTGATGATTTTCACCTCGCTGGCTTTCAGACCCTGCGACTCCAGCGCAGAAACGAACGATAATTCTGCTGCGGTACCGCGAAATAAACCGATGCGTTTGCCTTTTAAATCCTCCAGCGTATGAATGTTGGTGCCTTTTGCCACCGCCAGGTAGTGGTTAATACCACGAGCGGCAACGCCAATGACTTTACTGTCCAGTCCACGCGAACGCCCGACAATGCTGGCGAGATCGCCAAGGTAGGCCATATCAATTTGATGGTTGGCGAAACCTTCGTTAATCACCGGCCCGGCACCTTTAATAAACAGCCAGCGCACCGAAATACCACTGCGACCAAACTCCTGCTCCAGCAATTTCTGGCTGTAAATCACATCCACCAGCCCGCCGCCTGCGGGTTTATCTCCGGCACCAATATCCGATACCGCAATACGAATCTCATTGGCTGTCGCACCAGCCAGTGTCGACCAGGCCAGGCTTAAACTGACCAAGGCATTCATCAGCCATTTCGGAGAAAGAACACATTTCACGCTGCCACCCGCTATTTATTGATTATCCAGGCGGCAAGATTTAAAGGATGGTTATTCTGCTGGCTAATATAAAAATCGGCATTGTATTTTTGGATATTCGCTAAATCAGGCATAGCGCGAAAGTAAGCGGTCATGCATAGAATGGAAATAAACTATGCGAAATACGCATTAGCCATGTTGGCAATTTGCTTTTAAATAGCAGAGACCTAAGAAAATATTAATGCCAGGAGTTGTAGAGAATGACGCAGATTGTCTGTGCCGGTGAACCTGGAATTACCGGGAATGCATTATTGACGCCGAAAAAAACACGCCGGGTTTTTACCCCGGTAGACCAGTTGCTGGCGCTGGCGGTTGCTGTGGGATTACACGCGGCAATTTTGCCGTGGCTGCTCACTGCGCCACCCGCGGTGCCGCCGGTCAGCGTACCGCAGGCCTTACCGATGGAGATTGAATTTGCTGGGCCACAGCCGGTTGCCGTTGAGGCGCCACCACCGGAGGTGGTGTCTGAACCGGTTGTGGAACCGCCGCCTGCACCGCCAGAGGTGGATGAAAATGCGCTCGCCGCCGCGAAACCGAAAGTGCGGCCTGAGACGAAAGCGAAACCTAAGCCGGTGAAGAAGAGGGCCGTGCCGAAACCGAAACCACAACCGGCGGCAGCGGTGGCGAATAAACCGCTACATGCGGCGGTGGCACCGGAAAACCCGGCACCGCCGGTAACGTCGGTCACGCCGCCGCTGGCGAACGCCAATTACTTGCACAACCCTGCGCCTGAGTACCCCGAAAGTGCCATTAACCGGGGGCTGGAGGGAACCGTATTGCTCAAAGTGCAGGTCAGCCCGGCAGGGAAAGTAACGGAAATCCAGATTTACAAATCCAGCGGTGTAAGCGCACTCGATGAGGCGGCGCTTGGCACTGTCAGGCGCTGGTCGTTTGTTCCGGCTAAACGGGGCAGTGAGGCCGTGAGCGGCCAGGTCATTGTTCCGATCGATTTTTCGCTTAATTCATGAGGTACTTTTGATGACTCCCGAACATTTTAACCTAACTTCACCGGAAGGCGCGGTCATTGCCGTACTGGTGCTGTTTTCACTGTTCACGTGGACGGTTGGCGCGCTGAAACTGGTGCAGTATTTGCGTTTGCAGCGTCGTAATCAGCAGTTTCGCCGCCTGTTCTGGCAGCAGGAAGATCTGCGTCAGGCACTGGCACAAAACTCAACGCCCGGTGCGCTGGCAAACCTGGCGCAGGCGGCACTGCATGCACCGGAGCGCCTGAAAGGGCGTAATACGCTGGAAGTGCAGTTGCCGGATCGCGTTGAGCGTGCGTTGCAACAGCAGATCCAGCGTGAGCGGCGTACGCTAGAATCCGGGCTGGCACTGCTTGCGAGTATCGGTACCACTTCACCGTTTATTGGTCTGTTCGGTACGGTATGGGGAATTATGGCCGCCCTACGGAATATTGGTCTTGCGGGTTCCGCCAGCCTGGATACTGTCGCCGGGCCCATTGGCAGCGCACTGGTGGCAACCGGCATTGGTATTGCCGTCGCGGTTCCGGCGGTGCTGATTTACAACTACTTCCAAAGGCGTCTGAAACTGGCGGTCGCGGACATGGATGACTTCGCGCATGACGTCTACAGCCTGATGCAGGCGCAGGGTTTTCAGGGGGCCGCCTTTACGGTCGACGGGTTGAGGGGGGCGGCATAAATGGCATTCTCTTCGAACAATCACGACGATATTATGAGCGAAATGAATATCACGCCGCTGGTGGATGTGATGCTGGTGCTGCTGGTGGTGTTTATTGTTACCGCTCCGATGCTGACCAACGCGATTCCTGTCAACCTGCCTAAAACCTCTGCCGTGGCCCCGGCGGATCGACCCGATCCGTTGGTGGTTAGCGTCGATGGCACGCAGCAGCTGTTTTTGAATAAACAGGCGATGGCGCGTGAACAACTACTGAGCCAGTTGACGGAGGCGCAGCGCGCCAACAGCGACGTAGTGGTGCAGGTGCAGGCGGATAAAGATGCCAGCTACGGCACAGTGGCAGCGTTGCTGGCGGATATTGAGCAGTCCGGCATTCACCGCCTGGCACTGTTAACGCAGAAATAGCCGATGCTCAGTGCTAAGCAGCGTTTACTTCAGCAGGGCAGCGGCTGGCTGTTACCTGTCGGGCTATTAGTCTGCTGGTGGCAGGCCAGCCTTCATGGCTGGATGTCCGAGCAGATTTTACCCTCCCCGGCGCTGGTGCTGGAGAGCGCCCGTGACTTTATTGGCGAGGATCTGCTGCGCGAGTTGCCCATCAGTCTGTGGCGGTTGGCCGTGGGGCTGGCGGGCGGCATTGCGCAGGGTTTTTTGCTCGGCATGGTCTTTGGTTTGAGCCAGACGGTTCATCGCCTGTTGATGCCGCTCTTTACCGTGCTGGTGCAGATCCCGACGCTGGCGTGGATCCCGCTGTTAATGCTGATGCTTGGTATCGGTGAAGCATTGAAGCTCACTGTGCTGATCAAAGCGGTGACCGTGCCAGTGGCGCTTTATACCTGTGCGGGCGTGCAGCAGATCCCCCCGGGACTGAAGGAGGTGGCGCGCAGCTTGCGCCTTTCACCATGGGTATATGGGCAGCGGCTGGTATTACCCTCGCTGTTGCCCTTCCTGATGACCGGCATCCGGCTGGCGTTTTCCCAGGGTTGGGTGTCGCTAATTGCGGTTGAGTTACTCGCCTCCAGTGAAGGGCTGGGTTATTTGCTGGTGCAGAGCCGGCAGTTGTTTATGCTCGATCTGGTGTATGTCTGCGTGGTGGTTATCGGTGTGCTGGGGTTTGCTGGCGAGGGGTTGCTGCTATCACTCAGCCGACGCTGGATCTCCTGGCCTGCTCCGGTCACTGGGGCGGGAAAGGTAACGTCTCCCGTCACGCGCGATCTTTATGGCTGGCTGCTGCCGCTGACATTAATCATGATCTGGCAACTGGCTTGTGCCGTTGGCTGGCTGAACAGCGCCTTTTTCGCTTCACCGCTGACGGTAGGGCAAACGCTCTGCTCCGGGTTGTTGCAGGGCATACTGGCCAGCGAACTGGCTGCCAGCCTGTGGCGTATGCTGCTGGGGTTTGCGGTGGGAGCTGTTGCCGGGTTACTGCTGGGCGGGTTTACAGGCAGCAGCGTGTGGGCTGACCGTGTGTTCACACCGCTATTTTCTGCGCTACGCAGCGTGGCTATTTTTGCCTGGCTGCCGCTGATCACTGCATGGTTTGGCCTCGGGGAGAGTGCGCGGGTGGCTTTTATTTCGCTGGCGAGCTTTTTCCCTGTGCTGTTAGCAACGCACCAGGGGATCGCCCAGTTGCCGCCAACGTTACAGGAAGTCGCCACGGCTTTGCGCCTGTCGCCATTATCCCGCTTGCGTCACCTGGTGCTGCCAGGAATGTTGCCACACCTGTTTACCGGGCTGCGTCTCGGCATGATGCATGCGTGGGTGGGGACCATTGGCGCGGAGTATTTCGTCTCATCGGGCGAAGGGCTGGGCAGCATGATGATGCGCGCCCAGCAGCTGCTGGCGGCGGATCGCATCCTTGCGGGGATTGTGTTGATTGCGCTGGTGGCCGCTTTTATTTCCTGGGCCATCGGTCGGATTGAGCGCCGCCTGACTGCCTGGCGCTACGACTGACAGTGAGAACCTTATGACCTTACAATTTCGCCATATTCATAAAACGTTTACTGTTAACCAGCAGCCGATGGCCGCGCTGGAGGACATTGACCTGACTCTGGCACCGGGTGAACTGGTGGCGATTATTGGTGCCAGCGGCTGTGGTAAATCGACGCTACTGAGGCTTGCCGCCGGACTGGAGCGTGCGGAGCTGGGAACAATTACCGTCAATGATCAGCCATTACAGGGGATACCGTCACAGGTAAGTCTGGTGTTTCAGGAGGCGCGGTTGTTCCCATGGCTGACTGTGGCGCAGAACATTGAACTGGGCATGGAGCAACTTTCGCTGACGCCGGAGTATAAAGCGAAACAGGTGGAATATTATCTGTCCATGATGGGATTAAACGGGTTTGGTCGTGTATTTCCCCATCAGTTATCCGGCGGGATGGCACAGCGCGTGGCGATTGCTCGTGGTCTTGCCACTCAGCCGGAAATATTGCTGCTGGATGAGCCTTTCGGGGCGCTGGATGCGTTAAAGCGACAGCAGTTGCAGGATGTACTGGTGACCATTCGTCAGCATACACCGTTGAGTATTTTGCTGGTGACACACGATGTGGAAGAAGCTCTATACCTTGCCGATCGTGTGGTGGTTATGTCTCCGAGACCAGGGCGAATCCGAGCCACATTGCCTATTACGTTGCCCTGGCCTCGAAGCCGCACCGACAGTGCATTGCAATCACAGCGTCAGCAGTTGTGCGATTTATTATAATTGTTTTATGTTTCCATTTAGATTTGTCCTTTGAATTTTGAGACACTTCGATGCTCTTAAATTAATGACTAGCCTTAAACCAGTCATTAGACCAAGCCGGAGTTAAATATGATCGAAGTAAGGTTGACGTATTACGTTAATCTGCAGGTTGGTTCTGGCCTGCTGGTCACGACTATGGGGATTTTCTCTGGTATGTAGGGGGCCCTACCTAACCTCTGCTCATACCTGGATCTCGGAACAGAAGCTGAAGGTGACCCCGTGGCTGGGCTTGGGTTAGGAACGCCCGGCAGAACCGCAGGGAAAGTGATTTATGTCTCTGCCTTTAGATCGATACCGCCAGCCAGACACAGGTGCAGGCCTAAAAAACGGGCGTACTGGATATCGATGTTCTCAAATGGCTGTGTTCGCCGGCATCGGCATCTCGGTTTAGTCACTGGCCAAGGTGTAAGGAAAACAAAATGCAGCAGGCTAATGAATACAACGATCTGATGGAAGGGAAGCCGCTGAACTCATATATCCGGACAAAGCTCATCAGGAGCTGATGGATATCATGGACATAATGAACCGCAGCGAAAGTCTGGTGACAATAAAGCAGCTGGCAGAGATATTCACGCTGAGCCGTCGGATGCTACTGATCAAGGCGCGACGAGTTTCATTTTCAGCTACAGCTCACTCATTTCTTGTATTGCCGCAGGAGCGCCAAGTCCAACAGGTGGGGCATCTACTGTTTCTTGAAATTTTTCAATCAATTCCGCTGGTATGCCTAAAGGAAATAGCGTTTGGTAAACACCTAACATCGTTCTAATTCTTGGATTTAAATTTTGGGTGTCTTCTCCAGGATTAATCAATTCTGCTATCAACTTGCGAGCTAAAGCTTTACCGATATTAACCTCGTTAATTCCTGCCATGACTTCTCTTGGAACATCAAAGGGATCATTAAATATGACCGGGGAACTCCATCTAAGGCTACATGAATCAAGAACAATCTTTCCCGTATTCAACGGCATATACTTAAAAAATGTCGAACGTTCATGCATTCTGTGGGGTGAGTGCATAGATTCCTCTTGTTAAATGTGCGATGGCTTTCATCAATGTATTGCACGTTGTATTGCATCCAAAGATTTCCCATTTCAATTCTATAGCTAAAACGCAATGAAATCATTCACATCCTTTCGTATTTGACTCATGTAGCTGAAACACGAGGTTAATCCGCAGATGACCCTGCGCCGCCTGCCGGACGAGGATCCGCAAAAACTGGCCGACCCGGCCTACCGCCGCCGTCTCATTCTGCAAAATATGGGCGATGAGGAACTGGCAATCGCGCAGGAGGTAGAAAAGGTGCTGCCGGAGCTGGTGAACACACTGAGCGACGGCCACAAGGCGCTGGATCCGCTGGAAGTGCTGGGCCTGCTGCTGGCAGCGAACAAGGAACTGCTGGCGCGGGTGGAAACGCTCGAGGAGCGGCTGTCCGGATAGTGAGCTGAACAACATGCTGAAAAAAGCCCCTCATCAGGTGTGAGGGGCGGGGAAGTAATAATACAAATCAGGGCTGTTTAATGTATTAGCTCAGACTTGATCTGACGGTTTTCACTAACAGCACACAATCAAATCTGACAATCTGCTTTGAAAAGCGGACTACATTATTCCGGCTGGATCGATAGAGAGGGATTCAAATCCCATTCCTTCTTTTATTCGTTCAACATTAGCTCTTGATGTCAGCTTTTCTATTAAAGTAAATGCAACATTAATAGCTGTTGCCGGACTCTGAGACGTAATAATATTTCCGTCCACCACTATGGGGCGCTGAACAACATTGACTCCCATTTCTAGCAACTGCGCTTGACGCTTACTGCTCAGATGATACGTTGTGCCCGCTCTTCCTTGTAGAGCGCCACTCTTTGCAATTGCTAAGGCACCTACGCAAACAGAAGCAATAATTTTGTTTTTTGCGTTAAATTTTCGGATAAGATTTAGAAGCCGCTCATCAAATGCATCTTCATAAAAGCCGGCCCGACTCATCCCCCCTGGAATAGCTATGGCGTCAAAGCCATCATCATCAATTTCATGTAGTTGATATTCTGGTTCGATAGTGAAATTCCAGGCGCATTTAACTTTTTGACGTAGACCAACTGTCACTAATTTTATGGGTTCTAATCCGTATGTTGTTGTCCAGCCAATGGTATCTGTGAATACACTAGCCTCATACTCTTCTAATCCCTGGCAAAGGAATAAGATAACTTTCTTCATCTTATGATGTCCATGATAACTATACAAATTCACAGTGACGATAGCATAAACACTCTGCATTTTTAACCTGTTGTCGGTACGGTTTTAATCTACCACTTGAGAGACTACGGAGTGAATGTCTGCTTCACGCCCTGAGATATTCGACAAGTTTTTATGGCTTTAGTAAGGGCGACTTTCGCGCTTCCAGTGCCAGCAAATATTTCGCTTCGTCGTACCGGGTTTTGGCCTTCCAGCAGCGGTAAATTATCCTTATCCATTTAAACACCAAAGCCCGGATAGCTGCTTGATGCGATTTTCCTTTTTCTCGCTGGCCCTGGTAATACAGTCTGGCCCAGTATGATGAGTTAACCGTCTTCGCAGTCCATTATCAGGTACACTTTCATCGTCTATTCTGACGTCTGGTATCAGTTCTGTCCATCAAGTCTTGTACCACTCAGGCAGACCTTTAATCCACCAGTCAGGAGGATTATAAGATAATTGAGTCGAGAGAAATTGTCGGCTTTTTTTAGATGCGAGATTTGATCCATCCCCTTCTTCAACGATCCGCGCAGCAATCAATCTGCCGAAAGGAGTTAACCTGATGGCTAATTTATCACCATAAATGTGTGTCAGATTTAACAAGCCCGAGTATTCCATTCTCTGGCAAGAACTTTGAAGGCTCGAGACATGTATCGGACAAGACATTTTTTCACTCAGTAACGTTCGGATCGTACGGAGAGTCACTGCTCCTTCATTATGTATCGTCAATGACGAAAGTATAGACAAAATATTACATTGCAGGGGGGAAGACCGTCGTTTTGTGATGATTTTTTCGATAATGTTAGTTTTCTTTCTGTCCAACAATGATGCCCTCTCAATTTAGATTTAGAAAACAGTTAATGAGTTGATGACAACCAATTGCTATTTTAGTATGTGATTAGAATCTGAATAAGGCCGCAAGTCTGCGGCCTTAAACATTATTTAGGCTTCGTTTTTTTGTCAGAGGCGATTGCCTGCCTGATGATTTTTTTTTGGTATGAACAACCAGGAAAGCAATGATATTATTCCTAAAATTAGTCCTCCACATCCTACATGTGTCAATAATTCTACCGGTAGTACGCTATGGGCTGCTTTTTTCCCGATCACAGGGGCGTAGAAGAACATAGCAAGCCAGGCAAGGGGATAAAATACGGACAGTCCCAAAAGGATGGACGTTATTTTTTTTCTCAAATAGCTCATGTCTGTTAATGCAGTAATGATGACCATGCCCAGCACATAAGCGCCGATTCCACCCGCATGATAATGAGCGCGTTGCACCATCTTCCACATTGTGATGCTATCTTTTTTTGCATTGGGGAAAAGATCGGGATGTAGCGACATACCTGAGTGGATATAATTTTTGAAAAACTCATCGCATACGCCGAACAATATTCCCATGATTATATTCATTAAGAGCATTGAAATGGCGAGTGCAAGACCGATCTTAACAGGGGAAAGATCGATTCCTGGTTTGATTCCTTTTAGGGTAGTCATAAAAAGCCTTGTTATGAATGTGTGAAAATATTTGTATATTGTTACGAGGTTGTGTTATTGCCTACATGTCAATCATTCCTAAAAAGAGAATCATTCGTATAATCATCCATATTTTATTTAAACGAAACGTATACGACTGATGTTTATACAAAATACTCTATCCATTAGTAGTGCGGAGTTATAAACGATACTACATCTTGTGTTGTATATTTCTGTTCATCATAGGTTTGATGTGTTTTGAATATTTTAACAATTTATTTTCAATTATATACTGGTAGGTATGATTGATGGTTGCATATCAAAATAGAGGTGATGTGAGTATATGAAATAATAAGAAAAAGAGCCTCAGCACCAGGAATCACATACTGAGGCAAAACAGCAGTTACAGAATTAATCCAGCAAATGGTGTATTTCCATTAGCTGATAATGAAATTACCTAAATAATAATCAACAGGGCATCAACAAATTGTTCATTCTTGTCATTAATTACAATTTGATACTGTTTATGAAACAATAAAATAAAACTTATTCACAGATGCTTATCATTTTTATTGTGATATTAACACGAGATCAAAATTTGTATTTTATAATATCGAGTACTGTCAGATAGACAGGTTTTCGTTTTACTGCTGTTTTGCACTCATGAAGTATAATAGAAGATGTGATAATTATATGAGGCAATATAGATATATGCTGTCAAAAATAAAAAATAATGTCGAAACAATTATTTTCGTGGTATTGGCTGGCATCTATCTGCTGGCGATGGACGCTGGTGTTGAGTATGTCAATCATGGGCACTGGTTTGTCGTTAGGTGAAAGGTATAGTCAAGAGATGGCGACGTCTTCACTGATGTATGATTAGACGATGGTCGGGTGCTTGATGCATTAATCATCAGAGATACTTCTGCAAAACTAATTTTATTAATATATATCAATACGTTAAAGTTACGATGGAATGCAATAACTTAACGCGTTGCAACCCACTAAAACGCATTATAAACATAATGTTATGTGACTTTCAGAGTAATACTGCTGCGCCACCTGCAGTGGTTCGAAGCCGCAGACCTGATCGTTAAAGGCACCGAAGGCGCTATCGCCGCTAAGACCGTGACCTATGACTTTGAACGTCTGATGGAAGGCGCTAAACTGCTGAAATGTAGCGAGTTTGGCGACGCGATTATCGCGAACATGTAATCCAGCCTCTGGGTTAGACAAAAACGGGAGCCAATGAGCTCCCGTTTTTTATTATATGCTGTTCATTTTTGACTTTTATTAGTTTCAATTATCCGGTTTTTTTCTTACTTAAAATCATCTTAAAGCGACTTACCTCGCGGGTAAAAGCGTAAAACAATTTCGCATGCTTCCTCTATTAACCCGGTCAGGCATCTCTGCTCAGTTTACGCTTTATTCAAAATTAAGTTGGCTCACTATATCCACGATAGTGAAAAGGCTATTTGACCCTGGGCCCTGACCGGAAATTCCTGATTATGAGCGAGGCCAGGTCACAACCTCAGATTTAACTGATTCACCCGACCGGTATTACGGCGTTACCAGGCGGTAACCCGTGCACTATTGTTGATGAGGGAACGCATCAGCGAAATAATGACGATCAATGTAAAGGTTTGTATGATCCTGAGCACAGTTTCTCCTCAATTTACCCGCACCCAGGGACGCTGTTTCAGGCGTAACGCCGAAGTTAAATGAAAAGCCAGATAATTTCAATACGTTATTACTATTCCCATTGCTATGATTTATAAGCATATTAGTGACTTTTTTTTTGCCTGCTTATTATAGGTGTCGTTTTGCGATTTTACTTATTAGCGCACTTACGTTTATTTACATATAAAGCGCAAAGCCATCAAATAATGTAGAAAAAAAGGAGGAGCTATTTCACTGTGTGTACAGTGATAATCATTCTCATTATCATAAGCATTTACTTACAAATATTAACTCTTCTGGGGATTATCTAAGTGAATGTAACTTTATGTAAGAAGCGCCCGATTGCGCTGTTTTTGGCTGGCTTCCTCACCTCACCGGCTTTTGCGGAAGAACCCACGGAGAAACTGGCTGACGATGAAACGATGCTCGTCACCGCTGAGCAGGGCCTGAAACAGCAGCCCGGCGTCTCGATCATCACCGAAGAAGACATTCAAAAAAGCCCTCCAGTGAACGATCTCTCCGACATCATCCGCAAAATGCCCGGCGTGAACCTGACCGGCAATGGCGCCAGCGGCAGCCGCGGTAACAACCGTCAAATCGATATCCGTGGTATGGGGCCGGAAAATACCCTGGTGCTGGTTGATGGCGTGCCGGTGAGTTCTCGTAACTCCGTGCGCTACAGCTGGCGCGGCGAACGCGATTCTCGCGGCGATACCAACTGGGTGCCAGCGGAAATGGTGGAACGTATTGAAGTGATCCGCGGCCCGGCAGCGGCCCGCTATGGTTCTGGCGCTGCGGGTGGCGTGGTAAATATTATTACTAAACGCCCCACCAATGACTGGCACGGCTCGCTGTCACTTTTCACCAATCAGCCGGAAAACAGCAAAGAAGGTGACACCCGCCGCGCGAACTTCAACCTCAGCGGCCCGCTGGCGGGTGACGCGCTAACGATGCGTCTGTATGGCAATATCAACCGCACCGATGCCGATGCCTATGACATAAATACCGCACAAAACGGCTCCTATGCTGCCGGTCGCGAAGGCGTGCGTAATAAAGATATCAGCGGCGTGCTGTCCTGGAAAATGACGCCAGCCCAGATCGTTGATTTCTCCTATAGCTATAGCCGTCAGGGCAATATTTATGCGGGTGATACGCAAAACAGCAATGGTAATAGCAGCGCTGGCGGTTTAGTTGAGTCGCTGTATGGCAATGAAACCAACCGTTTATATCGCCAAAACTATGGCATCACCCACAACGGTATTTGGGATTGGGGAACGTCCAGACTTAATTTTAACTATGAAAAGACCAATAACACGCGTTTAAAAGAAGGTACTGCCGGCAGCGTTGAAGGGATGATCAACAGCGATGTCTATTCGACCAGCCGTCTGGAAAGCTATCGCGCGGGCGGAGAAATCAACTTCCCGCTGCAGCTGCTGGTTGATCAAACGGTGACCCTGGGCGCGGAGTGGAACCGCGATGAGCTCAACGATCCGGCCTCCATGCAGTCGTCAAGCACTAACTTCTATTTACCGGGTAGCTCAGGCGATCCTTCTCAACGCAGCAGTAAAAATTCCGCAACGATTAGCTCGCTCTATTTCGAGGATAATATTGCCGCGACCGACAGCACCGAGATTATTCCGGGGCTGCGCTTTGACTATCACGATAATTTCGGCGCGAACTGGAGTCCAGGCCTGAATATTTCGCAGGGACTGGGGGAATATTTCACCATGAAAGCCGGTATTGCACGCTCGTTCAAGGCGCCAAATCTGTATCAGTCAACGCCGGGCTACCTACTTTCCACGCGCGGCAACGGCTGTCCGATTGGTCTTAGCAACTGCTATTTACTGGGTAACGACAACCTCGATCCTGAAATTAGCGTTAACAAAGAGGTGGGGATTGAATTCAGTCATGCCGGCTACGCCGCTGGCATTACCTACTTCCGCAATGACTACAAAAACAAAATCGTGTCCGGCACTTCTGTCGTTTACAGCAGCAGCGACTATAACGTGCTGCAGTGGGAGAACGGGGGTAAGGCCATCGTTGAAGGGCTGGAAGGCAACCTGACCATTCCTCTGATTGCCGATACGCTGGAGTGGCGCTCTAACGCCACCTACATGTTCCGTTCTGAAAGCAAGAAGACCGGCAATCCGCTGTCGGTGATCCCGGAATTTACCATCAACTCCCAGCTGGAATGGCAGGCCACTGAAGATCTGAGCGCGAACGTTAACTGGACGCAATATGGTCGCCAGAAACCGCGCCAGTATGCGGAAACGTCCCTTGAAAGCAGGAATGGCCTTTCACAACGTGAAATTAGTCCTTATTCCATCGTTGGCCTGAACGTTAACTACGATATCACCAAAAATCTGCGCGCCAATGCGGGTATCAACAACCTGTTTGATAAGCAGATCTACCGTGAGAACGCGGGGGCTTCAACCTATAACGAACCGGGGCGCGCTTATTACGCCGGCGTAACCATGTCGTTTTAATTAATGGTGGGCGGCCTGAGGGCTGCCCCCACTATTATTTACGGTCCGGCCGATTAATGCGCGATAGCGTTCCTGGCGATGGCTCCCGTTTCTTATGCCGCGCAAAAATTCCCCTCAGCCCTGCTAACCAAACTGGCCGCTACTGAGCCTGTTTTCGCGTCAACGATGATTTGCCTGGGTGGCTTTTGTTTTATCGGCCAGCTATTGGCGCGTGAGCTCAATCAGGGCGCTGATCGGATGAAGGGGAGGCGTTATCCGCCGCTTCCTGGTTTATCTCATCGCCATGCGTGCTGATCAGCTGCGTTAGCGCGATTTGCTCATGGAATTTTGTCAAAAGAAGCTCAGCGTCCGTTTTCAGGAGGTCTTCGGAAGATTCAAGAACCGAATTTATCGCCTTAGAGACGCTGCCTACCAGTTCTGATACGCCGCCTTCTTTGCCGATGGCAAGCATTAAGGCGCTGATCAGTAAAGACTGTGCTTCAACCTGAGCCGCAAGCTGTTTGCTCTCTGCGTCCATAGAAGAGATTTTCGCGATGATGCTGAGAATGACATTGTTCATGATACTCCTCAAATCAATAAGATAAACGGGGTTGCCGATGGCTATCTTCGTTGTTGGTACGGCGAAATACCCATAGCACATAAATATGCCAGAAAAAATATCTTCAGTGTTAGCAGGGCCGCGATCTTGCAGGAATGCCGCAAGGAAACGGGCGAATATGCTTAACCGCGGTTCATCCGCGCGCGAGGATCAGGAAGCCGCCTTTTTGCGTTCGGCAAAATAGTGCGCCGGCGTGCTGCCCATCATTTTTCTGAACATGGTTATGAAGGCATTAACGGACTCATAGCCTAATTGCGTCGCGACGTTTTGTACGGACGTACCGCTGGCCAGCTCCTGTAGCGCAATAATCAAATGCAGCTGCTGGCGCCAGCGCCCGAAGGTCAGTCCCGTCTCCCGCTGCATCAACCGCGCCAACGAGCGCTCGCTGAGCGCCAGCCGCTTCGCCCACTCTTGCTGCGTGCTGCGATCTTCCGGATGGCTCACCAGCGCATCGGCCATAGCGCGTATTTTGGCATTGGCTGAGACCGGCAGGCTGAAGTTCTGCTGCGGCATAGCGGCTAACTCATCGAGCGTCACCCGGGTCAGCCTGGCCGCATGGCTATCCGCTGGATACCCGACGTCCTCGCGGGTTAACCGCTCGACCAGCTCTTTGATCAGCGGAGAAACCTCGAGGGTACAGCAGCTATCCGGGAGCGCCGCGGCCCCGGGTTCAATAAATAAATAGTTGAGGTGTGCATTCCAGGTGGCTTTAGCGCTATGGGGGATGCCGCCGGGGACCCACACGGCACAGTCGGGGGGGACGATCCACAGGTTATTTTCCGCGCGACAGATAACGGCGCCGTAAAGCGCGATGATCAGCTGCCCCTTACGGTGGGTGTGGACCGGCACTTCCGCGGCGTAGTCAACGAAATCAAGATGCCGGGCGACCGCCGGGCACCCGGCGGCGTCAGGATCAAAGAAGGTGGTGGCGTATTGAGGTTGCATCGTATTCAAGATGCCGGGCGACCGCCGGGCACCCGGCGGCGTCAGGATCAAAGAAGGTGGTGGCGTATTGAGGTTGCATCGTATTGGCAGTATTTGGGTATTTTTTGACAGAATATAGTATTTAATGAGATGTACAAGCCGGTAATAATTGCCGGTATGAGCAAAATATACGTTCGTCCGTCCCGCCTGCTGCGGGCTAAAAGCGTGGTCTTCCGTCATGCGGGAGCGATACTGGCCTCGCCCGCCTTCCTGAGCGATGCCAATGCCTTGCTGTACTCCGCCAGGAGCTTTGCGGCCGCGATGCTGGCTTATTACATCGCCTTATCTATTGGCCTGGAAAGGCCCTCCTGGGCCATCATTACCGTCTATATTGTGTCGCAAACGTCGGTTGGCGCGTCGCTGAGCAGATGCGTCTATCGTCTGACAGGGACGCTGGCGGGCGCCGGGGCAACCGTTTTAATCGTGCCGGTTTTTGTCAATACGCCGATAGTTTGCAGCGTGGTGCTCACCGGCTGGATTACCTTCTGCCTTTTCCTGTCGCTGCTTGAACGCACGCCCCGCGCTTATGCCTATGTATTGGCCGGTTACACCGCCAGCCTGATTGGCTTTCCCGCGGTACTCGCTCCCGGCACAATTTTTGATGTCGCCATCACCCGGGTGCAGGAGATCGCGATCGGCATCCTCTGCGCCGCCCTTGTCCACAGGTACGTTTTGCCAAAACGGCTATCAGGACTGTTTAACGGCAAGGTAGCGGAAACGCTGGGTTCTGTACGCCAGACGATCGCCCGCGCGCTAACGGGTAAACCCGATGAGGCCTCAGAGAGCCTGCGGCTGGCGCTGGCGCTGCAGTTCCTGCAGGGGGTCAATCACCATCTCCCCTATGACTTTGCGCTCCCGGGTTCCGCCCTGAAGGGGAGAAAAGCCATCCATGACCGGCTGGCGCAGCTGCTGGTGGTCAGCGGCGAATTGCGCGATCGCCTGCAGACGATCGATGCCGTACCTGGCGACCTGCAGCGGCTGCTGGACGATGTCATAAAATGGCTGGCCTGCGAGGAGGCGGGAGAGCGAAAAATAGCGGGAGAAGCGCTGGAAGAACGCAGCGCCCGGCTAACGGCGCGGCTCGCTTCGGATGCGCAGACGTTCGCACAAGAGCTGCAGGTGAGCCTGGCCCGTCATCTCCGGCAGGCAATCAGCCTGCTGCTGCAGTGCGAACGACTCGCTGACGCCATCCGCCATGCGCAACCCGCGCAAATACCGACCGAAAGCAGGGCGGTAAAGGGCTACGTTTTCCACCGCGACGGCCTCGCGGCTGCGCGTACCGCGCTGGGGGCTTTCACGATAATACTGAGCGGCTGCCTGGTATGGATTTACTCTGCCTGGCCCGATGGCGGCACGGCGGTTTCCATTCTCGGGGTCTGCTGCACGCTGTTTGGCAGTTTCGATACTCCGGCACCCCATATCGTGAAGTATATCGTCGGCTCAGCCTATGGCGTGACGGCGAGCCTGATCTACAGCTTCGTCCTCCTTCCTCAGATTACCGATTTCAACGTGCTGGTTGCGGCGCTTGCTCCGGTCTATTTACTGGCCGGATCGCTGCAGGCGCGGCCGCCCACCACGTTTATGGCTATGGGGATTACGCTGACGCTGCCCATTTTGTGCGAGCTAGGCGCCCACTACAGCGGAGACTTCGCCGTGGCGGTCAATACGGCCATCGCCCTATTTGCCGCGACCGGTTTTGCCGTGGTGAGCATGAGCGCGCTGCAAACGGTGCAGGCAGACTCCGCCATCAATCGCCTGCTGCGCATTTGCCGGCGCGACGTCAGGCGCAGCCTGAAGGGGACTTTTGCGCCGGATGAGGCGCGGTGGACGAATTTGATGATCGACCGAACGGCGCTCCTGCTGCCGCGCCTGCAGCGAAGCCGGCAATCGTCGGGGCAGGCGCTCAACCAAATGCTGCACCATCTGCGCGTGGGGCTCTGCGTTATGCGGTTACGCCGTTTATGCCTTCAGATGGGGAGTGAAGCGGTAACGGAGATTGACGAGCTGCTTTCCCGGCTGGCCCGCAGGGAAAACACCGCGGCGTTACGCCAGCGAATCGAAGCCATAGCTGAGCGTTATTCTCCGACGACGGTTGAGCCATCGCGCCGGCTGACAGACGGGCTGGTTGATCTGCACTGTGCCTTGAGAGAACAAAACAGGGAGCCATCCGATGATGAGCGACGTTAATTTTGGCGGAGTCTTCGTCCCCGGTCTGCTGGTGGTCGCTCTGGTGGCCTTAGCGTGTACGCTGCTGCTGGTGCCGCTTTTCACTTTCAGCAGGCTGTACCGCAGTTTGCCCGCTCGCCCGCTGATCGGGTTCGCAACTTATATTTTTACCTTTTTCCTGCTTATGCAGGGACTTAACGCGCTGGGGTTATTAGCATGAAGTCATTTCTATCTCTGTTGAGCCGCTACGCGCTGACGCTAAGCGCGGTCGCGGCGGCGTCCATTCTGGCTTTCACGATGTGGCAGCATTATGCCGAGAAACCCTGGACCCGGGATGGTCGGGTTCGTGCGGATGTGGTGCGGATTGCGCCGGATGTTTCCGGGCCCGTAAACGGCGTGGCAGTGAGGGATAATCAGTGGGTCAATCAGGGCGATATTCTCTATACGATCGATCCGCACTGGCTGAAGCTGGCGGTGGTAAGCGCCCAGGCCGAAGTTGAAGCCAGGCGCCATGAGATGTCCATGCGCCAGGATGCCGCCCGTAGACGCGCGCAGCTCAGAAGCGTGATTTCAAAAGAGGATCTCCAGCAAACGGACAGCGCGGCGAACGTCGCGGCGGCGAACTATCATGGCGCGCTGGCGTCGCTGGAGCTGGCGCAGCTTAACTTATCCCACGCCACGGTTCGGGCGCCGGTCGCGGGCTACGTCACGCATCTCAGGCTGCGTCCCGGTGATTACGCCACCGCCGGAGTGACCACCGTTGCCGTTATCGATGCGCAGAGCTTCTGGATTGTGGGCTATTTTGAGGAGACGAAGCTGCGTCATATTCGCGTGGGCGATACCGCGCAGATCGCGCTGATGGGATTTGAACCGACCATAACCGGCCACGTTGAGAGTATCGGACGCGGGATAGGCGACAGCAATGACGAGACGGGCGGGCTGGGTCTACCGGAGGTAAACCCGACCTTTAGCTGGGTGCGGCTTGCGCAGCGAGTGCCGGTACGTATCCATATAGACACGCTACCGGCGGGGATCGAGCTCGTCGCCGGCCTGTCCGCGAGTATCGCCATCATCCCTTAATGGCGAATAATCTGGCGATGTTACTTGTTTGCAAGTTCCCGGCGAACGATCTCTGCGCCTGCGCTTAAGGCATGGAGTTTACCCGTGGCTACCCGGCGGGAGAGGGGAGCCATGCCGCAGTTGGTAGAAGGATAGAGCTTGTCGGCATCGACAAACTGCAGCGCCTTACGCAGGGTACTGGCGACCTCTTCTGCCGTCTCGATGGTGTTGGTCGCCACGTCGATGGCCCCGACCATCACTTTTTTACCGCGGATCAGCTCAAGCAGATCCATGGGAACGCGCGAGTTATGGCACTCCAGGGAGATGATATCAATATTAGAGGTTTGCAGTTTAGGAAACGCTTCTTCATATTGGCGCCACTCTGAGCCTAAGGTCTTTTTCCAGTCGGTGTTGGCCTTGATGCCATATCCATAGCAGATATGTACCGCTGTTTCGCATTTCAGCCCTTCAACGGCTCTTTCTAAAGCGGCGATCCCCCAGTCATTGACCTCATCAAAAAAGACGTTAAAGGCGGGCTCATCGAACTGAATAATATCGACCCCGGCCGCTTCCAGCTCTTTCGCTTCCTGATTGAGAATTTTTGCGAATTCCCAGGCGAGTTTTTCGCGGCTTTTGTAGTGGTTATCGTACAGCGTATCGATCATCGTCATGGGGCCAGGCAGGGCCCATTTAATCGGTTGAGTGGTCAGCTGACGTAAAAATCGGGCATCTTCGACAAAAACGGGCTTTTGCCGAGCCACGGCGCCAACCACCGTCGGCACGCTCGCATCATAGCGATTACGAATTTTAACGACCTCGCGTTTCTCAAAATCAACTCCGCTGAGATGCTCAATAAACGTGGTGACAAAGTGCTGCCGCGTTTGCTCGCCGTCGCTGACGATGTCGATGCCCGCACGCAGCTGGTCTTCCAGGGACAAGCGCAGAGCATCCTGTTTCCCCTCGACGAGTTCTTCGTTGTGCAATTTCCACGGCGACCACAGGGTCTCAGGCTGCGCAAGCCAGGAAGGTTTAGGTAAGCTGCCGGCGGTTGAAGTCGGTAATAACGTTTTCATAATGGATGACCTTTATTTTCTATTAATCAAAGAGGGCAGCTAGCAGACCATTGCGCAAGAATATTCTGGTATGGTTTGATGAAATGCTCTTCGGTAAATTTTCCCTGTTCAATAGCCAGCCGGCTACGCTCTTCCCGGTCATAAACGATTTTGGTCAATGAATGATCCTGGTGATTCAGGTTGGGCTGATAGTATTGTCCTGCCGCCGAGTTGGCATTGTAAATCTCCGGGCGGTAAATCTTTTGGAAGGTCTCCATTGTGCTGATGGTGGCGATCAGCTCAAGATCGGTGTAGTCACTCAGCAAATCCCCGGTGAAATAAAAGGCCAAAGGCGCGGCGCTATTTTTAGGCATGAAATAGCGAACCGCTAAGCCCATTTTGCCAAAATACTCTTCGGTCAAAGATGAACCATTTTGCTGGTATTCGATGCCTAATACCGGATGCTGATTGCCGGTCCGCTGATAGGTGTCCTTACTTGAAATACTTAAACATATAACCGGTGATTTTTTAAACTTCTCTTTATACTGGGTGGAGTTGACAAAATGTTTAAATATATTGCCATGCAGAACGCCAAAGTTGTCCGGGATGCTAAATTGTGCCTGGTTCTTATTGTGCTCTAACAGCACGACGCTAAAGTCATAATCTCTCACGTAGGACGAGAAATTATTCCCCGCAATACCGTCAAGGCGTTGCTGGGTCTTTTTATCGATAATATTAGTTTTCAGTATTTCGATCGCCGGGAAGGTTTCGCCATTGGCTTCGAGATTCATTTCAACAGAAATAATTTCAAGTTCAACCGCATAACGATCGCCTTTAGGGTTATCCCAATGCGCCAGCGTATTGAAACGATTGTCAATCATCACTAAGGTGTTGCGCAAATTCTGCTGGCGGTCTTTCCCTCGGGCTAAATTCGCGAAGTTGGTGGTAATACGCGTATTTTCAGAAGGGTTATAGTTTTCATCGAAAACCGTGCTCTTAACCGTAAACGTAAAGTCTTTATTCATCGCGATCTTGTATCCCAGGTTCTGACATGAAAACTGAATTTCTTCGGTGGTTTTTCAGCAGCGGTTGGTTTGCTCAGCCACCACTCTTCATGTTGTCAATAAGTTAATATTGTGTATTTTATGCCAGAGGCGTTGGATGAGTGAAAGCGACTTAATTTCATTACAACATGAGCCATCTTCATGATCCGGGATGAGGCCGGGGACGGCGGCGTCGCACGCGCCCCCGGCCTGCAAGATTTCCCCCGGAAATCGACGGGGGAAGGGCGCTGCGCGGAGGCGTTAGCGGGGATTAGCTTTGGCAGAAACGCAGCCTGTTGCCAAAGGGATCGTGAACCTCAAGGGTTTTCCCCCAATCCTGGTGCGCGATTTCTGGCCGTCCGTAGCCGTAATTTTTGTGCCTTAACTCATCCCTGAATAATTCAATGTTGCGCATCGGTATAAAAATTGTCGCACCCGGGCTGGCGTCGCCGTGATGTTCTGAGAGGTGCAGCTGCAGGCCGTTTCGGCCGATGCCCATATAAAGGGGGAGGTCAGCCGCAAAACGATGTTCAAATTCAACGCTGAAGGCGAGAAAATCTACATAGAATTCCCGCGCCTTGCGCTCGTCAAACATGCGTAAAATGGGAATGCTTTTTTCAAAAGACACGGCCGCCGGCGCCGCCGGGGGATCTAACCGTGCCGATGCCGTATTCCAGTCCTTATAGCCCAGCTGCTGCGCCACGATTTCAAGCGCGGAAGAGTGGGTTATTTTGACATTGCGCGACTCAAGCGAGTTGCGCAGTTTTGTCGCCATAAGTTTTGCCTGCTCGATCGAAAACATCTTTTCTCCTGTCGTCAGGGTATTTTGGCGCTCGCATTACCAAACCCCGATCGTCACAAGATGTGAGCTAAGCAACGTGGGATAATGACGTGCTTTCACCCTTTCCCGAAGGAAGCGAGCGGCAGGCAGCACGGGCCGAAGATTAAAATATATAATGAGAGTTAAGGACGCAAGCGCTACGCCAGGCATCCGGGACGTCGGTCCGGGATTAAAGGAGTCGATAAACGCGGGCGTCGCTTTCTTCACCCGACCGGCGCCAGCAGCCTGGTACATCGGCAAAAATTACAGGTATAATCCCACGCATTATTCAACGGGTTCAGAAGCGGAAATGACAAAACTTACCTTACAAGAGCAGATGCTAAAAGCGGGTCTGGTGACCAGCAAAAAAATGGCTAAAGTCCAAAGAACGGCCAAAAAATCACGCGTTCAGGCGCGTGAGGCGAGAGAGGCGGTGGAAGAAAACAAAAAGGCGCAGCTTGAGCGCGATAAGCAGCTAAGCGAACAACAAAAACAGGCCGCCTTATCTAAAGAGTATAAGGCTCAGGTGAAGCAGCTGATTGAAATGAACCGAATCAGCGTCTCAAGAGGCAATATCGATTTTAACTTCACCGATAACAATTTAATTAAAAAAATCGTGGTCGATAAGCCGACCCACGCCCAGCTGATTAACGGCCGCCTCGCTATTGCGCGCCTGATTGCTGAGGGCAGCGGCGAGAGTGAATACGCGATTATCCCCGCCGTCGTCGCCGATAAAATTGCGCAGCGCGATGCGAACAGTATTGTCTTAAACAGCGCGCTGAGTCAGGAAGAGCAGGATGAAGACGATCCGTACGCCGACTTTAAAGTGCCTGATGATTTGATGTGGTAAGCCGGCTTTCGCCGCGGCTTGCAGATGAAAAGTCCTGCAGGACTTTTCATTCAGTTTTGCGGGCGGAGAGCTTTTGGCGAACGTGGCCCTGGCCCTTCGGCACGGGGCCGCTCCGCGCGATCTCAGACCTTGAGCATTTTCACCGTGGCATCGACGTCTATCTCATCTTCCGAGAAGATTAGCGTCGTTCCCTGGAAGGTGGTGATCGCCAGTTTTTTCAGCGCGCGCATTTCACCCGGCTCGGCGGCTGACTTCGGCCGGATACTCCCCATCAGCGCCCCCACCGAGAGCACCGCATTTTCTTTATCGATACGGATATCGGCAGGCACTTCTTCGCTGTAGACCAGGTAAGACTTGATCGACGTGAGCTTAATGCGCTCGCCGGCGATATAGATATATTTGCTTTCCGGGACGACCTTCACCGCATAGGCCGACAGGCCCTTGTTATTGGTCGTGGGTTCGAAAGTCACCGCCGCATCTTTCTTAATCAGCTCCGGATTGGCGACCTTAATCACATGAAAATAACGGTTATCGCCGTTTTCATCTTTGATAAATCCAAAACCTTTATCTTTAAACCAGGTTGTGATTGTTCCGTTCATCGCCATTACCGCCTACTTAATCGTTTATCTACTGAGTTTTTGCAGCGCGCAGTGTAAAGCACAATGCCTGCGCAGACTACGTCTTTGCTTTAAGTCTGGATGATAAATTTCAGGTATGCGAGCAGGCGGCGGCCGGCTAACGGCGAATCAGCCGCGGCCTGGCTCATTGAGCACGGGTTGACAAGCGCATACGTCGTTCAGGGAATGAGCCTCATCTGGCGAAACCGGGTAAACAGCTGATAGAACATCTGCTCGGTTTCACGGTAATCATGGAAGCCGGCGCGGCGGATCTTGCTGCCATCGGCGAACATGTCGTAGTCCCAGCTAAAAACAAAATCGACGAATTCCCAGCCGGTAATTTGGCCGATATCGCTCTCCCTGAGCCGATATTTTGCCGCCATTTTTTGCCAGATGGCCGCTTTATCCGCCATCACCTCCCGCAGCGACATCGGCAGGGGCGGGGCGACCGGCAGTTCGAACCAGGCCGCAATGCGGGGCCACATCTCCTGCCAGCGGAACAGATCGCCGTTATTGACGTTGAAGGCCTGGTTCTCAGCCGCCTCGCTGGTGGCCGCCCACAGCGTCGCTTTGGCCAGCAGGCCGGAGTCGGTCATCTCAATCAGGCTCTGCCAGGCGCCCGGCCTGCCGGGGAAGCGCAGCGGAATGTTTAACTCCTTGCAAATAGCCGCATATATCGCCAGCGACAGGGCAAGATTCATCGGGTTGCCGGTGGATAGCCCGCCCACGACGGAGGGGCGTAACGCCGTCCAGTGCCAGCTTTTCCCTCGCTGACGCTCCTCCAGCAGCCCCTGCTGGGCAACGTTGAACTCCGGCGGCATATGCTCCGCGTCGCTTTCGCGCGCCGGGGTCTTAAACGGGCCAAGATGCGCACCATAGACCTTATAGCCCTGCATCAGGCTGACGTGCGCCAGCCGGGGCGACTGCTCGGCGGCGCTGAGCGCGTTATCCAGCATATTGAGATTCGGCTCCACCAGCCCGGCCCAGCTATCGGCATGCTGATAGGCGGCATAAAACAGATGGCTGACCTCCAGATGCTCCAGCGCCGCCATCGTCGCCTGTCGGTCATGCAGGTCTACCGCCAGGTAGCGCACGCCGGGACGCGAGATGCCTCCCCGCCGCGACAGCCCAATGACCTGCCAGCCGGACTGCTCCAGCTCATCGATAAGCTTGTTTCCGGCGACGCCGTTGGCGCCGGCAACCACGGCCAAACGCTGATGTTGTTGAGTCTTCATGCTAAGCACCTCTTTTCGGGTCGAAAGTGAAACCAGAGCATGATTCATTAGCGATGAAGGCAGAAGATAGGGATATGTAATAAGATTAATAACAAAACCTTTGAAGTGAAGATGATGAACAAGCTCAAAGCGATGGAAATTTTTATCCGGGTGGCTGAAACCGGCAATCTCTCGGCCGCAGCCCGTAGCCTGGGGCTGACCCAGCCGGCGGTCAGCCAGCAGGTCATGGCCCTCGAACAGAGCCTCGGCGTGGCGTTACTGCTGCGCACCACCCGCTCGGTTACCCTCACCGAGCCGGGCGAGCGCTACTATCAGCAGATTCGCCCGATCCTCGATGCGCTGACCGAGACCGAGGAGACCTTGCTCAGCCAGCAGCAAAAACTCAGCGGAACGCTACGCGTGCAGGCGCCCACCGGGATCGGCCAGCATCTTCTGACGCCGATTGTTATCGCCTTTCAGCAGCGTAATCCGCAGCTTAGCGTCGAGCTGATGCTGGAGGACCGGCTTGCTGATGTGGTGAGCGAAGGGATCGATCTTGCCATCCGCCTGGGAGAACCCACCGGGCTCAGCCAGGTCGTCAGACGGCTGGCTAAAGTTCAGCGCGTGCTGGTGGCCGCGCCGCATTATCTGCAGCAGGCAGGGACGCCGTCGCGGCTGTCAGAGCTGGCGCAGCACCGGACGCTTCGCTACAGCGGCCTGGCCGCCGGGGATGAGCTGACGCTGGAAGGGCCGGGCGGAAAAGAGACCGTGCGCCTGAACGCCGTTTTCCGCGCCAACAATAGCTTTTCGCTCATTGCCGCGCTGGAAGCGGGAGGCGGGATCGGCGGCATTCAGCAGCCGCTGGTGGCCAGCCAGCTGGCACAGGGAACGCTGATCCAGGTGCTGCCGGATTACCGCTGGCAGCCGCTTGCGCTGTATGCGCTCTATCCCGCCAGGCGCTTTATCCCGCTGAAGGCCCGGATGCTCACCGAGGCCATTATCAGCGGATTGAACAACGTCAGCGGGATAGCAATGCATAGGTCCCTCGACCCTCGCGGTACATCGTTTGCCGGTCTCTGAACGCCCGAGCTGGATACTGCTCCGAACCTGCCGCTGAAAGGCCGGATCGGCAAGCGAGGTTGGCGAACGTTGCTGAGCGGGGATAGGCGACTCGCCGTCAGTCGGTCTTGAGCATCCCGAAGCTGACGATCCGCGAGCGGCCGAGCTCTTTTGCCCGATACAGCGCGGCGTCGGCGGCGCGCAGCAGGCTGTCGCTTTGCGTATGCTGCGGGAAGCTAGCAATCCCGATAGAGACATCTATCTGACCCATCTCGCTCAGGCCGTAGCGCAGCGTCATGTTGCGGACGTTGTTGTAAATATCCTCGGCGCACGCCAGCGCCGACTCTTCGTTGGTGCCGGCGAGCAGGACTAAAAACTCTTCGCCGCCGTAGCGGAAAGCCATGCCGATGTCGCGCACCGCGCGCTGCACGATGGACGCCACGTTTTTAATCACCAAATCACCCGCTTCGTGACCATACCTGTCGTTGATCGCTTTGAAGTGGTCGATATCGATCATCAGGCAGCTCAGCGGCGTGCCGTTGCGTACCGCCAGATTCATTTGGGTATGCAGGGCGTCTTCAAGGTGGTGGCGGTTGCGCAGCCCGGTCAGCGAGTCGAAAAGCGCCTTTTCCAGCAGCGCGTTGCGCAGGCGCTGGTTCGCCAGCGCCAGGCCCAGCGCTTCGGCCATCAGCTCAAGATAGGCGCGTGAAGGGGCCGTGGCCGGCGTGACGTTTCTGAAGGAGAGCAGGCCGATGGCTTCCCCCTGGGCAATCAGCGGGACGCAAAGCGACCACTCCGCGCTCGACTCCGGCAGGTGGTAGCAGGCAATATCCGGCTCGCCGTTAACCGGAGGATGGCTCAGACCGCGCCGCACGGCCCAGCAGTTCTCGGGATGAAAGACCTCCGGTTCATCCGGCGGCGAGAGCCAGCGGGCGACGCAGCGCATCTGCCAGGGGTCGAGGTCGAGAATATACAGCCGCCCGGGGATCTCCGGCGCGATGTTGGGCGCGAAAAGCTCGGCTACTTTAATCACATCCTCGAAAGATTCGCACCCCTGCAGGCGCTGGGTCATCCGCGCCAGCAGCTCGCGGATCGCCCAGTCGGCGTCCCGCTCCTGCTCCAGACGCTGGCGCGCCAGGCCGTTCTCGCGGAAAATGCGGATCGCCTGCGCCATATCGCCAATCTCATCAATCTGGGTGAAATTAGGCGCTTCGACCGCATAATCCTGCGAGGCGAGCCTTTGCACGACATCGCTCAGGCGCACAACCGGGTACAGCACCCGGCGTTGCAGAATAAAACCAAGTACAAACAGGAACATCAGCGCCGTCAGTCCAACCATCAGCTCTGACAGGCTGCGCCAGGTATGGGACTTTTCGGTGGCTTGCGCAATAGCGCTGTTGGCCCGGCCTTCCAGCAGCAGCCGGAAGTGGTCGATCTGCGTCTGAACCCGCTCCAGCTCCTGCTCATAAGGCTTACCGTACAGCAGGCCGACCGCGTCTTTATCCTCACCGCGGGCGATATTAGCCAGCGCCGCCTGCTGCTCGTCCTGCAGCTCGTCGGCAATCCGCAACCCCTCGCGCAGCAGCCCCAGCTCCTCGGCGGTCGCGCCGTTATCTTTAAGCTTTCCTAGCCGCTGCTCGATGGCGGTCATCACCTGAGCCTGCTGGCGATACTCCTCCAGGACCTCAGGGCTTTTATTGATGACATAGGTTCGCGCGAGGTCCGAAAGCGCCCAGGCGTCCGTTTCAACTTCTTCGGTGAGCTGGTCGAAAATCTGGCGCTGTTGCACCGCCTGGCGTTCGGCAGTATCCGCGTTTGAGGCCATCAGCATCGCAATGCCTGAGGCGAGGGTCAGGGCGACGGTGATGCCGTAGGCCCAGTTGGTCATGGTGGCGATTCTCACCCGTGTTTTCCTTGCGTGCAGATGAATTTATAATGTCATTTTTTATTATAGAACCCCGTCCTGTCCGCCGGCTGCCGGCAGGTCACGGTGGCGACTGGTCGCGTTTTTTGCCGATAATTTCGCGATGGAGCGTTGCGGCATGCTGGCGTAAAACGGCAAAAACATTCGCATCCAGCGCGCCATTTATAACATCGTTTTCAATCAGCCGTAATGCCTGCTGATAGCTCATCGCCTGGCGATAGGGGCGATTTTCGGTCAGCGCGGTAAAAATGTCGGCGACGGCGATGATTCTGTCCGGCAGATGCAGATAATCTGCGCTCAGATGCAGCGGATATCCGCTGCCGTCGAGCTTTTCATGATGGTTGGCGGCCCAGTTAATAATCTCGCCAAGTTCGCTAAAGGCGCTGAGAAGCTCGCCGGTCATATAGCTGTGTTCGCGCACCTGCAGCCGCTCCTCCGGGGCCAGCTCTCCCTGTTTTTCCAGAATATTTAGCGGGATAAAGATCTTGCCAATATCGTGCAGGTAGCCGGCGGCCTCGATTTTCTTACACTCTTCTACCGGCAGATCCATGTAGCGTGCCAGCTGCCAGGATATTTCGCCGACCATAATACTGTGGCTGGCGGTGAAGCTGCTGTAGGTATCAACGATTTTGGCAATCAATAAGCAAATATCCTTCAGGCCGTCGATATCGATATACAGATCGTTAATCGGGCCGATAATTTCCAGCATCCGCTGGATATGGCCGGGATTAAGATGCAGCCAGAAGTGCTCCTTTTTCGCCAGCTGACACAGGGTACGGCACAGCTGCGGGTCCAGCTCCTGATGCAGGGTGCGGAATTTATCAATAATAATATCAGTCTGATACGCGGTCGCCGTCTCGTCTGCGGAGAGCAGACGTTCGAAGGAGTCGGCAAAACAGACGATATGCTCGTCGAGGCTACCTTTATAGTCCACGCTGAAGTGGTGGTGACGAATAATGGGCAGGATCGGCGCGAAGGTGGCGAGGCCGCTGAGCATTTCCACCCCTCGCTGCTGGTGAGGATCGTCAAGGTTATCTATCGCATTGAGCGAGGTAATCATCCGCTTATCGCCCAGCACGCCGATATCGTGCAGCAGCGCGGCGCAAAAGATGGTCTGCTGCTGCTGACGCGGCAGCCGTAACGCCAGCGAAAGCTCAAGGGCGATGAGGGCCGTTCGCTGCATATGCAGATGGAGTTCGGGATTGATTATCTGTATGACACGAGTGGTAAGCATCAATGCTGATTTTAAGGCGAGACGCATCGTTTTTCCCTCTTCGCGATATCCACATAAAATAGGTCGATCATGGCCGTTACTGTCGTGATAATTTAATGGCAACGCGTCTGAAGCGGGACGACGAAAATAATAAACGCTTAGTCCGGCGGCGATTTCATTGTCAAAACATGCCCATCCTGGAGCATCGCTGCACCAAATCTGCGCGAGAAATGAATGAAAAAGCCTTTACTGCCCGATAGTTAACCATTTTGCCTGTAAAAAGAAAATAAATAGTGGCAAGCCGTTTGCATTAACTCTCCGCCAGTTTGATTAATATCTATTTTGGGGATGAGTGAATATGAATTTTAGAGCATTACTTGCGATTGCGTTACTGACAATGAGTTCGTTGGCTGCCAGTGAAACGCGCCTGCCGCATATCGTGATCCTCGCCACCGGCGGGACCATTGCCGGGTCGGCGGCCAGCAATACCCAAACTACCGGCTATAAAGCCGGCGCAATTGGCGTCCAGACCCTGATTAACGCGGTGCCTGAAATGAGCAAGGTTGCGCGGGTGGACGGCGAGCAGGTGGCGAATATCGGCAGTGAAAATATGACCAGCGATATTATCCTCAAACTCTCTAAGCGGGTGAATGAACTGCTGGCCAGAGACGATGTTGACGGAGTGGTGATCACCCACGGTACGGATACGCTGGATGAAACGCCTTACTTCCTCAACCTGACGGTGAAAAGCAATAAGCCGGTCGTCCTGACGGCGGCGATGCGGCCGGCAACGGCGATAAGCGCCGATGGCCCGATGAACCTGCTGGAGGCGGTCACCGTCGCCGCCGATCCCGAGGCGAAGGGGCGGGGAGTGATGGTGGTGCTGAACGATCGCATCGGCGCCGCGCGCTTTGTGACCAAAACCAACGCCAACTCCCTCGATACCTTCAAAGCGCCGGAAGAGGGCTATCTGGGCGCTATCGTCGGCGGCAAGCCGCAGTTTGAAACGCGCGTCGATAAGATTCATACCCTGCGTTCGGTATTTGACGTCCGTCAGCTGAATACGCTGCCGAAGGTGGTGATCATTTACGGCTATCAGGACGACCCGGAATATATGTACGATGCGGCGATTGCTCACCACGTTGACGGCATTGTCTATGCCGGAACCGGCGCCGGTTCGGTATCCGTGCGCAGCGCCGCAGGGATCGAAAAAGCGCAAAAAGCCGGCATCGTGGTGGTGCGCGCCTCTCGTACCGGCAGCGGCGTGGTCCCGGCCGACGATAGCCAGCCTGGGCTGGTGGCCGACTCGCTGAACCCGGCAAAAGCGCGCATTCTGCTGATGACCGCCCTGACGCAAACGCGTAACCCGGAGGTGATTCAGAACTATTTCCATACTTACTGATCGCCCTGTTAGCCGGAGGCGTGCGCTATTTCATCACGCACATCGGGCGCTTTGAGATAGGGTCGGGGTGAATTTCCGCCTCCAGCTGGAAAACGTTGCGCAGCAGCGCGGGCGTCAGCACCTGCTCCGGCAGGCCCTGGGCCCGCACTTTACCGCTTTCCAGCACCACCAGATGGTCGCAGTAGCGGCTGGCCTGATTAAGATCGTGAAGGACGGTAACCACCGTCTTTCCGCACATCTGCAGCTCGCGCATCAGCTTCATCAGCTCCACCTGATGATTGATATCCAGCCAGGTTGTCGGCTCATCAAGCAGTACCAGCGGCGTATCCTGGGCAAGGATCAGCGCCACAAACGCCCGCTGTCTCTGCCCACCGGAAAGCTCGCTAAGCGTCTGCCCGGCGAGCGGCGTCATGCCGGTACGTTCAAGCGCGTCGGCAACGATCCGCCGATCCTCGGCGTTGAGGCGTCCCCACAGCGGCAGCCACGGGCTGCGGCCGTAGCTGACCAGCTCGCGTACGCTAATCCCTTCGGGGGTATGGTGCTGCTGCGGCAGCAAAGCCAAATGGCGGGCCAGCAGGCGCGGGCTAAAGCCTGACAGGGCCCGCTCGCCGAGCCATATTTTACCCGCCGTCGGCGTCAGCAGCCGCGAGAAGCACTTCAGCAGGGTTGATTTACCGCAGCCGTTTGGCCCGAGCAGGGCGCTGATCTGGCCGCCGGGAAGGGTCAGATCCAGCCGGTCGATAATGCGTTTGGCGCCGTAGCCGGCGCTCAGGTTTTCAGTTCTCAGTTCCATTCAACGTACTCTTACCAGCAGCCAGATGAACCATGGCGCGCCGATAACGGCGGTTAATACGCCCGCCGGCAGCTCCATTGGGGGATGAATCGTACGGGCCAGCAGATCGGCCAACAGCAGCACCAGCCCGCCGGTCAGCGCCGAAACGGGCAGCAGGTAGCGGTGGCTGCCGCCCGTAAAGCGGCGCACGAGGTGCGGCACCACCAGGCTAATAAACGCGATCGGGCCGCAGACGGCGACGCTAACCGAAGCCAGGGCTACCGCCAGCAGCAGGCCGCCGCGGTGGAGCAGCCGGAGATTGACGCCGAGGGTCCCGGCCCGCTCATGGCCAAGCGCCAGTAAATCCAGGCTGCGGCTAAGCAGCAGGCTTAACGGCAGCAGGATCGCCAGCACGGGCAGGGCGATAGCGACGAATGAGCCGTCCCGCGCCCACAGGCTGCCCGTCAGCCACAGCAGCGCGTTGTTGATCTCCTGGGGCCGGGAGAGCAGCAGGTAGTCGGTAAGGCTGGCCCAGCAGGCCGACAGCGCCACGCCGGTGAGCGCCAGGCGCATCGGACGGGCAAAACCGGCCAGTGCAACCAGCGCCAGCATTGCCGCCATGCCGCCGCTAAACGCCACCAGCGGTAGCCACAGCACGGACAGTGACGGGATAAAATAGAGCGCGGTTACCGACGCCAGGCTGGCGGCATGGTTGATGCCGAGAATATCCGGCGACGCCAGCGGGTTGCGGACCAGGCCCTGAATCAGCACCCCGGAGACCGCCAGCGCGGCGCCGACGATCTGCGCCAGCACCACCCGCGGCAGGCGATACTGCATCAGGACGTAGTGGTACTCGCTGGTTTTGTGCCAGCCGTCGAACAGCGCCTGCCAGGGCAGCGGAACGGCCCCCATAAGCAGGGAGATCGCGTTTAACGCCAGCAGCGCCAGCAGCAGGCAGGCGATGCGCATTTTCATCCGCGCCTCCTGACCAGCCAGACAAAGCACGGCGCTCCGACCAGCGCCAGCACCGCGCCCGCCGGGAGCTCTCCGGGCCAGGCCAGCGCGCGGGCGAGAATATCCGCCAGCAGCATAAATATGCCGCCCAGTAGCGCCGCCATCGGCAGCAAAACGCGGCAGTCCTGGCCAACCCACAGGCGCGCAAGATGCGGTACCAGCAGGCCGATAAAGGCCACCGGCCCCGCCACGCTGACGCAGGCGCCGGTCAGCAGCAGCACCGCCGCGTTGATCGCCAGCCGCAGCCGGGAGAGATTCACCCCCAGCGAGTGGGCGGTGCTATCGCCGACGTGGAGTAAATTCAGGGAGTTTGCCAGCAGAAATACGCCGGGAATAATCAGCGCCGCAAAGGGAAACAGCTGCCAGAACTCCGGCCAGCGAACGTGCGAAACGCCCCCGGCCAGCCAGTATAAAATTCCGTAGGCGTGATCTTCGGCCAGCAGCAGCGTAACGCGGGTCAGCGCCATGCACAGCGCTGACAGGGCGATCCCGGCGAGGATCAGGCGGTTGCGGTCGAGCTCCTGACGCCAGCCGCCGCCGGCCGCCATCACCAGCAGCCAGCTGACGCTGCCGCCGCAGGCGGCAATCAACGCCAGAGAATAGCCCGCCAACGGCGCCGGGCTGAAGGCGCTGGTTAGCGACATCGCCAGCGCCGCGCCGCTGTTGATGCCGAGCAGGGACGGCGAGGCCAGCGGATTATGGGTTAAGATTTGCAGCAGAGAGCCAGAGAGCGCCAGGCTGCTACCGAGCGCGATCGCCACCAGGCTTCGCGGCAGGCGAAGATTAAGCACCAGCGCCTGGGCCAGAGAGGGCGTTTTGGGGACCAGCAGCGCCTGCAAGGCCTCCAGCGGCGCAACGGGGATCGCCGAATAGCTAAACAGGCTCAGCCACAGCAGACCCGCCAGCCCGACCAGCGGCAGCCCCCAGACCAGCAAAGCGGAACGGGATGATTTCATTGCTGCACGTCGACCGCCTGGTGGTGAATAATTTTAACCGCATCAGCGGCGATGCGTTCGGCGGCAAACATGCCGCGCATCCGCGCCCAGCTGTTGCTGTCAACGGCGGCCACCTGCTGCTTCTGCTGCGCCTGCAGCATCTGCCATAGCGGGTCCTGCTGCCATTTGCGCACGATGCTTTCCGTCCGATAATGAGCAACAAACAGCCACTGCGGGTTGATGGCCAACAGCTGTTCGAGGCCGATCGTCGCCATCGGCGCGCCGGCGATGGCCGCCGGAACCGACAGCCCCAGCGCGCTCAGCACGCTGCCGGTATAGGTATCGCGCGAATGCAGGTTGAACTGCTGTTCGCGGGAGGTGCCGAATACCACGCTGGCGCCGGCCGGCAGCTGGCCGGCGAAATCAGCCATCCGCTGGCGATGCTGCGCCAGGCGCTGCTGCATAAGCGGGTCCTGGCCGACGACTTTGCCGATAATGGCCGCCGACTGCAGGTTTTCTGCGTAGGTTTCATTGCGCGACTTCAGCAGCAGCACCGGGGCGATTTGCCGCAGGGCGGCGTAAATACCGCGATGGCGGCTGCTATCGGCCACGATCAGGTCCGGGCGCAGGGCGCTAATCGCCTCCAGAGAGGGCTGGGCGCGGGTGCCGACCGACTGCCACGGTTTCAGATGCGCGCGGACCTCGGGCAAAATGCGCGCGGGGTCGTTATCGTCGGCGATGCCGACGGGGCTGACGTCAACCGCCGCCAGCGCATCGGCGAAGGAGAGCTCCAGCACGACGATCCGCTGCGGGGGGGTATCGAGGGTAAATCGCCCCTGCTGATCCTCGACCGTCACGGCAAAAGCCGCGCCGCTGAGCGCCAGCTGCGCGGCGAATAGAAAACGTAAAATAGCCAACATACTCACTCCAGAATGGCGGGACGCCGGGATCGTCCCGCCGATATCATCCACAAACATCACCGCCTCAGGCTGAGGCGGTGAACGGCCATCGTCAGAATTTCATCGACCCCTGCAGGTACAGGGTGCGCGGCTGACCGGCGTAAATGCCTTTGTTGTTATCGTCGTATGAACGGGTGTAGTACTCGTGGTCGAAGATATTCTTCACCCCGACCGCCAGGTTGAGGTTGGCCATTTGTGGACCAAAATCGTAGGCGACGCGCGCGCCCCACAGCATAAAGCCCGGGATGCGGCCGGTGCTGCCGTCGGCGCTTTCCGCAACCGTGTTGGCGTTGTCGGCAAACTGGCTGGACTGGAAATCGCTATTGAGGTTGAAGGTCCAGCTGCCCGGCTTATAGTCCACGCCGAGGGTGCCTTTATGCTTCGGCGAGAACGGGACCTGATTGCCGTAGGTGTCCCCTTTTTCACGGATTTCGGCGTTAACGTACGCGTAGCTGGCGTATACCGACAGGTTGTCGAGGCGCGGCGTGAGATCGCCAAGATCGTAGCGTGCCTGGGTTTCCAGCCCGCTATGGCGGGTTTTACCGCGCGCGGTGACGGTATCGTTGGTCTGGTTGGAGTCGTACTGATTATTGAAGTTAATCAGGAACAGGCCCATTTCCGCGCTCAGCGCGCCGTTGTCGTAGCGGCTGCCGATTTCCCAGGTGCGGGCCTTTTCCGGCTCCACATTGCCGCTCTGCACAGCCTTGCCAATTTGGCTGTACTGTACGGTGCCGAACGATCCTTCGGTGTTAGCATAAAGATTCCAGCTGTCGGTGAGATGATAAAGCACGTTGAGCGCCGGCAGCGGGGCGTTGTAGCTGACCTGCTCGCGGGTGCCCTTCAGGTTATTATCCTGATAGGACTCAATATGTTCGAAGCGCATGCCCGGGGTGATCGTCCAGTCGCCGATATCAATGCGGTCGTCGATATACCAGGCGTGCGCCTCGGTACCGGAACGGGTATCGCGATCGTAAGGGCTGGCGGTGCTCGGCAGCTCGCCGCTGGCGGTCGTGGTGTAGTAGCGCATCTCATGGGTGGATTCATTCACGTAGCGATAGCCGACGCCCACTTCATGCGCGGTAGCGCCGAGCGTAAAGCTCTGGCTGTAGCGCGGCTCGATCCCCCGAACCCAGTATTCGCGCGGAGAAAGCGTAATGCGCTTGCCCTGCTCAAGGTAGCCGCTGCGCAGCGTGTGGGTATAGAAGCCCTGAATATTGAACTTATGCATGGCGTCCGGCTGAAACTGATAGCCGAGGCTGGCGAGCTGGCGGCGCCCCCAGAAGCGGTCGTACGGGCGGGTAGACTGCCAGCGGTCGGCATCATAATCGGCGCGGGAGAGCCCGCCGGGCATGTCGGCCTCGCCGTCATAATATTGCAGCAGGCTGTTAAAGGTATGCACCTCGTTTGGCGCATATTTACTTTTCAGCATCACGTCGTCAATGCGGGTGGCGCTGTGCTCGCGCCAGTCGCTGCCGCGCGTTCCTGAATAGAGCAGCGCGGAGCCAAACCCGTTATCCGCCGTGCCGCCAATCATCAGATTGTGCGTCTCCTTGGGATTGTTCTGCGAGGAGGTTGGGCTCAGCTGGCCTTCGATGCCGCCCTCAATGCCAAAATCCTGCGGAATAGCGCGGGTGACGAAGTTAACGACGCCGCCAACGCTCTGCGGTCCGTAGCGCACGGCGCCCGCGCCGCGAACAACGTCGACGGCATCCATATTGCCCAGCGATACCGGAGCCAGCGACAGCTGGGGCTGGCCGTAGGGGGCGAAGGGCACCGGGATACCGTCCATCAGCACCGTGGAGCGGCTGGCCAGGCGCGGGTTCAGGCCGCGGATGCCAAAGTTCATCGCCAGGTCGTGGCTGCCGGTGCCGGTATTATCCGGGGCGTTGACTCCCGGGATGCGGTTCAGCACCTCACGCATGGTGGCGGCGCCGGTTTTGGCAAACTCGTCGCGGCGGATGACGTCGCGGGCGCCGGCGTGTTCAAACACATCGTTTTCCCGCGCGTCTCCTAGCCAGTCGCCGATAACCGTCAGCGACGCCTCATTCTCAACGGGTGCGGGCTCCAGCGTCCAGGCGTTATTGCCCAGCGCTTTGAGCCGCAGGCCGCTGCCGTTCAGCAGCGTTTGCAGACCATCCTCAACGTCGTAGCTGCCGTGCAGGCCATCGCTATGCTTGCCCCGCGTCAGGCTGGCGTCGGTTGAGAGGGTGATGCCGCTGCGGGCGGCGTACTGATTGAGCGCGGTATCTAAATCTCCGGCGGCGATATCAAACTGAGCGGCGGCAAAGACCGGCGCAGCGGCCAGCGCCGCCAGCGGCAGCAGGCTTAAACGGATTGCCATCACCAGAGGCATTGGTTTGCGTAGAACGCGTAAAGGCGTCATGTGTTCTCCACGATTGTTTTGGTTGTTTTCACCTGTTAAGTCGAACGAGCAGGGGAAAAGGGACAATGGAGAATGAGAATTTTTTGTATTTTTTTTCTCAGGCGGGGACGACGGTGACCCAATAGCGGGTGGCAAACTGCAGTTTTACCGGCAGCGTTTGCGTAATAACCTGCAAAATCGTCCCGGTATCGTTCAGCGGGAAGGTGCCGCTCAGGCGTAAATCGGCAACGCGGGGATCGCAGCGCAGAATGCCGGGGCGATAGCGGGACAGCGTGGCGATAACCTCGCGCAGGGGGCGGTCGCGAAAGCTGAGCACGCCCTGAGTCCAGCTATCTTCACCGGCGCTCAGCGTCTGTATCGGGGAGAAGGCTTCAGCGCTGAAGCGCAGGCTTTCTCCGGCTTCCACCCTCCGGTACTGGCCGTGCGCTAATCGCACCTCAACGGCGTGCTGCTGCACCGCCAGGCGGGTTTCATCGGCAAACTGGCGAACGGTAAACTCCGTGCCCAGAGCGGTGAGGTTGCCGTCGCGGGTCTGTACGCGGAACGGCCGCTGGAGAGCGTCGCGGGCGGTGCGGATGGCAATTTCGCCGTAGCGCAGGCGCACCAGGCGCTGCTGCGCGTCGAAATAGATGTCGGCGGCACTGTCGGTGTTCAGGGTCAGAACCGAGCCATCCGCCAGCGGCTGGCGACGCGTTATCCCCTTGGCCGTGCGGTAGTCGGCGCGAAGCCCCTCCGCCAGCTCGCTGTCCCACAGCCGCCAGCTCCCGCCGGCCATCGCCAGCAGCATCAATCCTTTCAGCACCTGACGGCGGGCTGCCCGACCGTCGTTGAGGGCCCGGCTGGCAAGCGCGCCCGGAAGGTGGCCCATCTGCTGACGCAGGTTTTCGACCTGCTGCCAGGCCCAGCGGTGGTCAAGGTCCTGCTCATACCACTGCTGCCAGCGGGCTTCCTGCTGCGGATTGGGGCGCCCGTCGCTTAGCAGGGCATACCAGTGGGAGGCCGACCGCAGGGCCTGGCGACGCGAGTCGGTAAGTTTCGTGGTCACAGGCCGTTCTCCAGGCGAAAGAGCAGGCAGTGCTCGGTCGCTTTGGCCACATATTTTTTCACCGAACTGACGGAGACCGTCAGGCGTACGGCGATCTCGGCGTAGGTCAGGCCTTCCAGCTGCGAGAGTAAAAAGGCTTCCCGCGCCTTCTGACTCAGGCCATCCAGCATCGCGTCGATCTGCTGCAGCGTTTCCAGCTGAATTTGCTGCAGCTCGGCAGAGGGCGCCAGCGCCTCGGGGAGCTGGGCAATCATCTCAAGCCAGGCGCGCTCCAGCGCATTGCGGCGAAACAGATCGATCATCACCCGTTTCGCGATGGTGCACAGAAAGGATTTCGGATCGCGGATGGTCGTTAAGGATTCACCGGCCATCACCCGCATAAAGGTGTCCTGGGCGACGTCATCGGCGTCGAACGAGGATTGCAGTCTGCCGGTCAGCCAGTTTTTCAGCCAGCCGTGATGGGCGTGATACAGCGAAGCAAGCGTCAGCGGTGCGGCGGTGGCGGAAAGTGAGGACATGGCCGAATTCAGAAAAATGGAACGATAGCGCATATGTTAATATGAGAATGTTTCTCATTACAATTAAAACGCAGCGTTAAGTTCGTCTCCAGGCCGGGTGGTTACTTTAAGTAATTGTTATCAATTGCAATTGATTTTACCGGCGCGCGGCGGCGGCTTGCGAACGGTCAAATGCAAATAAAAGTCATTATCAATATTCCCTCGTCAAAGATAATGATGTATTTATAATGCATCTTATAAATCATGAGGTGCTGCAGATGAATGCGAGTGAAAAGGCCGGACACACATTTTTAGCCAGTCTGGGAAAAACCCGGCTGCGGCCCGGCGGCGTAGAAGCGACGGAGTGGCTGTTCCGCCAGGCCGATTTATCCTCCGAGAGTACGGTGCTGGAGGTGGCCTGTAATATGGGAACCACTTCGATAGAGCTGGCGAAACGATTTGGCTGCCGCGTGTACGCCATCGATATGGATAAAGATGCGCTGGCGAAGGCCCGGCAAAATATCGTGCTGGAAGGTGTGGATAATAAGGTGCTGGTGATGGAAGCTAACGCCACCCGGCTGCCGTTTCCCGATGCCACCTTTGATGTGGTGATTAATGAGGCGATGCTGACCATGTATGCCGATAAAGCCAAAGAGAAGCTGGTGGCGGAATACTATCGCGTGCTCAAACCCGGCGGCCGCCTGCTGACCCACGATATTATGTACACTCAGCAGGCGCTGGGGGAGGGGGAGCGCATGGAGCTGCAGGGGGTGGTCAAATCTCACGTCAGCCCCATGAGCCAGGCGCGCTGGCAGTCTCTCTTTGAAGAGGTGGGGTTTGACTCCGTTCGCTGCCACGCGGGGCCGATGTCGCTGATGTCGGCGCGGGGGTTGATCAAAGACGAAGGTTTCAGCCAGGCGCTGAGAATCATCTGTAATGGCCTGCTTAAGCGGGAGAATCGTCCGCGTTTTCTGGCGATGATGCGCTTTTTCCGGCGTCAGCGGCGGCAGCTGAATTTTATTGCCTGCTGTTCGGCGAAAGGCATTGCTGTACATAAATAATGCGGAATAAGCGTTCGAAATAAAAGCAACCTTATATATCTGTCATTATTTGTCAGGAAGATAAAATAAGCCGAGTCTTATTTTTGTTCTCCCCGCCGGCGATAAATTTTTGTTCCAATATGAACGGGGAGAATTATTCGCACCGATGCCGCCCTGGACCTCGCGGCTGCTTCCTCTGCGCCTCGGCCCGCGTCATTATTACGCCGCGCCAGGGGTCGCTGAACGCGCTGACAGCGCCGGGGCGCCGGGCCTTTGCTGAACGGGCGCGGTGCCGGGTGCGAGGCGGGGAGCGGCGGCACAAAGGGGCTCTTCTGCAGGTGCAGGCCCATCACCTGCATAAATGAATAGCATGGAAATGATTTTACAGAAGAATACTTTTAATTTATTATTCATTTTTAATTTACATTTTGTAACAAGTATGCTGGTATTATGTTTTTTTCCCCTCCCTGTTCATTTTTACTTGCCCGAGTGAATTTAGGCAGATTACTATTGTCGTACTAGCTATATGTACCGCCTAACGACTGATGAAAGGAATCGTTTTTTCCTTAAGCGTTACCTCATTTAGGATGTTTACAGGAAAAATCATGCCTTCCGCTTTTAATAAGAGTCTTTTGCATCCCCGCAATTGGGGGACCTGGTTTGGCCTGGCCATTCTCTGGTCAATCGTGCAATTACCCTATCCGCTCCTGCACAGCATCGGTACCACCGCCGGTAAGGCCTCGCGACGCTTCCTCAAACGCCGGGAGCATATTGCCAGAAGAAACCTTGAGCTCTGTTTCCCCGACATGTCTGCTGAAGCGAGAGAAAAGCTGATCGAGCAGAACTTTATGTCGCTGGGAATGGGGTTGATTGAGACCGGCATGGCGTGGTTCTGGAGCGATGAGCGCGTCAGGAAATGGTTTGACGTAGAAGGTCTCCAAAATCTCGAAAAGGCCATGAATGCTGGTAAGGGCGTAATGGCGGTCGGCGTGCACTTTATTTCTCTTGAGCTCGGCGGTCGTACTATGGGCCTGTGTCGGCCGATGATGGCGACCTATCGTCCGCACAACAGCCCGCTGATGGAGTGGGTGCAGACCCGTGGACGCCTGCGCTCGAATAAAGCGATGATCGATCGCCGTAATTTGTCCGGCCTGGTGCACGCGCTGAAGGCCGGCGAAGCGGTGTGGTTTGCCCCCGATCAGGATTACGGCCCGAAAGGCAGCGTCTTTGCCCCGTTTTTCTCCGTGCCGCAGGCCGCGACGACCAACGGTACCTACGTCCTGTCGCGTCTCTCCGGCGCCAAAATGCTGACCATCAGCATGGTGCGTAAAGCGAACGGCCAAGGCTACACCTTATATATCAGCGAGACGCTGGACGATTATCCTGGCGAAGATAAGCAGGAAGCGGCCGGCTACATCAACAGGGTTATCGAAAGAGAGATTCTGCGCGCGCCCGAGCAATACCTGTGGGTTCACCGGCGTTTCAAAACGCGTCCGCTGGGCGAAGGTTCTTTGTACTAAGCCAACAGGCACCGTAAGCTCTTTCAAAATCACGTTAGTTGCGTTAACGTGAGCGCGATCATATTGTTTGTTGAACGCGAAGGAGTGCAGTGTGTTCGCTGAGTTTGGTGTTTTGAACTATTTGACCTACCTGGTCGGGGCTATTTTTATCATTCTGGTGCCTGGCCCAAATACCTTTTTTGTCCTGAAAACCGGCATCGCGCACGGCGTCCGGAAGGGCTATCTGGCGGCGGCCGGCGTGTTTATCGGCGACGCGGTGCTGATGCTGCTGGCCTTTGCCGGCGTAGCCACGCTGATTAAGACGACGCCGGTACTGTTCAATATTGTGCGCTATCTCGGCGCCATCTATCTGCTGTGGCTGGGCGGGAAAATGCTCTACGCGGTGCTGACGCAGCGGGAAGGTCATGCCGACACCGACGCCGAGCCGGCGAGCGCGATCCTGAAACGTTCGCTGACCCTCAGCCTGACCAACCCGAAGGCCATCCTGTTCTATGTCTCCTTTTTCGTCCAGTTTATCGACGTTACCGCGAAGACGCCGGGCCTGGCCTTCTTTATTCTTGCGCTGACCCTGGAAGTGATTAGCTTTATTTACATGAGCTTCTTAATTGTTTCCGGCTCTTTTGTGACGCGCTACGTTAAAACGAAAAAGAAGCTCGCCAAAATTGGCAACAGCCTGATTGGCCTGATCTTTGTCGGTTTTGCTGCGCGCCTGGCGACGCTGCAGTCGTAAACGGTCGGCCGGTATCGCTGAGCCGGCCTGGCAGCGATAATCTCTGGCTTGTAACAAAAGCCCTTCAATTTTAATTGCGTTGGTGTTACATATACAGCCGATTATCGGTCAGATAAAAGGGAACCCGGATGATTCTGCATAAGCTCATCAGCAATAAAAACAGTAAGAAATTTTTCCTGTCGGTAACGGTGGTGTTTGCCATCGCTCTTGCCGTAGTTGGACGTGCGACGTTTGGCGGCGTGGTGAGTGAGTACAATATGCCGTACTCAGAGTGGACAACCTCGATGTTCTTCCTGCAAGGGGCGATGGTGACGGTCTACAGCATCGTGTTTACGCTGCTTTTCTCCATTCCGCTGGGCTTCGTCTTTTTAGGTTCTGACCGCCAGGACTAAATGAAACAAGGCGAACGCCGGTTCGCCTTGATCCGCCTTTTTTCACCAGCCTCTGCCGTCGTAATGATGGTGGTGGTGTCTGTGATGATAGCCATCATCAACGATACATCCCGATAACAGCGTGCATAGCGCGAGCAGCAACGACAACACGATCGGTTTTTTCATTCTCACTTCTCCGTTAGTCCGCCGTCCGCCCGCGACTGGCGGCGGGTTCGGCTGGTGAAGTGAGTGTATCGCGTTAAGTTATTGAGTGGATAAGACAACTCTGCAATTTAAGCGCGACGGCAAAGGGCGGTTACCACCAGCCAAACTGCACGCCAGCTAGCGCGATAGCGGCGATAATAACCATCAGAATGGTGCTTTTTTTCACGATGCGCCGCCCGGTGCCGCGTAGCCGCCAACAAAGAACCAGCCAAGAAAAATAACGGCGATGATAAAAATTACTACCGGAAAAAGAATACCCAATTTCATTGTGTTGTCCCTGAGCATGCGAGTGATGTCCGCTATCATACTGGAAATACCGGCAGTTTAGTCAATATCCAGGAAGGTCTCTTTACGGCGCGACTTTTTATCCTGATACATCGCATCGTCCGCGGCCCGCAGCGCGCTCTCCATATCCATCGTTTGCGGATTGACGTCAATCACGCCAAAGCTGGCGCCCGGGTAGCTGATACGATGCCCGGCCAGGAAGTAAATTCCGCTGATCTCTTTGCGCAGAGCGGCGATAAACGCCCGCTGCTCTCCGGCGTCGAGACCCGCCCCGACAATCAAAAACTCGTCACCGCCGAGGCGACCCACCAGATCCCCTTTGCGCACGCGGGCGTTTAAGCGTTCGCCGATCTGGATCAGGAAGCTATCGCCGCACGGATGGCCGAACCGATCGTTGATCGCCTTAAAGTCATCGAGATCGATAAAGATCAGTAAAATATTGCGCTGCAGTTCGCGCGCGCGCGGGAACATCGCCGAGAGGTGCTTGAACAGCGCGCGACGATTGGGTAGGCGGGTTAATTCATCGGTGTAAGAGTGCATCTCCAGCGCCGAGTTGGCGGCGCGCAGCTGTTCGACCAGCGTCTCTTTCTCAACGTAATGGGAGATGAGGTTGGCGAACAGGCTCATCACCTGCTCACCTTCCAGGTTGTAGGGCTGTTTCTGACGGCTGGTGGCGCAGAGCGTGCCGTACAGTGAGCCGTCGGTCAGGCGAACGGGAATGCTGAAAAAGGTGGCGATACCGAGCTCCTGGGCGGCAATGCACGAGCGCCAGCGGCTGGCAACGTCGTTGCTGAACAGGCAGTTATCATCGATGGCACGTTTGCACAGCGACTCATTCCACGCTATGGAAAATCCTTCCGGTATCGTCATTTCGCTACTGTTGTGCGCATACATAACCAGCTGGCGCTGAGCGCTAAGATCAATACGAGTCAGATAGGTTGACTCCATTCGGGTCACAAGTTCCAACATTTCAAGCAGTTGTCGCACTAACAGCTCCAGCGAATGTTCGTTGGCGAGCGTTTGCGAGACGCGGGCAAGAATAAAATCTGACATGAATGTACGGCTCCCGATCGCCGAGCGTTATCGCCGGTAAAGAAGGCTGAAAACGGCCAACAGCGAAAAGTAAACATAGATACAACAAATTTAACACATTAGCTGAGGGAATACCTGCGGTCGCAGCGGGAAAAAAGCCCCGTCGGGGGCGACGGGGAAAACTCATTGATTATGGAATGATCTGTTCTCTGGTCAATTAGAGAACAAGCGCTACTCTACGGCGCAAAAGTGTAGTTAAAATGGAGAAACCGTGAAGAATCAGGGCACCATAGCGGCTTTGATCAACAAAAGGAGTCAAAATGAAGTGGATGACCATACTACTGCCTCTGGCACTGGCCGGATGCGCGAAACAGCCGCAGCCGCAGGATGCGCCGCCGCCGCCGAAGTCTATCGGCATGGCGAACCCGGCCTCGGTCTACTGCGGTCAGAAGGGCGGTAAGCTGATACCGGTACAGACGCCGCAGGGCGTACGCAGCGACTGTAAGCTGCCCGGCGGGGAAACCCTCGATGAATGGGAGCTGTGGCGCCGGGATCACCCCGCTAAGGCGTAACCTCGCCGGCAGGCAGGTTTTCCAGCCACTCAGCCAGCACCAGCGCATGGTTTTGCCGGGTATTTTTGGCGGCGTAAATCAGCGTTAGCGGCTGCTGGCGAGCCAGCGCGGCAAGGCGCAATCCTTCGACACGGTGGCTTTCCAGCTCCCGGCAATACTGCTCGCGGAAGCTGGCGAAATCGATGACTTCACCGTGCAGGGCCTTGCGTAACTCCGCGGAGGGGGTCAGGGTTTTGCACCACTCATCGTAGCGCAGAGCCTCTTTTTTAATTCCCCGAGGCCAAAGCCTGTCGACCAGCACGCGATAGCCGTCGCCGGCTTCAGCCGGATCGTAGACGCGTTTACATTGGATCATCGCTATTCTCCATCTGTTCCATCCAGGCAAGCAGCTGCGGGATCTGCCCGTCGGAAAAAACCGTAATACCGTGTTGGCGCAGCAGGGCGGCCGCCACGCCGGAGCCGGGCTTACGCTGCCCGCTAAAGGTGCCGTCGTAGATAAACTGGCTGCCGCAGGTCGGGCTGCCGTCGGTGAGCAGCGCCGCCTGACAGCCTCCCTCCTGGGCGGCCTTCAGCGCCAGCCAGGCGGCCAGCTGATAGTGCGCGGTGACGTCGTGGCCGTCGCTTTCAACGATGCGCCCGCGATTTTGCATCACCTCCGCGCCCTGGGCATCGAGAATTTCTGCCGGCAGTCTTGGCACCGGTAGCCCGGCGGCCAGCTCAGGGCAGTGGATCACCAGCCGGTTTTCGCGCTGCCAGCGCGCCAGAGTCTCGGCCAGCTGCGCCTTGTCGCTGCCGTTATAGCGTACCTGAAACCCCATCAGGCAGGCGCTCACCAATATTTTACCGCCGGTAATAGCGCCAGGCTGCTCCGGCCGGGGCGAAAGCGAACGGGTCGTCCCGTCATCATCCATAATGGGAAGTGGTTTTAGCATCGGTATCTCCGGTATAAAAAATTCACTGTGATGCCTCAGTGATATCGCGGCAGGCGCGCAAAGCAGCCCGCAGCGTTTGGCAATGCAGATATTATCATCTGCCATGACCGACTGCCAAAGCGTGTCAGGGCGTCGCTGCCGGCAGGGGGTGGTCTTGTTGCAACGGCTGCAATCCCCCTGGAATCAGGAGTGTTATTTTTTTGTGCAACGCATAGAATAGATCAGGACACATTGAGTTGTTATTGCTACAAATGGATTTTGCTCTTGAATCAGCCCGTATCTCTGCGGGTTTTTTTTATTTAAAAAACGGGGCTTTTCTACGCCACGCGGCTCTTGTAATATATTATTTGCACGACTATCTGAAGTTCTTTTTATAATAACGTATTAAAAATGATACCTTAAAAATATATTAAATCTCAGGTGCTATTTTTGATACTTTAAAAGTCCTCGTGATAAATCAGGTTATGTGATCGCCGTATGTACATCAGTTTGGCTTAGTTTAATAAAATAGCAAAACAAACACTGCGATTTATTACCTGAAACAGAGCCCGTTAAATTGGGTTCCACTCTATATTATTGAGGCCATATTATGGAAAGCGTTCAAAATACCCTCGTCGCTCGCGAGAGCAGCGGCTGGAGAAAAAGTGACACCGTCTGGATGCTGGGACTGTACGGGACGGCTATTGGCGCCGGGGTTCTTTTTCTGCCGATTAACGCCGGGGGTGGCGGTTTAATTCCGCTGATCATCATGGCTATTCTCGCATTTCCGATGACCTTTTTTGCCCATCGCGGTTTAACCCGTTTCGTGCTCTCAGGTAAAAACCCTGGCGAAGATATTACCGAAGTGGTGGAAGAGCATTTCGGCATTGGCGCCGGCAAGCTTATTACCTTGCTCTACTTCTTTGCTATTTACCCGATTCTGCTGGTTTATAGCGTCGCGATCACCAATACCGTCGACAGCTTTATTACCCATCAGCTTGGCCTGGTCTCTCCGCCGCGCGCAATTTTGTCGCTGATTTTAATTGTGGGCATGATGGGCATTGTGCGTTTTGGCGAAAAAATGATTGTTAAGGCCATGAGCGTGCTGGTGTTCCCGTTTGTGGCGGCGCTGATGATCCTGGCGCTGTATTTGATTCCACAGTGGAACGGTGCAGTTCTGGATACCCTCTCGCTGAGCAGCGCCTCCGCAACGGGGAACGGCCTGTGGATGACGCTGTGGCTGGCTATTCCGGTGATGGTGTTTTCCTTCAACCACTCGCCGATTATCTCATCCTTCGCGGTGGCGAAACGTGAAGAGTATGGCCAGGACGCCGAGCGTAAATGCGCCCGCATCCTCAGCTATGCGCACATCATGATGGTGCTGACGGTGATGTTCTTCGTCTTCAGCTGCGTGCTGAGCCTCTCTCCGGCAAACCTCGCGGAAGCGAAAGCGCAAAACATCTCCATCCTCTCTTACCTGGCGAACCACTTCAACGCGCCGCTGATTGCATGGATGGCGCCGATTATCGCCATGATCGCGATTACCAAGTCCTTCCTCGGCCACTACCTCGGCGCGCGTGAAGGCTTTAACGGCATGGTGATCAAGTCTCTGCGCAGTAAAGGCAAATCTATCGAGATTACCAAGCTGAACAAAATCACCGCGCTGTTCATGCTGGTGACCACCTGGATAGTGGCGACCCTGAACCCGAGCATTCTGGGTATGATTGAAACCCTCGGCGGCCCGGTTATCGCCATGATCCTGTTCCTGATGCCGATGTACGCCATCAATAAAGTACCGGCCATGCGTAAGTACAGCGGCCACATCAGCAACGCGTTTGTGGTGGTGATTGGCCTGATTGCCATCTCCGCCATCTTCTACTCTCTGTTCAGCTAAGCCCCCGGCGCCTCCTGTCACAGGAGGCGCATTCGTTTTGCTTTGTAACCCTATGGGTGCCACATGATTAGCGTTTTCGATATTTTCAAAATCAGTATCGGGCCCTCCAGCTCACACACCGTCGGGCCGATGAAGGCGGGGAAACATTTTGTCGATACCCTGCAGGAAAAAGGCCTGCTGCATAAAGTGACTCGCCTGGTGGTGGACGTATACGGCTCCCTTTCGTTAACCGGTAAGGGCCACCATACCGATATTGCGATTATTCTTGGACTCTCCGGCTATTTGCCGGATACCGTCGATATCGACGCCATTCCCTCGATTATTCGTGACGTTAATACCCTGCAGCGTCTGCGTATTGAAGAGGGCCAGCGGGAAATTGCGTTCCCGGTGGTGGAATGCATGCGTTTTCATAATGAGTTTCTGCCGCTGCATGAAAACGGTATGAGCATTACGGCGCTTTGCGACGGAAAAATCGTCCACTTCCAGACCTATTACTCCATCGGCGGCGGCTTTATCGTCACCGAGGAGGAGTTCGGCAAGAGCCAGGATGCTGAAGTCGACATCCCTTTCCCGTTCTACTCAGCCCGCAACCTGCTGGCGCACTGTCACGACAACTGCCTGTCGATTTCCGCGGTGATGATGAAAAATGAGGCCGCCCGCCACGGACGAGACAGCGTTGAGCAGAATATGGCGAAAATCTGGGAGACCATGAGAAACGCCATTAACCGCGGCATGAGTACCGAAGGCCTTCTGCCGGGGCCGTTAAAGGTGCCGCGTCGCGCCTCGGCGCTGCACCGCGTGCTGGCTCCCCAAAGCCAGTCAATTACGCCGCTTAGCGCAATGGATTGGGTCAACATGTTCGCGATGGCGGTGGGGGAAGAGAACGCCTCCGGCGGACGGGTGGTCACTGCGCCCACCAACGGCGCCTGCGGCATCGTGCCGGCGGTGCTGGCCTATTATGACCGCTTTATCAAAACGGTGACGCCGGAAATCTATATGCGCTACTTCCTGACCGCCGGCGCGATAGGCATATTGTACAAAATGAATGCCTCTATTTCCGGCGCGGAAGTTGGCTGCCAGGGAGAGGTGGGCGTGGCGTGTTCCATGGCTTCCGCCGGGCTGGCGGAGCTGCTGGGCGGCAGCCCGGAGAAAGTTTGCATTGCCGCTGAAATCGGCATGGAGCACAACCTCGGGCTGACGTGCGATCCGGTTGCCGGTCAGGTACAGGTACCTTGTATTGAGCGCAACGCGATTGCGGCAGTGAAGGCGATCAACTCGGCCAGCATGGCGATGCACCGCACCAGCGATCCGAAAGTTTCGCTGGATAAAGTCATCGATACCATGTTTGAGACGGGGAAAGACATGAACGCGAAATATCGGGAAACCGCCCGCGGCGGGCTGGCGATTAAAGTCGCGGTCTGCGAATCCTGAAGTCCGCCAACGCCGCCTGCGCCGCAGGCGGTTTTTTTCGGCCCTCCTCCTGAACGACTACTCCAGCCCGCGGGCTGTTTCCCTTATCAGGCTAGCTTTTTTTCTCTGCCTCCGACGGCAGAAAAGACCAGACAACGCTGTGGGACGCTGACGAGGTGTACCATTCGTTAATGGTGGCGTTCGCTTCGCTGGCCTGTTCGGCGACGGCGCATTTCTCTTTTGGCGGCTGCGCTTTTTTGCGAATACGGATGCGGGGAGGGGCGGTGGCATTGATTTGCGCATTAAAAGTTCGAATGTGCGAATCGAATAAAATCGACTCCAGCTGATGCAGCCGATCCAGACCGCGCAATATTCCGATCAGCGTGCTGAGGGTAACGGATTCACCTAATTCTACGCGTTTGATGGTTGCCGCCCCGACCTGCGCGCGCTCGGCGAGTTCAATTTGGGAGAGCCCGAGCTGCATGCGAGTTTCTTTAATTCTGCGGCACAGTTCAGAGATAATTTCGCTATCGGACATCGTACTGAAACGCATCTTGCTGCCTCTACTGCTTAATAAATCGTTACAGATTATTTAACAGGCTAATTTATAAATAAAGCGAATAATTTCTTTTTTGCGATAGTAATAACACTGTTTTTTATTTAACAAAATAGCTACAGAAAAAGGGATAAATAAATAGCGGGAATTGAACAGGATAGTGAAAGACAAGCTATATTTTTTTATTTATTTCCCCGCGGATAACGCCCCTCACGCCAAACTCCGGTTGTCCGACGGGCGAAAAATAAGGATTGTGTTCCGTGAGGGAGATCGCTAATCTGAGGCTCCTTGTGTTGCCCGAAAATCGTTCTGACATAAGGACCCTGCTATGAACACTCCCCTGCGTATTGCCCTGGTTGGCGACTACAACCCTGACGTTATTGCTCACAAAGCGATTCCCCTCGCCATTGATGATGCTGCTGCCGTGCTGGAACTGCCCCTGCGCTATGACTGGCTGGCGACCAGCGATATCCACGATGCCGAGGCGCTTGCCGATTACGACGCCATCTGGGTCGTTCCCGCCAGCCCCTATAAAAATGCCGCCGGCGCGTTTATCGCGATCCGCTATGCGCGCGAAAACAGCATTCCGTTCCTCGGCACCTGCGGCGGTTTTCAGCACGCGATCGTCGAGTATGCGCGCAACGTCATGGGCTGGCAGGATGCGGGGCATGCGGAAACGGATAGCGAAGGGCGAATGGTTATCGCGCCCCTGAGCTGCTCGCTGGTGGAGAAAACGGCGGCGATTGAGCTGCGCGCTAATACGCTGATCGCCCGCGCCTACGGCCGCGACAGCATCGAAGAGGGCTATCACTGCAGCTACGGTATTGCCGAGGAGTTTGCCCGCGAGCTTGAGCAGGGCGACCTGCGGGTGACGGGCTGGGACGAAGAGGGTGATACTCGGGCGGTGGAGCTGGTGACGCATCCGTTCTTTGTCGCGACGCTGTTCCAGCACGAGCGCAACGCGCTTGACGGACGTCCTTCGCCGCTGGTACACGCCTTTTTACGCGCGGCCAGCCAATAATTAACCCTGGCCCGCACGACGACCCCGGAACGCCGGGGCCGTCAGGGCGAGGGCAAAAGAGCGCTTTAGCCGTTAATCTCCCTGGCGCGGCCGGCAAGGGCGCCAAATATGGCCATCGCCACGGCGCTCAGCGCCACGACGATTAACGGAATATGCCAGTCGCCGTTGGCATCATGGATTTTCCCCATCACCGGCGGCCCGCAGGCGGCCAGCAGATAGCCGACGGCCTGCGCCATACCGGAAAGCGCCGCTGCCTGGTGCGCCGAGCTGGCGCGCAGGCCGATAAACGTCAGTCCCAGAATCATCGTCGCCCCGGAACCGAAACCAAAGACCAGCGCCCAGATAACCGCCTGCCCGGGCGCCAGCCACAGCCCGGCGGAGCTGACGGCGCACATTAGCGCCACCAGCACCGCGATGCCGCGCTGGTCTTTCAGTCGGTGCAGAATCAGCGGGATCGCGAGGCCCGGCGCGGCGGTGGCCAGCTGAAGCAGACCGTGCAGGGAGCCGGCCTGCGCTTCGCTATAGCCAAGGCTCTGCAAAATTGCCGGCAGCCAGCCGACTATCACGTAATACACCAGCGAGTTAATGCCGAGGAACAGCGTCACCTGCCAGGCCAGCGCCGAGCGCCAGATCCCGCGGTTGTGCATTGCGCCTGACGCGGTCAGCGGAGCGGCGACCTGCCTGCGCGACTGCGGCAGCCAGAAGAACAGCGCCAGCAGCGGGAAGGCCATCAGCATGAGCAGCGCGCCGCGCCAGCCAAAGCCGGCCAGCGCCAGCGGGACCACCACGGCCGAACCCAGCGCCGCGGCGGCGCCCATGGTGAGCGAATAGGCGCCGGTCATCTTAGCGACGTGCTGCGAAAAATCGCGCTTGATTAAGCCCGGCAGCAGCACGTTCCCTAAGGCGATACCGCAGCCGATCACCGTCGTACCGCCAAAGAGCATCGCGGCGGAAGGCAGCGAGCGCAGACCCATACCGAGGCAAATCAGCCCCAGCGCGATCAGCAGGCTGCGTTCGATACCAAAGCGGCGGGCTACGCCTGCCGCCAGCGGCGAAACCAGACCAAAGGCCAGCAGCGGTAGGGTGGTTAGCAGCCCGGTCTGGGCGGTGGTCAGACCGTACTCCGCGCGAATGGCGTCCAGCAGCGGGGCGGCGCCGGTAAAGGTCACGCGCAGCGTGGTGGCGATCAGTAAAATACCGGCAATCAGCAGCAGATTACGGCGGCCGGCAGTGGGAGGAACAGAACTCATGGCTATCTCAGACCAGTAAACAGGGTGGCTACAATAGCGCGTTTGCCGATTGTTTAAATCAAGCTAAAATGACAGATTATCGCTAATATCGGACAATCTGATGATTGGTTTGAGTCTTGACGGCTATGACCCGGACAGCGGGCGCGAAGCGGCCCTCGCGTTTCATATTCAGGTAGTTGAGGATGAGCAGTTTATTCCGCGCCATCAGCACCGCAAAGGGCAGCTGATCCTGGCGCTGCACGGCGCGCTAACCTGTGAGGTGGAAAACGGGATGTGGATGGTGCCGCCGCAGTATGCGGTGTGGGTCCCGGGCCAGCAGCCCCACAGCAACCGCGCAACGCCGGGAGCGCGGATCTGCTTTTTGTTTATCGAGCCGGGAGCGGCCCCGATGCCGCAGCGCAGCTGCACGCTGAAGATCTCTCCGCTGGTGCGCGAGCTGATCCTGACCCTTGCCGGGCGCAGCGCGACGGAGAGTGACAATCCCACGACCCGACGGCTGGTGCAGGTGCTGTTTGACGAGCTTCCGCAGCAGCCGGAGGAGCATCTGCAGCTGCCGGTTTCCGCGCACCCGAAAATCCGCCAGATGGCGGAGCTGATGGCGGTATCTCCGGCGCAGTGGCAGACCCTCGGCCAGTGGGCGGCGGAGTTCGCGATGAGCGAGCGTAACCTGGCGCGGCTGGTGGTTCGCGAAACCGGCCTCAGCTTTCGCCGCTGGCGGCATCAGCTGCAGCTGATCCTGGCGCTGCAGATGCTGATCCGCGGGCAAACGGTGCAGCAGGTCGCGCACGGCCTGGGGTATGACTCGACGACCGCGTTTATCACCATGTTCAAAAAGGGCCTCGGCCAAACTCCCGGACGCTATCTTGCCAGCCTGACTACGACTTTCCGATAAACAGCGAGATGATCCCCGCGGCGATCAGCGGGCCGACGGGCACCCCGCGGAAAAGCGCGACGCCGAGGACGGTCCCCACCAACAGTCCGGCGACCAGCTGCGGCTGAGAACCCATCAGCGAGACGCCGCGTCCGCCGAGCCAGGAGACAAACACCCCGACGGCGATAGCCAGCAGCGACTTCCAGTTAACGAACGAGTGCAGCAGCGTCGAGGGGGGCAGAGTGCCGCTGGCGATGGGCGCCATCACGCCGATGGTCAAAATGATAATACCGATCGTCAGCCCCTGTTTTTCAATCCACGGGAAAAAGACGTTGAGCGGCGTGACGCGCACGATAATTAAAACCAGGATAGAAATTGCCACGGTGGTGTTGTGGCTGATAAAGCCGAGCGCGGCCAGCCCCAGAAGCACGAACAGGGTGGTATCGAACATGTCAGGAGATCCTTGCCAAAATAATAAGCCCGTCTACTTTACGCATAATAGCGTGAATAAACAGGCTTATTTGTCACGCTGGCGCGCTTTCAGGAGGCAGCTAATACGAGACCGCTCAGGCTTCCCGGCGAAAGGCGACCAGTTCGGGGCGGGCGATGCGGAGATAGTCGGCCGTATCGAGGATAATTGACCTGTCCAGCCGTCCGGCGTTAAAGGCGATTTCGCTGAAGTTTTCGAACAGCAGCGGGTCGGCCACCAGGCGCAGAGCCGGATGGAAGCTGAAAGGGGGAATGGCGCCAAAGACGCAGGCCGTCAGGGCATCGACTTCGGCGGGGCTGGCCAGCGAGGCTTTGCTGCCGCCAATGTGCAGCGCCAGGCGCGAGAGATCGGCCTGCTGGTCGGCGGCGAGGATCGCCAGCACATGCTGATTTATGCCGTGGCCTTTCACTTTGCAGACCAGCGCCTTCGCCCCTTGTCCGAGAGCGGTGCCGCGAATTTCAGAAACCGCCTCGCATTTTCCCACCGCCTCATGCTCTACCAGCCGGTAGCGGGCCTGGCGTTCGTCGAGTAACGCCAGCAGCCGGCGGTGGGTGTTCGGTTTTTCAGGTGCATTCATGCGCGGTTCTCTCCGGGGACAAAACGGCAAGTTTAATCTTCTCCGCGCCGGATGAAAACCGTCGGCCGTTGCCGCGATCTTCCACATTAAATTCATATTTCACTCATTTTATCTCCGGAACGATATGCTGGAATAGTGAAAAGTATTACTATCCTCCCGCTGCTCAAAGCGAAAGGAATTTATTAATCAAGCGAACTTTTCTCATTTTCTTTAGTCCTTAATCAGACTAACGAGGTGCTGTTGATAGTGGTAACGAGGTTATGATGATGGAAAACGCAGCGGTGCAGGTATCCCCCCGGAAGTTCAAAAAAATAAGGGAACTGAACAGGCGCCGTAATTATTTTATAAAGAAAGTCCGCAACGTGATGCGCGTTTATATTGCTAAAGCGTTCTGGGACAAGCATACCCGTCGGGAGGTCGACGTCAGTTCGGCGAAAACCGTGCTGCTGATGCGTAACGAAGGCGCGGTAGGGGACGTGGTCGTTGATTCCGCGCTGGTCAAATGCCTTCATGAATCCGGCTATATCGTGGATTTCCTGCTGACCAAATCGAATAGTCAGGTGATGCGCCATAACCCGCGAATCCGCCACATTTATGAGGCTGACAATGTCGATTCCGCCGCTTTTCTGCGCAAGTTTACGCACAATGTTCCTCAGTCTGTTATTAATGAGCTGGCGAATAATAAGTACGATATCGTTATTGACCCCTCTTTGTTTGATATGCCCGTACACAGAATGTTGCTTCTCCGACAAATAAAAGCAAAATCAGTGCTCGGCTTTAATAAATGGCCATCAATTAACCATTACACCACCTCGTTTAAATTTGATTGCGAAAACTGGCATGTCAGCAAAACGTTTGATTTTATTGCTGAGCATATGAATCTGGATAAGAAACATCTCACAACCTACGACCTGCATATTCCGCAGGATGTCCACCAGCAGGTTCGCCAGCATCTGGCCGCTATCGACGGACCCAGAGCGGTGGTGAACATTTTTGCCGGCCATCAGGATCGCAGCCTGTCGCAGGAGCAGCTGTCGGCGCTTATCGCCAGACTGCAGGCGGAGTATCCTCGGGTTAACGTTATTCTGCTCGATCATCGCAACGAAATTCGCATTCCGCTGCCGGAGAAGGTGAGCGTGAATCCGTTTAAAACCCTGCATCATGCGATGGCGCTGATTGCCGAAGCCGACCTGGTTATCTCGCCGGATACGTCGATCGTGCACATGGCGGCGGCGTGGAAGAAACCGCTGGTTGCGGTCTATAAAGATGTGCGGATGAACAACCGGCTGTGGGCGCCGGGGTATGACAACGCGCGGCAGATCATCGTTAAATGCGGCAAGGTACACCAGCAGCACGATATCGCCGATCTGATCGTGGCGCAGATCGATCCTCAGGTGCTGAAAAACCGCTAAGCGCAAAATCGGCCCGGGCTACCGCCCCTCGCTAAAGTTCGGCGGCGGGGCCTATGCCCGACGATGGACGTGCCCGATAGGCCGCCCCGGGGAGATAAAACCTGGGGCAGGCACTCCCGCAATCACGTGCGGCAGTTGCCGGTGAATCTACTCCTGCTGCAGATCCCGCAGCGCTGCAAGCAGATGCTGCGTCGATAGCTCGTTTTCACTCTCCCGCCAGGCTAATCCTAGCTCTCTCCACAGCGCCGGCTTTAAGGGACGAATGGCGATACGGCTATCGGCGGAGAGCTGGGTACCCGATTCAAGAGGCAGCAACGTGGCGCCATACCCGGCACCCACCAGGCTTTTAATGGCATCGTTGTAATCAAGCTTGATCCGCGGCGTGGGGCTATGGCCCGTATCGGCAAACCAGCCGCTGGTCAGCTGCGACAGGTGGGTGCCGGAGCCGTTCAGCACCAGGGGCTTTGCCATCATCCATTCCGGCGTCACCACGTCCGGCGCCGCCCAGTCCGCAGGCAGGAACGCGACAACGGGATCTCGCCGCCAGGCATCAATTTTCAGGCCGCTGCTTCGGGGCTGTGGAAGCGCCACGATACCGATATCGAGCGAACCGGATTTCAGCTGCTCAAGGGTCTGCTGCGACGTCAGGACGGTAATGTGTACGTCAATATTCGGATGGGACTGCGCCAGTTTTTCAATCGCCCGCGGCAGCAGATAAGCAATGGCTCCGGTCGACGCCCCAAGCCTGACCTGACCGCTCAACCCCTGAGCCTGGCGGGATATGTCGTCAAGCGCATAGGCGACGTCGGCAAGGAGCCGGCGGGCGTGCGCGACCATGTTCTCTCCAATGGCCGTCGGCCTGACTTTGCCGCGGGTGCGGGAGAGCAGCTTAGCCCCGACGCGGCTTTCAAGCTCGGAGATATGCAGGCTGACCGTCGGTGGCGCCAGGTGCAGCAGGCGGGCGGCTTCGTTGAAAGAGCCGGTATCGGCAATGGTGATCAGCGTGCGCAGCTGATCGAGATTGATCTCCCGCATAGGCGTACCTCAGAAAAACTGAATTTGACGTTAGGATAATTCAACTTTACCAATACTTAAACCTGGCACAACATTCATGCACTGACGTTCTGTCTGGTTTAAGGAAACGACGATGACTCACGTATTTATTGATGGCGAGCAGGGCACAACGGGTTTGCAAATCCACGATCGTCTGCGCCACCGTTCAGATATTAAACTGATGACTCTGCCCGTATCCCAGCGCAAAGATCGGCGCCTTCGGGCTGAGATGCTGAACGGCTGCGACATCGCGATTCTGTGCCTGCCCGATGAGGCGGCGCGTGAGTCGGTCGCGATGCTGGAGAATCCACTGGTGCGGGTAATCGATGCCAGCTCGGCCCATCGCACCGTCTCAGGGTGGACGTACGGTTTCCCGGAGATGAGCGCCGACCAGCCCGATCGCATCAGAGCGTCGAAGCGCGTAACCAATCCAGGCTGTTACCCAACCGGCGCCATTGGGCTCCTGCTCCCGCTGGTGAACGCCGGGCTGCTGCCCGCTGATTATCCCGTTTCCATCCATGCCGTATCCGGCTATTCAGGAGGCGGAAGGGCGGCGATTGAGCTGTACGAAGGCGGTTCTGCAGGCTCCGGGCCTGCTTTTCAGGCGTATGGTTTAGGCCTCAGGCACAAGCATGTGCCGGAGATCGCGCGCTATGCCGGGCTCTCCACGCCGCCGTTTTTCATGCCGGCTTACGGCGCGTACCGTCAGGGGATTATCCTCAGCGTGCCGTTACAGCAGCGCCTGCTGCCTGAACGTGCCGATGCAGCAGCAATACACGCCTGTCTGACGCAGCATTATCTCAATAGCGGGCAGGTAACGGTGCTGGCACCTGAAGTCGCCGGCGAGACCGAACGTCTCAATCCGGAGCGTCTGAACGGCACCAACGATATGGAACTTGGCGTATTTTCCAATCCTGAGAGCGGGCAAATACTGCTGACGGCGGTCTTCGATAACCTCGGCAAAGGGGCATCGGGAGCCGCGGTGCAAAACCTGAACCTGATGATCGGCGCCGGCTAACTTTCGCCTGGCGCGACACAACGGTGTTCTTCCAATGGTTCGGCAAGGCGAAAGATATCATATCCGGGCCCGGAAGAGGCGTGAAACCCCTTTTTTTCAAATTGTTATGCACTAATACGCCCGGCTCATTGTCTGCGCCGGGCGCCGCGTTGTCCTGCGCATCCGCTCTCCTCAAAAAAGCCATCCGCGCTGCATCCATGCGTTAATTCCCAAACGGAATATTTTCGCCGAACAATTAAGTTGACAGATTTCAGTGATGCGATCAAAACTAAACCGTACAGTTCACATTGAGTGTGAATTTGACTGTTTTTACGCAAGGCTGGCCGGTAGGCGCAGCCCTTAACCAAAACGAAAGGATCTGCACATGAAGATGTTAAGGCAAATCGGTGGGCTGGCGGTTATCGGTGTCACCCTGCTGTTGGCGGGCTGTGCCGGTAATGAGCCCGTGCGTTACAGCGGTATCGACTCGGCTTCAAAGCTGACGGCAAACACCGATGATAATGCCGATCGCATGCCATATCGTTATTCGCCTCTGGTGGACTGGCGTAAGTACGACAGCATCATCATTGACCCGGTGAGAATTTATCAGGGCAACGATGGACAGTTTGACGATATGGCGCAGGCCGATCGCCAAACGCTTGCCGCTCACATGCAACAGGAGTTCAGCAAAGCGCTGAGCGCGCGCTTTAAAGAGCTCAAAGAGCCCGCGGCGAATACCTTGCGTCTGAAGTTGACGCTGACCGGGGCTGACACCACCCCGCAGGTGATCGGAACGTTCACCAAATTCGATCTGGCAGGGGGCCCCTACAACATTGTGCAATCGGTGCGCGGCGGTCGGGGGCTAATGAGCGGTTCGGTGGATTATGCCGTCGAAATTTATGACGCAAACAGCCACGAACTGCTGAAAGCCTACGTTGCCCGGCAGTATCCGAATGCCATGAATATCTCTGCCAGCATCGGCTCGCTGAGCGCCGCCGAAGTCGGTATTGAAAAAGGGGCGGAAGAGCTGGCGGAAGCGCTCAGGTAGCCTCAGACACAGTACGCGCAGCCGGAAGCTTTTAAGCGCAACCGGCTGTGATTTTCCCCATTAGCAACGTCCTGGCGGCCCGGCGTTATGAAGACATTCCCTCATCTGATCATCTGCCCACATTGCGACAGCGTTTACCAGAGATTACCCTGCGCGTCGGGCGAAATCGCGCTCTGCCAGCGTTGTTATGCAGTGCTATGGCGTGGTCACCGGCGTGTGCCTGGCCATGTACTGCCCCTGATGCTGACGGCGGCAATCATCCTATTTCTGGCCTGTATTTTTCCGGTTATATCCGTTGGGTTTCACGGGATGGCGAACGACGTCACGCTGTGGAATGTGGCATGGGCGCTGGCTGCCGGAGATGGCAATCCGATTATGGCGGTCTGTACCGCTTTTCTTCTGGTTATTGCCCCTTTCTTACAGATAACCCTCACGGTATGGCTGCTGAGCTTTGCGTATTTCGCGCGTCCGGCACCGGCGTTTATCTTCATTATGAGAGCGCTCAAGTGGCTGCATCCCTGGAGCATGGTGGAAGTTGGCGTGCTGGGGTTTCTTGTCGCCGGGATAAAGCTCTCGTCACTGCTGGATGTCTCCATAGGGCCGGGCGGTTGGGCGCTGGCCCTATCTTGCGTGCTGGTTGTCCTCATCAACAGCCACGATCTGCGTCCGCTGTGGGATCTGCTTACGGTCGAGGAGAAGGGCCGTGGTGAGTAATCCCCCCTTTGCCCGTCAGATGCAGGTGTGCCGCTGTTCTCTGTGTGGCCTGGTGTGCGCCGACGAAACGGCGTTCGGCGTGCGTGGTAAATGTCCTCGCTGCCAGACGGTGCTGCCCGGCCGCCAGTCCGGGCGTCCGCATTTGAGCTGGGCGCTGCTTTTAACCTCCATGATCCTATACGTACCCGCCAATATTTTCCCGGTAATGTACACAACGCTTCTCGGTCATGGCAGTGAAAGCACGATCCTTTCCGGCATCGTGGCCTTCTGGCGAAGCGGGTCGTGGGGCATTGCGGCGATCATTTTTATTGCCAGCGTGATGGTTCCCTGCCTGAAATTTCTGTCAATGAGCGTATTGCTGATCTCAACTGCCCGAAAGAGCCGCTGGGCCAGATGCGAACGGGCCAGGCTGTACCGGATAACGGAGTGGATTGGCCGTTGGTCGATGCTGGATGTGGTGGTGGTGGCCGCAGTGTGCGGTCTGCTCCGCTTTCATGTGCTCAGCGAGGCCGAACCCCGGGTTGGGATTCTGCTTTTCGGCCTGGTGGTCATTTTGACTATGTTTTGTGCGCTGAGTTTTAAACCAAAAACGCTATGGGAAGACAAGCAATGAAGCCTCCTGTTTCGGGTATTCCTCTTTTTCGTCACGGCCGCTGGCGCAATGCCGTCATCTGGCTGATCCCCGCGGTCGCGTTTGTGGTCGCCGTGTCGATGGTTATCCAGGCACGCCTGTCCGTCGGGCCGGAGGTGGTGATTACGTTTCGCAGCGCCGCCGGTCTCGAAGCCGGAAAAACAGCGGTGAAATATAAAGATGTCACCGTCGGGCTGGTGAAGGAAATCACCCTCAGCCCCGATAACACCCAGGTGTTAGTACGGGTCACGCTTGGCAGAAGCGCTCAGCATCTGGCGCTCGCCGACACCCGATTTTGGGTGGTCAGGCCGCGAGTCGGGATGAGCGGCGTCAGCGGCATTGATACGCTGTTGTCAGGGGCCTACATCGGCGTGGACAGAGGGAAGTCCGATGAAAGTAAATACCAGTTCACCGGAATGGAAACCCCTCCGGCTATTGTCAACGACATGACGGGCAGCCAGTTTATGCTGGAAGCGGACGACCTTGGATCGCTGGATATTAACTCTCCGGTTTACTATCGCCGCATTCCGGTGGGGCGGGTCACCTCCTGGCAGCTGCGCAAAGACGGCAGGGGAATCGATCTCAACATCTTTATTGATGCCCCTTATGACCGCCTGGTCACGGCGGATTCGCGATTCTGGAATGTGAGCGGCGTGGATCTCTCGGTAGGGAGCGACGGTTTTCAGCTTAAAACCCAGACGCTCGCCGCCATCATGGCGGGGGGGATCGCGTTCTCAAGGCCGGATGACCCAACCCGCGGCGTGCTCTATAAGCAAACGCGTTACAAACTGGCAGCTGATCGGGAAAGCGCGATGGCGCCTGAGGATGGTCCGCCGGTGCGTTTTCAACTGCGTTTTGAACACGGCTTACATGGCCTGAACATTGGCGCTCCGGTTGAGTTTTCCAGCGTGCGGATCGGACGCGTTGCCGCCGTCGAGCTTGACTATAACCCCGACGGATATCGCTTTCCGACCATTGTGGATATTGACGTTTATCCCTCGCGGATGGGCAATGTGCTGGAAAAGCTGCCGAAACCAACAGGCGACACGGACCTCAATACGGCCCTTTTCACGCGCGAGATGATCGCGCACGGGCTGCGAGCGCAGGCCACTTCCAGCAGTCTGCTGACGGGGCAACTTTACATCTCGCTCGATTTCTTACCGGATGCGCCAAAAGTGAACTTTGATGCGACCAGGCGCCCGGTTGAGCTGCCCACCGTGAATGGCGGGCTGACAATCCTTCAGGACCAGCTCACGGATATCGCCAGGAAAATAAACAAAATGCCGCTGGATAAGATCGGGACCAACATGAATAACACGCTGGAAGAGCTGAATAAAACTCTGCGAATGGTGAACAATCAGTCTCTGCCCGCCGCCAACCGCCTGATGCAACAGACTCAGAAAACGACACAAGACGCGCGGAACCTGCTGGCGGAAGATTCCCCCCTGATGATTAACCTCCTGCAGTCCTTACAGGAGACCACGCGAACGCTGCGGGCCGTCCGCAGCCTGACAAACCAGCTGGATCGCCAGCCGGAATCGCTATTGCAGGGCCGCTCCGCAGATGCAGAGCTGAACGATCCCCGTTCACTTAAGGCAGGAGAACGACCATGAGAACCGTTTTATGTCTTATCCTCGGCGTCATGTGCCTGCCGGCAGGATGCTCATCTCCCCAGGTGCGCTACCACTCGCTGGTCAATTCTGACTCCGTTTCCCGCGCCGTCGCGCAGGCCGACTTTGTGATTGATCTGCTGCCCGTTGGCGTTCCGGCCCAGCTGGACACTCAACAAGTTGTGGTTCGCCAAAGCGACAGTCGCATCGTCGTTCTGGACAACGATCGCTGGCTAAGCCCGCTGGGCGATGAGCTGCAGACGGCGCTGTCCCTCAGCATGACGCAGCAGCTTAACACTGTGGATGTGGCGGGGCTGGCGCGGGATAACAGCAAACCTGTGATACGGGTTCTGCTGCAGGTTCGGCGTTTTGATAGCTGGCCCGGCAAGGCCGTCAGCCTGGATGCTGGCTGGAGCCTATCCACGCAGCGAGGGGACGAAAATCGCCGGCTGGTGTGCAAAAGCCACCTGTCGCAAACTCTCTCCGGCGATCCGGCGCAGATGTTTGCTGCCTGGCAGCGCGTGGTTGAGCGCCTGGCGAGCCAGATAGGACAGACCGCGACGGACTGGGTGGCGACGGGCGCGGCCGTTTGTCGCCGTGACTAATCTTTCTTAGCGTAACTTTCTTAGCGTATAAACAACCGGGTTCGCGGCGGCGAACCCGGTCTTCACATGCCCGCTGGCCGGGCAGGGGCTATTCAGGTTTTTTAAGCGCGCCGTCGAGAAACAGCCGCACGCCATTCCTGACCATCTCACTGACTTTTTCCTGAGTAAAATCGGGCATATTGCGCAAGAAAAACAAGACCTCGGTTTCCGCTTTGATCAGCGATGTAAACTGGATGGCGCGAAGCATTGGCTCCGACGGCGCCAGTTCACCCCGTTCCATCGCCGCCTGCATTTCCTGGGCCAGCGCCTCCATGCTTTGGCGGATGCCGGATTCCAGAAACAGTTTCCCGATATCGGAGTGGCCGGCTTCGCCCAGCACAACGCGATAGATCTGCAGCGCCTGGTTATCGCATGCCACTACCCGCAGCATATCTTCACCAAAGCGGATGAGTTTTTGTTCCAGGGAGAGGTGCTGGTTTTCCGGTTGAGTCAGCCCGCTTGCCGCTTCGGTGAGAAACCTGGCGCTGTAGTTGCGCACAACCGTTTCAAACAACGCCTCTTTTGAAGAGAAGTATTTATAGAGCGTGGCCTTCGAGCCACCGGCACGTCTGGCTACTTCATCCATTGAGGCACGTTCGTAGCCAACCTCCAGAAACACCTCGGCGGCGGCGGCCACGATCCCCTCGCGGCGCGCTTGCGTCAGTACCTTCATGTTGAACCCTTAGCTGGTTAAAAAATGAATAACTATACCGTACGGTATTCACGCATTATGCCACGGTAGCGCGCTGAATGCCTTGACCGGGATCGCTCTCTGCGGGCAGCGCCGTCACGTCGCCGGCGGCATTTGCTGCCCGATATTGCTTTAAACCGTCGTGGCCGGGAATTTCGCGGCCGGTTGAGCTCAACGGACATGTTTCCCGTGGTCATTACCGGGTGAGAAGGTATTGATTGATGCTATAATTGCCGTCACTTGTTGGTGGTACGACAGGGAGTTAGCCATCTTGTCCAGTCAAAAATATATCAGCGCAATCGTACTGATCGTGGTTTGCACTACGGCTCTTTTTACCGCGTTGGCCGTTCGTGAAGGGCGTGCTTTGCAGAATTATATGGGATATGTTGCCGAAAATGGTAAATCAGCACTTTTCCATGAAGAGTCCATTAACCAGAATATTGCCACCCGGCTTTCGCGGGCATTTTATACCCAGGCATTTTCTGCCCCCTCAAGCGAACGTGAACGGAAAAATGTCTGTCAGTCCCTTGAAACTGAAGGCGACATCCACGGCTTCAATCTGCTGAAAAAGAACAGAAATAACCTGCAAGGTACCCTGCAAACCCGCAATGAATCGTGTGAAGAATGGGCGGGTGATATTAATGCGCTGGCGGTTATTCACTCCGCGGAGAGCGCGGCTATATCGAAGTACAGCTTTTCAAACTATGCCGGTTATACTTTCAGGAATATCAGATACTATATCGATCTTTCTCATAACTATATTTATATTAATCATTTGATTAATACTCAGAATTACACTTTTAGTAACTGGTTAGTTGGCGATAATAGCAGCATCAATATTGCGCGCAGCGCGCACACCATTTCTATTGATGACAACGCCCTGAATGACCTGCTTAAAGGTGAAAGCACGCTGTCTCATATCTATCATGATGGATATACCCAAAACAATATTATCAGCATGCTTACCCCGGTGTTTTTGGGGGATAAGGTGAAGGGCATTCTGATCACAGACATCAATATTAACGATCTTGTGGTTTCGTTTAAAACCGTCGATCGCCCGCTGCTGTGGCGCTTCCTCTCGTTGTATGTTACTGATAATGTGACTGGAACGCATATTTTTTTCCATAAACCCTACGTCAAAACTTATGATTTGATCAGCTACGCAGACTCGCTTACCCAGTATTACACCCTCCATGCGAAGCTGGACGCCATCTACGTCATTATTGCCAATTTATGGCTGTTCATGCTTTATATCCTGGGAACCTGGGCGCTATGTCGCTATGCCCGTAAGCAGTTAATCAGGCATGAATCGCTTTCCCGGGATAACGTGACGGATGCGATGACCGGACTGTGTAACAGAAAAATCATGGCGCCGGAGTTTGAACAAAAAATCCGCTCCCTCGTTGAGCGAAATATCCCGGTCACGGTTATTGCAATTGACAGCGATGGGCTTAAAAAAATTAATGATACCCAGGGCCATCATATGGGGGATAAAGCGATACAGATGCTGGGGTCAGCGCTGGGGAGCGCCATTCGTAAGAGCGACTACGGAATACGGCTGGGCGGCGATGAGTTCTGTCTGGTTCTTATTGATTATTCCCTGAATAAATCCCGCGATGTTATTGCCCGCGCGCAGGAACATTTGCTCACCATCGATCGTGATAGGCTGGTGGCGTTTTCCTGGGGCGCGTATCAACTTCAGTCGGGGGATACGCTGGCGCAGGCGATGCTCAAAGCTGACGATTTACTCTATCAACATAAACGCAGCAAATATGCCGAACGGAAATGAGGATATTAAGAAGGCGTCGCTGACGATAATAACAGCGACGCGGCTCTGTAAAGTGAAAAGTTAATCAGAAGCAGTGGCTCATGCCGATATGCAGTATCAGGTCTTTATTTTCTCGCCACATGAGAAATATCAGCAGCAGGAGGGCCAGAATGAGGCAAGCCGCTACGGTCCTGAATGAACAATTCATACTTTCAGCCCCGTCAGCGCACGCTTTGAAACTTCCCGAATGGGCCAGTTCAGCGCCGCAGCGATAACGCTGAGAACGATACTTACGTACCAGACAATGCTATAGCTTCCGGTGATATCGTAAAGATATCCTCCCAGCCAGCCGCCAAGAAAAGCGCCTGCCTGATGCATCAGGAAGATAATTCCCCCCAGCATTGATAAGTTCCTTACGCCAAACATTGTTGCTACCGTTCCGTTAGTTAACGGTACGGTTGAAAGCCAGAGAAGCCCCATAGCGATACCAAAACAGTAGGCCGACCAGGTTGTAACCGGGAACGAGATAAACAAGGTAATGATTACCGCCCTGACAATGTACATCAGACTCAGTAGCTTTGTTTTTGAATAGCGGCTGCCAAGCATCCCGGCGAAATAGGTCCCGAAAACATTAAATAAACCGACCAGAGCCAGCGTGGTGGTTCCGGCGATGACCGGGAGATGGTTATCCATAAGATATGAGGGTAGGTGAACACCAATGAAGACGACCTGGAATCCGCAGACGAAGAACCCGAGGGATAAAAGCCAGAATCCGGAGTGTCCCAGAGCTTCCCGTAATGCTTCGCTCATCGTCTGATGCGGTTCAGAATGCGCCGCTTCCTGACGCTGAAACAGCGCCGCGGCGGGCAGCATTAGCATAGCAACCATGCCGAGAGCGATCAGGGCCGATGCCCATCCCAGCCAGTGGATCAGCACCATGCTGCCGGGCAGCATGGCAAACTGCCCAAATGACCCCGCCGCGGCAGTGAGCCCCATTGCCATGCTACGTTTTTCAGCGGGAACGGCGCGGCCAATAGCCCCGAGAATGACAGAAAATGAAGTGCCGGACAGACCAATACCAATCAGTAATCCGGTACTGAGCGAGAGCAGCAGGGGGGTATGCGCAAACCCCATTAGCATCAGTCCCGCAGTATAAAAAATCGCCCCCGTGATGATGGTTCTGCGAGTCCCGAAGCGATCCGCCAGCGCCCCGGCAAACGGCTGCGCAACTCCCCAGATAATATTCTGTATTGCCATCGCAAACGCAAAAACTTCGCGTCCCCAGCCAAACTCAGCGCTCATAGGATGCAGAAAGAGGCCGAATCCATGCCTTATCCCAAGGGAGAGAAAGAGGACCAGCGCCCCGCCAGTAATCAGCCAGAAGCTTTTATTCTGCGAAAATGTCATTAAAAACCCTCGAGGTTAATTGATAAAACGTCATCAACGACTTTATTTTTCACTTCTGACCGCACCCCGTAGCCCGGGATCATTCGTCCGCGTACTGCGCCTCACCGTTGCCGAAGGACCAGTTTTCTTTTTTGACTTCCACCAGACTGATAAAGACATCTTGTTGACGAAGTCCCACCGCGTGGTGGAGTCCGTCTGCAATAGCCCGGTACAGCGCCTTTTTTTGCTGCGTGTTACGCCCTTCGTTCCAGGTTATCTGAATGGCAACGAAGTCATCGGTGCGATTTATGCCGAGGTAGCCCGGATCATAAATCAACCCTGCCGGCTCATATTCACCGATCGCCTGAAAACGGTCATTCTCCGGGACGCCCACGCTCACCAATGCGTCGTAGACCGCGTCAGCTACTTTCTGACGATAGTCGGCGGGTTTCCCTTTACGTAAATCGATGCGAACAAATGGCATAACGTCTCCTCGCGGCTGATTGAAAATACGTGCATATGCTCTTATTTGCAATATCAGCATATGCTGGTAAAATCAAGACGTCAACGTTAATCAGGAAGGGGATGTATGTCTCAGAATGAGGGTATCGGCGCGTCGTCTGGCGTAAGTTGTCACTGCACTACCTTGCGCAAAGCCTCCCGACGTCTGTCGCAATATTACGACAGTATTTTGGCTGAAAGCGGGCTCAAGACCACCCAGAGGGCGATTCTGGCCCAGCTGCGGCGAGCTGGCAGCCTGTCGGTCAGTCATCTGGCTGAGGCCCTGGTCATGGATCGGGGAGGACTTGCCCATACGCTCAAACCTCTCCAGCGGGATGGCCTGATAAGCGTCGACGCAGACCCCTCCGATGGGCGCTCGCGTCTGGTGTCGCTGACTCCGGCCGGCAGGGAAAAACTCGGCGAGTCGGATGCCAGCTGGGCGCAGGCGCAGCAGCAGTTTGAACAAAAACTTGGGAAGGCGGAGGCGGCGACGCTGCAGGCCCTGTTGTCCCGTCTTGTGGCAGCCGAATTTGAACAGGACAACATCTAATAATGCAGGCAGTCAGGCTGATTCTCCGTCGATCTTTGTCAGAGCGTGGTTATGTCAGAAGTTGCTGAACAGGCGATGCCTGGAGACTGGCTCGATTTTCGTCGTGATGCCGAAACGGGCATTGAAAGCGTTAACGCCCACTTTACGGGTCACGCCTATGATAGCCACGATCATGAAGAGCTACTTCTGGGCGTAACCCTGCAGGGTTCACAGCGCTTCAGCTGCCATCGCACGGTACATACCAGCACGCCGGGCAAGGCCATCCTCATCGAGCCCGGCGCTGTGCATGATGGTTACGCCGCCCAACGCGATGGCTTCACGTATTCCATGTTGTATATTCCGCAACGGTGGGTGTCGGACAGCTTCCGCCAGCGTGGTATGGGGGATATTTCGCTAATACAGGCGGCTTTTCGCCATACCCTCACGGATGACCGCGCGTTAATTGCGTCGATCTCCCGGGCTTTTGATGCGCTACACAACGGCGAGGGGAGGCTTGCACGGGATGAAAGTCTGGACAGATTGCTGGCTCACCTCACACCCCATGTCGAACTGAAGCCCTCGGAAGAGCTGACCGACTCTCGCATCAAAATGAACCGGGTCAGGGATTATTTGTATGAGCATCTGGCAAGAAATCCCGGACTTGATGAGCTGGCAAAGGTCAGCGGTATCGATCGCTTTCGCTTAAGCCGCCAGTTCAAGGCTGCATTCGGTCAGTCGCCTCATGCCTATCTTGTCAGGCTACGCCTTCGCACCGCGCGCGGGCTGTTGGCCCGAGGATTTGCTCCGTCGCTGGTGGCGTCGCAGACGGGGTTCGCCGACCAAAGTCATTTAGGCCGCTGGTTCAGACGCGCTTACCGTATGTCTCCTGCGGCATTCCAGAATCACTGCTCAAACGTTCTATACTGATATTCCGCCGTCATGTGAACATGCCTGCTTCGTAGTTAAAAACGGGAATATTTGAATGACGTTTGACACCAAAATTGCATTTATCGTGAGAGATGACTTACCTGACTGGCAGCGCCTGAATGTTGTGGCATTTCTGGCTACGGGGATTGCTTCTGCGGCTCCGGAAATTATGGGTAAACCTTACGTCGATTCGCTAGGCCGGCATTATGGCAACATGTCCGGCCAGCCCATGCTGATTTTTGAGGCGGACCTTGAAAAACTGCAGGCGGTTCACCGTAAGGCGCTGGAGCGGGAAGTGACCATCATTCCTTATATTCATGCCATGTTCTCCACCGGGCATGATGAGGCAAATCGCGAAGTATTTATCGCCGCCGATGCGGATAATCTGGACTTCGTCGGTATCGGTATCCGCGGCCATAAAAAAGCGGTGGATAAGGTTATAAAGGGTTTATCCCTGCATAAATAGTTTACCGCCACAGCGGGGCCTGGCAGCGATTCCTTTCCTGAACCTCTGCACTTCGTCAGTCCGAAAGTATCCCGGCCCCGCATCAACATCGCTTTTCACCTGATTGCTGCCTGACGGAGATGAAACGCGTTGCTTGCTCTCTTTATGGCCGGTGTTTTCCGCATAGTCAGGCGCCGGCGGCGATTCAAACTGGGGAATGTTCCGTTATGGGCGGCTCAATATGAGCTACTGAGCCGATGTAAAGTCAGAAAATATTTTCGAGCAGCGGAGCCTTCATACTGGCATCGAAGGGAATAATTTCCGCTTTAGCTATTTTTAATTTTTGGAATGGGTCCTGGCGGAGACGTTCTTCCAGAGATTCGAGGTTGTCAGATTTTGCAAGTATGACGCCGCCATTACGGGGAATTCTTCTTCCTGATGCCAGAAACACGCCATCGGAGTAGCCTTGTTTAAGCCACTCAACATGTGCAGGTATTTGAGAATCAACTTCTTCGAGTGGTTTTATATAAGTTAAAACAACTACATAAATGATGCTCATTTTAAAGTCCTTATGCAAAGAAAGCCTTAAAATGCTACCACCGCAGGAAGTAAAGCTGAAGCAGTAAGATAAGCGCCCGGCATATTAGCGTCGCAGACGGGATGGCGACAGCGACGCTATTATGGCGGTGGAAAATTACCGGTATAAGGACATATGGGGGTTGGCTATAAAACCGACCTTAATTACTTCTGCAGGATCTGCCCAACATCGATACGATTTCCATCCGGGTCGGCGAAAACAAATGCCCGAATACCATAATCTTTATCTTCCAGGCCTTTAATAATCCTGGCGCCAATTTCCTGACAACGGGCGTACAGGGCATTTGCATCATCAACCAGAAGATGTGCGACAGGCCACGAGGACGCTTTGTGCCGCGGCTGGAGAGTCAAATGTAGCTCAGCCTCTTCACGCTTTATGATCATAAAACCCAGCGGATCTCCGTTTTCAAAAACGGCCTTGAAGTTCAGCCCGTTGATATAGAACTCTTTGGCAATCATGATGTTTTTAACGGGTAACACGGCGGCTATACGACCAAATCTGACAAGATGCTGCATGATCAACCTCAATATTGTTAATCAATGAATAGCATAGCGCTGGGCGGTGCTGGAGCTACGCGGCTGGGCGGTGCCAGATGATTGATGAAGATATAATATTTCCCCTCGGGGTGAAATTGAAACTTTTGCGGCGCGTGACCAGACCTTATTTACCCGCGCTCCTCCGGGTCATTAACGCCGGCCTCCGGCGCTGGGCAGGCTATTTGATAAACCGCGTTCGGCATCCGCGCCGGCTGCGCTTTCCTTGCGGAGCTGGCTGATGCAGGGGCAGGGCGGCCCCTGATGATTATTTAGTAAAAAATCCGCCTTTATCCGGAAGGGGCGGGCAGCGTTTTGGCGCCGTTAGTCCATCCAGTCGTCGATAATCGCCCCGTACAGTCGCTCAGCCTCGTCCAGCCGGCTGAGCAGGCAGTACTCGTCGGTCTGGTGGGCCATCGACGGTTCGCCGGGGCCGAGAATAATGCAGGGCGGATTATCCAGCGCGGGCAGCAGCAGGGAGGCGTCGGTAAAGTAGGGCACAACGCGCGGCTCCAGCGGCCTGTCGTGCAGCGGCTGGCAGCGCCGATAAATCTGCGCTATCCATGCGTGCCTCTCTTCGCTCAGCACCGCGGGCAGATCGACCAGCGTGGAGAGCGTCACGCTCTCGCCAAGCAGCGAGCTCAGCCGCTGTCGAATGGTGGCGTGCTGTAAATTGGGCGCGCTGCGGATATCCACATCAAAACGCGCTCGGTCCGGCACGGAATTAATATTTAGCCCGCCCTCAATGCGCCCGACGTTCAGCGTGGGCTGCTTCATCAGCGGATGCGGCGCTCCCGGCGAAAAATGGCGGATCTTACCCAGGGCATCCGCCGCCAGATAGATAGCATTAATCCCCAGCTCCGGCATCGCCCCGTGGGCGGTTTTCCCCCGGGTTTCACAGCGCAGCCACAGCGCCCCTTTATGGCCGATAACCGGGTAGTTGGCGGTGGGTTCGCCGACGATCAGCGCGCCGATCTCCGGCAGCGGAGCGGACTCGATCAGCGCCCGCGCGCCGTCGCAGCCGGTTTCTTCCCCGCCGGTGATGAGCAGCACCGCGCCGCGTCCGGCGAGGATCTCCTCCCGCCGCCGGACGCAGGCGACGGCGAACGCCGCTATCGCCGCTTTCATATCGCTGGAGCCTCGTCCGTAAAGACGCCCGTTCTCGATCTGCGAGCCGAAGGGGTCATACCGCCACCGCGCATTGCCGAGCGGAACGGTATCCAGATGGCCGGTAAAGGCCAGCGGTTTACCGGCCGCCGCTCCCGGCAGACGAGCAATCAGATTGCTGCGCCCTTCGCCGAACGACGACAGCGAAATCTCGAAGCCGCTATCGCGAAGCCAGTCGGCAAAAAAACGCATGCAGTCGGCTTCGTTTCCCGGCGGATTGATGGTGTTAAAGCCCAGCAGATGCCGGGCCAGTTCGAGGGTGGTGGTCGCCATCAGCCGCGTTCCGTCAGCCAGTCGAGGCAGTTAATCCACAGCTGGCGATAGCCGGGCCATTTGGCAAACTCCTCGGGCAGCCAGTGTGCGGACATATCGCTGGTCCACACCAGCGAACGCCCCTGCTGATATTCGCGCACCGCCAGCAGCGGATGCCCGGTGCCGGCAACGGTCGCCAGCAGCCTGCCTTCCGGGTGCATTTCCACTTCGTTATAGCCCAGCAGCCACGGCCACTCGCCCGGAATATCGTTAAACAGCGCGTGGGATTCGGTCACTTCGGCATAGCAGCCCTCCGGGGTTTCAATGCGATCGTCCCACGCCAGGCAGCGCACCGGCAGAACTTTCTCCACCGCGGTATGGCGATAGCGCGCGCTGCCGTTAATCCCCTGGAAGCTGTAATAGCCGCCAATCATCATCAGCGAGCCGCCGGCAGCAACGTAGTCATGCAGCAGCGTCAGACGGTTGGCGGTACGGCGGCTTTTCAGCCAGGTGTCCGGGTGCAGCAGCAGCGTGTTGGCGCCAATATCCGACAGGATAATCGCATCCCACTGCTGCAGTTCCTCCTGCGTCAGCGGGAACTCGGTTGCCGCCGCGTGGGCCGGCATATAGGTGATGGCATAGTGGCTATCGGCCAGCGCCGCCAGGAAATCCGTCGCGCCGTTGTGCCAGGTAGCGGTAGCAAACTGATCGAAGCCTTTAACGTGCGTTGAGGTGCTGGTCCAGGATTCACCGACCAGTAAAATTTTCTTCTTCATTATGACCTTTCCTTTTTATCCGCCAAATACCCGCTGGGGATTTCTAATCATCAAGGTTTCAAGCTGTTCGCCGCTGACGCCGTGGCGCCGCAAGCGAGGAACAAAATGCTTGAGTATGTAGCCGTAACCGTGGCCGCCGTAGCGGGTGAGCATGGTTTTCAGGAAAACGTCCTGCGACAGCAAAACCTGCTGGATATAGCCGTCGTCAATCAGCTCCCGAATGGCGCGGGCGTTCTCCTCGTCGGAGGGCGACTGCGCCGACTCATCGGCGTAGTAGTAGCTCATGCCGATCATGTCGTATTCGAGAAACGCCCCGCGCTGCGCCAGCTCGCGCTGATAGCGCTTATCGGCAAAGCTGGGATTCATATGGCACAGCACCGTATGGCGCAGATCGGCCCCTTCCTGTTCGAGAATATCCAGCACCCGATGACCAAGCCGCTCCCAGCCCGGTAGGTGGACCTCGATCGGTACGCCGGTCGCGGCGCTGGCCCGGCCCGCCGCGCGCAGGGACTTCTCTTCATCCGGGGTGAAGCGGCTGGATATGCCGATCTCGCCGATCACCCCGGCGACGATCTCCGGCTTCTCCTCCGCGCCGCCGAGGTCGTAGATCAGACTCTCGGTCAGCTGTTCGACGCTGCTGCTCTTCACCCACTCGGGGTGCGACGGCTCCAGATAGAAGCCGGTGCCCATAATAATGTTCAGCCCGGTCAGACGAGCGATGCGCGCCAGCGCCTGCGGATCGCGGCCAATGCCGATATTGGTCGGATCGACCACCGTTTCCCCGCCAAGGGCGCGATATTTCGTCAGCTCTTCAATCGCCACGTCGACGTCAAACAGCTGGCAGTTATCGCGGCTGATCAGCGGGTTCAGCGACAGCTCGCCGAGGTTTTCCATCTTCACCGGCATTTCGGCAAGATGGCGATCGCTACAGCAGCAGGGCGGAACCCATTTGCCGGAGGCATCCAGCAGGATATGCTCATGCATCAGCGTTACGCCCATCTCGCTGACCGGCAGCGGGCCAAGCACCGTCATCACGCAGCCGCTGCTGATGCCGACCGGCAGCGGAGTGGGGTGGCGAAAAATTGATCCTTTCATGAGCTATCCTTTCGCCGCTGAGCGCGTGGGGTTAAGAATGCGGGTGTTCAGCCAGATAGCCAGCAGGATAATGGTGCCGGTGGCGATCTGGGTGTAGAACGGCGAGATATGCGACAGGATCAGCCCGTTCTGAATGACCGCAATCGACAGCGCGCCGAGCAGCGTGCCGATAATGGTACCGAAGCCGCCGAACAGGCTGGTGCTGCCGAGTACAACGGCGGCAATGACCTGCAGTTCGAAGCCTTCCCCCTGGTTGGATGAGCCGCTGCCGAGGCGCGCGGTAATAATCATTCCGGCCAGCGCGGCGGCCATTCCGCTGATGATGTACACCCTCATAGTCACCGCTTTGGTGTTAATCCCGCTGCGCCGTGCGCCCTCGGCGTTGGCGCCGATAGCCGTAACGTAGCGGCCAAAGCGCATATGATTCAGCACGATATGCCCGATAACCAGAACCATAACGCCGATCAGCGCCGGCATGGGGATACCCACGACCCAGGCGCGCCCGATAAAGGTAAACAGGCTGTCGGCGGGAACCGGAATCGAATAGCCCTGGGTCACCAGCAGCGCGATGCCGCGAACAACGGCCAGGGTGGCGAGGGTGACGATAAACGCCGGAATGCCTTCATAGGCAATAAAGAAGCCGTTAATGGCGCCGACTAATCCGCCGAGCAGCAGACCGCCGAGCAGCACCACCGGCCACGGTAAACCCCAGCTGTTGAGGGCGATGGCGGAGAGCGCGCCCACCAGCGCGAGGGTGGAGCCCACCGACAGGTCGATGCCGCCGGTGGTAATCACCAGGGTCATCGCGGTCGCCACGATCAGCAGCGGGGCGCTCTGGCGAATGATATTCAGCCAGTTGGTACCGGTAAGGAAGTTGCTGGTAATGAGCGAAAACACCACGCAGCAGAATACGAAAAACAGCGCGATGCTGACCACGCCCGAGTGGTTATGCAGCAGGCGCCGGGGCAGCGAATGCTGGATCATGCGGGAGCTGCTTAAGTTCATGATACTCATCCTGTTACCTCAGTGTGCAGCCGCAGAGCGGGCGGTGAATTTTTCGCCCACGATCAGGTTAACGATATCGCTCAGGCTGGTGTCGGCCACCCGGCGGTCGGCGACGTTGGTGCCTTCATACATCACCATGATCCGGTCACAGACCAGGAACAGGTCCTGCAGGCGGTGGGTGATCAGAATGACGCTTACGCCGCGAGCGGAAACGCGGCGGATAAGCTCCAGAACCGCTTCCACTTCCGCAACGGCCAGCGCGGCAGTGGGCTCATCCATAATCAGCACCTTGGGGTCAAAAGCCGCCGCGCGGGCGATGGCGATGGCCTGGCGCTGGCCGCCGGAGAGATTGCGTACCAGCAGACGGGTATCGGGAATAGAAATACCCAGCCCCTTTAGCATCTCCCGCGCGTCGGCGTGCATTTTGGCCTCGTCGAGGAAGGGGATGCCGAGCACCGATTTCATCGGCTCGCGGCCCATAAACAGGTTACCCGCGACGTCGACCGTGTCGCACAGCGACAGATCCTGATACACCATCTCGATATGGCAGCGGCGAGAGTCCGCCGGATTGGTAAACTGGTGCTGTTCGCCATCGATGCGGATGGTGCCGCTGGTGGGGATCACCGCCCCGGATAGCACTTTGGTCAGGGTTGATTTCCCCGCGCCGTTATCGCCCACTAAGCCCAGCACTTCGCCCGGAGCCAGCTCCAGGTTCACGCCGCGCAATGAGCGTATCGACCCGTAGGTCTTGGTGATATTGATCATCTCTACCCTTGGCGGGGTAGTTTGTGGCTGCTGCATCCGATCACTCCCATCGCTATTGCCGGGAAAATGTTCGCCCTTCCGGGTAAAAGAACTCCATCCAACACGGCTTACACCCTTGTAAACCGGTTTACCTGCGGAGTGGAGCTTTCACAAGCACGGTCAGGTCAAACGCTATTTAAGATATTTGTTCGCCAGTTAGAACATTGCAGCATCCGTGCCAGGGCAGAAAAAACACAGCAGCCCCATTACTTAACTCTCTGTAAAAGAAAGAATTTATTAACGGTTTATAAGTAAACCGGTTTACTAATTATAATCAACAGATTTTGAGTTGAACGTTTTTTGCGCCAAAACTGGGCGCTTTTGCGCCATTTTGGGACGCGCTTAACAAATCTTGATCGAATCGCGACCGATCCATTCCACCGGCAGGCGGGTTTCCGCCGGGATATCTTTCTCGTTATTCAGCAGGCGCAGCATGATGCTCACCGCGGTGCGGCCCAGCTCGCGCGCGGGCTGGCGAATGGTTGAGATGCGCGGCTGGGTAAAATCGGCATAGTTTGCGTCATCGAAGCCGACCAGCGACAGCGCCTCCGGCGCCTGCAGCCCGCAGGCGCGCAGCCCGTCGAGCAGACCAAGTACCAGATAGTCGCTGGCGGCGAAGACGGCGGTGGGGCGAAGCGGCTGGCTGAACAGGTGCCGCAGCGCCTGCTGGCCGAACTCGCGCTGGTAGTCGCCGTACATTACCCACTCGGGGGGCCAGCTCAAACCGGCCTGCTCCATCGCGGTGCAGAATCCCTGGTAGCGTTCACGGACGCTCATCAGCTTGTCCGGCCCGCCGACGAAGGCGATACGGCGGTGCCCGGCGGCGATCAGCTTTTCCGTCGCAATCCGCCCACCCTGGACGTTATCGGCAAAGACTTTCGGCACCTTGCTGCCGGGAATGTCCTCATCCAGCAAAACGATGCGCTCGTGACGCTGGATCTCTTTACGCAGCAGGCCGTTATCGGGGCGGTTGGTGGTGAACAGCAGGCCGTCGACCTGGCAGGTATCCAGCCAGCGAATGAACTGGCACTCTTTTTCCGGATTATTGCGGGTGATGCACAGCACCAGGCTGTAGCCGCTGGCCGAGGCGGCCTCTTCGGCGGCATCGGCCAGTTCGGCGAAGAAGGGGTTGGTAATATCGGGGAGTACCAGCCCGAGGGTTTCGCTGCCCCCTTTGCTAAGGCGGCGCGCCAGGCTATTTCCGCGATAGTCCAGCTCGCGGATCGCCGTTTCAATGCGGTCGATAGTTTCCTGCGGCAGCACAATATTGTTGTTCATATAGCGAGATAAAGTGGCCTTCGACAGTCCCGCCAGCTTTGCCACATCGGATAACAATACGCGTTTTATACTCATTTCCTGCGCCATTTCTACCAGAGTCGGCTATCTGTAACATAGTTAAGCGCGGTCAATACAGCAATTTCTCGGGCAACAACGACGTTAAATAAATGCTTGACAAAATTTAATCGGCGGAGAATTGTATAGGCAGTTTACCGCATCATCCGGGAAATGATTCCCAAACCCGTTTAAGTCATTCCAGTCGCGCACCGACACGGACCGGTTGCCGGAATGAAATTAAGCAGGTCCAGCCGAACAATCGACGATCGTTCTGGCCATCTGGACGATATTTGCCCGCCAAAAAATAATCCTTCTGCGTTCGCACCGCGGCGCGGAACTCTGCTGGCTATCAACTATTCCCGATGAGGATACTGATGATGTTATTTAACACCGGAAAACTGCGTTCTATTGCTATTGCAACGTCTCTGCTGGCATCGCTTAGTTTTATTTCTTCCGCCAGTGCCGCCAATCCAACCTATGCTTTAGTTCAAATTAATCAGCAGGCTTTGTTTTTTAATCTGATGAATAAAGGCGCGCAGGATGCAGCCAAAGCGAGCGGAAAGGATTTAGTCATTTTCAACTCCAACGATAATCCCGTCGCGCAGAATGATGCGATTGAAAACTATATTCAGCAAGGAGTTAAAGGCATCCTCGTCGCCGCCATCGACGTTAACGGAATTATGCCAGCGGTAAAAGAAGCCGCCGCCGCTAACATTCCGGTGATTGCTATCGATGCCGTATTACCGGCGGGGCCTCAGGCGGCTCAGGTCGGTGTGGATAATATCGAAGGAGGCAGAATCATTGGTAAATACTTCGTTGACTACGTGCAGAAAGAGATGGGCGGCCAGGCGCGGCTGGGTATCGTCGGCGCCTTGAACTCGGCGATTCAGAACCAGCGGCAGAAGGGCTTCGAAGAGACGCTGAAAAGCAACCCGAAAATTACCATCGCCAACGTAGTCGACGGGCAGAACGTGCAGGATAAAGCGATGACCGCGGCGGAAAACCTGATTACCGGCAACCCGGATCTGACGGCGATCTACGCCACCGGCGAACCCGCTCTGCTGGGCGCCATTGCCGCAGTGGAAAACCAGGGGCGCCAGAAGGATATTAAAGTCTTCGGCTGGGACCTGACGGCGAAGGCGATTTCGGGCATTGACGGCGGCTACGTTACCGCCGTGCTGCAGCAGGACCCTGAGCAGATGGGGGCTGAGGCCCTGAAGGCGCTGAACGCGATCGCTTCGGGTAAAACCGTGCCGAAAACCATTCTGGTTCCGGCTACGGTGGTGACCAAAGCGAACGTGGATACCTACCGCTCGCTGTTTAAGTAATCTTCAGGCATCGCCCGTCGCTAACAGGGCGGCGAGTTCCTGGCCGTCGGGGAATGCGCTGAACGTCCCCCGGCGGCTCACGGTGATGGCGGCGGCGCGGCTGGCATGAGCCAGCGCCAGGGCGTCCGGCGCCACTCCGCGCCGCAGCGCCGAGGCCAGCATAACGGCGAGAAAAGTGTCGCCGGCGCCGGTGGTATCAAGCGCCTCGACGGCGGCGGCGGGCGAGAAGCTGCGCTGGCCTTCGCGGACCAGCCAGGCGCCGGCGGCGCCCTGGGTAATGACTAAGGTCTGCACGCCGTACGGCTGCAGCTGCTCCGCCTCTGACTCATTGACGACCGCGATATCGACCAGCGGCCACAGGAGAGAAAAATCAGGATTGACCGGCGAAGGATTAAATACCGTCGTCATACCGCGCGCTTTGGCGAACTGAAACAGAGCCCGCGTTTTTTCCAGCGAGAAATTACCCTGCTGCAGCAAAATATCGCCTGCAGCGCCGTCTGCCAGATGCGGAATAATATCATCGAGGCTAAATGTATCGGCGGCGGCGGTAGTGGTAATAATCGCATTATCGCCGTCGGCGCTATTTAAGATAATCGAGGTGTCGCTATGTTGGTTGAAATGTCCGGTGGGTAGCAGCGTCAGTGGTTCATTTATTAGCTGCTGGCGTATCCAGGCTCCGTTGCTGTCATTTCCCGTGGCCGCAATTAAGCGTGTATCTATGCCGCAGCGGGATAATATAATCGCCTGATTCGCGCCTTTTCCGCCGAGATCCTGCGAAACTTTAATACCATGAATTGAGGCGCCTTTTTTCGGGATATCCGAAATGGACCAGGTTTCATCTACGGTAATATTACCGATAACGTAAACACGCATAGTGTTCCCTTAACAGGATGGATAACATGACTTCTATATCAGCAGAAAAGACCAATGCAATACAAGATATTTTTTCACGTAGTAAAGTAGTCATTGGTGTGATTCACTGCGACCCATTTCCTGGTACGCCTAAATATCGTGGTAAATCAGTAAGTGGTATTATTGAACGGGCGCTTCGTGATGCGGAAAATTATATTGCGGGCGGCGTTCACGGTCTGATTGTTGAAAACCACGGCGATATTCCCTTTTCCAAACCAGAGGATATCGGTCCTGAAACATCGGCGCTGATGGCGGTCATTACCGAGAAAGTTCGCGAGCGCTTCGGCGTGCCGCTGGGCATTAACGTGCTGGCCAACGCCGCTATTCCGGCGCTGGCTACCGCGCTGGCGGGGGGGGCCGATTTCGTCCGCGTAAACCAGTGGGCCAACGCCTATATCGCCAACGAGGGGTTTATTGAAGGGGCGGCGGCGAAGGCGCTGCGCTATCGCAGCCAGCTGCGCGCGGAGCATATTCGCGTCTTTGCCGACAGCCACGTCAAGCACGGTAGCCACGCAATCGTGGCCGACCGTTCGATTCAGGAGCTGACCCGCGACGTGGACTTCTTCGAAGCCGACGCGGTGATCGCCACCGGCCAGCGCACTGGCGATAGCGCCACCACGGAGGAAATCGATGAGATCCGCGCCGCAACCGCGCTACCGCTGCTGGTGGGCTCCGGCGTGACGCCGGCTAACGTCTGCCAGATCCTCGGACGCACCCAGGGAGTGATCGTCGCCAGCACCATGAAAGTAGACGGCGTCTGGTGGAACGATGTCGATCTGGCGCGGGTTAAGCACTTTATGTCGGTCACCCAGGCCGTGCTGGAGGATGCGTAATGGAAGCGTTTAGCGAGCGCCTGCTGCGTGAACATCAGCAGGTCTGGCAGGCGATGCAGCAGCACCGCTTTGTGGTTGATATTGAGCAGGACCGCCTGCCGGAGACGGTATTTAACCGCTATCTGGTTTTTGAGGGCAACTTCGTCGCTACGGCGATTGCGATTTTTGCCCTCGGCGTCAGCAAGGCGCCGGATATTCGCCAGCAGCGCTGGCTGATCGGCGTCCTCAATGCGCTGGTGGACACGCAGATCGCCTGGTTTGAACAGGTACTGGCCGAGCGCCGGGTTAATCCCGCCGACTATCCGGACGATCGGCCCGGGGTGCGCCGCTTTCGCGACGGCATGCTGCGGATAGCCCGGGAGGGGAGCTATGAACAGATTATTACCCTGATGTTCGGCGCGGAGTGGATGTACTACCACTGGTGCCGGCGGGTGAGCGAGGGCAGCCAGAGCGATGCGGACCTCCGGCGCTGGGTAGAAATGCATGCGGAAGAGGAGTTTTACCGCCAGGCCCGCTGGTTGAAGGAGGAGCTGGACCGCTGCGCGATGGCGCTTAATGAAAGCGAAAAGCAGGCGCTGTCAGCGCTGTACGGCGAGGTGCTGCAGTGGGAGATCGATTTCCATACCGCGGCGTATGAGGCGTAGCCGCATCGATAAACACGAGGTGAGCTGAAGCGGCGCCCCGATCCCTGGGGCGTCAAATACCGCATCCGGCGCGTTGTGCGGCAGAGGGGGAAACATATGCCCCTCTGTGCTGACAAACTAAATGCAAACGGACTGCCGGGGCCGTAGCGTGCCGCCAGCTGAGGCTCGGCGCTCTAACGGCGGGTGATATGTTTGACGTTGTATTTGTTGGTATTCTGGTAGATATCGGATAAATCGACGCAGATATTATTCTGCGCATAGCTGAGCGACTGCACCCGCAGCAGGAGGCTGTTTTGCGGCACCTGCAGGAACTCCGCCTGTTCCCGGGTTGCCAGAACCGGCGAATAGCTACGATGGCTCTCGAGAATGGAAATATTGCACTCTTTCTTGAAATAGTTAAATTTCGATCTTTCCAGATTGCCGATGCTTAACCACGGAAAAATCGCCACCGGGATATAGCTGTTTTCAATCAGAATGGGCACGTCGTCGATAAGGCGAATGCGTCGGACGTAATAGACTTTTTCCCCAGGCTCAATTTTTAACTGCTGGGCGATAGCTAGAGGGGCGTTGATCATGGTGAATTCAATCACCTTATTGCGATAATTGGTCACGCCGACGACATGCATCTGGTAGTTAAACCCATCGAGCTCCCCTCCATGATAGTTGCTCTTGCGCGCCACATACGAGCCGCTGCCGTGCCGTTTGACGATCAGTTTTTCCTCTTCAAGCAGCGTTAGCGCCTTACGGATAGTCATCACCGAAGCCTGAAGCTCCTGCGCCAGCGTCTTTTCGCTGGGTAACGCATCCCCGATTTCGTATTCGTCGCTGTTGATGCGATTTTTTAGCTCACCTGCAATTGATTTGTATATCACTTATAGATGTCTCTGGTGGATGAGTTGCTGCGAGATTATAATTTAATTCATTGATTAATAATAAAATAAATAAATTAACCGTTACAGATATCGAAATGTCATCTAAAAATAGGCTTTTACATATATATCTATTCCATTCAAAGGTATATGACTTTCATCACAAATGATGATTTTGCCGATCTGATTTATTTCGACCCCGACATAAGCTGGGTTCCATGTTCCGCGGCGCTGGCAGGCGCCGGATGGTAAAGGGGTCGATAATGGTTGGGGTTAAAAAGTTACAGGACTTTTCAAAAGCGATGATTGGGCCAGTTTTATATCTGCCGGTTATTGGCCTTTTGATTGCATTGCTCAGCATCACTAGCAATAAAATATGGGTGGCCGAAAGCAGCACGCTTTATCTACTGGGTAAATATGTTTCCAGTATGCTTTGGGCAATCATGAATAATCTCGGCTTTTTCTTTTGCCTGGGGCTGGCCAGCGGGCTGGCGAAAAGCCGTAAAGCGGAAGCGGCTTTCGTTGCATCCATGACCTGGTTTATGTATCTGGCGGCGAATAACAGCTGGCTAACCCTCACTCAACGACTGGCCGCAGGCAGCAGTAATGCGCAGCTATACGGCAGCGGCCAAACCTTTATTTTTGGCTTCCAGGTTATTGATATGGGAGTGTTTCTCGGCATCATTCTTGGCTGTGCCGTGGCGTTTATCCACAACCGATTCGTAGATATCGAGTTTCGCGGCGCATTCTCCATCTATGGCAACAGTAAGCTCGTGCTTATCATCATGATCCCGCTGGTGGGCCTGTTTGCCATCGGTACCGTTTATTTCTGGCCGATTGTTGAACATGGGATATCGGCTCTCACCGGAGTAATGAAAACCTTCGGTGCGGCGGGCGTGTTTCTCTATGGTTTCCTTAATCGTTTCCTTATCCCGACAGGATTACACCACCTGATCTGGTCGCCCTTTGTGTTTACCTCCATCGGCGGGCAGCTGCTGATAGAGGGACAAACGGTGGTCGGCGCGAAGCCCATTTTCCTCGCTGAAATCGCCAGTAATACCGGCGGCGCGTTAAGCGATTCGGCGCGTTTTTTAACCTACGGGATGGTGAAAATATTTGGTACAGCGGGCATGGCCCTGGCATTTTATAAAACCGCCAGAGCAGAAAATAAGCAGAAATTAAAAATCACCCTGATTCCATTGATCGTGACCTCGTTTCTGGTCGGCATCACCGAGCCTTTTGAGTTTTTATTTATCTTTACCGCGCCGCTGCTCTGGCTGGTTTATTCGCTGCTGGATGGATTTTTCCAGATGCTTGCCTGGCTTCTTAACGTCCGGGTATGTGCGACCAACGGCATTATCGATTTCATTGTTTATAACATTCCGGCAGGCGCGCACCTGACGCGCTGGCCCATCTTTGTGGTCCTCGGCTTAATGGAAACAGCGACGATGTACTTTGTCGGTAAATTCATGATCACCCGCTTCAGGATGAACACGCCGGGCCAGGAGCAGGGAGAGCCCGTCGGCGAAAAGCAAGCGAGCGCCGCTCCTGCCGGTAAAGCATCCGGTGAACAGGTCGTCCTTGGGCTGGGCGGAAAAGAGAATGTCTGCTCCGTCGAGAGCTGCTTTACCCGACTTCGGGTCGACGTGCGGGACCCCGCTTTGATTCAGGAAAGCATACTGAAGAATAGCGGTGGCGCCAGCGTCATTATCAATGGTCATCACGTTCAGGTTATCTACGGCTTAGGGGTAAATAAAGTTCGCAATGCCGTAAATAGCTATTTAGATATTCATGAATAAAGAGGTGGAGAATGAAAGATAAATTTGTTGTCACTATTGCCGGCGGCGGAAGCACCTATACTCCGGGTATTGTAATGATGCTGCTGGAAAATATGGACCGTTTTCCCCTGAGTGAGATTCGGCTCTATGACAATAATCACGATCGTCAGCGCGTTATCGGCGAAGCTTGTACCATTCTGGTGGCGGAGCGCTATCCGCAGGTCGCCTTCAGCTTCACCACCGATCCGCAGGAGGCGTTCAGCGGCGTCGATTTTGTGATGGCCCATATTCGCGTTGGCCTCTATGAGATGCGTGAAAAAGACGAAAAAATCCCCCTCAAATATGGCGTTATCGGCCAGGAAACCTGTGGGCCGGGGGGAATTGCCTATGGTATGCGCTCCATCGCCGGCGTGCTTGAGCTGGTGGACTATATGGAAGCCTACTCGCCTGGGGCGTGGATGCTTAACTATTCCAACCCGGCCGCTATCGTTGCCGAGGCGACGCGCCGCTTACGGCCCGCGGCCAAAATCATCAATATTTGCGACATGCCTGTGGCGATTGAAGGGCTGTTTGCCGACATCCTTGGGCTTCCCTCGCGTAAAGAGATGAACGTGAGATATTTTGGCCTGAATCATTTCGGCTGGTGGACCAGTATTACGGATAAAGCCGGCAATGATTTAATGCCCGCCTTGAAGAGTCATGTCGCCGAGCTGGGTTATTGCAGTCCGAAAGAGGATTTTCAGCATAAAGCCCCGAGCTGGATTGAAACCTTTAAAAAGGTGAAAGACGTCTTTGCGCTCGATCCCGAGACGCTGCCAAATACCTACCTGAAATACTATTTCTATGCGGATTACGAGGTTGCCCACTCCGACCCTGACTTTACCCGCGCCAACGAGGTCATGGCGGGAAGAGAAAAAGAGGTGTTCGATATGGCCAAAGAGATAGTCGTTCGGCAGAGCGCGAGGGACGCCCATTTCCATGCCGGCGCGCACGCCACCTTCATCGTCGACCTCGCCTGCGCAATCGCGTTTAATACTCAGGAGCGGATGCTGTTGATTGTGGAAAATAACGGCGCTATCGCTAATTTTGATGATACTGCGATGGTTGAGGTTCCTTGCCTGGTGGGCATTAACGGCCCGGAACCGCTGGCGATGGGGAAAATCCCGCTTTTCCAGAAGGGGATGATGGAGCAGCAGGTGGCCGTCGAGAAGCTGGTTGTTGATGCCTGGGTTGAGGGCAGCTATCAGAAGCTCTGGCAGGCAATAACCTTATCTAAAACGGTGCCGAGCGCCTCGGTGGCCAAAGCTATTCTCGATGATTTAATTGTCGCTAACCGCAGCTACTGGCCGGCGCTGAATTAAGCCCCGCCTGCCGATAATCTTATCTATGCCCGATGAAGCTGGTCGGGCATTTTCATCATGGCTTTGCACAGCAGCGGAGCGCAGGCGGTCGCGATCCGCGATCTTAGCTGGAAAAGGTGCCCAGGGTACCTTGTGAGGATGCATTAACTTGCCCACAAGGCTCGCAAACACAACATACCTGAACTCCGTCCTTAGCCCTTATCGGGGAGCAGGGGGGCAAAAAAATCGTGCACTTTACTCCCCCCTTGAGGCCAATTTTTGCAGTGCGGTCCGGATTACCTGAACGGAGAGCTCAGAGGGACTTCTGCGTCGGGTTGGTGAGTAATACGGTTACGCAGATCGCGACGGATCATCTCAATCGCCCAGAACCAAAATATATGTCCGACAAGTTCAGAGATATATTCACTGGCGGGGATATTGAGCAATGATGGCGTCAGGCCCAGTAACGGGAATGAGATCCAGTGAACAGCAATGGTGGCGACGATCCCCGCCCATGCCCCTTGCCATAATTTCACTTTAGGAAATACCTCAGCGACTACACAATAACCAATGGCGAACACCAGAGAGAAAATAATATGCGTAACCATGACCGGGTTAATAATGTGTTCTGAAAAAGTGTAGACCGTATGAGTAGGATCAATGCCAAGATAATCACGCAAGAAAATGTACGGCGGGTTAAACTCATCCCGGCCGCCGGAAAATGTTCTCGGCGGCAAAGGAACCTCTGCTCCCCATTTTACAAACGCCGACATTACCCCGGCAATAATACCTACAAATAACGCGACGCCATAACGACGCCGGCCGGGTTCCGTCTGCACAAAAAAATCTTTAACTGCCATTTCTACCACCTCGGAATTACATAAGTTTACGATTATTCATACTCATAAATATGTAGATTCAATTCTTTGATCTCGATCACGCTAAGCTCATAGAATCGCACTGGTATTTATCATGAAATGAGAGTATATCGAGGGCCAGTAATGGTAGTTGACAAACCCTACGCTGGCGCAATCGTGAATATTCCATCGGAATGGCTTTCGTTCACAGGTGGGCTTATCATGCCCAAACCCGGTGTCTGAAAGGGAGAGAGTTTCAGCGTGGATGGGCTATTTTTCAATCGCGTCAGCCCCCCATCCAGCGGCGATTTTAATAAATTTAAATAGCTTCCCCGGTACCGTTTTCCATATTATACCGGGGGCCGTGCGTTTTATTTAATCACCTCTGGAACATCATCGCCCGCGTATTTTTATGCGTGTCCAATAGCGCAATACATTGCGGAAACATAATGCCGATAATGTCCTGTACAGGCTTACTGTAATTTATATACCCCCGCTTGCCACGGACTCAATGCGATCGCGGTACTTTCTTTTGCTGTATCACGGCGCTGATTCGTCTCGATAACAACCTGCTCAACGGCGTCCTTAGACGGCAGGGTATAGCGAACCGGCTGTTCTTTAAAGTTCACCACCACCAGATAACGTTCATTATCCAGGGTTCGGGTATAAGCGTAAACGGTATTATCCTGCGGGTTGAGGTCCTGATACGCGCCATAAACGAGCGCCGGGATTTGATGACGCAGGTGAATCATTTGTTTGTAGTAGTTCAGCACCGATTTATCCTCAGTTAACTCGCGTTCAGCGTTGATTTGCACATAGTTCGGATTGACGTGAAACCAAGGCGTAGCGGACGTAAACCCTGCATTATGACTGTTATCCCACTGGAAAGGCGTTCTGCTGTTATCCCGGCTGGTCAGGCGCACGTTGTCGAGAAATTCCGCTGCCGTCACTTTTCCGCTTTCGACATAATCATGCCAGAAACCTTTAACTTCAATATCGTCAAATTCGCTTAGCTTTTTAAAAGGATAGTTGGTCATTCCCAGCTCTGACCCCTGATAAATAAACGGCGTCGCCCGCTGGGTGAGGGTGATTGTCGCCAGCGCTTTAGCCGATGCTTCCCGCCACTGCGGTTTGTCATCGCCGAAATGAGATACCGCGCGGGGATTGTCATGGTTATCGAGGAAGAACGTGTTCCATCCGTACTCCCCGACGGTGGTATCCATTTTACTGATGATCTGACGGAACTGAGAGAGCGTCCACGGCTTATGGCGCCAGCGCTCATTGCTGTCGCGGTCAAGACGAATTAAGTCAAACATAAAAGCCATGTTCAGCTCATGGCGCCGGCGGTCAAAAAACTGCGACGAGCGATCCAGCGGCACGCCAAAGATTTCCCCTGCGGTGGCGACATCATAGCGGGAAAGGACCTCCCGGTTCATTTCCTGAATATATTGATGAATATTGGGGCCCATGGTGTATTGTTGGGCAAAATTTTTCTGTTGCTCAGGAGTCAGGTCGGGGAATCCAGGTATTTTTGAATAGGTCGCCACGGTGTCAAAGCGCATCCCTGAAACGCCTTTATCCAGCCAGAAACGGAGCATTGCGTAGAGATCTTCGCGGACCTTCGGGTTATCCCAGTTGAGATCGGGCTGCTGTTTGGCAAAATAGTGCAAATAGTATTGTCCTGACTTCGCCTCTTTTTGCCACGCCGAGCCGCCAAAAAAGGAAGGATAGTTATTCGGTGGCTGATTATCCTTTCCGTCACGCCAGAAGTAGTAGTCACGATAAGGATTGTTTTTATCACTTTTACTTTGAATAAACCACGGATGCCGATCGCTGGTGTGATTGATGACGACGTCGATCATTAAGCGCATATTTCGTTTTTTCATTTCGGCGATGAGCGTATCGAAGTCCGCCATAGTGCCGTACTCTTTCATGATCTGACGATAATTGCTGATGTCATAACCGTTGTCGGTATTCGGCGAGTCGTAATGGGGATTTATCCAGATAGCGTCAATGCCGAGTGATTTGATATAGTCCAGTTTTTCGATAATGCCTCGAATATCGCCAATGCCATCGCCGTTGGTATCTTTAAAAGAACGCGGATACACCTGATAAAAAACCGCCTCTTTCCACCATGCCGGGAAAGTATTTTCCTTATGAACGCCGATATCCTCGGCGAAGGAGGCGGGGGCGCTGAAACCCGGACAAGCCCAGGTCATCATGAGAGATGATAGTGCAACCGCAACCGCCGTGCGGCGTTTAACAAAAGACATAATTTTTTCCTTATGAAGTACGTTGTGAATGCTTAAATTTTTTATCGTTAAATAAAGGCGTAAATCATCAGCAGCCAAAGTATGGCGCCAACGACAATGATAAATTTCAGCAGGAGGTTATTCCCCGGGAAGGTATATACCGGAGGCAGCGACGAGCGTCGGGCCTTAATGAGCAAGGAGGGCGGGAGTAATATACTCCACAGCACTAATGAGAGTCCGCCAAAGGCCAGAGCAGATAAAAAACCTTGCGGGGTGAAAATGCCGGCCAGGGCCGGAGGAAAATATGTCAGAAATATCGCCAGCGGCCGCGAGGCGCGGCGGTACCGGTTATTAAGCATATCCTCAAGATAATCACACAGGCCGATTGAGGCTGACATCAGAGAGGCCAAAACGGCAATGCATCCGAATGATATGAACATCAGACCGGTGCCGGACGCGGGCTGGTTGATGTTGAGGGCCGCCATAAACGCGCCGATGTTTCCACCTTCGTCGCTGACATGCTGAATAGCCTGAGGAGTGAGTACTCCCATGATAATGGTCAGCCAGAAGGCGTAGATGAGCAACGAAACGGCAAAGCCGTAATAGAGAGACCGCGTAATAGCGCGGTGATTGTCCCGTCTGTACATCCTCGTCAGGGAGGGAATGCTGCCATGAAAACCAAAGGCAATAATACATACCGGAATGACTGGCAGGTAGTGCTGTAGCGACGTTCCACGGCTGGTTTCCATCAGCCTGAGCAGCTGCACGCCGCCGGCAGCGCCTGCGAACAGCAGCAGAAAGAGGCTAAACTTCACCGCAATCAGGCAGGAGAGAATATAGCCGGGTAGTCTGCCGCCTGCCCACAGAATAAGCGAGGTCGTCAGCGACAGCAGGGCAATCGGGAGCCAGCCGCGGCCCATCCCGGCGGGAGGCAAGAGGCCGTTTAATATTGACGCCGCGCCTGATATATACGCATAGGTGAGCAAATAAAGCACAACACAAAACGCGATACCGATGACTACGCTGGCGCCGGGGCCGAGCAGCGCCTTCGTGAAGGTGTGAAAGCTTGCTCCCTGGGGAAATCGCATATTGATATCGACGAGGATCGGCCACGTCACCAGCATCAGGAGCCCTGTCGCCGAGGGTGCCTGTCTATTTTCTTTTTTTGCCAGTTTTCCATTGTGTTACCTTCATTGAAGTGACTACCAGAAGAGACAGGATCGCCAGCGATAAGCTGCTTACGCCAAGCGTCCTGTCGAAACCAATACCGGTATCCGTCAGTTTTACCGCGAAAAAGCTAATCGTTCCGGCGCTCGCTGTTTGAATAAAGCCGGTGAGGGATGCGGCAACCCCCGTCTTATTGCCTTTAATTTGCAGAGCGATAAAGTTAGCGGTCGGATAATAAGCGCCAAGGCTGAAGTTAAAAACCATCGCGCCGACAATGCATAAAATAAGCGAGTGGCTGCCGAGGATAAATGGCGCAACCGACAGGGCGTTTAGCAAAAATAAAACCCACGGATTGATGAACTGTTCGAATTTCGCAGCCTGATTACCGATAATGAAAAACAACACCGATGCTGAAAACAGCAGGGAATAGTTCATCGTACTCAGACCAAGCTGCTGCATAAAGATCGCCGGCGACAGCGAGATATAACAAAACAGTGAGCTCAGGATCAGCGAAACCAGCAAGGTTCCGTGGATAAATGCCGGAGTGATAAATCCGCCGGTTGAGGAAGTGGCTACGCGATCGTGATGCGCGAGGGCGCGCGGGGACAGTAGCATGGTCAGGACGCTAAATAGCGCCATGATCAGAAAAATCACGTTCCAGCTCAGATGCCCGAGGATCACCGCGCCCGCCAGCGGGGCAATAAGAGGAACGACGGCACTGGCTGAGGATATATCGGAAAGCGCGCGTTTTAGCTTCAGCGGGGGGAACGTTTCTTTGGCGATGGCTTTTGAAAGCACGGGGCCGGCACCGGCGCCCACGGCCTGTAATACCCTGCCAGACAGGAGCATCATTAAATTCTCGGCCATAAAACAGAGGATGCTTCCGGCGAGGAAAATGGCAAAGCTGAGCGTCAGTACCCGTAATTTACCAAATTTATCACCGATAAATCCCGATACTAACTGGCTCGCTGCGTATATCACAAGAAAGCCGCTAATAGTCAACTGGATGGTTGAGTAATCTGTATTAAAGGCCGTTTGTAGGATCGGCAGCGCGGGCACGATCATATCCGTTGCCAGCGCCGATACCGATGCGGCAAGAATAAGATACAGATACATCCTGAGCATAATAAATGCTTCCTTAATTTAGCGGGTTAAATCATCGGGGATTGTTATTTAATTTCTTATGGCTTTTTTCTCGATGGAACAGATGCCGATCCCTGTCATTATTAACAGAGCGCTCGCCAGATGATATAAATGCGGTTGGGTATGTAAAAACAGGATGCTTAATATACCGCCAGAAAGAGGGATTATATGAGTGTAAATTTCACCGCGAGTAGCGCCAATCGCGGCAATGCCTTTATTCCAGAATAAATAGGCCAGCCATGAGGGGAAAATAACCAGGTACGCCAGGCCGCTGAGGAAAAAAGCATCGTGATATGCGCTGAAGGAGATGGCCGGCTGTCGCGATAGCCAGACTATTACCACCGGAATCAGGAGAAGGGCGCCAACAAGCGAGCTGACGGCGACGAAAGCGTTCGCAGGGATGCGTCGGTCTTTATTGCGCAGCAGAGAACAGTACAGTGCCCAGCTTAGCGCCGATCCCATAGCCCAGAGATCCCCCGACCTGAAACTCTTCAGTCCCTCCGGGTGCAGCAGGTTGCCCTGCAAAAGGAGGATCAGCACGCCGGCCGTACTGAAGATAACGCCCAACCAGTTACGTGCCGAAACCCGGTCGCGGAAAATAAGACGATTAATAATAAGAACCATGCAGGGGGTCGCGGACATATAGATCGCGGCGTTCAGCGCGGAGGTGGTCTGCAGGCCTATATAGAGCGTTAAGGGGAAACTAACCTGTCCACAGAGCGTTAAGATCAGCAGCGTGGCGGCGTTTTTACGCAGCAGCATGCGACTCTCCCCGATTTGCCGATGATAAAGCACAACCAGCAGCAGCGCCGTCAGCGCCCATCTTGCTTCGGTCATCAGAATCGGATCTGCACCCTGAACGAGAATATGCCCTACGACATAATTCCCTCCCCAGAACAGGGCCGCCAGCGTGAGTAACAGATAAGGCATGCTAATTCCTTGCATCGCTTAAAACTGTACTAAATGGTAACGTTAAAATTTTAATAACATCAACTTTTTTTTAAATGAAAATGAAGTTTTGAATTTTAATTAATATTATCATTTAGTTAACTGTTTTTAACGGAAGTGATAAAAATCTCATTGCAGCATGTTTGGCTGTACTATAACGTATATATACCATGCATTTTACAGGGATAAATTAATGCGTACCATTGCGAATGATGTCACCGGCAACGAGCGTAATTCCTCTCTCTCAATGCCTTCTCTGGATGAAATGATTGACCAGCTCATCCACAGCAATGCACTGTCGCTGAAACTGACGGCCAATCCGCTTCTTGCAGACAGGCTCTGGCATCTTACGGAGAATACCTGCGTCAGGGCTTTTTCCGCTGCCGATCCCGAAGCACGAAAGTGCGCCCACGGCGCGCTGTTCACGCTTTATCAGGCCTGGCTGGCTGAGCCGCTATCCGCGCCGGCGAATAACCAGTTCCACCCTCTGCTCAGCGCAGTAAGGACCTATATTGAGTCAGAGTGGCTTCGGGCGGAAAAGAAACGTTTTATTTCGCATAAGCCCGTACTTAACGCCGGTAATATCGTGGATGAGCTTCGTGATTTATGTCAGAAGCATCCAGCCTCACACCATCCGCTTTTCGACTTTCTCTCCGCTTCAGCTTCCGCAGCGCAAATAGATTATTTTTTCAAAAGCGATAGCGCGCTTAATCTTCTGTTTTTCGATCTGGTTGCGATGGGGCTGGTGGGCTCCCTGCCGGAAACGCGGGCAGAGATTGCCCAAAACCTCTGGGATGAGATAGGGCAGGGAAGTAACGAAATCACTCACGTCAATTTGTATAAGGATCTACTGAAACGCAGAGATATCGCCTTACCCGAAAATCATTTCGCTCACCTGTATGAGTGGCAGGGGCTTGCCGGGTATAACGCGTTCATGCTCGGCGGCGTGAACCGGCAGCATTACTATAAATCGCTTGGCGTGATGGCGATGACGGAGCTACTGGATCCGCCGCAGTATCAGAAACTCGTCGAAGGGTGCCGCCGCATTGGCCTGACGGAACGCGATGTGCATTATTACTCGGAACACATCACGGTGGATATCGGTCATGCCGATGGATGGCTGAATAACGTGATTGTTCCCATCGGCAAAAAATATCCGGCAGCACTGGAGGAAGTCTACGTGGGCGCAACGCTGCGTCTGCAAACATGCTGCGATTACTACGATTGCCTGCTTGAGTCCCTGCAGGCGCTGAAGGCTTCCGACGCCGTGTGAAGGTCAGAGCGTCCCGCCTTCGGAGTAAATAAGCGCTTTCGCCGCGCTCCAGGCCGTCATTCCCGGGGGGATCTCCCGACACTCTGACGACTCTGCCTGCTGGGCGGCGATTGCGCCATCGATAAGAATGAGCATCATCATCGCCACCCGTTCCGCCGGTTCCGGTTTTAATATCAGCACGAGAATATCGCGGAAAAATTGGTAAAGGCGCGATTTAAACTGCGAACATTTCTCCCGGATTGCCGGGGATGAGGTGCCATATTCGAAGAGCGCGCGGGTAAACATACAGCCATGGAAATCCTCACAGGTGAACCAGTTGTTATAGTACTCAAAAACGGCAAACAGCTTCTCCCGCGGGGAGGATTTATCCGCAGTAATGCTCTGCAGAGCCTGCATAAACTCGTACTCTTTCAGCTGTAAAATGGCAAGGATGAGCGCTTCTTTATCCGGATAGTAGCGATAGAACGTCATTTTGGAGATGCCCGCGCACTCCGAAATACGATCGATGCTTGGCGACTGATATCCCTCCCTGTTAAACAGAGACATGGACTGGCGGATGATTTCCGCTTGTTTTGGCTTCATGCTGGTTCCTGCCGGGTTATTTAACGTCATCTCTGTTCTCTTGTTCCGCGTCATTCACCTGGCGGTATCTTTAGCCGGTTGCGCAAAATTATTCAGGGTGTCACGAAGCGCTTCAAGCTCGGCTTCCGACAGCTGGCTGGCGGATTCTATGCTGCCACTGATGCACCAAAGTTTGTCCTGCAGGGCATTTCCTTCATCGGTCAGGGTGATGAGAACCCGCCTTTCATCCGTATTGTCACGGGTACGACATATGCGCCCTGCGCGCTCAAGACGCTTCAGTACCGGCGTGATGGTCCCGGTGTCCATGCCGAGATTATTACCGATTTCACCCACCGTGCGGGGAGTCATACGAAAGAGTTCAAGCATGACCAGATACTGGGGGAAGGTAAGCCCCAGCGGATCAAGGAAAGGCTTATGCAATCGGTTCATCCGGCTGGCCGCGCCATAAAGCGCGAATGAAAGCTGGGTTCCGATTTCCCGTCGAGTCTGCGTTTTCATGTTCGAGAAAGTTACCTTGCTGTTGATTATCTAGCGCAACAGATAAAATCGTAAAGTAATTTATCTGAGAGATAAAGAGCGACCTCCCGGTATTCTGGCACAAGAGACATCGGCGTTTGCCAGCTGATATCAGGCTAATGGCATCAACTTCGGCAATGACCGCCGCAGGACTTCCATATACAAGGTCACCGGGACCCCGATGGCGCGGAAATGATAAAAGCGATTCAGCGAGCCGTGGCAAGCTATGGCGGCGTGGCTAAAATAAAACCATTTCCCTGGTGGTTCATTTATATGGCCGCGCCTTTCAGGGCGACCTTGCGCGAAATTTTAGAGATGCGCTACCTGGGGCGTCAGCCGGTGCGCCTGCACATAAGTTTCTGGGCTCCGAGCCGCATACTCCTCTTGATGACGCTGTTCACATGACGCTACGAGGCCTGGGCTGGATTGCGGACAGACCCGCAGGAACGGGCGCATAAATCGTTCTTAAACTCTACGGGCTATATCTCAGCTAAAGGAATGATATGTAGCTGCATCCAGGATGAGGTATTCTTCGGCAGTCTGTCATCGGGCCGCTGTTGATAAACGTTATGCCGTCGGCAATCGGCCACTTCAGGGAAAGAGCGAACATGGTGATAATCCTCGGCGTCCCGCAGGAGAGCCCGCGCAACTCCGACGCAAAAAATTTACGGCGGGCTAAAGCCGGGCAAAACCCGGGAGCCGGTGATTTTCTGCGTATCGCGTCCTTATTCGAGCCAGGCGCCGGGAAGTTCGCTGAGCGCCATATGCTGTATAACAGGAAAACGCTATGACCCGAACGCAAAGGCTGCTTGAATTGCTCCAGATACTGCGCGAGCACCGGTATCCGGTAACAGCATTGACCCTTGCAGAAAAATTAGGAATAAGTGTGCGTACCGTGTACAGGGATATTCAAACGCTCCAGCAGCAGGGCGTGTGTATTGAGGGCAGTTCCGGCATTGGATATATTATTAAGTCTGACTATCATTTACCCCCGCTGACTTTTACCCCGCAGGAAATTAACGCCCTCACTCTCGGGCTAAACTGGGTATGTCATAACACCGATTCTGATTTTAAAAAGATCGCCAAAAGCACGCTGGCTAAAATACGCTCAGTTATGCCGGATAAATTAAAGGAGCACATCGAATATCAATCTTTTCTGACCGGGCCGGATGAAAAAGATGAGGCTTTTTTTGCTGAGCTACGTCATGCAATTAACTACAGAAATAAAATTGAAATAACCTATTGCGATAAAAACGATCGGCGATCTTCCCGGGTAATATGGCCGGTGGCGCTGGTCTATATGGAGGAGTGTTGGCTGCTGGCCGGATGGTGTGAGCTGCGAAGCGATTTCCGTCATTTCAGAACCGACAGGATCGTTCGGATCTCGATGCTTGCCGATAAATATAATGAAAGCAGGGTCCACCTGTTGCGAAAATGGAGGAAGCAAGAGGGCCTTAGCCTGGATGATGAGTACTGACAAAAGCTGTCACTACCATTTTATATGCTGCTGTAGAGCAAAAACATCATGATTCTTTACAGGAGCGAGCATGAATTTTCAGGACAAAGTCGCGGTCATCACCGGAAGCACCGCCGGTATCGGGGAGGTGGTCGCAGAGCAGTTACATAAATCGGGCGCGAAGGTGATCGTGGTCTCCAGATCGCGCGAACAGGCGGAGCAAAAGGCTAAATCGTTGTCACCCGACGGGCGGACCGCCTTGGGCATCGCGTGCGATGTTTCGCAGCCGGCGCAGGTGGAGCGTATGATTGATGAAGCCGTGGGCCGTTTTGGCAGGCTTGATTATGCGGTTAATAATGCAGGTATAACCGGCGATCATAATAAAAATATTACGCAGCAGACCATCGAAAACTGGGAGAGGGTGATCGCGACCTCCTTGAGCAGCGTTTTTTACGGTATGAAATATGAAATTCCGCAGATAGTAAAATCCGGCGGCGGTGCGATCGTTAATTTATCCGCAGTCAATGGGCTGGTCGGTATTCCAGGGTTGGCACCTTATACCACGGCCAAACACGGCGTTATTGGCTTAACCCAAACGGCAGCGCTGGAGTTTGCGGAACAGGGCCTCCGGGTAAATGCGGTGGCCCCGGGATACGTCAGCACGCCGCGTATTAATGAGCTCCCGGCATCTATTCAACGCGCGTTTGCAAATAGCCATCCTGTAAAGAGAATGGCTAAAATGCAGGAGGTGGCGGATTTTATACTGTTCTTGTTGTCAGAAAAGTCAGGGTTCTGTACCGGAGGCGTTTATCCCATTGATGGCGGCTACCTGGCGGAGTAAATCTCTTACCTGAAATGCGGGTAGCGTAAAAAAGGAGCAGGGCGATGATTTCAAAAGACAACGCCGGGCATTATGTCTGGGGTGATAATTGCGACGGTTGGTATCTGGTAAACCGCCAGGATATGCTGGTCATTCACGAAAAAATGCCGCCAGGCACATACGAAAAGCGACACTATCATTCCGTTTCCAGACAGTTTTTCTTCGTGCTTCAGGGCGTGCTGACAATGGAACTGGCAGGTAAGAGGCACGAGATCTGCGCTCAGCAGGGGTTAGAAATCCCTCCCGGTTCAGAGCATCAGGCCAGAAACGATAGCGTATTTCCCGTCGAATTTATCGTTATCTCTCATCCGACGACACGCGGAGATCGTACGGATCTTCCGCAATCCTGACGATTATTCCGGGACTCTGGATCTGTCGCCGGGCGCGGTGAACCAACGGCGTTAACCACGCCCGTTCATGACACAAGACGGGCCGTCACCTCGGCTCAGGGTTGCCGGGAGCGAAAGGGTACGCAGCCGATGTTCTCAGCGTCCTGAGCAGCGACTCATACAGACTCCCGACCGCCAAAGAGTCTTTCGACGCCCGGCTTCGGTACAGGGCCACGGCCATCGGCTCCAGCGGCCCCAAAAGCTGCTCCCTTCCCAAAATTTGCAGGTGAGGCGGGGCGCTGCACTGGGTAAGGACCGCGACCGCCAGACCGCTCTCCACCGCCGCAATCTGGCCTGAGAGGCTGGAGCTGTTGTACACCACTTTATACCGCCGGCCCTGTAGCGCTAACGCGTTGATAGCGCTGCGCTTTGCCATGCTTGTGCTTTCATATACCGCAACAGGTAGCGGGTCGCGCCTCCAGACCTCAAATTGCGCGGAACCCACCCACACCATCGGTTCATAAAATAATAAAGTCCCCTGGCTGGCATATTCCCGGGAGACCAGCGCAAGGTCTAAATCGCCGCTCTCCACGCGAGGAATAAGCGACGTCGATTGTTCGCAACTTAACTCGATCTCTATCGAGCCAAAGTTTGGCGCAAATCTCTTGAGGGCAGGCGTCAGGTATTTTGCAGCATAGTCATCCGGAACGCCCAGGCGAATGCGCCCCGTTAGTTCCTCGCCGTGAAATGCGGCCTGCGTCTCAGCGTGCAAATCGAGCATCCGCCGGGCATATCCCAGCAGTTTTTGTCCTTCAGGCGTGAGCTGGTTTTGCCGGGGGCCGCGCAGTAAAAGCTGGCAACCCAAAGCCGATTCAAGCTTTTTAAGCTGCATGCTGACCGCCGACTGGGAACGATGAACTTCAGGCGCCGCCGCGGAAAGCGACCCCGCATCCACGACTGCGACAAAGCATTTGAGCCAGTCCATCTGCAGATCCTGAAAATGCACGCTGGTTCCTTGTATTCGATAATCAAATAGTATTATCAATTATTATGCGTTTTTGTTGAGTGTGCAATGCAGGCATAGTGACTCTCAGTTCAGGTTTACGCGACCGGAAGAATACGATGCCCGAGATGACAAAAAAGAACCCCGATTTATATCTGCTGAGCCGTTCATCAATTTGCTCTGGTTTTCGCCAACTGGTGCCGATTTCATTATTTGTGGCTGTTTTTGGCGCCGCCTTTGGGCTCGCTGCGTCGCAGGAAGGGTTAAGCCATCTTACGGCGACCATGATGAGCCTGCTGGTTTTCGCAGGCTATGCTCAGTTCGCCACGCTCGGTCTGTGGGGCGAGCAGGTACCGTTATTCACCCTTATGGCGACCGTTTTTGCGATTAATGCCAGACATCTTTTAATGGGGGCCACGCTGTACCCCTGGTTACGTTATTTATCGCCGGCGAAGCGCTATGGGATCATGATGGTCGCATCCGATGCGAACTGGGCCATGTCCATTCAGGCATTTAGCAGGGGAAAGCCGGGGCTGGGTTTACTCTTTGGCGGCGGTCTGGCGCTGTGGTTTTTTTGGGTTATCGGCACGATGGCGGGGCTTTATTTCGCCAGCGCCATCCGCGATCCCAAAAGCTATGGTCTCGATATGGTGATGGGATGCTTTCTCCTCTCAATGGTGTTTGAGGGGGAAAGAAACCCGCGGACGTTCATTATCTGGGCGGTGGCGGCCGGCGCATCGCTGATGGCCTATAAATGGTTGCCAGCAAATAGCCACGTCATTGCCGGAGCCCTGGCCGGAGGGATCGTTGGGATCGTGCCGGGAGGTAAAAATAGTGAACATTGAGATGTCGGACGCAGGTGCCTTAATTATTATCATCGCGATGGCGCTGGTAACGCTCGCTACCCGCTGGGGCGGCGTATACGTGATGTCTTTTGTGCCGTTCAACAGCAAAATAAAAAACTTTATTCAGGCCATGTCCGGTTCCGTACTCGTGGCAATTCTCGCTCCCACAGCAGCAGCCGGTGACCGCGGCGCGCAGATGGCGTTGCTGACAACCGCCATCCTGATGCTGGTTCTTAAACGGCCCTTAATTGCTATCGCCTGTGGAATCTTTGCCGCAGCGTGGGTGAGGCATTGAAAATATGATGAACAGCGCTGGCATCGCCGCCATTATTTGAGCCGCTGGTCGTTGAAGCATGTCGCGAGCGGCAGAGTGCAGTTAAGATATTCTGCAATAATGGCGTTGTTGAGGATGACGATGGAATATCAGAAGGCGTTACAGAGATTGTTGTCAGAAGATCCCGGGAGGATGAAGGCTCTTTATGCCGTTCAAACCTTAAGGCTCAACGACGGCTGGATCGGCGCCGGATTTGTGCGGGATGCGGTCTGGGATCACCTGCATGGATATGGCCAACGGCCTGTCTGCGGAGACGTTGATGTTGTCTGGTTTGACGCAGCGCGCTGCACTCCTGATTACGATCGCCATCTGGAAGCAACGCTTAGCCAAATGACCTCAACGTTCGACTGGTCGGTGAAGAACCAGGCCAGAATGCATCACCATGGCGGCAATGCGCCGTATCACTCTACGGAGAATGCTATCCGCTACTGGCCTGAAACGGCCACGGCTGTCGCCGTCAGAACCGACGAAACGGGCCTTATTGAGATTATCGCCCCATATGGCCTCGCTGATTTGTTCGAGCTTCGTTTAAGGCCGACGCCTCAGTTTGCGGATGAAAAGTTGCCCGTATTTAAACAGCGGGCTGCCGCCAAAAGATGGTTGGAGCGTTATCCAATGCTGCAGCTTATGGTTCCCACATAGTCAGAACTTGTCGAACGGGTTTTTCATTCTTCAGCAACGCCTGCTGATAGCCGGTGGAGGAAGCACTTTATCGGCGGTCACCGAAAGCTCTGCCCGTTACCGTTGTCTTCAGACGTTCAGACCGGGCTGTTCCCGGAAATACAGCATACCCGGACCGATCCCGTGAACACCTGGTACCGTCGGTGGGCCGATGAATTCGACGCGGTAGCGCCTGGGCCTGTATTCTGGCGCGGGCAAACGCGGCTCTCATCGCTGGACGTCCCGGCGTGGCTTCACTACAGCCGGGAAGGGTTTACATGTACCAGCATGCAAAGTCTTTGAACTAAACGCTGGTGTTTAAACAAGGGTGTTCCCGGCCTTCAATATGGTGGTTTGTTAAGGTTTACCTTAGGGGTTGGCAACACCGTCGAAAGGGACGGTGCGTTTACCGGGGTGGAGTGCATCAGAAAAGATATCTAAGATGGCTGCCAAATCCGCGAGGATTCATTAACTTTTTATGGTAAGAACTCCATCCTGATATTTTTGAATTTCAGCCAGGTCTCTTCATCCGGCGGGGGCGGGAGCTGAGAGTTTAATACTACGGTTCGGACCATGTTACAAAGCTCAGGGTCACCTTTATTGATGGTTGCATCTTCAACACTGCCATCACGAAATAGTTTAATATTCAGGTCACATTCTTTCCCTTTGTATACTTCGTAGTTTTCTATTTTGCTCCGAATAGCGGTTTGTATCTGTATAGAATAGCGATACGGTTTTGATCTGTTTGGTTGGCTGGCTAACCCATTGTTTATAGATAATAAATCATCCAGCTGTCCCTTTTCTATATCGGATTCCTTTGACACGGTTTCATGTGCGTTCTTCACCTCATTCTCTTTTGTGTGTGTGCATGAAGTAATAAATAAACAGGACAGTAATACAACTGAATATAAAGGGGCGCGTATCCGTCTCATTGTCAACTCCAGATATTTAATAGCTCATTTAGTAGATGCTGGCTTAACTTAGCATACATTAATTATGATAGAGAAACACTGTTGGCTGAGGCATTATCAAATCTGTCCGGGCAAATATGGATATTTTTAAAAAGAAATTCGCGAGGGATTTACTGATATACGCATTATGTGTTACCAGCCTTTGCGCGATTTTGGTATCCACGGAATGGACGATGGCACGCTGATTCTCTCCTTAATCCCCCCCAAACAGGGAGGCGTATTTTTATGCCGGGCGTCATATAATAACTCCCGGTTATTATGATGTTATTTGCAGTAAATGGATTTTACGCTCTTGAATCAGCCCGCCCATATCTCTGCGGGTTTTTTTTCGTCCCGTTTAGCCCTGATCGACTATAGCGCTCGATCATCAGGCTGCTTAGCTTTCGGTCAGCTGCGCACCCGTAAGGCTTTGGCGAATCACGTGGTGGTTGGTGGTGGTTGGTGGTGGTTTCAACCTACGCCTGTCTTTCACCATGAATTTTCCCCGGCCACTTCACAAGCGCCATTAGGGGAGCGCCTGGAAAATATCTTACGTTAAGCCCGCTGCTCACGCTGGCATGACGGGCTGCTTTGAAGGAGAAGCTGGCTGAGTAATGTGCCAACGGCTCCTCAATTGCATCACTGAACAGCACCTGAGGATAAGGTGATTTTTAAGACAATCAATTAATCTAAAGATCCTTAATTACGATTACTGAGACTGACAGGTTATGACAATTCAAACTCCCCAGGCAGTAACGGAAGCTTTTTTTCATCGTATAGCCACGGCAGAAGATGTTCATGAAATAGCTGAACTGGTTAGTGAAAATGTAGACTGGCTGGTTGCGGGAAATACTCGTGTAGTTCCCTGGATTGGTCGCAAACACGGAAGAAAAGGTGCGGCAGAATTCTATGCGCAAATCAGGGCGCAGATTTCATCAGAACATTTTGAAATTAAAGATATACTTATCAAAGATAAGCGTGTCGTGGCTATCGGTGAGCTTGCATCACGCGTTAAAAAAACAGGTAAGTTGATTGAAACCGAATTTGTATTCGATATGTGCATTGAAGATGGTCTCATTACCCGTTTTCGCATGTTCGAGGACAGCCACGCAGTTTCTGAAGCATGTCTTTGATTTATAAATTAATTTACTCCCTCAGGACATTACATTCAAACGAGCGTACAGCGAACCGTTTAGTTATTGAGAGTTCGCTGTCCTGATACTGTATTCAATACTGACCTGCTCTTGTTCAATGATACATAGCAACGTCTGCGCCTGGCGCAAAGGGCACGGGCCGAGGCGTAAGACGCGTGCTATGGGTAAGAAACCGACGTTGTGCTTACGGTGTCAGGCAGGTGAGGGGGGGGGTAATTTTTAGGTGTCGATACAACACCAGAACCACTAAATAGCATTCGAACGCCAAGTGCCACCATGACAACACCTGTAAATCGCTCCTGCCATTTAATAAATGCAGGATGTTTACCTAACCAGTTTCCGAACGTTCCTGACGCCATTGCGACAGAACCCAGAGATATAATCCCGGCCAGCTTTTGTATACCGCCTAAAACAAGCAGCTGTAGCCAGACAGGTCCGGCGGCGGGGTCGACGAACTGGGGCAGAAAAGCAAACATGAATAGAAGAGATTTTGGATTAGTCAGGCTGTTCAGCGCGCCCTCTTTGACCGCATTCCAGTCAGAAATTCTGACTGTTTTCCGCAGTCGGGTATCTGTGCCTGATGTCGCGATCATCTTAAATCCCAACCAGATCAGGTAAGCGGCACCTACCCACCTCAGCAGATCCAGCGCAACCGGCCAGGCGTGAACAACGGTTACAAGCCCCAGAACCAGAAAAGATACCTGCACAGATCCTGCAACGAAAACATTCCCCATGACTGTAAGCAAAGCAATACGCCTTCCCTGACCAACTCCCCTCGCGATGGTCAGCATCATGTCTGGGCCCGGAGAGATCTCCAGAAGTGTAAGAGCTAACAGGAAAGTCATAAACGTTTCGATGGAAGGCATGTTGATTGCGTCCGGTAAAAATATTCCTGTACGTTACCTCACTCCGATCGGAGCCGAAAGCGGAACATATCGCGACGTCCTCTTCAGGCACAATGCCGCCCCCTAAGCGGAAATCTACAGCTCGCTCACAAGCTATACATAAAACGCCCTGCATTTAAGATACCACCCAAAACAGTAATGATAACTATTTACATCGGTGTGGTATGTTAAATGCGCTTATAACAAGACATATTTCTCATGGCAGAAGGTAAGACTCAGCGCATGGGGTATAACCGGTGGCTGCGTTGAGATGCAGCATCAATACAATTTATGGAGATAAGATGAGAAGAATTTCAGTGCGTTCAGTGCTGTTGGCCTCCGCTATTGCGATGTCAACCGCCACAGCGGCATACGCCGATAGCCAATGGGCAACTGCCACCACGACGTTCCCTGGCAGTATCCGTGCCGGGTCACGGGACGTTCCCGTTAAGCCCGGAGATAAAACTGTCATAGCGATTAAGAGCCTGCAGGCGGGCACGACCGTCACCATGCTGAATGGCACTGAAGTCCTGACACCGAAACCATTGACCGCTGACGAAAAGGGAAACCTTACTATTCCGCTAACCGTTCCGGCCGATGCCGCTACAGGCCTTCATCCACTCACTGTTATCACGCAAAATCCCGCGAGCGTTTCGCAGGTCATGTTGAAATTGTCCCAAATTGTTCCCCCGAAAAACACCGAGGCTTTCAGGCTGCAAACAATTCCCGTGGGTGAGCGGGCTTACCAGTCGGCAGTTTCGGCCGACGGGAAGCTGTTCGTGACCTCTGCACGCGGCCCGAAGGATGGTAGCCGCCTGATGAGGCTGAACGCTGGAACGCTGGCTGTCGAAGCGGAGGCTACTCTGCCTAAAGACAAAAAGGGTGAGCAAATTGGTGTCTTCGGCGTCGGTGTTGATAATGTCCATAATCATGTCTGGACGACGAACACGCTTGCCGAGACGGTGACCGTCTATGATGCAAAAACGCTTTCCGTCGTGAAAGTCTTTCCGGAAGGGTCGGTCACACATCCACGCGATGTGGTTATTGATGAAGCCCGCAATCGGGCTTATGTCAGCGCAGCGCTGACCGGTTTTATCGAGGTATATGATACCAAAACGCTGGAACATATCGGTCAGATGGAGTTCGTGACGAACCGCGGCCGCGACCAGTTTTACAGTACAGATCTTGCCCTCGACAGTACCGGTGGGAAACTCTATGGCGTCAGCCGCGATACGCCCTGGGTGGGCTGGATTGATCTCAAAACGGGCAAGAGCACGACGGTGAAAATACCTCAGGCGCAAGGTGCAACCGACATCGCTCGCGATCCGGAGACCGGCCGTCTTTACGTCGCTTCCCAGGAGACAAACAATGTCGTGGTTCTTGATGCGGACGGCAAGGTTCTCGCTGATACTTACATTGGCGCCGGGGGCGTCTCTGTTGCCTGGGATCCCGTGACGTCGCAGGTTTTCGCCGCCACGCGTGCAGGCGGAACCGTTGCTGTTCTGGACAAGGACGGTAAACTGGTCGCTAATATCCCGATGGATGATACGCCAAACCACCTGACCGCCGGGCCTGATGGTGCCGTTTATCTGGTGTCTATGTATGGTACTACCGGGGATAAAGCTCAAACAGGCTCAGTGACGAAAATCACCCCCATAAAATAACGGCTTTAATCCGCTATGTTATTCGCGGGCAGGTCAGCCTGGCATTATTACTAGCTCTCAGCAGCATATGGGATGGGGGTGTGTTCCCGGCATAACTGGCCGGTATTCACATCCTCTTCCCCGAGCCAGGCTGACGTCCATCGTTCTCCATAAACACAAATTTTTAACAATACGCCGTGTGTAATGTCTGCTGCACGAAGCCGCCGTGTGCAACTCTCTAAGAGGCTGCTTTGAGCAAGCAGCAGACATTATTCATGTGCGCCTTTGATTAAGCTGTTAATGGAAATCAGGGAATTTTTCGAACCAACTACCGCCCTCGCCAGATACTTAAACCATCGATGATTTATACTTCTTATCTATACTTCAGCTTAAAAAATCAATGACAGACCTCAGATGATAGCTGATAATTATTAGTTGTTATGTAACATCAGCGTGAAAAATGGCAATGAATCACTATAATAAAGGTGGGAGTCTTAAAAAATCAGGAGTTATGCCTAGATGAAGTTTTATGGAATAAATTATCTACAAATGCAGTCTAATATAAATGATTATTTAAAATATATTATTATATTTAGCACTTTGTTTATCCTCATTGTCGTTTTTAGCCTGTATATGCGTCATCGCCTGCAGACTAAATATCGGGACTTAACGATTATCGCCTTCTTATTTTTACTCTTCATTTCGGGTGTTCAGTATGCAGATTATACAGATAGCCAAAATGTACACTCACAATCATCGCAAATGGTTAATTTTGTGAGGTTGTTATCAAAAGAAAAAGATGTGAGTGTAAACTCGATCTTTCCCAGTTCAGTACAATTATCGGATGGCGTCATTGTTAAAATTAATGATTCCTATTACCGTATCAACTTAAGTGTGGATCAAAAGACTTACAGGTTAGTAGAAGTCTCGTTAATAAACCCCGAAATAGAAATTATAAGAAATTGAGGAATAAAATGATTGTTTACACACCTATCATTATAAAGTTGGGGCTGGGAATACTGTGTTTGATTGTTCAAATAAATCTCATGGGAAAAGGGAATCTGGCCCCCTCATCCGCAATGGATCAGGTTCAAAACTATGTATTAGGCGGGATCATCGGTGGCGTAATTTACAATGAATCGATAACCGTACTACAATTTATACTAGTGTTGATTATCTGGACTTTGCTTGTTTTTGTTCTTAAGTTTTTAAAAGAGAATAATCGCTTCGTTAAACGAATTATTGATGGCAAGCCTATTACCTTGGTACATAATGGCAGCGTTAATGTTAAAGAGTGTTTAAGAAATGGTGTTTCCGCAAATGATTTGATGTTTAAATTAAGAGCAAATGGCATATATGAAGTGGAGCAACTAAAACGCGTGGTTCTCGAACAGAATGGGCAGTTGACTATTATCCAAAGTGGCGATGAAAATATACGTTACCCAATTATAGTAGATGGGTTAGCTAACCATGATCTGCTTGAGATTATTAACAAAGACAGTGATTGGTTAGAAGGTAAAATTGCGGAGCAAGGCTTCAGTAAAATCAGTGAAGTATATTTAGGTGAATATTTGTCAGGCAGGATTAATTTGTACGGATATGAAAAATAATATCCAAAGTTAACTCTACTTTACTACCCTTATGCTATTGATAACATTGTTTTTTTGAAGTGTTTGATTATCAGGGGGCAGTGATTCCACGTCTGGCTCTGTCTAAGGATACTGACATTAACGTCCGCTTCAGGCATGGAGCGGACAGGCCCGAGGCCATATGACGACGGCTATGAACGAGGAGCGGAAATTACGTCTGTGAGGGGCCGGTCAATGCCGCCGAAGAGGGTATGGCTCGTTTACACCTTGTATCTTTTTTCTTTCATGTGCCTGCATGTTATGGCGCGCAGGATAAATAACGGTAGGGCTAATATTTAACGGCGTATGTTAACGTTGATGATGCTCATCTATTTAAATAGAATCGCCAAAATGCAGAGTTTAGTCAGGGCCAGAAATTATAACTTTTCGGTTTGCATCAGTAAAATATCCCTCTGGGTTATTCTATATATGCCAGTAATGTTCATGGAATTGTCTGGCGGATTCCTTTTCGTCAAGGTATTCAAACCCGAGCAGGCGAATTTTTTCATGGTTGTAAAACCATTCGTTCCCGTGCCGTTCAATGATCTCCCCTGGCGTGAAGCACTGCCCTGATGCTACCCGCACAATCGCATATTTATCATTGCTAAATCTGACCCTGTGAATGCAGAAAGGTTGATTTATTTCGCCGGAAAGACGGCTGCCAATGATATCTCCTTCAATCAGAACAACTTTACTGGTTTTCATAAGCATGACCTTCATTACAGGAGTAAAACAGGTAGGTCGCCATTTTCCCATTTGTGTATCTTTAAAATGCGAGACCGCCGATCAGCCTCCAATACACCAGCATTCTGACGGTCTGAATAATAGCCCGCAGGCGGGGCACTCCAGAACCGCATTTTTCCGTAATTTACCTGCTTTCTGATCGGCCCGGTGGGCACATACCGGGCAAGCCACGTGAACGGGTCTCTCTTTAAAATGCCTGAGTCCATTTGTATAAGACATAAATTGATACTCTATGGAGTGTAATATTCATTATACGCCTTTAAACAAGATTATTTAGATAATGTTATGTGGATTTATTACTAAATCAGCAAGTCAGACCCGCAGACCACCTGGGTGATTTGTGATATAATACCCTTCCGTGAGAAATTTATAATGAAATCAGAAGACATCCTCGACTGGTACCCGGCGCAATTGCCGCCAGTGAAAATTATCCTTGGTGAAGCCGTGCTGGCCGTCGGCAAACAGGGCCGCCCCATTAACACCCGGACGTTGCTTGAGTACCTGCAGGTGATGCAGGACAAACAAAAAAGAAGGGATGACAAAACCGCGATGAAGACCGCAATTGATGTTCTCCGGGACAATCAGCGCACTAACGGCAGACGTTAATGCGCACGCTAAGCCAGCGTCAGTTCTGAATGATATCAATGGTATGGAATTGTCCGTCATCCATCAGCGGAATGCTGTCATCGGGGAGGATGATGCCGTCCAGAGTGGCCTGGTATTTCCCGACGCCACGTGAAACGCTAATGTGATACTGACTGTCGCCGTACTGATATGTCATGGAAAACGACGGCCAGTTGTCCGGCAACAGAGAATGAACGGTAAGGGAAGTACCGCAACGTTTTATCCCCAGCAGCTCCTCTGCCAACAAACGGTATGCCCAGCCTGCGGAACCGGTATACCAGCTCCATCCGGCACGACCCGTATGTGGCGCGACGCTGTACACATCAGCGCTCATGACGTAGGGCTCCGCTTTATATCTTTCCACTCCACCGGCATCCAGCGTGTGGTTTATCGGGTTGATCATTGACCACAGCTGCCACGCGCGTTCTGCATTCCCCATCCGGGCAAACGCCATCACCGCCCAGATGGCGCCATGAGTATACTGCCCCCCGTTTTCCCGCACTCCTGGCAGATAGCCCTGGATATATCCCGGATTCAGCCCGTGTCCATCGAAAGGTGGCGTTAACAGTTTGATTAGCCCGGCCTCGTTATCCACCAGATGCTTATCCAGCGCCTGCATCGCCATGACGCTACGCGCCTCGCTGGCGACCCCGGACAGTACCGACCAGCTTTGCGCAATCGCATCAATTCGACAGTCCTGCGACGCTTTTGAGCCCAGGGGAGTACCATCGTCAAAATATCCTCGCCGGTACCATTCACCGTCCCATGCCGAGGTTTCGAGATTTTTTTGCAGGCGCAGCGCCTCTGAACGACACATTGAAGCGACGCTGGCATCCTGTCGCCGATCGGCAAGCGAAGCGAAGCGTTGTAAAATATCGTACAGGAAGAAGCCCAGCCAGACGCTTTCACCTTTTCCCTCAATGCCCACCTGGTTCATCCCGTCATTCCAGTCGCCGGCCCCCATCAGCGGGAGACCGTGCTGCCCGAAGCGTAATCCATGCTGAATAGCTTTGACGCAGTGTAACCATAGCGTCTCTTCGCTGCTGCTGATGACCGGCGTGTCGTAGACGGACTCTTCACCCGGATGGAGCGGGCGACCTTGCAGATAAGGAATATTCAATTCCAGTATTTCTGTGTCCCCGATCGTTTCGACATAGTGACAGACTGCGAGCGGGAGCCAGAGATAGTCATCCGAACAGCGTGTACGCACGCCGTTACCGTGAGGAGGGTGCCACCAGTGTTGCACGTCTCCCTCAACAAACTGCCGTGTTGCGCACAGCACTATCTGTTCGCGCATCCTTTCCGGGGCGGCGTGACTGAGCGCCAGCGTATCCTGCAGCTGATCGCGAAAACCAAATGCGCCGCCGGACTGATAGTAACCGCTACGCGCCATAAGGCGACTGGCCATCGTCTGGTACAGCAGCCACCCGTTGACCAGTAAGTTCACGGAGGTATCCGGGGTATTGACCACCATTTTATCGAGTACGTGATGCCAATAGCGGTGAACGTTGTTCAGCTCCTGGCGGACGGTATCCTCATTCAGATAGCGGGCCAGGGTCTCCTGAGCCCGGCTATGATTTTCATCCACGCCAAGGACAAAAATAAACGTTCTCTGGTCGCCATCAATTAGCGTGGCCGCGGATTGTACTGCTGCGCAGGGATCCAGCGCGGCCCCCGTTTTCCCCGAGAGCCTGCGCAGCTTCATGGCGTCCGGATTTTGCAATGAACTGTTTCGGCCAATAAACTCGCGGCGGTCGCCCGTCAGCGAGCAGTAGGAGCCGCTGACGGCAAAAAATGCCGTGCGCTCGCCGCCGTTAGCGCCGTAAAAGTTGTTGGCCATCACCCCGCAACCGCCAGAAATGTTGACTGGATACGTAACGATATGGGAGGCCGAACGGGTTCGTAAATCCCCAAGCGTCCACTCCGCATACCCGGTGACGGACAGTTTACGCGTTCGTCCCGAATTATTACTGAGCGTCAGGATCGCCAGTTTAACCGGTGCCTGTTCGGCGACCAGTATCGTCAACTCACTGTCTATCCCGCTCTCCCGGTGGGCAAACACGCTGTAGCCAAAACCATGACGGGTCAAATAGTCGCCGTGGCCGCGCACTGGCAGTATCGTCGGCGACCAGCACGCACCGCTCTCTTCATCACGCAGATAGAAGGCTTCACCACTGCGGTCGCTCACCGGATCGTTTTCCCAGGGCGTTAAGCGGTATTCATGGGCATTTTCATACCAGCTGTAGGCCTGTCCCGCCTCTGAGATAACGCTGCCAAAATCGGCGTTTGCCAGCACATTTGACCACGGAGCTGGCGTCGGCTCGTTTTCCCTGAGGACAATCTGATACTCCCGACCATCCTGAGAAAAGCCGCCGAGCCCATTGAAATGGCGCAGCTGATGGGTATCAGGCGTCCAGTCGGTATGTCGATTGCCCTCCGCTGCAGGGTGCGGAATTAGCAACCTGGCCTGGGGTTTTAGGGTATGAATGCGCTGGTTAAGCTGTTCACTTAGCCCGCCGGCTCGATCATCAAGATACAGGCAGGCGACGCTCATCAGAAGCTGCTTATCCTCGGCGGAGAGATGCTCGCCATTACGGACAAAAATCCCGCCTGATTTATCCAGCAGGCTGGCTCCCGATCTGGCATAAATCAAATCCATAATCTGGTTTTGCAGCGCCTGCTGGTAGCCGCCAGGGCTCTCATTGAGGATCACCAAATCGACCTCCAGCCCTTTCTGGCGCCAGTATCGGTGCGCCTGAATAAGTGTTGTTACCGAGGCGATACCCTCTTCGCTGGTGATACTGAACAGCACTATCGGCAGATCGCCTGAAATCGCCCAGCCCCACAGACCGGACTGACCTCGCCGGTTACGGCTGATAATCTGGCCGTCGGCGCGCAGCTCGTGACAGGGGTAAAGCACCGCGCTGGCGAGACGGTTAAACAGCGTGGCATCATCTTCACTGGCGTTCATCTGGCGTAACACCACCAGACTGTGGGACCAGGCCAGTTCAAAGATGCGGTCAGCGATGGGGTGATCTCTGTATTTTTCAAGCAACGCCAGGCTGTGCTGGCGGCTTTCGCTGATACCGTAAACGATATCGATAGTGACAGGCTGTCCCGGTAGTAGCGTGATAGCGTGGCGAATCGCCAGTATCGGATCAAGAACGGCCCCCGAGGTATTGCTGAGCGGTCCTTTTTTTACGCTTGTCAGCGCATTTGAAGGGGTTCTGCCGCGGCCAATAAATGCTGCCCTGTCGGTTTCAAACGAGATGCTCTTACTGTTATTGCCATGCACGACCACCATGTGAAACATGCACGGGTTCTGTTCGTCCAGCGAACGCGGGCGGCGATGGCACAGGATCGCGTCACGATCGGGGTTAATCTCGGTCTGGATGAATAAATTGCTGAATGCCGGATGGGCCCGATCGCTGGCGTCGGGCGCCAGCACCACTTCGGAATAGGTGGTCAGTTCAAGGTCACGCGGCATTCGCCCCCTGTGTACCAGCGTGAGCCGCCGTAGTTCAATATCATCTTCCGGGGAGACCACAATCTGGGTTCTGACACTCAGCGATCCGAAAGTACGCCTGTATTCAGCGCCGGCATCGGTAAAGATCGCCTCGTCGCCGTTATCGGCGTCTTTGCCGGTGGGATGCCAGGTATTGCTCCAGACTTCGCCCGTTTGCGTATCGCGGATATAGCAGAATGCTCCCCAGTTATCCCGGGTCGTATCGCTGCGCCAGCGCGTGAGGGCAATATTGTTCCAGCGGCTATAGCCACCGCCACCGGGGGTTAACATCAGATGGTAATGGCTGTTGGACAACAGCTGAACTTCAGGCACCGGCGTATCTGCTCCGGTAAAAATACGCGGTTCGTAGCGAACGGGTTTGACCCTTCCTTCATGGGATTCGAAATGACGGCGCGGGCTGTAGAGATCGACCGCATCCGGCACGCGCTCCTGTAACAGCAGGCTCGCCGAGCGGAAGACGGTACTGGACATGAATCGCTCCGTCATCGGGGCGTTAAGCAGCACGTGAGCCAGCGCCTGAAATGCCATCCCCTGATGGTGCGCCATCCAGGACTGCACGACGGCATATAGCTGCCCGGTTGCGAGGCGGGAGGGAGTATAGTCCAGCGCTTCATAAAAACCGTATTCGCCGCGCGCGCCGTTTTTTTCCAGGCTGAGCAGATTCTCGCAGGCTTTCTGCGGAGAGATCGTTAGCGCCAGCAGTGTCGCATACGGGGCGATGACCATATCGTCAGCAAGTCCTCGCCGCAGACCGAGACCCGGTACGCCAAATGCCTGATACTGATAATTGTGCTGAACGTCAAAAGCATGATAACCGGACTCCGATACCCCCCACGGCACCCCACGCTCTTTGCCCCAGCGTATCTGACGCTTAACCGCGGACTGGCTCATTTCATCGAGAAGGCTACCGGGCCAGGTGGGCATCACCAGGTTCGGCATCAGGTATTCAAACATCGAACCGCTCCACGACATCAGCGCGGTTTCATGGTCAATGGTGGTGAACAACCGTCCCAGGGCATACCAGCTTTTTAACGGCAGCTGGTTAGTCGCGATGGCGAGAAAACTGGTCAGACGGATTTCAGACGGCAGAAGATCGTAATGGCTTTTATCGGGTGTGTTCGTATCACAGTTGTAGCCGACGCTGAGCAGGCTGGTCGCCTCGCTGTACAGAAAAGCAAAATCCATTCTCGCATGATCGCTCAGCCGCTGTTCAAGTTCAGTGATAATCTTCAGCCGCATGCGGGCCAGCGCCGTAGCCGATGCCGGAGGCGTTCCTTCGCCGCAATAGCTCGCGCCGGCAAGCCAGCTCAATGTCGGCAGCATCTGTTCGCTATACGTCTGAGGTATCCAGCCAAGCAAATGCGACCATTCATGGCAAAGCTGCACCAGCTGATGCTCAAGGTGTCCTGTCCAGCGCACCACAAGGCTGCTCTCCTGAGCGCACTGCGTCGTCAGATGGTTACACTGGGCGCGCATTTTTTTAAGTTCGCTGAACAGCTGCGCCGGAGGCAGCGACGCTGCGTTCAGGCAGTGCTTGCGCAGCAGTCGCAGACCGGTTGGCGCGTTCTGACCCCAGTGTTTTTCCAGAATGATTATCGTATCGTTCAGCCCGGCCAGGATCTGCTCGCTGTTCAAAACCGGCTGATGACGCATGGCGGACAGGCCTTCGCGCAATGTCAGTAAATGGCCGGCCATATTGCCGCTGTCAACGCTCGAAACATAGCGTGGGCTGAGGGGCGCAAGCGTGCGGGTGTCATACCAGTTAAAGAGATGGCCCCGGAAGTGTTCCATTTTATCCATTGAGTCGAGAGTCATCGTCACGCGCTGTAAAACCTCTCCCCCGGGCAGGTAGCCAAAATCCCAGGCGGTCAGATTGGCCATCAGGGAAAGTCCGATATTGGTGGGGGAGGTGCGATGTGCGATGGTTGGCTGCGGTATTTCCTGGTAATTGTCCGGTGGAAGCCAGTTCTCTTTTGCCGTGGCAAAGGTTTCAAAGAAGGCCCAGATTTCGCGACTCGTCTGACGCAGCAGCTGCTTCTGTTCCTGGTTCAGCGAAATCGCCTTACGTTCAGGCTGGCGGCTTAGCCAGCTCAGCAGCAGGGGGCCCAGACACCATAGAACGCCGACGGGCAGAGCGATAGTCAGAAGCCGTGGGGAAAAATGAAAAGTCATCATCGTCAATGCCGCCCCGGCGACAACATTCAGCCACATCGCCCGATAAAAACGAATCACCGAAACGCCGGGCTGATGGCCGTCGGGGCTGTGGCTGGTCCACTGGATGAGATTGCGCTGACTGACGCCAAGACGCCAGAGCGTCACGGCAATGGCGTACAATGAGTATCCGGCCTCATGCGGCAGTATCGCAAAATTGAGCCCGATACGGGAAAACCGTTTCAGCGCCCCGGCCGCGACGAGTGGAATATGCAGCCGCAAAGGGCGACGAAGAGGTTTATGCAGAAGGTCGTGGCTGATGCTCAGCGCTGAAGGCAATAACCACACCAGCGCCAGCGCGCCAAGCCAATAAAGCGGGTTGGGGACCAGCAGCAGGGAGCAAAAAAGAAGCGCCAGCAAAGACGGGCTGACCAGGCTGCGGCGTAAATTGTCGAATAACTTCCAGCAGGAAAGCGCCGATAGCGGATTTTTATCCCGGGTTCCATCCGCCTTTCTGACGTACGGGCTGAGCCAGTTAAGCAGCTGCCAGTCGCCACGGATCCAGCGCGTGCGGCGGGCAACGTCTGACAGATAGTTGTTCGGGTACTGCTCGTAGAGTAAAACTTCACTGAGTAGCCCGGAGCGAGCGTAGCACCCTTCGAGTAAATCATGGCTGAGGACCAGATTTTCCGGGCAGGCGTTGGCGGTGGCCAGGACAAAGATATCGACGTCATAAATGCCCTTACCAACGAACGATCCTTCGCCGAAGAGATCCTGATAGATATCTGAAGACATCATCGAATAGGGATTATTACCCGGCACGCTGCTGCGCATGGCGGCATAGCGTCCCTGTCCGTTGCGCGGCATTTCCTCCGCCAGCCCGGGCTGTAAAATGCCGTACCCTTTGACGACCCTCTGCCGTAGCGGATCATACTCTGGCAGGTTGAGCGGATGCGCCATTGTCGCGACCAGCTTATGCGCCGTGTCGCGCGGTAACACCGTATCGCTGTCCAGGGTGATGACATATTTAATATGACCCGGCAACAGATGCGCTGGCGCATCTGCGACGCTGGAAAATTGCGCCGCGGGATGGCGCAACCAGTTGTTCAGCAACGCCAGCTTTCCCCGTTTGCGTTCATAACCCATCCATTTTTCCTGCGTGGGGGCCCATTCTGGCTGTCGGTGCAGAAGATAAAAGCGTGGGCGGCTGGCTGGATAGCGGCGGTTAAGATCCTCTGTTTCCGAGATGGCCTGTCTGAGCAGCCCGCTGTTTTCTGGCGGTTTTTCAACGGCGGAATCGGCAAAATCGGTGAGAAGGGCGAAGCGGAGGTTTTCGTTCTGATTACCCAGCCAGCACACTTCCAGGCTGGTGAGGAGCTTGCTGATGCTTTCGTGACTTGTCAGCATACAAGGGACCACTACCAGGGTCGCGCAATCCGCCGGAATTCCAGCGGAAAAATCCATTCGCGGCAGCGGTCTGGGTATTCGAAAGCGGGTGGTCGCTTCGCTCAACAAATCGTTCATTAACTGACTGACCGCCAAAATAAGCGGCAACGCCAAAAGTATCAGCATCCAGCCCATTCCCTGCTGCGCGGTTTCGTGCAAAATTCCGGCCGTCACCGCTGTCGTCAGCAGGCTCAGGCTGCCAAGCCATGACAACAAGGGGATTTTGTTGAAACTATGCCGCAGGCGTATCAGCCCTGAGGTATCTGCGGAAAGCTGCACTTCCAGCAGCTCGCGGCCTCCACCGGCCAGATAATAACCAATATGATGCCCCGGCGTGCCGGGCGCATTTTCCACAGAAAGCGCCAGTACCCGGCTGGCTACCTCTGACTCGCTGAAACGACTGTCTCTGGCCAGGATCTCGATGACGTGGCGGTAATGATCCCGGGTATCAAAGTGCATACGGGAATAGGTGCCGGCAGGATCGAGACGCAATGTCTGTTCTACGACGCTGATTGCCTCGGCGAAATCAGCCCAGTTCGTTTCGCTCAGCAAACGCAAGCCCGCGATGCTGTTGCTGACGGAAAGCTGGCTGGCCGCAAGCTGTTGATTGAAGCGGTGAATAAGAACCTCGGTTGTCACGCCCTGTTCAGCAAGACGCTGGTCCACCCAGGTCAGCGGCAGTGCCAGCGCATTGCCGCGCCCCTGCAGGCGGCGTACCAGTTCTGCGACAAACGCACTGCTCAGCGGCGGCCGCGCGCGCGCCATGTCGGCGACCACCATGATTAAGTCTGCCGGAGTATTCTCGGCACATTCGAAAATCCGCGTAATCCATGTATCTGCCAGGCTGCGCTCTTGCTGGGCTTTTACTACTTCCATACTGACGCGACGCAGATTTTCGATTAGAGACAGACGCAGCATGCCCGGTAGCGCCCAGACCTCGCCTAACGTCAGCGGCGTCACCTGCTGATACGCCGCAATATAGCTGGTCAGGCTGGCCACGTCCCAGCGCCCGTCACCGTGGGCAATAGCTTCAGATGCGATATCGTAAATACGCGGGCAGTGGTGAGGCGATGCCAGGGACGGGAGGCCTTTGCCAAAGCTTTTTGGCAGATGCTGGCGGACAATGCGGATTTGTTCCTCAATCAGGTAGTAATTATCAAGCAGCCACTCACCCGCGGGCATGATGCTCGATTTTTTCCCGGCATTGAGCGCATAACAGTTTTGCGTGATCGCAGCCTCATTATCCCCCAGCCGTTTAAGAAGATAGTAAGGCAGCTTGTCCGGCGACAACTTATGAGTATGCGCCAGTTTCTGGCCGTAACGTTCCATCTGAGGCGTCGAAAACAGCTCTGAGCGCAAGCTATTTTCGCTTGTTGAGTCGTTGGCAGGAAACGGCACCAGTTCAGGGGCTTTCGTAGACATACGGGAGCGGCTAAACCATGCTCGGGGATTCATTTTCATAGCGTTGCTCTGATGCGACATTAACGCGCAGGAGCAGTTGCGAAATCAGTTCAGAAACGTTCTCTCAGGATGGGCGTAAGGCATCAGGGATTTAACAGCTGCCGGTCTTTATTTCAGTATAGAACACCGGTTTGTACGTGAGCCGGCGTAAGGGGTTAGCGTGGCGAGACAAAAAGGGCCTTACATCCCGGGCATAGCATTGCCTGCTTTAACCGAATCTTTGATGCAGGCTGGGGGGATTTTAAGCCGCAGATGGGGCAGGTGGCGGTGGACGTTCCACCGATGAGCTTCATTGCGTAATCGAGAAATGACATGATGATTAACCTTTCAATGAATGTGTTTCAGTCTACCACGTCTGGATAAAATTTAATCTATATAAAAACCTCCCCGTTTATATTTGCTGCTTCTCTCCCTCATCTCAGGCACAGCTGTAGTCCACTTCTGCCACAAAACTGCCCGCGACCCTCCTTTGACTTTCCCGAGGGAAGGGCGGACCGTCGTGCACTTCCCGAGAGCAAAGGCTATGATGCTTGCAGAAAATGACCAGCGTCAGCGCTATCCCAACGGAGAACGGGCCTGATGACGCTGAGGTATCATTCGTCCCCGGCGAGTCAGTATTCGTTTTAACTAAGAGGCGCGTATGTTAAAAGTCACTGCCGAAGATTTTATAAAACCCGAATGCGTTGAAATCGTTCTCCCTTTGTACCGGGAACTGGTATCGGCAACGAAGAAAGAGCCGCGCTGTATCGCTTATGATTTATATATTGATGAGAAGGATCCCGGACATTTCATTTTTATTGAGGAGTGGCCAGACCACGCGGCCCTCGACGCGCATTGCGCCAGCGAGCATTTCAGACGACTGGTCCCTTTAATCGACCAGCATAAGCGAAAAGACGCCCGCTATATCCTGATGAATTGCCGGGTGAATCCGGAGGAATAGCCAGGCCGGCGGTAATGCGGCGCCATCTTGTTGTTCAGGCGGCTCGCGGCGGGTCGATTTAAAGTCCGAATTATCTTCCCCGGTGATGGATGACCTGAGGCGGCTTTGGGCGAAGCGTCACTCACGACCGCCAACGCAACGCCGCTTCCGTTATTCTGCTCCCGCCGGAGCCTTGCGCCTTATTTCAATCATATGGACATAAAAGTCATGGAACTCCTGGTCCTGTTTGGCAACCATTTCAGGAGGCAATGATTTGCGCTCGTCTCTCCACTGCCTGAGCGCTTCCTCGCACTGCCGGTAAGCAGCGTCAACAATCTCAATGGCTGGCTTATCCGTTTTAATGAACGGGACCGTGTGATTATCAAGGCAGATTGATACGGGAGTGCCAAATTGCTCTGCTGATGCGCCGCCCGCGATAGCTCCCAGCAGCCAGCACATGTTCTGAAGCTTTTTTCTCATTACTCTCAACCTCTTAATAAGCCGAAGCAGCAAATTAGCACGGTAGGTCCTCGCTGTCCCCAGGGATAATAACCGTGGCGTTGGCTAAGCGTGATAATGGCGCGACCGAGGACGCGGCGTACGGGAAACGAAAAGGGGAGCATAATGCCGGAACAGGCGCTAACCATTGCGTCAGCGGGAGAATAATATTGCGTGGGAGGGATAGAAAATCAGCCAGAAAATATAATTAACTGGCTGATTTATTTACGTTAGCTGGTGGTATTGGCACTCTGCTTATGGAACAGCTCGCGGAATACCGGATAGATATCTTCCTGGTCGCGTATATGCTGCATGGCGAAGTTTTCAAAGGTCGCCTGCAGGTGTTCATATTCACGCCATAACGTCTGGTGGGCGCGACGGGTGATTTCAATATAGCTGTAGTAACGCACCACCGGCAGGATGTTCTTCGCCAGCAGTTCGTGACACAGCGGCGAGTCATCCGCCCAGTTATCGCCGTCCGACGCCTGCGCGGCATAGATATTCCACTGCGACGGGTCGTAGCGCGCTTTAACCACTTCATCCATCAGCTTCAGCGCGCTGGAGACGATCGTGCCGCCGGTTTCCTGCGAATAGAAAAACTCGTGTTCATCCACCTCTTTTGCCTGGGTATGGTGGCGGATATAGACCACCTCGACGTTTTTATAGGTCCGGCTGAGGAACAGATACAGCAGGATGTAAAAACGTTTGGCCATATCTTTGGTGACCTGATCCATGGAGCCGGAAACGTCCATCAGGCAGAACATCACCGCCTGGCTGGAGGGCTCGGGCCGTTTTTCATAATTCTTATAGCGCAGATCGAAGGTATCGATAAACGGCACGCGGTCAATCTTCGCCCGCAGCTCGGCTATCTCCTGACGCAGCCGCTCTTCTTCCAGCAGCTGTGCCGGTTCGCTTTTAGTGATGACGTCCAGATCCGCCTCCAGCGCGCGCAGCTCGCGTCGCTTACCGGCGGTCATGGCGGTACGTCGCGCCAGGGAGTTTTGCAGCGAACGCACCACGCTGATGTTAGCCGGGACTCCGTTAGCGGTAAAACCCGCCCGATGCGTTTTAAACTCGGTAAGCTGCCGCTGCTGGTTTTTCTTCAGATTCGGCAGGGCGAGATCCTCAAACAGCAGGTCGAGATACTCGTCTTTGGATATCTGAAAGACAAACCCATCCTCGCCTTCGCCATCGGCGCTGGCTTGCCCCTGGCCGCTACCTCCGCCGCCGCCGCCACCCTGCGGTCGTTCAATACGGTCATTTTGCACAAAATGGTCGTTGCCGGGATGCACGCGATTGCGCAGGCCGCCGCGACCCTGATGAAACATCGGTTCGTTGATATCATCCGTCGGAATAGAGACGGATTCTCCGCTCTCAATATCGGTCACCGAGCGCTTGTTGATCGCCTCGGAGATCGACTGTTTGATCTGCGCCTTGTAGCGACGCAAAAAGCGCTGGCGATTCACCGCACTTTTATTCTTCCCGTTCAGGCGCCGGTCTATAAACCAGGTCATATGCCCCCCGTACTGCATTTGCCAACCATACACGTCATACTTCAAGCCGCATTGTGCGTTGCTTACCCCGGACGCTTACCTGAGTAAACCTCCGGGGCTCCCTGCAACTCGAATTGTTGGTATCTCTTTTTTGCCCCGCAGCGATCGGGCTTGCCGCACGTCAGGACGATTTACGTACGCGCAAATACCATTCGCACAGCAAACGTACCTGCTTACGGGTGTAGCCTTTCTCCATCATCCGGTCGACGAAGTCATCGTGCTTTTTCTGCTCGTCGGTAGAGGTTTTGGCGTTGAACGAAATGACCGGCAGCAGCTCTTCGGTATTGGAGAACATTTTCTTCTCAATAACCGTGCGCAGTTTTTCGTAGCTGGTCCAGTTCGGGTTGCGTCCGCTGTTGTTTGCTCTGGCGCGCAGCACGAAGTTGACTATCTCATTACGGAAGTCTTTCGGATTGCTGATCCCCGCCGGTTTTTCAATTTTCTCCAGCTCCGCGTTCAGCGATTCACGGTCGAACAGCTGGCCGGTATCCGGATCGCGGTATTCCTGATCCTGAATCCAGAAATCCGCATAGGTGACATAGCGGTCAAAAATGTTCTGCCCGTATTCGGAGTAGGATTCGAGATAGGCGGTCTGGATCTCTTTACCGATAAACTCGGCATATTTCGGAATAAGATAGCCTTTGAGGAATTCCAGGTAGCGCTCCGACTGCTCCTGCGGGAACTGCTCGCGCTCAATTTGCTGTTCCAGGACGTAGAACAGATGAACCGGGTTAGCGGCAACCTCGGCATGATCAAAGTTAAATACCCGCGACAATATTTTAAAGGCGAAGCGGGTGGAGAGACCGTTCATACCTTCGTCGACGCCGGCATAATCGCGATACTCCTGGTAGGATTTCGCTTTCGGGTCGGTATCTTTCAGGCTCTCGCCGTCATAGACGCGCATTTTGGAGTAAATGCTCGAGTTTTCCGGCTCTTTCAGGCGCGACAGAATCGAGAAGCGCGACAGCGTTTCAAGGGTGCCAGGTGCGCAGGGCGCATGGGTCAGCTCGCTGTTATTCAGCAGTTTTTCATAAATACGCATCTCTTCAGAAATGCGCAGGCAATAAGGCACCTTGACGATATAGACGCGGTCGAGGAAGGCCTCATTGTTTTTGTTATTACGGAAGGTCACCCACTCAGATTCGTTCGAGTGCGCGAGGATAATCCCGTTAAACGGCAGGGCGGAAATCCCTTCGGTGCCGTTATAGTTTCCTTCCTGAGTGGCGGTCAGCAGCGGATGCAGCACCTTAATCGGCGCTTTGAACATCTCGACGAATTCCATAATCCCCTGGTTGGCGCGGCACAGGGCGCCGGAATAGCCGTAGGCATCCGGATCGTTCTGGGCGTAGTGCTCCAGCTTGCGAATATCAACCTTACCGACCAGGGCAGAGATATCCTGGTTGTTCTCATCGCCGGGTTCGGTTTTGGCGATGGCAACCTGCTCCAGAATCGACGGCCACACCTTGATGACGCGGAATTTGGTGATATCGCCGCCAAACTCATGCAGACGCTTGGCCGCCCACGGCGACATGATGGTGCCGAGATAGCGGGTTGGTACGCCATATTCCTTCTCGAGGATCTGCGCATCTTCCCGCGGATTAAACAAGCACAGAGGATGGTCGTTCACCGGGCTGCGCTCGCCGTTCGCGCTCAGCACGTAAACCGGTACGCGCTGCATTAATGATTTCAGACGCTCGGCAAGGGATGATTTACCGCCGCCCACCGGCCCCAGCAGATACAGAATCTGTTTCTTCTCTTCCAGACCTTGCGCAGCATGCTTCAGGTAAGAAACGATCTGTTCAATGGCATCTTCCATACCGTAAAACTCTTCAAATGCCGGATAGCGTGCGACAACCCGGTTTGAAAAGAGACGGGACAGCCTTGGCTCCAGGGCCGTATCGACCATTGCGGGTTCACCAATGGCCATCAGCAGCCTTTCTGCCGCGTTGGCATAAGCACTGCGATCTTGCCGGCAGATGGTAAGAAACTCCTGCAGTGTGAACTCTTCGTCCTTGGCAGCTTCATAACGCTGGCGATAGTGATCGAATATATTCATGGCATGCCGTCCTTTCGTATTTAGCACAAGTTGAGAGCGTTCATATGAATAGTGGGTGCTCCCGGAAGAGGCAAGCAGAGCGCGACGTCTACAGATTCTCCAGCAACCCTTATGCCAGGTTGTCGACAAGATTAAGATAACGTGCCCTGCAATGACATCTTCTAAATTAAAGCGTAGATGCATTTAGAAAACTTGCATGCAGCGAAAAATCAATTTCAATGACATATCAATAACTCATCCTAAAAAAGGCCGCTTTTTCGCACGTCCTGCCGGGGGCCTTCATCGTGTTGTCATGAAGCTGCAGGTCCGAAACCCTGTATTGATGAGCGGGGGAGTCATTTTTTGTAATGACGGGTAAAGAATTTGAGGCATGAGGGCTACGACGTTAAACTGCCTGCGCGGATTATTTGACAAACGGGAATATGGATTGTGAAGAAGATCAAATCTCTGGCACCAGGCGTGTGCCTTTTGGCTTGTGTGTCGGCAGCGCACGCCGACGGGAAGTTAACGCTGGGGGCCGGCGTGGGTATCGTCGAAAGCCCGTATAAGCAATATGACGTCGATGTTTACCCGGTGCCGGCAATCAGCTACGAGAGCGACAGCTTTTGGTTCCGTGGCTTAGGCGGCGGTTACTACTTATGGAATGACGAGAGCGATAAGCTGTCGGTTACCGCCTACTGGTCGCCGATGTACTTTAAGCCGGGCGACAGCGACAGCGAACAGATGCGTAAGCTGGATCGGCGTAAATCGACGATGATGGCCGGGCTGTCTTATGTCCACAACACCCCGTATGGCTTCCTGCGTACCACCCTCGCCGGCGATACGCTGGATAAAAGCAACGGGATTACCTGGGACATGGCCTGGCTCTATCGCTACACCAACGGCAACCTGACCTTAACGCCGGGTATCGGCGTGGAGTGGAGCAGCGACAACCAGAACGAATACTACTACGGCGTTTCGAAGCGCGAATCCGATCGCAGCGGTATGCGCAGCTACGACCCGGATAGCAGCTGGAACCCGTATCTCGAACTGTCGGCAAACTATCGCTTCCTCGGCGACTGGAGCGTATACGGCGCGGCGCGCTACACCCGCCTCTCCGACGAAATCACCGACAGCCCGATGGTGGACAAATCCTGGAGCGGTTTGATCTCCACCGGGATCACCTACACTTTCTGATTGTGCATCTTTATAGACACATCTGTGCATCAAAACAGGGCGTAGCGCCCTGTTTTGCATTACGGTGGTGCAATAAGCGACGGGAGGTAGCGATGACGGTAAAAATGGGCCGCTTTGGCGACCAGCAGGCGGTTCCTGCCATCGGGCAGGGGACCTGGTATATGGGACAAAACGGCGCGCATCGCTCGCAGGAAGTGGCTGCACTGCGAGCGGGCGTTGAGCTCGGGCTGACGGTTATCGATACCGCCGAAATGTATGCCGACGGCGGGGCGGAAGAGGTGGTGGGCGAGGCGCTTCGCGGCCTGCGCGACCGCGTGACGCTGGTTTCCAAAGTCTATCCGTGGCACGCCGGTGGGCGCAGGATGCGCGAGGCCTGTGAAGCTAGCCTGCGTCGTCTGAAGAGCGATTATCTCGATCTCTATCTGCTGCACTGGCGGGGTGATTTCTCGCTGGCAGAAACCGTCGAGGCGATGGAGGCGCTGGTTGCTCAGGGCAAAATTCGCCGCTGGGGCGTCTCCAATCTCGATACCGACGATATGCAGGCGCTGTGGCAGGTGCCCGGAGGCAGACGCTGCGCGACCAACCAGGTGCTGTATCATCTGGCATCGCGCGGCATTGAACACGATCTGCTGCCGTGGTGTCAGCAGCAGCAGCTGCCGGTTATGGCCTACAGCCCGCTGGCCCAGGCCGGTCGCCTGCGCGATGGCTTAATGAATCATCCCGCCCTCAGCAGCCTGGCGCTGGAAAAGGGCGTCACGGTCGCGCAGCTCCTGTTAGCGTGGGTAATCAGCCACAAAGGGGTGATGGCGATTCCAAAGGCCGGAAGCATCGCGCACGTTAAAGAGAACGCGGCCGCGCTCGAGGTGGTGCTGGATGAGAACGATATCGCGGTGATGGAAAGGGCCTTTCCGGCGCCGGGGCGCAAAACGCCCTTAGATATGGTGTAAAGGCGCTGATTTTACAAAGACATCTGCGGGTTTCGTTGATGGATATCAATGCTCAGTTGTGATTATCCTTTTAAAGATAAAAGAAAAAGGAGAATGACATGACTGAACCTAACAAGCCTCTGGACGTGAAGCTGGCTTTTCCCCTCTGGAAAGCCGCCCTGACAATCCTGTTCGGCGCAATTATCTGGTTTACCCCTCCCCCTGAAGGGTTGGCCATTCATGCATGGCAAATGTTTGCTATTTTTGCCGCAACGATCTTTGCCATCATCCTGAAGGTGATGCCGATGGGGGCGGTGACGATGATTGCGCTGATCGTCTCCGCATTTTTAGGGGTGACGCCTCTCTCGCCGGGTAAAAGCGACAAAATCGCGGCGCTTTCCGGGTTTGCCAACGGTACGATCTGGTTGATTGGTATCGCGATGTTCATCTCCCGGGCGGTGATTAAGACGGGGCTGGGCAAGCGGGTGGCGCTGTGGTTTATTTCCAAATGCGGTTCAAGCATGCTGGGCGTAGCCTATGGTCTGGCCCTGTCTGACGTTGTCCTGGGGCCGGGCATTCCCTCGGCGTCGGCGAGGGGCGGCGGCATTATGTATCCTATTACGCAGTCCATTGCGACCGCATACCAGTCGGAACCTGGCGCGACGGCCAGAAAAGCCGGCGCCTTTTTAATGCTCTGCGTTTCTCAGATTGACGCCATTGTCTGTACGATGTTTTTAACGGCGATGGCGGGTAACCCGCTGATAGCCGAACTGGCGAGAAGCCAGGGCATTGAAATCACCTGGACGACCTGGTTTGTCGGCGCGATCGTGCCGGGGATTGCCTCTTTGATCCTGCTGCCGCTGGTGCTGTACGCTATTTATCCGCCGCAGCTGAAGAAAACGCCGGAAATTCCCGCGATCGCCAGAGAAGAGCTGCGCAAAATGGGGCCGATGTCGCTGGCGGAAAAAATCCTCGCGCTTGATTTTGTCCTGCTGATCTTGCTTTGGACGGTGGGCGACATTTTCTTTGCCATTCCCGCCACCCTTTCCGCGTTTATTGGGCTGATGGTGCTGCTGGTCAGCAATATCATGTCGTGGAAAAACATTATTGAAGAAAAAACGGCCTGGGATACGATGTTCTGGTTCGCCGTACTGGTGATGATGGCCAACGCGCTCAACAAGTACGGCATGATTAGCTGGATATCGGAGCGGATTGTCGGCTATGTCGGCCACTTCGAGTGGATAACGGTCTTCTTACTGCTGGTCGCGGTCTATTTCTATACCCGCTATTTCTTCGCCTCGGCGATGGCGCATATTTCCGCTATGTACCTGGCGTTTCTGGCCGTTGCCGTTTCCGTCGGCGTGCCGCCGCTTTTCGCCGCCCTGGTGCTGGGCTATACCTCGAACCTGTCGATGGGGCTGACGCAGTACTCTGGCGGCCCGGGGCCCGCTCTGTTTGGTTCCGGCTATAACACCACGGGTCAGTGGTGGGGCGTCAGTTTCGTGGTGTCGATTGCGTCTATCTTCATCTGGCTGGTGCTGGGGGGCGCGTGGATGAAGCTGGTGGGGTTCTGGTAACGGAACAACGTCGCATGCGGCATCAGTAAAAAAACAGGGCGATTGCGCCCTGTTTTTGATCCCGCGTCTCCGGTTCAGGAGCGCAGCGGCATTAGCCTCTTTTCGCGACGCGGATAGTTTGCGCCAGGCGAGACGGTTTTTCTTCGCTGGCTTTCTGCGATCCGGTGACGCAGCAGGTTTCGACGCAAACGAAGGTTTTGTAGCCGTCGTCCGGCATATCGCCCATGCTCACGGAAAGCGCCGGGCCAGGGTTCCAGCCCACCACGTTGTTGTTATGGTGATGAATAACGTCAATGCTGCGGTTCAGCGCGCCGTCGTGAATAACGCTGCAGGCATCCGCGTTCAGATAGACGCGGTCGGTACGATCCGGGAAGGTCTCCTCGCCGTGGCTTAGCACGCCTTCCTGCGCGTTGTTAACCTTATCAATATAGCGATCGCCCAGGCCGCTGACTTTCACCGCCGCGATATCCCCGACGTTGAAGTAGGTATGCAGGGCGGAGGTGGTTTCAAATTCGCCGTGCGCTTCCAGTTCGATTTCGCAGGTTTTACCCAGCTTGAAGCGCGCGTAGAGCGTAAATTCGTGCGGCCAGTACTGCCGGGTCTTATCGCTGCTTTTCAGTTCGAAGGTCAGCATCACGCCGCTTTCATCTTCATTGTGACCTTTCAGCGTCCACGGCAGGTTGCGCGCAAAGCCGTGGGCAGGAAGACCCTGCTGCGCCGCCGGGCCAAACCACGGCCAGCAAACCGGCACGCCGCCGCGCAGCGCGATGCCGCTTTTAAACGGGGTGTTTGCGCTGAGCCACAGAACTTCTTCTTCGCCGGCAGGTTTCCAGGAGAGCAGGTGGGCGCCCTGGAAGGCGACGGAAGCTTTAACTTGCGGATGGTCAACGACAATCAGGTCGAGGTCGTCAAGCTGGCGGCGGGAGAGGACAGGAGTAACTTGTTCAATAACCGGGAGAGCAAAAATTTTGTTAATCATGGTGCAATCCTTGGTGTACAGGTACTGAGTTAAGCCATAAAAAAAGGCGACCGAAGTCGCCTTTTTGGATCAGGTTCTCATCTCAACTTATTTGGAGATGTGAGCGATCAGGTCCAGAACTTTGTTGGAGTAACCAGTTTCGTTGTCGTACCAGGAAACCAGTTTCACGAAGTTGTCGTTCAGGGCGATACCTGCTTTAGCATCGAACACGGAAGTGCAAACTTCGCCGTTGAAATCGGTAGATACAACGTCGTCTTCGGTGTAGCCCAGAACGCCTTTCATTGCGCCTTCGGAAGCAGCTTTGATGGCTTTCTTAATTTCTTCATAAGAAGCAGCTTTTTCCAGACGAACGGTCAGGTCCACAACGGATACGTTCGGAGTAGGAACGCGGAACGCCATACCGGTCAGTTTGCCATTCAGTTCTGGCAGTACTTTACCTACTGCTTTAGCAGCACCGGTAGAGGACGGGATGATGTTCTGGGATGCGCCGCGGCCGCCGCGCCAGTCTTTGTGAGACGGGCCATCAACGGTTTTCTGAGTAGCGGTAGTCGCGTGAACGGTGGTCATCAGCGCTTCGACGATGCCGAAGTTGTCGTTGATAACTTTAGCCAGCGGTGCCAGGCAGTTAGTGGTGCAGGATGCGTTAGAAACGATGTCCTGGCCTTCGTATTTGTCAAAGTTAGCGCCTTTAACAAACATCGGAGTGTTGTCTTTGGACGGGCCAGTCAGAACGACTTTTTTCGCGCCAGCAGTGATGTGTTTACGAGCGGTTTCGTCAGTCAGGAACAGACCAGTTGCTTCAGCAACGATGTCAACGCCAACTTCGTCCCACTTCAGGTTAGCCGGATCGCGTTCAGCGGTAACACGGATTTTTTTACCGTTAACGACCAGATGACCGTCTTTCACTTCAACGGTACCGTTGAAACGGCCGTGAGTGGAGTCATACTTCAGCATGTAAGCCATGTAGTCAGCGTCTAACAGGTCGTTGATTGCAACGATCTCGATGTCAGAACGTTCTTGAGCAGCACGGAAAACAATGCGACCGATACGGCCAAAACCGTTGATACCTACTTTGATAGTCATATATTCCACCAGCTATTTGTTAGTGAATAAAAGGTTGCCTGTAAAATTACAAAAACCTTACGCAGCGTCAAGCGGAATCGTGTCAATCATTGCGACAAATCAATCCAGAGCACACCTTTGCGCGATTGATTTGCCTCACTCTCCCTTTGAGCCCAATTCCATATGGGGACTGCGCGCGGAATTTTAAAGGTCATTAAAGATAAAAATGTGATTTATGTCACAATTATCTAGCTGCCCATCGGCATCGAATAAGTTTAGAACAAAAGTCCACGCTTCATTGTTAATGTTTTGTTAGAATCGAGCAGTTAAAGTTGTCCTTTCACAGCGAGAAGCATGCACATGTCGAATAAACCCTCCTCGGACGAGCTCAAAAAAGAGTTGAGCGAGATGCAGTTTTACGTGACGCAGAATCACGGCACCGAGCCGCCGTTCACCGGCCGACTGCTCCACAACAAACGAGACGGCGTCTACCACTGCCTGGTGTGCGACGCGGCGCTGTTTCACTCGCAAACCAAGTACGATTCGGGCTGCGGCTGGCCGAGCTTTTTTGAGCCGGTAAGCGACGAGGCCATTCGCTATCTGAACGATTACTCTCACGGTATGCAGCGCACGGAAATTCGCTGCGGTAAGTGCGATGCTCACCTCGGACACGTCTTCCCGGATGGTCCGCAGCCGACCGGCGAGCGTTTTTGCGTAAATTCGGCCTCGTTAAGCTTCAGCGACGATGATAATGGCGAGCAGATCAAGGGCTAAAGAAACGATTCAGCAAATTATTCCAATGCGGAGTTGAGCGGACGATGGATATCGAGCAAATTATCGACAGTATGACCCCGGAAGTTTATCAGCGTCTGGCCACGGCGGTGGAGCTGGGAAAATGGCCGGATGGGGTGGCGTTAACCCCGGAGCAGAAAGAGAACAGCCTGCAGCTGGTGATGCTGTGGCAGGCGCGACACAACGTCCAGGCCCAGCATATGACGATCGATACCAACGGGCAGATGGTGATGAAGAGCAAGCAGGAGCTAAAAGTGGAGTTCGGCATTTCGCCAGAACCTATTGTGACGTTTAAATCCTGATCGGCTCGCGCGGGTATGCTGCTTACGCAGGCCCGGCGGGTTTCGCCGCCGGGCGCTGAAGCTTTACGGACCGGTTACTTCTTGTTCATCATCGCTTTAAGATCGGCAAAAGGGTTATATTTCGCGTCGCCGACGCTCTTTTGCGCGTCTTCGCCCGCCACCACCGTTGAACCATACTGATCGGCTTCCGTGTACTTGGAATGCTCGTGGTCGTGACAGTACAGGCACAGCATCTCCCAGTTACTGCCATCTTCCGGGTTGTTGCCGTGATCGTGATCGATATGGTGCACCGTCAGCTCACGCAGATTCGAATAGACAAATTCACGGGAACAGCGTCCGCAGACCCACGGGAAGAGTTTTAACGCCTTTTCGCGATAACCGACTTCCAGACGGGCGTAGTTTTTGGGGATAAAAGCCATAAAGCCCCATGCCTCCTGTAGCAAATGAAAAGCTGCGCCAAAACCTGGCGCCGCCGATTGCGACAATCATAACCTATCGCCGGACGCGACACACCTCATCTCCTTCAGGGCGCCGCGTCCCGCGCTGCGGGCGGTAACGATCCTGAGGTTAGTGTTTAATCCCTAACGACTCGGCCAGCTGTTTGGCCAGCTGGTTTTGCTCATCGGCGCCGTACTCCCAGAACATCGCGCCTGCCAGCCCCTTACTCTTGATATAGTCGGCTTTGAGCGCAACGGAGCGTGGGTTTTCGTAGGACAGCGCAAACAGCGCCTTGCCGTCCGCCGACTGCACCGACAGCCACGGCACCTTCGCCTGGTCATCCCAGTGCTCGCTAAAGCGCTGGCGCGGATCGTTAAGCAGCTTCGCGACGATATCGTTGTACTTTACGTAGGTATCTTTGCTCAGATCGAAGCCCAGGGATTTGAACAGCGCGATCTGCTCGGTTCCGAACCAGGGCTGAGTCACGGGATTTTTCTGCGCATCGGGTTTGCTCCAGTCGATGCCCGGCTCAACCGCCCGTTTTGGCACCCGACCATAGAAACCAATGCCGAGGTTCATCTGGCCCGGCTTCAAACCGGCGGCAAGATAGTTATTAACCACAAAATCGGCGCTGTACTTATCCGCCGCCACCACCGTCGGCCACCGGGTTGAGTCGTACAGATTAGAGTTGAAGTACTGGGTGCCGTAGGCCATGTCGTAGGTCATCAGGTTGATGTAATCCAGCAGCGGGGCGATAGCTTTGACATCGACCCAGCTTTTGGGGCTTTCGGCGTTGGCTCCCACGGCGATGGTCACCAGCTTTTTCTGGCCAAATGCGGCCCGCAGCTCCTTCAGCAGCGCGGTAAAGTTATCGCGATCGGCCGGCTGGCTGGCAACCAGTCCCCACGCGCCGTTGACCGGATACTCCCAGTCGAGGTCGATACCGTCCAGGCCATACTGCGCGACGATCTCCTGCGCAGAGCGGATAAACGCCGCGCGGCTCTCCTCGCTGGCCGCCGCGCCGGAAAATCCGCGTGCGCCCCAGCCGCCAACGGAAAGCAGAACCTTCAGCTCCGGGTTCTGCTGGCGCAGCGCGGGGATTTTGCGCAAATCAGCCTGTACTTTTGGCGACAGCCAAATTTGATGCAGCCTGGCAGGGTCTTTTAACGCCGCGTTGGTTTCATCCTTTTCGTCGTTGTAGACCAGGCCAAAGGAGTAGTTGAGATGGGTAATCTGGCGCACGTCCAGTTTATCGATATCGCCGCCCGGCCCGGCGGTCACGTCGCCGCCGCCGTTAAAATAGCCGACGGACATCAGGGAGTGAGCAGAGACAACTGAGGCGAAAAGCAGGGGTAATGCTGCCAGTAAAGGCAAAAGTTTCATGGACGATCCTCTTTGACATTAAAAAAAGCAAACACGCCACGGGAATGGCGTGGCGAAAAAAAAGCCCGCCCACACTATCAGCAATAGCCTGTTGAATCTGCGAGTTTGCTCAATGAATCGCTCAGAGGAGGCGCAAAGAAGTGGCCCGAAGCGGCGGCTTCGGGCGAAGGATCAGGCCTGGGTTTCCAGCCAGTCGCTGAGGGTATAGAGCGTCGCGCCGGCGGCGGCCATAGCCATAAAGGCGTGGGCGCTGTCCTGCGGCTGGATATTGACGCCGCGACAGCCGTCGGTAATCACGTTAACGCGATATCCGAGGTCGAGCGCGTCCAGCACCGTAAACTGAACGCAGTAGTCGGTCGCCAGACCCAGCACGATCAGTTCGGCGATCCCGCGCGCGCGCAGCCAGTCGTCGAGCTGGGTTTTGTGGCGATGACCGTTGTCGAAAAAGGCGCTATAGCTGTCGATCGCCGGATTTTCGCCCTTGTGGAACACGGCGGAGATATCCTGCTGCTGAAGCAGCGGATGCAGCTCCGCCCCGGCGCTATGCTGCACGCAGTGATCCGGCCAGAAGGTCTGCGCAAGGCCATCGAGTTCGCCCTGCGAGTAGGGCTCGGCCTGATGCTGGCTGGCGAAGCTGCCGTGGTTTGCCGGATGCCAGTCCTGGCTGGCAACGACTATTTCGCCGCGCGCCAGGCTCCAGTCGATCAGCCGGTTGGCGACATCAACGGTGCTATCGCCCTGCGGAACGGCGAGCGCGCCGCCCGCGCAAAAATCATTTTGTAAATCAACCAACAGCAGGGCACGATTGGTCATCACAAGCTCCTTACTCATCGGGAGTCAGCTCACCGCGCAGGTTTTCCTGCATCAGGCGGCGAATGGCCTCAACGTTCAGATTCTGGCTCAGCAGGTAGTGCAGCTTGGTCAGCGTCGCCTCGACGGTCATGTCGAAACCGCCGATCACGCCCGCCTGGGCGAGGGCGTTGCCGGTGGCATAGCCGCCCATGTTGACCTTGCCGGACATGCATTGCGTCAGGTTAATCACCACAATTCCGCGCTGGCTGGCTTCGGTCAGAACCCGAATAAACTCGCCGTTCTGCGGGGCGTTACCGACGCCATAAGAGCGTAGGATCAGCGCCTTCACCGGCTGGCGGAGAAAATTGCGCACCACGTCGGCGGAGATCCCCGGATAAATCGTCACCACGCCGATCGGCTGCGGCGTAATCGGGTGCACGATCAGTTCGCCCACGCCGTGCGGCGCCGGCGGCGTCCCGAGGCGGCGGATATGGATCCCGGCCTCCAGCAGCGGCGCCAGATTCGGAGAAGCAAAGGCGTTGAACCCGTCGGCATGGGCTTTAGTGGTGCGGTTGCCGCGATACAAACAGTTGTTGAAAAACAGCGCCACTTCGTTAATCGGGTAATTTGCGGCGACGTACAGCGCGTTCAGCAAATTGATCTGCCCGTCGGAGCGCAGCTCGGCTAGCGGAATTTGTGACCCTGTCACAATTACCGGTTTGCCCAGATTCTCCAGCATGAACGACAGCGCCGAGGCGGTAAACGCCATGGTGTCGGTTCCGTGGAGGATCACGAAGCCATCATACTCATCATAGTGGGCGCGAATATCTTCCGCGATATGCTGCCAGTCTTCCGGCGTCATGTCGGACGAATCCATCAGCGGGGCATATTCGTGAATAGTAAAGTCCGGCATCTCCGGACGGTGGAACTCAGGCATCAGCGCGAGCTGACGCTGCAGGTGGCCGGAGACGGGAATATAGCCGTGTTCGGAGCGCTGCATACCGATGGTCCCACCGGTGTAGGCAACGTAAATCGATTTCTTGTGCATAGCATCGCTTAGGTTGTACGTAGACAGGCGCAGTATAAGGTGGTCGGGGAAAAAATACAGCGTATATACCCGTACCCGTCATACTTCGAGCTGCAGATGCGTTGGCGGCGCTTACTCACCCGGTCACATAGTGGCCTATGCTCCCGGGGATTCGCTCGCTTGCCGCGTGATTCGGCCTACGGCCTCACCCCTTCGGGGCCAGCGCAAGCGCTGTTCAAAACGGTTAACCGTTTTGTCATGCAACTCGAATTATTTAGGGTATACCCGGTATTCGGGTTACTGCTGTGCTGGCTGCCCGGTCACATAATTAGCCTATGCTCCCGGGAATTCGCTCGCTTGCCGCGTGATTCGGCCTCCGGCCTCACCCCTTCTGGGCCAGCGCAACGAATTATTTAGGGTATACCTGCTATTGCGGGGGAAAAATAAAACCCCGGCCGATAGCCGGGGTTTGTTGTCGAACGGGGCGGGCTAGCGGATATTGGCGCAGGTTAAGCAGAAGGCGTAGCGGTTCTGCGGATCGTTAAATGCCGCCAGCTTGTCGCTTTCGGCCTTCACCGCATCGGCGGCTGCCGCGACGGGGGCGGGCAGCCAGGCCTGCAGCGCTGCCGGCAGCGACGCGCGAACGGAACCGGTCAGGCTATCAACCACCATTGAGAAGAAGGTCGGATCTTCCTGGTAGTAGTTAATGTGCCACTGTTTCAGCTTCGCCAGCTCTGCGGCTTTCGTCACCGCATCATCGAAGTCGCCGAGGCTATCAACCAGGCCGTTGGCCTTGGCATCTTCGCCGGTCCAGACGTGGCCCTGGGCAATCTGGTCAACTTTCTCCGGGGTACTCTTACGCGCGTTAGCAACCAGCGTAATAAAGCGCTTATAGCCGTTCTCAATGCTCAGCTGCATCATTTGCTGCACTTCAGGCGGCAAGGATTTGGTGGTTGAGACATCCGCCAGCGGCGAAGTGGACACGCCGTCGGTATGTACGCCGATGGAGCCCAGGGTATTTTCAACGGTGTTGATCACGCCAAAGATGCCGATGGAGCCGGTGAGGGTGCTCGGGTTCGCCACGATGTAATCCGCCGGGGTGGAAATCCAGTAGCCGCCGGATGCCGCCATGCCGCCCATAGAAACTACCACCGGTTTGCCCGCCGCTTTCGCCGCGGCCAGCTCTTCGCGAATCACTTCCGAAGCGCTGACGCTGCCGCCAGGGCTGTTAACGCGCAGCACGATGGCTTTCACCTTCGGATCGAGGCGCGCATCGCGGATCTGGGCCGCCGTGGTATCGCCGCCGACGTTGCCCGGCGTTTCTTCACCGTCCATGATCGCGCCGTTCGCGAAGATAACCGCAATTGCGGCACCCTGGTCGGACGGTGTCTTAACGCTGTAATCGTAATAGCTGATGGCGCGATAGTTGTTATCCGCTTTGCTCCAGCCAAACTGTTTGGTCAGCGCCTTTTCGATATCGGTAGAGGTTGCCAGCTCATCAACCAGCTTGCTGTCCAGGGCGTATTTCGCCGTATCGCCGTCGACCTTGCGCAGGCCGTCGAGCACGCCCTGGGCGCCGGGGAACAGCTGCTGGGCGGTGATCTGCCGGTTGGCGGCGATGGTATTGAGATAGTTCTGCCACAGCTCGCCTATCCAGCGGCTGTCGGCTTCACGGGCGGCCGGGGACATATCGTCGCGGATAAACGGCTCGACCGCTGACTTATAGGTTCCGACGCGGAAAACGTGGGTGGACACCTTCAGCTTATCGAGCAGCGACTTGTAGTACAGGCCGTTGGTGGCAAAACCGTGCAGGTCAACTTCGCCCTGCGGCGAGAGCCAAATTTTATTGGCGAAGCTTGCCAGATAGTACTGCCCCTGGCTGTAGCTGCTGCCGATGGCGTAGACCGGCTTGCCGCTATCGCGGAATTCGCGCAGCGCTTTGCCGATGTACTGCATCGACGGCTGGTCACCGCCGGCAAAATTCTTCAGATCCAGCACGATGCCGGTGATATTGCGGTCGTCTTTCGCCTGACGGATGGTTTGTACGATATCAAACAGCGAGTTTTCCTGCAGGCGGTCCGAGCTGGCGCCAAACAGCTGGCGGCCAATCACGCCAAGCTTGCTGCTGGCCGAAGGCTTGTCGACCACTACGCCGGTAATATCCATCAGCAGCGCGCCGCGAGCGGCATGCTCCGTGGTGGTACTGCTGAACTGCGCCCAGATGCCGATGCAAACCAGCACCAGCAGCAGGAAAACCAGGTTTAGCGCGAGCTGACGAACAAAATTAAGTACTCGCCACGTCCATTTAAAAAATCCGGCAATCAGTCGCCAAAGGGTTCGCATGTATTCTCCCTAACATTATAAAAAGTGGGCTAACCGCAGGGGCTGCCGCGTCTGGCTATCCTAAAGAGACCATCGGCGCTTGTCAGCAGGAATCACCCGTCGGGCTGTAACAAAATTCGTGAGCATGTTAATTTTATGAAAAATAACCTCACAGGAGTCACATAGATGGATGCTCTCGACCTACTGGTTAACCGCCGCAGCGCCTCACGCCTGGCTGAACCGGCTCCGGCCGGCGAACAGCTGGAAAATATTCTCCGCGCCGGCCTGCGCGCCCCGGATCACGGGACATTACAGCCGTGGCGGTTCTTTATTATTGCCGATGAAGGGCGCGAGCGCTTCAGCCAGCTGTTGGAAAAAGGCGCGCTGGCCGCCGGGCAGGATGAAAAGGGCGTAGAGAAAGCGCGCAGCGCGCCGTTCCGGGCGCCGTTGATTATCACCGTGGTTGCCCGCTGTGAGGATCATCCGAAGGTGCCTAAGTGGGAGCAGGAGATGTCGGCGGGCTGTGCGGTCATGGCGATGCAGATGGCCGCGCTCGCTCAGGGATTCAACGGTATCTGGCGCAGCGGGGCGTTAACCGAAAGCGCCATCGTGCGTGAAGGTTTTGCCTGCCGCGAACAGGATAAAATCGTCGGTTTCCTCTATCTGGGCACGCCGCTGCTTAAAGCATCAACCAGCATCGCCGTCGCCGATACCGCGCCGTTCGTCGTGCGTTTCTGAGCATGAATTGCCCGGCAGGCGCTTGCCGCCGGGCTGCCTTACTGACTACTTCTGCTGTTTCGCAAACTCATCTTTCGCTTTCTGCAGCTGCTGCTGGAAAGCCGGATTGGTATGCAGCGTCGCCACTACCGCTGAGCCGACAATGCGCGCGGCATCGACGTCGCTTTGCCAGTGATAGCCGCAGATGACCCGGCTCTCGCCGAGCTCGTAGCCGCGCTTGAGAATTTCATTCTGCCGCTGCGGGTTAACTTCGGCCAGTACCAGCGCCGTGGCCCAGCCGATAGAGGTGTGGCCGGAAGGATAGGAGCCGTTTTTCGACAGCTTATCCTGCTCGGTGGTGTTGCAGGTGGCAACGCCGTAAAACGCGAACGGACGAATGCGCATGTACTTCTCTTTCGCCCCGCGGGTTGCGAGGTCGCCGGCATCTTCAATCATATTGGTCAGCAGCTTGTGCAGCGCCGGCGCGTCTTTTTCGGTGATCGGGGAGCCGAATGCGCCGGAGAAGGCGTTCGCCACGCCGCCTGCGCTAAGGTTTGCGTCCTCTGCCGCCAGCTTACCGCGCTCGGTCGCCCGCAGCAGACGTCCTTTCTCATACATGGCCTGATCGTTTAAAAAGGCAATACTGCCCACTTCCGGCGGTGGCGGCAGGAGCGCCAGGCTATCGATGGCCTGCGCATTTTTCAGGTAATAGAGGTCAGGTTTGGTCGTGGCATCGTTACCCGTTGCCACCAGGGCAAAAGCGTTAACGGAGAAGAGGCCTGCCAGGCAAAGGGCGAGAACGCGCTTTTTCATCAAAATTTCCTTTCGTTGTTATCTGTCCAGAGAGAGCAGAACGTTTCTTTGTCACATTTCTGTCATCTTTTAGTAAAAGTTAAAATGCCGTTAAAAAAATGGCTCCCTATCGCAAAATCGCATATTTGTGTGCTTAATGAGCAACTATTCGCGATTTCAGACTGTCGTACTTACCACCTCGACGTTTGGGCGCTACCATAGCGGGATTGCAATGACAGGAGATGTCCATGAGCGAGCAAGCTATTCGTTTAACGCAATACAGCCACGGAGCCGGTTGCGGGTGTAAAATTTCCCCTAAAGTGCTGGAAACTATCCTTAAAAGTGACCAGGCAAAATTTATTGACCCCAACCTGCTGGTGGGCAATGAAACCAGCGACGATGCGGCGGTCTATGACCTGGGTAACGGCACGTCCATCATCAGCACGACCGACTTTTTTATGCCGATTGTCGATAGTCCGTTCGACTTTGGGCGCATTGCCGCGACTAACGCCATCAGCGATATTTTCGCTATGGGCGGCAAACCGATTATGGCGATAGCCATCCTCGGCTGGCCGATTAACACCCTGGCGCCGGAAATCGCCCGCGAAGTGGTTGACGGCGGCCGTTTCGCCTGCCAGCAGGCGGGGATCTCTCTGGCCGGCGGCCACTCCATTGACGCGCCTGAGCCTATTTTCGGTCTCGCGGTGACCGGCGTGGTGCCCACCGAACGTATCAAGAAAAACAGCACCGCCGAGGCGGGATGCCGGCTGTTCCTCACCAAACCGCTGGGGATCGGCGTGCTGACGACCGCCGAGAAAAAATCGCTGCTCAAGCCTGAGCATCAGGGGCTGGCTACCGAAACCATGTGTCAGATGAACCTCGTCGGCTCCGCATTTGCCAATATTGATGGCGTGAAGGCGATGACCGACGTCACCGGTTTTGGTCTGCTTGGGCACCTGAGCGAAGTGTGCCGCGGGGCGGGCGTACAGGCGCAGCTGAACTATGCCGACATCCCGAAACTGCCGGGCGTGGAAGAGTACATTCTCGCCGGCGCGGTTCCCGGCGGCACCGGGCGGAATTTTGCCAGCTACGGCCACCTGATGGGCGAAATGCCGCCGGAGTGGCGCGATCTGCTGTGCGATCCGCAAACCTCCGGCGGCCTGCTGCTGGCGGTATCGCCGGAAGCCGAAGCCGAGGTCCGCGCGGCGGCCGAGGCGTCCGGCGTGACGCTGGCCGCTATCGGCGAGCTGGTTACCGCCCGCGGCGGACGCCCCATGATCGAGATCCGTTGATTACATGCGGCTGTTTATTGCAGAAAAACCGAGCCTCGGCCGCGCCATTGCCGAGGTGTTACCCAAGCCGCATCGCAAGGGCGACGGCTATATTGAGTGCGGCAACGGGCAGGTGGTCACCTGGTGTATTGGCCATCTGCTTGAGCAGGCGCAGCCGGATGTCTATGACGGGCGCTACGCGCGCTGGAACCTGGTCGATCTGCCCATTGTCCCGGATAAGTGGCAGCTACAGCCGAAACCGTCGGTCAGCAAACAGCTTAACGTCATCAAGCGGCTGCTGGGCGACGCCGAAGAGGTGATCCACGCCGGTGACCCGGACAGGGAAGGTCAGCTGCTGGTGGATGAAGTCCTCGACTATCTGCAGCTGGCGCCGGAAAAGCGCCTGCAGGTGCAACGTTGCCTGATCAACGATCTTAACCCGCAGGCGGTCGAGCGGGCGATTTCTCGTCTGCGGGCCAACAGCGAGTTTATTCCGCTATGCGTATCGGCACTGGCGCGCGCGCGCGCCGACTGGCTGTATGGGATCAACATGACCCGGGCCTACACGCTGCTTGGGCGCAACGCGGGCTATCAGGGCGTTCTCTCGGTTGGGCGCGTGCAGACCCCGGTGCTCGGGCTGGTAGTGCGTCGGGATGAAGAGATCGAGAACTTTGTGGCGAAGGATTTCTTCGACGTTAAGGCGCATATCGTCACTCCCCTGCAGGAGCGCTTCGTCGCGACCTGGCAGCCGAGCGATGCCTGCGAATCCTGGCAGGATGAGGAGGGGCGCCTGCTGCATCGCCCGCTGGCCGAACACGTCGTCGCGCGGATTACCGGCCAGCCCGCGATGGTCACGGCCTACAACGATAAGCGGGATTCGGAACCTGCTCCGCTACCGTTTTCGCTCTCGGCGCTGCAGATTGAGGCCGCAAAGCGTTTTGGCTTCAGCGCGCAAAACGTGCTGGATATTTGCCAGAAGCTGTACGAGACCCACAAGCTGATCACCTACCCGCGTTCGGACAGCCGCTATCTGCCGGAGGAGCACTTCGCCGGCCGCCATGCGGTACTCAACGCCATTGGCGTCCACGCGCCGGATTTATTGCCCCAGCCGGTGGTTAACCCGGAAATCCGCAACCGCTGCTGGGACGATAAAAAAGTTGATGCGCACCATGCCATCATTCCCACCGCGCGCAGCAGCCAGGTGCGGCTGACGGAGAACGAGGTCAAGGTCTACGGCCTGATCGCGCGCCAGTACCTGATGCAGTTTTGTCCGGACGCGGTATTCCGCAAATGCCAGATTGACCTTGAGATCGCCAACGGCAAGTTTGTTGCCAAGGCCCGTTTCCTCGCCGAGGCCGGCTGGCGGGCGCTGCTGGGCAATAAAGAGCGCGATGAAGAGAACGACGGTACGCCGCTGCCGGTGGTGGCGAAGGACGATGAGCTGCTGTGTGAAAAGGGTGAAGTGGTGGAGCGGCAAACCCAGCCGCCGCGCTATTTTACCGATGCGACGCTGCTCTCCGCGATGACCGGGATTGCCCGCTTTGTGCAGGATAAGGATCTGAAGAAGATCCTGCGCGCTACCGACGGCCTGGGTACGGAAGCGACCCGCGCCGGAATTATTGAGCTGCTGTTTAAACGCGGGTTTTTAGTCAAAAAAGGGCGCTATATCCACTCCTCGGACGCAGGACGCGCGCTGATTCACTCCCTGCCCGAAATGGCCGCCAGGCCGGATATGACCGCGCACTGGGAATCGGTGCTGACGCAAATCAGCGAAAAGCAGTGCCGCTATCAGGACTTTATGCAGCCGCTGGTGGGAACGCTTTATCAGCTTATCGACCAGGCGCGCAGCACGCCGGCTCGCCAGTTCCGCGGTATCGTTGCGCCGGGAGGCGGTAAGAAGGAGTTCAGCAAAGGCAAGCCGAGAGCCAGGACGAAGGGCAAAAAGCCGGCGGCGGATGCGCCTGCCGACAATCCATAATAAAAGACCCCGCAGGCCGGGGTCTTTATCCGTAGGAACCCATCAGCTGCTCTCCCGGATACGCGCGACCCGGGAAAGCCTGCGGATTAAATCACGCCCTGCGCCAGCATCGCGTCGGCCACTTTAACGAACCCGGCAATGTTGGCGCCGCGCACGTAGTTAGTCTGCTTCGCTTCGCCGCCGTACTCCACGCAGGCGTGGTGAATGTCGAGCATGATGTGGTGCAGGCGGGCGTCAACCTTCTCTGCTTTCCAGCTCATTCGCGCGGCGTTCTGCGCCATTTCGAGACCGGAAGTCGCCACGCCGCCGGCGTTAGCTGCTTTACCCGGAGCGAACAGCACGTTGGCTTCGAGGAACAGATCGGTTGCGGCGATGGTGGTCGGCATATTTGCGCCTTCGGCCACGGCCTTAACGCCGTTGGCGATCAGCAGGCGAGCGGCGTCAACGTCCAGCTCGTTTTGCGTGGCGCACGGCAGCGCAATATCCACCGGCACGGACCACGGCTGCTGGCCTTCGAGATAGTTCAGACCAAACTCGCGGGCATAGTCGGCAACGCGACCGTCGCGGCTGGCTTTAATCGCGCACAGGCGCGCCAGTTTCTCAGGGGTAAAGCCCGCTTCGTCGACCACGGTGCCGCTGGAGTCAGAGGCGGTGATCACGCGCGCGCCAAGCTCCATAGCCTTTTCGATGGCGTACTGGGCCACGTTGCCGGAGCCGGAAACCGCTACGCGCATTCCTTCGAAGCCAAGACCGTGGCGTTTAAGCATCGCTTCGGTGAAATAGACCAGGCCATAGCCGGTCGCTTCCGGGCGAATCAGGCTGCCGCCGAAGGAGAGCCCTTTGCCGGTGAACACGCAGGCGCTGTTGTTGGAGAGCTTACGCATCATCCCGGCCATAAAGCCGACTTCGCGACCGCCAACGCCGATATCGCCAGCCGGTACGTCGGTGTCCGGGCCTAAATGACGATACAGTTCGGTCATCAGCGACTGGCAGAAGCGCATCACTTCGCCGTCGCTTTTCCCTTTCGGGTCGAAATCGCTGCCGCCTTTACCGCCGCCCATTGGCAGGGTGGTCAGGGCGTTTTTAAACGTTTGCTCGAAGCCGAGGAATTTCAGGATCGACAGGTTGACCGACGGGTGGAAGCGCATGCCGCCTTTATACGGGCCGATGGCGGAGTTGAACTGCACGCGCCAGGCGCGGTTAACCTGAACCTGATTACGGTCATCAACCCACACGACGCGGAACTGGATGGCCCGCTCCGGTTCAACCAAACGTTCCAGCAGATTGAGCTGGCGATAGCGCGGATTTTCCTCAAGGAAAGGCCACAGGGTGGTCATCACCTCGCGGACGGCCTGAGCAAATTCGGTTTGATGAGGATCGCGCTGTTGAACGCGGGCGAGAAAACCTTCCAGAGTGCACGTCTGATCCATAGATATAACTTCCCCTTATGGTTGTGGTTGCGTTTATACATCTCATCCGTCAGGTCTGCCTCTTTGCCGGCTGCGCTCGCTCACCCCCGCCGCTTACCGATGTCAGCCGCCGGGGAGCGACTCTTTTGCCGCCGTGATGCAACCTGAATGATTTTATGTATTTTTATTATGGTTCGGCCCTTGAAAAAGCCGATTTTCCGACTATAACACCAGCAATCGTTAGGCAAGCAAGGAAAAGTTATCCTGACAGCAAAATTTATAATCCGCCGGCTGTCATAACTAAAAACGATGATGACGGCAGCGGAGGGGTCAGCGGGGAAGGTCGGCGGCGCTACGGGCGATAAAGGCTTCCAGCAGGGGGATATCCGCCGGCGCGAGGTTGAAGGTTAAGGCTTCCTGCGGCGAGCACCAGCGCAGCTGGCTGTGATAGTGCGCGGTTGGGGTACCGCTAAAGCTGGGCACCCACCAGGCGTGGAGATGAATCAGCCGCCCGGAGACCTCCCGCTGGTGGCTGGCGATGTAGCGGGCGGGAAGGGCGGTGATGCCAAGCTCCTCCTGCAGTTCGCGGGTCAGCGCCTGCGCCTGGCTCTCGCCGGATTCCACCTTTCCGCCGGCAAACTCCCACATTCCCGGCTGGTCAGCGTGCGGCGGACGCTGTGCAAGCAGAATATTGCCATCCTGCTCAATAATGGCGGCGACAACATCAATGGTTTTTAGCATCTGAATCATCGTTCTGTACGGAATAATGGCCTATTATCACCGCCTTTGCGCCGACCAGACAACCCCTTAGCCCGCTGGAGATATGCCGTGCCCGACCGCCCTGGGATCGCTGCCACCAGAACGGCGCCCGGTACCGCGTGGCGATAATATATAACGCGACACCGGGCAGATTGCCGGGGGCGCCGCTTTGTTGATTTTGCTCAGGATAATCAGATTCTCCGGCCAGCCGCGGCCGGAGAGTTGGGGCTGCGGGGGTTACGGCTTAAAGGTAGCCCAGACCGGCGCGTGATCGGAAGGTTTTTCCATGCCGCGGATTTCGTAATCAATTCCGGTTTCTATGCAGCGCTGCGCCAGCGGCGTGCTTGCCAGCAGCAGATCGATACGCAGACCGCGATTATCATCGAAGCCCTTGGAGCGGTAGTCGAACCATGAGAACTGCTCGTTGTTTTCCGGGTTGGCGTGACGCCAGGTATCGACCAGACCCCAATCCAGCAGGCGCTCCATCCACTCGCGCTCTTCCGGCAGGAACGAGCACTTACCGGTGCGCAGCCAGCGCTTGCGGTTCTCTTCGCCGATGCCGATATCGAGATCCGTCGGGCTGATGTTCATATCGCCCATAATCAGCACCGGATTGTCTTTTTTCAGCTCAGTATCGAGGTAGTTTTGCAGGTTCTGGTAAAACGCCGCCTTGGCGGGGAATTTTGTCGCGTGATCGCGGCTCTCGCCCTGGGGGAAGTAGCCGTTGATCACCGTCACGTTACCGGATGCGCAAGGGATTTCAGCCATGATGATGCGGCGCTGGGCCTCTTCATCATCGCCCGGGAAACCGCGGCGCACGCTAACCGGCGTCTCTTTGGTCAGCAGGGCGACGCCGTAGTGACCTTTCTGCCCGTGGTAGAACACGTTGTAGCCGAGCTTTGCCACCTCTTCGAGAGGGAACATATCATCGTGAACTTTGGTTTCCTGTAGGCCAATGACGTCAGGCTGATGCTTGTCGACGATGGCGGCCAGCTGATGCGGGCGCGCCCGCAGGCCGTTGATATTAAAAGAGACAAATTTCATAGTCGCTGCCACTGTGCAAGGTGAATAGTGCAGGGATGTTAGCAGAAATTCGGCAGGCTGGCTGCCGGAAGGCATTTTATTGTCCACAACGCCGGGAGTACGGCGGCGAATGGCTAAATCCTGCACCATTCTGGCGCGCCGCGCGCCAAAAAAGGGCGAATATCTACGATAAATTTCGTAGAGGATCACAAATACAGAATTATATCTTACCGATGAATAAACTATCTATTTTATTCACTGTTCATCACCGTTAATCGGATTGTTATTCACTATTTATGCATTTAATGTGAATATTTTGGTTTTGTAAGCTATTGATATTCCGCGATCAACTTCAATTTATGCATTTTCTCCTCTGGCTGGCACGATGCGTGCAATCTACATTTACAGCGTAATAACTCATAATATTTAACATTATGCATACTTTTTATTTACCGGAAGAGGTCGATATGTCTCAGTCAATTACGCGTAGCAACTTTGATCAATGGATGATGCCGGTTTACGCGCCGGCGGCGTTTATTCCGGTACGCGGCGAGGGCTCACGCCTGTGGGATCAGCAGGGGAAAGAGTATATCGATTTTGCCGGCGGTATCGCGGTGAACGCGCTCGGGCACGCCCATCCTCGTCTGGTTAACGCGCTGACGGAGCAGGCCGGCAAGTTCTGGCATACCGGCAACGGCTATACCAACGAGCCGGCGCTGCGGCTGGCGAAACAGCTTATCGACGCCACCTTTGCCGATCGGGTCTTTTTCTGCAACTCCGGCGCTGAGGCCAACGAAGCGGCGCTGAAGCTGGCGCGCAAATACGCTCACGATCGCTACGGCAGCCAGAAAAGCGGCATCGTGGCGTTCAAAAATGCGTTCCACGGGCGGACGCTGTTTACCGTTTCCGCCGGCGGGCAGCCGGCCTATTCCGCAGACTTTGCGCCGCTGCCCCCGCAGATCCAGCACGCGGTCTATAACGATCTTGACTCCGCCCGGGCGCTGATTGACGACGATACCTGCGCGGTCATCGTCGAGCCGATGCAGGGCGAAGGCGGCGTGGTGCCGGCAGACCCGGCTTTCCTGCGCGGTCTGCGCGATCTGTGCGACGCCCATAATGCGCTGCTGATTTTCGATGAGGTGCAAACCGGCGTCGGGCGCACCGGCGAACTCTATGCCTACATGCACTATGGCGTGACGCCGGACGTGCTGTCGACCGCCAAAGCGCTGGGCGGCGGCTTCCCGATTGGCGCGCTGCTGGCCAGCGAAAAATGCGCCAGCGTGATGACCGTCGGTACCCACGGCACGACCTACGGCGGCAACCCGCTGGCCTGCGCCGTCGCCGGAGAGGTGCTCTCCATTATCAATACGCCGGCAGTTCTGAACGGCGTTAAGCAGCGCCACCAGTGGTTCAGCGAGCGGCTGGGGGCGATTAACGCCCGCTATGGCCTGTTCAAAGAGACCCGCGGCCTCGGACTGCTGATTGGCTGCGTGCTGAAGGATGAGTACGCCGGGAAGGCAAAAGCTATCAGCACCCAGGCGGCGGAGGATGGGCTGATGATCCTGATTGCCGGCGCGAGCGTGGTTCGCTTTGCGCCAGCGCTGATAGTGAGTGAGGAAGAGGTTAACGCGGGTCTGGATCGCTTTGAGCTGGCCTGCCACCACTTTCTCGCGGGAGCGTCATCATGATGGTTATCCGTCCGGTGGAACAGGACGATTTGGCGGGCCTGCTGGCGCTTGCGGGGGTAACCGGCGGCGGCCTGACGTCGCTGCCGGCCGATGAAGCGACGCTGGCGGCGCGTATCGATCGTTCGCAAAAAACCTGGCGCGGCGAGCTGCCGAAAAGCGAGCAGGGCTATGTCTTCGTGCTGGAGGATACGGCCAGCGGGAAGGTTGTGGGGATCTGCGCCGTCGAGGTGGCGGTGGGGCTGAACGATCCCTGGTACAACTATCGCGTCGGCACGCAGGTGCACGCCTCGAAAGAGCTGAACGTCTATAACGCGCTGCCGACCCTGTTTCTCAGCAATGACCACACCGGCAGCAGCGAGCTGTGCACGCTGTTTCTCGACCCGGCGTGGCGTAAAGAAGGCAACGGCTATCTGCTGTCGAAATCGCGCTTTATGTTCATGGCCGCCTTCCGCGAACGCTTTAACGAAAAAGTGGTGGCGGAGATGCGCGGAGTCATCGACGACAGCGGCTACTCGCCATTCTGGGAAAGCCTGGGCAAGCGCTTCTTTGCGATGGAGTTTGCCCGCGCTGACTATCTGTGCGGCACCGGACAAAAGGCGTTTATTGCCGCGTTGATGCCGAAGCATCCGCTCTATATCGACTTTTTATCCGATGAAGCGCGGGCGGTCATTGGCGAGGTGCATCCGCAAACCGCCCCTGCCCGGGCGGTGCTGGAGAAAGAGGGGTTCCGCTATCTTAACTATGTCGATATTTTCGACGGCGGCCCAACCCTCGAGTGCGATATTGACCGGGTGCGTGCGATTCGCAAAAGTCGGCTGGTCGCCGTGGCTGAAGGACAGCCGGCGCCGGGTGAGTGGCCGCTGTGCCTGGTCGCCAACGAGCAGTATCAGCAGTTTCGCGCGATGCTGGTGCATGCCGACCCCGATAGCGATCGTCTGCTGCTGAGCGCCCGCGAGCTGGATGCCCTCAAATGTCACCCCGGTGACCGTATCCGCATGGTGCGCCTGATCCCTGAGGAGAAAAAGTCATGAGTCTATGGATTAACGGCGACTGGCAAACCGGGCGCGGCCCGGCACGCAGTAAAAGCAACCCGGTGAGTGGAGAACAGCTATGGCAGGGCAATGATGCCGACGTCGGGCAGGTTGCGCAGGCGGTTGAGGCCGCCCGGCGCGCGTTTCCGGCCTGGGCCAAAGAGCCGTTTCGCGCCCGGCAGGCGATCGCCGAAAAGTTTGCCGCCCTGCTGGAGGCCAACAAAGCGCAGCTGACGGCCATCATTGCCGAAGAAACCGGCAAACCGCGCTGGGAGGCGGCGACGGAAGTTGGCGCGATGATCAATAAAATTACCATTTCGCTAAAAGCCTACCACAGCCGTACCGGCGAGGCGCAAACCGTCATGAGCGACGGTTCGGCGACGCTGCGCCATCGGCCGCACGGCGTGCTGGCGGTATTTGGCCCGTACAATTTCCCCGGCCATCTGCCGAACGGCCATATCGTTCCGGCGCTGCTGGCGGGGAATACGGTGGTGTTTAAACCGAGCGAGCTGACCCCGCAAAGCGGTGAGGCGGTGGTGAAGCTGTGGGCCGAAGCGGGCCTGCCGCCGGGCGTACTGAACCTGCTGCAGGGCGGGCGCGAAACCGGCGAAGCGCTGAGCGGTCAACCGGATATCGACGGGCTGCTGTTCACCGGCAGCTCCGCTACCGGCTTTCAGCTGCATCGCCAGCTGGCCGGGCAGCCGGAGAAGATCCTCGCGCTCGAAATGGGCGGCAACAACCCGCTGATCGTTGACGAGCCGCGGGATATTGATGCCGCTGTGCATCTGACCATCCAGTCGGCCTTTATTACCGCCGGCCAGCGCTGTACCTGCGCCCGCCGTCTGCTGGTGAAGCGCGGCGAGGTCGGGGATGCGTTCCTGGCCCGGCTGGTGGCCGTCGCGCAGCGGCTCGTTCCCGGCGCGTGGAACGCTGAACCCCAGCCGTTCCTCGGTGGTTTAATTTCCCCGCAGGCGGCGCAGAAGGTCCATCAGGCCTGGCTGCAGCATGTCGCCAGCGGCGGCAGAACGCTGCTGGAGCCGCGGCTGCTGGAGGCCGGAACCTCGTTGCTGACCCCGGGGATCGTCGAGCTTACCGATGTCGCCGAGGTCAAAGATGAGGAGGTCTTCGGTCCGCTGCTGTGCGTCTGGCGCTATGACGAATTTGAGCAGGCGATCGCGCTGGCGAACGCCACGCGTTTTGGATTATCGTGCGGGCTGGTTTCTGCCGAGCGCGAGAAGTTTGATCGGCTGCTGCTGGAAGCGCGGGCCGGGATCGTCAACTGGAACAAACCGCTGACCGGCGCCGCCAGCACCGCACCGTTTGGCGGCACAGGCGCCTCCGGCAACCATCGTCCCGGCGCCTGGTACGCGGCGGATTATTGCGCCTGGCCGATGGCCAGCCTCGAATCGCCGGATCTGACGCTGCCGGAAACCCTCAGCCCGGGCCTCGACTTCCGGCAAGGATCGGCCCGATGAACGCGTGGGAAGTTAATTTTGACGGCCTGCCCGGCCTGACGCACCACTACGCCGGGCTTTCATTTGGCAACGAGGCGTCGACGAAGCATCGCTATCGGGTATCGAACCCGCAGCTGGCGGCGAAGCAAGGGTTAAAAAAAATGAAGGCGCTGGCGGACGCGGGCTACCGGCAGGCGGTGATCCCGCCGCAGGAGCGGCCGAACGTCGCGCTTCTGCGCCAGCTCGGCTTTACCGGCAGCGATCCGCAGGTGGTGGAACGTGCCGCGCGGCAGGCGCCGGACCTGCTGTCCGCGGTCAGCTCCGCTTCTTCAATGTGGGTGGCGAACGCGGCGACGGTGTCGCCCTCCGCCGATTCGCTGGATGGCAGAGTGCATCTGACCGTTGCCAATCTGAACGACAAATTCCACCGCGCCAGCGAGGCGCCGACCACCGAGGCGCTATTGCGCGCCATTTTCCCGGACGAACGGCGGTTTGCCGTGCATCCGGCGCTCCCGCAGGTGGCGCTGTTTGGCGACGAAGGGGCGGCGAACCATAACCGGCTCGGCGGCGAGTACGGCGCGCCCGGCCTGCAGCTGTTTGTCTATGGCCGCGAGCAGGGGGGCGACGGCCTGCCGGTGCGCTATCCGGCGCGCCAGGCGCTGGAGGCCAGCCAGGCCGTCGCCCGGCTGAATCAGGTCAACCCGCGGCAGATTATTTTCGCCCGGCAAAACCCGGCGGTGATCGATAAAGGCGTTTTTCATAACGATGTCATTGCGGTGAGCAATCAGCAGGTGCTGTTTTGCCATGAAGAAGCGTTTGTCGGTCAGCCCCAGCTGCTGCGCCAGCTGGCCGGGCTGGTGGCCGGATTTACGCCGGTCGTGGTGCCGACGAGCGCCGTGAAGGTCGAAGAGGCGGTTGCGACCTACCTGTTTAACAGCCAGCTGTTGAGCAAGCCCGGCGGGGCGATGCGGCTTATTTTGCCCCAGGAGGCGCAGGAGCACGCCGGCGTCTGGCGCTATCTGAACCGGCTGCTGGAGCAGGACAACCCCATCGACGAGCTGCAGGTCTACGATCTGCGGGAGAGCATGGCCAACGGCGGCGGCCCGGCCTGCCTGCGCCTGCGGGTGGTGCTAACGGAAGACGAGCTGCGGGCGGTTAACCCGGCGGTGCTGATGAACGATCGCCTGTTCATCGCGCTCAATGACTGGGTCGAGCGCTACTACCGCGATCGTCTGACGCAGGCGGATCTGGCTGACCCGCAGCTGCTGAGCGAAGGACGCGAGGCCCTTGACCAACTGACGCAGATTTTGCAGCTCGGTTCAGTTTATCCGTTCCAGCAATAAAGGAGACGCAGTGGACGACTTTCTGGCATTAACCCTGGCGGGGCGTTTGCCCCACCATTTTCACGGCGAAACGGCGCACTTCCGCTGGCACTGGCTGGACTGCGGTATTTTACAGCTCACGCCGCACGCGCGCTGCGAGCGGGCGCTGGTGCTCTCCGCCGGGCTCCACGGCAATGAAACCGCGCCGGTAGAGATGATCGATATTCTGCTGCGGCAGCTGTTCAGCGGCGAGCTGCCGCTACGCTGGCGGCTGCTGGTGGTGTTGGGCAACCCTCCGGCGCTGCGGGCCGACAGGCGCTACCTCGCCAGCGATATGAACCGTATGTTCAGCGGACGCTGGCAGGACTTTCCCGCCAGCGATGAAACGAGGCGGGCGCGGCGGCTGGAAACGGTGCTGACGCGGTTTTATGCCGACGCTGGCGGCGCCCGATGGCATCTTGATTTACATACCGCGATCCGCGGATCGCATCACCTCCGCTTTGGGGTGCTTCCGGCGCGACAGACTCCGTGGGATGACGGTTTTCTGAGCTGGCTGGGCGCGGCAGGGCTGGAGGCGCTGGTATTTCATCAGCAGCCGGCGGGCACGTTTACCCACTTCAGCAGCGACCGCTTTGCGGCGCTCTCCTGCACCCTTGAGCTGGGCAAGGCGCTGCCGTTTGGCGCGAATGAGCTGGAGCGGTTTGCCGTCACCCTGCGCGCGCTGATGCGCTTACTGGTCGGCGATCTGGCGGTAGAAGAGGGGCACGAAGCGCTGCGTTATCGGGTGGTCCAGCAGATCACCCGCGGCAGCGAACATTTTCAGCTGCATATGCCGGCGCAGACGCTCAACTTTACGCCGTTTAGCGCCGGGACGCTGCTGGCGGAAGATGGTGAGACCCGCTACGTGGTGGAAAAGGCCCTGGAGTATGTCCTGTTCCCAAACCCTTCTGTCGCGCTGGGCCTGCGGGCCGGGCTGATGCTGGAGCGGTTGTCCTGAACATAAATACGCCCGCTGCCCGTCCGCGGCGGCGTAGATTTTCACCGTGAACCGGATCGTATAATCTTATTTTTTCGTGCCCCGACGTTTGATTACAGATTATTCCTGGCTAACCGCTTTGTTTTTAATCTCTGCTGCTTTATAATCTCCATTATTTCTTTATAAAACAGCTTATTAAATATTTTTAGTTGCAATTACCTCCTCATTTTCCTTATTTTCTCCACAATTGGTGAGAAAATGTTTTTTACACTTTCATTGTTTTACGCTTGCTCTGACTAATTGACGATAAACGTCGTAAAGTTTATCTCGTCAACACGGCACCAGGCCGTGAGAATAACTTAAAGTAAGGACTGAATATGAAGAAGATTACTGCTCTGTTTGTTGCCTCTACTCTGGCCCTGGGCGCTGCTAACCTTGCTCACGCCGCGGATACCACCGCGACCCCGACCGACAGCAAGCCAATGATGCACCATAAAGGGATGCCCGGCGGCCAGCACGATATGATGTTTAAAGGCCTGAACCTGACCGATGCGCAAAAACAGCAGATCCGCGACATCATGAAAAGCCAGCGCGAAAATATGAAGCGTCCTTCCCTCGACGAGCGCCGCGCGATGCATGAGCTAATTGCCAGCGATACCTTCGATAAGGCGAAAGCGGAAGCGCAAATCGACAAGATGGAAGCGCAGCATAAAGATATGGCGCTCTCCCGTATCGAAACCCAGAACAAGATTTACAACATTCTGACGCCGGAACAGAAAAAACAGTTCAATGCTAATTTTGAGAAGCATCTGACAGATCGTAAAGCGCCGGAAGGTAAAATGCCTCCATCTGCTGAGTAATTCAGCCCGCGGAATGAAGACCGCCGGTTCTGCCCAACATACGCCGTCAGGCTTTGGGCAGGACCGGCGGTTTTTTTTCGTCCTCTTATCACGCTGACCCGAGCGGATGTAGCGTAAAATCGCCGCGCAGCAGCGGCTTGCAGAGAATTTTGTAGCCATCATGATCGAAGCCCGCCGGCAGCTGCGTCAGCGTTTGCGCCTGCGCTAGCGTCTCGACCGCCCCCAGCCACAGCCAGTTATGAATCACGTGATAGCGGGTCATATCAGGCCCGGTCTCTTCCAGCGCAACCGGGCCTGGCCAGGGCCAGCACACCAGCTGCAGCTGCGCCATACTGGCGTGCAGCCGGGCGTTATGGGCCTCGACGCTCTCTTTACCGCAGCAGGCGCCGGCGCAGCGTCCCAGCGCCGAACGAAAACAGGCCCGGCCGCGGCTTAGCGGTTCCAGCCCCAGCAGGCCGTAGCAGAGCTGATGTTCATCAGCGAGGTTGGTCAGCGCCTGCAAAGCGGCTCGGCGGTTCGCGAACAGGCCGTGCAGATGCTCCTGGCGGGAAAAGTCCAGCTCACGGGCATACACCACCTGCGGGCGGGAGTCGCTCAGCAGCAGCGAGCAGAGCTGTTTAGTGCGCCGTAGCCGCTTATTGAACAGCGGCTGCTGCTCCTTAATAAGCTGCGCTTCGAGCAGCAGCGCGCCGAGTTCGCCCGCGGTACGATGCCAGCTAATGCGCCGCGCCTGGCGCAGCATGGCGGCTTCATCCGGCGTGCGCAGATGCGATAGCACCCGGCTGCGAATATTGACGCTTTTACCGATATACAGCGGCAGGGTGTCGCTTTCGCCGTGAAACAGATAGACGCCCGGCAGGCTGGGCAGAGACGCCAGCCAGGGACGCAGATGTTCGGGATATGTATAAATTGCCGCCGCTTCAAACTCCAGACGCGGGGCGGATTGCCTTCTGACCACAATGGCTCCTGATGCTGTTTATATAACCAGTATAGCAGTCCGTGGGGGCGGGCGAAAAGAGCAAAAAATAACCCCGGCGGGTGCCGGGGCTGCGGAGAGGATTATTTCTTCCAGAAGTCGTCGAAGACGGTGATCGGCGGCCGACGTTTGTGTTCCGTTTTCAGGTACCAGCCTTCAATAATTTTGGCCGTTTTCTCGTCGAGGGTTTTCCCTTCCAGATAGTCGTCGATATTATCGTAGGTGACGCCCAGCGCGGCTTCATCCGGCAGGGAGGGGCGGTCATCTTCCAGATCGGCGGTTGGCAGCTTCTTGTACAGATGCTCCGGACAGCCCAGCCGCGCCAGCAGCTGTTTACCCTGACGCTTGTTAAGGCGGAAAATAGGGTTGATATCGGTGCCGCCGTCGCCGTATTTGGTAAAGAAGCCGGTGATCGCTTCCGCCGCGTGGTCGGTGCCGACCACCACGCCGTGGGTCATGCCGGCGATGCTGTACTGCGCCTTCATGCGCTCGCGCGCTTTTTCATTACCGCGAACAAAGTCGCTGAGTTCAATCCCGGCTTCCCGCAGCGCCTGCTCGCTGGCCAGCACCGCACCCTTAATATTTACCGTCAGCACGCGATCCGGCTGAATAAAGGCGATGGCATCCTGACAATCCTGCTCATCCGCCTGCGCGCCGTAGGGCAGGCGGACGGCGATAAACTGGCGGCTGTCGTCGCCCTCCGCCCGCAGCTCATTGATCGCCTGCTGGCACAGTTTACCGGTCAGGGTTGAATCCTGGCCGCCGCTGATGCCCAGAACCAGCGACTTAATAAAGGGATAGGTTTGCAGATAGGACTTCAAAAAATCTACGCTGCGGCGAATCTCACCGTCTGTATCGATCTGGGGTCTGGCCCCCAGCGCCTGAATAATTTCTTGTTGTAGCGTCATCGCGCCCTCCGGAAAGTGAATCTGTTTGGCAACCAGCATGGCTTAAAGCTACCTCTTTGCCGTTGAAACGACAAGGATCGTCGTTTTGAGTGCTGCAAAAGAAGGCAATCAATGACATACGATTTTTTTATGGTACGTACTGCGGCCCGCAGGATGCATTGTGCGGCGGGTGAATCTGGCCCTATCGGCCTGAAATTTAGCTTAAATCCACCTTCGGCTTGAAAAGTAACGATATTTATTCCAGGCTTATTCACACGCCAAATAAAAGAGGACGGAATATGAATAAGAATTTAGCAGGACTTATGGGCGCAGCGGCAGTACTGACCATGCTGGCTGGGTGTACAGCCTACGATCGTACTGCAGACCAGTTCACACAGCCGGTTGTTAAAGATGTCAAAAAAGGGATGTCGCGCTCCCAGGTACTGCAGGTGGCGGGCAAACCGTCATCTGAAGTGACGATGATTCACGCCCGCGGCACCTGTCAGACATACATCCTGGGTCAACGGGATGGTAAAATGGAGACCTACTTCGTCGCTCTCGACGAGACCGGTCACGTAATGAACTCTGGCTATCAGACCTGCTCGGAATACGATACGGACCCGCGCAACAGCAAGTAGTATTTGATACTGAGCCCTACGAAGGCCCGACCATTGGTCGGGTTTTTTTATGCGCGCTGATTCTTATTTAATTGCGCGAATTATTTGAGGGAAATGTGAGGGTAGTCAAAACGTGAGGTCAATGAGAGACAATTTTGTTTAACCAGGAATTATCCAGGCGGCAGGCGATGTCGTATACTCAATGCATAAACAATATCAATTGAACAGTGACATGCCTTACCCGGCTCTTCGGCATAATATTCTGCCAGAAGGCCGCCAGGTTCTACAAATTGAGGAAGCGTTCATGGAAAAGAAACATATCTATCTGTTTTGCTCGGCTGGAATGTCCACTTCGCTGCTGGTATCCAAAATGCGTACCCAGGCTGAAAAATATGAAGTGCCGGTCATTATTGAAGCATTTCCTGAAACCCTCGCCGGGGAGAAGGGGCCGGAAGCCGACGTTATTTTATTAGGCCCACAGATTGCGTATATGCTTCCCGAGATTCAGCGGCTGCTGTCCAATAAGCCGGTGGAAGTGATCGACTCTGCGCTGTACGGCAAAGTTGATGGTTTAGGTGTTTTGAAAGCGGCCGTTGCGGCCATTAAGAAAGCTGCTGCACAATAATTTAATTTTAAAACTCGACCTTTCGGGTCGCTGGCGAAGCGAATTTTCGGCTTAATGAAATATCTGCCGTGCCGGCCGCCCGAATAATAAAGAGTTTATTTTCCCGTCAAAGAGTAATTTCATCATTATGCCGTAATCGCACAATTACGGCTTTAAAGGGTATTGACTATGAGTAAAGTGATTGACTCGCTTGAAAAGGTACTCCTTCCTTTTGCTGTTAAAATAGGAAAGCAACCGCACATTAATGCGATTAAAAACGGCTTTATTAAATTAATGCCGTTGACCCTCGCCGGGGCCATGTTCGTATTAATTAACAACGTCTTTCTCAGCTTTGGTGAAGGCTCTTTCTTCTATTCAATGGGGGTCCGCCTGGATGCCTCAACCATTGAAACCTTAAACAGCTTTAAAGCTATCGGCGGTAACGTTTATAACGGTACCTTAGGCATTATGTCGCTGATGGCGCCGTTCTTTATCGGCTCGGCGCTGGCGGAAGAGCGCAAGGTCGACCCGATGGCCGCCGGGCTGTTAGCCGTCGCGGCATTTATGACCGTCACTCCCTATAGCGTCGGCGATGCTTACGCCGTAGGCGCCAACTGGCTGGGCGGGCAAAATATTATTTCGGGGATGATCATCGGTCTGGTGGTGGCGGAGCTGTTTACCTTCGTTATTCGTCGCAACTGGGTCATTACCCTGCCGGACAGCGTGCCGTCATCGGTATCGCGTTCGTTCTCGGCGCTGATCCCAGGCTTCCTGATCCTGTCGGTTTTCGGCATCGTCTCCTGGCTGCTGGCCTCGTATGGCAGCAACTTCCACCAGATTATTATGGACTCCATCTCCACGCCGCTGGCGGCGATGGGCAGCGTTGTCGGCTGGGCGTACGTTATTTTCAACTCCCTGCTGTGGTTCTTTGGCGTACACGGTTCGCTGGCGCTGACCGCGCTGGATAACGGCATCATGACCCCGTGGGCGTTGGAAAACATTGCGCTGTATAACCAGTATGGTTCCGTTGAAGCGGCCATTGAGGCGGGCAAACAGTTCCATTTCTGGGCCAAGCCGATGCTCGATTCGTACATCCTGCTGGGCGGCTCCGGCGCGACTCTGGGCCTGATTATCGCCATCTTTATCGGCTCGCGCCGTGCCGACCATCGTCAGGTTGCTAAGCTGGCGCTGCCGTCAGGCATCTTCCAGATTAACGAACCGATTCTGTTCGGCCTGCCCATTATCATGAACCCGGTGATGTTTATCCCGTTCGTGCTGGTGCAGCCGATTCTGGCAGCCATCACCCTGGCGGCCTACAGCATGGGGATTATTCCTCCGGTGACCAACCTGGCCCCGTGGACCATGCCGACCGGTCTGGGCGCCTTCTTTAACAGTAACGGCAGCGTCGCTGCTCTGCTGGTGGCGCTGTTCAACCTTGGTGTCTCGACCCTGATCTACCTGCCATTTGTCGCGATTTCCAATAAAGCGCAAAGCACCATCGAGCAGGAAGAGAGCGAAGAAGATATCGCTAACGCACTGAAATTCTGATGTCGAGCGGTACGGGAGCTTTCCCGTACCGCCTGAGAAATGAGGGAATAATATGTTTGATTTGGACCATATCGAAGCAGAAGAGATGCCTGAGAATGACCTCGAAGAGGTGGTGATGGGGCTGATTATCAACTCCGGACAGGCCCGCAGCCTGGCCTATGCCGCGCTGAAGCAGGCGAAACAGGGCGACTTCGCCGCCGCTAAAGCGATGATGGAGCAGTCGCGGGTGGCGCTGAGCGAAGCCCACCGCGTACAGACTCAGCTGATTGAAAGCGATGAAGGCGAAGGGAAAATGAAGGTCAGCCTGGTGCTGGTTCACGCGCAGGATCATCTGATGACCTCAATGTTGGCCCGCGAACTGGTCGCCGAATTGATTGAGCTACATGAGAAGGTACAATAGGCCATCTACACGATGAGGCAGCCAAAGATGATGACCACAGAAATCAGTACCGCCCGCGAACAGCAGCTCTTCAACGGGAAAAACTTTCATGTGGTCATCTACAACAAGACGGAAAGCGTTAGCGGGCTTCACCAGCACGACTATTACGAATACACCATCGTTTTAACCGGGCGCTATTATCAGGAAATTAATGGCAAACGGGTGCTGCTGGAGCGCGGGGATTTTGTCTTCATCCCAATGGGGTCGCACCATCAAAGCTTTTACGAGTTTGGCGCGACGCGCATTCTTAACGTGGGCATCAGCAGGAGTTTCTTTGAGAAACACTATCTGCCGCTGCTGCCGTTTGGGCTGGTCGCTTCGCAGGTCTACGCGGTCAAAAGCACCTTTCTCAGCTACATCGAATCGGTGATTGCTTCGCTGAATTTTCGCGAAACTGAATTTGACGAATTTATTGAACTGGTCTCGTTTTACACCATTAATCGTTTACGGCACTACCGCGAGGAGCCGGTGCAGGATGTCATTCCGCAGTGGCTAAAAAATACCGTCGAGGATATGCACGATAAACATAAATTTGGCGAAGGGGCGCTGGAACAGATGGTCGAGCTCTCCGGGAAAACTCAGGAATATTTAACCCGGGCGACCCAACGCTATTATGGTAAAACGCCGATGCAGATTATTAATGACATTCGCATTAACTTCGCCAAGAAACAGCTGGAAATTACCAACTACTCGGTAACCGATATTGCTTACGAATCAGGCTACAGTAGCCCCAGTTTGTTTATTAAAACATTCAAAAAACTGACCTCATTTACGCCAAGCAATTATCGTAAGAAGCTTACCATCGTTAATTAACCGGAGCGGAACCTTCCGCGCTGGAAAATATTCAGATTAACTGTCCGTATTGATACGGAGAGTGGGCTACGCGCAATTCGTGGCGCCACAAGGGAGAATATAATGAGCCAGAAATTAAAAATCGTTACTATCGGCGGCGGCAGCAGCTATACCCCTGAACTCCTCGAAGGATTCCTGAAGCGTTATCACGAGCTGCCGGTTACGGAACTGTGGCTGGTGGATGTGGCGGAAGGGCAGGAGAAGCTCGATATTATCCACGCTCTCTGCGAGCGGATGGTGGAAAAAGCCGGCGTCCCGCTGAAAGTCTATAAAACGCTGGATCGCCGCTCGGCGCTGGAAGGCGCGGACTTCGTCACCACTCAGCTGCGCGTTGGTCAGCTGAAGGCGCGTGAAAAAGACGAGCGTATCCCCCTTAGCCACGGCTATCTTGGCCAGGAAACTAACGGCGCCGGCGGCCTGTTCAAAGGTTTGCGCACCATTCCGGTGATTTTTGATATCGTCAAAGATGTGCAGGAGATCTGCCCGGACGCATGGGTAATTAACTTTACCAACCCGGCGGGAATGGTGACCGAGGCCGTATATCGCCATACGAACTTCCGGCGCTTTATCGGCGTGTGCAATATTCCGATCGGCATGAAAATGTTTATTACCGACGTGCTGCAGCTGAGCCCGGGCGATGAGCTGAATATCGACCTGTTTGGCCTCAACCACCTCGTGTTTGTGCGCGACGTGCTGGTGAACGGCGTATCGCGCTTCGACGAGCTGCTGGACGGCGTCGCGTCCGGGAGCCTGAGCGCCAACTCGGTGAAAAACATCTTCGATTTGCCGTTCAGCGAAGGGCTGATTCGCTCCCTGCGCTTAATTCCGTGCTCCTATCTGCTGTACTACTTCAAGCCGAAAGAGATGCTGGCGATTGAAATGGGCGAGTACTATAAGGGCGGTGCCCGCGCTCAGGTGGTGCAGAAGGTGGAAAAACAGCTGTTCGAGCTGTATAAAAATCCGGATCTCAACGTTAAGCCGAAGGAGCTGGAGCTGCGCGGCGGGGCATACTACTCCGACGCGGCCTGCGAAGTGATCAACGCTATCTACAACGACAAGCAGACCGAGCACTACGTGAATATTCCGCACCATGGCCACATCGATAATATCCCGGCCGACTGGGCGGTGGAAATGACCTGTACGCTCGGCCGCGACGGGGCGAAGCCGACGCCGCGCATCACCCGTTTCGATGAAAAAGTCCAGGGGCTGATTTACACCATCAAGGGCTTTGAAGTGGCGGCGAGCCAGGCGGCGATAAGCGGCGAGCTGAACGATGTGCTGCTGGCGCTCAATCTGAGCCCGCTGATTCACTCCGACCGCGATGCCGAAATGCTGGCGCGTGAAATGATCCTCGCCCACGAAAAATGGCTGCCTAACTTTGCGGCGACGATTGAGAAACTGAAACAGTAACGGGAGCGGCTGATGGAACGCGTGTTAATCGTTAATGCCGACGATTTTGGCCTCAGCAAGGGGCAGAACTACGGCATTATTGAAGCTTGCAAAAACGGGCTGGTGACCTCGACCACCGCGCTGGTTAACGGCGCGGCAATCGGCCACGCGGCCCAGCTCAGCCGCTGCGTGCCGGAGCTGGGCGTCGGGATGCACTTCGTCCTGACGCTGGGCGAGCCGCTCTCCGCGATGCCGGGCCTCACCCGCGAAGGGCGTTTGGGGAAGTGGATCTGGCAGATGGCGGAAGAGGGAAGCCTGCCGCTGGATGAGATCGCGCACGAGCTGGAGTGTCAGTATCAGCGGTTTATCGAGCTGTTTGGCTATGAACCGACGCATATCGACAGCCATCACCATGTGCATATGATTGCGCAGATTTATCCCATCGTGACGGCATTTGCCCGCGAGAAGGGCGTGGCGCTGCGTATTGACCGTCAGCAGGCGCAGCGCGACGGCCTGGCGCAGGATGCGGCGCGCAGCAGCGATGGCTTTGCCAGCGAGTTCTATGGCGACGCGATTTCTGAAGCGTTGTTCCTGCAGACTCTGGATGATTCAATCCAGCGGGAAGAGGCGTCGTTGGAAGTGATGTGCCACCCGGCGTTTATTGATCACGCCATCATGAGCAGCGCCTACTGCTACCCGCGGCTGGCTGAGCTGCAGGTGCTGACCTCCGAGGCGCTGAAATATGCTGTGGCCGAACGCGGCTATCGTCTCGGGACCTACCGCGACGTATAAGGCGCGGATTGGCCCGCGGTAAAGGCCCGGCAGGGGAGACGCTGCCGGGCCTTTTGCTATGCCGGGAGCGCCGCCATCAGGGTTAACACATTAACCATCGCGCCGTTACGACAAACGGTCGTTGCTGAACCCAAACCCCGATGACAATGGAGCGTTACGGCTGTTGCGTTTTGTCGAAGCAAAACGAGTGGCAAGCAGGGGGCGACGCAAAGGGGGATCTTCGGCTATGATGGCGGTTCTGTTCCCGCTTTGTTTAGTGAATCCATGAGCTATGAAAACACTTCGCCAACAAAATCGCCCTGTCATTAGCTACGTGCCTCGAGCGGAGCCAGCGCCGCCGGAACACGCCGTCAAAATGGACGGTTTTCGCGACGTGTGGCTGCTGCGGGGTAAGTACGTGGCCTTTATTTTGCTCGGGGAACGCTTTCGTCGCTCTCCTGCGTTTAGCGTGCCGGAAGCGGCGCAGCGCTGGGCGACGCAAACTCGTCAGGAAAACGAGCTGGCGCCCTGAGCGCAGAATTGAGCAATAAAAAAACCGCAGATAGGGCGCTATCTGCGGTTTTTTTTATCCCGACCTGAGGTTAACGGTGCGCCAGCTCGGCGTCGTCTTCGCTCTCAAGAATGGTTTTATCCGTCTGGCGCAGCCACTGGCTGGTCAGGGTTCCGGCGGTCATTGAACCGCTAACGTTCAGCGCGGTGCGGCCCATGTCGATCAGCGGCTCAACGGAGATTAACAGCGCGACCAGCGTCACCGGCAGGCCCATCGCCGGCAGGACGATCAGCGCGGCAAAGGTTGCGCCGCCGCCGACGCCGGCAACACCGGCGGAGCTCACGGTAACAATCCCGACCAGGGTGGCAATCCACAGCGGATCGAGCGGGTTGATGCCGACGGTTGGCGCGACCATCACCGCCAGCATTGCCGGGTAGAGGCCGGCACAGCCGTTTTGACCAATCGTGGCGCCAAACGAGGCGGAGAAGCTGGCGATCGATTCAGGTACGCCCAGACGACGGGTTTGCGCTTCCACGTTCAGCGGAATGGACGCGGCGCTGGAGCGGCTGGTGAAGGCAAAGGTCAGCACCGGCCACACTTTGCGGAAGTATTTCAGCGGGCTCACGCCGTTAACCGCCAGCAGCAGCCCGTGGACCACGAACATGATGCCAAGTCCAAGGTAGGAGGCGACAACGAAGCTACCGAGCTTGATGATGTCCTGCAGGTTGGAGCCCGCCACGACTTTAGTCATCAGCGCCAGCACGCCGTACGGCGTCAGCTGCATCACCAGGCGTACCAGCTTCATCACCCAGGCCTGCAGGGTATCGATGGCGGTCAGCACGCGCTGGCCTTTGGCGACGTCGTCCTTCAGCAGCTTCAGCGAAGCGACGCCGAGGAAGGCGGCGAAGATAACAACGCTGATGATAGAGGTCGGGTTAGCGCCGGTCAGGTCAGCAAACGGGTTCTTCGGCACAAAGGAAAGGATCAACTGCGGAACGCTGAGATCCGCGACCTTACCGGCGTAGTTGCTCTGAATGGCGTTCAGGCGGGCGGTTTCCGCGCTCCCCTGGACCAGCCCTTCGGCGGTCAGGCCAAACAGGTTGGTCACCAGTACGCCAACCAGGGCGGCGATAAGGGTGGTGAACAGCAGGGTACCAATGCTCAGGAAGCTGATTTTACCCAGCTGTGAAGCATTGTGCAGGCGCGCGACGGCGCTCAGAATAGACGCGAATACCAGCGGCATTACGATCATCTGCAGCAGCTGCACGTAGCCGTTGCCAACGATATTGAACCATTGAATGGAATCTTTTAGTACCTGGCTGTCGGAACCGTAAATAAACTGCAGCGCAAGACCGAACACGACGCCAATGACCAGACCGACCAGCACTTTTTTGGCGAGGCTCCACTGTTTGTGGCGAGTTTGGGCCAGCGCAAACAGCAAAATCGCGAACACGATAACGTTCGCTATAAGTGGAAAGTTCATCCCCGTTCTCCTGATATCTTTATTACCTGGGCTGGCCTGTTTACCAGCTCTTATGGCGCAAGGTTAGCAGAAGCGGAATTCATTACTTATATTCAAATGGAATTGATTATAACTAATTTGATATTTCGTTTATTTATCGTCCGGTCTGCTGACTAATGAAGCGATTAAAGGTTATCTGCAGCGTATTAATCATGCCGGACGACCAGCGCACGGCGCTATTTTCGGCGAGAGTTTGCGGCATCCACACCGCGTAGACAAACAGCGCCATGCACAGCGCGCGCTCCAGCTGGTTGCCCTTGCGCGGCGCGAGGATAGGCAGGCGAAAACGCCAGCGGCAGGGCCACAGCAGCGGCACGCCGGCGGGGGTCAGCATGTCGGCAAGAATATGACTGAGATAGCCGAGCACCAGCCCCTGCAGCGCGTCGGCGGGCACAAACCAGCTTTCCGGGACTTTCAGATAGAAAAGGGTGATCGCCGCGAATACCGCCAGCAGGCTGTGGGTGAACCCCCGATGACCAAACGCGCGCGCCACCGGCCTGGAGATCCAGCTCAGCCGCTGGCCCAGAAGTGATTTAGGGTGATCGATATCGGGCAGCAGGCAGGTCAGCACCGCGGAGGGGACGATATGCCACCAGTCGCCCTGCGCCAGCACGGGCGTGAGCTCCGCATTTTTAGCAAATACCGCACAGGCGATAGAAAAGAAGAGATGGCCTTCCGCCGTCATGATAAAAACCCTAAACTGTCGATTCATACAGTATAGGGTTTTTATACAGTGTGCGAAAGAGGTGACGGTGTAACTCTTTGTCACAAAATTGTCAGCGTGCCAGCCATCCGCCATCCACCGCCAGGGTGTAGCCGTTCACGTAATCCGCCGCGGCCGAGGCGAGAAACACCACCGGTCCTTGCAAATCGTCCGCTACTCCCCAGCGCCCGGCGGGGATGCGGTCGAGGATCTCTTTGCTGCGCTCGCTATCGTCACGCAGCTGTTGGGTATTATTGGTCGCCATATAGCCCGGCGCGATGGCGTTAACGTTAATGTTGTGTCCCGCCCATTCGTTGGCCATCAGGCGGGTTAAGCCGAGTACGCCGCTCTTTGAGGCGGTGTAGGACGGGACGCGGATCCCGCCCTGGAAGGAGAGCATCGAGGCAATATTAACGATCTTGCCGCCGCCGCCCTGCTGAATAAACTGCCGGGCGACCGCCTGGGATAAAAAGAACACCGACTTCAGGTTGAGGTTCATGACATCGTCCCAGTCGCGCTCGCTAAAATCGAGCGCATCGGCGCGACGAATAGTCCCGGCGTTATTGACCAGAATATCTATCCGACCCATGGCGGCAACGGCTTTAGCCACGATTTGGCTTATCTCGTCCTGGCGGCTGAGATCCGCCTGAACGGCGCTGAAGCGGCGGCCCAGCGCCTGGACTTTTTCTGCGGTTTCGTACGGGACCTTACGGTTGACGCTGACGATATCGCACCCGGCCCGGGCAAGCCCCACGGCCATTCCCTGACCCAGCCCAGTGTCACATCCCGTCACGATCGCGACCTTACCCGTAAGATCGAAGGCGTTAAGTACCATATGTCCCTCCGTATGCTGATGTATGCGTGAATACACGCCGTTGCAGCCAGCATAGAGGCACCAGAAGGAAAAAACAATTAAAAATGAAACGGTGTTTTATTTTATGTGGTGAGGCAGCCGTTGCTCCCTCATCACTCCGGCCGCTTAGCCGCGCAGGTCGCTGACGCTAAGCGCCGTCAGCGTTGTCAGCTTAACGTCGCCGAGCGCAAATCTCCGGTCATGACTATGCTCCTCGGCCGGGATCACGATTGAGCGCATGCGCGCCGCCTTGCAGGCGATCATGCCGTTAACCGAGTCTTCGAGCGCCACGCAGTTCATCGGGTCAACGCCTAGCTTTGCCGCGCAGTCGAGGTAGACCTGCGGATGCGGTTTGCTGTACGCCAGCAGCTCGGCGGAGGCCAGAGCGTCGAACTGGTCGCGCAGTTCAAACATGGTGAGCACTTTTTCCAGCATCCGCAGCGGCGAGGCGGAGGCGAGACCGATCTTCAGCCCCTGCGCCTTGCACAGCGCAACGGCTTCGCGCACGCCGGGCAGCAGGGGACGCGAGGCTTCCACCAGCTCAATGGCACGGCTGATAATACGCGCGGTGACGTCGGCGCGGTCCGGCCCCGTCCACGGCTGCTGCGCAAACCACAGGTCCACCACTAAATCGATGCGCAACCCGAGAATATCGGACAGTTCGCCGCGACGGCTGATATCCACACCGAGGCTTGCTATCACCTCCAGCTCCGCCCGATCCCATAGCGGCTCAGAATCAATCAGTAATCCATCCATATCGAAGATTGCGGCATGAATTTGGCGCCTGGCTGACATATGTCCCTCTCCTGTAGCGTAAGTCGATAACCAATTTGCGTTCATGGTATATCATACCGCGCTTTATTGGGCGAAATTCGCCAGTGAAGGTAGACTTAGAACCTGACCGGTTGGTTCTTGGCAGTGAAGGCGTCTTAAACAAGGGGAACCCATGACGTATCAACAAGCTGGACGCATTGCAGTACTTAAACGTATTTTGGGGTGGGTCATCTTTATTCCCGCGGTAATATCGACGCTGATTTCCGTACTGAAGTTTATGTATGAGCATAGCGAGAAGAAACCGGGTATTGATGCGGTGATGATGGACTTTGCGCACGTAATGATTGAAATGATGCGTTTCAATACGCCGTTTCTTAACTTTTTCTGGTACAACTCGCCGCTGCCGGACTTTAAGCACGGCCTGAATATTGGCTTCTGGATAATCTATATTCTGGTCTTTGTCGGGATGGCGCTGCAGGCCTCCGGCGCGCGGATGGGCCGCCAGGCGAAGTTTCTTCGCGAAGGGGTTGAGGATCAGCTGATTCTGGAACAGGCCAAAGGCGCGGAAGGGCTGACGCGGGAGCAAATCGCTGAACGTATCGTGGTGCCGCGCCATACGATCCTCGTGCAGTACTTCCCGCTGTACGTTCTGCCGGTGGTGATTATTATTATCGGCTACTTCTTCTTTTCGCTGCTCGGCTTCCTGTAAAGCGATAGATTGCCCGGCCTGCCGGGCAATGTTTCACTCGCCGGGGATGGCGCGCGGCTTGCCCTGATTGTCCACCGCTACGTAAATAAATAACGCTTCCGTTGCCTTGTAGCGCTGCCCGATGGGTTCCGATGAGACCTTTTTCACCCAGACTTCAATATTAATGGTGATAGAGGTATTGCCGCGTTTTACGCAGCGGGCGTAGCAGCACACCACGTCGCCGACGGCGACCGGACGCAAAAAGGTCATGCCGTCCACGCGGACGGTGACGACGCGGCCGTGGGCAATCTCTTTGGCCATAATCGCGCCGCCGATATCCATCTGCGACATCAGCCAGCCGCCAAAAATATCGCCATTCGCGTTGGTATCTGCCGGCATCGCCAGGGTGCGTAAAACCATTTCGCCCTTCGGGGCGAGGTCTGTTGTTGTCATTCTGTACTCTGTGTGGTCAATGAAGATCTGGCGCGATGCTACTATGAAAATCGCCGCGTGAGAATAGCCGTCGCCGCGCGGCTATTGGCCGTCAGCTGCCAGGCCGGCTGAATATTAATGGGTATGGAAAATGTATGACGGCTAAATCATACTCACTCCCTCGGTAATAAGTTGAGGACGCTAGTATGAACGACGATTTCCAGGCGATAAAAGATGAATTCGAGAAGCATGGGGAAGATGGCGGGGAAGGGATCGCGCAGGCAATGTATGAGGCCTTATCGCAGCGTCTGGCGCCTTACTTCTTTAACCTGGATGACATCAATAAGCGCAGATTTCTCATCAAATTAGATGAGGGAGAAAAAGAGATCGGCACGCGGCAAAAGTATGATTGGTTTGCCGCCCTCAACAGGAACAAACCCTAGCTCGTCAGGCGGCCTCCGTGAGTGCCGCAAACCCGTCGCGAGCAGATCGGGGTCAACGCTCCGCGGCGCAAAAAAAGCACGCTTCGCGTTATCAGAACCCGCAGCGTGCTTTTTAGTTTTAAATTCACAATCAACGATTTGATAGATTAAGGTTTTTACCTTTATCGATCACTTATCATCCTGCGGCATATGTCGATAGATATAGACGCCGCTCAGCAGAGTGAAAACCAGGGTCAGCGCGGTGAGGCCAAAGACCTTGAAGTTGACCCAAATGTTCTGCGGCAGCCAGAACGCAATGTAAATATTCGCCAGCCCGCAGAGGATGAAAAACACCGCCCAGGCCAGGTTCAAACGTGACCATACGTGCTGCGGCAGCGTCAGCTCTTTGCCGAGCATGCGCTGAATCAGCGGCTTTTTCATGACCCACTGGCTGAACAGCAGGGCGCCTGCGAACAGCACGTAGATGACGGTAACCTTCCATTTAATAAACTCGTCGTTATGGAAGAAAATCGTCAGGCCGCCAAAAACGGCGACCAGCACAAAGGTGATCAGCGCCATTTTTTCAATTTTGCGATAGCGCACCCAGGTGTAGATCAGCACGACCGCGGTGGCGACAATCAGCGCCGTGGTGGCGGCGTAGATATCGTAGAGCTTATAGAATGCGAAGAAGACGACCAGCGGTAAAAAATCCAGAAACTGCTTCATGCATAGGTTCCGTAGTTCAGAGCGGGTCGGGAGGTTTCCCGACCCTGGTTAAATTTAGTTGCGGATAAGCATATACAAGCGGAATAAATAGATCAGCAACAGCGCAGAAATCAGGTTGCTGATGGTATTAATCACCACCGCGCCGACGTTTGGCGTCAGTACCGCAAAGCTGGAAGCCAGCAGCAGCAGCGCGGTTTTGGCCAGCAGCCAGCCGAGAACCGCCGGCGCGACCAGCCGCATATTCGCCCACGCCAGGCGGATGCTGCCGCGCATTGCGCTGAAAATCCCCAGCTTATCCTGCACCAGCATAATAGGGGCAAAGGCCAGCACGATGGCTAACAGGACGCCCGGCACCAGCACCAGCATCATCCCGATCTGCACCACGAAGGTGGTGAACAGGATCAGCAGCAGCAGCTTCGGCAGAACCGGCGCCGAGGCGCCAATCGCGCGCAGAGCGCTGACGCGCTGCCCGGCGGAGACCAGCTGAATCATCAACAGAACCCCGCCTGCAAGGATGGCGTTGCCCACCAGCCCGGAGAAGGTTGAGGCCGCTGAGGCGCGCAGCAGAACCTGCTGTTGCTCCGGCGTCATGTTCTGCACCAGCTCAAACAAGCCTGCGCTACCCGCCAGATTATCGCCTTCGCTTAGAATCGAGAGCTGCTCTTCGCTGGGTGAAAACGCGTGGCCAAGGACTACCGTTATTAGCGCGCACAACAACGCAACCAGCAAAATGGTAATGAACTGATTACGAAAAAAATTTCCCGTGTCACGGTAGACGGACTTCGCCGTGATAGACATGCACTCTCCTTGAGTATTGCAGGTGTTAACTAGCCGGCGATTGTACCGCAAATCGCTTCAGCGTAGCAGCCTCTGCTCACGCCAGGCTAAGTATATCTTTGTAAAGAGGAGTGAGCGCCGTATCCCGCTGAGTATGGCTTTTGGCACGGTCGCTGTCGCCGCAAAAGCGGGGCGATGGCTCGCCTGGGCCAGAAAATGCCAAAAATTGATCTGCCTAATCATTTGCTTATTACATTCGACCGCAAAAATTAATCTGGATCAACAAATGTTAAAACTAATGATTTTGTGTGATCTATGTTGGATCAAACATAACTCATTGTGGGTATATTCTTCGCGCTTAATAACCATAATGAGGAAGTGGGTATGAAGAAGTTAGCAGCGGTAGGATTAATTTTGAGTACGCTTTCCGGGGGCGTCTGGGCGCACGAAGCCGGAGAGTTTTTCATTCGCGCAGGTTCGGCCACCGTTCGTCCGACGGAAGGTTCTGACAACGTGTTAAATAGTCTGGGTAGTTTTAACGTCAGTAATAACACTCAGCTGGGATTAACCTTCACCTATATGGCTACGGATAATATCGGCATCGAGCTGCTGGCGGCCACGCCGTTCCGCCATAAGGTAGGTACCGGCCCGACGGGAACCATCGCGACGGTGCACCAGCTGCCGCCAACCCTGATGGCGCAGTGGTATTTTGGCGATGCGCAAAGCAAAGTGCGTCCCTATATCGGCGCCGGTATTAACTACACCACCTTCTTTAATGAAGACTTTAACGATACCGGCAAAGACGCCGGGCTGTCCGATCTGAGCCTGAAGGATTCGTGGGGCGCCGCCGGTCAGGTAGGGCTGGATTATCTGATTAACCGCGACTGGCTGCTCAACATGTCGGTGTGGTACATGGATATCGACACCGACGTGAAATTCAAAGCCGGCGGCGTGGACCAGAAGGTCAGCACCCGCATCGATCCGTGGGTGTTTATGTTCTCTGCGGGATATCGGTTCTAAGCCTCTCAGCAGCACTGGTCGCTATCTGATCAGTGCTGTTGTGATACCTGCGAACGACTTACGTACGTATCCGCCTTACGGAGCGCCTTCCACCCGTAATGTCGTCCTGTGACGCATTACCACGGAACGGTGCGTCCCTGATAATCCAGATACTCCAGCCCCGGCCGCTGGCGTTTTTCCAGCAGCACCCTGATCAGGCTGGGGATGGTCTCCTCGATGGTCAGCGGCGCATCGCCGCCGCCCAGCGCGGTGCGGATCCAGCCCGGCGCCATTGCCACCATAGGATGTGTCGCCGAAGCCGCGCGGGCGGCAAAACTGCGCATAAACATATTCAGCGCGGCCTTGCTGCCTCTGTACAGTTCGCGCTGTCCGCTAAGGTTATTGCCGAGGCTCCCCTGTCCGGAAGACATCACGCCGAGCAATCCCGACGGGGTAACGTGCCGCTGCAGGCGCTCTATGACCCGCATTGGCGCCAGGGCATTGGTCTGCATCACCTGCATAAACTCCTCTGTGGAGACTTCGCCGATGGTCTGCGAAGGATCGCGGTTGGTGGTTCCGGCATTGACAAAGAGCATCTGCAGGCGGCTTCCCGAGAGCCTGTGGTCCAGCGCGGCCAGCTGTTCGTCGTCGCAGATATCCAGCGTTTCCAGGCGCACCCGGCCGGGGTTGTCCTGCGCGAGCTGATGAAGCGGCGTCGGATGCTGAATATCGCGTACGGTGCCGATCACGTTCCAGCCGTGCTGCAAAAATTCGGCGGCCATGGCGTGGCCCAGCCCGCGAGAGGCTCCGACGATTAAAACGCTGTGATGAGCAAGAGGGGTCATAGTAGAAATCCGCAACAAAGAGTGAGGATCTGACTATAGTCATAGGTTATATCAGGCGGAAGGCGCAGCATATGCACTGTTAACATGCGCCGCACGCCATATCTTACGCCAGGATACCTCATGACCGACCCCGATTTTAATCTACTCGTTGCGCTGGAGGCTCTGCTGGCCGAAGAGAGCGTTGCCGGCGCGGCGCGGCGTCTGGGGCTCAGCGCATCGGCAATGAGCCGGACGCTAACCCGCCTGCGCGATGCGACCGGCGATCGGCTGCTGGTCAGGGCGGGGCGTAAAATGGTGTTAACCCCGCATGCGCAAAATATCAAAGCGCGAACCCAGAATGTGCTGTTCGAGATGCGCTCGGTGCTGAATGCTTCCCTTGCGCCGCTCCATCTCCCGACGCTGGAGCAAACTTTCACGTTGCGTACCAACGAAGGCTTCGTCGAAACCTTTGCTCCGGCGCTGATTGCTGCCTGCGCGCGGGATGCGCCGGGGGTGACGCTGACATTTGTGGCTAAGACCGAGAAGGACCCGCAGTTTTTACGCGAGGGGCGCGTGGACCTCGAGATTGGTGTACTCAAGAATATGGGGCCGGAAATCCGCCTGCAGGCGCTGTTTCGCGATCGCTTCGTCGGCGTGCTGGCAAAGAGCCACCCGCTGGCGCAATCGGCAAGCATGACCCGGGAAGCGTATATCTCCTGCGGGCACGTGATTACGTCTCGCCATGGCATGGTGCGGGGGCCGGTTGATGATGCGTTGGCCGGGTTTGGCCTGCAGCGTAAGATTGCCGCGGTGGTGCCCAGCTTCGCCGCCGCGCTGGCGGTTGCCCGCCGTTCACGGCTGATTGCGCTGGTCCCGGCGTCCTACATTGGCGATAGCCTTGCGGCCGATGTTGCCGTTTTTGAGCTTCCGGTGCAGACGCCGGAAATTACCGTTTCGCAGATGTGGCATCCCCGACAGGAGCAGGAGCCGGGCCACCGCTGGTTGCGTCAGCAGGTGCTTAGCGTGTGTCGTCAGGCGTCATAAGAGCAAAAAAAAGCCCGCAACGGATGCGGGCGAAAAATACTGGAAGCAATGTGAGCAATGTCGTACCGAATACCTGAGTGTTTTGCTCAACTATTCGGTAATGAGAAAGATAATGTTTCTCATTTAAGATATCAACCCCATCTTTTGTGCGGAAGCGATTTTTTTTACTCGATCACAAAAACGCTGCGCTTCTGGCTGTTGTCGCGAGGCCAGGCCGCCGCCACTTCGCGCAGCGGCAGCGGCGTGGTGGCGATAGTAAACCCGCCGGCCGCGGCGGCCTGCAGCATCTCCCCGGTCGCTGCCAGCAGCTGGGTCATTGACAGGCTGCCGATCCCGCTTCCCAGCAGCTGCAGCGGCGCCGAACGCAGTACCGCGCCGTTGAGTGAGATATCTGCCCCGGAGAGAGAGCCGACCTGGACGTAGCGCACCGGCGCATGGCCGGGGCTGCTTTTTGCCAGCGCCGGTAGCAGCAGTTCGGCGCTGGGGCCCCACAGATAGTCGACGACGACGTCGATCTGCCCCGCAGCAAGCTCGGCGAACTGAGCCCGCAAAGTGGGATCGTCTGCGGTCAGGTTGATGCAGACATCCGCGTCGAGCGTTGCCAGCGTCCCTGCGTTACGTCCGGTGGCGATCACTTTTTTCGCTCCCAGATAGCGGGCGATCTGGATTGCCAGCTGGCCGGCGCTGCCGGTGGCGCCGTTGATCAGCACCGTCTCACCGGCGATAAAGCCCGCGCGTTTCACCAGCGCAGCCCAGGCCGACATCCCGGGGTTGGCCATAGCGGCGGCGGTAACATCGTCCAGCGCATCCGGCAGCGGCAGGCAGTTAGCCGCGGCCACCGGCGCCCGTTGCGCCATGCTGCCCCAGGGGGCGCGAGGGAAGGCGAAGTAAACGCGCTGCCCGTTCGGCAATGTTCCCACGCCGTCGATGCCGACGACAAAGGGCAGACGACCGTCAAAGCTATAGTGTTTGCCGCTTGCCCGGCCCTTGACGACATGGCTGATGGCGGCGGCGCGTACGTCAACCAGGAGATGGTTTTCATCGGCCTGCGGATCGGCAAAGTCCGCCCACACCGGGCCCTGCTGGAGTTCAAATACGACGGCTGCTTTCATGGCGTTACCTCCGGGAAGAAATTACGTGTAAAATGCACATATCAGATGGCGGCACTATACACCGGGTTAAATAATATATGCAATATGCACATAATAATTATGACATCACCGACTTTCACGGGGCGCTGCTGGATATCATCCGCGTGATGAATCTGCCGGTGCGCGATGAGCAGATACTGCAGGCCGCCGAGGTGCAGCTCGATCAGATCCTTTTTCCGCTGCTGGTGGCGATAGGGCGCTATGGGCCGGTTGGCGTGGTTGAGCTGGCGGATAGCCTGGGACGGGATTACACCACCGTTAGTCGGCAGGTGAAAAAGCTGGAGGCGCAGAACCTGGCGCTGAAGCAGCTTAACGTCAGCGATCGACGGATTAGTGAAGTGACTTTGAGCGAGCAGGGTAAGGCGCTGATTGAACGCATTGCGCTTGCCAGAACGCGGCTGATGAATCAGGTGCTGATGGACTGGACGCAGGAGGATGTGCTGGCGCTGTTCCGCCTGACGCGCAAATACGCGGACAGCCTGCAGCAAAAAACAACCGCCTGACGAGCCGCCAGGCGGTAGAGGTGTTACGCCGCTTTAGTGGCGGCTTTAAGGCCCTGCACAAAAGCCTTCAGCTCGGCCAGCATCGTTTGCGGATCGCTGAGGTTACGTTCGATGATTTTGACGATGGCGGAGCCGGAAATCGCCCCGGCGGCACCGGCGTCAATCGCGGCGGTAACCTGATCGGCGGCGGAAATACCGAAGCCCTGCAGCGGCGGCGCGGCGTTATACTCGCGCAGCTTCTCAATGAGATGATGCAGCGGCAGGGCGGCGCGGTTTTCCGCCCCGGTGACCCCGGCGCGCGACAGCAGATAGGTATAGCCGCGACCAAAGGAGGCGATCTGGCGCAGCAGATCGTCATCGGCATTCGGCGGACAGATGAAAATGGGCGCGATATTGTGCCGCATCGCCGCCTGGCGGAACGGCGCCGACTCTTCGATGGGGACATCGGCGACCAGCACGGAATCCACGCCAACCCGCGCGCATTCGGCATAGAACGCGTCAATGCCGGGGCTGAACACCAGGTTCGCGTACATCAGCAGGCCGATAGGGATCGTCGGGTGCTTGTGACGGATCGCCGCCAGCATCTCGAAGCACTGCGCCGGCGTTACGCCGGCGGCGAACGCACGCAGGGCTGCGCCCTGGATCGTCGGGCCATCGGCCAGCGGGTCGGAGAAGGGAATACCCAGCTCCAGGGCGTCGGCGCCCGCTTCGATCAGCGTGTCGATGATTTGCAGCGACAGAGCCGGATTTGGATCGCCAAGCGTCACGAAGGGAACAAACGCGCCTTCCTGGCGGGATTTCAGTTGTGCAAACAGCGTCTCATAACGTTCCATCAGATTTCCCCTCGCGCTTTCAGAATATCGTGTACGGTGAAGATGTCTTTATCGCCGCGACCGGACAGGTTAACCACCAGCAGCTGCTCTTTTTCCGGATTTTCACGCATCATTTTTAGCGCATGGGCCAGGGCGTGGGAGGATTCCAGGGCCGGAATAATCCCCTCATGGCGGGAGAGCTCTTTGAAAGCCTCCAGCGCTTCGTTGTCGGTTATCGACACGTAGTCGGCGCGGCCGGTGCTGTTGAGGAACGCATGCTGAGGGCCCACCGACGGGAAGTCCAGCCCGGCGGAGATAGAGTAAGATTCTTCAATCTGGCCGTCATCGGTCTGCATCATCGGCGATTTCATGCCGAAATAGATGCCAATGCGACCGTGCTTCAGCGGCGCGCCGTGCTCGCCGGTTTCAATTCCGTGGCCCGCCGGTTCCACGCCGATCAGGCCGACGTTGGTTTCCTCGATAAAGTCAGCAAACATGCCGATTGCGTTGGAGCCGCCGCCGACGCAGGCGATGACCGCATCCGGCAGACGGCCTTCGCGCTCGAGGATCTGCGCTTTGGTCTCTTCGCCGATCATGCGCTGGAATTCGCGGACGATGGTCGGGAACGGGTGCGGGCCGGCTGCGGTACCGAGCATATAGTGAGCGGTATCGTAGCTGCCGGACCAGTCGCGCAGCGCTTCGTTACAGGCGTCTTTCAGCGTGGAGGAGCCGCTGTGCACCGGGATCACTTCCGCGCCCATCAGACGCATGCGGAAGACGTTTGGCGACTGACGCTCAACGTCTTTCGCGCCCATATAAATGCGGCATTTCAGGCCGAGCAGCGCGCTGGCGAGCGCGGAGGCCACGCCGTGCTGTCCGGCACCGGTTTCGGCAATGATTTCGGTTTTGCCCATGCGCTTCGCCAGCAGCGCCTGGCCCAGCACCTGGTTGGTTTTATGCGCGCCGCCGTGCAGCAGATCTTCACGCTTGAGGTACAGCGTGGTGCGGGTGCCTGCGGTCAGGTTACGACATTTGGTCAGGGCCGTTGGGCGACCGGCGTAGTTTTTCAGCAGGTCGCTAAATTCAGCCTGGAACTCAGGATCTTTCTGCGCGCTGACGAAAGCTTCTTCCAGCTGGCGCAGGGCGGGCATCAGGATCTGCGGGACGTACATACCGCCAAATTCGCCAAAATAGGGGTTCAGTAAAGTACTCATTATTGCATTGCTCCTTAATATGCGCGCAGCGTCTGGAAAACCGAGGCCAGCTTGCTGGCGTCTTTAATACCCGGCTGCGACTCAACGCCTGAATTAAAATCGAGTCCGGCACAGCCGCTTTTGGCGGCTTCTACGCAGTTATCGGCACCGAGTCCGCCTGCCAGCAGGACGTTACGCAGGTCCTGGCCTTGCAGAAGCGTCCAGTCGAAACGCTGGCCGCTGCCGCCCTGGCCGTTATCGAAGAGATATTTATCGACGTGCTGCAGGTTGCGTTCCGGCAGCGTGTCGCCCACGCTGAGCGCTTTCCAGATCTGGATTTGACCCGGCAGCCGCGCACGCAGCGCGTCGATATAGGCCTGGTCTTCGCTGCCGTGCAGCTGAACCGCAGCCAGCCGCAGGCTCTCTGCGCGGTCAGCCACCTCCTGGAGCGGCGCATCGCGGAACACCCCGACGTAGCGCAGCCCGGCGGCCTGGATAATCTCTTTAGCCTGCGCCTCGTTGACGACGCGCGGTGAGCCAGGGACGAAAATCAGCCCGCCGTAGAGGGCGCCGGATTCATAGGCCACCTGCGCGTCCTGAGCACGGGTCAGGCCGCAGACTTTGTTTTCACCGAGCAGCACGCGCTTAACGGCCGCGTCGAGGTCATCGTGCTCCATCAGCGCTGAGCCAATCAGGAAGCCGTTAGCAAAGTTGCTGAGATCGCGAACCTCGGCGTAGGTATGAATCCCGGATTCGCAGATCACGGTGACGTCATGGCCCAGACGCGGCGCCAGCTGGCGGGTGCGGTTGAGGTCAATCGACATATCGCGCAGATCGCGGTTGTTGATCCCGACCACCTTCGCCTTCAGCGCGATGGCGCGCTCCAGCTCTTCTTCAGTACTGACTTCGGTCAGCACGCCCATGTTCAGACTGTGCGCGACGGCGGCGAGCTGGCGATACTGTTCATCGTCCAGCACCGACAGCATCAGCAGGCAGGCGTCGGCCTGATAGTAGCGCGCGAGATAGATCTGGTAAGGATCGATGGTGAAATCCTTGCACAGTATCGGCTGCGGTGCGATGGCGCTGACGATGGGCAGAAAATCAAAGCTGCCCTGGAAATATTTCTCATCGCACAGCACCGAGATCGCCGAGGCGTAGTTTTTATACACTCCGGCGATGGCCGCCGGGTCAAAATCCTGGCGAATCAGGCCCTTCGACGGCGAGGCTTTTTTGCACTCGAGAATAAACACGCTGCGCGTCCCGGCAAGGGCATCGTAAAAGTTACGCTGCGTCGGGACGACCTCGTTTTGAAAACTGGCTAACGGCTGCTGCTGCTTGCGGGCTTCTACCCAAATCGCTTTGTCGGCAACGATTTTTGCTAAAACGGTCTGCATTATTTACCCTCTTGCCGCTAATGCGGTCACTCTGTCATAGGCCGCTCCGCTGCGCAGCACGTCAATCACCTGTCGGGCGTTGGCTTTCAGGTCTTCATGCCCGTGTAAACGCATCAGCATAGCGACGTTGGCGGCGACAGCGGCTTCGTGAGCGGCTTCACCTTTACCTTGTAGTAAGCGCGTCAGAATGTCACGGTTTTCTTCCGGCGTGCCGCCGGCCAGCTGTTCCTGGTGATAAGGCGTCAGGCCAAAATCATCCGCGGTCAGCTGATAGCTTTTGATCTCGCCGTTATTCAGCTCCGCGACCACCGTCGGCGCGTGGAGCGACACCTCATCCATGCCGCCGCTGTGGACGACCGCTGCCCGCTGGTAGCCCAGCACGCGCAGGGTTTCCGCGATAGGCAGCACCAGCTCCGGGCTGTAGACGCCAATCAGCGCCAGCGGCGGATGCGCCGGGTTAATCAGCGGCCCCAGCACGTTGAACAGCGTCCGGGTCTTCAGCTGCTGACGGACCGGCATCGCGTGGCGAAAACCGGTGTGATATTTCGGCGCAAACAGGAAGCAGACGCCCAGCTCATCCAGCGCGGTGCGGGATTTATCGGCGTTCATATCCAGGTTGATGCCGAATGCGGCCAGCAGGTCGGAAGAGCCGGATTTGCTGGAGACGCTACGGTTGCCGTGCTTCGCCACCTTCAGCCCACAGGCTGCGGCGACAAACGCGCTGGCGGTAGAAATATTGATGCTGTTGCTGCCGTCGCCGCCGGTGCCGACGATATCGGCAAACGGGTAGTCAGGACGCGGGAACGGCGCGGCATTTTCCAGCAGGGCGGTGGCCGCTCCGGCAATCTCCTGCGGCTGCTCGCCGCGCACCTTCATGCTGACCAGGGCGGCGGCCAGCTGCTCGGGCTTCACTTCGCCGCGCACCACCGCAGAAAACAGCTGGTGGCTCTCCTGCTGGCTGAGGGTTTCCGCCTGATACAGCTTTTCCAGAATCGGCTGGATGGTATTGGTTTGCTCCAGCTTCTGCAGCGCCCAGGCCAGCGTTTGCTCCAGCAGACGCGCGCCCTGGGTGGTAAGAATCGACTCCGGGTGGAACTGGAAGCCGCAAACGCGATCGGCATCATGACGCACCGCCATCACCATCCCGTTATAGTTGGCGTTGATGGTCAGCCCGGCCGGAATATTGCTGCCGACCAGCGAATGGTAGCGGGCAACCGGCAGCGGGTTAGTCAGGCCGGCAAACATCGCCTGGCCGTCGTGCTCGATGCTGGAGGCTTTACCGTGCAGGATTTCGCCCGCCTGGCCCACGTAGCCGCCGTAGGCTTCAACAATCGCCTGATGGCCAAGGCAGATGCCGATGATCGGCAGCTTGCCGCGCAGCCGGGTCAGCAGCTCCGGCATGCAGCCGGCTTCGCTCGGCGTGCCCGGGCCTGGGGAGAGCATCAGCACCGGATTGTCCATCGTGCCGATACGCTCAATTAAGGTCTGCGCCGGAACCGAGTTACGGTAAATCACCACGTTATGGCCGTTGGCGCGCAGCTGGTCTGCCAGGTTATAGGTAAAGGAATCGATATTATCGAGCAGCAGAATGTCGGCCATTAGAAAGTCTCCTTAGCGTGGTGGGCTTGGGCAATTGCGCGCAGCACCGCGCGGGCTTTATTTCGGGTTTCATCTGCTTCTGACTGAGGCACTGAATCCAGGACAATACCGGCGCCGGCCTGAACGGTGGCAATGCCGTCCTGCACGTAGGCAGAGCGAATCACGATGCAGGTATCCAGGTCGCCGTGGGCGGTGAAATAGCCGACGGCGCCGCCGTAGCTCCCGCGACGCTTGCCCTCGGCGGCGGCGATAAGCTGCATCGCGCGCACCTTCGGCGCTCCGCTCAGGGTGCCCATATTCATACAGGCGCGATAGGCATGCAAAACGTCGAGGTCGTTACGCAGCTCGCCGACCACCCGGGAAACCAGGTGCATCACGAAAGAGTAGCGGTCGACTTTGGTCAGGTCGGCCACGTAGCGGCTACCCGGCGTGCAGATGCGGGCGAGGTCGTTACGCGCCAGATCGACCAGCATCAGGTGCTCGGAGAGCTCTTTATGGTCGGTGCGCATTTCGAGTTCGATACGGCTGTCGAGATCGCGATCCAGCGAACCGTCGGCGCGACGACCGCGCGGGCGGGTACCGGCAATCGGGTAGATCTCAATCTGGCGGCTGACGGCATCGTACTTCAGCGAACTCTCCGGCGACGCGCCGAACAGGGTGAAGTCGTTATCCTGCATAAAGAACATGTACGGGCTCGGGTTGCTCTTCTTCAGCACGTCGTAGGCTGCCAGCGGCGACGGGCAGGGCAGAGAGAAGCGACGCGATGGCACCACCTGGAAAATTTCGCCGGCGCGAATTGCGCGCTGCATTTTGCGGACCACGGCGCCGTACTCGTCGTCGCTCTGGTCGCAGTCGCAGGTCATCTGCTCTACCGCGGTGACCGGCAGCGGCGCCGGCGGTTCGTTGAGCTGCTGGCGAAGCTGGGCGATACGCTGCGTCAGACGCTGCTTTTCGCTCGCCAGCGGCGTGAACAGGCTCGACTGGATGCGGGTGCTTTTGCTCTGGTGATCGATAACCAGCAGCGTTTCCGCCAGGTAGAAGCAGTAGTCCGGGCAGGCGGTGTCGCTTTCCAGAGGCGGCAGGTCTTCGAAACCGGCCACCAGGTCATAGGCAAACAGGCCGCCGAAGAACATCGCTTCGCGCTCGTCGTGCGGAACGGTCACCAGATCCTGCAGCAGGCGGAAGGCGTCAAAGACCGACAAAGAGCACAGGCGGGCGTCTTCATCCAGCAGGGCGCTGACCGGCGGGAAGGTTAAGGTCCGGCCGTTCGGCTGACGCAGATTTTCGATGCCGGAGGGCAGAGCGTTGTCGAGTAAATCCAGCAGCGATGCGCCGTTGCTGGAAAGCGCCTGAATGGTGACAGTGTCACCTAAGGCGGTGATGCGCAGCGCGCTGTCAACCAGCAGCAGGCTCTTTAAATCATCCTTACTGTCGATATCGGCAGATTCCAGCAGCAGGGTTGCCGGACGCGCGCCGCACAGCTGGTGGAACAGCGCCGTCGGGTTTTCGCGATAGATGGCGTCGCTGGTGAGAAGCTCGAGTGCCGGTTTTGATGTTTGCATTATTGTTCTCGCCTGTTCGGTATAATAATTTGTCCAATAAAAAGCCCGCTCATTGGCGGGCCGGGTATCTGTATGCTGAGTGCAAAACGCGATCACGCCGCCCGTTATCAGGAGGTGCGCCACCAGCCGTGCAGAGTGATAATTTGCGTTTTCATCGTGATACCCCTTCATGTGAACTTGCGTACTAGTTAACTAGTCCAGAGGAATAATGTCAACCCCTGTTTGCAGATTTTCTCCGCGAGTCGGTATGATAATGCGCTTATTTAAGTCCATGTCCAGCAGGAGTCATCTTGAGCGATACCCTTTACGCAGTGATTTACGATCTGCATAGCCATACCACCGCCTCTGACGGGCGGCTGACTCCAGAAGAACTTGTCCATCGCGCCCACCAGATGCGGGTCGGGACGCTGGCGATTACCGATCACGATACCGTTGCGGCCATTCCTGCGGCGCGGGCGGAAATTGCCCGCGCCGGCCTGCCGCTGACGCTGGTGACCGGGGTGGAAATTTCAACCCTGTGGGAAAACCATGAAATTCATATCGTGGGCCTGAATATTGATATTGAGCATCCGGCGATGCTGGCCCTGCTTGATGAGCAGAAGGCGCGCCGCCAGCTGCGGGCGCAGATGATTGCCGAGCGGCTGGATAAGGCCCGAATTCCCGGGGCGTGGGAAGGGGCGATGAAGCTTGCCGACGGCGGGGCGGTGACCCGCGGGCATTTTGCCCGTTTCCTCGTGGAGGCAGGCCACGCCAGCAATATGGCCGATGTTTTTAAAAAATATCTCGCCCGTGGGAAAACCGGTTACGTTCCGCCGCAGTGGTGTACAATAAAACAAGCGATTGATGTCATTCATCATTCTGGCGGCAAAGCGGTTGTCGCCCATCCTGGGCGCTACGATCTCTCCGCCAAGTGGCTGAAAAGGCTGTTGGCCCACTTTAGCGAGCAGGGCGGCGATGCGATGGAGCTGGCCCAATGTCAGCAGGCGCCGCATGAGCGCACGCAGCTTGCCGCGTACGCCGTACAGTTTGGTCTTCTGGGTTCACAGGGTTCTGATTTCCATCAGCCCTGCCCGTGGATTGAGCTGGGTCGGAAACTTTGGCTACCCGCAGGTGTAGAAGGGATCTGGCACAGTTGGGAAACGGCCGCAGAATAAAATTGAGAGGGAAGTATGAGCCAGTTTTTTTACATCCATCCGGACAACCCGCAGGCGCGGTTGATTAACCAGGCGGTGGAGATTGTGCGTAAAGGCGGGGTGATTGTCTACCCCACGGATTCAGGCTACGCATTGGGGTGTAAGATTGAAGATAAGGGCGCGATGGAGCGGATCTGCCGCATTCGTCAACTGCCGGACGGCCACAACTTCACCCTGATGTGCCGCGATCTCTCCGAGCTGTCGACCTACGCGTTTGTCGACAACGTGGCGTTTCGCCTGATTAAAAACAATACGCCGGGCAACTACACGTTTATCCTCAAGGGGACCAAAGAGGTGCCGCGTCGCCTGCTGCAGGAAAAACGTAAAACCATCGGCATGCGCGTGCCGTCGAACCCGATTGCCCAGGCGCTGCTCGAGACCCTGGGCGAGCCGATGCTCTCCACCTCGCTGATGCTGCCGGGCAGCGAATTCACCGAGTCCGATCCGGAAGAGATTAAGGATCGGCTGGAGAAGCTGGTCGATCTGATTATCCACGGCGGCTATCTCGGCCAGCAGCCGACCACGGTTATCGACCTGACCGAAGATTCGCCGGTCGTGGTACGTGAAGGCGTTGGCGACGTGAAGCCGTTCCAGTAACGGAATCCCTCCTCCCCGGCAGCATCGCGATCCAGGCTGCCGGGATCGCGACAGGCTTGCCCCATCCGCGCATGATGCAGGTAGCTTTATTTTGACCTGAGTCGAAATAGTCCGCCGGGAATCGTCCTTCTGGCGCCAGAAGGCTCGCCGCGTCGTGCAAAGCTTGCGGAGAGCCGATCCAGCAGGATGGCAATCAGCACCACCACGAAACCACTCTGCAGGCCAGTGCCAATCTCCAGCTGTTGAATGCTGCTCAAAATATCGTTACCCAGCCCACCGGCCCCGACCATCGAGGCGATGATAACCATCGACATGGCCATCATAATCGATTGATTCACGCCGGCCATAATCGAGGGCTGCGCGGCGGGCAGCTGCACTTTCCACAGCAGCTGCCACGGCGTGCAGCCAAAGGCGATGCCTGCCTCGATGCGCGAAGCGTTAACCTGGCGAATGCCTAAATCGGTCAGGCGCACGACCGGCGGCATAGAAAACAGAATCGTGGCGAAGATCCCCGGAGGGCGGCCAAGCCCGAACAAAATCGTCGCGGGTATCAGGTATACAAAGGCGGGCATGGTCTGCATAAAATCAAGCACGGTGCGAATGATGCTGCCGATAGCCGCGCGTCGCGCGCTCCAGATCCCGAGCGGAATACCGATCAGCAGGCTGAAAAACGTGGATGACAGGGTTAGCGCCAGCGTCACCGCCGCGTGCTCGCTGTAGCCGCTGTAAATGATATACAGCGAAGCAAGCAGGGCAAACAGCGCGAAACTTTTGCCAATTCGCCACGCGCCGAGCCAGACCGCGATAATCACCAGCCCCCACGGCGAAAGCGCATTTATTACGCTCTCGATGCCCCCGGCGAAGCTGTCGATAGCATGGGCGAAACCGTCAAAGCCGCCGCCGGCGTGTACCAGCAGGCGCTGCACGGCGGCGTCAATCTGACGACTGAAATCGAGGGGGTAGCTCATGATGGCTCCTGACGCGCTGTCCAGATATCGGCATAGCTTTCGGCGAGCTGCCAGCGCGAAACGTCGACTCCGGAGAAAAAGTGTTGAACATACGCGGTCGCAGGCGCGTTGATCAGCTCTTCCGGTTTGCCAACCTGCACCAGCTTGCCTTTTTCCATAATCGCAATACGCGTACCGAGGCGCAGCGCCTCCTCCATATCGTGGGTGACAAAGACGATCGTGCGCCGGGATTCCGCCTGTAGCGACAGAAGTAGCGTCTGCATGTCACGGCGAATAATCGGATCGAGCGCGGAAAATGCTTCGTCCATTAACAGCACGGTGGGATCCATGACCAGCGCGCGCGCGAGACCGACCCGCTGCTGCATGCCGCCGGAAAGCTGAGGCGGATACTGTTCGGCAACGTCGCCAAGCCCGACTTTTGCCAGCATGTCGCGAGCTTTCCGATAGCGGACATCCCGGGATTCGCCGGCCACTTCGAGGCCGAACGCCACGTTATCCAGCACGCTGCGTTCGTCAAACAGCGCGAACGACTGGAAAACCATGCCGATATGACGGCGACGCAGGGCGATCAGCTCGGACTCCCGGAGAGCGGAAAGCGTTTTACCCTGGAATATCACCGAGCCGGAACTGGCCGGGAGCAGGTGGTTAAGCGTGCGCAGCAACGTCGACTTGCCGGAGCCGGAAAGACCGACAATGACAAAAATTTCTCCGCCATATATCTTTAAATTGATATCGCTCAAGGCATTAATCGCCGCGCTTTTGGGCGTCGTTGAGAAAAAACGTTTATTCCCGGATGAATAATAATTTTTATTAACTGACCGTAACTCAAATATAGGTTGTAACATGGCGTCAAATTTATTTTAGGGTGGCCTTAAAAAGCTAACATATAAAACCGTTGGTAGCGCTAATGTATTTTATTAAATCAATATGCGTTTTCTGCATTAGCTTATTTGTTTTCTGCGATTAGATGACCGGAAGAGTGAAAACTCCAGGCTTCATCCAATAACCACGCCTTGACCTTTTCCTGCTGCGCCGAGGCTGGTTTAGCATTGGCGGAAATCAGGTAATAGCCGCGTTCGGTACGGTGCATCGGGCCGCACTGTACCAGCTGTTTACTGGCCAGAAACGGCGCGATCAGGGGCTGCCAGCCGAGGGCGATCCCCTGGCCTTCCAGAGCGGCCTGGATCACCAGGGAATAGGCGTTGAAGGTCCGGGAAGCGGCCTGGTGTTGGCCGTGCACCTGATGCTGGCGGAACCAGTCTTCCCACGTCATCCAGCGCTGGGGCCGGGATTCCGGCAGCTTCAGCAGGGGATAATTCAGCAGAGATTCGGGGGAGGCGGTTGGCGCCATTTCCTGCTTAATCTTTTGATTGCAAACGGGAATGACAATTTCAGGGAACAGCCGCTGATTCTGCGTTCCGGCCCAGCTGCCCTGGCCAAAATAGATAGCCAGATCCGCGCTGCTGTCGCGAAGGTTATAGTCGTTGGGCGAGGTGGTTATCTGTACCTCCACCCCCGGAATTAGCGCCTGCAGCCTCTCCATACGGGGTAACAGCCAGTAGCTGGCAAAACCCATATCGGTATCGATGCGCAGGACATTACGCTGCAGGCGCGTGCGTTCGAGCTGCTCGCTGATTTCCAGCAGGCTGCTGCGGACGATCAGATACAGACTATTGCCGGATTCGGTCAGCTGAACGCCGCGATGACGGCGTTCAAATAGCGGTGAATTGACCAGATTCTCCAGCATCTGAATACGCTGACTGACCGCGGGCTGCGATAGCCCGAGTTCATTTCCGGCAGCGGTAAAATTACCTAAACGCGCCGCCGCTTCAAATACCACCAGCGCCTGTAAAGGCGGAAGCTGTAATTTCCCTGCCATAAATTCACCTTATGCCATAATAAAAAAATAGCCACTTCACAGGGCCTGTCGATACATGAGATAAGGCTAACACGTTTTATTAATTATTTTACTTCGCAGGTAGGTCATGCTTATAAATAAACCGAATATCGTTATTCTGATGGCCGATCAGTTAACTGCCAGCGCCTTAAGAGCGTACGGGAATAACGTTAGTTTGACGCCAAATATAGATAAATTAGCCCGTGAAGGGGTGGTATTTGATTCCGCCTATTGCAACAGCCCGCTGTGCGCGCCATCGCGAGCATCGTTGATGACCGGGCAGTATATTTCCCGTAACCAGGTGTATGACAACGCCGCCGAGTTCCACGCCGACTCGCCGACCTTTTGCCATTATCTGCGCGAACAGGGCTACCGCACCTGGCTGTCGGGGAAAATGCACTTCTGCGGCCCCGATCAGCTGCACGGCTTTGACGAACGGCTGACAACGGATATCTACCCCGCCGATTTCGGCTGGACGCCGGACTGGCAACACCCGGAACGCCGTCTCGACTGGTATCACAACATGAGCTCGGTGCTGGAAGCCGGCGAGTGCGTGCGCACCAACCAGCTCGATTTCGATGATGAGGCATTATTCCTCGCCCGCCAGCGCCTGTATGACGCCGCCCGTCGCCCCGAAGAGCAGCCGTTTATGCTGCTCCTTTCGCTAACGCATCCCCACGATCCCTTCGCGATACCCAAACGCTACCTCGATCGCTTTGCGCAAGAAGATATCGATATGCCCGTCACGCGCGGCAAAGATATTGCAGACGATGCGCATTCGGCGCGAATGCGCGCCATGTATCAGCTGGAACCGGGCTTGATCCACGATGAGCATATTCGGCGCGCCCGCCACGCCTACTACGGCGCCCTGGCCTACGTTGATGATTGCTTTGGCGAAATGGTGCGTACCCTCGAAGAGACGGGGCTGGCCGAAAATACCGTGGTGGTGGTGATTGCCGATCATGGGGAAATGCTCGGCGAGCGCGACCTGTGGTACAAGATGAACTTCTTCGAGAACGCCGTGCGCGTGCCGTTAATCGTGCATAACCCCGCGCGCTTCGCGGCCCGTCGGGTCAGCGAAAGCGTATCGCTGGTGGATCTTTTACCCACCCTTGTCGAGCTTGCCAGCGGCGAAGATCGCAAAGCGCAGGCCATCGCCCCGCTGGACGGCAACAGCCTGGTGCCGCATCTCCAGGGGCTGCCTGGGCCGGACGGCGCGGTGAGCGAATATTTGGCCGAAGGCGCGCTCGGGCCGATGCTGATGTTTCGCCGGGGCGAATGGAAATACATTCATTCCGCCAGCGAGGCGCCGCAGCTGTTCAATTTACGCGACGATCCCCATGAGCGGGTGAACCTCGCGGCGAATGAGCATTACCAAACGGTCGTGCAGGCGTTCGTCGATGAAATCCGGGGGCGCTGGGATCTCGATGCCCTCTACCAGCAGGTGCTCGCCAGTCAGCAAAAACGGCTGTTTTTGACCCAGGTCGCCGGACGGGATGCCATTCCGAACTGGGACTATCAGCCGTTTCAGCGCGCATCAACGCGCTATATCCGTAACCATCAAACCCTGGATGAGCAAGAGGCGTTCGCCCGCTATCCTTCCCCCGTGAAACACCAGGAATCATAATGAAAATGAAACGCATGACCCGACTGATGCTGCTGGCGGTTGCCGGCTGGTTGCCGCTGAGCGGCTTCGCCGCCGATGACGCGCGCTGCGCCACCGTTACGCAGTCCGATCCGGGCTGGACGGATATTGCGGCGACCAACGCCCTTTCCGGGACGATACTGAACGCGCTGGGCTATCAGCAAAAAGTGCAAAACCTGTCGGTGGCGCTGGCGTTTCAGGGGCTGAAAACCGGCCAGGTCGACGTGTTCCTCGGCAACTGGATGCCCGCGCAGGAACCGGTTATCAGTAAGTTCACCGCCGATGGCGCGATTAAGGTGCTCGGCACGAATCTTCCCGCCGCCCGCTTTACGCTTGCCGTACCGGATTACGTCGCCGCCGCTGGCGTAAAAGATTTTGCCGACCTGCAAAAATTTGCCGATAAGTTCGGCCATAAAATTTACGGCATTGCCCCCGGCGCGCCGGCTAACCTCAGTCTGAAGAAGATGCTTGATGCGCATGATTTCGCCCTCGAAAACTGGACGCTAGTCGAGTCCAGCGAAAGCGGCATGCTGGCGCAGGTGGCGCGCGCGGTGGAGCGTCAGCAGTGGATCGCGTTCCTCGGCTGGGAACCGCACGCCATGAACACGCGCTTCCGGCTGGTCTACCTCAGCGGCGGCGACCGGTACTTTGGCGCTAACTATGGCAGCGCTACGGTGAATACGGTGACGCGGAAGAATTTTGCCGCTGAATGCCCGAATCTGAATCGCTTTTACAGCCAGCTGACATTTAACGTCGGGCTGGAAAACGCGGTGATCGCCCGGATGCTGGACCAGCAGCAAACGGCGCAGCAGGCGGCGCGAGAAGAGTTAAAACGCCGTCCGGAGCTGCTGGATAGCTGGCTGGATGGCGTGACCACGCGCGGCGGCGAACCGGCGAAACCCGCGGTTATTCGCTATCTCGGGCTATGAGTCATCATTTCAATCAGTTCCAGCTGATGGCGAAGCCGTCGGGGTCGGTGTGCAATATCGATTGCACCTACTGCTACTATCTGGAAAAGCGGCGGCTCTATCCGCAGCAGCAGGCCCGCTGGAAAATGGACGGCGCGACGCTGGAAAACTACGTGCGGAAAAATATCGCCAGCCAGCCGGGGCAAACGGTTCATTTTCACTGGCAGGGCGGCGAGCCGACCCTGCTCGGGATTGACTTTTTCCGCGAGGCGCTGCGGCTACAGGAGCGCTACCGCAGCGGGAAGCGCATCGACAATGTTTTTCAAACCAACGGGATAAAGCTCGATGATGACTGGGCCCGGTTCCTGAAACAGCACGGTTTTCTCGTCGGTCTCTCCCTCGATGGCGATCGCCTCAGCAACGATGCGTATCGCCTGACGCGCGGGGGGAAAAGTACCTTCGACGCCGTTATTCGCGGTCTGGAGGCGCTGAAAAGGCACAATGTGGACTTCAACACCTTGACGGTGGTGAATGCGGAAAACGTCAAACGGCCGCTGGAAATCTACCGTTTCCTTAAGCATATCGGCAGCCGCTACATGCAGTTTATTCCGCTGGTGGAGCGGCGAGCCGCACAGCCCGATGCCAACGGTCTGACGCTGATTTCTCCTGATTTTTCCGCGCAGTGCCGGGTGACCGAATGGTCGGTGCCGGCCAAAGCGTACGGGCGCTTTCTCAACGCTATCTTCGATAGCTGGGTGCAAAACGATATGGGAAGCGCGTTCGTGATGAACTTCGAGCAGACGTTGGCAAAAATAGCCGGCAGATCCGGCTCCTGCGTGATGAGCGAAACCTGCGGCGACAATCCGATCGTGGAGTCCAACGGCGATATCTATTCCTGCGATCATTTCGTTTATCCCGAGCATAAGCTGGGCAACATCAACCACGATAGCCTCTCCGCGCTGGTTAACTCGGCGCAGAATATCGCCTTTGCCCAGCGTAAGCGGACCAACATCGGCCGCGAATGTCTTAACTGTTCGCTCCGCCCGGTCTGCAACGGCGGCTGTCCGAAGCACCGCTTCATGCTGTCCGACGATGGACGACCCAATAAGAATTACTTCTGCGACGGCTACATGCTGCATCTGCGCCACGTTTTACCGATTATGCAGACGCTGTTGACATTGATGCAGCAGGGGCTCGCGCCGGAGAGGATCAGGAAAATCCTCGCGCAGCATTATTACCGGCAGAGCGGGGGCGCTAAGGGCGGCGACTGAGCGCCGCAGTCTCCGGAGGAGAGAGCGCCATGCTTGTGGTCGCGTGGCCAACAGCAACTACGGGCGGCAGGCTTGCGACATTTTATTGCTGCATAGCGCAGGATTTCGCACCGGGACAGGGATAAATGACCGCGGCTGGTTCATAATCAATGCAGCCCACCGCCGGGCGCCGCTGCCAGAGCGCGGCGAATATAACCTGAAGAAGCATTCATTTTGAAGTTAGTGTAATATGTGCGACCACGTTTGCAGGCGTGTCTCAGTCGTGACGGTTATCAGACTCCGGCTGCGGTACCCCTTCGGGACAAAAGTATTTACCTAACAACAGGTCATGACTTTATTAACTTGTTGTTTCATAAAGTATATCAGACGCCTGGGAAGGCCATAAAACTATATAAGAAATCAAGTTGTTAGCGTTAACTCTATGAAATATATAACAAAAGGGTCAACGCAATGGGTAACAGAGTGGACAACAAAGCCCCGAAATTCACTACCAAACGCGGCAACACTTACTACATCAATTTTCGTCTTCCTGATGGAACCTTCTTTCGTCGCAGTCTGAGCACTGATTCATTAAAAGCTGTCCAAGTGACGATGAGTCGTCTAAGCCCATATATTCCTCTCGTTCAAAATGGCTCGCTATCTGTCGAGCAATTCAAAATGCATATTGACGGTTTCAGAGAAGCCACCCAGAGGGATTTTGATACCTATTTGTTGGATTGGTTGAGGCTAGGCGTTGATGAGGTTAAGCGGATGCCGGAACTCGGACGACTGAACAAGTCAATTTTCCCTGATACTCCTATTTCAGCATCAAAGAGTGTTGAGGAGGCTAAGGGGCAATCTGAGACCCTTCTAAACCGTGTCTATAGCGGGGATGACTCTACCGCTCGGATGTTACTTGCCACTTTGCACCAGAAGAAAGTTTCTTTCGGTCAAAATGACCTAGACCAGGCTTATGAGGTGGCGGGGCAGATTGATATGCATCAGGCTATGTTACATCAGGCATATGAGGCGTTCTATGCTGGTGATATTGTCCGTTATCGTGCTCTTGTTGAATCCATGCAATCACAATTGGCTGAAACTGAGAGACGAAAAAAACCAGCAACTAAACAGGCTGTTGTAACTGTTGATGCTCCTGAAGATGACAATACACCGTTACTTTCTGAGGCCTGGAAGCTGTTTGTAGCTGAGAAGGGGAAAACCTGGGCTATCACCATAGCTCGTGAGAATAATCGTTTCTATGAGGTGCTGATGCATGTTTTAGGGGATATTCCTGTGGGGAGTATCACCAAACAGCACATACGCCAAACTCTGGCAGTGATTGAGAACCTGCCACGCCGAAACGTGAAACCCTACTCAGAGATGACGTTAGAGGAGTGCATAGACTTTGATGTTCCTGAAGACGATTTGATCAGTAGTGCCAACGTCAAAAAACACCTCAAGATTTATTCCTCGTTTTTCAAAGTTTTCCTTAAAGATGAAAAGGATATCTTAGAAAAGGCTCCCACTGAGGGGATTAAATATGAGGTGACGGAGAACAAGGGCGGACATTACTCGCGGCCTGAGATGCAACGGCTCATAGAACGGTTATCTACGTTTACCGATTGGCGTAAAGACTACTTCCTGACTTTGATCTACACAGGTGCTCGCCGGGGTGAAATGGCAGCTATACGCAAGGAGCACATACGCAAGGATGAGGAGTCAGGGCGTTATTACATTTTTATTGCGGACGGTAAAACGGAACACGCACAACGACAGATTCCAATTAGTAAAAGTATTGAGGCGCTGTTGTTAGCTCGAATTAAGCCCCTTAAAGATGGTGATCTTGTGTTTAACGACTTGCCAACCTACGAATATACCGCTATTCAATGGCGTAGTTTAATGGATGATTGCAATGTTCCGAAATACAACGAATTTGGGCAGAAGAGGGTGATTCATGCTTTGCGCCATACCTTCATATCGGAGGCTATAGCGAAAACGGGTAACGCTGCACTCGTTCAATTCGTTGTAGGGCATAGTAGAACGCAATCACTAGGCATAACAGCAAGATACACACACAGACCACCATTGCATGATCTATTACAAGTTGTAGATAGTGTGAACTGGTGATATCACCCATTTGAAAGTTAACGCAGGTGTAGCCAATGGCTGGAAATATCAGAATTTATTATGACTACGAAAATACTGAACATACTTTAGATGTATGGTCTGACGCAAACTCACCACTAAAAAGTGACCCGAAAGTAATGAATGCTGTTTTGGCTGAATTACCGGGACATGCTGCACCAAGTATCAAACGTGTTGTTGAGTTAACAACAGACGGAAAACCTATGATATATGATGAGTTTCGTATAGAAGACCCCGACACCGGTCTCCCATATGGCTTACTTTATACAAGACTTGGGCATGATGGCTGGGTTTATCTAAGCGATATCAATAGTTATGGTGCACGTATAGGCAAGGAACTACAGGGGGAGTATTTTACGATGGAAAAGGGACATAATTATACCACGAATGATAAAAAACTCTTTCCTGCAAATGCTAAGGTTGATTGGGAGCGTTTAAGTGTTTTTTGTAATGAGCATGAGTATCATTTAATTCCGTGGTCTCCATCATTATAGAGTTTACGGGCTTTTACATTCTTTATAAATCAATTACTAGCCTCTGTATCGAACGTTTTGGCATAGGGGCATTTTCCTTTAGTTAAATAGGTGAATGTGTAATTGCTGTTCTCATAGATGCATAGCGTTTTTCCGTTCTCCGTCTGTTCCTCCTGTGGGTTGGTTAGGGTGATTTGTCCGGCTCTTGCACTGATACAATAGAGCAGGGCTAGCACAATGAATGCAGGTATCAGCAGTTTTAACAGAATGCCTTTCCCGTCTCTTTTCATGAATCCTCTCCTTAGTGAACCAAGTCACCGTACATCACCGTACAATTAGCAGAAATGCAAGAACATGATCACTGCTGAACGCACTGTAAATGCGACCCATTCTCATTTAATTCATAATTTCAAAATATCCTATAAATTTCAATGTGATAACATTTATAAACTCTAGTTTGCATAGTGTTATGTTATGCGGTGGCTATGCATACTCGCTGCATAAAAGTTTGAATAAAGACAGTGTGTTATTGCAAATCTATAAAATTCAATAAGTTATTGTTTGGTGGGGTAGGTCACGCCATCGTAGGCGACAGGTTTAACATGTCATTAATGATAATGATTCTTAATATCATTTATAGTTGCAGATTGATTGTTTTTGCACGAAAAGTTTCATTCGAAAGATTACGTGAAAACTCGTTCAGCATCCTTCCGGTGTCCTCTTGCACATTACATACCTCTAAGCCTTGCTACGCCTTGCTACGCCTGGCTTTGTCTCTCTTTGCACATAATACGCTATTGCACATAATTCCTCTAAAACAACTTAAAACAGCCTTTCTTTTCATTGATTAAAAGGGGGTATTAATTAGTATTAAGAGGGTATTAATCAGTATTAAACGTTAATTAAATTGTATTTATTGCACATGAATATTGTTATGACAATTATATGTCACCATAGGGGACAGATACACCTCCGTAGGAGATAAGGGGGTATCAATATCGATAGGGGTAACAAAGTTTTGTGGGGGGTTAAAGATTGAAAGTTACGTTTTGGCACTTTCATATGTCCCCTATGGGGACAGTTAAATGGCTATGTGTCCCCAACGGGGACAGTTAACTCTCCTATCTGTCCCCATACGGGACACTATAAGACTAATATATATAATACTAAATAAATAAAACTATCTTTTAATCTTTTAATAATATTTAAAGAATGATCTAAGCGTTGGCTTTGCCACCCTACGGGAACGCTTAATAGTATATGACAGCTTACGCGTCATGAAAGATTATGGCATAGCTTCCACTCCTCTTCGATTCGTGCAAACTAGCCACTGGCTAAAGCTCATTCGCTAATGCTCATTCACTAAGCCTAAGTAACCTTCAAACTCTTACACTCTATAATAAGAAGAAAAAGACCTTCTTATTCTCTTCGTGCAAGGTTTTAAGTTAACTTAGGTTTATGCATGTAGATAATGTGAATGTTTCTTTTATGCAAATTCTAGTTTATTAAGAGACTGTTTTCTTTTTTTAGTGAGAGTGAGGGTTGGACTGACAGTGGTCAGCCCTTACGGAGAATACTTGAGCCTTAGCGATAGTATGATACTAAGTAGAATATTCCTTTATGAGTCAGCGAAGCGTAGAGGTTATCGCAGATAGCCGATACTCATTTGAAATGTGTCATAACACATTCAAGAATTACTATACTAACCTCACTATCTACTATGCAAAAGGAAAACCCCCTTTCACATAGACTTTTCGAGAGATATCCCCGTTCACTAACGAGGGGAACACTAACTCCTACAACTCCCACTCAATAAAAGAAAAAGCCCTTTTATTTCATGCAAGCTGTATAGAGATAAGTCTATCTACAATTCATAGCTCACACTCATTCTTTCGTGCAAGCTCTTCATTAAGATAGATCTATGCAATAATACCTTTTGTTGATAACTGCAATATTTTTCTAGTAAAATTTCTATCAACAATAACTGTGCAAACTTCCCCAACTATACCCCTCACATTCATTCGTGCTAAAGCCGTGCAAGGTTGCACTCGTGCAGACTCTTGAGAGTCTATTATATATAGCGAATTTACTAAGTGTATGAAACTAAAAGAAAATATACCCCATTTTTCGCCAGTTTTACCATTAAAAATACAAAAAGTGGCGATAAACTTACTATAACTATTAGTGTGCAATAATAAAAAGTTCAATTTTTTATTTACATAAGCGCTATTGTAATTAAATTTTTGAACTTTTCTAGAATATTTCTGAGAATATACCTATGCACACTAAAGCCGGATTTATATACTGTTATATACTTTATCTATATAAATCAAGTATGTAACATTTGTAAACCCTATTGACTTTTCGTAAAGTGCTAAAAATAGTGCACTTTTTTTGCATTTAGGTATTGACAATATAGTGATAACGTGTTAGGATAGTTTATATAGTGATGAGTTAAACAAATAAGCCTTCACTACAAAGACGTTAACCGCAACGCACTGTGAGCCTTCGGGCGGCACGGTGTTTTTTATATGTAACCATAATAGAAGGAGCCAATATAATAATGGCAAATACAAAATACCCCGATGTTCAAGCAATCCTTGATGCGCTGCTTAGTGGTGAACTTAGTCGAGCACAGGCGCAGCGAAGTAAGAATGTTGCAAAGAGTTTAGGACATACAGAACGATATGAACGCTACCGCCGCTCTGTGGCATTGTTTGATCAAATTATGCATATCAAAACTATTAAGGATTAACAGCAAGGGGGGGAATTGGCATACTCAACATATGATGATATTTATTGGAGTGACGTAGATTTAGATAGCGATTACACAACAAATGAAAAGTTATTATCTCGTTATGAACCTTCTCAGCAACATCCACTCTCAGATTTCTCTAATACTAACGAACAGCTAACAGTAATTAATGGTTATCTTTACCGGGTTGATAAAGAAACTGGCGAGATATACCATTATGGTGATGATTGGCAAGAATATGTAGTTGGCGGTGATATTGTAAATCATATTTTTCTTCAATACAGTATCGCTGATACAGCTAAATCTAAAAAAGCACACCGTGAATACTCTAACAAGCTGGGAGATAAATCAACAAACGCAGCACACAACGGAATTAAAGAGTATGCGCACATACTGAATAAACGAGACTTTGAAAAATTATTCATACTGTGTAATGAGGTTGACCGTAGAAATCTTGTCTTTATCAAACGTAATAAACTCTGTGACATCCTGAACACCTCATACGACCATTTAAAACGAGTCCTAAATCTGCTTGAAGAGAAGCAATATATCAAGGTAGACAAGGCAGAGCATGAAAAAGATACTTTCAAAATCTGGGTTAACCCTTCCTTTATATGGAAAGGTGATTATTCTAATCGTTGGTTATCTGCTTACATGCAAGGATTTGATATTTTACCTCGTATTAAGCAACGAAAGGAGTCGGTATCAATATTTGCTATTACCGAAAAGGCACTGAATGATTATGATGTCTGGTATGCAGAACACGGTCATTATGCACCTTCACCATTATCAAGAGATTGGTATGAAGAAATTCAACGTTATGACAATGCATACGGTGAATCTCAGAGGAAAGCAAAAGAAACCTACGATAAAAAAATGGCAATACTCAACTCTGCAATATCTGAGAATGCTTTTATTAAGGCGTGCTTGGGGGTAGAACAATACAGAAAAATTCTTAAGAATTTTAAATAAAGGAGAATAAATGACGAATATCGATGCTGTATACAGGCATTTATTGTGCTCTCATACACGTAAACTAAAACAGATTCAGGAAGATTTAGGTCTAACACGCGAGGATGTATTATTGAGCATCAAGAGTCTCATTGAAGAGGGCATTCTCCACACTAAATCCCCAGCCTTGAAAGGCTTTAATAAAAACCTAATCAGAGAAATCACTCAGGAGTAAATAATGCAGGAATACGAATATACAGAAAATGAAAAATCGCTCTTTAGAAGCATAGCTGAAGGTTTAGATCTTACATATGAAGAACTTGAATCCAAAATTATCAAGGAATATCTGGAAAACCTCCTCGATAGAATCAAATATAACAGAGGGGAATAATGACTACAACAGTTAACGACACTTCCAGCACTAAATCAACATCCAGCACTAAAGCAGAGAATGGCTTCTGTGTTATCGCAAGTATGGCTAACGAGTCTTCTGCGAGCTACATTCAGGAATACAGTGCTCTATCCTTCGATAGTGTCCCTCAAATTGGTGTAAAGCGTAAAGCAGACGTTTCCAGTTACGCGATCGAATCTGGAAGCGAAGTGAGTGACCATATTCAGATTAAAAATGATTCAATCAATATATCCGGCTGGATTACAGAGAGTCCTATTGAACTACGAGGCGATATTATCTCTTCAAGTGGTGCAAATGGTACCCGGGTGAGACAGGCTATTGACTGGCTTAACGCTACATTTGAAGCCCGCCAAACTATATCACTGGTTACAAGGGACGCTGTATTAGAGAGTGTCGTCTTAACAGGAGTATCTTATAACTACGACGATGCACTGGATGCAATGAAATTTGATTTGTCATTTGAAAAGATTAGATTAGTGCCTTCTAAAGAGGTAGATGTAATCGCTACTAAGACAAAAAGCACTACTAATAAAGGTAAGACAGTAAAGACAAAGGCACCAACAAGTAACACTCCTAAAAAAGATAGCACAGTTACTACCCTGTCATCCCAATATAATTCCTAAATAAATTCGGAGCTACCAATATGGATTACGCAGAAGCATTAATAAGTTTTGCCTTATGGGGCATATTAATATCAGAAGTAACACACAAATACTGGAGGAACGTTGAGTAAGAATAGAAATATATTGAATGTTAACAAATTACAGCTTAGAGCAGTAGCCAGAAATAAAAGAAAATCTAAAGAAAAGAGCGTTCCTAAGTGGGATGCTATTCCAGAATATGACGACCCCCCAGCACTCACACAGGAAGAACAGGAAATCATTGATAGTATTTGTAATAATAACGTTTTTTATTCTCCTCGTAAACGAATAGCCACTAAATTTAACGATGAATTAGAAAGGTGGCAAGCGTTAGGCTTTAAAAGTGAAGATGAGCATATTGCATGGAAGAGACTTAATAACAGGGATGAGGCGTCTAGCACTTATACAGACCTTGCAGACACTATCCTAAAAATCACACAGGGACAGAAAATTGACTGAATATAATACAATATATGAAATGGTGCAAGCCTATGCTAATTATTGCAATGACAATGACATGCTGCATGGGCGCACTGACCACCCGGACGGGGATTATTACATGTATTTCACCTCCGGGAAGATAAATCAAAAACAGCAAGATACAGTCGTATTCTGTTTCACTAAAGAAAAGAACAGCGATAATAGATATCCTTCTTATATGATTCAGACAAGCTGAAGAGTGAATAACACTCTTATCAAATATAATGCCCCTGTAAGGGGCTATAACACACTTTAAATAAAAAGAGGTATAATGAGTAGCATTAATAGTTTGAGCCGTGGTAAGGGCAGAGAAGCAGTAGAGAAATATAACCAACAACAAGCTATCCTGGAAACTCCTGTAGGGACTTCAGAAGAAGCAGAAGCCTATCATCATGTTAAGAACAATAAGATCACATATCTTGATATCTTTTCTGCATACAACGATGAACTGAATGGGAGTGTCTTAATCAACCTCACCACAGCCATTGATAACTTCTATAACACCCCTACAGCTAATAATTTGAATACTGTCAGTGAAGAGATTAAGATCGCTAACAGATTTATTAAAGAGGCTTCAGAAGTTATGGAGGTTTGTATTACTAATAATCCTGATAGTGCAGAATTAGCTACAGAGATTGACATTTATCAGAGTGCTACAGAGTGTATTCTAGGTGAAATTGCACAGTTAGCATCGAATATTACAGGAGAGGAGGCGTAAGCCTCTCTTCACTCTTTAAGGCCTCCTTTATGGGGGCACTTGAAATAAAACTCGTTACAAGGTGAAATACAATTTCAATTGTCACTTGAGCGTATTTTATTTCACTTTTCTATTGACAAATACATATTTTCATGTTAATATTATCTTATAGGGTAAGATATTTTCCATTCCCCTGCAACCATTCTCTTTGAGAAACTCAATTACTCCTTATTTAAGTTTCTTCTGATTCTTTCGTTTATTCTCCAATGTGTTGAGGGTTTGCTCTGCTTACTGGATCTAACACTGGTTTGTAGAGCAGGGAAGTCGTCTGGAATATTTTGTGCAATCACACTTTATATTCATATTAGACGGTTTCTCAAAGAGAATGCATCGGTATGCACCTATGAGTCGTTTGGTTTTTACCTGTATTTCAAAAGAATACCAGTATTCCGAGCCTCCAGACGGCTCTTAAGTGTATATCTATCTAGATTACACAATTTTGTTATTGACAATTAGTCAATTGCTTTTATCACAGATTATGCAATGCATAGTGTATGGGAACGCAAGCGACTCTTATCGGTACCAAAAAATATCATCGAGTAGCTCCGATGCAGGGCGAAAGTCCTTTACAGGTGGAATTGAGAAGCCCACTTGTATAAACAAGAAAAATATATGCCAATATTTTAAAACTAGTCAAAGACAGCCCCTTTTGGGGCTTCTTTTTTATCTACTTGAAATAATTCTATTTCACTCTTTCAAAGTTACTTTTGATAACAATCACAACAATTGAAAGTCACTTTTAAAGGCTCATTACATACATAGAGAATATAATATGAAGACAATCAATAACAAATCTATGTCCCTTTCTGATTTTACTACCACTTGTGAAAAAGTAGCAGAGATTATGAAGTGTGACGTAAATACTGTTATGCGGGAAGCCGCTAAACGACTTCTTGATGAAGAGCAAACCCTTGTTAAAGGGCTTAACTACTCTGAATTGGAAACTCTCTCTCAAGAAGAAAAGACTAACGCTTTCATTGAAAAAATGAAGAAACATAAGAATAGGAATAAATAATAATGGCAAATTTTGGTAAAATCTCTGGTGGCACTAAACTAGATAATAGTGTTATTGCTTACACCGCTGACCATGTCCTACAGGATATGAAAATCAGTTACCCTGATGGCATCCCTGCTGATTTGGTAGCTGGCTCTGTTGTCTCCCTGAGTTCAGGCGCAATGGCAACCTCTACAGATAATATTAGCGTTGTAGTCTCTCCTTCTGTTGCAGGTCAGAAATTCCTCCGTGTAGCTCGCACCCCTTTTGCAATGCTGATTAAAGAAGCGCTTATTGTAGATAGCTCTCTTACTCTTGATGAAGTTGTAGCAGCTCTGACAGCACAAGGCTTTGCATTCACTGATTATGCAGAAGTAGCACTCCGCACCACCTAATAAGGATAATAATAAATGTCGGAACTAATGAATCTATTTACTGGACAAAATGCCAGTTTTGCGTCTCCTTTTGAGTTCGCTAATAAACAAAATAAAATCATCACCTCTCTCGGTTTATTCCGTAGTGAAAACCACGATGTAAATAAAATTGCCCTTGACCGTATCGTAGATGAGAAGATGCTAAAAGGTCTGGAGAGAGCAATGCATGTTCAATCTGACTGGAACAGTGCAAGCCTTCCTGAATTTGGAACATTCCTCTATCAAATGAAGTACTCTAACTCCCTGAACTCTGTAACGAGTCGTGAAGTAGAAGAGTATCGCCGCCGTGGGGCTATTGTAGAAGATAGTATTGCTGCTGTATTGAGTGATTTCTCTGATGCACAATATGATCAGATGGCTAATACTGTAGAAGCTGATTTGATTAGTGCTCTGCTGGCACTGAAAGTTGAATCTCAGTATGCAGGACAAGGTGATTTAGATTTCCTTGAACTGGCTGAAACCACTAAGACAGGCTTTGCTCTTGATATAAGCTCTTCTGCTAACGTATTCCAGCAACTGAGCGCAATCAACCGTGTAGTGAATGTTAATCTGGGAACCAGTCTTGCACAGCAACGCACCGGAACAATTATCCTTGCTGCTGGCACTGCCGCTGACGCTCTGCATTATCACACCAGTATTAAAGACTTCCTTCTTTACACTGTCCCTATGGGGAGTGATGCAAACCTGTTTACTCAGATTCAGGGTGCTAATCCCGCATACGAAAGCTGGATGCTGAAAGGGAATATTGTTATTGACGTGACTGGATACACTCAAATCACTGATGTAATCGGTGAGAATGGATTTGTGGTTATTCCTAAAATGTCAGATGCGTCTAATGCATACGTCCTACATACAGGAATTGGCACACGCCATGCCACGCTGGGTAAAGAAAGTGGATTGTATCACCAATACATCACCACTGACCCACAGTGGAACTATCCAAGCATTGCAACTGAAACGGCCTATCTGCCGATTGTAAATATTCCAGATGCAATTGTATTTGGTGGAGTAGCTTAATAGCTACTGAGTAAAATATAAGCCTATAGGGGTGAGGGAGACAACCGAAAGCAAATCGGCCCCGCTCCTATGGGCTTTTTTCGTTTTAAGAGGATGAGAATATGCGATTTATAATGAAGGCAGCTAACGTTGCATTAAAGGGTGAAGATGCAGAGAAGCTTATTAATGTGTCAGAACTATGCAGACAGTTTGATTTGAACGTGAACACATTCAACACAATGAGATTTAGATATGGCTGGAGCATTGAACAAACTCTGTGTGTATTGTTAGCAGAGAATAAAGAGGGATAAGCTTATGATGGATATAAAAATCAGCACCCTGCGCAACACGGTAGATTTTACAGTAGATAAAAATAGCCTGAAAGCTGCTAAAGACTCTATTCTAGGAATTAAGAAGTTTGCAGAGAGTCAGAAAATAGCTATCAAGCCATTTGTAGACCAGCGAGCGCTTAATAAGAGTATGAAGCAAGCTATTAAACAAGCTAAAGCTAATAATGTTATTATGCAGAACGCACAGAATAAAGCTAATAATAGGGGGAATGGAACGAACACCCCTAATAATAACACTCAAGCTAATAATGCTGCTAAACAGCAAGCACGTATCGCAGCTGCTAATGCTAAAAGACAAGACCAGGCTGATCTAAAAATGAGAGCTACACGCTTACAGCTGGGTGGAATTATTGGAAGAACGGCAGAGGAAGAGGCTAGAGTATTACGTGAGGCTCAGGCCATTACAGACCAGTATAAAGCTGGCACAATATCAATGGCCAGACAGAACCAGCTCATCAAAGAACAAATCACTCTGTTACGTAGAGCAGCCAGAACGAGACAGGCTGGAGCTAATGCACATGCTACAGGTGGATTTGGTAAACGCTTAGGAAGCCTCGCCAATGGCGCTACAGGCGGATTGGCTACCGGGGGCGTGTTAGGTATGGCTGGAGGCATGTTAGGGCCGCTTGCTGGCGCTGCGGTCGTTGCAGGGGGCTTAACTGGAGTCGCTAATAGTGCCAAAGAAACACGTATGGTTGTTCAGGGTGCTAAGGCTGTAGGTGTCGATCCGAACCTCCTTCTTGCTATGTCTCAATGGGGACAGAGTAACGGTGTAGACTCTGCTAGTCCTGATAAGATTCAGGATAACTTAAAAGATATCCGGGAACGTTTAGGGGATACTGCTGCTAACTCTACATTTGATGCTAAATCAGGGAAATGGAAAGGTGGAGACCAGGGTGTAAATAGCATAATGAATGCTACTGGAATGAGCCTTAATGAAGTGAAACAGTATCAGGATAGTCCTGCTGATTTCTTAAATGTTGCTATTAAGAAGATGCAGACTAAAGGAATGAGCGATGCTGAAATCGGACACCAGATTGAAGATTTAGGGGATGACCTTCTCTATTACCTCCCATTATTTAAAGATAATGCTAAAGCTCTCTCAGACCAGTTTGCACAGATGAAACAAGATGGCTCTTTATTAACAGAAGAACAGAAAAACTCTGCTGTTGTATTAGGAGACGCATTAAGTAGAGCAAGCGGCTCATTAGATGGTGCATGGCGAGAGGCTCTTGTCGGATTTGTATCCGCGATGGGTGGCCCTGATGGTATGGCTAAAACGATTGAAGGACTCACGCCATTATTTAAAGGGCTGGGGGCTGTATTAGGGCTTTTAGTTAACATAGTCTCTTCTGTAACTCAGGCTATGACAGCACTGGTAACGTGGGTAGCTAACTTATTACACCTCCCTGAACTATCCGCTAATGTGAATAAGCAAACTCAAATGGCAGATTCACAGCCCACCTCCTCATATTGGGGAATTAACAGAGATAGTGATAATAATAGTGGGTATAAGCCTAATGTTCCTGTAGCAAATGACCTTGTATCAGGTGCCAAAGCCAGTATCGTTAATCAGCCTGTCCAGGTGGCATTAGCTCCAGTAATTAATGTTGCTCCTGCTACAGTTCAGCAAACTATCGAACTCAAGCCTGATACATCCAGCATTGGCCCATTCATTGATTTCCAGGTGACAAATAAGCTTCAGGCTCAAGCTAATCAACTAGCAATTGACATTCAAGGTGCTACGAGTGCTGGCGGTAACTAAAAAAGAGGGGCTTACGCCCCTTTTTCTATTTCTAAAATTCTCTTAACCACTTAACAGTTCATAGCCAACAAAGTGGGTTACAAACTAGGTTACAAACTGGTGAACATCGCGTATAATAGTTTTCAATGAAATGTGCTAACACATTGATTTGTATAGGTTTATATATAATATCCCGACGCCTGGGAAGGCGACACCTTAAGGAAGCTCAATGAGCGAGAAACTACAGAAAGTGCTGGCACGCGCTGGCCACGGCTCCCGCCGTGAAATTGAATCCAAAATCGAAGCTGGCCGCGTCAGCGTTGATGGCAAAATCGCTACCCTCGGCGATCGCGTAGAAATTGTTCCTGGTTTAAAAATTCGTATCGATGGTCACCTGATTTCGGTGAAAGAGTCCGCTGAGCAAATTTGCCGCGTTCTGGCCTACTACAAACCGGAAGGCGAGCTCTGCACCCGCAACGATCCGGAAGGTCGCCCGACGGTCTTCGACCGTTTGCCGAAGCTGCGCGGCGCGCGCTGGATCGCGGTCGGTCGTCTGGATGTGAATACCTGCGGTCTGCTGCTGTTCACTACCGATGGCGAGCTGGCGAACCGACTGATGCACCCGAGCCGGGAAGTTGAGCGTGAATATGCCGTACGCGTATTCGGCCAGGTCGATGAAGACAAGCTGCGTCAGCTGTCGCGCGGCGTACAGCTGGAAGATGGCCCTGCGGCCTTCAAAACCATCAAATTCACCGGTGGCGAAGGCATTAACCAGTGGTACAACGTCACGCTGACGGAAGGGCGTAACCGCGAGGTTCGTCGCCTGTGGGAAGCGGTTGGTGTCCAGGTGAGCCGCCTGATCCGCGTGCGCTACGGCGATATTCTGCTGCCGAAAGGCCTGCCTCGCGGCGGCTATACCGAGCTGGATCTGGCTCAGACGAACTACCTGCGCGAGCTGGTGGAGCTGCCGGCGGAAACCGCCTCTAAAGTGGCGGTAGAGAAAGATCGCCGCCGCGTGAAGGCGAACCAGATCCGCCGCGCGGTTAAACGCCATAGCCAGGTGGGTAGCAGCAATAACCGCCGCTCCGCTGGTCGCAGTAAAGATTGATGTCGTGACGTCCGGCGGCTCCCGCCGGACGCTTATTTTCCCTCCCGCATGTGATTCCTTTCACACTTCCGTATAAAGACAAAAAACAGGAAATACCCGGACAAATAACGCAAAGTGAAGCGCCGGCGAACGCCATATACTGGCAACACTGATTACAAAAACAGGTAGCCAAAAATGGATACAGCAGGAAAACTATCGGCCAGCTATGTCGTTATCGGGGTCAAAGAGAAAATAGGCTATGGCTTCGGCGACTTTGCTTCTAATTTGTCATTCGGTTTCGTTTCGCTGTTTTTACTCTTCTTTTATACCAATATTTATGGCATCAGCGCGGTGCAGGCCAGCCTGATATTTGTTATTGCCCGGGTAATTGATGCCATTTTTAATATCCTGATTGGTTTTGCTATTGATAAAACGCACAGTCGTTACGGCAAGCTGCGTCCCTGGTTATTATACGGATCGATTCCGCTCGGTTTTCTGACGGTGCTGTGTTTTGTACCGTTTGGCGGCGAAGCGAAATTCTATTTTGCCTTAATCTCTTATACGATATATTGCCTGGCGTATACCGCGGTAAATACGCCGTACTCGGCATTGACTAACCGCCTGACGCAGCATGAAGCCTCGCGCTCGTCATTGTCGGTATATCGCTTTGTATTGGCGATCGTCGGCTATTTAATTGTTTCGACGACCGCCGATCTGCTAATTTCGCCGTTTACGGATAAACAGTCAGGCTACGTTTTCGCGGTTTCGTGCTTTGCGCTGCTGGCCACCTTTCTGTTCCTCGCCTGTTTTGGCATGACCAAAGAGCGGGTGGGCGAAGACGAGGATGAGGCGCCTGCGCCGACGCTGCGCGAGATGCTGCGTGCGGTGACGGGCAATTTTCCGCTGCTTAACCTGTCGCTGTTTACGGTATTTTTCTATATCGCCTATACCGTCTGGATGGCGATAGCGATCTACTTTATTAAATATATCATTGGTAGCGAAGGCTATACCGCGACCTTCTTTTTGATTCAGTCTGCGGCATATATCGTCGGGACGGTTATTTCTGAAAAAATTATTGCCCTGATGGGTAAAAAGAGAATGACGCTGATTGCGCTGGGGATTGGTATCCTGGGGGTGATGATGCAGTATTTTGTGGCCGGAAATAACCTGTGGCTGATTATGACCGGCGTGTGCCTGTATAGCATTACGCTGGGGATGGGTTTTGTGGCGATGTGGTCGATGATTGCCGACACCGTAGAATATGCTGAATGGCATCACGGCGTGCGCAGTGAAGGCGCGATCTACGGCTTCTTTAATTTCATCACTAAAATCGCGATGGCGATTGGCGGCGGCTGCGCGGGATGGATGCTGGACTATTATCATTATGACGCAGGGAATATCACGGCGAGCGCGATTAACGGGATTAATATTTTGATGACATTATTCCCCGGTGCCATGTTTGCTCTCAGCGCCATATTTGTGGCGTGCTATTCGCTGGATGAAAAAACCTACCGCGATATTGTCCATAAAATTAGCCTGCGCAAGCAGAATGCGCTGTAACCTCAGGGAGCCAGAGAGATGAAGAGTGAATTTAATACCGTGATTGCGGCGATGACGGCAGAGGAAAAAGTGGCGCTGCTGACCGGCAGCGGCCTATGGCGCACGGCATCGCTGCCGCAGCATGGCATCAACGATATCGTCATGACCGACGGAACCTACGGCGTGCGCTACAGCAGCGCACAAATCGACGGCAGTGAAAAATGGAGCATGGATGACTTTATTTCGGTCATCACCCAAACCGCTGACCAGGTCAGCGCGGAGGAGCCAGCGGCGAAGGGCGGCAGCGAAGCGCTGTTCAGCGCCTCGCTGCCGGCAACCTGCTTTCCCAACGGATCCAGCTTAGCCTGTAGCTGGGACGTGGAGCTGGTGTATCAGATGGGCCAGGCGTTGGGCCGCGAGTGTCAGCAGATGGGCGTCGGGATCCTGCTGGGGCCCGGCATCAATATTCGCCGCACGCCGCTGGCGGGCAGAGGCTATGAATATTATGCCGAAGATCCGGTCATCTCCGGCGATATCGCCGCGGCGCTGATTAACGGCCTGCAGCACGAAGGGGTGGGCGCCAGCCTGAAGCATTTTGCCGCCAATAACTCTGAATATCGCCGTACCGAGATGGATTCGATAATCGAAGAGCGGGCGCTGCGGGAAATCTATCTGGCGGGATTCCAGCGGGCGATAGCGAAATCGCAGCCGTGGACGGTGATGTCCTCCTACAACCGCCTTAACGGCGTACAGACTTCGCAGGATCCCTTTTTACTGACCCAGGTATTGCGGGATGAGTGGGGCTACGATGGGCTGGTGATGTCCGACTGGTACGGCATCAAGGACCGTCCGGCATCGCTGCTGGCGGGCAACGACCTGGCGATGCCGGAAACCCGACGCGACAAGCAGACGCTGCTGGCGGCGATCGAGTCCGGAGAGGTGCCTCTGGCGGTAGTCGACCGCGCCTGCCGGAGAATGCTGGCGCTATTAGAGAAGGTGCAGCGCCACCGTCGCCCGGAGACTAAGGCCGATTTCGCGGCCCATCACCAGCTGGCGCAGCAGCTGGCCGGGGAGTCCATCGTCCTGCTGAAAAATGAAGACAATCTGCTGCCGCTGACCCCGGAGCGCAGCCGGCGGATTGCGGTGCTGGGCAAACCGGCGCAGGAGCCGGTAATTCAGGGATCGGGCTGCGCCACGACGGTTCCCTATTTGCTGGATCGCCCTCTGGATGAGATCTTCGATTTGGCGGGCGACGAGTTTTCCGTCACCTGGGCGGTTGGCGCGCCGGATGATTTGCGCTGCGATGAGCAGGCTCTGGCGCAGGCGCGGGCGGTGGCGCAGGAAGCGGATGTGGCGGTTATCTTTGTCAGTACCGCGGTGGGCGAGGATGGCGAAAACGGCGATCGTCATGATCTAAACATCCTGGCGGTACATGAGCGCCTGATCCGCGAGGTGGCGGCGGTACAGCCCAACGTGGTGGTGGTGCTGGCCAATAGCGATGCGGTGGTGATGCCGTGGCTGGCGGATTGTAAAGCGCTGCTGGAAACCTTCTTCGCCGGTCAGGGCATGGGAAGGGCGGTGGCGGAAATTCTCTTCGGCCAGCGTAACCCCTGCGGTAAACTGACGGTGACGGTGCCGAACGCCCTGGAAGAGACGCCGGCGTGGCTGAACTACCCGGGAGAGAACCTGCGCCACCATTATGGCGAAGGGCTGTTTGTCGGCTATCGCTACTATGACAAACGCCGGATGACGCCGCTGTTCCCGTTTGGTTTTGGCCTAAGCTACAGCCGGTTTACCTACGGCCAGCCTGAACTTTCAGCCTCTCGCGTCGGGGCTGACGATACGCTGACCGTGTCGTTCACCCTGACCAACGACGGCGATCGGGCGGGGAAAGAGATCGCGCAGCTGTACGTCAGCGCGCCGGGCGGTGAGCTGCTCCGCGAAGAGCGGGCGCTGAAGGCCTTCTGTAAAGTGGCCCTTGCTCCCGGTGAGCGCCGTCGCGTCAGCCTGCAGCTGCCGGTTGCTGAGCTGGCCTGCTATCACCCGGGGCTGGCGGATTGGGTTATCACTCCGGGCCGCTGGCAGGTGCGAATTGGCGGCTCCTCGCGCGATCTGCCTCTTACCGCCGAAGTCGATGTGGTCTGCCCGCCGCGCTACGTGCCGCTGCGGGATGACAATTCGCTGCAGCAGCTGATTCAACAGCCCGAGGCGCTTGACCGGGTGGTTGCCCTGATTGCGCGCAAGAGCCGGCTGCCGCCGGCGCAGATCCGCGACAGGCTGATCCAGCTGGCGCCTGATCTCTTCTGCGGCCTGCTGATCGCCCTGACGGAGTTTTTGGCGCTCGATATAGACAGCGACGAGCTGAATCGCGTACTTGCCGGGCGCGAATAATCGTCCGACTACAGGAGATGGCGCATGTTTCCCTTTTCAGTCACTCACCCCCGTTCGGCGACCGAGGCCGGGCGGCATACGGTTAACAGCGGCTATGAGCTGATTGCTTTTGATGCCGAGAAGCTGAATGCGTTTGCCGCCGAGGTACGCTACTGCGAACCGCACTGGCACCCGGCGCCGGAGCTGATAACCGTGCTGACGGGACGATTTTCCATCGTTGTCGGCCAGCAGAGCGCGGATCTGGCCCAGGGAGACATGCTGTATATCAATGCCGAGGCGGTGCACTCATTATGCGCGGAGGAAGCCGGCAGCCAGCTGGTGACCGTGCAGTTTTCACCGGGCCTGTTCGATGAGCTGCATCCCGCGCCGGTGCTGAGCTGGTGTACTCAGGGGCGCAGCTGCACCGAGGCCGATGGCGCGGTGCGTCAACGGTTGCTGAGTTTGTTAAGTCAGCTGATTGACAACCGCGCCCCGTTTCAACGCATCGCGACTATCTATCTGCTGCTCGATGCGCTGGTGCTGGCGGGGGAAGCGGTGCCGCAGGCGGAAAGCTCCCTGCGCGAAGATGCGATGATAAAGAAAGGCATCGACTTTATTAACCAGCATTTTGACCAGCCGCTGACCCTGAGCGAGGTGGCGAGCCGCAGCGGAATGAGCTATTCGTGGTTCTCGCGGCTGTTTAAGAAGGTGAGCCGGCATAATTTCAAGGAGTATCTGACGCTGGTGCGGCTGAACAAGGCGAAGACGCTGCTGCGCGATACCCGCACGCCAATTACCGACATTAGCCATAGCTGCGGCTTTCAGGAGCATAAGTACCTGATTGCCGCCTTCAAAAAATACTGCGGGCTGACGCCGACCGAGTACCGTAAGCGCTTTATCTCCCGGCAAAATAGTCTCGAAAGCGTACTGGCTCCGGGCGAGGATTGCCTGTGCCTGGCGCTAAACGACGCGCTGCTGGAAAGGCTGGCGCTTAGTAGTCAATGCCCATCTGCGCCTTGATACCGGCGTCAAAGGCGTGCTTAACCGGGCGTAATTCGCTGACGGTATCGGCAAGCTCCACAATTTCGCGGTGGCAGCCGCGTCCGGTGATAATCACCGTTTGCTGGGCCGGGCGATTGCGCAGCGCGCTAAGCACCTCTTCAAGCGGCAGATAGTCGTAGGCCACCATATAGGTCAGCTCGTCGAGCAGAACCATGTCGAGGCTTTCGTCGCAGAGCATGCGGCGAGCGTGTTGCCACACGGCGAGACAGGCGGCGGTATCGCTTTCGCGATCCTGCGTATTCCAGGTGAAACCGGTCGCCATCACCTGAAACTCGACGCCGTGCGGCTCCAGCAGGTTACGTTCGCCGTTCGGCCAGGTGCCTTTAATAAACTGGATCACGCCGGCCTTTTTGCCGTGCCCGATTGCGCGGGTGACGGTACCAAAACCGGCGGTGGTTTTACCTTTACCGTTGCCGGTAAAGACGATAACAATCCCGCGTTCTTCCTGGGCTGCGGCTATGCGGGCGTCGACCTTATCTTTTACCCGCTGCTGACGTTCGCGGTGGCGTTCTTCACTCATTGTGCAATTCCTGGTTTACGCCCTGGCTGGGCATCGAAGGTCATTCCCGTTTTGCGACGGCTATCGTCGCCCATGAGCCACAAATACACCGGCATGATATCGGCGGGGGTCTTAAGCTTTTGCGGATCTTCCGTCGGGAAAGCGTTGGCGCGCATTTGCGTGCGCGTGCCGCCCGGGTTGATGCAGTTGACCCGCAGGTGGCGGCTCTGATACTCCTCCGCCAGCACCTGCATCATCCCTTCGGTGGCGAATTTGGACGCCGCGTAGGCACCCCAGTTGGCGCGACCCTGACGGCCTACGCTTGAGGAGGTGAAAACCAGCGAACCGGACTCGGATTTGAGTAATAAAGGAAGCAGCGCCTGGGTCAGCATAAAGGTGCCGTTGACGTTGACCTGCATAACCTGCTGCCAGACTTCCGGCTTTTGCTCATCCATCGGGCAGACGTCGCCGAGCAGACCGGCGTTGTGCAATACGCCGTCGAGGCGCGGGTAGTGGACGCTTATCTGCTGTGCCAGCTGCTGGCACTCCTGCGGGGTGCAGGTGAGCAGATCGAGGGTAAACCAGGGCGCCGGGATCCCGCCGTCCTGCTCAATTTCCTGCGCCACGCGGCGCAGCTTCTCTTCGCTACGGCCGAGCAGGATAACGCTGGCGCTGTAGCGGGAGTAGGTCAGCGCGGCTTCGCGGCCGATCCCGTCGCTGGCGCCGGTCACCAGGATGATGCGATCTTTCAATAAATGATGCTGCGGCTGATAGTGCACGGTGACTCCTTGGGTGACCTGCTGACGGGTCACGCTTTCTCTTCGGTCGTTCACTTTTGCGTTTTATGCCTGAAACGGCCGGGTATTGCAATCGGCGAAGCGGAAACTCTTTGCGGAATTAATATCTTGCAACGATTTCATCGTCGCTGAAAAAAACAAGAAGGCGCCTCGCACACGACACAAAGCGCAGAGACTTCCCGGCAAAGGCTGATGTACACTGTGCTTCAACGTCAGTGGTTAACACAAGGTGAAAACGTGGAATTACTTGCTCAATATGGCTTATTTTTGGCCAAAATAGCGACTGTTGTCGTCGCTATTGCGGCTGTCGCCGCAATTATCGTTAACCTCGCCCAGCGCAAGAAACAGCGCGGGGAACTGCGGGTCACCAACCTTAGCGAGCAGTATAAAGAGATGCGGGAGGAGCTCGCGGTGGCTTTACTCGACGGCCCGCAGCAGAAGCTTTGGCATAAAGCGCAAAAGAAAAAGCTCAAGCAGGAAGCCAAGGCCGCGAAAGCGCGGGCGAAGCTCGGTTCTACGGAACCAAACGGCAAACCCCGTGCCTGGGTGCTCGACTTTAAAGGCAGCATGGACGCCCACGAGGTGAGCAGCCTGCGCGAAGAGATCACCGCCGTTCTGGCCACGGCGAAAGCGCGCGATCAGGTCATCATCCGCCTGGAGAGCCCCGGCGGCGTGGTGCACGGCTACGGCCTGGCCTCCTCGCAGCTGCAGCGCCTTCGCGACAAACAAATTCCGCTGACGGTGGCGGTAGATAAAGTTGCCGCCAGCGGCGGCTACATGATGGCCTGCGTTGCCAATAAAATCGTCTCGGCGCCGTTTGCCATTCTCGGCTCCATCGGCGTGGTCGCGCAAATTCCTAACATTAATCGTTTCCTTAAAAATAAGGATATCGATATTGAGCTGCATACCGCCGGGCAGTACAAGCGCACCCTGACGATGCTCGGTGAAAACACCGATGAAGGACGGCGCAAGTTTCGGGAAGATCTGAACGATACCCATCAGCTGTTTAAGGATTTCGTCCACAAAATGCGGCCGACGCTGGATATTGAACAGGTGGCAACCGGCGAGCACTGGTACGGCGTTCAGGCGCTGGAGAAAGGGCTGGTCGATGCCGTAGAAACCAGCGATGAGCTGCTGCTGGGGCTGATAGACAGCCACGATGTGATTAGCGTGCGTTACCAGCAGAGGAAAAAGATGTTTGACCGCTTCACCGGCAGCGCCGCTGAAAGCGCCGATCGTCTGCTGCTGCGCTGGTGGCAGCGGGGACAAAAACCGCTGATGTAGACAAAATAACGCGAGGCCCAGGCCTCGCGTTTTCGTTCAGAACCCTGCTGAAAGCAAGGGCTTAATCGACCAGATGATATTTTTCAGACAGCGCATGCGCCAGGTATTTAAACATGTTAAATACCGCCGTGCTCTTCGCTGTAGGCAAACCCTGCTCATCAAGATAAAACTCGCCGCTAAATACCAGAATGCTGTTACGCTGAACGACGTCGGTGGCTTCGATCCCGGCTAGCGTATCTTCATGTTCGCGAATAAGTTTGTTGGCTTTTTCAAGCAGCGTCTGGCGATCGATTGGTTGGGTTGTACCTTGCATAACGGCCTCCTGTGATTCTTCGCGCAATAGTCTACGCCGCACGGCGGGCAGGGGCAAATTTTCCATTGACGCTGCAGGGGTACTGACAACAGCCTAAGAAACATGACTTTACTGGCGGGATTTGCTTTTGCATGCTAATAAAGTTGCGTAACGAATTTTATCAGGTACAGTGTGACGCTTTCAGCGATCTGGCAGCAGATTTGCTTGACATTCGGCCAAAAATTATTCGTGCTATGTCACCTGACTGAACAAAGTCAGTAAACCCGGCTATCTGGTTTTATGGACGTGAGGCCGGACGTGCAGAGGGTTGATATTCTTCGACGACGACGCAACATATGACGGACGTCGCCAGCGGATGGTGAATCAATGTGCGATGTATTCCTGGATGAATCAAATTAGGTAAAGGTGAATATGGGTAAAGCTCTCGTTATCGTTGAGTCCCCGGCAAAAGCCAAAACGATCAATAAGTATCTGGGTAATGACTACGTGGTTAAGTCCAGCGTCGGTCATATCCGCGATTTGCCGACCAGTGGCTCAGCTTCCAAAAAGAGCGCCGACTCTACCGCCACCAAAGGGGCCAAAAAGCCTAAAAAGGACGAACGTAGCGCTCTGGTCAATCGCATGGGCGTCGACCCGTGGCATGACTGGGATGCGCACTATGAAGTACTCCCGGGTAAAGAAAAGGTAGTTTCAGAACTCAAGCAGTTGGCGGAAAAAGCCGACCACATCTATCTCGCAACCGACCTTGACCGCGAAGGGGAAGCCATCGCATGGCACCTGCGGGAAGTTATCGGTGGTGATGAAAAACGCTACAGCCGCGTCGTATTTAACGAAATCACCAAAAACGCGATCCGTCAGGCTTTTGACAAGCCGGGCGAACTGAATATCGATCGTGTTAATGCCCAGCAGGCGCGTCGTTTCATGGACCGCGTCGTGGGCTATATGGTTTCTCCGCTGCTGTGGAAAAAAATCGCTCGCGGCCTCTCGGCAGGCCGCGTTCAGTCCGTTGCCGTGCGCCTTGTGGTCGAACGTGAACGCGAAATTAAAGCCTTCGTACCGGAAGAGTTCTGGGAAATTGACGCCAGCACCACCACGCCAGGCGGAGATGCTTTAGCGCTGCAGGTTACGCACAAGAACGACAAGCCGTTCCGTCCGGTTAACCGCGATGAGACCATGTCTGCCGTCGCGCTGCTGGAGAAAGCCGGCTACAGCGTGCTGGAACGCGAAGATAAGCCGACCAGCAGCAAGCCGGGCGCGCCGTTCATCACCTCAACCTTGCAGCAGGCGGCCAGTACGCGTCTGGGCTTCGGGGTGAAGAAAACCATGATGATGGCGCAGCGTCTGTATGAGGCTGGCTACATTACCTATATGCGTACTGACTCGACGAACCTGAGCCAGGATGCGCTGAGCATGGTGCGCGGCTACATCGGTGATAACTTTGGTAAAAAGTATCTGCCTGAGAACGCCAACCAGTACGCCAGCAAAGAAAACTCGCAGGAAGCGCACGAAGCGATTCGTCCTTCTGATGTGAACGTGATGGCGGAAGATTTAAAAGGCATGGAATCCGATGCGCTGAAGCTCTATCAGCTGATCTGGCGCCAGTTTGTCGCCTGTCAGATGACGCCAGCGCTGTACGACTCCACCACCCTGACGGTGAAAGCCGGTGACTTCAAACTCAAGGCGCGTGGCCGTACCCTGCGTTTTGATGGCTGGACGAAAGTCATGCCTGCGCTGCGTAAGGGCGATGAAGATCGCGTCCTGCCGGTGGTTAATCAGGGCGACAGCTTAAGTCTGGTCGAGCTCAGCCCGGCGCAGCACTTTACCAAACCGCCTGCGCGCTTTAGCGAAGCATCGCTGGTTAAAGAGCTTGAGAAACGCGGTATTGGCCGTCCGTCAACCTATGCGTCGATCATTTCGACTATTCAGGATCGCGGCTACGTTCGGGTGGAAAACCGTCGCTTCTATGCGGAAAAAATGGGTGAGATCGTCACCGATCGTCTGGAAGAGAACTTCCGCGATCTGATGAACTACGACTTTACCGCGCAAATGGAAGACCGCCTCGACCAGGTGGCGAATCATCAGGCCGAGTGGCGGCAGGTGCTGGATCACTTCTTCGGTGACTTCACCGCTCAGCTGGAAACGGCGGAGAAGGACCCGGAAGAGGGCGGCATGCAGCCTAATCCGATGGTGCTGACCAGCATCGACTGCCCGACCTGCGGCCGCGAGATGGGTATTCGTACCGCCAGCACCGGCGTATTCCTCGGCTGCTCCGGCTACGCGCTGCCGCCGAAAGAACGCTGCAAAACCACCATTAACCTGGTGCCGGAAAACGAAGTGCTCAACGTGCTGGAAGGCGACGACGCCGAAACCAACGCGCTGCGTGCCAAGCGTCGCTGCCAGAAATGCGGCACGGCGATGGACAGCTACCTTATCGATCCTAAGCGTAAGCTGCATGTCTGCGGTAACAACCCGACCTGCGACGGCTATGAGATTGAAGAGGGCGAATTCCGCATTAAGGGTTACGATGGCCCGGTAGTTGAGTGCGAAAAATGTGGTTCTGAGATGCACCTGAAAATGGGGCGTTTTGGTAAGTACATGGCCTGCACCAACGACGAATGTAAGAATACGCGCAAAATTCTGCGTAACGGGGAAGTGGCTCCGCCGAAGGAAGATCCGGTTCCGCTGCCGGAGCTGCCGTGTGAGAAATCGGACGCCTATTTTGTTCTGCGTGACGGTGCTGCCGGCGTCTTCCTCGCGGCGAACACCTTCCCGAAATCCCGCGAAACCCGCGCGCCGCTGGTTGAGGAGCTGTTCCGCTTCCGTGACCGCCTTGCGGAGAAGCTGCGCTATCTCGCCGATGCGCCGCAGCAGGATCCGGAAGGCAATAAAACGCTGGTGCGTTTTAGCCGTAAAACCAAGCAGCAGTACGTTGCGTCTGAAAAAGATGGCAAAGCCACCGGTTGGTCAGCCTTCTACATCGACGGCAAATGGACTGAAGCTAAAAAGTAAGCGCCTTACCCCTAAAAAGGGCCGCACACTGCGGCCCTTTCTTTTTCCGCTCGTCGCTGAAATCCTTGAAGTTTTGCCGCACATCTCCGGCCTTATAACCGCCTTATTATTTTCCGTTAGTGTCTATACACTGTAGATATAAATGATATAGTGGTTATAGTTAATCCCTTTTTTATTATTAAATCGTCTTACTACATTCTCGTTTCAGGACGCTTTGTGGCGCCAGCGCGGCGAATCGCCGGGGCGGCAGCGGCGCGTAGCCTCTCTGCCGGCGGGCGGCCTGAACGTAAACTGTATCAAGCGAATTCATTTTACGCGTTAACGGATATCAGCCATGAAACTACAGCAACTCCGCTACATCGTTGAGGTTGTTAACCATAATCTGAATGTCTCCTCTACCGCCGAAGGCCTGTATACCTCGCAGCCCGGCATCAGCAAGCAGGTCCGCATGCTGGAAGATGAGCTGGGTATTCAGATTTTTGCCCGCAGCGGCAAGCATTTAACTCAGGTGACGCCTGCCGGTCAGGAGATTATCCGCATCGCCCGCGAAGTGCTGTCGAAAGTTGACGCCATCAAATCAGTGGCGGGCGAGCACACGTGGCCGGATAAGGGGTCGCTGTACGTGGCGACCACTCATACCCAGGCTCGCTATGCGCTGCCTGGCGTGATCAAGGGCTTTATTGAACGCTATCCGCGCGTCTCGTTGCATATGCATCAAGGGTCGCCAACGCAGATCGCCGAGGCGGTCTCAAAGGGAAATGCGGATTTTGCCATCGCTACCGAGGCGCTGCATCTCTATGATGACCTGGTGATGCTGCCGTGCTACCACTGGAATCGTTCGATTGTCGTGACGCCTGAGCATCCGCTCGCCTCCAGAGGCTCGGTGACGATTGAAGAGCTGGCCCAGTATCCTCTGGTGACCTACACCTTTGGCTTTACCGGGCGCTCCGAGCTGGATACCGCGTTCAACCGCGCCGGCCTGACGCCGCGCATCGTTTTCACCGCAACCGATGCCGATGTCATCAAAACCTACGTTCGCCTGGGACTGGGGGTTGGGGTTATTGCGAGCATGGCGGTTGACCCGGTGTCCGATCCGGACCTCGTCAAACTCAGCGCCAACGGCATCTTCAGCCACAGCACGACGAAAATAGGCTTCCGTCGCAGTACCTTCCTGCGCAGCTATATGTATGATTTTATTCAACGTTTTGCGCCGCATCTGACGCGCGACGTGGTGGATACGGCGGTGGCTTTGCGCTCGAATGAAGATATTGAGGCGATGTTTAAGGATATTAAACTGCCGGAAAAATGATTTGTCTAAATATTCGGCATCCCATCCCCGGGATGCCAATACCTATAATGACGCGTAATTAACATTGTAAACCTCGTATAACTCACAAATTTCATTATTCCTTTTAACACGGTTGCAATTATACCTACTCCGATCAAAATAACGGTTAAAGATAATAATTCCGGGCAAAATTCACTGGATTAATAGATGGTCCGTAATTAAGATTTAACTGTACCTGATAATTTCAACGATTGGTGGTGAAGATATGATAAGTGATATCGATTATATGAAGTTGGCGATGTCACAGGCCGGTGACAAGACGGAAGTGGATCCTGTGTTGAGAAGTCGGGCCTGGGGCGCTGTGTTCATCGGGCTTGCAATGTTCTGGAGTATCGTTGCACTAGTCATCTGTAACGTCTGGATCGTGAGCTAAGCGACGCTTTTCCGCCTTTGTAAAAATGTCACTTTTATGACAGTAAGAACCTCGGTGTTTATTTCACTTTAATAAACTAACGGCATTAAGGAGGATATATTTCGCCACGATGGTTTTTAATCAATAATCCATTCCTTTGAACTAATCGTCAGAGAACCGGCGATTAGTTCTTTTTCGCATTTCGCTCCTCAGAGCTCTTCCTGCTAATAATAATATCCCTCGCGATCTCATCTCTTTATAACCACAAAAAACCTGCTGTCTATTTTGGTGCAATATCTTTGTACGATTTCGCCGATTTTAGCAATTCGGGTTGTTATCAAAGTGTTATGCCTGGTATGTGTTATCTTTAATATTAACCCTGAGGAGCATCAGGGCATGCCATCCCTGAGATAAAGGAGGAGCTATGTCGTCAACCCTACGAGCAGCCAGTAAGGACGCGCTACAGGTCAATGATAAAACCTACCACTATTACAGCCTCGCGCTGGCCGCTAAAGAACTGGGCGATCTGACCCGTTTACCGAAATCGCTCAAAGTACTGCTGGAAAACCTGCTGCGCTGGCAGGACGGTGACTCGGTCACCGCAGAGGATATCCACGCGCTGGCAGCCTGGCTCAAGCAGGCCCACGCGGACCGGGAGATTGCCTATCGACCGGCGCGTGTACTGATGCAGGACTTCACCGGCGTGCCGGCGGTGGTGGATTTGGCCGCCATGCGCGAAGCGGTGAAACGCCTGGGAGGTGATACCGCTAAGGTTAACCCGCTTTCCCCCGTCGACCTGGTGATTGACCACTCGGTAACGGTGGACCGCTTTGGTAACGATGATGCGTTTGAAGAGAACGTTCGCCTGGAGATGGAGCGTAACCACGAGCGCTATGCTTTCCTGCGCTGGGGGCAGCAGGCGTTCAGCCGCTTTAGCGTGGTGCCGCCGGGTACCGGCATTTGCCACCAGGTCAACCTGGAGTATCTCGGCAAGGCCGTGTGGAGCGAAGAGCGCAACGGGGAGTGTTTTGCCTGGCCCGACACCCTGGTCGGCACCGACTCGCATACCACGATGATTAACGGCCTCGGCGTGCTCGGCTGGGGCGTCGGCGGCATTGAGGCCGAAGCGGCAATGTTAGGCCAGCCGGTATCGATGCTGATCCCCGACGTCGTCGGCTTTAAGCTGACCGGCAAGCTTCGTGAAGGGATCACCGCGACGGACCTGGTGCTGACCGTCACCCAGATGCTGCGCCAGCACGGCGTGGTGGGTAAATTTGTCGAGTTTTACGGCGACGGACTGGACTCACTGCCGCTGGCGGACAGGGCAACCATCGCCAATATGGCGCCGGAATACGGTGCAACCTGCGGCTTCTTTCCGATCGATGCGGTGACTCTCAGCTATATGCGCCTGAGCGGCCGTAGTGAAGAACAGGTCGCGTTAGTGGAAGCCTACGCCAAAGCGCAGGGAATGTGGAGGATGACCGGCGATGAGCCGGTATTTACCAGCACCCTGGCGCTCGATATGGGCTCGGTAGAAGCAAGCCTCGCCGGGCCGAAGCGTCCGCAGGACCGCGTCGCGTTAGGGGACGTGCCGAAAGCGTTTGCGGCCAGCACGGAGCTGGAGGTCAATCACACGCAGAAAGACAAACGGTCGGTCGACTATACGCTGAACGGACAGCAATATTCGCTGCCGGACGGGGCGGTGGCCATCGCCGCCATCACCTCCTGTACCAACACCTCCAACCCCAGCGTACTGATGGCCGCCGGCCTGCTGGCGAAAAGGGCGGTTGAGCTCGGCCTGAAGCCGAAGCCGTGGGTCAAAGCGTCGTTGGCGCCGGGATCGAAGGTGGTTTCTGATTATCTTGCGCATGCGGGACTCACCCCTTATCTCGATACGCTGGGCTTTAATCTGGTGGGATATGGTTGCACCACCTGTATCGGTAACTCGGGTCCGCTACCGGAGCCGATTGAAGAAGCGATTAAAAAGGGCGATCTGACCGTAGGGGCGGTGCTCTCCGGGAACCGCAACTTCGAAGGGCGCATTCACCCGCTGGTGAAAACCAACTGGCTGGCCTCGCCGCCGCTGGTGGTGGCCTATGCGCTGGCCGGCAATATGAACGTCAACCTGACCCGCGATCCTCTGGGGGACGGCAAAGACGGTCAGCCGGTCTATCTGAAGGATATCTGGCCGAGCGGCCTGGAGATCGCGCAGGCGGTAGAGCAGGTTTCTACCGACATGTTCCATAAAGAGTATGCCGAGGTCTTTGAAGGTACGCCTGAATGGAAGGCTATCGACGTCGAGCGTTCAGATACCTATGACTGGCAGAGCGACTCAACCTACATCCGCCTGTCGCCGTTCTTCGATGAGATGGGCGTTGAGCCCAAACCGGTAGAGGATATTCGCGGCGCGCGAATTCTGGCGATGCTCGGCGACTCGGTGACCACGGATCATATTTCTCCTGCGGGAAGCATCAAGGCGGAAAGCCCCGCCGGGCGCTATCTGCAAAACCGCGGCGTTGAGCGTATCGATTTTAACTCCTACGGATCGCGACGCGGTAACCACGAGGTGATGATGCGCGGGACGTTCGCCAACATCCGTATTCGCAACGAAATGGTGCCCGGCGTTGAAGGCGGCATGACCCGACATCTGCCGGGCAGCGAGCCGGTGGCGATTTATGACGCGGCCATGCTCTATAAGGACGAAGGCACGCCGCTGGCGGTGGTTGCCGGGAAAGAGTACGGTTCCGGCTCCAGCCGCGACTGGGCGGCGAAGGGCCCGCGTCTGCTCGGCGTCCGGGTGGTGATCGCCGAATCCTTTGAACGTATTCACCGTTCTAACCTGATAGGCATGGGGATTTTGCCGCTGGAATTCCCGCAGGGCGTAACCCGCAAAACGCTGGGGCTAACCGGTGAAGAGCGGATTGATATCAGCCAGCTGCAGGCGCTAGAGCCCGGCGCAACGGTGCCGGTAACCCTAACGCGGGCGGACGGCAAGCAGGAGGTGATTGCCTGCCGCTGCCGTATCGATACCGCCACGGAGCTGACCTATTATCAGAATGACGGCATTCTGCACTATGTGATCCGCAATATGCTGTAAAAAAAAGGGCCAGCAATCGCTGGCCCTGAATTAATGGTGCCGAATCAGTTATTCAGCAGATGCCCCATCTTGGCGGCCTTGGTATCCAGATAGTGGGCATTCTTCGGATTGCGTCCGACGATGAGCGGCACGCGCTCCACGATATTGATCCCGGCCTCGGTCAGAATTTCTACTTTTTTCGGGTTGTTGGTCAGCAGGCGGACGCGCTCGACGTTCAGCAGTTTGAACATATCAGCGCACAGCGTAAAGTCGCGCTCGTCGGCGGCAAAGCCGAGCTGATGGTTCGCTTCTACGGTGTCGTAGCCCTGATCCTGTAAGGCATAGGCGCGGATTTTGTTTAACAGACCAATGTTGCGGCCTTCCTGACGATGGTACAGCAGGATCCCGCGACCCTCTTCGGCGATATGCGACAGCGCCGCTTCCAGCTGAAAACCGCAATCACAACGCAGGCTGAAAAGGGCATCGCCCGTCAGACACTCAGAGTGTACGCGAGCCAGGACGGGCGCCTGGCCCGAAATATCGCCGAAAACCAGCGCGACGTGATCCTGCCCGGTTGCCAGTTCTTCAAAACCCACCATCAGGAAATCGCCCCAGGGGGTTGGCAGTTTGGCTTCTGCCACACGTTTAAGCTGCATGTGATTCTCCAGACTTTGTCAGCACCTGAATGTGCTTTCTGTTTGCCGCTATTTTGCCACAAGGCCGTAAGGTTCTCCTAATTACGCACTACTGCCTGCGCGTAAAGCGCACAAACGAACCACTTTCCGTTATGATAGTCGGCAGAAAGGATTAAGGAGATGAAATGCTGTCGATTGCCAGACGAACCGCCACCGGTGCGGCACTATTAATGATTATGCCCGCAGTGGTTTGGCTAGCCGGCTGGAAGTGGCATCCGGAACTTCCGCAGCGGGGGTTAAAGCTGCTGTACTGGGTTACCGAAAGCGTGACACAGCCGTGGGGCATCATCACCCATACGATACTTTGCGGCTGGTTCTTATGGTGCTTGCGATTTCGCCTGCGGGCGGCCGTGGTGCTGTTTATGATTCTGGCGGCGGCCATTTTGCTCGGGCAGGGCATTAAGTCCTGGATCAAAGGCCAGGTGCAGGAGCCGCGTCCCTTCGTTATCTGGCTGGAAAAAACGCAGCAGGTTCCGGTCGATCAATTCTACGCGTTAAAACGCAAAGAACGCGCTAAACTGGTGCATGAACAGCTGGTTCAGGAGCAGGGGATTCCTAAATTCTTACGTAAACACTGGCAGAAAGAGACCGGTTTTGCTTTTCCATCCGGACACACCATGTTTGCGGCCAGCTGGGCGCTGCTCGGCGTGGGGCTGCTGTGGCCGCGGCGTCGCCGGCTGACCATCGCGCTGCTGATGGTCTGGGCTACCGCGGTGATGGGGAGCCGGCTGGCGCTGGGAATGCACTGGCCGCAGGATTTGCTCGTCGCTACGCTTATCTCATGGCTGCTGGTGACGCTGGCCACCTGGCTGACTCAGCGGCTGTGCGGCCCGCTGACGCCGCCTGGGGAAGAGGCGCAGGATATTAAGAAACGGGCGCTAAAACAGGGCTAAAGTTGTTTTTCGCGCCATACGACCCCATATCCTGTCGTGGTGTCGTGCTTTTCCATTCCACCTCTGCAGCGAAAATGATACTTTATAGGGCTGAACGCGGGATTTTTTCGCGCAACCCACATAACGGGAAGTAGTGTGAAATATTTACTCATTTTCTTACTGGTACTCGCGATCTTCGTCATCTCCGTGACGCTGGGTGCGCAAAATGACCAACTGGTTACGTTCAACTATTTACTCGCACAGGGTGAATTCCGGATTTCAACGCTGCTGGCGGTTCTCTTTGCGGCAGGGTTTGCGATTGGCTGGCTGATTTGCGGCCTTTTCTGGCTGCGGGTTCGGGTTTCGTTGGCTCGCGCTGAGCGTAAAGTTAAGCGCCTTGAGCATCAGATTGCGCCTGCGGGCGTAGCGCCAGTCGACGCAGGCACCCCTGCGGTGAAGGAATAATCGTTTATGCTGGAGTTGTTGTTTCTGCTTTTGCCCGTAGCCGCCGCGTACGGCTGGTACATGGGGCGCAGAAGTGCACAACAGTCCAAACAGGACGACGCTAGCCGCCTGTCGCGTGATTATGTGACCGGGGTTAACTTCCTGCTGAGTAATCAGCAGGATAAAGCCGTGGATCTGTTCCTCGATATGCTGAAAGAGGATACCGGCACCGTTGAAGCTCACCTGACCCTCGGCAACCTGTTCCGCTCCCGCGGCGAGGTTGACCGGGCGATCCGCATTCACCAAAGCCTGATGGAAAGCGCTTCGCTGACCTACGATCAGCGCCTGCTGGCCGTGCAGCAGCTGGGGCGCGACTATATGGCCGCCGGCCTGTACGACCGCGCGGAGGATATGTTCAAACAGCTGGTGGATGAAACCGACTTTCGCCTTAGCGCGCTGCAGCAGCTGCTGCAAATTTACCAGGCGACCAGCGACTGGCAGTCCGCCATTGATGTTGCCGAACGTCTGGTGAAGCTGGGCAAAGAGAAGCATCGCGGGGATATCGCCAACTTCTGGTGCGAGCTGGCGCTGCAGCAGATGGCGAACAGCGATATGGACAAGGCTATGTCGCTGTTGAAAAAAGGCGCCGCGGCCGATCGCAACAGCGCCCGGGTATCCATTATGATGGGCCGGGTGTGGATGGAAAAGGGCGATTATCCGAAGGCGGTCGAAAGCCTGGAGCGGGTGATCAATCAGGACAAAGAGCTGGTCGGCGAGACGCTCGAAATGCTCCAGACCTGCTACCAGCAGCTGGGCAAAATCGACGAGTGGGAAACGTTTCTGCGCCGCTGCGCCGATGAAAATACCGGCGCGACCGCCGAGCTGATGCTGGCGCAAATCCTCGAGCAGCGCGAGGGGATTGAAGCGGCGCAAAGCTACGTCACCCGTCAGCTGGAGCGCCATCCGACGATGCGCGTTTTCCACAAGCTGATGGACTACCATCTTAACGAAGCGGAAGAGGGGCGCGCGAAAGAGAGCCTCGGCGTGCTGCGCGATATGGTTGGCGAGCAGGTACGCAGCAAGCCGCGATACCGCTGCCAAAAATGCGGCTTTACCGCCCACACCCTCTACTGGCACTGCCCGTCCTGCCGATCGTGGTCCACCATCAAACCGATTCGCGGCCTTGATGGCCAGTAACATTTAAAAAAAAACCTCATTAGTTACAACATACTAATGGCTTTTTTCACCTTCCCACGGTTAAGCCATCGAACCGCCATCGTCGGGCAGGCGCTGAAACGCAGCCTGTTATTTTCCCCTTATCGCAGGTAGAATGCTGCCCGTTTACCTTTTTTGCGCCGAGCCCGGCGCCCATCAACAATTAAGGTCTGGTCATGACGTCTACTGCTACATCTTCTTCTCGCGTTGTCACATCCTCTCCCGTTGTTGTGGCTCTCGATTATGATAACCGCGATAAAGCGCTGGCGTTCGTCGACCGCATCGACCCGCGGGACTGCCGCCTTAAGGTTGGCAAAGAGATGTTTACGCTGTTTGGGCCGCAGTTTGTTCGCGATTTGCACCAGCGTAATTTCGAAGTTTTCCTCGATCTCAAGTTTCACGATATCCCTAACACCACCGCTCACGCCGTTGCGGCGGCGGCCGAACTTGGCGTCTGGATGGTCAACGTCCATGCCAGCGGCGGAGCGCGGATGATGACCGCGGCGCGTGAAGCTCTCCTGCCGTATGGCAAAGATGCCCCGCTGCTGATTGCCGTCACCGTGCTGACCAGCATGGAGGCCAGCGATTTGCAGGAGCTGGGGATCACGCTCTCTCCGGCCGACCATGCGGCAAAACTGGCGGCGTTGACTCAGCGCTGCGGCCTCGATGGCGTAGTCTGCTCGGCGCAGGAAGCGGCGCGTTTCAAACAGGAGCTGGGGCAGGCGTTTAAGCTGGTGACGCCCGGCATTCGTCCGCAGGGCAGCGATGTGGGTGACCAGCGCCGCATTATGACGCCGGAGCAGGCGCAGGCGGCCGGCGTGGACTATATGGTTATTGGCCGTCCGGTGACGCAGTCTGCCGACCCGGCGGCGACCTTACGCCAGATTAACGCATCGCTGAATATGGGGGCATAATGACCGATTCTAACAGCCGTCTGGTTTACTCGACGGAGAGCGGACGTATCGATGAGCCAAAGCAGGTTATCGAGCGCCCGAAAGGCGATGGCGTGGTGCGTATTCAGCGCCAGACCAGCGGCCGCAAAGGCAAAGGCGTATGCCTGATCGTCGGCATTGATGCGGATGATGAAGCGCTGGCGAAGCTGGCCGCTGAGCTGAAAAAGAAATGCGGCTGCGGCGGGTCGGTAAAAGAGGGGGTGATTGAAATTCAGGGCGACAAACGCGACCTGATAAAATCGCTGCTCGAAGCTAAGGGTATGAAGGTGAAGCTGGCCGGCGGCTGATAATAACAACAGGGCCACGGTAAATACCGTGGCCCTGATTTTTTTCCGGTGCGTGAGTCAGCAAATCCGCGAGCAATTATTTTTTATTTGAACTGATTTAAAACTTATTTACCCACCTGGTGACCGATAATCCCGCCGACCGCTGCGCCGCCCAGGGTGCCCAGGGTGCTGCCGTCGGTTAATACCGCGCCGCCCAGTGCACCAGCGCCGGCGCCAATGGCGGTATTACGATCGCGTTTTGACCAGTGAGAACACGCGCTCAGGGACATTACCACTGTTACAGCCAGAACTGCCGCAGCCATTTTTTTGCTCATTGAAGTCATCATAATTTTCTCCTGAATAATCTATTCATGGATACAACTTCCTTTAAAGCATAGCGTGAACTATGAGTTAAGGGGTATTCCATGAAGTTTAGTTGCGCAGGTGTTACTTTAATCACGCGGGTGATAGTCACTTCCTGTTATATCGCTAACAATAATTCTACTTTCTTTAAATTTAACCGGCAGGTAAAAAGTCTGAATTGGGGGCTCGGAATACTCTCAGACGTGGCGCCACGCGGCCTGCGCCCACCTGGGTGGGCGACGGAGAAAGGGATCGCAGAGGGATCAGGAGACGTTGACGATATCGACGGTTAAACCACTTTCAGCCAGCTGCTGGCGGGCGGTATCGTGCAGGTTGCTATCGGTAATGATGCGATTAAAGCGCCCAACCGGGCCGAGCGGGTAAGGGTGCACGACGCTAAATTTTGAACTGTCGCTCAGCACAATCGCCTCACAGCCTTTTTCCAGCACCGCGTTAACCACATCCGCGCGCATCATATCCCGTCCGGTAAAGCCGGTCTCAGGCTGCCAGCCGTCGATGCCAATGAACGCCTTGCTGAAATGGACCTGCTGAATAAACTGCCGGGTCAGCGGGCCGACCATGCTCTCGCTGCGTTTTTGATAGATCCCGCCGAGCAGAATCACTTCTCCCGGCGTCTCTTTCAGCAGGTGGGCGATATAGCTGCTGACGGTAATGATGGTGATATCCCCACGCTCGGCAAGCGTCCTGGCGAGCAGGGCGTTGCAGCTCCCGTTCTCGATAAACACCGTCTCGCCGGGAGAAACCAGCGTAGCGGCCCGCATAGCCAGCTCACGCTTAATGGCGAAATAGGTCATCATTCGCGTCTCTACGTCCTCGCTATCCAGCGGAACGGCAAAACCGTGGGTACGACGCAGATAGCTCTGCTTTTCCAGCAGATTTAAATCCTGACGAACGGTCACTTCAGAGACACCGGTCATCTTCGCGAGATCGGCCACGCTCATGCGGCCTTTATCGATGACCATTTGCAAAATACTTTGTTGTCGGGCGTTCATAGCAACATCACTGTTAGGGGGCTATTTTACGGGCAATCGACGCTGCGCGGTCGCTTGCGGCGCGAAGGGCTGTCAGATTTCCCAGGGGGCTTTCGGCTGACCGGGCTTGTTTTCCGGCTCATCGTTGGCAAGAGCCTGCAGCTCGGCCTTGAGAATCTCCAGATTATGAATCGCGGAGTGATAGTCTCCGGCAACCAGAATATCCAGCACGGTATCGATACGTTGGGCGAGCAGGCGGGCATTCAGATCAGACATAGTATTATCCTGGTTACAAAAGCGAATGAAATCAATGATGCAAAAAACGGATGCAAAAGAGAAGTGAAAAGATCGCACAACCTATCTCATCTGGAGATTTTTAGCGCAGGAGCGGGAAAACGAACGGCTCCCGGAGTCGGGAGCCGCTGAGGAGTACTATCAGGCGAACGGACGGGCAATAACGCTGCGGGTTTCCATTCTGACTTCGGCAATTTTAACGTCGATAACGTCGGTCACCTTGTAGACGGTTTCACCCTTAATCTGCACGGTGCCGTTTTCCTGGCTGCAGACCAGCTCATCGCGGACGGCGTGCAGGAACGGCGCCGGGATAAAGGCTACAGCGCCGTTATCGACCAGGCGCACGCGCATGCCGCCGCGGCTGATATCGATAATTTCAGCCGCGAAGCGCGCATCGGTGCCGGCTTTCGGGCTCAGGTAACGCGCGTACAGCCAGTCGCCGACGTCGCGCTCTGCCATCCGGTTCAGACGACGGCGTTCCGCCATCTGCACCGCTACGTCATCCTGCGGACGCGCGATGGTTTCACCTTTAATAATGGCTTTCAGCAGGCGATGGTTAATCATATCGCCGTACTTACGAATCGGTGAGGTCCAGGTGGCGTAAGCTTCGAGGCCAAGGCCGAAGTGCGGGCCCGGTTCGGTGCTGATTTCGGCGTAGGACTGGAAGCGGCGGATGCGGCTGTCGAGGAAACCAGACGGCTGCGCGTCCAGCTCACGGCGCAGCTTGCAGAAGCCGTTAAGGGTCAGAACTTCCAGCGGATCGACGTGCACGTCATGGGTCTTCAGCAGCGCGGCCAGCTGTTCAGTATTTGCCGGATCAAATCCGGTATGGACGTTGTAAACGCCAAAGCCCAGCTTGTCGCGCAGCACGCGAGCGGCGCAGATGTTGGCGGCAATCATCGACTCTTCAACGATGCGGTTGGCGATACGGCGCGGCTCGGCAACGATATCCAGCACTTCGCCTTTCTCGCCCAGCACGAAGCGGTAGTCCGGACGGTCCTTAAACACCAGCGCATGGGTTTTACGCCATTCGCTGCGGCGCAGGCACACGTCCTGCAGCAGGGTAATCTGCTGAGCGATGGTTTCGCTTTCAGGCTGCCAGCTGCCGGTGTTTTCCAGCCAGTCAGAGACGTTGTCGTAGGCCAGCTTGGCCTTCGACTCAATGGTGGCGGCGAAGAATTCAATATCGTCTTCAATCGTACCATCGGCCGAGAGGATCATGCGGCAGGCCAGCACCGGACGGATTTCGTTGGCGCGCAGCGAGCACAGGTCATCGGACAGTTCGCGCGGCAGCATCGGGATGTTAAAGCCCGGCAGGTAGTTGGTGAAGGCGCGAATTTTTGCCGCGTCGTCCAGCTTGCTGCCTTCGGCAATCCAGGCGGTCGGGTCGGCAATCGCTACGGTCAGGTGCAGCTTACCGTCAGCGGCGGCTTCCACATACAGCGCATCGTCCATATCCTGGGTGCTGGCGCTATCGATGGTCACGAACTCCAGCGCCGTCAGGTCGCGACGCTGCAGCCCTTCGTCCAGCATCTCGGTGGCCACGCCGTTTGGCGCTTCTTTTTCCAGATTATGGCGCGCCAGGGTGACCCACCACGGCACGAAGTGATCGTCGCTGAAGGTGATGAACTGGGTTAATTCAGCATAGAAGCCGCGATCGCCTTTCAGCGGATGACGGCGCATTTCGGCAACCGCCCAGTCACCCTCGCTAAAATCGTGGCTGACGCTGCGATCGGCGCGACACGGAATGGCATCTTTCAGCAGCGGATGATCGGGAACGATAGACAGGCGATCGTCTTTTTTATGCACTTTACCGACGAAACGCGTCAGGAAAGGCTCAACCAACTCTTCCGGCTCCGCGCTTTCACGTTCTTTTTCGGTATGGACCACGGCGGTAATACGATCGCCATGCATCACTTTTTTCATTTGCGGCGGCGGAATGAAATAGCTTTTCTGCGAGTCAACTTCGAGGAAGCCAAAGCCTTTTTCCGTACCTTTAACGACCCCTTCAACGCGAGGAGTCTGAGAATGCAGTTGCTGTTTAAGCTGCGCTAGCAGCGGGTTGTCCTGAAACATAATTTGGTATTTTCGTGGCTAAAAGAGCGGCTGTCATTTTTACGCGATTATGCCTGTTGCAGCAAGCGCTGTTTGGCATTTTACGTCCGTTGATGAACATTGCCGAGGGCGATTTTCAGCCGGTTGATCCAGCCGCACAGCCCGCACCACGCCAGAATATCGATAACCTGCGTTCGGGAAAGCCCATATTCGGTGAGGGGAGTTAGCTGAGCCGCGCTGAAGCGGTCGGGAGAGCGGGTTAACAGCTGCGCCGCCAGATAAATTGCGCGTTCGGATTGATGCGTCTCGCCCCACGCCTGAAGCGCACGATCGTCATGGCGTAATGCGTCGGGAAACGCCTGGGAGCCGGTCCATTCTCGCTCCCAGGCGTTAAAACAGCTGACGCTGCCATTGATCCGCGCCGCCATCAGCGCGACCAGCGGAGCAAAGGGCTGGTTTTCACTCAGCCGGGTCAGCAGCTCATCCTGGGCGTTAAGGATCGTATCGTCGACCGCCAGCAGCGGCGCCAGCTCGGCCAGGCCGGGGTGTCGCTGCCAGCCGATCAGCCGCGCCTGCCTCTCGTCGTTAGCATAGCGCAGGTCGCCATCGTTAACGTCGGCCAGCCAGTCGACGTCCGCGGCGGTAAAGCCTTCCGCCGGCGCATCTTCCTGCTGTGGCATTCCCGGCATCCAGCGTACCGGAAAGCCTAGCGTCGCCTGGAAGGTCGCGATTGCGCGGGCCTGGAAGCCCACGAAACCGATAATCTGGTTAATCAGGATAATATCGCGGCTGGTTAAGCCAACTTCGTCCAGCTGGCTGCGGGAGAGCGCGGTAATTACCGAGGGAGAGCCTGCCAGCTGGCGCGCAAATTGCGTAATCTGTGCCAGACGACGATTGCTCTCGCGCGATGAGTCCGGGCCCGGCAGCGGCGCCAGGCGCGCCGCGTAGTGGTTACATAGGCGCTGTACGCCATAGACCTGCGCGACGGTTAGCGCCGTGCTCAGACGATCGTAGGCGCTAAAGGTTTGCAGACGATTCACCGTCACTGACGTCGGAAAGAGCGCGTCGGCCAGACATCGCGCCGGAGCCAGCCAGCCCGCATGCGCGTGGAGCAGCTCTTCGGGCAACGTCAGGTCGAGTAAAAAGCGGTCTTCGACATAAGCGGCTTCAGGGACGAGCGGTAATACATCCACCGGGCAGATTGTTGACTGGGTTTCGTGATACCAGTGGTTTTTGCCATACACGCGGCGTTGCTCCATGGGCGTTCCTTGATCGATATGTGTCCGGCCGCACTTCTGTGGGCCATCTATGCATAACTATCCTGGCGTAACCCTGAAGCAGTAGAAAATATTGATACGTGCTAACAAATAGCTGATTGGAATAACAGAGGGGGAGAGATGTCGCGAAACGTCGTCAGTTGTCGCAGAGCAGGACCCTCCTCACGGCGTGAGGAGGGTAAAGAACTTATTTCAGTTCCAGCTCGTTCATGGCGGCGATGCTGAAACCGCCGTCCACGTGAACCACTTCGCCGGAGATGCCCGCAGAGAGGTTAGAGCACAGGAATGCTGCGCTGTTGCCGACGTCTTCGATGGTCACGGTACGACGAATCGGGGTGACGGCTTCGCAGTGAGCCAGCATTTTACGGAAATCTTTAATCCCGGATGCCGCCAGAGTACGGATTGGACCGGCAGAGATGGCGTTGACGCGCACGCCTTCCGGACCCATTGCGTTCGCCATGTAGCGCACGTTAGCTTCCAGTGACGCCTTAGCCAGGCCCATCACGTTGTAGTTAGGGATCGCGCGCTCTGCGCCGAGGTAGGAGAGCGTCAGCAGGGCGGAGCCCGGGTTCAGCATCTCGCGGCAGGCTTTCGCCATTGCCACAAAGCTGTAGGCGCTGATGTCGTGAGCGATTTTGAAACCTTCACGGGTTACCGCGTTAACGTAGTCACCGTCCAGCTGATCGGCCGGTGCGAAACCGATTGAGTGAACGAAACCGTCGAATTTCGGCCATACTTTACTCAGTTCGGTGAACAGAGATTCAATGCTCTCATCTTCAGCCACGTCGCACGGCAGTACGATGTTGGAACCCAGTGCCGCAGCAAATTCTTCCACACGACCTTTCAGTTTGTCGTTCTGATAGGTGAACGCCAGTTCAGCCCCTTCACGGTGCATTGCTTGCGCAATACCGTAGGCGATGGACAGTTTGCTGGCAACGCCAGTCACCAGAATGCGCTTACCGGAAAGAAAACCCATAGCTTTAATCCTTATCGTTATTGCTTATTTTTACTTTAACAATCATGTGGTTAGTGTTGTTATTTCAAAATAACTCAAATTTAGCCGAGAATTATATCCCACTGACGACCCCCTGTGTCACGATATTTTTCAGCAATAGCCGACATCCAGCAGGCAATATCGGCGCCGCCGCTGGGTTCACGGGCGTCAACCTTCACGGTCGGCGTCGGCGGTCTGTCGCATCCCTGTCATCGCGTACTCTCCAGTATATCACCGGATATCGCAGGCGTTTTGCGCCGTTCTCCAGGCTAAATGCGGCTAACGTACGCTAACGCTAGCCAGCAGCAGCCTGGCATCGGCGGAGTGCGGGATCAGCTCCCCCGGGGACGTCTCCTGCCACCAGATGCCGCTTTGGGCAGCATGCAGCTGCTCCCCCAGCCGCCAGCGTCCTTTCAGAACATACGCGATCCCCGTTGCGCCGGGCCGCTGTGCGGCGGACACCACGCTGACCTGCGCCGTGGCCCGGCTACGCTGGGTCATTATATTGAAGTCCAGCCCCGGCCGCGAAATCCCCTCGCTGGTCAGCGGCCATTCGCCGGCAAAGGCCCACGGTTCCCACAGCCTCAGGCGATGAGCAATATTATCGCCGCGCAGCCACAGCGAACCGCCGTCTAGCAGCGTTATCACCCGATCGACGCCCGGAAAGGGCGAAAACGGTCCGTCGTTCTGTAAGGTGGCGATACTGGCCCGCCAGAGAAACGGCGCATCGGGCGACGGCACGCTGACGATCTCTCGGGTTTCGCCGCCGCCGTTTTTCCACGGCGTGACGGGCAGGGAGGATAACTGAAAGGAGACGATCATCGGGATTCAGGCCTCTGATGGCTGGAGATTAAGGGGCGCGCATCGCACGCGTTTGGTCGCGATGAGATGTTTCTTTTTTGTATATTTCTCTCACACAAAATATTTACATCTTCATCACAAATTTATCATGTGCACGGTGCGTACGGTTGTCAATGCTTGTATATACATGACCTGTCATATATGCGGGCCTACGACAATGCGCGTAGATGCAAGAAACCGGGTCCTGGCAGTTGAAAACCGTTTATAGCGAGGAAACTATGTCTTCTTTTTCGTCAACAGATGGGCAGTCAAAAAGCAGTGAACGGAGCATAACGGAAACGCGCTCGATCGATTTTATCCCCGAAGGCGAGAGACATGGACATCCTTTCAGCCAGTTTACGCTCTGGTTTGGCGGCAATCTGCAAATTACCGCTATCGTTACCGGCGCGCTGGCCGTGGTGCTGGGCGGTGACGTGGTGTGGTCGCTGATTGGCCTGCTGCTGGGCCAGGTTCTTGGCGCGGCGGTGATGTCATTGCACGCCCTGCAGGGCCCGCGCCTGGGGCTGCCGCAGATGATTATCAGCCGCGCGCAGTTCGGCGTTTTTGGCGCGGTGGTTCCGCTGGTGCTGGTCTGCATTATGTACGTCGGCTTTTCCGCCAGCGGCACCGTACTTGCCGGGCAGGCGATGGCCAGGCTGCTGTCGGTCTCCAACGTCGCCGGTATGCTCTTGTTCAGCGCGATTATCATCGTCATTGCCGTGCTGGGCTATCGGGTGATCCATAAGCTGGGCAAAGTGGCGAGCATTGTCGGCGTGCTGGCGTTTGCCTATCTGTTTATTACGCTGCTGCTCGCCGCAGACCTGAAGGCTATCGCGCAAAATAGCCATTTCTCCCTGCCGATGTTCCTGCTGGCCGTGTCGCTGTCCTCGTCGTGGCAGATTGCATTTTGCCCGTACGTCTCCGACTACTCTCGCTATTTGCCGGGCAACGTGTCCGGCGCCAAAACCTTTTTCTCCGTCTTCAGCGGCACGGTTCTTGGCACCCAGGCCTCAATGACGCTGGGGGTGCTGACGGCAGCCATTGCCGGCAGCGCTTTCCCCGGGCATGAGGTGAGCTTTATCGTGGGATTAGGCAAAAGCCAGGTGATGGCGATGGTGATCTACTTTGCCATCTGCTTCGGCAAAATCACCTTCACGACGCTGAATGCTTACGGCAGCTTTATGTCGCTGAGCACCATCGTTTCCGGTTTTCGCAGCCAGACGTCGTTATCGCAGAGATCGCGCATCATCTTCGTGGCGCTGATGGTGTCAATATCGTGCATTATCGCCCTGTTGAGCGAGCCGGCGTTCCTGAAGAACTTCACCCATTTCCTGCTGTTCCTGCTGGCATTCTTCGTTCCGTGGAGCGCGATTAGCCTGACCGATTACTATCTTATCTCTTCCGGCGCGGTGGATATTCCGGCCCTGTCTGACCCGAAAAAACGCTACGGCTACTGGAATAGCTACGCTATTACAATTTATGTGGTGGGGGTGCTTATCCAGCTGCCGTTTATTGAGAACCCGCTGTTCCACGGCTCTTTGACGTGGATATTTGCCGGTAACGACGTATCGTGGATTATCGGCTGGTTTGCCTCCGGGCTGCTGTACTACTCGCTGCGGCGCTTTGACCGCCGGGTGTTGCCGGCGCAAACCATATTGCCGGACTGAGCGCGCGCCTCGCAGCGCAGATAAGCAACAGGCCCGGGTAGGGCGTCAGCCTTGCCCGGGTGATTGAAGGGATTATTTACCGTCTTTACGCCAGGCGTCAGCGGTCAGCGCTTCGCCAAAGTGGCCGGCGATCAGTCGTTTAGTCAGCTCATGCAGCGGCGAAGCCAGCACGTCGGCGGTGCTGCCGCGTTCCACCACTTCCCCCTGATGCATCACCAGAACCTGATCGCTTATATGCTTCATCATGCCTAAATGCTGGGTAACGTAGATATATGAAATACCCTGTTTTTCCTGCAGCTCCAGCATCAGGTTGATCAGCTGCGAACGCATCGACATATCCAGCGACGCCAGCGCCTCATCGCAGATAATGACCTTAGGCCGCAGGATCAGCGCGCGGGCAAGGCCAAGACGCTGTTTTTGCCCCGGGGCCAGCATATGCGGGTAGTAGCTGACGTGGTCCGGCAGCAGGCCGACCATCCGCAGCGTCTCAATAATCTGCTTCTGCCGCGCCTCCGGTTCGAGCCCGGTATTCAGACGCAGCGGGAAGTCGAGGATCTGCGAAATACGCTGCCGCGGGTTCAGCGAGGTTGACGGGTCCTGGAAAATCATGCGGATACGCTGGCTGCGGAAGGAGTAGTCGCCAAATGCCAGCGGACGGTCGTCAATCAGCAGCTCGCCCGAGCTGGGTTCAACCATGCCGGCCAGCATTTTCGCCAGCGTGGATTTCCCCGAGCCGTTCTCGCCGATGATCGCCAGGGTCTGCCGTTCGCGCAGCGTAAAGCTCAGGGGCTTAACCGCTTCCACCGTCTGACGACGGAACCAGCCGGTACGATAGCGAAAGGTCTTACTCAGATTGCGGACTTCCAGCAATGTTTCGACCATTTCACTCTTTCTCCATGTTCAGCGGGAAATGACAGGCGTACAGATGCGCCCGCGCGCCGGTCAGCCGCGGGGCTTCGATGCATTTGCGCTGGGCGTACGGACAGCGCGGCCCGAGGCGGCAGCCGATCGGCAGCTGCTCCAGCAGCGGAATGGCCCCCGGCATGGTATTCAGGCGGCTTTTGTGCGGCAGCGCGCTGCCAAAATCAGGGATCGCGCGGATTAACGCCTGGGTGTAGGGGTGATGAGGCGTGGTTACCAGCTCTTCGCTCGGCGCGGATTCCACGGTCTGCCCGCAGTACATGACGTTGATTCTGTTCGCCCATTTGCTCAGCATCTGCAGATCGTGGCTGATCAGCAAAATAGTGGTGCTGTTGTTCTGATTCAGTCGCGTCAGCAGGCGGATGATTTGCGCCTGGGTGGTGGGTTCCATCGCGTTAGTCGGCTCATCGGCGATCAGCAGACGCGGCTGGTTGGCAAGGGCGATGGCGATCATCACCTTCTGACACTCCCCGTCGGTTAATTCGTAGGGGAAACTGCGCATCGTGTCCTTATGATCCTTAATCCCCACGCGATGCAGCAGCTCTATCGCCCGACGTTTACGCCAGCCCAGACGCTGCCACCAGCGGCCTTTAAAGGTCCAGCCGGGAATGTTCTGCATCAACTGCTGGCCGACACGTTCCGAAGGGTCGAGACAGGACTGCGGCTCCTGAAAAATCATCGACACGTTGTGGCCAATCAGCTTGCGACGCTCGCGGCCGGAGAGCCGCAGCAGGTCGATATCATCGAAGCGCATGCGGTCGGCGGTGACCCGCCAGTTGTCTTTGGTTACGCCGCATATCGCCTTGGCAATCAGGCTCTTACCGGAGCCTGATTCGCCTACCAGGCCGCGAATTTCTCCTTCGTTCAGGGTCAGGCTGACGCGGTCGACGGCTTTGACCCAGCCCTCGTTGGTTTTGAATTCGATGGTTAAATTGCGAATATCGAGTAACGGCATTATTCCACCCCGGCGATAATTGCGCGGCGGATACCGTCGCCCAGCAGGTTGACCAGCAGGACGCTAATCATAATGGCTGCGCCCGGCAGCATCACCGTCCACGGAGCCACGTAGATCAATTCCAGCGCGTCGCCGAGCATCGCGCCCCATTCCGGAGAGGGAAGCTGCGCGCCGAGGTCGAGAAAGCCCAGCGCGGCAATATCAAGAATCGCCATCGACAGCGCGCGGGTAATCTCGGTCACCAGTCCGGAGGCGATATTGGGCAGGACCGCGAACCAGAGAATATTCAGCGTTGAGGCTCCGTCGAGCCGGGCGGCAATGACGTACTCTTTTTCCAGCTCGTCATGCACCATGCTATAGACCGAACGCACGATGCGCGGCAGCAGCGCCAGCCAGACGGCGAACATGGCGTGGCTCAGATGCGGTCCGGCAAAGGCGACGACGATAATGGCCAGCAGCAGCGAGGGAATTGACAGCAGGGTATCGAGAACATGGTTCAGCATCGCCGACAGCAGGCCGTGGGTTGACCCGGCAATCACGCCGAGCACCAGGCCAAACAACGAGGCGCCGAAGGTGACGACGAACGCGCCGCCTACGGTGGGCGCCGCGCCGCTAAGCAGACGGCTCAGGACGTCGCGGCCAAGATCGTCGGTGCCGAGAAAGAACGAAACCTCGCCGTAGCGCGACCATGAGGGCGGCAGCAGCTGATAGCCGAGGAACTGCTGATCGATGCCGTAAGGGGCAAACCAGCTGCCGAAGATGCACAGCAGCAGCAGCCCGCCGCAGCCGTACAGGCCGATCATGGCGCTGGTGTCGCCGTAGAATTTGCGCCAGACGGTGCGCAGCGCCCCCGGGGGGCGTTTCTCCAGGTAAACGCTATCGTAGGGCATACCATTCCTTATGTTTCAGAGGGTTAGCCATGGCTCCCAGAATATCGGATAGCACGTTCACGGTAATGACCAGCGCGCCGATGACCATCACGCCCGCCGAAATGGCGGCGTAATCCTGCTGACGAATGGCGTTGATCAGCCAGCGGCCCAGCCCCGGCCAGCTGAACACCATTTCGGTGATCATCGCCAGCGTCAGCATGGTGGCAAACTGCAGCCCCAGGCGCGGAATAACCGGCGGCAGGGCGTTATGCAGCACGTGGCGATGTAAAATCGTCCGCCGCGAAACCCCGCGGGTGGCGGCGGCCTTGACGTAGTTAGTGTCATACACTTCGCTGGTGCTGATGCGCATCAGGCGAATCACTTCGGTGGTTGGCGCAACGGCGAGGGTCAGAACCGGCAGCACCATATGGCGTACGGCGCTGACGATCATTTCATGACGCCACGGCGAATCGGAAAGCCACGCGTCGATGAGCGCAAAACCGGTCACCGTTTTGACCTCGTAGAGCAGATCGAAACGCCCGGATACCGGGAACCAGCCCAGCGTCAGGGAGAAGAACAGCGTCAGCAGCAGCGCCAGCCAGAAAACCGGAATCGAAAAGCCGAGCAGCGCCAGGGCGCTAATCAGGGTGTCGGGCCATTTGTTACGCATAATGCCGGCAAGCATACCGACGGGGATACCCACCAGCAGCGCAAAGCCAAAGGCGAGAATGCACAGCTCCATGGTGGCCGGAAAGACCTCTTTGAGCTGCTGTGAAATCAGCTGGCCGTTGATGCTGGAGACCCCGAAATCCCAGTGCAGCAGCCCGGTGAACCAGAACCGCCAGGCGTTCCACAGCGACGCGCCCTGTAGCGGAGCGTGCGGCGTAAAGTAGCTCAGGCTGAAGCCGACGAAGGTCAGAAAAAAGAGCGTGACCAGCAGTAACAGCAGGCGTCGCAGGGTAAAAATGATCATGGTTTTTTCACCTCATCTTTTTTCACGTCGTCTTTTTTCTCCCGCGAGACGCCGGCAAAGGACGCGTTACCGAACGGGCTCAGGATCAAACCTTTCATATCATAGCGGTAGGCCTGTAAACGCAGCGACGAGGCTAGCGGCAGCACCGGCAGTTCGCGGGCGAGAATATGCTGCGCCTCTTTATAGGCTTCAATACGCGAAGCCAGCTGCTGGGAGGTTAACGCCTTTTGCAGCACCTCGTCGAACTCACGGTTGCACCAGTGGGCGAAGTTGGTCTGCGAGGCAATGGCCGCGCAGCTCAGCAGAGGACGGAAAAAACTGTCCGGATCGTTACTGTCCGTTGCCCAGCCGGAAAGGGTCAGATCGTGGTTCATATCCATCAGCCTCGCCTCCTGAAAACGGCCCTCAACCGGAACAATGATCACCTTCACGCCGATCTGCGCCATATCGGCCTGAATCAGCTCGGCGGTTTTCAGCGGGCTGGGGTTCCAGGCCTGCGAGCTGGTGGGAACCCACAGCCGAAGCGTGAGATTTTCCAGCCCCAGCGCTTTTAGCTGGGCGCGGGCGGCGGTCGGGTTGTACTCGGTTATCTTCGCTTCGTTATCGTAGGCCCAGGAGGCGCGGGGCAGCATCGACGCGGCGGTTTCCGCAGTGCCGTAATAGATAGATTGCATCAGACGCTGGTTATTGATTGCCAGCGCCAGGGCGTGGCGAACCTGCGGATTATCCAGCGGCGGCTTGGCGGTATTGAACGCCAGCCAGGCGATATTCATCCCCGGACGCAGGGTCAGGCGCAGGCGAGGGTCGTCGCGCAGAATAGTCAGCTGGCTGGCGGCGGGCCAGGCCAGCACGTCGCACTCGCCGGTCAGCAGCTTCGACAGGCGGCCGGTGCCGCCGGAACCCAGATCGACTACCACCTGCGGCATCAGCGGTTTGCCGCGCCAGTAGCCGGGGTGACGCTGCAGGCGAACGTACTGGCCCGCGCGATACTCTTCCAGCTGGAATGGCCCGGTGCCAACCGGCTGGCGGTCGAGCTGCTCCTGACGATCGCTTTTGGTTAGCTGGGCGGCATACTCTGCGGACATCACGGATGCATAGTGGGTTGCCAGGTGCCAGAGGAACGAGGCGTCCGGGCGTTTCAGGCGGAATTCGACGGTTTGGTTATCGAGCTTGCGTAAGCTCTCCACGCTGTCGGCGAACTGCAGGCTGTCGAAATAGGGGAAGCTGCTGCCGTTGACGTTATGCCACGGGTGGTCGCGATTAAAAATACGGCTGAAGGTGAAAATGACATCATCGGCGTTAAAGGCGCGACCGGGCTTAAACCAGGACGTCGTCTGGAAAGGCACGTGGCTGCGCAGATGGAAGCGGTAGGTGGCGCCGTTGTCCAGCACCTCCCAGCTTTCGGCCAGCTCAGGCACCAGACGGTAGGTATAGGGGTCAACATCGAGCAGACGATCGTAGAGCTGGGCTGCCAGCGTATCGACAATCAGGCCGCTGCTGACTTTCTGCGGGTTAAAGGTATTAACCTGGCCGCTAACGCAGTAGACAAAGCCGCTATCGCGAATATCGGCGTGATCAGGCAGCGCGGGGGCGGCAATGGCCTGCCCACACAGCATAGATACGGCTGCCAGTAGAGAGCATAGTTTCAGGCGCATAGTGGTTTTATGATTTCAGAGCAACGCTCTGTCTTATTAATATTCAATGACATTTCTCATCACCTTTATCGTCCTGAGACGTCGTTAGCCGCTGTGCCTGGCGGTGAACCGCTCAACGCTCTGGCCCGATCCTGACCGCGCCGGGTTTCACCTTGAGTATATCCCGGAAACCACCCTGGCATTCTCATTCCGGGGCAGGACGACGATAAAAAAGGGTTCAGCATCAGCAGTAAAGAGCCCGGCGGGCGGATGTGCGCCTGGCCAGATAAGGCGGTCGGTTTCATCTTTTGCTCTGTTGCGGGCCAGCTACGGGTCAAAACGCAGAGTGCTGGCGTATTTTTGGACACATTCAGGTTCTTTAAATTTTCATGCGAAGCATGGCGGGTCATCCGCTCTGGTTACGCCAACGGCAAATGCCGAAAAATATAAGGCGCTTAAGTTCAGGGTGCGCCGGGCGCAGCCTTGTCTGGTGAGACATGGTATCTTTTTCTTGCTAACTTCTCCAGTTAGCAACGACTTAGGGTTTTGATGGGCCGACCGCGAACGGGATTTTATTGCGCCGGATCGGGCGCCTGCGGATTGCTGGCGGTGGATAAATATCTCTTCAGTTCGCCGGCGCTCATGGGTTTGGCGTAATACCACCCCTGAACGTAGGCCTGCGGTATCCGCCGTTGAAGAAAGCGTTTCTGATGTTCTTTCTCTACGCCTTCGAAGATAACCTGATTGTGCATATTGCTAAGCAGCGTGATGATGTTATTGAGCAAGACGGAATTAATAGAGTCAGTACCAATCGACTCCGTAATGGTGCGATCGACTTTTATTTTATCCACCTCCAGTTTTGATAACCAGTCGAGATTGGAATAACCGGTACCAAAGTCATCAAGCGCAATCTGATAACCCGCGGCGCGGAAGTGGGCAATTTTCTCCCGTAAGCTGGCAAGGTTTGCCGTCTGCCTCTCGGTTAACTCCAAAGCGATCAGCTGCGCAGGAATATTAAACTTTTGGCTAACGATATCGAGATGGTCTTTAAAGGATTTAGAGAACAGGTCGGAGGAATTGACGTTAATACTCAGGTAGATTTTGTGGTTATTGATAATGTCATGCAGTTCGCTAATTGACTGTTTGACAACATAGCTGCTGATTTGGTTAATAACGCCTCGTTTCTCCGCTAAGGGAATAAATACATCCGGGGGAATAATACCCAGCTCATTATCTTTCCAGCGTATTAACGCTTCCACGCCCACCGTCTCTCCGCGATCCAGCGAGACTATCGGTTGATACTCGATGCTGAACCGCTCGTTGCGCAGCGCGAACTGGAGTCTGGTGAGGAGCGAGCTTTTTTTGCGGATGTAGAGGTTAATGCTGATAGAGAGCAGTACGCCAATCAACGTCGATAGCAGCAGTACGGCGGCCTTTATTGCCCACGGGATATCTTTAATGCCGTGTGGGGACATGCCGGAAACCACGCAAAGATCGTACTCCTTGCTGCAAAGTTTAGATAAGGAGTATTTTTTATAATGGCCGCTACCGTGCTCCGTGTCATGCACCGCCGCGGTCTCATTGCCGATAAAGAAGATGTGCTGGCTGTGATCGTAGTTGCCCACGATGGCGCTGATGCTTTTGTTTTCCGGGTCGGAGGTGAAGCGATTGAAAATGAACGGCGAAACGGTGATGGCGAGGTTGCCTTTGGCATAAATGCTGGCTTTGAATTGCTGGTTTATCGCTTTATCGAGATACCATGTTCCGCCGCCATAGCTAATTTCGGCGGGGGTGTCGGCAATATTTTCTGCCGGCGAAAAGGTTCCCCACAGCGCGGAACAGCGCATGCTTTTACCGTCGATGTACGCAATATCTTTCAGCAGCGATTTAGACCATAAAAGCGCCCTGATGCTGCTTAAATAATCTGCAGAACAGGGTGGGCTTTGCGATATTCGATCCTTATCAGCATAAATTTCGTCGATTTGTTTAATGACTAAAATGCTTCTTGATAATATATTTTTAGAATATTGTTCGGTTTTATTTTTATCAAAGGTGTAAAGCGCCAGTTTTGCGCTGAGATAGCCAATAAATAAACAGGAGACAATGCACAGAATGGCGATCTTCTTTTCTTTTATGCTCATTTTTCCACCGTGCGATGTTGTGCCAGGTTCCCTGAAATATGCTGCAGGCGCTATGAGTATAATTGCCCGTGGACGTGAAAGACACCTCCCTTTTTATTAGGGGCAGCTGGCAGGGCGGCAGTGGCGATCCGCCGCAGGAGAGCATGTTTGCATAGATAAGGCCGGGGAGCAGGGAAAGAAAGCGCAGGGGCTATGCCGATCGCACCGCCGACGGGCGTGACGCTAAATCGGTGCGGATCGCATATCCACTGTCAATCCGCACGGCGTCGCGTATACAAAGCTACGGCGATATTAGAAAAGTGATTGCGGCATATGGGCGATGGCAAACTTCAGGACCTTTTCACCATCAAAAGATGCATAAGGTAAGCTCTCAATAACGGCAATTTCCTGATGATGGTTCAGCGCGTTGGTGAATTCTTTTATTTTGTATTGAATGTGAGGAGCGACCAGCACGCAGTCATATGCGGGGGCTACGCTAGGGTAATTCTCAATACCCACGGCGCTAATTAACAGATCCAGATTCTGCGTATCGGCTATTTTTTGCATTCTTTTCGCTAAAATACCCGCCGTTTCGCCAAACAAGCAACATATCAGTAACTTTTTCACGGTTTAACCCTCTATGAAGTCCCGTGTTTACCTTATTACGCTGTTGGCGGCGAAAATGCGTTAGCCATCAATTTTTTGGCTAACGCTTAATCTCTTTACAGGAACTCGCAGACTGCGCCAGGCAGGTGCTAAAAATGGCGCAGGTTGGCTCATTCAGGAAACGACTTTCTTACGTGAAACCACGAAACGATCGTTGTTTCGGGTCAGTTTGGTTCCGTTTGTGCAGTACTCCATAGCAAAGTTAAAAAACGCATCAGAGTCGAGCTCAAAATCGAGCTCGATTTTAATGGGTTCACCGGACTTTAGAAGCTGTTCTGCTTGTTCTAAACTGCTGGCTTTAATTATTCCCACAACTGCACCTCGTCTTAGCTTTGGTGGCGTCCGAGCCCTGTTATACACCCTAAACCTTACAAACATACGACAATCGTCTTTTTTATTTGTATTTTTTTTAGCCGATCGCCGCCGAAGGGCGTGAGGTCAGAAGGCGGTAAAAAAGGTCGGGTCAGTCCAGCGGCAGCAGCCGATTATAGCGTCCGATATACTCTCCAGGGGTGATTTCTAACTCGGCGCCGTCGTGATGAATGGCGACGAAGGTGCGCAGCACCAGCCCGCTTCGTTTCTCGGTAATTTTCCAGCCCTGCTGGTGATAAGCGTCGCGGGTTGAGCGAATACACAGATCCGAGAAGATCATCATCACGGAGAGCGCAGGCGAGCGATGGCTTTTCATCGTATGGGTCAAGCTGACATGCGCCGCATAGCGACTAAGGGTATGAATGTTAACCGGAATCATGTGCGTTTTCAGTCCATTGAAAGATGATGGCGCAGATGATAGTTCACATTAGAACATCTTACCAGTTACAAATCGTTAACCGATTTCGCTCGCGCTTTGGAACTGCGAGCATGCCGGCGGCCGGGAAGGGCCGCCGGCATGCGGTAAAGCGGGAAGGCGATAGCGCTTATCGTGACGTTGTCACGCGGCGGTAATCCATATTATGCAGATCGTCAAGCAGCGTTGGGCCCTGCGGATGCCAGTCGAGCTGCTGGCGGGTAAGGGCGGAAGTGGCGCGTAAATCCATATTGGCAAAAGCGGAAAACCAGCCGAAATGCGCCGCAGATTGTTCGGCGGCTAACGATTTAAGCGGAATGCCCAGCTTTTCCGCCACCACTTCGGCAATCAGCCTTGAAGCCACCGCCTCCTCATCAACGGCATGATAGCGCCGGCCTTTTTCACCTTGCTCCAGCACCCGCAGATACAGCCGGGCCACATCGTTAAGATGCGCCGCCGACCAGCAGTTATTTCCGTCGCCGACGATCGCTGCGACTCCTTTTTCGGCGGCAAGCTGAATGTAGTACGTCAGCAGCCCCTGGCGGGTAGTGTCATGGACCTGCGGCAGGCGCACTACCCGCACGTCCACGCCGGCTTCCAGCAGCTGGTTTCCGGCGATCTCTGAGGCCACGCGCGGGTTTGGGTGTCCGGGATTGAAGTTCGCCTCGCTCGCCGGCTGCCCGTCGTCGCCATCGCCCATAGCGGTGCCTGAAGTGATAATCAATGGACAGTGACGGCCCGCCAGCGCGTTGCCGATGGCGAGAATGACGCGGCGGTCTTTTTCGCAGTTGGCGACAAAGCGGCTGAAATCATGATCAAAGGCGGTGTGGATCACCGCATCGGCAGCGCTAACCGCCGCCAGCAGCGTTTCGGGATCGTCCAGCGTGCCGTACTGGACGTCAGCGCCGGCGGCCTTCAGCGCGGCGGCGCTGGCGTCAGAGCGCGCGAGGCCGATGACCTGATGTCCGGCCGCCTGTAGTTCCGTGAGAATACGCGAGCCGATAAAACCGGTCGCGCCGGTGAGAAAAATTCGCATGATCTACCTCCAGAATGAGTATCCAGGCTATGGTAGTCTTAACGGGATACTATAAAAGTAGGGACATTATCAGGGTATAAATACTAACAGGCTAACTATGACCGACACCTCAACCCAGGCACTGGGCGAATTTTTGCGGGCGCGACGTTTACGCCTTGATCCGACCGCGTTCGGCTTTCCGGCCGGTCGGCGACGTACGCCCGGACTGCGGCGGGAAGAGGTCGCCCAGCTCGCCAGTATTAGCCCGACCTGGTACACCTGGCTGGAGCAGGGGCGCGGAGGCGCGCCGTCCCGGGAAGTGCTGAGCCGCATTGCCGGCGGGCTAAGGCTGACGACGCCGGAGCGCGATCACCTGTTTATTCTGGCATTCGGGCATTTGCCGGAGTCCCGGTTGATCGTCAGCGACGATATTACGCCGCGCCTACAGCGCGTGCTCGATGTACTCCACGTTCCGGCCATCATCAAAACGGCGACCTGGGACGTCATTGCGTGGAACCACGCCGCGGCCTGCATCCTGACCGACTACGGGCAGCTGCCGCTGGCCGAGCGTAATATTCTGCGCCGGCTGTTTACCAATCCTCAGGCCCGCGGCGCGCTGGAGGAGTGGCACGCCGTCGCCCGACTTATCGTCAGCGCCTTTCGCGCCGACGTCGCGCGGGTCGGCGCCTCGCCGGACACCGATCGGCTGATTGCCGAGCTTTCCCGCCAAAGCCCGGAGTTTGACGCCTACTGGCGGAGTAATGATGTCGCCGGGCACGGTGAAGGATTTAAGCGCATGCACCACCCGCAGATAGGGATGATTGAGCTGGAGTTCTCTACCTTTAGCGTCGAAGGGCGCGCGGATCTGAACATGATGGTTTTCAACCCGGCCAGCGAAGAGAGCCGGATTAAAATCGACGCCCGGATCAAGGAGCAGAGGCTGCAGGCAGAAACCCGATAGGCTATTCACGCAGCGGAGATAGCTCGTACAGCACCAGCGCATTGCTTTGCAGAGAATCAACGCGATGCCAGCCCGATTGCGGGCTCTCCTCGGCGACGCTCAGCGCCGGGCGCGCGTGGTGCATCAGCCAGCCGAAGTCTTCGTCATCCGGCCCGCTGTGGCTGCGAAACGCCTCAAAAAGCGGAAACAGCGCCCCGTGATGCTGATCGAACAGATGCTGCTTTATCCGCCAGCGTCCGGCCAGGCCAAGCAGCTGAATGCTGTAGGGCTGGCTGAAGCGCTGGGTAAAGGTCTCTTCGCTGGAAAGCCAGGGATTGAACACCACCGTATTACGCAACAGCAGCTGATAGTGCCCGTTATGGCGCAGCAGCAGCAGGTTTTTATCCGCGATCAGCACTTCGCCGCGCAGGCGCCGCCATAGCCACAGAACCCAGTACACCGGACGCGGCAGACCGTGAAGGTAATGCAGGGCCAGGCTGGAGGTATCCAGCCTGCCGTTAGCGCGCGCCTCGCCCTGCAGGCCCGAGTTCAGCCAGAATCCCGCCAGCCACACCCGATCGGCCAGCCCCAGCAGGTTATCCATCAGCAGCGCGCCGCGAAAGAACCGGCCGTTGGTGTCTCGGGTGTTGCCGGTTAGCGTGTTCCACGACAGCAGCCAGATGGGAAGCGTGAGCTGATGCTGGCGCAGGGCGCCCTGGATCTGCCGCAGCTTATGCACCGGATAGCTTTCGCTGGAGGCCAGCCTGCTGCTATCCAGCTGGGCCAGATCCAGCAGCTCGTTGGCGTCGGCCTGGCAGGCGAGAAAATCGGCTTCGGCAAGGATCGGCGAGCGCAGAAAAGGATCGTCGTTAATCGCCTCTTCGTTAAAACGGTGCCAGACTCCCAGCTGCGCCTGCGGCAGTAAAGCCTGCAGCGTTTCACGCTGCTGACGCCAGGCGTGCAGGCGCGCCTCTGCGCTGGCCTGGGCCGACCAGTGCCAGACAAAGCGCCAGCTGGCGAGCGTGGCGGGGGGAAAATGGTTAGCGGCGAGGCGTAAGAAACGCTGGAGCAGGTCGCAGCGGGTGGTCAGCCCGGTATGCAAAATCGCCCCCCAGCCCATTTTTGCCAGCCAGCTAAAAATGCGCTGCAGGTTATACCAGCAGGCGTAGCCCGCCATCTGCGGGTCGTCCCAGCCGGTGCCGAACAGCCGGCTGCTGAGAAAGGGATCGTTAATATCGATGGCGTAAATCGGCAGGCTGCTGTGCAGCCGTTCGAGCTCCCGGCGCACGTCTTCGCGCAGTAAATCGTCGAGTTCGCGAACGGTGACGACCATTCGGGTATGGCGCAGCGGCGCAGCGCGGTTGGGAAACTGGCGGATATCAATCTGGCGCGTCTGCTGGGGATTGAGCAGCAGCGGCGGGCTGTCCCAGCCTTTTATCTCCGGCTCATTTAGCCGGGCGTAGAGCCGCTCGACGGCAACCGGCTGCCAGTCGTCGCCGGCCACGGTCCCGGCGCGCGGGCGCGCGGCCTCCGCCATCGGCTGCGGGTGCTGCTGGCGATACTGTCGCGGCGTCAAACCGTGCTGGCGTTTAAACAGATCGCTCATCATGCGGGTGCTGGCAAAACCGTGATCCTGAGCGACCTGCTGCACCGTTTTACGGGTGCTGATTAGCTGCTCAGCCGCTTTGTTCAGGCGCAGCGCGGTGATGTACTGCACAAAGCTCATGCCGACTTCTTTGTGAAACAGACGCGACAGCCAGGCCTCGGAGACAAACTCGGCGGCGGCGACTTCGTGCAGCGATAGCCGGTGCCGGTAGCTGGCCTCTATGCGGGCTACGACCCGGGCAATTCGCCGGCTCCAGTTTTCCGCTCCGCGCCTCGCGCCGGCGGCGATCGGCTGCGTAAAACGGGTGGCCAGCAGCAGGACGATTTCGCTCAGCCAGCGGTTGGCCTCGAGGCGATAGCGGGGCTGGTGATTAACCAGCTCAATCACCAGCAGCTGACGCATCAGGCGGCGCAGGCTATCGTCGGCATCGCGGGTATCGAGCGAAGTTTGATAGTCGAAGGAGAAGAAATCACCGTCGAGACGCGTCAGCCAGCTACCGGAGAGCGTCAGAATCATCACCGCGTTGGGAACGCGGCTGCTCAGATGCCAGGGGCGGTTGCGGTTCACTATTTTCAGCCGATCGGCATCCAGCAGATGATCCCCATCGCCGTCATGCAGGGTGACGTGCCCTTGTAATGCCCACAGCAGCGTCAGCGCGTCGCCTTCCGGCTGACTGAACTGACGAATATCGCGAACCGCGACGCTAAAGTCGCCTGAATGATGTTCCACCGTCATCTCCTGGCAAGGACAAAAAATAGCGTGTTATTTTTTGTCATAACCGATTTGTATGAAAAACACTTCTCAATATTCCGTCAATATAAAACAAAAAACGGCGTATTAAAGCCGGTCTGGCAGCATAAACTCGAAAGTGTCGCGCAAACACAACAACAGGAATAATAAAAATGACACATCCGCTTATTGAAGCATTACAGGTTAATGAAGCGCAGTTTATTGCCCTGCGTCGCCGCTTTCACCAGCAGCCGGAAATTGGTTTTGCAGAGCATAAAACCAGCGATGAGGTCGCCCGCCTGCTTGGCCAGTGGGGTTATGACGTGCACCGCGGCCTGGCGGGTACCGGCGTGGTGGGTACGTTAAAAGTCGGCAGCGGCGAGCGTCGCCTTGGCCTGCGCGCGGATATGGACGCGCTGCCGATGCAGGAGGCGAGCGGGAAAGCGTGGGCCAGCCAGGTCGACGGCCGCTTTCATGGCTGCGGGCATGACGGACATACCACGACCTTACTCTACGCCGCCGAGTATCTGGCGCGCACCCGTCGGTTCAACGGCACGCTGCATCTGATTTTCCAGCCGGCGGAGGAGCTGCTGTACGGCGGTCGGGTGATGGTTGAGGACGGGCTGTTCGCTAAATTTCCCTGCGACACCATTTTTGGCCTGCACAACATGCCGGGGCAAGCGCTGGGGAAAATCGGCCTGCGCGACGGCGCGATGATGGCCTCTTCGGACACGCTGCATATCGAGGTAAAAGGCGTTGGCGGCCACGGCGCGGTGCCGGAGCATACCGTCGATGCAACCCTGGTGGCCTGTCACATCACGCTGGCGCTGCAGTCTATCGTGTCGCGCAATATCACGCCGTTTGAACCGGCGGTGGTGACCGTCGGCAGTATTCAGGCCGGGCATGCGCCGAATATTATCAACGACAGAGTGCTGATGAAGCTGACGGTGCGCACGCTGAATGAAGAGGTGCGTGAAACCGTGCTGCAGCGGATCCACGATATTGCCGTCGCGCAGGCGGAAAGCTTCAATGCCACCGCCACGCTGACCCACGTCAACGGCAGCCCGGTGCTCAGAAACGATCCTGCCGCCAACGAGAGAGTTCGGGCGGTGGCGACGTCGCTGTTCGGCGCCGGGCTGGTCGGGGAAGTGAAGCCGTTTATGGGCAGCGAAGATTTCGCTTTTATGCTCGAACACAATCCGCACGGCTGCTACTTCACCATCGGCGCCGGGGATGAAGCGGAACGCTGCATGGTGCATAACCCTGGCTACGACTTCAACGACGAGATCCTTCTCCCGGGCGCGGCGCTGTGGTGCGGCCTGACGGAAGAGTATCTGCGTTAATCACCTGCGACGGGAGATCCCTATTATGAGTTCCGTATCTTTGAACGCAACGTCGTTCGTCGGTACCGATCGCCTGCTGGCGGGTATCGTTCTCAGCGTGCTGACGTTCTGGCTGTTTGCCCAGTCGGTGATTAACGTCGTTCCGGCGATGAAAAGCAGCCTCGATATTTCCCTTGAAACCCTGACCCTGGCGGTCAGCCTCAGCGCCCTGTTCAGCGGCTGTTTTGTGGTGGCCAGCGGCGGGCTGGCGGATAAATTTGGCCGGATGCGCATGACCCATCTGGGACTGGGGCTGAGCATTGTCGGCAGCGGGCTGCTGGTTGTAGCCCAGGGCCCGGGGCTGTTTCTGGCGGGCCGCGTGCTGCAGGGGCTATCGGCGGCCTGCATCATGCCGGCCACCCTGGCGCTGATTAAAACCTGGTATGAAGGGAAGGCGCGCCAGCGGGCGGTGAGCTTCTGGGTGATTGGCTCGTGGGGCGGCAGCGGCCTGTGTTCATTCGTGGGCGGCGCGATTGCTACCGGTCTTGGCTGGCGCTGGATTTTCGTCTTTTCCATCGTCGTGGCGCTGGCGGCTCTGCTGCTGCTCCGCGGAACGCCGGAAAGCCGCAGCCAAAGCGCGCAGCGGCAGAAGCTGGATCTCAGCGGTCTGCTGACTCTGATTGTCTCGCTGGTGCTGCTGAATTTGTTTATCAGCAAGGGGCATAGCTGGGGCTGGAGCAGCGGGCTGTCGCTGGCGCTGCTGGCGGGTTCACTGCTCTCAGGCGGCTATTTTATCCTCAGCGGACGGCGCAAGGGCGACGCGGCGCTGATCGATTTTGCGCTGTTTCGCAATCGCGCCTACGGGGCGGCGGTGCTGTCAAACTTTATGCTCAACGGCGCTATCGGCACCATGATGATTACCAGCATCTGGCTACAGAAGGGTCACAATATGACCCCGCTGGAGACCGGGATGATGACGCTGGGCTATCTGGTCACCGTGCTGGTCATGATTCGCGTCGGGGAAAAGCTGCTGCAGCGCTACGGCGCGCGGCTGCCGATGATCGCCGGACCCATTTTTACCGCCGTCGGGATCCTGCTTATCTCCTGCACTTTTCTCGATAAATCGCTCTACATCGTAACGGTCTTTTTTAGCAACGTGCTGTTTGGCCTCGGGCTGGGCTGCTACGCGACGCCGTCGACGGACACCGCGGTGGTTAATGCGCCGGAGAACAAAGTTGGAGTGGCCTCCGGTATTTACAAAATGGGCAGCTCGCTGGGGGGCGCGATGGGTATAGCCGTGACGGCGTCACTTTTCGCGCTGTTTCTGCCCCTCGGCATGGCCAGCGCCGCGCAGTACGCGCTGTGGTTCAACGCGGCGCTGTGCCTGGCATCGACGGCGGTGAGTGCGCTGATGCTGCCGCGAACGGTTCATAGCTGATGCTTTTTGAGTAACGCCCGCAGCTGGTGGTAGGTGAGCCCAAGCAGCTCTGCCGCCTGCTTCTGATTGTACTTTGCCTGCAGCAGGCTGGACTGCAGCAGGCTCTTTTCCTGCTCCTGCTGAAAAGCGCGCAGATCCAGCGGCAGCGCGGGGCCGTCCGGGGTCTGCTCCGCGACGGCTGGCAGAGGCTGCTGCGGCTGAAAGGGGTTAATAATAATGTTATCCAGCTCGCTGTCGCTGGTGCCGTGGCGATAAACCGAGCGTTCCACAACGTTTTTCAGCTCGCGGATATTGCCCGGCCAGCGGTAGCCTGACAGCGTCGCGCTCGCCCGCTCGCTAAAGCCCGGGAACAGCGGGAGCCCCAGCTCGCGGCACATCTGAATGGCGAACTGGTTTGCCAGCAGCATAATGTCGCTTTGCCTTTGGCGCAGCGGCGGCAGCTGCACCACGTCGAAAGCCAGGCGGTCGAGGAGGTCGGCGCGAAAATGACCGTTTTCAACCATCTGCGGCAGATCGGCGTTGGTGGCGCACACCAGCCGCACGTTGACCTGCAGCGGCTGGCTGCCGCCCACGCGCTCCAGCTCCCCGTACTCAATCACCCGCAGCAGCTTTTCCTGTACCAGCATCGGGGCGGTTGCCAGCTCATCAAGAAAGAGGGTCCCGCCGTCGGCGCGTTCAAAGCGTCCCGGATGGCGCTTGCTGGCGCCGGTAAACGCCCCGGCTTCGTGGCCAAATAGCTCGGAGTCCAGCAGGTTCTCATTCAGCGCGGCGCAGTTGAGTGAGATAAACGGCCCCTGCCAGCGGGATGAGAGAAAGTGCAGACGGTTGGCGATAAGCTCTTTGCCCGTCCCGCGTTCGCCAATCACCAGCACCGGCTTATCCAGCGGCGCCAGCCGTGAGACCTGCTCCAGCACCTCAAGAAAGCTGTTGGCTTCGCCGAGCAGGTTGTCCTTGTATTCCGCCATGATGAAATTCGCCATTTAGTCGTGTGATTCACCAGGTTACTTTAGCAACCCGCTGAGCATATAACAACCATGCCTTTTAAAATCAATAAGATAAAAAATTGGCATGCTATTTGTATTATTCTCTGCACAGGCCGATGCCTGATAACAGAACTATGAGGATTGAAATTATGGGTATTTTTTCTCGTTTTGCCGACATCGTGAACGCCAACATCAACTCTCTGCTGGAGAAAGCGGAGGACCCGCAGAAGCTGGTTCGCCTGATGATCCAGGAGATGGAGGATACGCTGGTTGAAGTCCGCTCGACCTCGGCGCGCGCGCTGGCGGAAAAGAAACAGCTGAGCCGCCGCATTGAGCAGGCGCTCGCGCAGCAGGCCGAATGGCAGGAAAAAGCCGAGCTGGCGCTGCGTAAAGATAAAGACGATCTGGCCCGCGCCGCGCTGATGGAAAAACAGAAGCTGACCGACCTTATCGGCAGCCTGGAAAATGAGGCGCAGCTGGTTGATGAAACCCTGGCGCGGATGAAAAAAGAGATCGGCGAGCTGGAGAACAAGCTCAGCGAAACGCGCGCCCGTCAGCAGGCCCTGACCCTGCGTCACCAGGCGGCCAGCTCATCCCGCGATGTGCGTCGCCAGCTGGACAGCGGTAAAATCGATGAAGCAATGGCGCGTTTTGAATCTTTCGAACGCCGCATCGATCAGATGGAGGCGGAAGCGGAAAGCCACGGCTTCGGTAAGCAAAAATCGCTGGACCAGCAGTTTGCCGACCTGAAGGCCGACGACGAAATCAGCGAACAGCTGGCGGCGTTGAAAAGCAAAATGAATCAAAATAACTAATGACATACGCAAAATCCTTCAGGCCGCGCTGCGCGGGAGCTTTGCCCGGCGGGAGAGCGGGGCAGACGATGCCGCCGGCCTGAAGGATGAAGCGTCGCGGCGCCGTAACGCGCCGCCGCTCACTCACTGTAAGGAGTACACATGAGTACGCTTTTTATTGCCATACCCCTGACGTTATTTGTGCTGTTCGTTTTGCCGGTGTGGCTCTGGCTGCACTACAACAATCGCTCTGCCAGCGGCAGCCTGTCACAGAATGAACAGCAGCGCCTGCTGCAGCTGACCGATGACGCAAAGCGCATGCGCGAACGGATTCAGACGCTGGAAGACATTCTTGATGCCGAGCATCCAAACTGGAGAGACAAATAATGGGCGGACTCGATTTGAGTAAAAAATTGTGGCGAATTCCCCAGCGCGGCATGGTGAAGGGCGTTTGCGCCGGGATCGCGCACTACCTTGATGTGCCGGTGAAGCTGGTGCGTTTGATAACCGTACTGGCGATGATTTTTGGTCTCTTTTTCTTTGTGGTGGTGGCATACGTTATCCTGACGTTCGCCCTCGACCCGATGCCGGAAAGCGAGCTGTACGGCGAGAAGGTGCCGGCCAGCGGCGAGCTGCTCGCCGAGGCGGATCGCGAGCTGGCGGCCAGCGAGCGGCGCCTGCGGGAAATGGAGCGCTACGTCACCTCCGACACCTTTACCCTGCGCAGCCGCTTTCGCCAGCTGTAGCTTAACCTGAGGACACGTATGAACATCAAATGGCAGCAGGCAGGACAAAAAGTAAAACCGGGTCTGAAAATCGCCGGCCGGCTGGTGCTGCTGACCGCGCTGCGCTATGGCCCGGCGGGCGTTGCTGGCTGGGCAATCAAGTCGGTTGCGCGTCGGCCGGTGAAAATGCTGCTGGCGGTTGCTCTTGAGCCGCTGCTCAGCCGCCTGGCAAACCGTTTAACCCGCAACATGAAGTAACGGGCGGGGATGCGCAGTGCCGCACTTTATAACTTCTCGGCTTATCCCCATCTAATGGCTTATGATTAAAGCACTTTCTTCAAAGCACTAGCCTGAAATATTACGGATAGCATGGGATGGCAATGAAGCGACTTAAAACTGAATTCAATGCGCTGGTCAACCGTGGCGTTGACCGGCACCTGCGTCTGGCCGTCACCGGCCTAAGCCGCAGCGGCAAGACCGCGTTTATCACCGCGCTGGTCAACCAACTGCTGAATATCCACTCCGGCGCGCGCCTGCCGCTGCTCAGTGCGGTCAGAGAAGAGCGCCTGCTGGGCGTCAAGCGCGTCCCGCAGCGCGACTTCGGCATTCCGCGTTTTACCTATGATGAAGGGCTGGCTCAGCTCTACGGCTCGCCGCCGATGTGGCCGACGCCGACCCGCGGCGTCAGCGAGATCCGCCTGGCGCTGCGCTATCGCTCCGGCGAGTCGCTGCTGCGCCACTTCAAGGATACCTCCACGCTGTATCTGGAAATCGTCGATTACCCCGGCGAATGGCTGCTGGATTTACCTATGCTGGCGCAGGACTACCTCGGCTGGTCGCGGCAAATGACCGGGCTGCTGCAGGGCCAGCGCGCGGAGTGGTCGGCGCGCTGGCGCCAGCTGTGCGAAGGGCTGGATCCGCTGGCTCCGGCCGATGAGAACCGGCTGGCGGACATTGCCGCCGCCTGGACCGACTACCTGCACGCCTGCAAGCGCGAAGGGCTGCATTTTATTCAGCCGGGGCGCTTCGTGCTGCCCGGCGATATGGCCGGCGCGCCGGCGCTGCAGTTCTTCCCCTGGCCGGACGTGGACGCCGTCGGCGAAGCCAGGCTGGCCCAGGCGGACAAGCACAGCAACGCCGGCATGCTGCGCGAGCGCTTCAGGTATTACTGTGAGAAGGTGGTTAAGGGTTTCTATAAAGACCATTTTCTGCGCTTTGACCGCCAGATTGTGCTGGTGGACTGCCTGCAGCCGCTGAACAGCGGGCCGCAGGCCTTCAACGATATGCGCCTCGCGCTGACCCAGCTGATGCAAAGCTTTCACTACGGCCAGCGGACGCTGTTCCGCCGCCTGTTTTCTCCGGTGATTGATAAGCTGCTGTTTGCGGCGACCAAGGCCGATCACGTGACCGTCGATCAGCATGCGAACATGGTGTCGCTGCTGCAGCAGCTGATTCAGGACGCATGGCAAAATGCGGCATTCGAAGGGATCAGCATGGACTGCCTGGGGCTGGCGTCGATTCAGGCCACCCAGAGCGGGCTGATTGCGGTCAACGGCGAGAACATTCCCGCCCTGCGCGGCGATCGGCTGAGCGATGGTCAGCCGCTGACCATCTACCCAGGCGAAGTGCCGGCGCGCCTGCCGGGCCAGGCATTCTGGCAGCAGCAGGGCTTTCAGTTTGAGAATTTTCGTCCGCGGGTGATGGATGTCGATAAGCCGCTGCCGCATATTCGCCTGGACGCGGCGCTTGAGTTTTTGATTGGAGATAAATTGCGATGAGCGAACCGTTAAAACCGCGCGTTGATTTCAACGGACCGCTGCAGGCGGAGCAAACCGAAGCGCTGAAGTCTGCGCGCGCGTTTGCCGGCGCTGACGCGGAAAAGTTCGCCCCCGCGCGGGTCGACCTGCTGACAGAAGACGAAGAGGGCACGGCGGAAGCGGTGGTGGAATCGGTTCTGCGGCCGAAGCGCAGCCTGTGGCGGCGGATGGTCAGCGCCGGGCTGGCGATATTTGGCGTCAGCGTGGTGGCGCAGGGCGTACAGTGGACGATGACCGCATGGCAGACTCAGGACTGGATTGCGCTCGGCGGCTGTGCGGCCGGGGCGCTGATTGTTGGCGCGGGCGTCGGTTCCGTTGCCACCGAATGGCGGCGCCTGTGGCGTCTGCGCCAGCGCGCCCATGAGCGCGATGAGGCCCGCGATCTGATGCACAGCCATGCGGTAGGAAAAGGGCGGGCGTTTTGCGAGAAGCTTGCCCAGCAGGCGGGGCTCGATCAGGCGCATCCGGCTCTCCAGCGCTGGTATGCCGCGATCCACGAAACGCAAAGCGATCGTGAAGTCGTGAGCCTGTATGCCCGGCTGGTTCAGCCGGTACTGGATGCCCAGGCGCGGCGGGAAATCAGCCGCTCGGCGGCGGAATCGACGCTGATGATCGCCGTCAGCCCGCTGGCGCTGGTGGATATGGCGTTTATCGCCTGGCGTAATTTACGCCTCATTAACCGAATTGCCACGCTGTACGGTATCGAGCTGGGTTACTACAGCCGCCTGCGCCTGTTCCGTCTGGTGCTGCTGAATATTGCCTTCGCCGGCGCCAGCGAGCTAGTGCGGGAGGTTGGTATGGACTGGATGTCGCAGGATCTGGCGGCCAGGCTATCGGCCCGCGCGGCGCAGGGCATCGGTGCCGGGCTGCTCACCGCGCGGCTGGGGATCAAAGCGATGGAGCTGTGCCGCCCGCTGCCGTGGATCGCTGACGATAAGCCACGGCTGGGGGATTTCCGCCGCGAGCTGATCGGTCAGCTGAAAGAGACGCTGCAAAAAAGCAAAGCCCGCCCGGAATAATCTGCTTAGCCGCAGGTCGTCGCTTCCCGGCGGCCTGCGGCTAATTCCCGCGTTTAATCGCCTGCCTTTACGCCACAACGGCCGTTTTTCCGCCATACTGTCAATATTTGTTGACAGCTATCTTCACGCCAGCAAATAACTGTCCTATTATTCATCCGTCATTGGCCTTTTTAGGGTGAAAACTCCTATGCGTCTTGAAGTCTTTTGTGAAGACCGTCTTGGTCTGACCCGTGAATTGCTCGATTTGCTGGTGCTGCGGGGGATCGATCTCCGCGGCATCGACATCGACCCTATTGGCCGAATCTATCTTAATTTTGCCGAGCTGGAGTTTGCTAACTTCAGCAGCCTGATGGCGGAAATCCGCCGTATCGCCGGCGTTACCGACGTGCGTACCGTACCGTGGATGCCGTCGGAGCGTGAGCATCTTGCGCTGTCGGCGCTGCTGGTCGCGATGCCGGAACCGGTGCTCTCTTTGGATACCAAAGGGAAAGTCGAGCTGGCGAACCCCGCCAGCTGCCAGCTGTTTGCGCAAAGCCCGGAGCGGCTGCGTAATCATCCGGTTGCGCAGCTGATTACCGATTTTAACGTCCAGCGCTGGCTGGAAAGCAGCCCGCTGGAGTCGCATAGCGAACATGTGGTGATCGGCGGGCAGAACTTTGTGCTGGAGATTACCCCGGTGTACCTCGAAGGTGAGCATGGCGAACGCGTGCTCACCGGCGCGGTGGCAATGCTGCGTTCCACCGTACGCATGGGACGTCAGCTGCAGACCATGACCACCCAGGATACCAGCGCGTTCAGCCAGATTCTCGCCGTCGGCCCGAAAATGCGCCATGTGGTTGAGCAGGCCCGCAAGCTGGCGATGCTCAGCGCGCCGCTGCTGATCGTCGGCGACACGGGTACCGGGAAAGATCTTCTGGCGCACGCTTGCCACCTCGCCAGCCCGCGGGCAAGCAAACCCTATCTGGCGCTGAACTGCGGTTCTATCCCGGAAGATGCGGTGGAAAGCGAGCTGTTTGGCGATGCCATTCAGGGCAAAAAAGGCTTCTTTGAGCAGGCTAACGGCGGCTCGGTGCTGCTGGATGAGATCGGCGAAATGTCGCCGCGCATGCAAACTAAGCTGCTGCGTTTCCTTAACGACGGCACCTTCCGCCGGGTGGGGGAAGACCACGAGGTTCACGTCGATGTGCGGGTGATCTGCGCCACCCAGAAAAATCTGGTGGAGATGGTGCAGAAGGGGCAGTTCCGCGAAGATCTTTACTACCGCCTCAACGTACTGACCCTGCATTTACCGCCGCTGCGCGACTGCCCGCAGGATGTCATTCCGCTGACTGAACTGTTCGTCGCCCGCTTTGCCGATGAGCAGGGGATCCCGCGGCCGAAGCTCTCCGCCGATCTCAGTACGGTGCTGACCCGTTATAGCTGGCCGGGCAACGTTCGCCAGCTGAAGAACGCGGTTTATCGTGCGCTGACGCAGCTTGATGGCTACGAAATGCGGCCCCAGGATATCCTGCTGCCGGATAGCGACGTCGCTTCGCTGCCGGTAGGCGAAGAGGCAATGGAAGGCTCGCTGGACGATATTACCCGTCGCTTTGAGCGTTCCGTCCTGACCCAGCTTTATCGTAGCTTCCCGAGCACCCGTAAACTGGCGAAACGTCTGGGGGTTTCTCATACCGCGATTGCCAATAAGCTGCGCGAGTATGGCCTCAGCCAGAAGAAGGGTGAAGAATAGAGCAGCCTCGTTCGCCGGCGGCGCTGACCGTCGGCGAACGCGCTGCAGGCTTATTTTCCAGGAATTCAGATGTTAACTTCGCCTGGCCCGCTGCTGTCGTGGCTGAAACTCCTGACTCTCTCCGCCGCGCTCTCGTTTGTGCTGTTCTGGCTGCACCTGCCCGCGGCGCTGCTGCTGGGCCCGATGATCGCCGGCATCATCTTCAGCCTGCGCGGCGCGACAATCAGCGTGCCTCGGCCCTTTTTTATCGCCGCTCAGGCCATTATTGGCTGCATGATCGCCCAAACCCTGACGCCCTCAATCTTTGGCGTGCTTCTCGGCCACTGGCCGCTGGTACTGTTTATTCTCTTCGCCACGCTGGCCTTCAGCGCGCTGGCCGGGTGGCTGCTGGTGCGCTACAGCTCGCTGCCCGGGGCAACCGGCGCGTGGGGCAGCTCGCCGGGCGGCGCCTCGGCGATGGTGGTTATGGCGCAGGATTACGGCGCCGACGTGCGGCTGGTGGCCTTAATGCAGTATCTGCGGGTGCTGTTCGTCGCCGGCGCTGCGGCGCTGGTGGTACGCTTTGCCCTTGGCGGCGAGGCGCAGGAGATGAACCAGCAGATCGTCTGGTTTCCCGCTATCGGCTGGCAGCTGCCGCTGACGCTGCTGTTGACCGCCGCCGCCGGCTGGCTGGGCCTGCGCATGCGCTTTCCTTCCGGCGTGATGCTGTTGCCGATGCTGGCGGGGGCGCTGGTGCAGGGAGAGGGCTGGCTGATGCTGGAGCTGCCGGAATGGCTGCTGGCGTTGGCTTATGCCGCCATTGGCTGGAGCGTTGGGCTAAAATTTAATCGGGCGATTTTTCTGCTGGCGCTGAAGACCCTGCCGCAGATCCTCGCTTCCATTATCGGCCTGATTTTGCTCTGTTCGCTGATGGCGTTTGGCCTGACGCAGGTGCTGCCGCTCGATTTTATGACCGCCTATCTGGCGACCAGTCCCGGCGGCCTGGATACGGTGGCGATTATTGCGGCGGGAACGCGGGCCGATATGTCGTTTATCATGGCGATGCAGACCCTGCGCCTGTTCACCATCCTGTTGACCGGTCCGGCGATTGCGCGGTTTATTTCCCGTAATGCGCCGCGAAAAGAAAAAAGCCCTCGATAAACGAGGGCTTAGAGCATTCGGGCCGGGCGTGGTGCGCGATCCGAGGAAGAGGCCTGATTACGCTTTCAGCGCAGCCAGGGCCGCATCGTAGTCTGGTTCTTCGGTGATTTCATTCACCAGCTGGCTGTAAACAACCTGGTCATTCTCATCAACAACGACCACTGCGCGAGCGGCCAGACCGGCCAGCGGGCCAGCAGCAATGGCAACGCCGTAATCAGCCAGGAACTGCGGTGCGCGCAGCGTGGACAGGGTCACGACGTTGTTCAGGCCTTCAGCGCCGCAGAAGCGGGACTGAGCGAACGGCAGATCGGCTGAGATGCACAGCACAACGGTGTTGTTCAGCTCGGATGCCAGTTGGTTAAATTTACGTACCGATGCCGCGCACACGCCGGTATCGATGCTTGGGAAAATATTCAGTACTTTACGTTTGCCGGCGAACTGGCTCAGCGCGACGTCGGAGAGATCTTTGGCGACCAGCGTAAACGGCTGCGCGCTAGCGCCTGCCTGCGGAATGGTGCCCTGAACGGCAACGGGGTTGCCCTGGAAATGCACGGTTTGTGACATGTTTATCTTCCTGTTTACATATAGTTAACGTCACGGGTAGTGTATGACATCCGTTATCAGCACGGCAAATCCTATTTAATGTTTCCCCTGGAGGAACCTGGGAATGCGAAACCTGCGAGTGTACGAAGAAGCCTGGCCGCTGCATACTCCGTTTGTGATCGCCCGCGGCAGCCGTAGCGAGGCGAAGGTGGTGGTCGTTGAGGTGGAGGAGAACGGCGTTAAAGGCGTCGGCGAGTGCACGCCGTACCCGCGCTATGGGGAGAGCATTGCCTCGGTGATGGCGCAAATTCTGACGATCGGCGAGCAGCTGGAAAGCGGCGCGACCCGCGAGCAGCTTCAGCATCTGCTGCCGGCGGGGGCGGCGCGTAACGCCGTCGATTGCGCGTTGTGGGATCTGCAGGCGCGTAGCGTGGGCAAAGGCATCCCGCAACTGCTGGGGATTGCGTTGCCGAACCGGGTGGTGACGGCGCAGACGGTGGTGATCGGTACGCCGGAGCAAATGGCGGCCAGCGCCGCGGCGCTGTGGGAAAAGGGCGCGCGCCTGCTGAAGGTCAAACTGGACGATCGCCTTATCAGCGAACGGCTGATCGCCATTCGCAGCGCGGTGCCGGAGGCCACGCTGATTGTTGACGCCAATGAATCCTGGCACAGCGATGGCCTGGCGGCGCGCTGCCAGCTGCTGTCCGATATCGGGGTGGCGATGCTGGAACAGCCGCTGCCGGCGGATGCCGATGAGGCGCTGGAGAATTTTATTCATCCGCTGCCCATCTGCGCGGATGAGAGCTGCCACACCCGCGACAGCCTGCCGCGGCTGCGCGGGCGCTATGAGATGGTCAACATTAAGCTCGATAAAACCGGTGGCCTGACCGAAGCGCTTTTCCTCGCGCAGGAGGCGGAGCAGCAGGGCTTTGAGCGCATGCTCGGCTGTATGCTCTGCACCTCGCGGGCGATTTCAGCGGCGCTGCCGCTGGCCCCACTGGCGCGTTTCGCCGATCTCGATGGCCCGACCTGGCTGGCCGTTGACGTGGAGCCGGCGCTGCATTTCAGCACCGGCGTTCTTCATCTTTGAGAGTGCCAGCGTAGCAGGTCGATCATCGCCTGCAGATACGTTTCCGTGGCCTCGTCGGCGGATATCGGCGGAAACTCTGCGGTGATGCACGGCAGGCCGATATCGGCGCACCAGCTGCCGAAAGAGCCGGGCGTTTCATAGCCCACGCTGCCGACCAGCGGCAGGGCGAACGCGTCGGCCAGCCACCGCCCGAGCTCGCTGTGGCCCGGATCCTCAATGCAGGCCAGCGGATCGTGAAACGAGACCACCCACGTCGGGTGGATCTGGTGGATCAGCTGACACAGGGCCTGGCTTTCCGGCTCCGAGCCGGGCTTTTCGCCGGTCAGCAGTACGACGTCGCGCTGCTCGGCCGCGCTGTTCCAGCGATAGACCGTTTCCCCTTCTTTCCAGTTTGCTGCGGGAAAATTGCGATTGAGATCGACGCCGCGCGCGTTGGCGCGCAGCCCCAGCTGGCAGCCGTCGGGGTTGACCGCCAGCACGACGTGATGACGACGCAGTTCGGGCTTCAGGGTTCGGAGCGCGCAGGAGAGGGTGACCACCGACGAGTTTTCATCGCCGTGAGTGCCGGCAAGAATCAGGCCGCTGCGGCTATCGGCCAGCGGCGCGGGGAACCACAGCAGCGGCGCGCCAAGGTGCGACTGACCGTAGCGCTGGGTGCCGGGCGGAAAGGCGCCGCGCTGGGTACGGGGACGAGAAACGGGCATAGGGCATCCTGTTAGCAGGTTATTTTCAGCAGTGTTGTGTAAAACCGCCCCGGAATCAAATAGTTTCCCTGGACGATGAAATCAGAATACGCGTCAATTTTCTATCACAAGCCGTTTGCAATTTCAGGTGATGAAACAAATAATCATCCTTCTGCCAGCTCTGGTTTTTTTATTTTAAAGGGGATCTTATGAAGTATCCTGTCACATTGACATGCGGCGCGCTGTGGTTAGCCAGCGTTTCATCTCTGGCCTGGGCGGCGGATGTCCCTCCGGGTACCGTCTTAGCCGAGAAACAGGTACTGGTACGGCACATTAAAGATGAGCCGGCCTCATTAGATCCCGCCAAAGCCGTGGGCTTGCCGGAAATTCAGGTGATCCGCGATCTTTTTGAAGGTTTAGTCAACCAGGACGCTAAGGGCAATCTTATTCCCGGCGTCGCGACCCGCTGGCAGAGCAACGATAACCGGGTCTGGACCTTTACCCTGCGTGATGACGCCCGCTGGTCGGACGGTAGTCCGGTCACGGCGCAGGACTTCGTCTACAGCTGGCAGCGCCTGGTCGACCCGAAAACGACGTCGCCCTTTGCCTGGTTTGCCGCGCTGGCGGGCATAACAAATGCACAAAATATTATCGATGGTAAGGCCGCGGCGGATACGCTGGGCGTTACCGCCGTGGATGCGCGCACGCTGCGGGTGCAGCTGGATAAACCGCTGCCGTGGTTCAGCAATCTTACGGCCAGCTTTGCGTTTTATCCGGTACAGAGAGCGAACGTGGAGAGCGGCGCTAACTGGACGCGTCCGGGCAGTCTTATCGGCAACGGGGCCTACGTTTTAAAAGACCGGGTGGTTAACGAAAAGCTGGTTGTCGTGCCTAACAGCCACTATTGGGATAATGGCAAAACGGTTATCCAGCAGGTGACCTTTGTGCCGATTAACCAGGAGTCGTCGGCGACCAAGCGCTACCTGGCCGGGGATATCGATATCACCGAGTCTTTCCCGAAAAACCTGTATCAAAAATTGCTGAAAGATATTCCAGGGCAGGTGTACACGCCGCCGCAGCTGGGGACCTACTATTACGCGTTTAACACGCGGAAGGGGCCGACCGCCGACGAGCGCGTGCGCCTGGCGCTGAGCCTGACCATCGACCGTCGCCTGATGGCGGAAAAAGTGCTGGGAACCGGCGAAAAGCCGGCCTGGCACTTCACCCCGGACGTGACGGCCGGGTTTACGCCGCAGCCCTCGCAGGCGGAGAGCATGAGCCAGGCCGAGCTGAACGCCCAGGCCAAGGCGCTGCTGCAGGCGGCGGGCTATGGTCCAGGCCGTCCGCTGCAGCTGACGCTGCTGTATAACACCTCGGAAAACCACCAGAAGATTGCCATCGCGGTGGCGTCAATGTGGAAGAAGAATCTTGGCGTCGACGTCAAGCTACAGAATCAGGAGTGGAAAACGTATATCGATAGCCGAAATACCGGTAATTTCGACGTGATTCGCGCCTCGTGGGTGGGGGATTACAACGAGCCTTCCACCTTCCTTTCGCTGCTGACCTCGACCCATAGCGGTAATATCTCCCGCTTTAACGATCCGACCTATGACAAGATTTTAGCCCAGGCGGCGCAGGAGACTTCGGATAAAGCGCGCAACGACGATTACAACGCGGCGGAAAAGATAATCATGGCCAAAGCGCCTATTGCGCCAATTTATCAGTACACCAACGGACGGTTGATCAAGCCGTGGCTGAAGGGCTATCCGATTACCAACCCGGAAGATGTCGCCTATAGCCGGACAATGTATATCGTCAAGCACCCGTAGTTTCATCATCTCATCGCCATTCGGTTATGGCGCGGTTCTCCACGCCATAACCGTCTGCCAACGATCTTCCGCCAGCTATTGCTGCTGCAGCACTTCGGCAAATTTCGCCAGCCACTGCGGGTGCGCGGGCCAGGCGGGAGCGGTGACCAGGTTGCCGTCAACATGCGCCTGATCGATACCTATTTCGGCATAATTTCCGCCGCTGAGCCGGACTTCCGGGGCGCAGGCCGGGTAGGCGCTGCAGGTTCGTCCTTTTAGCACGCCGGCCGCGGCCAGCAGCTGGGGGCCGTGGCAAACGGCGGCAATAGGTTTACCCGCGCGGTCAAACGCCTGCACCAGCTTGAGCACCTCCTCATTCAACCGCAGATATTCAGGCGCCCGCCCGCCGGGGATCAGCAGCGCGTCGTAATCTTGTTCCTTCGCTGCGGAAAAATCGGCGTTAAGAATAAAGCGGTGGCCGGGTTTTTCGCTGTAGGTCTGGGCACCGTCAAAATCATGGATCGCCGTCATGATATAGTCACCTTTGGTTTTATCGGGGCAGACCGCGTCAACCTGATGACCAATCATCTGCAGCGCCTGAAACGGCACCATCGTTTCGTAATCTTCGGCGTAATCGCCGACCAGCATCAGAATCTTCTTGCTCACTATCATCACTCCTGTACGAATAAAGGTGTCTAAGATATAGCCTGGTAGAAGAGGGAATGCGAACCGTCAATCGTCGTCTGGCGGAGCTTCATTCCATCCGGCGGCGGCTGATTTCTGACCTGCCGCCCGCAGATGCGACATTCCGCCATTTATTTGCAATACAATTGTAACGAAAACGATTGCTTACTGGTTTTATATGGTTCTTAATGTTACCCATAACATTAATTAATGGATATAAAGGGACGTTGTGAACGTTGCTGAAACTGGTGCCACCCTGTTATGGCTTGTTGGTGTTATCGTGGTTATTTTCGCCATCGATCTTAAATTTAAGCGTAAGTATCGGCGTAAGCGGACCAAGGATTAGGTTTACCGGCCAGCGCGTCGGCACCCGTAGCGGCCCTGGTCGATAAGTCGGGGGACAGGTTACGGCATGAGAGAGGAGGGGTTGAGCGCGGACGGCGGTAAGCCAGGCGCAATATGCTCTTTCTCCAAAGGAGAGGGCGGCAGAAAGCAACGACAGGGAAAAACGATAATCGCTGATGTGCGGTAGGTAGAATCAGCGATACGGGGTCCAGGAGGTTCGACGATGACCCGAAGAGCAATCAGAATTCGTCGGGGTTATTGGATACAGCGATTCCAACTTTTGCCAGGCTCAATGCCAACAGGCTAAACACGGCAAGCGTTGTTACAACGATCATAAGTGTGGTCACAGCAATCTCGATAGTTTAATACTGACAGTAGTCAGACTGCGTACCTGAGCAATAGTTCCGCAAATAAACAGAACTCGTTCGGGGGACGATGGCCTGACGTGACACAATAATAATATTTTGCGCCTCCCCAGGCATAGGGCAGCGCAATAATTCTGGTTATTCAGGATATTTCAAATAGATACCGTCAAGGACGGTCCGTGCGGCCACGCAGCCGCATGGGTTAAAGGGGCTAAACGCGCGCTCGTCCCCCTAACTTTGTTGCCGTTAGCGTCTTTTTTTGAACGTAAACTTTTGTTTCTTGCGATCCCTTATATACGAAATAAGAGAAAAAACAGCGATCAGGAGCAGTGCGACCGCCAGTGCCAGAAAGAGTAAATTCGCCATACGCATTTATTCCCCGAGAAATTTATGGATATTCTTGCTTTTATGCGAAGAAATTTACTCTTGCCTTAAGAAAAATCCTAATGAAATATTTTTCATAGCTAATAAAAAAGATTTTTTAATGACGTTTGTGAGTAGGTATTGAATTTTAATGTCGATTAAACTCGGTTTTATTAGCATAATATTTCAATTAATTGGCGGTATTTTGCTTGAAAATGCTGAGGGGAGTTTGCGATATTCGGACCCGCAACGAGCCTTATTGGCCCAGTTTTTATGTGCTAACTAACTGAAAAAAATTAGAAACATCGGTTTGCTGTCTGCAGGAAAGCCCACAGGTGCGAAAAATAGCCGTCGATCGGAGCCGTCGATCGGCGCCGTTGGCGGCACCTGCCGCTCATGGCGTGAATTTTTGCGGCAAAATGTGTTTGCAAAAAACGGCTATGGACAAGAGCGGATCATTTCTCAGCCTCCAGGATTAGGTTAATCTGAAAGACACTTCGTCTTATACGGGTTATCAGCATGGGATTGCGTACTATTCAGGGAATGTTTTTTTCTTTGGCATTGATGCTGCCGCTTGTTTCTCAGGCTTCAGATGAAAGGAATCAGCCCAGCAGTGATTTAAATGATGGCGTTGAAACTTTCAGCATTAGCTGTTTTGGTATGCTGCAGCAGACCACCATCGATATTAATGAGTGCACGGCAAAGAAACTCGCGCAGCTTCGCTGGGTAAAAGATAAATATCTGACGACGGCCGCGAAACGAATAGCGCAGGACAGCAGGGACGATCCGCTTCGTTTACAAAAAATGGCGTCGGCATTTAATGATGAAAGTAAAGCCTGGGATAATTTAATTGATAAGGCGTCTACCGCGGCCGGGATTGATTCTGAAGGTGGGACGCTGAGAGGGACTACGGTGGCTTTACGTCAGGAAGGGCTCGTTGAGCTGCAGGTTCATGATATCTGGCAGCACTGGCTGCGCTTTGAGGACACAACCCCGTCGGTTTTGCCGGAGCCCAGGTTTAAGTCTGACGAGTAGGGGATGAGGATTTAAATCACCGCCGGCGGCGGGGAAAAGATTTACCGGGGAAATTTATGTCCAGGGAACGGTATTGGTTAGTGCTAACGCCGGTCCCCGAAAAAAGCCGCTGTTGATATTAGCGCTGCGGCCTGGTTTATTCGTCTGCGCTCATCCACATGTCCGCTTCTTCAAACATCTCCTGGACGGCGCGGCTGATCTGCTCTTTTTCATGCTTGCTGGCATCCGTATTGATTGCGGGCAGCGTCATCATCGGCTTTACGCGAACGTCGGCCTCAGGAAAAATGCGGTGAATTCGTTTCGTGAGTTCAGCCATAATGGTCTCTCTGGCCCCGGCGAACCCTTCAAAATTTCTTTTATCATAAACCAGTTCTACAAACATGCTTCGGCTCCTGTAACTGTAGGCAGTAGTTATACTGTTTTTTTGTACAGTGTCAAGGCGAGAGGGAGAACAGCGCACGTTTTCCACCTCGCCAGTCGACGAGCGTAGGGCTGGTACGTAATGAGCGGCGGTCGGTTATTCCGTCACTAAACAACCTTTAATCGACGTTGTTGAAATAGTCTCGCGCAACTGCTTCGACGTTCTTCGCGTCAATTCCCGTTTTTTCAGTAATCAACTCGATGAACTGCCTGAACTTGTCGGTCATTACGTTGCCGCCATCCCAGTGGGCAACGTAGAAACGGCACTGATAGCGATAAAAGTGGAGGGTGGTATCTCCTAACGTGTAGTACATAAGAATCTCCCGTTCAGTATGTCGGACGAATCGCCATAGTTTGTGGTTATGGTGCCCCACCATAACGCTCTGCTTGCAGCATCTATCCTGCTACTAATTGCGTTAGATTTCCAGAGACGCGTTATTTTTAGCGCCGCCGGGCATGGCGAAGCGCAGCGTCTGTTTAAATATTGCAGAACTTCAAGGTCTTCGCGATAACGTGGCATAAGCGGCTTGATTAACCCGGATGATTTATTAATACTGTATATAAACACAGTTATTATGTCGGGTGAGTTTATGATGACGTTCTACAAGCCGGTTGAGCTGTCGCAGCGGTTTTTGGTGCCGCTGTTTCGCGATCTTGTTCCCTGCGGATTCCCCAGTCCGGCCCAGGATTATGTCGAAGATACGCTTGATTTGAACAAGCTGGCTATTAAGCACCCTAACGCGACCTATTTTGTCAGGGTGAGCGGGGATTCAATGACGGGCGCCGGGATTGATGATGGCGACCTGCTGGTGGTCGATCGCTCGCTGACCGCAGAACATGGCGATATTGTGATTGCTGCCGTTGCCGGCGAGTTTACGGTAAAGGAGCTGCAAACCCGGCCAGTCCTTCAGCTCACGCCGCGCAACCTCAACTATTCCCCTATCGTCTGTCAGCCTGGAGAGGAGCTGCAAATATTTGGCGTGGTCACCTTCACCTTAAAATCACACCGACATGTTCGCGCTTGTTGACGTCAACAGTTTCTACGCCTCCTGCGAAACCGTTTTCCGGCCAGACCTGCAGGGAAAAGCAGTGGTGGTGGTCTCAAATAACGATGGATGTATTATTTCACGCTCGGCGCAGGCAAAGGCGCTGGGCATCCCCATGGGGGCGCCTTACTTCAAAATTAAAGACGACCTGCAGCGTTTGCAGGTGTCCGTTTTTAGCTCGAACTATGCGCTTTATGCCGATCTCAGCCACCGGGTCATGTCGACGCTAACGGAGATGGCGCCGGCGATTGAAATATATTCCATCGATGAGGCTTTTGTTAATTTAGCCGGTATCTCCAGCTATATGCCGCTTGAGACATTCGGTCATCAAATGCGCGATCGGGTCATGAAGCATACCGGGCTAACGGTTGGGGTTGGCATCGCGCCGACCAAAACGCTCGCCAAGCTGGCTAATTTCGCGGCTAAAACGTGGCGCAAAACCGACGGCGTAGTCGAATTATCGAACCGCGATCGCCAGCGTAAGCTGCTCTCTCTGGTACCGGTGCATGAAGTTTGGGGCGTGGGTCGTCGGATCGGGAAAAAACTGGAGCTGATGGGCATCGAAAACGCGCTGCAGCTTGCCGACAGCTCTACCTGGGTGATACGTAAGCACTTTAACGTCGTGCTGGAGCGCACGGTGCGTGAGCTTCGGGGAGAATCCTGCCTGCAGGTGGATGAGTTTGTGCCGACCAAACAGCAGATTATCTGCAGCCGTTCATTTAGTCACCGCATCACCCAATATAGCGATATGCATCAGGCCGTTTGTGCCTATGCTGAACGCGCGGCGGAAAAACTCAGGGCAGAGAAGCAGTACTGCTGCGTGGTCAGCGTCTTTATGCGGACCAGTCCGCATGCCGAAAATGAAGCGTTCTACGCTCCCCAGGCCAGCGGCCGGCTGGCAACGCCCTCTGACGATACCCGGGATATTATTCGCCTCGCTGTCCATGCGCTGGACAGAGTGTGGAAGGAGGGCTTTCGCTATATGAAAGCCGGCATCATGCTGAGTGATTTTTTCAGTCAGGGCGTGGCGCAGCTTAATTTGTTTGATCAATATCAGCCGCAGGCGAACAGCGCCGCGCTGATGCAGGTGGTGGATAGCCTCAATCGTTCGGGCCGCGGCAGCGTGTGGTTTGCCGGGCAGGGCATTCAAAAAAGCTGGGCGATGAAGCGTGAGATGCTATCGCCCGGCTACACGACCCGCTACGCAGATTTGCCCGTCGTCAAATAGGCCGCTTATGCATTCCCGGCGCGACAACCGCTCTGCCGCTGGATCGCTATACCGCTCCGGCGGCGTCATGGCTCACCGCACATTATTGGCTACCGATGGCGAGCGTGTGGGAAAACGCCGCCCGGTGCTGAATACGGGGGGAAGGGCATGACCTGCCAAGCCGCAGGCCATGTTAATTCGAGGATTATTTCAGCGCGGCCAGCTCATCGGCGGTGAGCGTTAACGTCTGCAGCGTGCCGGTTTCGGCGGAGCGAACGGCGGCCTCCAGTACCGCCATCACGGCGAGCGCCTGCAGCGGCTGTACCGGGTTTTCAATCTTGCCGGTGAGCGCATCGCGCACGTTGATGTAGTACTGCCGCTGATCGCCCTGCGGCGCGCTCACTTCCTGAACCTGCGATTGCGCGTCAAAAATGCTCAGGCTGTCGTCATCATGACCCCAGCCTTCGCTGCCGGGAATAACGCCCGCCAGCAGCTGGCCCTCCTGCTGGTCGGCTTTTTGTTTGACCGCGCTGCCTTTGTCACCGTGAACGGTAAAGCGCGCGCTGCCGCCGGCGACCAGCATGCTACAGTGCAGAATGACCTTATGCTGAGGATAATTTAAGACCACGTGCGCCCAGTCATTAATCTCGGCGCCCTGGCGCAGGGTGGCGATGTTACCCTGCACCGACTGCGGCAAGCCGAACAGCTGCAGGGCCTGATCGATCAGGTGCGGACCTAAATCAAACCACAGGCCGCTGCCCGGCACGTTTTGCTCTCTCCAGCGCACGCGAACTTCCGGGCGGAAGCGGTCGAAATGCGACTCAAAGTGCTTAACGGTGCCGATAAGCCCCTGCTCAATAACCTGCCTGATCCCGAGGAAGTCGCTGTCCCAGCGGCGATTGTGGAATACCGAGAGCAGCAGCTGCTTCTCCTGCGCCAGCGCGATAAGCTCGCGAGCCTCCTGCATATCGAGGGTAAAAGGTTTATCAACGACCACGTGCTTACCGGCGTTTAACGCCAGCTTAGCTAGCGGGGCGTGCGTGGCGTTAGGGGAGGCGATCACCACGAGATCGATATCCGGATGCTGGATCGCCTCTTCGGGTGAGGCCACGACGGTAATATCAGGAATATCACGCTTAACCTTTTCCTCATCGCGAGAAGAGACGATGGTCAGCTTCAGGCCGTCAATCGAGCGGATCAGCGGCGCATGGAACGTTTTGCCCACGAACCCATAACCGATCAGCGCAATATTAATGTTCTTACCGTCACCGGCGATAACTTTGTTCATTATTTTCTCCACGTTATTGAGCGTCAGCGATGTTGATGTGCATTGAAATGTCGTCCCCGGCGTCTTCCCAGGCTTTATCCAAAAATAACTGATGAATTTCTGCTAATCCGGCGACCAGATAAGGCTCGCAGTGGTTCAGCTTCATATGGTCGGCAACCAGCCAGCACTCGGTGCTGGCCGCCAGCATGGCGCGCTTGATCTCCGCGTCGGCCTCCTGGCTGGCGCTTAAACCCAGCTGCGCATGCAGCGCGCAGGCGCCGAGGATGGCGATATCAGCCCGATAGCGCGCGAGCAGCGCGAGGGTTGCGCTGCCGGCAAACAGGCGCTGCTGCATATCCCATCTGCCGCCTAACAGAATCAGCTGAATATCCGCCCGGTCGCTGAAGTGCTGGGCGATATCTAAAGAGGTGGTGATAACGGTCATCGGCCCTTTGATGTGGCTGGCGACGGCCAGCACGGTGCTGCCAGCATCTAAAAAGATCGTCGAGCCGGCGGGAATTTTCTCCGCCACCATTTTACCTAAGCGCTGCTTCGTTTTTGGCAGCAGGGCATTTCTGCCCTGGCGGTTCATCGCCGACAGATCGAGGGCGATGGCGCCGCCGTGATTCTTTTGCGCCAGCCCCTGCTTTTCAAGATCGGTCAGGTCGCGACGAATGGTGTCTGCGGAAACCTGCAGCTTATCTACCAGCTCGCTGATGCTGACCTGCCCATTTTCGCTAATAATATCAAGTAGGTATTTTTGTCTGGCGGTTTTGTGCACGGTCTTTAATCCTGCAAAATGCTGCAATAAATCGCATAATACAGCATTTTGCGGCAAAAGAAATCCCGCACCGGCGAAAGCGGGCGCAGCGTGACGGGGGGCGGGGCTTGTTAGTTAAGGGGAAGCGGTTATTTTCCCCTTAGCCCGATCGTCAGGTGCCGGAAAGCGGTGAAAACTCAGTTGAGCTGAATGCGGGCAACGCTGTCCGGGCCCTTGGTGGAATTATCCTCATTGAAATCCTGCTTGATGCTGACGTAAAGAGTGTCCTGATCAGGGGAGAGCAGCAGGCTGTTCGGATGGCTGGCGAACGACCACGCATTTTTCAGCGCATAGGTGGTGGCGTCCAGCTGGAGTACCTTCTTCGATTCGCGCTGGCTGATATAAACCTCATTGCGCTTCGCGCTGAACTTAATACCCAGCGCATCGCCGTCGATACGCTTAATGACCTTACCCGTACGTTCATCAAAGACCAGCGTCGTTTTGGCCTTGGAATCATCGGTAACAAACAGGCGGCCGGTGGCCGGATCTTCCGCCAGATTGAGGAACAGGTACTCTTTGCCGTCGCCCGGGGTCCAGCGCTGCTCAATTTTGTGGCTTGCCGGGTTAATCACCAGAATTTCCCCGCCGCCGTTTGCCGCATAAATGCGATCGGTGAGCGGGGAGTAGATCAGTCCCGTCACCCACTTCCCGGCATTATCAATCCGGCCCTTCAGGGTCATGGTTTTCGCATCTACGATGGAGATAAAACCCGGATCGGCTACGCGGCCAATAAACAGCTGGTTATTGTGGAACAGCACTTCACGGGCGCCGATAGGGTCGCCGTCCTTATCCTGACCGACGAACATCAGGCGCTGTAGCACCTTACCGCTTTGCGCATCCACTTTGGATACCCCGCCGTCCAGCGAGTTGGTGGTGTAGAACGCCTTGCCGTCATCCGCGACCGCCATGCCGAAGTTCTTCAAATCGGTATGGGTTTCAGCCTTAGTGGCCAGCGTGGCGGGATCCAGCCGGTAGATCATGCCGCCGTTAACCGCTTTAAATCCCTGGGCGCTGGCGACAACGAGCGCGCTTTGCGCCGGCAAATAGGCCATCTCGTACAAACCATCGCCCAGCGTACGTTGGCTTAATGACGCGGGCGCTTTGGCAGGCGGCGTCTCCTCGGCCGAAGCCTGCCACGCCGTTAGGGTTAACGCGGAGAGAAGCGCAGCGCACAGCGCTGATTTACGCGGGCCAAATAACGATTTCATTCTGAACCCCATCATTGGATAAATCACTCCCGCAGGGCAAAGCCGCAGCGGGAACGTAAAAAAACAAGAATGAGAATCATAATCATTTATGCTGCGGACGCAAATCATCCCGGCCTCAGGCGCGGCCCTGAGCGCCTGAACGGGCGCAAGGATGGACGACGAAGCGGCTGTTTTCGCGTTCGTTTCCGCACAGTCCTGCGGCAGATCCGGTTCGCGATGATGTCAGGTTGTTGATTTACAAAAAGTATACACTTGCTTACATTTAACTGACAAAATAGCCTGCGATAAATAAGGCAAATAATTATTATTCCCATTCTCATTTGTTGTTTTCTCGCGCCGTATGCCGCCTTCAATCTGCTGACAAAGAGCGATTTTTCAGCGCTGCGGTGAGCGAGATAACGTCACTCACAATAATAATTCCTGATGGGAAAATTTATGTTTTTCAACGACAGGGGCACAGGCGGTAGACCGCCTGCACAGAGTTTATCTAAACCATTTACCGTTTCACTGCTGGCGCTGGCGATCCAGGCCTTTGCCCACCCCGCGCAGGCGGCGGAGAAGGATGAAGACGCGGCGGCCGGGACGCAGCAGGATATGGTGGTCTACGGCAGCGCGGGAAATGCGCCCGAGGAGCAGCAGGATTACGCGGCAAAAACCACCCGTGCGGGGACGAAGATGCTGCTGGCTCCCCGCGATGTGCCGCAGTCGGTCACGATTGTGACCCAGCAGCGCATGAAGGATCAAAATCTGCAGACCATCGACGATGTGCTGACCAACGCGACCGGCGTCTCCTCGCAGCAGATCGACAGCGAGCGTTCGTATTACTATTCGCGAGGGTTTGAAGTCACCAGCTTCGCCTACGACGATATCCCCACCTCGCTTGGCGATGCCTGGAACTACGGCGATGCGCAGGAAGATACCGCTATTTACGATCGCATCGAAGTGGTTCGCGGCGCCACCGGCCTGATGACCGGCGCGGGCGACCCCGGCGCCACGGTGAACATGGTGCGTAAAAAGGCGGACAGCAAAACCCTGACCGGGAACGTGAGCGCCAGCTACGGCAGCTGGAATAAGCAGCGCTACGTGGGCGACCTGTCGGCTCCGCTCAATGCCGACGGCAGCGTGCGTGGGCGAGTGATTGCCGGCTATCAGGATCAGGATAGCTGGCTGGACCGCTACCATAAGAGCAAAAAGTTTCTCTACGGCGTCGTGGATGCCGACCTGACGGATAGCACCCACGTATCGCTGGGCTGGGACTATCAGAAGTCGAATACCGGCAATCCGACGTGGGGCGGGCTCCCCAGCCTGTATAGCGACGGTTCGCGGACCCATTACGATCGCAGCACCAACACGGCGGCCGACTGGACGCGTTACGCCATTGAATCCCGCAAGGTATTTGCCGGCCTGACGCAGGAGTGGGATAACGGCTGGTCATTCCGCTTCAACGGCACCCACGGCGAACAGACCCTGAACGACACGCTGCTGTATGTGATGGGGAATCCCGATGCCGATACCGGCGAAGGCGCCAGCGGCTGGGGAAGCAAGGATCGCGGCAAGCGAACCCTCGACTCCTTCGATGCCTATGCCAGCGGGCCGTTTGAGCTGCTGGGTCGCCAGCACCAGCTGATGGCCGGCGCCAGCTACAGCCGCCAGCATAACGCCAGCTTTAGCCAGGACGGGCCGATGGATAGCGAGCAGCTCGGGGTCTTTAATAACGGCTGGAACGGCAGCGTGGCGCAGCCGGAGTGGGGGGACTGGTATCTGAATGCGGATGATATCGTGCGGCAGAAATCGGCCTATACCGCCGCCCGGTTCTCGCTCGCCGACCCGCTATCGCTGATCGTCGGCGCGCGCTACACCCAGTACAGCGCCAACGGCAGCAGCGGCGATATGCGTAAATACAACGTGACGCCGTACGGCGGCGTGGTTTACGACATTACGGAGAGCCTGTCGGCATACGCCAGCTATACCTCAATTTTCTCCCCTCAGACCAAACGTTCGGCGGATGGCGGATGGCTGTCGCCGATAACCGGTAAGAACTATGAATCCGGGCTGAAGGCCGACTGGCTGGATAGCCGGCTGACGACCAGCTTCGCCATCTTCCGCATTGAGCAGGAGAATGCGCCCGAGGCGGTAAGCGGCGAGTTTGTGAACGGCTCCAGCGAGCAGGCCTACCGCGCGGCAAAAGGCGCGGTCAGCAAAGGGGCGGAGCTGGAGGTCAACGGCGCGGTCAGCGACAATATGCAGCTGACGTTCAGCGCCACGCGCTATGTCGCCACCGACAGCAGCGGTCGTTATAACAGCTTTGCGCCGCAAACGCAGCTTAAGCTCTTCACGCGCTATCGTATTCCGGCGCTGCCTGAGCTGACCGTAGGCGGCGGGGCCACCTGGCAGAATCGGGTCTACCAGGACGTCAGCGGGCCGGACGGTGAAACGCAGCGCCTGTATCAGGGCAGCTACCCGCTGGTGAGTCTGTTCTCGCAGTATCAGCTGACAAAACAGCTTACCGTGCAGGCCAATATCAATAACCTGTTCGATCGTGAATATTACTCCTATCTGGATGATTCTGCGGTGTACGGGGAGCCGCGCAGCGTCTCGGTGAGCATGAACTATACGTTTTAATTTCCCCCACCCGCAGGCTCCTCGCGAGAGGGCCTGCGGGCAGGTAGGCCTGGTGCTGGGGCCTACCTGTGCATAGGTGCGGGCCTTATCGGTGCCAGCGCGCTGGGGTAGCGGCTTTTGTCAGCGAATTCAGCACCCTGCTTGTTTTAGCTCTTGCTTAACGGAGGCGTCAGGCTAGACTACGAAAATTAAGCATGAGTTAACGGAGGTCTGGTGGAGGCGATTAAAGGTACGGAACTGAATGTGCCGGATGCCGTTTTTGCATGGCAGTTTGACGGACAGGGCGGCGTAAAGCCGCTGACGAATAGCGACACTATCGATAAAGATCATCCCTGCTGGCTACATCTGAACTACACCCATGCCGACAGCGCGCAGTGGCTGGCGCAAACGCCGCTGTTGCCGAATAGCGTGCGGGATGCGCTGGCGGGCGAAAGCACCCGACCGCGGGTGACGCGGGTCGGCGACGGCACGCTGATTACGCTGCGTTGTATTAACGGCAGCACCGACGAACGGCCGGATCAGCTGGTGGCGATGCGCTTATATATGGATGAGCGTTTAATCGTCTCTACCCGACAGCGGCGGGTGCTGGCGCTGGACGATGTGCTCGGCGACCTGCGTGAAGGCACCGGCCCGGTGGACTGCGGCAGCTGGCTGGTGGACGTCTGCGATGCGCTGACCGACCATGCCAGCGAGTTTATCGAACAGCTGCATGACCGGATAATCGACCTTGAGGATAATTTGCTGGATCAGCAGATCCCTCCGCGCGGCTTCCTGGCCCTGCTGCGTAAGCAGCTGATTGTGATGCGCCGCTATATGGCCCCGCAGCGCGATGCCTACTCCCGGCTGGCCAGCGAACGTCTGCCGTGGATGAATGACGACCAGCGTCGGCGCATGCAGGATATCTCCGATCGCCTGGGCCGCGGCCTGGATGAGATCGATAGCTGCATCGCTCGTACGGCGATTATGAGCGATGAGATCGCGCAAATTATGCAGGAGGCGATGTCGCGTAGAACCTATACCATGTCGCTGATGGCAATGGTCTTTCTGCCCAGCACCTTTCTGACCGGCCTGTTTGGCGTCAACCTCGGCGGGATCCCCGGCAACGAGTGGCATTTGGGCTTTTCTATCTTTTGCATAATGTTAGTTGTTCTGATTGGTGGTGTTGCGTGGTGGTTGCATCGTAGTAAATGGCTGTAAATAATCGCCTTTTATCAGCCTCCGGGCGTGAAAACCCGGCAATGTTTGAGCGAAATCAATAAACCATCTACCCGTTCGGGGCAATATCTCTCTCGCAGGTGAATGCAACGTCAAGCGATGGGCGTTGCGCTCCATATTGTCTTACTTCCTTTTTTGAATTACTGCATAGCACAATTGATTCGTACGATGCCGACTTTATTGAGTCGGCTTTTTTTTTGCTCTCCTGCGGCCAGCTTCTACGCTTAATGGGTGGTACACCCGCCCATAACCGGGAGAGTCAAAATGCGATACCAGCCTTTAACGTCAATACCCATTTCACCTGAGCCTAACGACCCGACGCCGGTGCCGGACCCTCGGCCTCGTCCGCATCCTTTACCCGACCCGCCGCCGGATGATGAGCCGATTAAATTGTCGCATCAGAGGCGCAATTCTGCGAGGATACGCGCCTGTCAATTGCGCGCCCTTTAACACGAGAAAAAATTGTGACCGCTTTTTCAACACTGAACGTTTTGCCCGCCGCCCAGCTCGATAATCTGAATGAGCTGGGATACCTTGCGATGACCCCGGTCCAGGCGGCGGCTTTGCCGGCGATTCTGGCCGGTAGAGATGTGCGCGTGCAGGCAAAAACCGGCAGTGGGAAAACGGCCGCATTCGGCCTTGGCCTGCTCCAGCAGGTTGATGCCACGCTGTATAAGACGCAGTCTCTGGTGCTGTGCCCGACGCGCGAGCTGGCCGATCAGGTCGCCGGCGAGCTGCGTCGGCTGGCGCGCTTTCTGCCGAATATTAAAGTTTTAACCCTGTGCGGGGGCCAGCCCTTTGGCGCCCAGCGTGATTCGCTCCAGCATGCGCCGCATATTATCGTCGCCACGCCGGGACGCCTGCTCGATCACCTGCAGAAGGGCACCGTATCGCTGGATGCGCTGCAGACGCTGGTGATGGACGAGGCGGATCGGATGCTGGACATGGGGTTCAGCGACGCCATTGATGAAGCGATTCGCTTTGCGCCCGCCGAGCGGCAGACGCTGCTGTTCTCGGCGACCTGGCCGGCGGCCATTGCGGCGATTAGCGGACGCGTGCAGAACAATCCGCAAACCATCGAGATTGATTCCGTTGATGCGCTGCCGGCGATTGAACAGCAGTTCTTCGAAACCTCGCAGAAAGGCAAAATTGCGCTGCTGCAAAAGCTGCTTAGCCAGCATAAGCCGGCGTCCTGCGTGGTGTTCTGTAATACCAAAAAGGATTGCCAGGCCGTTTGCGATGCCCTCAACGCCGCCGGGCAGAGCGCGCTGTCGCTGCATGGCGATCTTGAGCAGCGCGATCGCGATCAAACCCTGATCCGCTTTGCGAACGGCAGCTCGCGCGTGCTGGTGGCGACCGACGTCGCGGCGCGCGGTCTCGATATTAAATCCCTGGAGCTGGTGATTAACTACGAGCTGGCCTGGGACCCGGAAGTTCACGTACACCGCATCGGCCGCACCGCGCGCGCCGGTGAGAGCGGGCTGGCGATTAGCCTTTGCGCGCCGGAAGAGGCCCAGCGTGCCAATATTCTTGCGGAAATGCTGCAGCTAAAACTGAACTGGATGAACGCGCCGACCGGCGGCACGATCGTACCGCTGGAAGCCGAAATGACGACCCTGTGCATTGACGGCGGTAAGAAGGCCAAAATGCGCGCAGGGGACGTTCTGGGTGCGCTGACCGGAGATTTGGGATTCGATGGCGCCGATATCGGCAAGATCAACGTGCATCCGGCGCACGTCTACGTGGCGCTGCGCCAGGGCGTGGCCCATAAAGCGTTCAAGCTGCTGCAGAACGGCAAGATTAAGGGCAAGAACTGCCGGGTTCGTTTACTGAAATAGAATAGGCAAGGGCGTCTCAGCCATCGCGCTGAGACGCCAGTTCGCGGTTTACTTCACTTCCACCACGTTCAGCCGCAGCTCGTCCAGCTGGGCATCATCTTCTTCCGGCTGCCAGCCGGCGGGCTGGAGCGGGATCTCTTCGCGATCGAACGCCAGGTCGCCGCCGTCAACCACGTCAGAGCCGTGGGTAATCCCTTTAAAGTCAAACAGGTTGACGTCGCTAAGATGTGACGGCACGACGTTCTGCATAGCGCTGAACATGGTCTCGATACGCCCGGGATAGCGTTTATCCCAGTCGCGCAGCATGTCGCCGATCACCTGACGCTGCAGGTTAGGCTGGGAGCCGCAGAGGTTGCATGGGATAATTGGGAAACCTTTCGCCTGCGAGAAGCGTTCGATATCTTTTTCGCGGCAGTACGCCAGCGGGCGGATAACGATATGCTTACCGTCGTCGCTCATCAGCTTCGGCGGCATGCCTTTCATCTTGCCGCCGTAAAACATATTGAGGAACAGCGTCTGCAGAATGTCGTCACGGTGGTGGCCGAGGGCGATTTTTGTCGCGCCGAGCTCGGTGGCGGTGCGATAGAGGATCCCGCGGCGCAGGCGTGAACAGAGCGAACAGGTGGTTTTACCCTCAGGAATTTTCTCTTTGACGATCCCGTAGGTGTTCTCTTCGACAATCTTATACTCGACGCCGAGCTGCTGCAGGTACTCCGGCAGAATGTGCGCCGGGAAGCCGGGCTGCTTCTGATCGAGGTTTACCGCAACCAGAGAGAAAGAAATGGGCGCGCTTTTTTGTAAACTGCGCAGGATTTCCAGCATGGTGTAGCTGTCTTTCCCGCCGGAAAGGCAAACCATAATTCGGTCGCCTTCTTCAATCATATTGAAATCGGCAATGGCTTCGCCGACATTGCGGCGCAGGCGCTTCTGCAACTTATCGATGTTGTATTTTTCTTTTTTAGTAAGATCTTGATTTTCTTGCATTATTAACATTCTCTGAAACAAAAAGGGCATGTAGGGCAAAGTTAAATCACAGTTCAAGCCTGGCGTTGAGTATCGATACCCGATCGCCGTTCATTTCTTCAGTCCATGAACTGTAGACTTCAGACACCATTTTCGCGTTTCCATGCCCCATCTGGTTAGCAATAAAAGACGGGTTAGCGCCGGCTGATAGCAGCCAGCAGGCAAAAGTATGTCGGGTATGGTACGGATTCCGACGACGAATGCCAGCGCGTTTTACTGCGACTTCTCATCTACTACCGATACTGCTGTGAGAGTAGTCGGCTTCTGCACCTCGTTCCGCTTCCTGGGTATAAAAACAAAGCGCAGTTTTTGTGGTTCGCGAGCGCCGTACTCACCTGCGGTGAAAAGTAATTTTCGTCAGAGATTGCGAGGTAGTCGGTGCGTGTTGTGCTTGCAAAGCTTCCCGCGCAGGTTCAGGCATCTTTAATTGCCCGGTAGCAGAATGCAGAGGTGATTGGGGTAGGGGGAAACCATCTATAAATATTTGCCTGAGGTAAACGAGAAGTAATAAAAAACTCGACCTGAGTCGAGGGGCGGTGCTGGCAACTCGATCAGAGAAACTTAAATTTTTCGAGGCTATCTTTTGCCAGTTAAAAGCAGTGCACCAGGATTTAAATATAATTATTAGCACCCTGATAATTTATTTGTTAAATAATTCGCTATAGATAATTAATAGACCTGCGGGTTGAGTGAGAATCGAGTGAAAAACACAGTTTTTTGCTGCAGCAGGTGATCGATATTAGCCAGCAAATACATCAGGGATATCTGCAAAGTACGGGCTATTCCTCTCTAAAAAAGAGGAATGTAACCCGTCAGGAGGTTGGAATTCCTGGCGACTGAAAAAACAATTACAAAAATTGACAGTTGCCTCACATTTGTATGAGATTTAAACTTCATCTGCAACTTATGGATTCCCTTTTGATTATGGAAAAAAAGTACTGTTGCAGTAATGATGATGGCTACTCTTTCAGGAACAGCTTATGCGGAGTCAACGCAGTTAACCCCGAATTTCTCTCCGGAAAGTTTTACTGTATCGACCTCTGCAGGGATGCTAAGCGGAAAATCTCATGAGATGGTTTATGACGCGGATACAGGTCGAAAAGTTAGTCAGCTGGACTGGAAAATAAAGAATGTTGCTATTCTGAAAGGTGACATCTCCTGGGATGCGTACTCCTTTCTGACGCTGAACGCCCGCGGCTGGACGTCTCTGGCTTCGGGATCCGGTCATATGGATGATTACGACTGGATGAATGATAACCAGTCCGGATGGACAGACCACTCATCTCATCCCAGCACGAATGTTAATTATGCCAATGAATACGATCTCAATGTGAAAGGCTGGATATTCCAGGACGAAAACTACAAAGCTGGTGTAATCGCCGGTTATCAGGAAACACGTTTCAGCTGGACGGCTACCGGTGGTTCTTACGACTATGATAACGGTGCTTATACCGGCAATTTCCCAACCGGAGAGCGTGGTATTGGTTACAGTCAGCGATTCTCTATGCCATACATTGGTCTGGCGGGTCAGTATCGTATTAATGATTTTGAATTTAATGCCTTGTTTAAATTCAGTGATTGGGTCCGGGCACATGATAACGATGAACACTATATGCGGGATCTGACCTTCCGTGAGAAAACGACTAATTCGCGTTATTACGGTACGTCGATTGATGCCGGATATTACGTCACGCCTAATGCCAAAGTTTTTGCCGAATTCACATACAGCAAATATGAAGAAGGCAAGGGAGGTACTCAGATTATTGATACCAACAGCGGCGAGTCGGCCTCAATTGGTGGCGACGCTGCCGGAATTTCAAATAAAAACTATACTATTACAGCTGGTCTGCAATATCGGTTCTAAATCAGTACAGATCCTGGGTATACCTTCTGTTGGATATAAAGCCCCTTCTGGGGCTTTTATAGCACTGTGTGACCCACGACTAGCGCGGGCTATTCTGGCGATTCACCGCGATCCTGGCCGGGGATAGTCTGTTGCTAAACTTTCGCCAGGAGTTTTGTGGTGGCAATGAGCGAGAAGCTGACGTCAATTGAATCTGTTCTTGAGAACAGATACCAGCCCAATAGTGACTTTAAGGTACCGGAGAACCACCATGATTTTGTACTAAGAACACATTTTTATGCTGAGTTAATTTTGTAATGCTGAATACATATTTATTCAGATAAAATAGATCTCACTATCTACATGGTATTAGTTTTCCCGATATACTATCACCTGATTATTCGAATAAATGATGGATGGTCCTACTATGCTCACATCTGACGCGCGTTATCAGCTCTTAGCTATGTATAGTGCACAGCATCTACGTGCTGTTGCAAACAGAATTATTGCTCGTACTGAGTTACCCGCACTACATTTTTCTTCACTAGTCTGGCGGGGTATGTGGTTACCGATAATCCCGCCACTTTTACAATCTGACTCATCTAACGAATTCTTTCAAACTACTGGGTTTCACTATCCGTCCACTTCACGCCTTAAGTCCTGGCTTACTCCAGATAATAAGGGTATTCTTGATATCAACTCTTCAGGTAAGCTTATATATCTTGCTGAGTTTATTGAAAAAGACTGGCATCTTCATCAGCAAGAGCCAATATGGAGAAAACATCCGACAAACAGACTTAACGGCTATGCATATAACATTATACAGATCCTAATGTATGATAAAATTTCTGATGATTATCCAACTGAATACTATCGTACAATTCAGTATAATCTTTTAGATTCAACATTAAAAAATAAAAATCTCAATGACTGGATTAATGCATATCAAAAAAATTCAAAAGACCCGTTTTTTGTTGCCACATTAGACTTGACTCGGATATCGAATATGAAGTCAACTTTTTTATGGCAAATTACGCTTGAGACGAGAAATGGACTATACACAACCTTATCTATGGAGGCAACACCAGGTTCCTCACATTATTCTTACGCACATCCTATTAGACGCAAACGGGTTCATTCATTTATAGGATATGTTTGAAAGTTGAGTTTATTGTGCATAAAAAAGGACTGATTACCTATTTTTTTTGCTCTTCCTTTTACATGTGCAAATACTCGACACCGTAACGAGTTGAATATTTAATCCATTTCCTGCATGCAAAAGTCTGCTCCAGGCTCGAAGCAGACTGCTGTAGGGCTAACTATTAATCACAACATTTACAGGAAAGCTATTATTCTGCCAGCAGCGTTGCTGACGGCGGCAACTAATGGCGTCTGACGTTGATGAGTATCAGTCTGTGGCGTGTATGGTACGGATTCGCGCCGGGGATGTCAGCACATTTAAGAGAGTTTAATCGGTGGCGGATTAAGATAAAAAGCCCGCACCGGCGGCGGGCTGAAGAGGTTAGCGGACAACCAGTACGGAGCACTCGGCATGACGCACGACGGCCGCGGCGTTAGAGCCGAGCAGGTAGGTCGTGATATCCGGGCGGTGAGAGGCGATGATGACTAAATCTGCCGGCAGCGACTTCGCCAGCCCCAGAATGTTGTCTTTCGGCGAACCTTCGGCAATATGGAAATGCACCCGGTCTTCAGGGATGGAAAACTGCTTCACCACCTCTTTCAGCCGCGTTTCAGAATCCGCTTTGAACTCATCCATCGGCGGCATCTCTGCGGTATAGGCCATGCCCAGCGAGGCATAATAGGGAAGAGAGGGGATCACGGTCAGAAAGTGGACTTCCGCATCATCAATCCGTGCTTCGGCTTCAACGTGGCTGATAACGCGTTGAGTTAATTCTGTATCGGAAATATCTATGGGTACAAGAATTATTCTGGTCATAAAACCTCCTGTTTAATTAACCTTTAAAAGTGTACGACATTCAGGGGCGATATGTACAATGACCAGGGTCACACTTTGGCTTCAGACCACGGGGCGTTCGGTAAATTTACCTTTGATAACCCCGTCATAAAACCGACCTTTGGAAACCACCTGCAGAAAGTTGTGAAAAACCCGCGGTGGTACGTTGCAGTACTGCAGAGTTTTATTGTCACGAAAACGTATTTCAAGGATGCCGGAGGTTTCGTCGTAGGCGACGGAAGTAATTCGGGATGATTTTACGGGATGATGATGCATTGCTGGCGTCCTTTACGAGCGGTCTTTTAAGCAATATATCATCCACTGGACGACTATTTTAACACAACAGGTATATTGTTTTGATTTGGTTAAAATGTCGGCAGAAAGGGAGGCGCAGACCCGTTGTCGCCAGCGGGCCGCGGCATCAAAACTGGTAGACCAGGCCTGGAGACACGGCATCATCGGTGCCGATGCCGATGCCGATGCCGATGCCGATGCCGCTGTTTGCGTAGAAGCTGTCGTTTTTATCCAGCAGGCTGATTCTGTCATCGACATAGGTGGACATGGTTGAAGTAATCGGTCGCGCCGATATTGGCATACTTCACCAGATCTTTATCGCCGTCGGTGTTGTTCAGGCCTCTACCTTTCGACATCAGGAAAGAGACGGCCGGACGCAGGCCAAAATCGAACGGATACTGAGCGGTGACTGCAACGTTCTGCGTTTTGTTGGCGATCGCACCGTTCTGGTTGCCGTAAGGGGTCATATTGCGGGTTTCAGAGTAGGGAGATATTGCTGGCGTCATATTTCAGGCCGGTGCTCCAGGCGTCGGCCTTGTCGCCGCCGGCGGGTTGGTCTGCTCGTTGGTACGGTCGGCACTCGCCAAATTTCAGACCGGCGAATGCCAGACGGATCCAGGCGTGGTTAGTCTCTGATTCGCTATTATTGGCCTGAGCGTTATATTCCCATTGGCCGTAGCCGGTCAGCAGACAGCTAATATAAGCTTCGCCTGTGAAGCCAGGACGGATACAGCTTATATCGTCATCAGAATACGTATCATCGGAGAAATAATGTAAGCCATCTACTAATGGTGGTCAGTGCTTTCTTTTTATTTGGAGAATCCTTTAATGTTTTTTTTGACTTCCTGCGAAGAGATTGGATTATTTAAAATGAAGGGTGTTAGGTTATGTGGAATATAAAATTCTTCGCTATAAGTAAAGTCTAAAATAAATAACGCCGCTGCTGCGGTGATAGTTTTAGTGAATCTATCAATGCAATACATATAAAATAAAAATTATACGGCGGCAGATTAATGAGATATTATTCGCGCGTTATATGCCTTTGTTTATTGTCAGCAGATTTTTGGTTGCCGCATTTTGGTGTCCTGTTACGGACTATTTAAACGATAAAATGACAAGCCCGAATATGTATTCGGGCTTTTTTTATGGCAACGCTCAGGTGCAGTGAAAATTAGCTTTCGACGGTGGGTTTCTCCGCTTTACCGGCCATCCGGGCAAGGAAGTCATAGCGCTTTTGCAGATCCGCCGCGGCATCCTGCCACAGTTGCTCTGCCACCTCCGGCTGCTGCGCGTTGAGGCGACGGAAGCGCTGCTCGTTTAGCAACGTTTCCGCCAGCGCGTCTGACGGCGGGCGAGAGTCTAGCGCCAGCGGGAGCTTACCTTCATCCGCGCGGCGCGGATCGAAGCGGTACAGCGGCCAGAACCCGGTCGCGGTCAGCTGACGCATCTGATCGTGGCTCAGCGCCAGATCGTAACCGTGCTCTTCGCATGGGCTGTAGGCGATAATCAGCGACGGTCCCGGATAGGCCTCCGCTTCCTGAATCGCTTTCACCGTCTGATTAAGCTGGGCGCCCAGCGAAATCTGCGCCACGTAGACGTGGCCGTACATCATCATGCTGACGCCGAGGTCTTTGCGCGATTTACGCTTACCGTGCTCGCCAAATTTGGTGACCGCGCCGAGCGGCGTGGCCTTCGATGCCTGGCCGCCGGTGTTGGAATAGCACTGGGTGTCGAGAACCAAAATATTGACGTTCTCGGTCAGGCTCAGCACGTGGTCGAGGCCGCCGAAGCCGATATCGTAGGCCCAGCCGTCGCCGCCGATCAGCCAGATCGATTTTTCCACCAGCGCGTCGGCGTCGGTCAGCAGCTCCTGCGCTCCCTCAACGCCGGCCAGCGCGCGGCGCAGCTCCGCCACCTGCTCACGACGGACGTCAGGAGCGGCCTCGGCGTGCAGGGCAGCGTTCAGCTCCGCCGGGATCGTATCGGTAAACTGCGTCAGCAGGCGCATCACCCGTTGACGATGCTGATCCACGGAGAGGCGGAAGCCAAGGCCAAATTCGGCGTTATCTTCAAATAAAGAGTTGGCCCATGCCGGGCCGCGCCCGTTGGCGTCGGTGGTATACGGCGTTGACGGCAGGTTACCGCCGTAAATAGACGAGCATCCGGTGGCGTTGGCGATCAGCATCCGGTCGCCGTACAGCTGGGTCAGCAGCTTGATGTAAGGCGTTTCGCCGCAGCCGGAGCAGGCGCCGGAGTACTCAAACAGCGGGCTTATCAGCTGAGAGGTACGAATATCAATGCGCTCCAGCGCGTTGCGGTCGATCTCCGGCAGGTTGAGGAAGAAGTCGTAATTGACCTTCTCCTCCTCAACGTGCTCAAGGCGCGACATCATATTGATGGCCTTGATCTCCGGGTTCTGCCGGTCTTTAGCCGGGCAAACCTCAACGCACAGATTACAGCCGGTACAATCTTCCGGCGCCACCTGCAGAACGTATTTCTGTCCGCGCATATCGCGGGATTTCACATCCAGCGAATGCAGGCTGGCCGGGGCCGTTTCCATCGCCTCCGGGGAGATAACCTTGGCGCGGATTGCCGAGTGCGGGCAGGCCGCGACGCAGTGGTTACACTGGGTACACAGCTCCTCTTTCCAGATAGGGATCTCTTCGGCGATATTGCGTTTTTCCCAACGGGTGGTGCCCATCGGCCAGGTGCCGTCCGGCGGCAGAGCGGAGACCGGCAGCGCATCGCCGAGTCCGGCCAGCATGGCGGCGGTGACGGTTTTGACAAAGTCCGGCGCGGAATCGGAGACCACCGGCGGGCGGTTCGGGCTGGCGGCGTTGACCTGCTGCAGCGGCACTTCGGCCAGCGACTCGCGGGCCATCGCCAGCGCCTGCCAGTTGCGCTCAACCAGCTCCTGACCTTTGCTGCTATAGCTTTTGGCAATCGCGCCCTGCAGCTCGGCCAGCGCGCTGTCGCCCGGGAGAATTTGCGTCAGATGGAAGAACGCCATCTGCATCACGGTGTTGATACGCGCGCCGAGGCTGCATTCGCGGGCAATTTTGGCGGCGTTGACGACATAAAAGCGCGCCTGCTTCTGGTTAAGCATCGCCTGCACTTCCTGCGGCAGGCGCGACCACGCCTCATCGGCGGCGTACGGCGTATTCAGCAGGAAAATCCCGCCGGGCTTCAGCCGCTCCACCATCTGATATTTATCGATAAACTGCAGCTGATGACAGCCGACGAAATCGGCCTGCGAGATCAGGTAGGAAGAGCGAATCGGCTTCTCGCTGACGCGCAGGTGCGAAACGGTCAGCCCGCCGGCCTTTTTCGAATCGTAGACGAAATAGCCCTGCGAGAACCACGGCGTCGAGTTGCCGATGATTTTGATGTTGTTCTTGGTGGCCGATACGCTACCGTCGCTGCCCAGACCGTAGAACAGCGCTTCCAGCTTTGCCTCCGACGGCAGGGTATTTTCCCCCAGCGGCAGGGAGAGGTTGGTGACATCGTCATAGATACCGACGGTAAAGCGCGGTTTCGGTTTGGCCGCGCTCAGCTCGTTAAACACGGCCAGCACGCACTCCGGGCCGAACTCTTTTGACGACAGGCCATAGCGGCCGCCGATGGTGCGCGGCAGCGTTTCGCGTTCCCCGCGGTTAAACGCCTCCGCCAGCGCGGTCATGATGTCGAGGTACAGCGGCTCAGCCTGGGCGCCGGGCTCTTTGGTGCGGTCCAGCACGGCGACCGCGCGCGCGCTTTCCGGCAGCGCTTCCAGCAGGTGGGCGGCGGAGAAGGGGCGATAGAGGCGCACTTTCAGCACGCCGACTTTTTCGCCGCGGCCGAGCAGTTCGTCCACCACTTCTTCGCAGGTGCCGATGGCGGAACCCATCACCACAATCACCCGTTCAGCCTGCGGATGGCCATAGAATTCGAACGGCTTATAGCGACGACCTGTCGCGGTCGCGAAATCGTCCATTGCCGTTTCGACATGGTCGTAGACCGCGTCGTACCACGGGTTGGTGGCCTCACGGGACTGGAAATAGGTATCCGGGTTAGCGGAGGTTCCGCGAATTACCGGATGTTCAGGATTCAGCGCGCGCAGGCGATGGGCGTCGATTTCATTCTGCGGCAGCAGGCTGCGGATGGTGTCATCCGCCAGCGGCGCGATTTTGTTGATTTCGTGCGAGGTGCGGAAGCCGTCAAAGAAATGGATGAACGGCACCCGGCTTTTGAGGGTCGCAATATGGGAAATCAGGGCAAAATCCTGCGCCTCCTGGACGTTGCTCGCGCAGAGCATCGCGCAGCCGGTCTGCCGCACGGCCATTACGTCCGAGTGATCGCCGAAAATGGACAGCGCATGGGTCGCGACGGTACGCGCGGCGACGTGCAGGACAAACGGCATCAGCTGACCGGCCAGTTTGTACAGCGTCGGGATCATCAGCAGCAGACCCTGCGAGGAGGTAAAGGACGTCGAGAGGGCGCCGGTTTGTAAAGCCCCGTGCACGGCGCCGATAGCCCCGGCTTCCGACTGCATTTCGACCACCCGAGGTACGTCGCCCCAGATGTTTTTTAGCCCGTTACCGGCCCAGGCGTCGGCCTGCTCGGCCATCGTTGAGCTGGGGGTAATTGGGTAGATGGCGATAACTTCACTGGTGCGAAACGCGACAGAAGCGGCCGCGCCATTACCGTCGATAGTAATCATAAAAAGAGACCCTAACATTGCGCAAACAAAAAGAAGGGACCCGCAAAACGGCGGCGGATCCTGTAATTATAAGTAGTGAGTATAGGGGCTTTCGGTATGCCCTTGAAGTTGTGCGTCTTTCGAGTGCACAAATTGATCCATAAAACTCCCCCCGCCGGCGGGCGGAGAGAGTCGCTGTTACAGCAGGTATCTTCCTGATTACTATGCCCTTAGCATCAATATACCGGGCGAGCTGGCGCCGTCAGCGTGGCGGTTAAAACCAGGTCTCAAGCTGGGCGCCAAATATCAGCGTGCCTCCGCTGTGGTAGCCTGCGCTGCCAAAGGTGTCGGTGGTGGAATAGTTATCCAGCGCTTTGTCCCAGTTCATCCAGGTGGCGAAGAAGCGAATTTCCGGGCGCTCGAAAAAGTCGGTCACGTTGTGCATTTTAAACGTTGGAGCAAAGGTCAGCTTGTAGTAGCTGCCGCGGGCGGGCTGATTGCCGTTAAAGCCTCTCGGGTCGATATCCATATACTGATAGCTGGCCTCGTACTGCAGGGCAAAGTTCTGATTGAGCTCCTGGATAACCCTTGCGTTGAGGGTTACCCAGTCGTAGCGATCGCCATCCAGATAGCGGTTATTGCTGCTTTGGGCGACGATGAGCGGCGCCAGGCTAAACCGCTCGGTCAGAGAGGTGATGCCATAGGAGGCGAATTTGACGGTCCAGGCATTATCGATCAGATAGCCGTCCGACCCCGGGCCGCGCACTTCCGCCCCCAGCGACTGACCATACAGCAGCGCCGTTTTGGACAACCCGGGCCGCAGGCCGTAGAAACTGTCGCCATGATACGCCAGCATGGTGTTGAAGCCCTGGGACGCCGCCTTATCCGTCGCCAGCCCGTCATTAATACGCTTATCGTTATCCTTAGAGTAGAGGCCGTTTACCATCCACTGCCACGGGCCTAATCTATTATTGAGCGACAAGGTATAGTTCTGAATATAGGTATTGGCGGCCCCGGTCATGTTGTTATATTCAACGTTGTCCATAGCATCGATATCATTGAAGTTGCGGCCGTAAATCGCCAGGTTGGTTTTTACCTCGCCGGCAAAGTTAACGTCATAAATACCGGCCCCGGTGCCGATCAGATTCATCATGTCGGAGTCGAGCCAGTGAATATCGAAGTTATCCCGATCCTCTCGTTTGCCGGCCCACAGGGTTGCGTGCTTAAACGCCCCGGAAAAGACGGGGAGGTCGCTCATTTCGGCAAATGCCTGGCGCAGGTTCATCTGGCCATTAAAGGCGCTGTCGGTATTATAGGTTTTATCCCATTCGGCAATTTTCATGTAATAACGCAGCTTAGCGTTATTATCATAGCGACGCAGATAGTTAATATCTGCGGTAACGTAGGTGTCTGACTCATTGCCAAGACGGCCAACGCTGCCGCCGGTGCTTCCGGCGGGCGTCAGGGAAGGGCCGACGGTGCTGGTGGCCCCTTGCTTTCCGGTCAGGATCCCGGTGCGTGCATAGCCGCCGATTTTAATTTCAGCCGCGTCATGATCAACCGGCTGATTTTTTATTGACGCAATATCGCGATCCGTTTTTTGTTCAACGGCCAGCAGCCGCTGCCGGGCCTGGGCGGCATTATTCTCGGCGGCGGCGGCTCTCTTTTCCGCATTATCAATTTTTTTTTCGGCGTAGCGTAACTCTATTTTTGACTGTTTTAATTCAGCCTCAAGTTTTTCCAGCCGGGCATTGATGTCATGCAGTGTAATATCGGCGGCGTGCGCGGATACCGGCAGCGCCAGCGCGCAAAGCGTAAGGGTATAAACTTTCATTATTAATCCCTGTGCAGAGAATTCCCGGACTGCGGGCATAGGGAAGCCTGCAGCACGGGAGAGTGTGCCAGCAAAATTATGTCGGTGCGGTTAAGCTGTCAGGTTGCGGTGCTGATGGTTAATTGATGGTTATCATTTTTTGCCTACGGTTTTATTGGTATTGACAAAAAGGGTCGCGGCAATAAAGGCAAAAATAAATACCGCGATGCCGACGGTGATATAGCTAATAAACTGATAGCGGTCGTAGAGGTACATCAGCGGGGAGAGCAGGACCGCCAGGCCGTAGGAGTTGGCCTTGATCGCCAGAAGCGAGAGCACCATCCCGCCCAATGCTGAGCTGGTGAGCATCACGGCAATGGCCCGTATTCCCGACTGCATCACAATCCCGAACAGGGCCGGCTCTGAGACTCCCAGCAGCTGCGTTATAGTGGCGGAGATGCCGGCGGTCTTAAAGGCCACGTTCTTTGATTTCAGCGAAATAGCCAGACATACGGCGGCATTGGCAAAACCGTACATGGCGCAGACCGTAATCAGCGGATTAAAGCCGGTGCCGGCAATCAGCGACGTTTCAATCATGATGAACATATGGTGCATCCCGGTCATCACGGCGATGGGATAAATAAAGCCAATCAACAGACCGCCGATCCCTGCCGGCAGGGCGAGGAACTGCCCAATGGCCATTACCGCATAATGTTCGAATCCGTGCACCAGCGGGCCTAATACCAGCAGGGCAATGGCGATCGCGATCAGAATGACGATAAAAGGAGTGAAAATAAGATCCATCGAGTTCGGCATCACTCTGCGGAAATAGATCTCAAGCTTCGCGCCGATAATACCGGTAATGAGCGCGGTGAGTATCGAACCCTGATAGCCGACCAGCGGAATAAAGCTAAATATATATATCGGAGCGGCGTTGCCATATGCCACATCGTAAGCGTTGGGCAGCGCCGGCGAGACCAGCATAAGGCCAATTAAAAAGCCGATAATCGGCGTACCGCCAAACTTTTTAAACGCCGACCAGCAGATAAACGCCGCGAGGAAGGCAAAGGCGGTATCGCAAAGGACGGTAGTCAGCGTCTGCAGATAAACCGGGATATCCTGCACGTTGCTGCCAAACCAGCCCAGTACCGTATCGTTAAAGATCACTCCCTTCAGACCGAGAAACAGGCCGGTGGCGCCGAGTACCGGAACGATCGGCACGAACACGTCAGAGAGGTTTCTGATGCCCCGCTGCAGCCTGCCCGTATTCTGCCGGCTCATCTCATCTTTACTGACCTCGGCCACCTGGAACTCGTCAACAAACGCCTGGTAGACTTTGTTGACGATGCCGGTGCCGAGAATGATCTGATACTGACCTGAATTATAAAATACGCCTTTCACTTCACTAATATGGCGAATTTTTTCGTCATCAATGGATTCGCGATCTTTCACCTGTAAACGCAAACGCGTTGCGCAATGGGTGGCCGAAGCGATGTTATCCTTGCCAATAGTATTAACAATATCAACAGCGATATTTTTATATTTGTTCATTTTTAACGCATCCCTTAATGAGAATGGTCTGGTAGGGTTTCAGGGTGGAAGTCACGTTGGTGTAATTACTGAGCACTATTTCCCCGTCAGGCAGGGTAAACGGCTGCTCTTTGGCGCTGAGGTTGGTGATGGAGATAAGGCGCTCGGTGGCCGAGCTTCTTGCATAGGCGATAACGCTATCGGCAACCTCTTCCAGGGGCGTGAATGCGCCGTAAATCAGCGACCCGGGAAATTCGACATTTCTCAGGGCAATCATCTTCTTGTAGAAAGAGAATACCGAGTCGGGTCGCGCAAGCTGGCTTTGCGCGTTCAGTGACGATTCCTCAGATGACAGCGCCAGCCATGGCGTGGCGCCGTTATTAAATCCGGCATTGACCCCGTCGGACCACGGGAACGGCGTACGCGAATTATCTCTTGAGCGGCGGTTAATAAAATCCATAGCCTCTTCGGCGCTGAAGCCTTCCGCCAGTGAACGGTAATAGTTATCGTGGCTTGAGATATCATTAAATTCGCTGATTTCACTGCGGCAGAAGTTCTTCATCCCCAGCTCCTGCCCCTGATAGATGAACGGCGTGCCGTGCATAAAGAAGTACATGGCCGCCAGGGCCTTGGCGCCGGTCTCGTTCTGATAGTCAGCGTCGCGAACCAGTTTCGACAGGGCGCGAGGCTGGTCGTGATTCTCGATAAAAGTGGTGCCCCATCCCGCACGGGTGAACGCCAGCTGGCTGGCAAACATGGTTTCCCTAAACTCCTTGACGCTCCAGTCGCATTGCCTGAACCATTCTGAACCATTTTCAACGTCGATATCGGCGGCGTGGAAATCAAATATCATGTCGAAATAGCCTTCCGGCCCGATAAAGCGCTCATATTCTTCCAGCGGTACACCAGGGGCTTCACCGACGGTCACGCAATTGAATTTTTTAAAAGTCTTTTGCTTCAGTTCGTTGAGGAAAAGCTCGATGCCCGGTCGATTACGGGCCTTACTTTTAACGGAGGCCAGGCCGTCAATACCGTCTGGCGGCAGCGCGCCGAAGTCCTGATCCTTTTTGATAAAGGTAATAGCATCGATGCGGAACCCGGCGATCCCTTTAGCCAGCCACCAGTTAATCATCGCGTAGATTTCTTCGCGCAGCGCCGGGTTTTCCCAGTTCAGATCGGGCTGTTTTTTATGGAACACGTGGAGGTAGTAGGTCTCTTCGCCGGGCACTTTTTCCCACGCGCTGCCGCCAAAAATAGAACGCCAGTTGTTGGGGGCCGCGCCGTTAACCGCAGGTTTAAAAATATAGTAATCGCGATAGCGGGAATCCGGGTTCGCCAGCGCCTGGCGGAACCAGCGGTGCTCGTCGCTGGTATGATTGACCACCAGATCAATCATCACTTTTATTCCCATTTCTCCGGCCCGAGCAATCAGCTCTTTCACGTCCTGCATATTGCCAAAATCAGTGTTAACCGCGAAATAATCGGCGATGTCGTAGCCGTTATCCGCCATCGGCGATTGATAAAACGGCGATACCCAAATGAGGGTAATTCCCAGGGTTTTGAGGTAGGGGAGTTTCGCAATGATGCCGCGAATATCGCCAGTCCCGTCGTTGTTGCTGTCATAAAAACTCTTTGGGTAAATCTGATAGACGACGGATTCCTTCCACCATGCGGGCTGCTGGGGTGTATTCATCACTTCTCCTTGATATGAAATCGATACCATACTGATGTAAAAAAATTAAGCGGACGCTCTGATAATCAGTTCAGACTGCAAATCCTGCTTGTCGTACTGATAGCGGGTGCCGGCGATGAGTGCGAGCAGGCGTTCAACGGAAATTCTGCCCAGTTGCTCAATCGGCTGGCTGACGGTGGTGAGAGGGACGTTGATCATCTCCGCCACCGGCAAATTATCGAAGCCCACAACCGCAAGATCCGCCGGAACGTTAACGCCGCCGGCGGTGAGGCCGGCAATCAGGCCGCAGGCGACCTCATCGCTGCCGGCGAAAATCGCGTCGGGGCGCGCGCTGGCCTTCATCTGCAACATTTTGGCGGCGAGACCTTGTCCGTCTTTATAGGTATGCATCTGGCGGAAGATTAGCTCGGGATCGACATCCAGCTTCCCGGCCTGCATGGCGTCGATAAAACCCTGGTTTCTTCGGCTGCCGTGGCCTTTCTGTCCGAAGGTGCCCCCGGTTGAGTAGGCGATATTTTTATAGCCCTTGTTGATTAAATAGGTCACGGCGTTATAGGTCGCGCGGCGATCGTCAACCTTAACAACCGGCAGGCTGGTGGCCTCGAGGCTGGTATTACACAGCAGGATCGGGCCATATTGCTGGTATTTCTCCAGCACGTTCTTATTGCTCTCAACTGCGCACAAAATCAGGCCATCAATGATTTTTTTCTTCAGCAGGTCGAGGCAGTTCTTCTCCTCCCCGGCGCTGTCGTGGTTTTGCACGATCAGCACCGAATAGCCATTTTTACGCGCGGTGACTTCCAGCGCATCGACCAGGCTTGCGAAGAAGGGGTTGGTAATGCGGGAGATAAGCACCCCAATGCGGTGCGTTTTCACGCCGCGCATCTGTTGGGCAACGGTACTTGGCTCGTAATCAAGCGCCTTCATCGCCGCCAGGATCTTCTCTTTTTTATCATCAGATATATAGGGATGATTATTCAGGAAGCGGGAGACTGTGGTGACGGATAGCCCGGCTTTTTCTGCTACGTCTTTTATGGTTGCCATAGAATTCTTATGAAATCGATATCATAGTTCGGTAAGCTATTTTCAGCCGTCGGTTAAGTCAACTGCCATGTTTTAAAATATGATCGAACTCACAACAATTTATCTGCCGGGAGCGGCTGCGGTTATTGGGGGGCAGGGAGAGAGAGGCCACCAGGCTGACGATCGGCGAACCGCCGGGAAATTTGCTAGAAAATGTTAATGTGGCGCATAAATACCTGTTTCACCTCTCGACGTCGGGCGCCGGGCTGCCTATTATTCTTGGGTTTGTTTATTTTAAGATGTTTCCGAGGGGAGAGACGATGCGAGCTGCGTTTTTAGTTGGATGTGCCGCGTTATTACTGTCGGCCTGCAGTAGTGAACCTGTTCAGCAGGCGACAGCGGCCCACGTATCACCGGGCATGCGTGCTGCGATGAGCAGTACCGGGCAGGCAAACTGCGCGATGATTGGCGGCTCGCTGTCGGTGGCGCGTCAGCTGGACGGCTCGGCGATAGGGATGTGCGCGCTGCCTAACGGCAAGCGCTGCAGCGAGCAGGCGCTGGCCGGCGGCAGCTGCGGTAACTACTAAGCATCAGCCCCATACGGACGTCCTCTGCGGGCATCGTGCCCGCAGCGCCGACGCGCGCCAGCCGGCCCGTAGAATTAGTGAACCAGATCGGCGAGCTTATACACTAACGTCCGATCGGCGGTCGCCAGCGTCAGCTGATTTTCGGTGAGATCGACCTGTGCCCCGTCGCGCAGCATTTTGCCGAGCGTGGCGTCCAGCTCGTTAAGCTGCGGATCGGCGCACAGCATCCGGGTCATCGCCAGCTCTTTGACCTTCAGCTCGCCATCCGATACCTTGCCTTCGCCGCTAAAGCGGTTGCACATATTGCCTGAGACGAACGTCTTCTCGCCAAAGCTCAGCTCCAGCGGCTTCGTGCCGTCCTTAAGCGGCTGACCGTCGACGCTGGTCAGGATAAATCGATGATGCTGAAGCTGCTCCGCGCTGGTGGACACCTTGCTGTTATATACGCAGCCGGAAAGCAGCATTCCTGCCGCCAGCAGTGCAGCAAACTTATTCATTTTTTCTCCAGAAATATTTCACATCTTTAAGGTAGGCAGAGTGTAACTGTACTGCAGGCAAATTCTGTGGGGCTTATCTGAATGTGCCCCCCACCGGGGGAGGGCACAAAAGGAGAAGGAAATCAGACCAGCGCGTTGGCGCAGGTTTCACCGGCGTCAACCTGACGCAGGTTATCGAGGGTGGTTTGCGAAATACTGATTAACGCCTCGGCGGTGAGGAACGCCTGATGTCCGGTGAACAGCACGTTATGGCAGGCCGAGAGGCGGCGGAACACGTCATCCTGAATCACGTCATTGGATTTATCTTCGAAGAACAGATCGCGCTCGTTCTCATAGACGTCCATCCCCAGCGCGCCGATTTTCTGATGCTTCAGGGCGTCGATGGCCGCCTGCGAATCAATCAACGCGCCGCGGCTGGTGTTGATGATCATCACGCCATCCTTCATCCGATCGAATGCCGCATGGTTCAGCAGATGATAGTTCTCATCGGTCAGCGGGCAGTGCAAAGAGATCACGTCCGACTGCGCGTACAGCGTCTGCAGATCAACGTACTCGACGCCGAGATCCAGCGCGGCGGCGCTTGGGTATGGATCGAACGCCAGCAGGCGCATGCCAAATCCTTTCAGGATCCGCAGGGCCGCCACGCCGATTTTCCCGGTACCGATCACGCCAGCGGTTTTACCGTACATGGTGAAGCCGGTTAAGCCTTCGAGGGAGAAGTTGGCATCGCGGGTACGCTGATAGGCGCGGTGAATGCGGCGGTTCAGCGACATCATCATGCCGATGGCGTGCTCGGCGACCGCTTCCGGCGAATAGGCCGGCACGCGCACCACCCGCAGGCCCAGCTCTTTGGCCGCATCCAGATCGACGTTATTAAAGCCGGCGCAGCGCAGGGCGATGTACTTCACGCCGTGCGACTTCAGCTCTTCCAGCACCGGGCGGCTGCCGTCATCGTTAACGAAAATGCACACCGCCTCGCAGCCGTTGGCCGTTTTCGCGGTTTTTTCGGTTAACAGGAAATCGAAGAACTCGAGTTCAAAGCCATATGTATCATTAACATGCTGAAGGTACTTTTTATCGTACTGCTTTGTACTATACACAGCGATTTTCATAAGACTTTTCTCCAGTGATTATACCGTCACGGTAGCATATTTAAAATAATCGTACAATTCTTAAAAATTAGTTTAAATAACAGGTTATAATCATAATTCTAGAGTATATCTCTGCGCCGAGGTATCGCTTTAAAACATAATGCGTTTTTACCCCAGGCTGAAGCTAAAGGCGCCGGGCGCCAGCAGGATCAGCGGCCACAGCAGGCCGGAGCTGACGTTGGCGAGCTGAAAGCGCCAGAAAGAGGTGCCGCTGGCCCCGCTGGCGAGCGGAAGGGTGGCGCGCAGTGGAGAAAGGAAGCGGCTGAAAAATACCGCCCAGGCCCCGTGGCGGCGCAAAAACAGCTGGCTGCGGGCGAGGCGCTCGGCGCTAAGCCAGCGCAGGCGGTGGAGATGGTGCCGGTAGCGGCGTCCTGCCAGCCAGGAGAGCCAGAATCCGCCGATTGCCCCGAGCCCGGCGCTGAGCCACATTAGCAAAAAATGCCCGAGGCTGGCGGACGCGAGGGTGCCGAGCAGCAGCAGGCCGGACGTGCCGGGCACCAGCAGCGAGACGATGGCGCAGGATTTAATAAACGTCAGCAGGAACACCAGCAGCAGTAGCAGCGCATAGTGGCTCTGTGCCGACTCAATCAGCGAGTAGATAAACGCCACGCTCCCCCTCCGGCCTGCTCTGATGACGAACAGCCAGTGTGACAGGGACTGGCTAAATGAAGGCTAAATCAGCGGCGGGTCAAAAATCGTCGCGACGATGGCGGCGCAGCGGCTATTCTTAGGCAGGACGCAAACTTTAACTCACTGGTCGAACGTGCCACAATAAGCGCTACATTCGGCATATACTATTGTTGATTCAGGATATTAAGCGCCCATGAAGGGTAAATATAAAGCCGCTATCGCGCTGGTGTTAGCACTCCTTTTGCTCCCGTTGGCGCTATTGTCTACGCTGACCCACTGGGTGCCGACGCTGGCCGGGATCTGGCTCCCGGCGGGGACCCGGATCTCGCTTACCGACAGCCCGCGCCTGACGCGCACCGCGCTGCGTATCCCCGATTTACGTTACATGGTTGGCGACTGCGAGCTGGCAAGAGTCACCAATGCCGAACTTTCCCACCCTAGCCGCTGGCGCCTGCATCTCGATGAACTGGATATCAACAGCGTCTGCCTGAGCAAGCTCCCGGAGAGTGAACCCGCGCCCGGCGCACCGCGTACCCTGGCGGAATGGCAGTCCATGCTGCCCTATAGCTGGCTGACCATTGAGAACCTGCGCCTGTCGCCGTGGGAAAAATGGCAGGGGCGGCTGGTGATGTCGCTGACGCCGACGCAGCAGGATATCGGCTACAGCGGGCCGGAGGTCAGCGTGCAGGCCCGCCTGCGCGGTCAGGCGCTGACCGTCAGCGACTTCTCCGCGCGGCTGGTTGAAGGCCAGGCTCCGGTCAGGCTGGTCGGCGAGTTCCATATGCCGCTGGTGCCGGACGGTTTCCCGGTTGACGGCTATCTGCTGAGCACCTTTGAATTTCCGCAGGAGCCGGGGCTGGTTGACGCCGAGCTGGAGTGGCAGAAAAACCGCGGGCAGCTGCTGGTGACGCCGCGGGGTGAGGTGCAGCCGATGCTCGACCTGCCGTGGGAAATTACCCCCGAACGCATTGCGATTAGCGATGGTCGCTGGAGCACCGAATATGCCGGCTATCCGCTGAGCGGCCGCGTGGCGCTGGCGGTCGACGACTGGCAGCAGGGAACCGAGAATATGCAGGTCAGCGGGCGCCTGAACGTGCTGACCCAAGGGGAGGCCGGGAAGGGCAACGCGGTTCTGAACGTGGGCCCCGGCAAGCTGAGCATGGATAGCAGCGATATGCCGCTGCGGCTGACCGGCGAGGCGAAGCTCGGGGATCTTATCGTTTACGCCGCGCTGCCGGCCAGGCTGAGCGGCCCGCTCACCGCGCCGGAGCTGACTTTCCACCCCGGCGCGCTGCTGCGTTCGCGCGGGCGGGTGATTGACTCACTGAATATTGATGAAATACGCCTGCCGCTGGCGGGGGTACAGGTTACCCGGCAGGGCGTGGACGGCCGGCTGCAGGCTATTCTGCGCGCTCACGAGCAGGAGATGGGCGACTTCACGCTGCATCTTGACGGCAAGGCCGACAATTTTATGCCCGACCGCGGCCGCTGGCAGTGGCGCTACTGGGGCGACGGCCACTTCACGCCGATGCAGGCGCGTTGGGACGTGAAGGGCGCGGGAGAGTGGGTGGACAGCGCCATCGTCCTGAACAGCCTGTCCACCGGATTTGATAAGCTGCAGTACGGCACTATGTTGGTCAGCTCCCCTCGGCTGACCCTGGAACAGCCGATTCGCTGGCTGCGCGACGAACAGCATCCGAAGCTGACCGGCGCACTGTCGCTGGATGCCGGCAAAACCAGCTTTAGCAGCGGCAGCGAACTGCCGCCCTCGACGCTGAAATTTAGCCTCAACGGGCGCGACCCGACCTGGTTCCAGTTTAACGGTTCGCTGCACGCCGATAAAATCGGCCCCGTGCGGCTGGCCGGCCGCTGGGACGGCGAGCGTCTGCGCGGCCAGGCGTGGTGGCCGAAGCAGTCGCTGACCGTCTTCCAGCCGCTGCTGCCGCCGGAGTGGAAAATGAACCTGCGCGAAGGGTCGCTGTACGCCCAGGTGGCCTTCTCTGCCGCCGCCGATCAGGGCTTTGAGGCCGGCGGGCACGGGGTACTGAAAGGCGGTAGCGCCTGGATGCCGGATAATCAGATCAACGGCGTCGATTTCGTGCTGCCGTTTCGCTTCAGACAGGGGACCTGGCAGCTCGGCACCCGGCGGCCGGTTTCGCTGCGCATCGGCGAGATAATCAACCAGGTGACGGCGCGTAATCTCTCCGCCGACCTGCAGGGCTCATACCCCTGGAGCGAAAGCAACCCGCTACAGCTAAGTAACGTCAGCGTCGATATTCTCGGCGGCCAACTGACCATGCAGCAGCTGCGCATGCCGCAGCGCGATCCGGCGCTGCTGCGCCTGCGGCACATCTCCAGCAGCGAGCTGGTGAGCGCGGTGAATACCAAACAGTTCGCCATGTCCGGGGCCTTTAACGGCGCGCTGCCGCTGTGGCTGGATAATGACAAATGGATAATCAAGGACGGCTGGTTGAGCAACCCCGGCCCGATGACCCTGCGGCTCGACCAGGATATGGCCGATGCGATGGTTAAAGACAATATTTCGGCGGGCGCGGCGATTAACTGGCTGCGCTATATGGAGATCGCCCGCTCGTGGACGCGCATTAATCTCGATAATCTGGGCGTCCTGACGCTGCAGGCGACGATTAGCGGCACCAGCCGCGTCGGGGAGAGAAGTAATACGGTGCATCTCAACTACTCTCATGAAGAGAACATTTTTGACCTGTGGCGCAGCCTGCGCTTCGGCGACAACCTGCAGGCATGGCTTGAACAGAATGCGGCGCTTCCCGCTCAGCGCTGTAAGGATAAGCAACACTGTACGCCTGTTGGGACAGGCTCTAAGGAACAACGATGATAAAATTGCTAACGATGCTGCTGGCAACGACGGTACTGCTGACGGGCTGTACGCCGCGGATTGAGATTGCGGCATCGAAGGAGCCGATCACCATCAATATGAATGTCAAAATTGAACATGAGATTCATATTAAAGTGGATAAGGACGTTGAGGATCTGCTCAAGTCGCGTAGCGATCTATTCTGAGGTGGCGATGAGAAAACGACTGTTGACGACCGCCCTGGCGCTGGCGCTCTTTAGCACCTCGGCGATGGCCCTGACGCTCGGCGAGGCGCGGGAGCAGGGACGGGTTGGCGAAACGCTCAGCGGCTATCTTGCCCCGCTGCGCCAGGATCGGGAAACTCTGGATCTGGTGAAGCAGATCAACGCCGCGCGTAGCGAAGGCTATCAGCGGCTGGCGGATGATAACAACCTGCCGGTGGATGAGGTGGCGAAAATGGCCGGCCAGAAGCTGGTTACGCGGGCGCAGTCGGGTGAATACGTGCAGGGCCTGAACGGTAAATGGCTGCGTAAATAATCAGCGGCAGCGTTTGCGGTACTCTCCCGGCGAAACGCCGAAGCGCTGCTTAAAGGCGGTCGAGAAGTGGCTATGGTCGCTAAATCCCCAGCGATAGCCGATCCCCGCCAGCTTTTCATCATCGTGGGCGTTGCTCAGCGCCCTGGCGCAAAGATCCAGACGCCGGTTCTTAATATACTGGGCCACCACCAGCCCCTTATCGGCGAACAGCCGGTAGAGGCTGCGCACCGACATCCCCGTTTCGCTGGCCAGCCACTCCGGGCGCAGATGCTCCGCCTGAATCGACTCATCAATCAAAGCCATAATTTTCTGAAACTGCTTCTCCCGACGCGACGGCTGCCCATCGTGATGGTGCAGCATCGGGCGCAGCAGGCAGACGATGGCCTCCAGCGCGGCCTCGCTCTCGCTCTGCGAAAGCGCCGGGCTGCTCATGCTTTCGTGCAGCAGGCGCTGGCTTAGCTGCACCATCGGCAGGGATTTCTCCAGCCGGGTGACGACGCGGATTTCGCTCCCGCGCAGCTGCTGCTCCAGCAGCTGGCGGGGCAGCAGCAGCGACGCCTGGCGCGAGGTTTGCTGCCAGAAGATAGAGCAGGGGCGGGAGGCATCGATCAGCGTGATATCGCCCGCTTCCAGCACCACCTGACGATCGTCCTGCTCAATGGCCGCCTGGCCGGAGAGCTGGAACACGGTATAAAACCAGGCATCGTTATCGCGCTTGATTTCGTTGCGGGTGCGGTACAGATTGACGCCGCGCGCGGTGACGGTGCTGACCTTGAGATTGCCGGCATAGCTGGCATCTATCTCCCCGTGAAAGTCGCTGTCCAGGGGACGCGCGGCAAAATGTCCGCAGACCTGATTGATTTTCGCCAACCAGTGCTGGTAGTCCTGTCCGTTATCTGCCGCCGCCATAGCTCGTCTCTTGTAATAATAATGTTTTCGCATTGTTGCATTTACGCTGTGCCAAACAAGAGCGAAGCGCGGAGTATATGAAAGAACTATTACCTGAGGCACATTTTTGCCCGCGCAATATGCCTAATTGCGGCGGCTGTCACAGCGGCAAAAACGAATGTCACAGAGAAAAAAGCGTGCAGCCTGAGCGCGTCGTAGACTGAATTCACGATCCGTAAGGAATAAGGAAGCGATATGTCCACAGCACAGGTAGCGCTGCTTGCCAGCGTACAGCAGTTTTTAGACCGGCAGCATGGCGTGTATATCGACGGCAGCCAGCAGGCGGCGCAGAGCGATAAGCGGCTGACCGTCTGGAATCCGGCGACCGGAGAGGCCATCGCCAGCACGGCGGATGCCGGCGCCGCGGACGTCGATCGCGCCGTGATGTCGGCGTGGCGCGCGTTTGTCTCCCGCAGCTGGGCCGGACGTACCCCGGCCGATCGTGAACGTATTTTGCTGCGCTTTGCCGACTTGGTGGAGCAGCACGGCGAGGAGCTGGCGCAGCTGGAGACGCTGGAACAGGGCAAATCGATTAACATCTCCCGCGCCTTTGAAGTCGGCTGCACGCTGAACTGGATGCGCTATACCGCCGGGCTGACCACCAAGATCAGCGGCCGCACGCTGGACGTGTCGATTCCGTTCCCGCAGGGCGCGCGCTACCAGGCGTGGACCCGCAAGGAGCCGGTCGGGGTGGTGGCGGGGATCGTGCCGTGGAACTTCCCGCTGATGATCGGCATGTGGAAGGTGATGCCGGCGCTGGCGGCAGGCTGCTCCATCGTGATTAAGCCCTCGGAAACGACGCCGTTGACCCTGCTGCGCGTGGCGGAACTGGCGAGCGAAGCCGGCGTGCCGGATGGCGTATTTAACGTGGTCACCGGCAGCGGGGCGGAGTGCGGCGCGGCGTTAACCTCGCATCCGCAGGTGGCAAAGGTGAGCTTTACCGGCTCGACGGCGACCGGCAAACAGATTGCCCGCGTGGCCGCCGACCGGCTGACCCGCGTAACGCTTGAGCTGGGCGGCAAAAACCCGGCCATTGTCCTGAAAGACGCCAATCCGGAGTGGGTGATTGAAGGGCTGATGACCGGCAGCTTCCTCAATCAGGGGCAGGTGTGCGCCGCCAGCTCGCGGATCTATATCGAAGCGCCGCTGTTCGATACCCTGGTGAGCGGCTTTGAGCAGGCGGTGAAGTCGCTACAGGTCGGTCCGGGAATGCTGGAGTCAACCCACATTAACCCGGTGGTCTCCCGGGCGCACTGCGACAAAGTCGCCGCCTATCTCGATCAGGCGCGGCAGCACAATGCGGAGCTAATTACCGGCAACAGCGGGCCGGACGGCAAGGGCTACTACATTGCGCCGACGCTGGTGATTAACCCCGATGCCGGGCTGCGGCTCAGCAGAGAGGAGGTCTTTGGCCCGGTAGTGAACCTGGTGCGCGTCGCCGATGGCGAAGAGGCGCTGCGTCTCGCCAACGACAGCGACTTTGGCCTGACGGCCAGCGTCTGGACCGGCGATTTGAGCCAGGCGCTGAGCTACACCGAGCGCCTGCAGGCGGGCACGGTATGGGTCAACAGCCATACGCTTATCGACGCCAACCTGCCGTTTGGCGGCATGAAGCAGTCCGGCACCGGGCGCGACTTCGGCCCGGACTGGCTGGATGACTGGTGTGAAACGAAATCGGTCTGCGTGCGCTATTAGCCGCTGAGCCCGGCGCCTGCAATCCGGCTACCGGCGCGGATTACAGGCGCGGTATCGCCCTAACGCCCATCTTTGCTCTCCGGCAATAGTGGCAATCACCGCTAATACCGTGAATAAAAGCAATAAAGAGCGTCGGCGCTTTTTTTCACTTTTTTATACCAGAAAATTATATTTTCCTCATATCCGGCGCAGGTTTTAAATATAGCCTCCAGCTTTTGCGGCTGGCTTAATGAATTTATTTTGCATAAATCGTTCACCACGACGGCCGGTGAGTTGCTGTCCTCATGACGATCCCCGTAATAACGTTGACTTGATTGGCGTGCCAGCCAAATGCTCCGTCGGCACCTGCTGCTAAACAACCCGGGAGTCGCCGGGCGTTTTTTAATTGTTCTCCTGAACCGATTACAGTCTGCTATTTTTAATTTGTTAAACCCACCCCTTCTAACACGGCCTGTCGATGAGGTTCATATGAACTTACTGGTCTTTTGTGACGGTACCTGGAATACGCCCCAGCAGCTTGATGACGGCAAACCCGCGCCGACGAACGTGGTCAAACTGCGCAACGCCGTGGCGGAAAATAGCGGCCAGCGCGTTTATTATCATCCCGGCGTTGGCACCGACGGCGGCATGGTCGATCGTTATATTGGCGGCGGCATAGGCGACGGTCTGGATAAAAATATTATTAGCGCCTATTACTGGCTGGCGACCAACTATCGACCCGGCGATAAAATATGGTTATTTGGCTTTAGCCGCGGGGCTTATACGGTAAGAAGCCTTGGAGGAATGATTTCACGCTGCGGTTTATTAAATGCCGGCGGAGCCGGAACCGGCGACGACAAAGTCTGGGAGGACATCAACGATCTGTTCAGCCTTTACCGACGGCCGGCGGCCAGCGCGCCGGCGGTGATTGCCAGCGTCGGGCGGCCTTTCTATGAGGTCGCCACGGGAAATCCCACCAAAGAGAGCGTGCCGATCTATTTTATTGGCGTCTGGGAAACGGTGGGCTCGCTGGGGATCCCTGACGATCTGGCCTTAGCCAACCTGCTGGACGACCCGAAAAAGTATGCGTTCCACGATACCTCCTTGAGCCCGATCGTCAAAAACGCCCGCCACGCGCTGGCGCTGGACGAGCAGCGGCAAAGCTTTATCCCGACGCTGTGGGATAACGTGGCGGCAAACCCGCGGGTGAAGCAGCGCTGGTTCGTCGGCGTGCACTCGGACGTTGGCGGCGGCTACGCGCAGTGCGGACTATCGGATATCCCTCTGCAGTGGATGATGTCCGAAGCGCGCGATCTCGGCCTTGAGCTGCACCCTGATATCGCTACCCAGCTCAGGCCCGACGCTCAGGGCCTGCTGCACGATTCGGTGACCGGGGTGTTTAAGCTGCTGCACACCTGCCCGCGCGGGGTGCCGCAGATTGTGGCAGGCAGCGCCGATATTGATGACAGCGTTGTGCGGCGTCAAAGCCAGCCTTCGCTGCTCCACGGAAGCTACCGGCGCCTCAGGGCGCTGACGTCCGGGCATCCGGTGACGCTTGACGTCTTTGCCCGTGAACGCTGGAACGAAACCGGAGTTTGGCTGGAGGCGGGCGTCGAGTACCGGTTCAGCGCTTCGGGAAAATGGATGGACAGCTCGATTCCCTGCGATGCCGACGGCACCGACGACGGGAAGTTTTATCCCGGCGAGGCGGCGCAGATCCTGGCTTCCGTAACCGATAAGCTGGAGATGCTGTGGAAAGGGGCGACGAAAAATCAGGACGTCGATTTTTGGCTGAGCAGACGCGTTGGCACGGCGCCGTGGTTCGCGTTAATTGGCGTGGTCGCCAATAGCGCCGCCGCCGCGCCTGCCGTTCCTCAGCAGCTGCATCAGATCTTTGTCATTGGCAGCGAATGTCGCTTTACGCCGGCCAGGAGCGGCTATTTATACGCCTGGGCCAACGACGCCTGGCAGATGTACGATAACAACCGCGGCAGCGTCTCCCTGACCATCAGCCGTTAAACCGGCCCCGGGCCGTGAATAATCGTTTTCTGCGGACCGGGACTTGCTGAAGGCGGTGATTTGTCGCTACTGTTTGTTTTCTCTTCTCGCCGTCAGGGCGGGAAATACCCATCAGGAGGCGATAGTCATGTCGAAGCAACCTGCAGTTGCGCTTATTGGCCCCGGCGCCATCGGTACCACCATCGCGGCTGCGCTGCATGAGGTCGGCCGTACGCCGGTGGTTTGCGGGCGTACCGCTCATCAGCAGCTATCGCTGCGTTTCGACGGCGGACAGATTAGCGTGCCCGGACCGGTGCTGACCGATCCTGCGGCTATTGCGCGCCCGTTCGATCTGGTTTTCGTTGCGGTAAAGGCGACGCAGATTGACGGTATTGCCGCATGGCTGACGGCGCTGTGCGATAAAAATACGCTGGTATGCGTGCTGCAAAACGGCGTTGAACAGCAGGAGCAGTTTGCCGCCAGGGTTGCGGGGGCCGCGGTGCTGCCTGCCGTGGTGTGGTTTCCGGCGCTGCGGGAAGCTGACGCCTCCGTGTGGCTGCGCGCGGCCCCGAGGCTGACGCTACCCGACACCGCGCAGGCCAGGCTGGTGCAGGAAGCGCTGCGCGGGACCCGCTGCGCCGTGGATCTGGCCGCTGATTTCACCACCGTGGCGTGGCGCAAGCTGCTGCAGAACGCCGTCGCCGGCCTGATGGTGCTGGCGGGGCGTCGCGCCGGCATGTTTGCCCGGGAGGATATTACCGGCGTGGCCTTAGCCTATCTGCGCGAATGCCTGAGCGTTGCGCGCGCCGAGGGCGCACTATTAAGCGATAGCGTGCCGCAGGAGATCGTTGAGGTCTTTCACCGCGCGCCGGCCGATCTGAGTACCTCCATCCTGATCGACCGCGAGGCCGGGCTGCCGCTGGAGTGGGATATCCGCAACGGCGTGGTGCAGCGACGCGGGCGCCAGCACGGCATCCCGACGCCGCTGAGCGATCTTATCGTACCGCTGCTGGCCGCCGCCAGCGACGGGCCGGGCTGAGGGACACAATGACCGCAGGAATTCGAGGCGCAGACTCTGCTATTATCCTGCTTTTATTGTGCCGTGCGGAATATGCTCAACCACGCCATCTGCTACCATCGTTACGGGCCGCCTGAGCGCGTGCTGACCCTGCAAACGCAGCCTCTGCCGGCGCTGGCGGTGGGGAAAGTACGCGTGCAAATGCGCTATGCGCCGCTTAATCCTTCCGATCTCATCCCCGTCACTGGCGCCTACCGCCACCGCACGACGCTTCCCGCCGTTGCCGGCTATGAAGGGGTGGGCGTGGTGGTCGCAGCATCGCCGGACTCGGGCGCTGCGCCCGGCCAGCGCGTGCTGCCGCTGCGCGGCGAAGGAACCTGGCAGAGCTATCTGGATATCGCCGGGGAGTGGCTGGTGCCGGTGCCGGACGGGATTGACGACAGGCTCGCCGCGCGGGGCTATATCAATCCCCTGACCGCGCTGCTGATGCTCAGACGCTGGCCGGTGGCGGGGAAGAATATCGTGCTGACCGCCGCCGCCTCATCCTGCGCCAGCCTGCTGGGCCAGTGGGCGCTGCGGATGGGCGCGCGTTCGGTGTGCGGGGTGATTCGTTCCGCGCAGCATCGCGCCGGGCTGGAGCGGCAGGGGGTTTATCCGCTGATGACGACGGATCGCGGCATGCTCGGTCAGGTGCTCCAGCAGACCGATCTGCTGTTTGATGCGGTGGGCGGCGAGTCGTCCAGCGAGATGCTGGCTATGTTGCCGGCATCTTCGACGCTGATCTCCTACGGCCTGCTTTCCGGCGCGCCGCTGATGCAATCGCGCGACGGCGCGCGGGTGAGTAAATTTCATCTGCGCGAGGCGCTGCCGGCGTCAGGCGTCGATGAGTGGCGGGCGGCGTTTAGCGACATCTGGCGGCTGTTGCCTCAGACCATCATGCCCGCGGCGCAGGTGCTGCCTTTTCAGCGCTGGCAGGAAGCCATCGTCGCCAGCCGCCGGCAGGGAAGAGAGAGCAAAATCCTGCTCGATTTCAGTTAGCCCCGGAAGGCTCTCTCCGGGTTGCCGTAGATATAGATAACGCCGCCGGAGTCCTCTCCGGCGGCGCTGCGGTTACTTCTTCTTCTCGCCGAGAGTCGGGGTTTCGTCGAAGAAGTTCCACGGCTTCAGCAGCGCGTGGGCCCATTCGGTAGGCATAATCGGCCACTCTTCGGCGCGCGCCACGTGGGTGGTGCCGGTGGTTATCCACACCACGTCATCATGGTTGTCCAGCGACTCGTTATCTTTCGCGTACTGACCAAGGCCGGTATCGTGAATCGAACGGTTAGGATACTTGCCTTCCGGGTAGCGCTCTTCCTGATGATAGCGGGTGACCCACAGCTGCTTATCCATAAAGCTCAGACGATGATAAATCCACTCATCGGGGGCAAACTTGGCGCCGGTCGCCACCGGATGCGTCCCGCCGGCGTAAGGGATTATCTGGTACGACACCGGGTTGCCCATCCGGTTTTCTTTCGTGGTGTTGCTCAGCAGGCGGATCGTGCCCGGATCAAATTTCTGCGCCGCTTTCTGTTCCGTATCGATGGCGTACTGGTTAATCTGCATGGTGCTGGTCCGCGGGCCGCCGGCGGTATTCGGCTTCACTTCCGGGTCCATCGCCACCAGGCTGTTATTCTCGCCGTCGACGTCGAGATCCAGGCGGAAGTTGTAGATATGCTGATGGGTGGTGCCGACGATATTATGGTCGATCAACGTCCCGTAGCGGGTATCCTCCTTGGCGCTCGGATCGTGCATGGTCTTCGCCAGTACGCCCTTCACGGCTTCAATCCCGGTGGCTCCCGCATCGATGCCGATGGTGCCGTTCTCGTGGAATACCCAGTCAAAGATGTAGTCATAGTTGCCGACGGTGCTGATCCAACGAACCACCAGCTCGCGGCGCTCGGTGCTGACGTTGGGCTGACCCATCTCCTGATGCTTATATTCAGGCCCGGCATAGCGTTCGAAGATCGCCACGGCGCGTGGGATGGTGGTTGGTGCGCCGGTATAGTCGGCGATGGTTTCATCCAGCAGCACCGAGTTGGCCGGGGCGTCTTTGCCGCGCACGATAGGCGAGGTTAGGGTGCCCATACCGTAATCACCGGAGTCGAGATAGGCCTTAAAGTACCAGCCCACGTCCGGATCGCCGTACGGGACAATCATCCCGCCGAGGGAGCCTTCGTACATCACCTGGCGCTTTTTACCGTTGTCGTTATAGGTCACAGTGGACAAAATCGGCCCGACGCGCGAGTTCAGCCGCAGGTGGAAATCCCAGTTCTGCCAGTGGATCATGTCGCCGGTAATGGTGTAGTTTTTGCCCTCCGGCTCGGTGATATCCAGCGGCTTGACCGCCGGCTTCACGCGGTCGCGGCCGTCGTAAGGGCGGGACTCCATCGGCACCGGGATCACCGGACCTTCCTCAATCTTGATGATTTTCTTCTGCTCAAGGTCGACCACCGCCACCAGGTTCTCAATCGGGTGCGCCCAGTAGTTGCCGTCGCCGGTATCCAGATAGCTCACCACCTTCAGCAGTCGCGCGTCCTGTTTCAGGCCATCTTTGCCGTCAAAGTAGCCGACGGTCAGCGGAGTGGTAATCACCTTTTTGGTGTCGGTGATGCCGTGCTTTTTCAGCACCGCGGCAAACTCATCGCTGGCGTTGATGATGTTTTGCACGCTGGCGAAGTCGTCGAGCAGCACCATGCCGTGGGCGTCTTTAATCGCTTTCCACGAGAGGATTTTCTTGTTCTGTAAATCGACCACGCTCTCGATAACGTGCTTACCGTCGAGCATCACCACGTCGGCGGTGCGCGGGGCGTCCACGGCGGTGCCGTTCAGGGCGAAAGCCCACACCGCCGCTTTATCCGGCTCGTGCAGGGAGATTTCGGTGAAGCGCGTATTCGGCTTGAACTCCGGCGCCGCTTTGACGATGGTGACCGCTTCGCTGATTTCCGCCGAGGTTAAGGAGTTGAGCGGGTGGGGGCGTTTTTCAACCTGGAAGGTTTGATCGAGGCCGGACTGGAACACGTCGTTGATAAAGGTCTCGGAAACCCACGCTTTCCCCTCTTTCATCACTACCGGAACCTGCAGGTTAAGCGGCTTGCCGTTGACGATGGCCGTTTTGGCGCCGGGTTTCACTTTGACATAGGCGCCGTCTTTGATCAGCGTAAACATTTGGGCATAGTCGTCCCACTGCACGTCGGCGCCAAACTCCTGCAGCGTCTTGTCCATCGGAACCATATGCGCTTCGCTACCGTGCGCCAGTACCGGCGTCTGCCAGGCGCAAAACAGGGCGACAGCCAGGGCCAAAGCCGTTTTACGCGGGGAAAGAATCGAGCCGTTTGCCATTGTGACCTCGTCTTATTGTTGTGTTGTGCCTTGCCGCTGCGAAAGTCGGCTTCAGTAGCACTAAGCTATCAGCGCCGGGCCATCAGGCGTTTGTTTGCTCTTGCCAGGTTGTTTGTCAGATTTGCCAGTTATGCCCCGGGCAGGGCGTAGCGGCCATGTTCCGGGGCGATGGAGCGGTTGATTTGCCGTCAGGCCGGGAAATCGCCGAGCTGGCGGGCAACGAGGGTCAGAATGGAGTAGAGCGCCACCGGCTGCTGGTGCTGGTTAAAAATCTCAACCGCCCACTCGACGACGCCGGTGGCTTGCTCTTCCGCCGTACGCTGGCGCTTGACCGTTTTGCGCTTGCAGGTCAGGCGCACCTGGATGGTGTCTCCCGGCTTCACCGGCTCGATAAAGCGCAGGTTTTCCATGCCGTAGTTGGCGATAACCGGCCCGACGCCGGCGTCGACGAACAGCCCGGCGGCCGCGGAGATCAGGAAATAACCGTGCACCACGCGCTCGCCGAAAATCGACTCGGCGGCGGCAATCTTATCCATGTGGGCGTAGAAGTGGTCGCCGCTCAGGCAGGCAAAATTGACGATATCCGCCTCGGTCAGCGTGCGGCGCGGCGTCAGCAGGCTGTCACCGGGCTGGATCTCTTCGAAATATTTGCGGAACGGATGGATGCGGTCCTCAGCCACCTGCGCGCCGCGAACCCACTGTCTGGAGATGGCGGCCAGCATGGTCGGGCTGCCCTGAATCGCCGTGCGCTGCATATAGTGCTTCACCGAGCGCAGGCCGCCGAGCTCCTCGCCGCCTCCCGCCCGGCCCGGCCCGCCGTGAACCAGCTGCGGTAGCGGAGAGCCGTGGCCGGTGGACTCGGCGGACGACTCTTCGTTGAGGATCTGAATACGGCCGTGGCAGCGGGCGGCGGCGAGAATAAATTCTCGCGCCAGCTCGCCGCTGGCGGTGACCAGCGTCGCCACCAGGCTACCTTCGCCCGCCCGGGCGAGGGCCAGGGCGTGCTCGCGGTTTTGGTACGGCATCAGGGTTGCTACCGGGCCGAAGGCTTCGATGGCGTGCACCGCCGGGGTTTCATCCGGCTGCGGGCAGAACAGCAGCGCCGGCGGGAAAAAGGCCCCGGCGGCGCTGAGATCCGCCCGGCCGCCGAGGAGGATTTCGCAGCCGGCCGCAATCAGCTTATTGACGTTCTCCTGCACGTCCCGACGCTGCTCGCCGTTCACCAGTGCCCCCATCTTGACGCCTTCCTGCGCCGGATCGCCAACCACCACCTTCTGCAGGCGAGCGATCAGCGCCTCGCTCACCGCGTTGATCTGCGCCTGCGGCACGATGATCCGGCGGATAGCGGTACATTTCTGCCCGGCTTTGGCGGTCATTTCGCGCACCACTTCGCGAATAAACAGCGCGAACTCCGGCTGCTCCGGGGTGATGTCGTCGCCCAGCACGCAGCAGTTCAGCGAGTCGGCCTCCATGGTGAAGGGGATGGATTTCGCCACCAGGTTCGGGTGCACGCGCAACTGCTGGCCGGTAGCGGCGGAGCCGGTGAAGGTCACCACGTCCTGGCTGTCGAGATGGTCGAGCAGATCCCCCGCGCCGCCGCAAATCAGGCTGATGGCGCCTTCCGGCACCAGGCCGCTGTCAGCGATAGATTTCACCATCGCCTGGGTCAACTGAGCGGTGGCGGTGGCCGGTTTGACGATCGCCGGCATCCCGGCCAGCCACGTGGGCGCCAGCTTTTCCAGCATCCCCCAGCAGGGGAAGTTAAAGGCGTTGATGTGTACCGCCACGCCGGACTTTGAGGTCAGCACGTGGCGGGCGGCGAAGCCTCCCTGTTTTGATAGCGGAATCAGCTCATCTTCCGGCCACAGGTTATCGTCCGGCAGCTCCCGGCTGCCCAGCCCGGCGTAGGTAAACAACGTGCCGATGCCGCCTTCGATATCGACCCAGCTGTCGGCGCGGGTCGCCCCGGTTTGTGCCGAAATGGCGTAAAAGTCGGCCTTATGATCCAGCAGGTGTTTGGCCACCGCCTTGAGCATCGCGCTGCGCTCAATAAAGGTCATAGCCTGCAGCGCTTTGCCGCCGCGCTCGATGGCAAAGCGGCGCGCCTGCGCCATATCCAGCCCTTCGCTGGTGACGTCCCACAGCGCCTCGCCGCTGATGGCGTGGTGAATAGTACGGGTGCGGCCCCGGCCGGTCTGCCAGGCGCCGGATAAGTAGCTGGCTAACTGCTGCATCGCGAATCTCCAGATGTGTTACGTGAAATATCTATAAATAGTTATTTTATGAATCATTAAATGCAAGCCTATATTTAATAATTTATTAACATTGTGATCGATGATGCCGTAAGGGTGGGCTGTATGTTGCTGTATTTACGCTGGTTACGGAATGTTTTGCGGCGATCGTCACAAAAAGAACAAACAAAATTTGTGGTTTTATTTAACCTGAGTGTAACTTTTATAAAACAAAGTGATTCATAAAAACTGATTTGTTGAATTTATAGGAATCATAAAGGTGATGACGTGACAGAACAACAACGCTTTGACCAGCGCATCGCGCAGGATACGGCCATCGAACCGCAGGACTGGATGCCCGATGCCTATCGCCAGACGCTGATCCGCCAGATTGGCCAGCACGCGCACTCCGAAATCGTCGGCATGCTGCCGGAAGGGAACTGGATCACCCGTGCGCCGACCCTGCGCCGCAAGGCGATCCTGCTGGCAAAAGTGCAGGATGAGGCCGGCCACGGCCTCTATTTATACAGCGCGGCGGAAACCCTCGGCTGCGCCCGGGAAGATCTCTATCAGAAGATGCTCGACGGGCGGATGAAGTACTCCTCCATTTTTAACTACCCCACGCTGAGCTGGGCGGATATCGGCGTGATCGGCTGGCTGGTGGACGGCGCCGCCATCGTCAACCAGGTCGCCCTGTGCCGCACCTCCTACGGCCCCTATGCCAGGGCGATGGTCAAAATCTGCAAAGAGGAGAGCTTCCATCAGCGCCAGGGATTTGAAGCCTGCATGGTGCTGGCCCAGGGCAGCGATGAGCAGCGGCAGATGCTGCAGGACGCGATCGACCGCTTCTGGTGGCCGGCGCTGATGATGTTTGGCCCCAGCGATGACAGCTCGCCCAACAGCGCGCGCAGCATGGCGTGGAAGATCAAGCTGCACTCCAACGACGAGCTGCGCCAGCGCTTTATCGACAACACCGTGCCGCAGGTGGCGATCCTCGGCATGCGAGTACCGGACCCCGATTTGCAGTTTGACGAAGCCAGCGGACATTACCGCTTCGGCGAAATCGACTGGCAGGAGCTTCACGAGGTGATCAGCGGCCGCGGGATCTGCAACCACGAACGGCTGGCCGCCAGGCGTAAAGCCTGGGAAGAGGGGGCGTGGGTGCGGGAAGCCGCGCTGGCCCATGCGCAAAAACAACACTCCCGCGACGCGGCGTAAGGAGAAGCATGATGAGCAACGTTTACTGGCCGTTATATGAAGTTTTTGTCCGCAGCAAACAGGGACTCTCGCATCGCCACGTGGGGAGCCTGCACGCCGCCGACGACCAGATGGCGCTGGAAAACGCCCGCGACGTCTATACCCGCCGCAGCGAAGGCTGTTCGCTGTGGGTGGTGAAGGCCAGCGAAATTATCGCTTCGCAGCCGGAAGATCGCGGCGAATTCTTTGACCCGGCGGAGAGCAAAATCTACCGCCATCCCACCTTCTACAGCGTGCCGGACGGCATGGAACATATGTGAGGCAGCGATGAATAACCTGAATCCCGTTGCAACCTATGCCCTGCGTCTGGGCGATAACGGCCTGGTGCTGGCCCAGCGTCTGGGGGCGTGGTGCGGCCACGCGCCGGAGCTGGAGATCGACCTGGCGCTGGCCAATATCGGCCTCGACCTGCTCGGCCAGGCGCGTAACTTTCTCAGCTACGCGGCGGAGCTGGCGGGGAGCGGGGACGAAGACACCCTGGCCTTTGGCCGCGACGAGCGTCAGTTTCACAACCTGCTGCTGGTGGAGCAGCCGAACGGCAGCTTCGCCGACACCATCGCCCGCCAGCTTTTTATCGACGCCTGGCACGTAGAGCTGTTCACCCGCCTGGCGGAGAGCCGCGATGCGCAGCTTGCCGCCATCGCCGCCAAGGGGCTGAAGGAGGTGCGCTATCACCTGCGTTTCAGCCGCGGCTGGCTCGAACGGCTGGGCAACGGCACGCCGCTCTCGGCGCAAAAAATGCAGCAGGCGGTTGAGGGCCTGTGGCGCTTTACCGGCGAACTGTTTATGGCCGACGCGCTGGAGCTGAGCCTGGTCGAGCAGGGGATTGCCGTCGACCCGCGCGAGCTTCAGGGGCCGTGGCAGAGCGCGGTGCATACCGCGCTGCTGGAGTCGGGTCTGCAGATCCCCGAGGAGGCGGCGTTTCGCAGCGGCGGCAAGCAGGGTTTGCACAGCGAACACCTCGGACCGATGCTCGCGGAGATGCAGTATCTGCAGCGCGCCTATCCCGGCCAGCGCTGGTAGCAGGAGGTGGCTATGCAACGACTGACCGCGATCGCCCCCGCCGACGTTCACGCTATCTGGGCCCTGCTCAGCGCGATCCCCGACCCGGAAGTGCCGGTGCTGACCATTACCGACCTCGGAATGGTGCGCAGCGTGGCGCCGCGCGGCGAGGGCTGGGTGATTGGCTTTACGCCGACCTACTCTGGCTGCCCGGCAACGGAGCACCTGCTGGGCGAGATCCGCGCGGCGATGGCCCGCCACGGCTACGCGCCGGTGCATATCGTCCTGCAGCTTGACCCGCCGTGGACCACCGACTGGATGAATCAGGCGGCCCGCGAGCGCCTGCGCCAGTACGGGATCAGCCCGCCGCAGGGGCACGCCTGCCATGCCGGTATGCCGCAGGAGGTGGTTTGCCCGCGCTGCGGCAGCCTCCACACCTCGCTGATTAGCGAATTCGGTTCTACTGCCTGCAAGGCGCTCTACCGCTGCGACAGCTGCCGTGAACCCTTTGATTACTTTAAATGTATTTGAGGTTGCCATGACGACGTTTCATTCGCTTACCGTCGCGAAAGTGGAGCCGGAAACCCGCGATGCGGTGACCATTACCTTTGCGATCCCCGACGCGCTGCAGACCGAGTACGCCTTCCGTCCCGGCCAGCACTTGACCGTGAAAGCCCGCCTCGGCGGGGAAGAGCTGCGGCGCTGCTACTCCATTTGCCGCAGCCGCTCCCCGGCCGAAATCAGCGTGGCGGTGAAGGCCATCGACGGCGGCCGCTTCTCACGCTATGCGCAGCACGATATCCACCAGGGTATGGCCCTGGAGGTGATGGTGCCGCAGGGCCATTTTGGCTACCAGCCGCAGGCCGAACGCCGCGGCGAATACCTGGCGATTGCCGCCGGTTCCGGCATTACGCCGATGATGGCGATTATCGGCGCCACGCTCGCCACCGAAACGCAGAGCCGCTTCACCCTGATTTACGGCAACCGCAGCAGCCACAGCATGATGTTTCGCCAGGCGCTGGCGGACCTGAAAGATCGCTACCCGCAGCGGCTGCAGGTGGTGCACCTGTTTAGCCAGGAGTCAATGGACAGCGACCTGCTGCAGGGGCGCATCGACGGCGCTAAGCTGCGTGCGCTCTCCGGCCGGCTGCTGGACTTCAGCCGCTTCGACGAGGCCTTTATCTGCGGCCCGGCGCTGATGATGGATGAAGCGGAAGCCGCGCTGGGGGAGCTCGGGATGGCGGCGCACAGCATTCATCTTGAACGCTTTAATACCCCGGGCAGCAGCGTTAAGCGCGCGACCGGCGTGCAGGCCGGGGGCCGAACCGTCACCATTCGCCAGGACGGCCGCGATCGGCTGGTGGCCCTCAGCGCGGAAGATGACAGCATTCTCGACGCGGCGCTGCGCCAGGGGGCGGATCTGCCGTTCGCCTGCAAAGGCGGCGTCTGCGCTACCTGCAAATGCAAGGTGCTGCGCGGGGAAGTGGCGATGGCGGCAAACTACAGCCTCGAAGCGGACGAGCTGGCGGCCGGCTACGTGCTCAGCTGCCAGGCGCTGCCGACCAGCGGCGACGTGGTGGTGGATTTTGACGCCCGGGGGATGGCATGAGCGAACTGCTGATTACCCGCCACGGGCGGGTGCTGCACCTGACTCTCAACCGCCCGCAGGCGCGCAATGCGCTCAATAATGCGCTGCTGACCCGGCTTGCCGAGGCGCTGGAAGCCGCGGCGGCCGACCCGGACATTAGCGTCTGCATGATTAGCGGCGGCCAGCGCGTGTTTGCCGCCGGCGCCGACCTTAACGAGATGGCGGAAAAAGATCTCCCGGCCACGTTCGATGATCTTCGCCCTCGCCTGTGGGCGCGAATTGACGCCTTCAGCAAGCCGCTGATTGCGGCCGTGAACGGCTACGCCCTCGGCGCGGGCTGCGAGCTGGCGCTGCTCTGCGACCTGGTGGTCGCGGGGGATAACGCCCGCTTCGGGGTGCCGGAAATCACCCTCGGCATGATGCCCGGCGCGGGCGGTACCCAGCGGCTGATCCGCTGCGTCGGCAAGGCGCTGGCCAGCCGCATGGTGCTGAGCGGCGAAACGATCGACGCCCGGCGGGCGCAGCAGGCCGGTCTGGTGAGCGATATCTATCCGCCGGCGTTAAGCGATGAGTATGCCCTCAAGCTGGCAGCGACCATTGCCCGCCACTCGCCGCTGGCGCTGCGGGCGGCGAAGCAGGCGCTGCGCCAGGCGCAGGAGGTGGGGCTGCAGGCCGGTCTCCAGCAGGAGCGTCAGCTGTTTACGCTGCTCAGCGCGACGGAAGATCGTCGCGAAGGCATCGACGCCTTTTTACAAAAACGTACCCCGCAATTTAAAGGACGCTAATCGTGGAAGCTTTTATTCTCAGCACCGTAGAACAGGGCGTGATGACGATTACCCTTAACCGTCCGGATCGCCTGAACAGCTTTAATGACGTGATGCATCAGCAGCTCGCCGAGTGCCTGACCCAGGCCGAACGCGACGACAGCGTGCGCTGCCTGCTGATTACCGGCGCCGGGCGCGGCTTTTGCGCTGGCCAGGATCTGAACGACCGCAACGTTGACCCCAGCGGCCCGGCGCCGGATCTGGGGCTGTCGGTGGAGCGCTTCTATAACCCGCTGGTGCGCCGCCTGGCGGCGCTGCCGAAGCCGGTGATTGCGGCGGTTAACGGCGTGGCGGCCGGGGCCGGGGCAACTCTGGCGCTGGGCTGCGACCTGGTGCTCGCCGCGCGATCCGCCAGCTTCGTAATGGCCTTCAGCAAGCTTGGGCTGGTGCCCGACTGCGGCGGCAGCTGGTTTCTGCCGCGGATCGCCGGACGCGCCAGGGCGATGGGGCTGGCGCTGCTGGGCGAGAAGCTCAGCGCCGAACAGGCCGCCCAGTGGGGGATGATCTGGCAGCTGGTGGAGGACGCCGAGCTGGCGGACACCAGCCTTCAGCTGGCCCGTCATCTGGCGACGCAGCCGACCTTCGGCCTCGGCCTGATTAAGCAAGCCCTGCTGGCTGCGGAAACCAACGGCCTTGATGCCCAGCTTGACCTGGAACGCGACTACCAGCGCCTGGCCGGACGCAGCGCCGACTACCGCGAAGGCGTGAGCGCTTTCCTCGCCAAACGTCCTCCACTGTTCAGCGGGAAATAGCCTATGAGCACAACACTGCATACCGTTGCCGTGATCGGCGGCGGCACTATGGGCTCAGGAATCGCGGAGGTCGCCGCCGGCGCCGGACATCAGGTGCTGCTCTACGATATCGCCGGCGATGCGCTAACCTGCGCGGTGGACGGTATTCGCCAGCGGCTGGCCTCGCGCGTCGCGCGCGGCAGGCTGACGGCAGAGCAGGCCGAGGCGCTGCTGGCCCGCATCGTGCCGACGACGGAACTGGCCGCGCTGGCGCCGGCGCAGCTGGTGATTGAAGCGGCTTCCGAACGTCCTGAGATCAAAAAAGCGCTGTTCAGCCAGCTGGCGGAGATCTGCTCGCCCTCCGCGCTGCTCACCAGCAACACCTCCTCGATTTCGATTACCGCGATTGCCGCCGGGGTGAAGCACCCGGAGCGCGTGGCCGGCCTGCACTTCTTTAACCCGGCGCCGGTGATGCGGCTGGTGGAAGTGGTCAGCGGCCTGGCCACCTCGCCGGAAGTGGTTGAACAGCTGTGCCGGTGCGTTAGCGCGTGGGGTAAGCAGCCGGTGCGCTGCCGCTCAACGCCGGGGTTTATCGTCAATCGCGTGGCGCGCCCGTTCTACGCCGAAGCCTGGCGGGCGCTGGAGGAGCAGGTGGCTCCCGCGCAGGTCATTGACGCCGCCCTGCGCGACGGCGGCGGTTTTCCGATGGGGCCGCTGGCGCTGACCGACTTGATCGGCCAGGACGTCAACTTCGCGGTGACCTGTTCGGTATTTAACGCCTTCTGGCAGGACCGGCGCTTCCTTCCCTCGCTGCAGCAGCAGGAGCTGGCGCTGGCCGGACGGCTGGGCAAAAAGAGCGGGCAGGGGGTATACCGCTGGCCGCTGGACGCCGAGGCGGATCTGAGCCTCAGCGCGGTGGCCGAATCGGCAGGCGCGCGGAAGGTGACGCGGAAAAGTGACAATGTCACCGAACTTGACGAGCTGCTGCTGATGGAGACCGAAGGCCAAACCGCCGAAGCCCTGAGCGCGCAGCACGGCCGTCCGGTGGTGGTCTATGACCACAGCGCCGGGGAGACGGTGGTGCTGGCGAGCGCGGAGTCTAATCCGCGCTCGGCCACCGATAAAGCGGTGCGCTATTTTCAGCAGCAGGGCAAAAAAGTGCTGCAGGTTGCCGACTATCCGGGGCTGCTGGTGTGGCGCACGGTGGCGATGCTGGTGAATGAAGCGCTGGATGCGGTGCAGAAAGGCGTGGCCGATCCGGCGGATATCGATACCGCGATGCGCCTGGGGGTGAACTACCCGCACGGCCCGCTGGCGTGGGGCGCCCGGCTGGGCTGGAACCGCGTACTGCGCCTGCTGGAAAACCTCCAGCAGCACTACGGCGAAGAGCGCTATCGCCCCTGTTCGCTACTGCGCCAGAAGGCGCTGCTGGAGATGCGCAATGAACGATAAGGCCTGGCGCAACGCGCGCGCAATGTATGAACACGATACCTGCGCCCAAACGCTGGGGATCGACATTATCGAGATGGACGAGGGCTACGCGCAGATGACCATGACCGTCGCGCCGAACATGCTTAACGGCCATCAAACCTGCCACGGCGGGCAGCTCTTTTCCCTCGCCGACACCGCCTTTGCCTACGCCTGCAACAGCCAGGGGCAGGCGGCGGTCGCCTCGGCGGCAAGCATCGATTTTCTGCGCCCGGCCTTCGCCGGCGACCGGCTGGTCGCCACCGCGCGGGTCAGGCAGCAGGGCAAACTGACCGGCGTCTACGACATCGAAATCGTTAACCAACAACAGAAAATTGTCGCCCTGTTTCGCGGTAAATCGCACCGCATCGGCGGCACAATCACAGGAGAAGTCTGATGCGTGACGCCTTTATTTGTGACGGAATTCGTACGCCGATCGGCCGCTACGGCGGGGCGCTCGCCAGCGTGCGGGCCGATGATTTAGCCGCTGTTCCGCTGCGCGAGCTGCTGAGCCGCAATCCGCGCCTCGATCCCGGCTGCATTGACGACGTGATTTTCGGCTGCGCCAACCAGGCCGGAGAAGATAACCGCAACGTGGCGCATATGGCGACGCTGCTGGCGGGCTATCTGCCGAGCGTCTCCGGCACCACTATCAACCGCCTGTGCGGCTCCGGGCTGGACGCGATCGGCTTTGCCGCCCGCGCCATTAAGGCCGGGGATGCCGACCTGATGATTGCCGGCGGCGTGGAGTCGATGTCGCGGGCGCCGTTTGTGATGGGCAAGGCCAGCGCGCCGTACCAGCGTCAGGCGGAGCTGTTTGATACCACCATCGGCTGGCGTTTTGTGAACCCGCTCATGCAGCAGCAATTCGGCACTGACAGCATGCCGGAAACGGCGGAGAATGTAGCCGAGTTGTTAAATATTAGCCGCGCCGATCAGGACGCGTTCGCCCTGCGCAGCCAGCGGCTGACGGCGAAAGCCCAGCGTGACGGCATCCTGGCGCAGGAGATCGTCCCGGTACAGATTATTGGCAGGAAGGGGGCGGTCAGCGTCGTTCGCGACGATGAGCATCCGCGGGCGGAAACCACCCTGGAGCAGCTTTCTCAGCTAAAAACCCCGTTCCGCAAGGGCGGCGTGGTCACCGCCGGCAACGCCTCCGGGGTCAACGACGGCGCCGCGGCGCTGATTATCGCCAGCGAACAGCAGGCCCTGGCCCAGGGGCTGACGCCGCGGGCGCGCATTGTGGCGATGGCTACCGCCGGGGTTGAACCACGGCTGATGGGGCTCGGGCCGGTACCCGCCGTGCGTAAGGTGCTGGAGCGCGCGGGGCTGAATATCAACGATATGGACGTTATTGAACTGAACGAAGCCTTCGCCGCCCAGGCGCTGGGCGTGCTCAGACAGCTGGGGGTGGCGGATGATGCCGCGCACGTTAACCCCAACGGCGGCGCCATCGCTTTAGGCCATCCGCTGGGAATGAGCGGCGCCCGGCTGGCGCTGAGCGCGAGCCTGGAGCTGCAGCGGCGCGGCGGGCGCTACGCCCTGTGTACGATGTGTATTGGCGTGGGTCAGGGCATTGCCATGATCCTCGAGCGAGTGTGAGCTAATTTACCTGCGAGTACCCTAAAATGATAACTAATACAAAATTAGATCCGATTGAAAACGCTTCTCGTGATGAATTACAGGCTCTGCAAACCCAGCGTCTGAAGTGGACGCTGAAACATGCTTACGACAACGTTCCGATGTACCGCCGCAAGTTTGACGCGGCGGGGGTGCATCCTGACGATTTCCACGAACTGAGCGACCTGAGCAAGTTCCCGTGCACCACCAAACAGGATCTGCGCGATAACTACCCGTTCGATACCTTTGCGGTGCCGATGGAGCAGATTGTGCGCATCCACGCCTCGTCCGGGACCACCGGCAAACCGACGGTGGTGGGCTACACGCAAAATGATATCGATACCTGGGCCAATATCGTCGCCCGCTCCCTGCGCGCCGCCGGCGGCACGGCAAAAGATAAAATCCACGTCGCCTACGGCTACGGCCTGTTTACCGGCGGCCTTGGCGCGCACTACGGCGCGGAGCGTCTGGGGGCCACGGTGATCCCGATGTCCGGCGGCCAGACGGAAAAACAGGCGCAGCTGATCCGCGATTTTCAGCCGGATATGATTATGGTCACGCCCTCGTACTGCCTGAACCTGATTGAAGAGCTCGAGCGGCAGATGGGCGGCGATGCCAGCCGCTGCTCGTTGCGGGTTGGCGTATTCGGCGCCGAGCCGTGGACGCTGGCGATGCGGGCGGAAATCGAGCGTCGTCTCGGGATCACCGCCCTGGATATCTACGGGCTTTCGGAAGTGATGGGGCCGGGGGTGGCGATGGAGTGTCTGGAAACCGCCGACGGCCCGACCATCTGGGAGGACCATTTCTATCCGGAAGTAGTCAACCCGCACGACGGCACGCCGCTGGCGGATGGCGAACACGGCGAGCTGCTGTTCACCACCCTGACCAAAGAGGCGCTGCCGGTGATCCGCTACCGTACCCGCGATCTGACCCGCCTGCTGCCGGGCACCGCGCGCAGCATGCGGCGGATGGATCGCATCAGCGGACGCAGCGACGACATGCTGATTATTCGCGGCGTCAACGTCTTCCCGTCGCAGCTGGAAGAGGAGATCCTCAAGGTGGAGCATCTGGCGCCGCACTACCAGCTGGAGGTAAATCGTCGCGGCCATCTTGATTCACTTTCGGTGCGCGTGGAGCTGAAGGAGAGCAGCCTGTCGCTGAGCCACGAGCAGCGCTGCCAGATCTGCCATCAGCTGCGCCACCGCATCAAGTCGATGGTCGGGATCTCCACCGATATCAGCATCGTCAACTGCGGCAGCATCCCGCGCTCGGAAGGGAAGGCCTGCCGGGTGTTCGACCTGCGCAAGGTCGCCGCCAACGGCTAGGTCAGCGCCTCCCGGCCCGGCCGGGCGATGAAATCCCCGGCGGGACGCAGCGCCCCTGCCGGGAGTTCCCTGTGCTATGATTCGTCATGGACTACTAACCGCAACGGAATGAATCATATGAGCAGGCTTGATAATTTTATTCAACAGGCGGTGACGGCGATGCCGATTAGCGGGACGTCGCTGATCGCCTCCCTGTACGGTGATTCCCTGCTGCAGCGCGGGGGCGAAGTGTGGCTCGGCAGCGTGGCGGCCCTGCTCGAAGGGCTGGGATTCGGCGAACGTTTTGTGCGGACGGCGCTGTTTCGCCTCAACAAAGAGGAGTGGCTGGACGTGGTGCGTATCGGCCGCCGCAGCTTCTATCGTCTGAGCGACAAGGGGCTGCGCCTGACCCGCCGCGCGGAGCACAAAATTTATCGCGCCGCCGCGCCGGAGTGGGACGGCACCTGGCTGCTGCTGCTCTCCGAGGGGCTGGAAAAAAACACCCTCGCGGAGGTGAAAAAGCAGCTTCTGTGGCAGGGTTTTGGCGCACTTGCGCCGAGCCTGCTCGCCTCGCCGGCGCAGAAGCTGGCGGACGTGCAGTCGCTGCTGCATGAAGCGGGGGTGGCGGAAAACGTCATCTGCTTTGAAGCGCACTCTCCGCTGGCGCTCTCCCGGGCGGCGCTGCGCGCGCGCGTCGAGGAGTGCTGGCACCTGACCGAACAAAACGCGATGTACGAAACCTTTATTTCGCTGTTTCGCCCGCTGCTGCCGCTGCTGCGCGACGTCGATAGCGCGGAGCTGACCGCAGAGCGCTGCTTCCAGATCCAGCTGCTGCTAATCCATTTTTATCGTCGGGTGGTGCTAAAAGATCCGCTGCTGCCGGAGGAGCTGCTGCCGGCGCACTGGCTGGGGCAGACCGCGCGCCAGCTGTGCATCAATATTTATCAACGCGTCGCGCCCGGCGCGCTGGCCTTCGTCAGCGAGAACGGGGAGAGCTCGGTCGGCGAACTGCCGGCGCCGGGGCCGCTCTATTTTCAACGTTTTGGCGGCCTGACCGCCGCTTAAGGAGAGCCGATGCCGATTTATCAGATAGACGGTATGACCCCGGTGGTACCGGATGAAAGCTACGTTCACCCCACGGCGGTGCTGATTGGCGACGTGATCCTCGGTAAAGGCGTCTACGTCGGCCCTAACGCCAGCCTGCGCGGTGATTTCGGGCGCATCGTGGTGAAAGATGGCGCCAACATTCAGGATAACTGCGTGATGCACGGCTTTCCCGGCCAGGATACGGTGGTCGAAGAGGACGGGCATATCGGCCACGGGGCGATCCTTCACGGCTGCGTTATCGGCCGCAACGCGCTGGTCGGGATGAGCGCGGTGATTATCGACGGCGCAACGATTGGCGAAAACAGCATCGTCGGCGCCTCGGCGTTCGTTAAGGCTAAAGCCGAGATGCCGGCCAACCATCTGATCGTCGGCAGCCCGGCGAAGGCCATTCGCACCCTGAGTGAGCAGGAGATCGCGTGGAAAAAGCAGGGGACGCGGGAGTATCAGGCGCTGGTCGGGCGCTGCCAGCAAACGCTGCATCAGGTGGAGCCGCTGAAAGAGGTGGAGCCGCAGAGAAAGCGGCTGGAGTTTGATGAAAGCCTGCGGCCGAAATCATCATCCTGAACCAGAGCCCTCTGGCTTCGAGGGCCTAGTATTTAGCCAGCTCGCGAAAGAGTGCCGGGTTCGCCTGAATCGCCGCCAGCACTTTTGCCGCAAGCCCCGTTGGGTTACGTCGTCTGGATTCCCAGCTTTTAATGGTATCCACGCTGGTTCCCAGCGCTTGCGCCATTTCCGTCTGGGAAACGTTCAGCTGCGCTCGAATAGCTTTTACGTCAGCGATCTCATAGCGAGTCACGCGGGCTGGGGCTTTATCGCCATTTTTGATATCAACGGCTTCTTTGAGGGACGTTTGAAGCTCATCAAAAAAACTCATGTCACACCTCATTTTTCAGTAGTTTAGCTAGTTTTTTGAGCTGCGCTTTTTCAGCATCGGTCAGATTATCTTTGGTGCTTTTCGGGTACGCCAAAACCAGATAGATAATCTCAGCGGTGGCGAGGAAATAAATCACCCTTGCGCTGCCGCTTTTCCCCTGAACGCCGGTCGCCATCCTGATTTTCCGTAGTCCACCCGTATTCTGGATGATATCCCCGGCATCCGGATTGCCAATGAGTTCTTTCTGCAGCGCCCGAAGCTCATCGTCAGTAGCAAGCTGTTTTATCTGCCGGGTAAACAGCGGCGTTTCGATAAATTCAATCGCACAGCACATGAGTACGCTCCTTGTTAAGGTACCATGTACACCTGGGCGTGTACATGGTACCTATCGCTGATTTTTCGACATTTTGTCAGGTCAGGCCTGGAGATCGGAGACAGCTGGCCGCAAGCCGTGAGCGCTATCGTATACGTTGGGGGATTTACAGGCAGAATTGGCTGCTGATTTTAGGAGGCGTCTCGTAAGGTGGGGGACGGGGAGAAGAAACTCCCACCGGGCGGTGGGAGTGGCAATCTAAATTACGCTGCAACCACGCTATCGATGGCCGCTTTCGCGTCGTTCTGCGCTTTGGCAGCCACTTCCGGACCGTAAGCGATACCTTCAGCGAAGACGAAGTTCACGTCGGTGATGCCGATGAAGCCGAGGAAGGTCGACAGGTACGGAGTCACCAGGTCAGTCGGGGTATCTTTATGGATGCCGCCGCGGCTGGTCACAACGACAGCGCGTTTACCGGTAACCAGACCTTCCGGCCCTTTCTCGGTGTAACGGAAGGTGACGCCGGCGCGTGCCACCAGGTCGAAGTAGTTTTTCAGCTGAGTCGGGATGTTGAAGTTGTACATCGGCGCGGCGATAACAATCACGTCATTCGCCTGCAGCTCAGCGATCAGCTCGTCGGACAGCGCCAGCGCTTCCTGCTGACGCGGAGTCAGCGGCGCATCGCTCGGACGCAGAGCACCAACCAGTTCGCCATCCAGTACAGGGATCGGGTTTGCTGCCAGGTCACGCACGGTGATCGCGTCTTCAGCGTGCTTTTCACGCCATTGTTCAACAAAATAGTCGGACAGCTGACCGGATTGCGAGTACCCTGCCAGAATACTGGATTTCAGAACTAATACTTTGCTCATGGGTGTTTCCTTATATGAGATTGACGGGTCGATGCCCTGGTGCTTGCTGACACTTTATTCACAATCATGCCACAGAGAAAGCGCAATAAATCGAACTCTGTGTTCAGTTTTTTTGAACAAGGCACGAAATGCACAGCTGTGGTAATCTACAGCAATACTTCAAAAGAGATTTTTCCTGGCAGAGCACTGCCCGATAACGCTATGACAGAACAACAAATTTTCACCTTCCCCCAGATCTTCCAGCAGCTTGACGGCCTGATGCTGCGCGACAGGTCTCGCTTTTCCCGCCGTCTGCACGGCGTGAAGAAGGTTAAAAATCCTGAATCCCAGCAGGCTATTCTGCGGGAGATGGCGCAGGAGATTGCGGCGGCGGCAGGGAGAGTCCTGCTGCGCGAAGCGGCGCGGCCGGCGATTACCTACCCGGAAAACCTGCCGGTAAGCCAGAAAAAACAAGAGATTCTCGAAGCCGTGCGCGATCACCAGGTGGTGATTGTGGCGGGGGAGACCGGTTCCGGTAAAACCACCCAACTGCCGAAAATCTGTATGGAGCTGGGGCGCGGGGTGAAAGGCCTCATTGGCCACACTCAGCCGCGTCGTCTGGCGGCGCGTACCGTGGCGAACCGCATCGCCGAGGAGCTGCAAAGCGAACCTGGCGGCTGCATCGGTTATAAGGTGCGCTTTAGCGACCACGTCGGCGACAACACGATGGTCAAGCTGATGACCGACGGTATCCTGCTGGCGGAAATCCAGCAGGACCGCCTGCTGATGCAGTACGACACCATCATTATCGATGAGGCCCACGAACGCAGCCTCAATATAGACTTCCTGCTTGGCTACCTGCGGGAGCTGCTGCCGAAGCGTCCGGATCTGAAAATCATCATCACCTCGGCGACCATCGATCCGGAACGCTTCTCGCGCCACTTTAACCATGCGCCGATTATCGAAGTCTCCGGCCGCACCTATCCGGTCGAGGTTCGCTACCGGCCGATCGTTGAAGAGGCCGATGACACCGAGCGCGATCAGCTGCAGGCGATTTTCGACGCCGTCGAAGAGCTGGGGCATGAAAGTCCCGGCGATATTCTGATCTTTATGAGCGGAGAGCGGGAAATTCGCGATACCGCCGATGCGCTCAACAAGCTCAACCTGCGGCATACCGAAGTGCTGCCGCTCTATGCCCGGCTGTCGAACAGCGAGCAGAACCGCGTCTTCCAGTCCCACAGCGGGCGGCGCATCGTGCTGGCGACCAACGTCGCGGAAACCTCGCTGACGGTGCCGGGAATTAAGTACGTTATTGACCCGGGCACCGCGCGCATCAGCCGCTACAGCTTCCGCACCAAGGTGCAGCGCCTGCCGATTGAGCCCGTTTCCCAGGCCTCCGCTAACCAGCGTAAAGGCCGCTGCGGCCGCGTATCGGAAGGGATCTGTATTCGTCTCTATTCCGAAGATGATTTTCTGTCGCGCCCGGAGTTTACCGACCCGGAAATCCTGCGCACCAACCTGGCATCGGTTATTCTGCAGATGACCGCCCTGGGGCTGGGGGATATCGCCGCCTTCCCGTTCGTTGAGGCGCCGGACAAGCGTAACATCCAGGACGGCGTGCGCCTGCTGGAAGAGCTCGGGGCGATTACCACCGACGAGCAGATGACCGCCTATAAGCTGACGCCGATGGGCCGCCAGCTCAGCCAGCTGCCGGTTGACCCGCGGCTGGCGCGGATGGTGCTGGAAGCGCAAAAGCACGGCTGCGTGCGCGAGGCGATGATCATCACCTCGGCGCTGTCGATTCAGGACCCGCGCGAACGTCCGATGGACAAGCAGCAGGCCTCCGATGAGAAGCACCGCCGTTTCCACGATAAAGAGTCGGATTTTCTCGCTTTCGTCAACTTATGGAACTACCTCGGCGAGCAGCAGAAAGCGCTGTCATCGAACCAGTTCCGCCGCCAGTGCCGCGTCGATTTTCTTAACTACCTCCGGGTGCGCGAGTGGCAGGACATCTACACCCAGCTGCGCCAGGTGGTGAAAGAGCTGGGCCTGCCGGTAAATAGCGAGCCGGCGGAGTACCGCGAAATTCACACCGCGCTGCTGACCGGGCTGCTGTCGCATATCGGCATGAAGGATACCGACAAGCAGGAATTTACCGGCGCGCGTAACGCCCGCTTCTCGATCTTCCCGGGCTCCGGGCTGTTTAAGAAGCCGCCGAAGTGGACCATGGTTGCCGAGCTGGTGGAAACCAGCCGCCTGTGGGGGCGCATCGCCGCGCGCATCGACCCGGAATGGGTGGAGCCGGTGGCGCAGCATCTGATTAAGCGCTCATACAGCGAACCGCACTGGGAGAGGGCGCAGGGGGCGGTGATGGCGACGGAGAAAGTAACCGTCTACGGCCTGCCGATCGTCGCCGCCCGCAAGGTGAACTACAGCCAGATTGACCCGGCGCTGTGCCGCGAGCTGTTTATCCGCCACGCGCTGGTGGAGGGCGACTGGCAGACCCGGCACGCCTTCTTCCGCGACAACCTCAAGCTGCGCACGGAAATCGAAGAGCTGGAGCACAAATCGCGCCGCCGCGACATCCTGGTCGACGACGAAACGATGTTTGAGTTTTACGATCGGCGCATCGGCCATGACGTCATCTCGGCGCGCCACTTCGACAACTGGTGGAAGCAGGCCAGCCGCGAGACTCCGGATCTGCTCAACTTTGAAAAGAGCATGCTGATTAAAGAGGGTGCGGAGCAGGTCAGCAAGCTGGACTACCCGAACTTCTGGCACCAGGGCAACCTCAAGCTGCGTCTGACCTATCAGTTCGAACCGGGCGCCGACGCCGATGGGGTGACGGTGCATATTCCGCTGCCGCTGCTCAACCAGGTGGACGAGGCCGGCTTCGAATGGCAAATCCCCGGCCTGCGTCGGGAACTGATTATCGCCCTGATTAAATCGCTGCCGAAACCGGTGCGGCGCAACTTCGTGCCGGCGCCGAACTATGCCGAAGCCTTTTTAGGCCGCGCGACGCCGCTGGAGCTACCGCTGCTGGATTCGCTGGAGCGCGAGCTGCGGCGGATGAGCGGCGTGACCATCGACCGCGAGGCCTGGCAGTGGGATCAGGTGCCCGATCACCTGAAAATCACCTTCCGGGTGGTGGATGATAAGAACAAGAAGCTCGCCGAAGGCCGTTCGCTGCAGGAGTTAAAGGATGCGCTGAAGGGGAAAGTGCAGGAGACGCTCTCCGCGGTGGCCGATGACGGTATCGAGCAGAGCGGGCTGCATATCTGGAGCTTCGGCACCCTGGCGGAAAGCTATGAACAAAAGCGCGGCAACTATCGGGTTAAGGCCTGGCCGGCGCTGGTGGACGAACGTGACAGCGTCGCGATTAAGCTGTTCGACAATCCGCTCGAACAGCAGCAGGCGATGTGGCGCGGTCTTCGCCGGCTGCTGCTGCTGAACATTCCGTCGCCTGTCAAATATCTGCACGAGAAGCTGCCGAACAAGGCCAAGCTGGGGCTCTATTTTAACCCCTACGGCAAGGTGCTGGATCTGATTGACGACTGCATCTCCTGCGGCGTCGATAAGCTTATCGACGAGGCCGGCGGGCCGGTTTGGACCGAAGAGGGCTTTACGCAGCTGCACGACAAGGTGCGCGCCGAGCTCAACGATACGGTGGTGGAGATTGCCAAACAGGTTGAGCAGATCCTGACCGCGGTGTTCAACGTCAACAAGCGCCTGAAAGGGCGCGTGGATATGAGCATGGCGCTGGGGCTGTCGGATATCAAAGGGCAGATGAGCGGCCTGGTTTATCGCGGCTTCGTCACCGGCAACGGCTTCCGCCGGCTGGGCGATACCCTGCGCTATCTGCAGGCGATTGAAAAGCGGCTGGAGAAGATGGCGGTCGATCCGCACCGCGATCGCGCGCAGATGCTGAAGGTTGAGAGCATTCAGCAGGCGTGGCAGCAGTGGCTGAATAAGCTGCCGCCAGCCCGCCGTGACGACGAGGACGTGCAGGAGATCCGCTGGATGATCGAGGAGCTGCGCGTCAGCTTCTTCGCCCAGCAGCTGGGTACCCCGTACCCCATTTCCGATAAGCGGATCCTGCAGGCGATGGAGCAGATAGTCGCCTGATGGTCGTTTTAGGGCAGGGTGAAGGCGTGTTTTCTTAGCTTGCTCTGTGAAGTGTTCGGTGGAATGTTCCGTTCACCATTGGTCCCGCATACTTCTGTTTACTGCGGCATAGGTGAACGGCACAGGGCCGGTTTCGCCCGGCCCTGGGGACCCGGCATCCCGGCAAGAAAAATCGTCGCTGCGCGATACCTTCGTCTCCGCCGTCTGGCTATTCGGGGACGGCAAGAGGTAACGTCCCTGTAAGGCTTGCCTCCGCCAGGTTATTCGTCCCATCCCTGGGACTCACCCCTTCGGGGCCGACGTCAACGTCGTTCAAAAACGCTCCGGGCGTTTTTGTCCATGCTGGCGGCGGCCAGCCGCCTGCGCCTCAGCGATTTTTAGCCGGCCCAACCCCCCTGCTGCATATCCCGATGCCTCATGCCTGCATGGTCATTGCTGAAAATTCTTTCAGCAATGAAATCGCAACCTAATTGCCACGGGTTGGCAGCGTGGGGCGGGCGAAACGCCCCCGTGCCGTTCACCCGCAGCGGGTGTGAGAAAAACGTCGGATTCAACGTGAACGGAACATTCCACGGAAATGAACGAAATATTCCGCGGAGGTTAATGAGAGAAGTTTCTCTTAGCGAGCAGCCACGTTAATCGGCTGGGGCCGCTGCCGGTAGCGGAGCTACCCGTTGACCCACGCCAGCGTAAACCCATCCCAGCCCTTGCTGCCCACCGTCTGCAGCGCCGTCACCGTCAGGCGCGGGTCGCTGCCCATCATCTCAATAAACCGCCGCACGCCCTGGACCCGCTCATCGGCGCTATGCGGATTAGTCACCTCCCCATCCCGCACCACGTTATCGCCGATAATCAGCGTTCCCGGCCGGGAGTAGCGCAGGGCCCACCGCAGGTAGTGTGGGTTGTTGGGCTTATCGGCATCGATAAAAATCAGATCAAAAGCGGGGCGATCGCCGAGGCTCTCAAGGGTTGCCAGCGCCGGGCCTTCGCGCACCTCGACCCGATCGTCCACGCCCGCCAGCCGAATATTCTGCCGCGCAGTTTGCGCATGGTGCGGGTCGGCTTCCAGGGTCAGCAGCTCGCCGTCCGGCGGCAGCTCGCGCGCCATCCAGATGGTGCTATAGCCGCCGAGCGTGCCGATCTCCAGCACCCGCCGGGCGCGGGTGATGCGCACCAGCAGCGCCAGAAACTGGCCCTGGTTGGCGGCAACGTCATAGGCCGGAAGGCCGGCGCGCTGGTTATTCTCCAGCACCTGCTGCAGCAGCGGGTCGTGCGGGATCAGCGTTTCAACAAGATAATTATCTACAGCAGACCATTGTTGTTGCATGCAAAATTTCCTGTATTACGTCCCTGATGAATCAGACCAGCCGCCTCCCAGCGACCGATATAAATCAACCTGGGCCAGCAGCAGGTTATTTTTCACCTGCACGACGCTGATTTGCGTCGAGAACAGGGTGCGCTGGGCGTCCAGAACCTCGAGATAAGAGGAGTAGCCGTTACGATAGCGGTTTCCGGCAATCCGCAGCGTCTCCTGCGCCACCGCCTCCTGCTCCTGCAGCTCCGTGAGCTGTTCGCCGTAGCGGGTGATGGCGTCCAGGCTATCGTTGACCTCGCGAAACGCGCCGCGCACCGTTTTCTCATAGCCATACAGCGCCTGGTTACGCTGGGCCATCGACACGTCGACCTGGGCGTTCAGCGCCTGGCGGTTCAGCAGCGGAGCGAGAATACTGCCGCCGATGCTCCACAGCCGCAGCGGATTATCGAGCAGATCCGGCAGCGTACGGTCCTGCATGCTGCCGGTGGCGGTCAAATTGATCGACGGCAGCAGCCGGGCCTGGGAAGAGGCAAGGGTGGCGTCGGCGGCGAGCAGCTGGCGCTGGGCCTGCGCGATATCCGGTCGGCGGTTCAGCAGGCTGGAGGGCAGCTGCGACGACAGCGACAGCGGCGTCAGATGGGCAAAGTCCTGACGCCTGATCTCCTGCGGGTTGCTGCCGATCAGCACGCTGAGGGCGTTCTCCTGCTGGGCGATTTGATGCTCCAGCGGCGGGATCTGCGCCCGGGTAGATCGCAGCTCCGAATCGGCCTGCATCAGCTCGAGGCGCGAGGTATAGCCGGTCTCAAACTGGCGTTTAGCCATGCTGTAGGCGTCTTCGCGGGATTTCAGCGTCTGCCGGGTGACCCGCAGCTGCTCGTCCAGAGAGAGCAGCGTCAGATAGCCGACGGCCACCGAGGCGGCGACGGTAAGGTCTGCGGCAGCGGCGGCTGCCTTCTGCGCCTCAAGGCTGGCCTCGGCGGCGCTGGCGGCGCTGCGGTTGGCTCCCCAGATATCGACGTCATAGCTGGCGGTAAGCCCGCCTTTATAGACCGTACTGTGGATGGGCAGGCCGGTGGCGGCGGACTGCGCGCGGGCGCGGCTGCCGCTCAGCGAGGCGTCAAGGGACGGAAACAGGCTGCTGTCGGCGGCATAGGCCCGCGCCTGGTATTCATTCACCCGTTCGCGGGCGATCAGCACATCGCTGTTATAGCGCAGCGCCTGTTCCACGTACTGATTGAGCTGGCTGTCGTGAAAGTTGCGCCACCACACGCCCTCAAGCGGGCTGGCGGGGCCGATTTCGGCGCGCCAGGCGGCGGGGATCTGCAGCGACGACGCTGCGGGCGGCACGTCTGCCGACCGGCAGCCGGCCAGCGCGACGCTCAGCGCCAGCGCAAGGGTGAGCCGGCGCATCATGGCTTCTCTCCCTCACGGGTATCGATGGTGACCTGCACCGACATGCCGGGGCGCAGGTGCTGGCTATTTTTCTGCCCCTCATCGACCGCGATGCGCACAGGAATTCGCTGGGCAATTTTAACAAAGTTGCCGGTGGCGTTATCCGGCGAAATGGCGCTGAATTCAACGCCGGTCGCCGGGGAGATGCTCTGGACGACGCCGCGGAACGCCTCGCCATCGAGCGCATCGACGCTAAAGGTTGCGGCCTGGCCAATGCGAATGTGCGCCAGCTGGGTCTCTTTCATATTGGCGATCACCCAGTGCTGCGGCGGCACCAACGACGTCAGGTGGGTACCGGCGCTGACGTAGGCGCCGAGACGCACGGAGATCTGCCCCAGCTGTCCGCCGGTTGGCGCGACGATCCGCGTGTTCTGCAGATCGATATCCGCCAGCTCCAGCGCAGCCCTGGCGCTGGCAACGTCGGCTTCCAGCGCGTCGCGGTTGACGATGGTGGATTGCAGATCCTGACGCGACATTTCCAGCGTGGCTTTCGCCTGTTCAATATCGGCGGTGCCCTGCGCGGCGCTGGCTCTTGCCGAGTCGCGCTCGCGAATTGACAGCGAACCGTCGGCGGTCAAATCCTGCACCCGCTTTAAGTCGGCCTGGTTTTTTTGATTCTGCGCGCGGGCGTTTTGCAGCGCGGCCTCATTGCGGGCAATCACCGCCTGGGCGCTTCGGCGCTGCTGTTGGTTATTTTTCAGCGCCGACTCCTTCATCGCCAGAGTAGCCTGCGCCTGGTGGACGCGCTGCCTGTAGATCCGGTCGTCAATCTGGAACAGCGTCTCTCCGGGCTGGACCTCGGCAAAATCCTGGACGTTGACGGCGGTGATATAGCCGCTGACCTGCGGGCTGATAAAGGTGGTCTGCCCGCGCACGTAGGCGTTATCGGTAAACTGGCTGTGGCGGGTAAACGGCGGCAGCTGCCACGCGTACAGAATCACCAGCACCCCAACAAGGCCAATGGCGGCGGCGCTGAAAATAGAGACTACGCGGATATTATTGCGGGTATTGGCCTGTTGCCTGGCGGCATCCTGCTGACTCATAACGACTCCAGAGTAAAAATTATCTTTGTTATTTGTTTCCCGTCGCACGTTTAAGCGCAATGCGAGCGGTAATACGCAGCCTTATCAGGCGCCAGAACACCCAGATCAGCGTGCCGGCGGAAATCAACGCCGTCAGCAGATAGGTGTCATTGTAGGCAAGAATATTGGCCTGCAGCGTTGAGGCGTTCTGCAGGAGCGTACTGGCCTGCACGCTTAGCAGCGTGCTGTCGCCAATCTGGCTTTGATACATCTGGCTGTATTGCTGCAGGCGCTCGGCAATCAGCGGATTCAGCGTGGTTATCTGGTCGGCGAGCTGACTGGAGTGAAACTTTTCCCGCCAGGTCTGAAAGGTGCCGAGGATCGCCGACCCCAGCAGGCCGCCGATATTCTGGCTCATGCCAAACAGCACCGAAAAGCTCACCAGGTTGCGCTGGTCGGCAATGACCCCGCCGATCCCGGCCAGCATCGCCGGCGCCAGGAAGAACGCGCTGCCGAAGCCGAGCAGGAACTGGCTGAACATCAGCTGTTCGGGACGCGTCAGGATGGTCGAGCGGCTGTCGAGCAGCGAGGCTATCATGATCAGCGCCAGGGCGGTGGCGGTGGGCCAGTAAAGCCGCTGCGGGTTGAGGGTCAGGCAGCTGGCGACGATGCCGCAGGCGATCCCGGCGAAAATCGACCACGCCAGCTGGGTCATCTGTTCGTTCTGCAACCCCACGTACTGCAGCCAGCCGATAACCCCGGTGTTTTGCTCCGCCAGCACGATCCGCATTAGCAGCATAATTAATCCCAGGCGCAGGATGCTGCCGCTGGAGAGCCAGTGGGTGTTGAGCAGCGGGTTGCTGCGGTTGTGCTCGAAGACGATGGCCAACACAATCAGCACCACCGCGCCCGCCAGCGCCCAGCCGATCCACGGGGCTTCAAACCACCAGTCAAGGCGGCCCAGCGAGAGAACGGCGCAGACCAGCGCCATGCCGGGGGCCAGCAGAATAAAGGTAATAAAGTCCTTTTTCTCGAACACTTTCTTCCGATCGCTGGGGGGCAGCTTGAGCACCATTACGCAGGCGAGAGAGACCAGCGCCAGCCCCAGTTCAAAAAAGTAGAGGCCGCGCCATTCGTCAATCTGCAGCAGCTCCGTGGAGAAGAGGCGGGCGAGAGGGATCGCCAGCGACGAGCCGGTGATCCCGATGGTCAGCGCCTTCAGGCGGTGGCGGGCGGGCCAAGCCTGCACCTGATAATAAATGCCCAGCGAGCTGAGCGCCGCCGCCACCATGCCGTGCGCGGCGCGGACCATCATGGCCGAGCTGAGATCGTTGACGAAGAGGTGGAAAAAGGTCACCAGCACGTACAGAACCAGAAAGCCTTCGGTAAAGGCGCGCAGGCCGAACTGCTGGCGAAATTTTACCAGCAGCAGGTTGATCGAGACGTTGGTCATGACGTAGACCGCCGGCAGCCAGGCGATTTCCGTCGACCAGGCGGCGAAGGTTCCCTGCAGGTTCTGCAGGTTGGCGGTGACCACCGCGTTGCCCAGCGCGCCGGTCAGGCAGACCAGCAGCCCGACAATGCCGTAGGCGATACGCTTTGGCGTCGGGTGGATCGGCGTCGAGGGCGAACCGAGGATCGCCGGCTTTTCATGCGGCGCCCAGTCATGGGGCACGTAGGGGTTTTCAGGACGGCGAGGCATTACTTTTTCTCCACCTCGCGCAGCAGTTTTTCCAGTACCAGGTGCGTTTGCTGCCGCTCTTCGGGGCTGATGGCGCTTAAAATCTCTTCGCGTAAATCATCGGCCACCGTTTTTACCTGCAGATAAAGCTCAAGGCCTTTGTCGGTGGCAACCAGCAGGCGCTTGCGCCGGTCGCTGTCGGTTTTTACGCGCTCCACCAGCGCTAACTCCACCAGCCGGTTGATCAGCGGGACGATAGTGGCGCTCTCTACGCCCAGCTCCTGGGCCAGCTCGCTTTGCGACAGCGGCTGCTGGTTGCGGGCAATCGCCGAGACGGCGACCCAGCTGGCCTGGCTCATGCCGAGGTCCTTGAGGCGGCGGTTGACCGCCAGCCGCCAGTGATGGGCGGTGAGGTACAGTAAATGGGAAAAGGTAAGCTGTCGGTTATCCATAGTCTTCTGCAAAGTCATTAGAGCTCTAATGAGTTTATGCCCGACGGATTGGCGAATTCAAGGTTAAATAGAAAAATGGTTAATGGTCTGTTCGAAAAATGTACGTGCGGCGGCGAAAGGGCAAAAAAAGCCCGGGCCAGGGCCCGGGCGGTTGTGGCGATCGTCGTCGAGCCTTAGCCCGGATAGATCCCGCGATCTTTACGCGCCATCAGAATACGCTCACAGGCGACGATATAGGCCGCGGTACGCAGAGAGCACTCTTTGTCGGCGGCTTTCTCGCAGACGTGGACGATCGCATCGGTCATGATGCGGTCCATTTTGGCGTTGATCTCCTCCTCGCTCCAGAAGAAGCTCGCCATATCCTGCACCCACTCGAAGTAGCTGACGGTTACGCCGCCGGCGTTGCAGATAACGTCCGGCACCACGATCACGCCGCGCTCGGCCAGCACGTCATCGGCCTCAGGGTAGGTCGGGCCGTTAGCCCCTTCCAGCACCAGCTTACAGCTGATTTTTTCCGCGCGCTCGCGGGTGATCTGACCCTCCAGCGCCGCCGGGATCAGAATATCCATCGGCGTGGTCCAGAACGCTTCTTTCTCGATTTCGCGGGCGCCAGGGAAGCCGGCAATCTGCTTTTTCTCCGCCTGCCATGCGGTCAGGGCGGCCATATCAATCCCGCCCTCGTTGAACAACGTCGCGGTGTGATCCTGAATAACCACCACGCGGGCGCCAACCTCGGAGAACAGGCGGGCCGCTTCGCTACCGACGTTACCAAAGCCCTGCAGCGCGACTTTCGCGCCCTCAATTTCAATCCCGAAGCGGCCAGCCACTTCGCGACCGGTGATAAATACGCCGCGGCCGGTGGCCTTTTCACGACCGAGAGAACCGCCGAGGTGGATCGGCTTGCCGGTGACTACGCCGGTGATGGTGGTGCCGTGGTTCATGGAGTAGGTATCCATCATCCATGCCATCACTTTGCCGTTGGTGCCGACATCCGGCGCCGGAATATCTTTTTGCGGTCCGATGATAAGGCCGATTTCACTGGTGTAGCGGCGGGTCAGGCGTTCCAGCTCGCCTTCCGACAGGCTGAACGGGTCGACGCGAACGCCGCCCTTAGCGCCGCCGTAAGGAATATTGACTGCGGCGCACTTGATGGTCATCCAGGCAGAAAGCGCCATCACTTCGTTCAGGTCAACGTCCGGATGGTAGCGAACACCACCTTTACCCGGTCCACGCGAAAGATTGTGCTGTACGCGATAGCCTTCGAAGTGGCGGATGGTGCCGTCATCCATCTGCACCGGAATGTCGACGATCAGCGCGCGTTTCGGGTGGCGCAGGGTTTCCACCCAGTAGGCGAGATCGCCCAGATAAGGCGCTACGCGGTCGATCTGGCGCAGATAGGTTGTCCAGGGAGATGCACTACTTTCAGATGCGTAAGATAACTTTTCCATAAGAGTCCTGTTCTCAATGTTATTTATGTCGTGTAAAACCGTGGAATAGCTACAGCAGTAAACTCTGTGTGATGAATAATATCACCAATTTTATAAAGCAGTATTTGACGGCAATTACGAATTTTACATTTTTGTTAGAAATTTTATTTTTTAAGTGAATAACTACGCACTGAAAACCCGCCTCATGTCGTGCATCAATATGCATATTTTATGCAAATTAGTGAATATAAAAATAAATTATCTATATTTATCATTACCTTGATGATCTTCAAAAAGTGAATAAATTGCTAGCCAACCGTATTGACTTTGTAGCACAGTAGGCGCCAGCATGAGAGCACGCAATGCACAAGCTATTAACCATGACTTAACAATTGCCCTTGCGTTTATAAGGCCTTTATTTTTTGCGCTGAATTTCATTTCATCGCAACGGATTCGCTCGCAATAAAAACGGCGCACGGGAATGGTTAATTTCGAATATCCACGACTGACAACATTAATTATTGTCAACAATTGTTCCGGAGAAGTGTTATGTCAGGCAGCATTACTCGTGAAGATTTTGATTCTTATATGGTTCCCTGTTTCGCACCGGCCCCGTTTATTCCGCTGAAAGCGGCAGGGTCGAAAGTTTGGGATCGGCAGGGTAAAGAGTACATCGACCTGGCGGGCGGCATCGCCGTTAACTCTCTTGGCCACTGCAATCCGGCGCTGGCGGCGGCGCTGAAAGAGCAGCTCGACAGCCTGTGGCACATTGGCAACGGCTATACCAACGAGCCGGTGCTGCAGCTGGCTAAAACCCTGGTTAACGCCACCTTTGCCGATAAGGTTTTCTTCTGCAACTCCGGGGCGGAAGCCAACGAAGCGGCGCTGAAGCTGGCGCGCAAATATGCGCACGATAAGTTTGGCGCCGATAAAAGCGAAATTATTGCCTTCAATAACGCCTTCCACGGTCGCACGCTGTTCACCGTGTCGGTGGGGGGACAGCCGAAATACTCCTGTGATTACGCGCCGCTGCCGCCGGATATTACCCATCAGCCGTATAACGATATCGCGGCGCTCACCGCCGCCATCTCAGCGCGAACCTGCGCGGTGATCGTTGAGCCGATTATCGGCGAGGGCGGCGTGGTTCCGGCCGATCCGGCATTCCTCAGGACGCTGCGGGAGCTGTGCGACCAGCATGACGTCACGCTGATTTTTGACGAAGTTCAGACCGGCGCCGGGAGGACCGGCGCGCTCTACGCCTACCAGCACTACAACGTGGTCCCGGACATACTCACCAGCGCCAAAGGGCTGGGCGGCGGCTTCCCGATTGGCGCCATGCTGGTGAAAGAGGCGTGGGCGCAGGTTTTCCAGCCGGGGACCCACGGCACCACTTTCGGCGGCAATCCGCTGGCGGCAACGGCGGCCAACGGCGTTCTGGCGCAGCTGGATGAGGCGCTGCTGGCCGGGGTTGGCGAGCGCCACGACGCTATCGTCGCCGGGCTGAATGCGCTAAACGCGAAGTACGATCTTTTCAGCGCGGTGCGCGGCGTCGGGCTGCTGATTGGCGCCGAGCTGGCGAGCCGCCTGCGCGGCCAGGCCAAAACGCTGACCAACCTCGCGGCGCAGGAGGGGCTGATCGCCCTGATCGCCGGACCTGACGTCCTGCGCTTTGCCCCCGCGCTCAATATTCCGCTGGCGGACATTGAGGAAGCCTTCGTGCGGCTCGATCGCGCCGTCGCCCGCCTGACGCGCTAATCCGGGAGACGGTTTATGATGCTATTTCGTCCCGTCAGGGAAAACGATCTCGACGACATCATTCGCCTCGCCTCGCGGGCGGGGGTCGGCATGACGTCGTTACCGAACGATCCCGCGCGCCTGGCCGCGCGGATCCAGCGCAGCGTCGACACCTTCGCCGGCAGGCTGCCCCGCGGCCAGCAGGGCTTCCTGTTTGTGCTGGAGGATACCGATCTGTCGCGGGCGGTGGGCGTCAGCGCCATTGAGGTGGCGGTGGGGCTCGACGAACCCTTTTATAATTTCCGCCTGCAGCGCACGGTTCGCGCCTCGAAGGAGCTGGGGGTCTATAAAAATCAGGAGCTGCTGAACCTCAGCTACGACCACACCGGCCATAGCGAGCTCTGCACCCTGTTCCTCGACCCGGAGTACCAAAAAAACCGTAACGGCCTGTTCCTCTCCAAAGCGCGGTTTTTATTTATCGCCGCCTTCCGGGAGCTGTTTTCGCCGCATCTGTTCGCCGAGCTGCGCGGACGCAGCGATGAGCACGGTAATTCGCCGTTCTGGGATGCACTGGGCCACCACTTCTTCGATATTCCGTTTGCCGATGCCGACCGGCTGACCGGCACCGGCATGAAAACCTTTATTGCCGAGCTGATGCCGGCGTATCCGATTTACGTCTCGCTGCTGCCGGAAAACGCCCGCGAAGCGATTGGCGAGGTGCATGCCAATACCTCGCCGGCGCGGGCGATCCTTGAAAAAGAGGGCTTCAGCTGGCGCGGGTCGGTGGATATTTTCGACGCCGGCCCGGTGCTGGAGGCGCAAACCGACAGTATCAGAGCGATCGGCGAGAGCCGGTTTATCCCGGCCATGCACGCCATGGCGCAGCGGGCGGCGCCGATCATCGTCGCCAATAACCGGTTTGAACATTTCCGCGCGGTGCTGCTGACCCCGGAAGAGAACAACGAACGCGCCGCGCTGGACGCCCTCGAGGTTAGCGAGACTGACCGGGTTCATGCGGTAACACTTAATCCGGAGAGCAGAACATCATGGCAATAAACGCACATTTTATCGCAGGCGAGTGGCGGCAGGGTTCGGGGGCGCCGTTAACCAAGCTGGCGCCGGAAAACCAGGCGCCGCTGTGGCAGGCGGCCAGCGCGGGAGCGGCGGAGGTGCAGGCCGCCTGCGCGGCGGCGCGCGGCGCCTTTTACGCCTGGTCCCATCTTGCGCTGGCGGAGCGTATTGCCAGCGTGCAGCGCTTTGCCGCGCTGCTGGATGCGCATAAAGAGGCCCTGGCGGAGATGATTTCTCGCGAAACCAGCAAGCCGCTGTGGGAAACCCGCACCGAGGTGCAGGCGATGATCGGCAAAGCGGCGATCTCCATTGACGCCTACGCCGAGCGTACCGGCTATCGCGAATCGCCGATGCCGGACGGCAAAGCACTCCTGCGCCACAAGCCGCACGGAGTGATGGCGGTCTTCGGCCCGTACAACTTCCCCGGCCATTTGCCGAACGGTCATATTATTCCGGCGCTGATCGCCGGCAACACGGTGGTCTTTAAGCCCAGCGAACTGACGCCGGCGACCGCCGAGCTGACCGTGCAGTTGTGGCAGCAGGCCGGGGTTCCGGAAGGGGTTATCAACCTGATTCAGGGCGGCAAGGAGACCGGCCAGGCGCTGCTGGAAAACCGCGATATCGACGGGGTGCTGTTTACCGGCAGCGCGTCAACCGGCTTCCACTTCCACCGCTATCTCGGCGGCCAGCCGGAGAAGATGCTGGCGCTGGAGATGGGCGGCAACAACGCGCTGATCGTCGCCGACGCGCTTGACGTCGACGCGGCGCTGAACGTGATTATCCAGTCGGCGTTTATCTCCGCCGGGCAGCGCTGCACCTGCGCCCGCCGGCTGGTGGTCAAACGCGGGGAGCAGGGCGACGCGCTGCTGCAGCGGCTGGCTGCCGCCAGCGCCAGCATTCGCGCCGGCCGCTGGGATGCCGAACCGCAGCCGTTTATGGGCGGCGTTATCTCCCTGCAGGCGGCGCAGGGGATGCTGGCGGCGCAGGACAAGCTTGAGCAGCTGGGCGGCAAGGTGCTGCTGCGCATGACCCAGCCGGATCCCAACTCCACGCTGCTCACCCCGGGAATTATTGACGTCACCGGGATCGACGTGCCCGACGAAGAGTATTTCGGCCCGCTGCTGACGGTGGTCCGCTATGAGCAGTTTGATGAGGCGATCCGCATCGCCAACAACACCCGCTACGGGCTGGCGACCGGGCTGATTTCCGCCGATCCGGCGCTGTTCGCCAGGCTCGCCGATGAAGCGCGCGCCGGGATCGTTAACTGGAACAAGCCGCTGACCGGCGCCTCCAGCAAGGCGCCGTTTGGCGGCGTGGGCGCCTCCGGCAACCACCGCGCGTCGGCCTGGTACGCGGCGGACTATTGCGCCTGGCCGATGGCCTCGCTGGTCAGCGAAACGCTGACGCTCCCGGCGGCAACGTCGCCCGGTCTGCCATTCTGACAACGGATTCTGTGAGGACACTATGTCTGGTTTTGAAGCTAATTTCGATGGCCTGGTTGGGCCTACGCACCACTACGCCGGGCTGTCGGTCGGTAACGAAGCCTCGCAAAATAACCGCGACGGCGTATCCAACCCGAAGAAGGCGGCGCTGCAGGGCTTATGCAAAATGAAGGCCCTTGCCGACAGGGGCTTTATTCAGGGGATTTTACCCCCGCAGCCGCGGCCGAATATCGCCGCGCTGCGCGGTCTGGGCTTTTACGGCAGCGATGAGCAGGTGATCGCCCGCGCCGCCGCCGACGCGCCGCATCTGCTCTCGGCGTTTAGCTCTGCATCGTCGATGTGGACCGCCAACGCGGCGACGGTATCGCCATCCGCCGATAGCGCCGACGGCAGGCTGCATTTTACGGTCGCCAACCTGACCAACAAGCTGCACCGCTCCCAGGAAGCGCCGACCACCGCGGCGATTTTACGCGCGACCTTTGCCGACGAAGGCTATTTCGTCCATCACCATGCCCTGGCCCAGCACGGCGACCTGGGCGATGAAGGGGCGGCGAACCACAACCGCTTCTGCTACGACTACGGCCGTCAGGGTCTGCAGCTGTTTGTCTACGGCAGGCGCGCCAGCGGCGGCGTGGCGCCGCAAAAATATCCGGCGCGTCAGACCCTGGAGGCGAGCCAGGCGGTGGCCCGCCTGCACCGGCTGAACCCGGAATATACCGTTTTTGCCCAGCAGGATCCGGCGGCCATCGACGGCGGCGTGTTCCATAATGACGTGATTGCGGTAAGCAATCGCCACGTGCTGTTCCATCATCAGCAGGCCTTTGTACAGCAGCAGGCGCTGCTGGCGACCCTGCGGGAAAAAGCGGCCCGCCTGGATATTCCGTTTGTCAGCGTCGAGGTTCCGCAGGCCCAGGTGGGGCTTAACGACGCCGTCGCCTCGTATCTGTTCAACAGCCAGCTGCTGAGCAAGCCGGATGGCAAAATGCTGATCGTGGTGCCGGAAGAGTGCCGCCAGCGGGAGAACGTCTGGCAGTACCTGAGCGGGCTGGTGAGCGACAGCGCCTCGCCGATCGACGAGCTGGCGGTATTCGATCTGCGTGAAAGCATGCGCAACGGCGGCGGCCCGGCCTGCCTGCGCCTGCGGGTGGTGCTGAACCACGCCGAGCTGGCGGCGGTGAATCCGCACAGCCTGATGGACGACGCGCGCTATCGGCAGCTCACGCAGTGGGTCGAGAAGCATTACCGCGATCGCCTCCACGCCCGCGACCTGGCCGACCCGCAGCTCCTGAGCGAGGTGTATCAGGCCCTTGATGAACTGACGCAGATTTTGCGCCTGGGCTGCATCTATGACTTCCAGCGCTAAGGGACCGGGAATGGACAACAAGGTGAATGATTTACTGCACTGTCGGCTGGCGGAGTGGGCGTTTCCCGCAGAAATTGAGGCGCGCTGGCTGGCGGACGGCGTGCTGCAGCTGCTGCCGCAGAGGCCGTGGCGGCAGGCGGCGATCGTTTCAGCCGGCATTCACGGCAACGAAACCGCGCCGATAGAGATGCTGCTGGAGATCGCGCATGCGCTGAGCCAGGGCCAGCAGCCGCTCTCGCAGGCGCTGCTGATCGTCTTCGGCAACCTGCCGGCGATCCGCGCCTCCCGCCGCTATCTGCATAACGACCTCAACCGCCTGTTCGGCGGGCGTCATCTGCGCGCGGCGCCGGGCAACGAGTCCCGGCGCGCGGCGGAGCTGGAGGCGGCGGTCCGGGCGTTCTATACGGCGGCCGATGCCCACGGCCGCGTCGGCAGAGTGCATCTCGATCTGCATACCGCCATCCGCGGCTCGCGCTACCGCCAGTTTGCGCTTCTCCCCGCGCGGGAGGGAGAGTACAGCGCCGGGTTTTATCAGCTGCTCTCTGCCAGCGGTATGGACGCGGTGGTGCGTCATACCGAACCCGGCGGGACCTTTACCCACTTTACCGCCGAGGCGTTCGCCGCCGAAAGCGCGACGCTGGAGCTGGGCAAAGTGATGCCCTTTGGTGAGAACGATTTGCGCCTGTTTGCCCCCGCCGGGGCGGCGCTGCGGGCGACGATCGGCGGCGGCGCGCTGCCGTCGCGCCTCAAGGAGCCGATGCGCCATTTTGTGGTTCAGGAGAGCATCATCAAGGGCGACGATCGCTTCATCTTGCACCTCGATCCGCAAACTGAAAACTTCACCGCGCTTGCCGTCGGGCACGTTATTGCGCGTCAGGCGGAGAAAACGTGGGTTATCGATGCGCAGGCTCCCTACATCCTGTTTCCAAATGCGGGAGTGGCAAACGGGCAACGCGCCGGTTTGCTGCTGAAGTCTGCCGCGCCATGCCTTTCTTTGCCTCTCTGAAGGAATCGACATGACTCAACATCAACGTGAGGGGCAGGAGCATCCTGCCATCGACGGGGAGTGCCCGTCGCAGCTCAAACGCGGCCTTGGCGCCCGGCACATTCAGATGATTGCGCTGGGCGGCGCCATCGGGACCGGCCTGTTTATGGGGGCGGGACGAAATATTGCGGTGGCGGGGACCTCGATCCTGCTGATCTATCTGCTGGTGGGCTTTTTTACCTATATGGTGATGCGGGCGATGGGCGAAGTGCTGCTCACCCGCCTGGATTACCGCTCTTTCGCCGATTTCGTCGGCGATTATCTGGGGCCGCAGGCGAGCTTTTACCTCGGCTGGACCTACTGGCTGAGCTGGGTGGTGACCTGTATTGCCGACGTGGTGGTGTGCGGCAGCTATATGCAGTACTGGTTTCCCGAAATGTCGGCGTGGATGCCGGCCCTGAGCACCCTCGGCATTCTGTTCCTGTTCAATTTGCTGTCGGTGAAGATGTTCGGCGAGGCTGAATTCTGGTTTGCGCTGATCAAGGTGATTACGATTATCGCGCTGATTGTGACCGGCGCGTGGATGATCGCCATCGGCTGGACTTCGCCGGACGGCGTGAAGGCCTCGCTGCACCATATCACCGACCCGGCGGTCTTTATGCCTCACGGCGTCACCGGCTTCCTCGCCGGTTTCCAGATAGCGATTTTCTCCTTCACCGGGATTGAGCTGCTCGGGACGATGACCGCGGAAACCCGCGATCCGCAGAAGATCTTACCTAAGGCGATCAACGCGCTGCCGCTGCGGATTATCATTTTTTATCTGCTGTCGATGGTGGTGATTATTGCCGTGGCCTCGTGGCCGGGCGTGTCGCCCGACGCCAGCCCGTTCGTCACCCTGTTCGCCAAAGCCGGCCTGCCCGCCGCCGCGGCGGTGATTAACTTCGTGGCCCTGACCTCGGCGATGTCGTCGGCCAACAGCGGGGTCTACTCCAGCACCCGCATGCTATACGGCCTGTCGGTTGAGAAACACGCCCACGGGCAGTTTCGCATCCTGTCGCGCCATACCCGCATTCCGGTGCGCAGCCTGCTGTTCTCCTGCTTCTGCATGCTCAGCGGCACGCTGCTGCTGTTCCTCGTGCCGAACGTGATGACTCTGTTCACCATCGTCTCGACGCTGGCGGCCATTATGGTGGTCTTCAGCTGGGGAATGATCCTCGTGGCCTACCTGGTGTATCGGCAAAAGCGCCCGGACCTGCATGAAAGCTCGGCCTTTAAGATGCCGGCGGGCGTGGCGATGAGCTGGCTAAGCCTGCTGTTTTTTGCCTTCTCCATTTTTATTATGATCTTCGACCCCGATACCCTGAAGGCGCTGATCGCCACGCCGCTGTGGTTCATCGCCCTGTGGCTGTGCTGGAAAATAAAGCAGAAGCGAGAAGGGCAAACGCGGCTGGAGAAACTTAACGCCTGACAGGATACAATCGGCCCAATCTGCTGCGCGGCGATAAAGAGGGACGTTGTCGCTGCGCAAACTGAAAAGGAGAAGGTATGTCAGATAATTTCCCGGCGCTCTCCGCCGATACGCTGGCGGCAGCGAACCTCGTCGGCGCCTGGCTGGCGCAGGACGATTTTACAACGCTGGCGCAGAAGCCGCCGTTTGAGGTGGTGGTGCTGGCGGGCAACGCGGTGATCCCGACCATTGATGCCGCCTGCCGGTTGGCGGCTGACGCCGAGGTTCCGCTGCTGATAAGCGGCGGGATTGGGCACTCAACTTCATTTCTCTATGAGGCGGTACGCAACGATCCGCGCTATGGTTCGCTGCCGGTAGAGGGACGCGCCGAAGCGCTTATCCTTGCCGATATCGCCCATCAGTACTGGCACATACCGCGCGAGCGGATCGTGACGGAAGCGCGCTCCACCAACTGCGGCGAGAACGCGCGCTTTACCCGCGACGTGCTCGAGGCCGAGGGGCTGGCGCACCGCGCGGGCGTGGTTATCCAGGACCCGACCATGCAGCGGCGAACGATGGCGACCTTCGCCCGCGTCTGGCAGGGGGCAGATCCGCTGCCGCGCTGGTACAGCACCCCGGGCTTCGTGCCGCAACTGCGCAATACGCCGGAGCAGGGCCTGGCGTTCAGCGGGGCGGCGCACGGGCTGTGGCCGGTGGGGCGCTATCTGGCGCTGATCCTTGGCGAGCTGCCGCGCCTGCAGAATGGCCCGCAGGGATACGGTCCGCTGGGTAAAGATTTTATTGCCCACGTTGATATGCCTCCGCGGATTATCAGCGCGTGGCGCCAGCTGCGTGACGACAGCCTCCTGGCCCACGCCCTCGGCGATCGGACCTTAGGCTGATGATTTTTGCCCGTTTGCGCCAGGTTTGTCGCAAACGGGCAGTTTGTGTTGCCTGAATGTAACGTTTCCCCCCGCTTTCGGGGCCGTTTTTATGAAGTAATTCACATAATCAGGCGTGCGGACTGCTCTTATTGCCTCTTATGGATAGATTTTTAACAAATAAATCACTTGTTAAAAACAATAAATCTACAGGAGCAGGCTATGACAGCACCCGTTCAACACCCGATGTATATTGATGGTCAGTTTGTTGCCGGGCGCGGCGACGCCTGGATTGACGTGCTTAATCCTGCCACCGAAGCGCTGCTCTCCCGCATTCCCGACGGCAGCGCCGAAGACGCGCGGCGGGCCATTGCCGCCGCGGATCGCGCGCAGCCGGCCTGGGAGGCGCTGCCGGCTATCGAGCGCGCCGGCTGGCTGCGTAAAATCGCCATCGGGGTCCGCGAACGCGCCGGCGAGATTGCGGCGCTTATCGTAGCTGAAGGCGGGAAGACTCAGCAGCTGGCGGCAGTGGAGGTCTCCTTTACCGCCGATTATCTCGACTATATGGCCGAGTGGGCGCGGCGCTACGAAGGTGAAATCGTGCAAAGCGACCGTCCCGGCGAAAATATCCTCGTTTTCAAACGCGCCCTCGGCGTGACCACCGGCATCCTGCCGTGGAACTTCCCGTTCTTCCTGATTGCCCGCAAGCTCGCCCCGGCGCTGCTGACCGGCAATACGATTGTGATTAAACCGAGCGAGTTCACGCCCAATAACGCCGTCGCCTTCGCGCAGATTGTCGATGACATCGGCCTGCCGAAGGGGGTGTTTAACCTGGTGTTAGGCCGCGGGGAGACCGTCGGCCAGGAGCTGGCGGCGAACCCGAAAGTGGCGATGGTCAGCATGACCGGCAGCGTAGGCGCGGGTGAAAAAATCATGGCCGCCGCGGCGAAAAATATCACCAAAGTGTGCCTCGAGCTGGGCGGTAAGGCGCCGGCGATTGTGATGGATGACGCCGATCTTGAGCTGGCGGTCAAGGCGGTGGTCGATTCGCGGGTGATCAACAGCGGACAGGTATGCAACTGCGTTGAGCGCGTTTACGTGCAGAAAGGGATCTACGATCGCTTCGTTAACCGCCTCGGCGAAGCGCTGAAAGCGGTACAGTTCGGCGACCCGGCCCTGCGCGATGATATTGCGATGGGGCCGCTGATTAACGCCGCCGCGCTGGAGCGGGTCGAGCAGAAGGTGGCCAAAGCGCTGGCTCAGGGCGCGCGCCTTGCCTTAGGCGGCAAAGCGGTCGCCGGCAGCGGCTATTTTTATCCGCCGACGCTGCTGCTGGACGTGCGCCAGGAGATGGATATCGTCCACGAAGAAACCTTTGGCCCGGTACTGCCGGTGGTGGCGTTTGACACGCTTGAGGAGGCGCTGGCGATGGCCAACGACAGCGACTACGGGCTGACGTCGTCAATCTATACGCGCGACCTGAACGTGGCGATGAAGGCGATTAAGGGGCTGAAGTTCGGCGAAACCTACGTTAACCGCGAGAACTTTGAAGCCATGCAGGGCTTTCATGCGGGCTGGCGCAAATCCGGTATCGGCGGGGCCGACGGCCGCCACGGTCTGAACGAATACCTGCAGACCCAGGTGGTCTATTTGCAGGCCTGAGCCGCGGATGAAAAAGCGGATAGCCAAGGGCTATCCGCTGCGGTTACAACCTATTTAGCAAACTTATCCAGCACGCGGATGAGCTGGGTGACGAAGCCGTATTCGTTGTCGTACCACGCCACGGTTTTGACCAGCTGAACGTCGCCTGCCTCGGCGATTTCAAGCTGGGTGGCGTCGTAAATCGAGCCAAAGTGGCTGCCAATCACGTCGGAAGAGACGATCTCCTCTTCGGTATAGCCGAAGGATTCATTATTCGCCGCCGCGTTCTTCATCGCCTGATTGACCTCTTCGGCGGTCACCTTTTTCTCAAGAATCGAGACCAGTTCGGTGACCGATCCGGTTTTGGTCGGCACGCGCTGGGCGTGGCCTTTCAGCCTGCCGCTGAGCTCAGGAATGACCAGACCAATCGCCTTCGCCGCCCCGGTAGTGTGCGGGATGATGTTTTCCGCCGCCGCGCGCGAGGCGCGTAGATCTTTGCCGCGCGGGCCGTCGACCAGCGACTGGGTGCCGGTGTAGGCGTGAATGGTGGTCATCGTGCCGAGCCTGATCCCGAACGCATCGTGGAGCACTTTGGCCATCGGCGCCAGGCAGTTGGTGGTGCAGGAGGCGACGGAGATAATGGTGTCGTCTGCGGTGAGGGTGTCGTCATTGACGTTGTAGACGATGGTTTTCATCTCCCCGGCGGGGGCGGAGATCAGAACCTTTTTCGCCCCGGCGCTCAGGTGAGCCTGGGCTTTCTCCGTCGAGGTATAGAAACCGGTGCACTCCACGATAAGCTCCGCGCCTGTGCTTTTCCACGGAATGTGCCGGGCCTCTTTCTCGGCGTAGACGGTGATGGTCTTACCGTTAACGATCAGCGCGTCGTCGGTGTAGTCTACGCTCCACGGGAAGGGACCGTAGTTAGAGTCATGTTTTAACAGATAGGCCAGCACTTTAGGCGAGGTGAGATCGTTAATTGCCACCACTTCCAGCGGGCTGTTAACTTCCAACAAACGGCGTAATACCAGACGTCCGATACGACCAAATCCATTAATTCCAAGCTTGCTCATGGAAAATCTCCTGGTGAGTCGGTTAGAGGGTAAAACTCATACAGGCATACTCCAGTCGGCCGGCCTGGGCAACCAGCAAAATCGGCCTCGTGGCTAAGCTTTTGAAAAAACGCTACAGAAAAATTAATGCATTCGTTCATCATCTGGCGGCAGGAAGTCGGGCCGATAAAACGGGACGCGTTCTGTTTCCGCTGTTATAAAAACGGCTTTCTTTTATGGCGCTCAGGAACGCCTTGCCCAATCGTCCACCCCGGCGGTTTAGGAGTTAAATGATGTCAAAAAAACGCAGGATCGGCCGGCTGATCGCGGCAGGAAAAACGCCCCCCGCGCGGTTAACTCTTCAGGCAGAGATTGAGGCGCTGAAGATACCGCCCCGCACCAGAGCGGAAGCAAAGCGGCAGCTGGCAATAAAGCTTCGTCTGCTGAAGAGCGGGGCGCTGAACGAACAATCATTAAGAGAGCTGGAGAAAAGGGCGGCACAGGATTTATCATTAGCCAACGCGCGCAGATTTGAAGCGGGCGTTGTCGATGCGGTTACTACAGAAAAAATCTCCTTAGCGCATAAAAAATGGCGCGGCCGGACGGCAGATTAGCGCGGTACGATCTTTCTGCCGCGGGCGAATTTATGGATAAAAGGTGTTAGCAATGAATCTATCGGGTAGCTGTTTTCTGGCTGTATTGACGCTGGGTAGCGCCTCGTTTGCGGTGACGGCGAAAACAACGTCGGTTAAGTGCTCCTACCCGACCTATAGTGACCAAAGCGGCAATCATGTCGCTAAAAACCCGATGGTGTTGACGTTTATCATCGATAGCGGAACAAGCAAGGCCTATATGGCCGGAAACGCCGGTTCGACCGAGGTAGCCATCGTGCCAAACGGCGTAGACGGCATGTCTTTTATTGAAACGTCAGAGGTCGGTAACGTCACCGTTACTACAATGACGAGGAGCGGTGATTCGGTGCATAGCCGCAATACGGTTATGCCGGGAGGCATTTTCGCCTCTCAGCATTATGGAACCTGCGTGGCGCAGTAACTTTCGCCAGTTCAGATGCGGGAAAATCCCCCGGCGTCGTCGATAACCACGGTGTTACGACCGGAACGTTTGGCTTCATAGAGCGCCAAATCAGCTTTGCGAAGGACGGTGTAAACATCGTTTTCGTTATCGCTGAACCCGGCAACGCCGAGGGAAATGGTCACTTTCCCGGCGTGGGGGAAATCGGCATTTTCGATCCCCACCCGGATGCGTTCAGCCGCCGCCGCCGCCGCTGTCAGGCCGGTATCCGGCAGGAACACCACAAACTCCTCACCGCCAAACCGACAGGCAACCTGCCCGTCGGCGCAGAGGTTGCGCAGCTTCTCACTGAATGTGACCAGCACCGCATCGCCGCCGTCATGCCCGTGCAGATCGTTAATCTTTTTAAAATGGTCTATATCAATCGCGATGATGCAGCGCTCGGCGGAATGGAGGGATTGTTTCAGCAGGGTGCTGAAACCTTTGCGGTTATAGAGTCCGGTCAGCGGGTCCGTCATCGTTTCATCGCTGAGGGCGTTTACCCGCCTGGCCATTATTTGCAGATGCAGGCTGAAAGCCTCTTTAAGACGTTCCGCTTCCTTGTACCAGACGTTAATATTGGCCAGCTTTTTGAGCGTGGACTCATTGTTTTCCGCGCGCGTGAATTCTGCGAGTTTCTCCAGCGGAGCCGAAATGATGGCAGCAAAAATCGTTACGGTCGTCACCGTGAGGATGATGATCGCGAGCGTGAACCAGAACGCGTTCACTACCGTCTGCATTAATATACGGGATACGCTTTCCGATGCCCCCGAGATGATAACCTTCCAGTCGGCCTGCTTCAGGCTGGCGTAGCCAACCAGGTTGCCGCCGCTTTTACCATCGCCAAAAAAGTGCCCGTTTTGCGTTTTGATAATCTGTTCCTGCAGGCCGGGAGCAGATTTAAATCCGCCGCCCACTCGTGTCGGATCGCGATTAAAGATTATTTTACCTTCATTATTAATGACGCTGACGTCCGTTGTATTTTCGTAAAAATGCATGCTTAGAATATCGCTGAGCATGCTCTCTTTTTGCAGATAGATGCTGCCGCCGATATAACCGAGATAGTCGCCGCCGGGGCTAAATAATGGCTGCGAGACAAACACGACGTAATTACCCGCCGCCGATATAAAAGGTTCAGAGATAAAGAGCTTTTTTGAGGCTATGGCCTGCCGGCTGGCGCCAGAGTGCAGCTTTATCCCCACCAGCTTCAGGCTCTCCGGAGAGGCGGCAGCAATAACGGCGTTGGAATTAACAATTACCACCGAGTTGAAAAAGCCGGACTGCAGGCGCAGCCGGTCAGCTTCATTTTGCAGCTGGCCGCGGTCGTTAAGGGCTTTTATCTGCCCGGCGCTGTAGGCCAGCTCCCGCTGCGCCGTCACCAGGTAGCGGTCGGTGGTATCCGCCAGTTTACGGGCGTAGGCGAGGTTGTTCTCGAGTAACCGATCCTCAATGTTGCCCTTCTGGAAAAGCGTCAGGGCGCTGAGCAGCAGCATTGATGTCAGCAGGATCCCTCCGACGGACAACATCAGCATGAGAGTGCGCAGATGCAGTTTTTTCCTTGGCATAAGTTTTCACGTATTTTAAAAATTTTCTGCATTTTATCAGCTTTTTAGCGCAGAACATAAGCAGCTTCTGCTGCTCTATCGCTTGATCGCAAGTTCCGGCTAGCGGGCGGCGGCCGGGATTATGGCGCGCCGTGCTACTGGGCGTCGATCGATTTTGTCCATGCCATATCAGCGATACCGAATCGACGACGCCCTTAGAGACTTACCGTGGGGAACGATACGTTACCCGGCTCCAGTAGCCTGAGCCGGTACCCGCAATTTTTATCCAGCCCAGACGCGTTAATTCCAGCGCAATAAAGTTGTTTAAGAGGCCGTGGCCCATGCTGACAACGTGCCCGTGCTGCGCCGCCGTGTCGATCAGCTCCCGCGCCATTTTTGCTGCTCGCGCCCGGACTTCAGCTTTTGATTCAGATCCCGCCGCAAGATCAAAAAACCAGAGCAGGCGGAACAGCATCAGCCAGATACCCGCGGGGAATTTTATTAGCGCTACGTTGATAACGGGCAGCGGCGCTTCGCTGAGGTCGCGGAGTATGGCATCCGGGTTCACCCCCAGCGCAGATAGAGACGAAAGCGCGCGCGGCAGGGGGCTGCAGACAAAATAATCGCCGGCCTCGCAGGCGGATTTTGTCTTCGGAGAGGGCATTTCAGCTACCGTGGCAGCGTTATAATCCGCTATCCAGGCAGGCATTTCGCTGGCTTTAAGCCACAACAAACCCCGGTTCTTTACGCCGTCAGGCTTCCCGTGCCGTATTAAGGTAATGTCCATATTGGCATCGTCTGGTAATGAAATGAGTGGAGGCAATATAACATTGATGATAGTTTTCATATGCCGGTTTCTATCGTAATAAATTATTCTTTTAATATGCTCGGCTGAATAAAAAGACATCAGATGAAATACCTTATCTTCTTCTTTGCCGCGATCGTCATTTTTTGTGCTTTCTTCGTTATTCGCCTGTCAGATTTTGATCTTTCTGGTTATGGAAAACAGAGAGAAATATCATTTCAGCACCATCAGGATATTTTACACGGGACGTTAATTCTTCCTCCTGGTAAAGTTAATCCACCGGTGGTGCTTATCGTTCACGGCGACGGTGCCCAGGATCGCTGGTCCGCAGACGGGTATATTCCGCTTGTTAAGTTCCTGGTGGCCCAGGGAATAGCCGTTTTTTCATGGGATAAACCCGGCGTAGGAACAAGCACCGGGAACTGGCTGGCGCAGACAATGGCGGATCGCGCAGAAGAAGCGGCAATGGCATTACAAAAAATGAAACAACAGCCTGAGTTGAAAGACAGTCGTGCGGGATTTCTCGGATTTTCGCAGGCCGGATGGGTCGTGCCGCAGGCTAGCCAGCTGGCTCTCCCCGATTTTGCCGTGCTGGTCGGTGCGGCGATAAACTGGCGAAATCAGGGCGTATACTATCTGGAGCAACGGCTCAAATTTGCCGGGCGTTCGGCCGTTGAAATTGACCAGACTAAAAAACTTGAAGAAGAGACCTTTGACAGACAGTTTACGGAGGAAGCTGCTGCACATCCTTGCCTGTCTCGCTGTACCCGGCAGGACTTCGAGCGCAGAAATTCCCGCGCGGATGCAACCAAAGAGATCTCCGGGATGCATACTCCCGCGTTAATCATGATGGGAGAGAACGATCGAAATGTGGACCCGAATGAAACAGTCGAGGTCTGGGCCAGGAAGTTACCAGAGAGCACTCCCCGGTGCATCCAACTGGTTGCCGGTGCGACTCACGGGCTCCTGCGCAGTAGATGGTTTGATTACCAGCTTCCCTCACAGCTGCCGCTGTGGAAACAAGGCCTGTTTCTGTTGTTGGGGCAATATGCGTATTCACCCGCAGCACTCACTGCTGTTTCGCACTGGGTCCTTAACCAGAAATGCGGTTAATGAACTTCACGCTGACGGCTGACTAAATGGTTAACACTTTATGTAAGGGGGATTTGTGCGCACTCGCCCATCATCTCGATTAATAGTTCTTTCGCCTGAAAATCACGTCTTGCTCTTTTGCTTCTGCCATACAGATGACGCTTTGAGCGGCAGGACATATTGGGCAACGCCGGGTGGAGGGCTTGAACACAATGAATCCTTCGAGCAGGCTGCTTTACGCGAATTACTTGAAGAAACGGGTCTGATAAGAACAGCTGCAGGACCGCAGATCGCATCCAGATCCTTCACCATGATGCTAGCTGATGGGGAGACGGTTGTTGCTGATGAGCGTTTCTTCATTATTAATACAAATACATCAGATATCGACCACTCAAGGTGGAGTAGCAACGAAAAAAAAGTCATTCGCGATCACTACTGGTGGACAATAGAAGAGCTCAGACATACCGATGAAATCATCTTCCCACTCGATTTGATCATCAACATTCTTGAAAGCAGGTTAACCGACTCCCCGGTATTTAACGTGTCGAAATGACCTTGATGTTCGCTTCTGGCATGCAATGAACATCTGAACTTAGCCCATCACTCCCATAGCAAATGTCGCTTTTACATATTGCGAGCGGATGCTTAGGGCAAACGGCACGTCCCTGACTTTTTTCACCACTAAGCGCCCGGCTGAACTGGACCACAGGGCGATCGGTGACACCAGGCGACGGGGACGCGCCTACGGGCGAGCTGATATTTCCTTAACTGCTCGCCAGCTCGAACAGCCGACGCGTCGCGGGAGTCAATCCTGACATATGAATGCAGGCGTGCACCATGCCCGGCAGTCGCTCGCAGCGTACCGCTACGCCAGCTTCCTGCAGCCGAAGCGCATACCGTTCGGCCTCATCGCGCAGCGGATCGTATTCGCAGCTCAGGATGGTTGCCGGCGGCAAACCGCACAGTGAAGTCGCGTGCAGCGGTTCGGCATGAGGATGACGGCGTTCTCCCAGATAGCTGTGCCAGCAAAATGCCATCGCATCACGCGTTAAATAATAGCCCTCAGCAAACTCGCGATAGCTCCCGGTTGCCATATCGCGACTTAACGCCGGATACAGCAGCAGCTGATGCTCAATGCGAGGACCGCCGCGATCCCGCGCCAGTAGCGCGGTTGCCGCCGCGAGATTCCCGCCGGCGCTATCGCCGCCCACCGCCAGGCGGTTGCTATCGATGCCCAAACGCTGCGCCTGTGCGTAAACCCAGCATAGCGCCTGATAAACATCCTCTAACGGTCGCGGAAATGGGTGCTCTGGCGCCAGCCGGTAATCCACTGACACTATTATCCGCCCGGTGGCATTGGCCAATGCCTGACAAGGCCGATCGTACAGCGCCAGCGATCCCAGACACCAACCGCCGCCGTGAGCAAACAGCATCGCTGGCTGCGCGGTTTCAGTATTTAAGCCAACGGGCGTATAGGCGCGAAGGGCAATACCGTAGCCATCATCAACGATGGCGACATAATCTTTGAAGCCATCGTTGATTTCCATCTCTCCCTGTAGCTGAAGCAAATCGGCTTCAGCGGCCGCGCGCATCTCGCCCAGCGACGCTGGCGGCAATGCGCTCCTTTGCGATGAAGCGGCGAGGAAGCCGGCAATATGCGGATCAAGCGGCATAGTGAGTCTCCTCTGAAAGAAAGGGGACGATCAGCCCGATAAAATCCTCATGACACTCTTCGGTAATAAAATGACCACACCCGGCCACCGTCTCGCCGCGCAGATCGTGAGCATTGCCGTGCAGCGTTGCCAGCGGCGCATCAGCCGTTGCATATTCTGCTCCCACCGTAAGCACCGGCATTGTTAAAGGCACTTGCTTGCGGAGCTGGTTCTGCCGAATGGTCTCCGGGATCGCGCGATAGTAATCGAAGCCCGCGCGCAGCCCGCCCGGAGCAGAATAGGCGGCGATATAAACCTCTGCGGCTACCCGATCGCGGCGATGAGACCAGCGGTTGAAAATATAGCTGAGATATTGTGATTCACGGCCGTAGGTCAGGGTTTCCGGTAAATCGGCCAGCTGATTGAACATGAAGTGCCAAAGGAAAATATTCTCTTCCGGCGCGACAAAAATCGACGGGGCAGGGGCCAGCCCCGGGATCACCGCTTCTGTCAGCACAAGTCGCTCAATCGCCTGCGGAAAATCGCTCGCTATGGCGTAGCCAATCCACATGCCAATATCGTGGCCCACCAGGCTGTAGCGCGTATGCCCCAGCTGCGCCATGACTGCGTGCAGCACGGCGCCAACGCTTCCGGTATCGTAGCCGCCATGGGGCTTATCGGAATCGCCGATGCCGGGAGGGTCAACGGCGATCGCCTGAAAACCGGCGTCGGCAAGCGCGCGGATGACGTAGCGCCAGGTATACCAGGTCTGGGGCCAGCCGGGTATCAGCAGTACCGGCTGCCCTTTTCCCGCCACGGCGCAGTGGATGCGCTGCCCGTTGACCTTAGGATAGACGTGTTGCACCTCAAGATCCGCGTAGAGGATCTCGCCGTATTGTTGTTCCATGAGGGATTCCTTGAAATATTCTGGCCTAGCGTATGCCGAGTAATTTTTTGATTTGATGAGGATTTACCGGCGCGCCGGCGAAGTCGTCGAACACCTTATCGGTGATATGAATAATGTGGTTGCTGATGAACTCTGCCCCCTCCCGGGCACCGTCCAGCGGATTCTTCAGGCAGCACTCCCACTCCAGCGTTGCCCAGCCGGCGTAATCGTATTGCGCAAGCTTCGCGAAAATGGCTTTGAAATCAACCTGACCGTCACCCAATGAGCGGAAGCGGCCCGCGCGATCGATCCATGATTGATAGCCGCCGTAGATCCCCTGACGGCCGGTGGGATTAAATTCGGCGTCTTTAACGTGGAACATATTGATGACGTCCTTATAAATATCAATAAATTCCAGGTAGTTGAGCTGCTGTAGCACCATATGACTCGGGTCAAAAAGTACCCGGCAGCGGGGATGTTCGCCCACCCGCTGGTGGAACATTTCGAACGTCACGCCATCGTGTAGATCTTCGCTCGGATGGATTTCATAGCACAGATTAATACCCTGCTCATCGCAGGCGTTGAGTACCGGCAGCCAGCGCCTGGCAAGCTCGTCGAAGGCGGTTTCGATTAGCCCGGCCGGACGCTGCGGGAACGGAAACAGATAAGGCCAGGCCAGCGAGCCGGAAAAGGTGCCCAGTTCGCTGAGGCCAAGGCGCGCGGAGGCTTTGACGGCCATCAGCAGCTGTTGCCGTGCCCACTCGCCGCGGGCTTGCGGATTGCCGTGTACCTCGGACGGCGCAAAGCTGTCACATAAGCTGTCGTAGGCCGGATGTACCGCCATTAGCTGGCCGAAGATATGGCTGGTTAGTTCGCTGACTACCAAACCGTGTTCCGCCAGCATACCGGTAAGATCGTCGCAGTAGGTCTGGCTTTCCGCCGCGGTTGCCACGTCGAAGAGACGCCGATCCCATGCCGGGATTTGCAATGCCTTAAAACCGGTTTCTGCGGCCCATTGGGTAATCGCAGCCAGGCTGTTGAACGGGGCGACCTCGTCGCTAAACTGAGCGAGATGGAGGCCTGGACCTTTGAGGGTTTTCATCGTAAACTCCTATTGTTTGTCGATTGACAAACAATAGGAGTAAAAACGGATTACCGCAAGCAAAATTATAAATGCGTTGGTAATCTCAACGATTTAAGCGATCCTTGATCGCTAAATATCGGACCAACTGGAGCAACGTAATGGCAGGCAGACCGCGCGAATTCGATCGTGAACTGGCGCTTTTGAAAGCGCGTAATCTATTCTGGCGACAGGGCTATGAAGGGACGTCAATGTCGGATTTGGTGGCGGAACTGGGCATCGCTTCCGCGCGTATTTACAAGGCATTCGGTTCAAAAGAACAGCTTTTCCGGGAAGCGATCGCTGACTACGAAAATCAGGAAGGGGGCTTCGCGGATCGCGCCTTTGCCGCCGAGGGCAACGTGCGGGAGGCAATCAAAACGCTGCTGATGGATGCTGTGCGCCTCTACTGCCAACCGGACCTGCCGCAAGGATGTATGGTGGTTGCCTCCGCTGCCAGCGTCAGCGTGGAAAATGACGACATCAAAACCTGGCTGGCTCAGCATCGTCTCCAGCGCACGCAGCAGATTATCGACCGGCTGCGTCAGGCGGTGCATAGCGGCGAGCTGCCTGCCACTACCGATGCTGACAGCCTTGGCGATTATTTCGCCGCCTTTTTGCACGGCCTGTCGGTTCAGGCTCGCGATGGTGTTGCCGAATCGCGATTGCTGGCGGCGGCTAATGTGGCGCTAACCGCACTACCATATACAGATTAAGTTATTTTCGTTGGCAATGGCGTGAAGCAGGCGAACGGCAAAGTTTCCCTCGCGTAGCTGCGCACGCGGATGGATATCTGCGGCCGTGAGTAGATGATCAACATCATTGGTCTTATTTTTGCTGATGTTAATCTCTCCTGTCTGAAGGTTGATATCTTCTCAAGCCGAAGCACCCCATGCCGCAAACCGGTGTGTACCGCGACAATCCATATCAATGCGTGCCTACGAGAATGTTTGGTAATCAGATGTGCCAGGAGGGGAGAAGGGGTTTTTGGGTTACCTTTAAATTTTTAACATTCTCATGGGGAGAGCGTGTATTGAACGGGCTTTGACTGGCTAAATCAGCATCCGAGAGAAAGACCGCGCAGCGTGCGCGGCAGTCCGGCCGCCCGCGAGCGTAAAATTGAACTGGATCTCTACTCATAATTCCCCAGAATGACAGTGAAAGCGCTTTCTGCTCCCCTGGCAGTCCCCATTATGCTAAGTTTTAGGGGCCATCTGTCTTACGAGAGTCTTAACTCAGGAGATAATTCTAAGGAGAGTAAATATGGCCATGTTTGGGAAAGTAACACTTAGCATGTTCTGTCTTGTTTTTGCGAAATTTGCATTCTGTGCAGAAAAAGGGCTCAATTACGAATCAAATAATAAGACATTCACCTTAAAAGAAGAGTGTATTTCATCTTTGGTGATGAATAATTATATGTTTGATTCAAAAGAATATTACTCGCTGAGCGTGCGTTTAAAAAATAGTCGAAATTGTTCTCTGGCGTTAAATGGCATAATAGAAGAAAATATCGGGAATCACTTGCGCATATATTTCAACTCTGATTTGCTGATTGATAGTTATATTGCGGGGAAGCTTAATACTGAAAATGGCTTCAAAATGCCTTTGGACAGTAAGAAGTTGGGCGATAAAATTCTTTCATTTTATCACAAGAATAGTTAAGTGAATGTATCTATGAAATTACAGTCGCCCTGATTTGGGGTGACGGTATGCTTAATCATCTTTTGCGGAAATCTACCGTTACCGTAACGGGAACTGAGTGAGATTTTACTCGTACAGAAGAATGCCCGGCCCAGGTAGCCGTTAACGAGAAATAACCAGGTCCACGGTCCAGATGGTCTTAATCTGATTATGCTCTGGATACTTACATGTGTTCAAACATAAAAATCTTCCCGAAACTCGTGAGTTTGATGGCGAAAATAGGTCGTATTTTAGGGGGGATTGGGGGGCGAAAAGTATCTTAGGGGCGCTTTTGAGGGCGTTAAAAACGCCGCAAACGACCAACAATCTCCTTCAGCCTTACAGCTTAACTTCTTGTATTGCCACTAAATGCATGATTCCTCGCGATTGTTTCTTATAAGTACGTAAAAGTTAATGAATTTTTAATAAAAGGCCGTTATGTTGTCGGCATCACACTTTTGTTAAGGGTTTTCCCATGCGCGATAAATACTCCGGCCTGCAGATAGGCATCCACTGGCTGGTATTTTTATTAGTGGTTGGCGCCTATGCCGCTATGGAGCTGCGGGGCTTTTTCCCTCGCAGCGACCGGCCGCTGATTAACATGATTCATGTATCCTGCGGTATTTCCATCTGCGTACTGATGGTGGTACGACTGCTGGTGCGCCTGAAATCTCCCGTGCCGCCGATTGTGCCGAAGCCATCGCCGATGATGACCGGTTTCGCGCACCTGGGGCATCTGGTTATCTATCTGCTGTTTATCGCCTTACCGATCGTCGGCATGGTCATGATGTATAACCGCGGCAACCCGTGGTATGCGTTTGGCCTGACGATGCCCTTTGCGGCGCAAAGTAATTTTGAGCTGGTGGATACGCTGAAGGGCGTACACAGCCTGCTGGCGAATACCGGCTACTTTGTCGTTGGCCTGCATGCGCTGGCCGCGCTGATGCATCACTATTTGTGGAAAGACAATACGCTGCTGCGCATGATGCCGCGCAAGCGCTAGCTGTGATTAGCTTTCTACGTTCAGACCCCGCCCTGTGCGGGGTTTTTTATTTCTTTTACCGCGGACTGTGATACATCTGATCGCACCAACGGGAAGAGGGGATAAAGATGAGAGTCAGACTTGCCGCGCCGGATGAAGCGCCAGCACTATGGGAAATCCGCAATCAGGCGATACGCCACGGCTGTCGTGAAAGCTATGACGCCGAGGTTCTGCAGGCCTGGACGCCGGATCTGATGCCGGAAGGCTATCGCCATGCGGTGCGCGACAACCCCTTTTATGTGATCGAAGAGGCGAACGGGCGCGCGGCAGCGACCGGCTATCTCGACCTTCGCGCCGGCAGCGTCGAGGCGATTTTTACCCGCCCGGAGTGCTTCGGTAAAGGTTACGCCGGGCTTATCGTGACGACGATAATCGCTGAAGCGCGTCGCCGGGGGCTGACGCGAATCACGCTGGAAGCCACGCCCAACGCCGCCGGTTTCTATCTGCGCCACGGCTTTGTGGCGCTCGGTGAAAAATGGCTGCCATCAAAGCTGGCCAATGCCGATTTACGCTGTGTGGATATGATGCTGGAGCTGAGCTGAGCCCAAAACTGCGCCGCTGTGCTACGGTTAAAGCGGCGTTTCAATTTGCCATACTGCTTAATTAAATATAGTATACCCCCCTATATGATATGGAGGGCGTCACCGTGCCACATTCACCTGAAGATAAAAAACGCGCCCTGAGCCGCGTGCGCCGTATTCGCGGGCAGGTCGAGGCGCTTGAGCGCGCGCTGGAGTCCGGCGAGTCCTGTATGACAATTCTGCAGCAGATCGCCTCAATTCGCGGCGCAACCAACGGTTTGATGGGGGAGATGGTGGAAATTCATCTCCAGGATGAGCTGGTAAGCGGCGAAACCACCCCCGACCAAAGAGCGATACGAATGGCGGAAGTCGGCCATCTGCTACGATCCTACTTAAAATAAATCATGACGAAGGAAGAGACCCTTATGAAATCACGTGCAGCAGTCGCGTTTGGCCCGGGCCAGCCGCTGAAAATCGTTGAGATTGACGTCGCGCCGCCGAAAAAAGGCGAAGTGCTGGTCAAGATCACCCACACCGGCGTCTGCCATACCGATGCCTTTACCCTCTCCGGGGACGATCCGGAAGGCGTGTTCCCGGCGGTGCTGGGGCATGAAGGCGGCGGCATTGTTGTTGAAGTCGGCGAAGGCGTGACCAGCCTGCAGCCGGGCGATCACGTTATTCCGCTGTACACCGCCGAGTGCGGCGAGTGCAAATTCTGTAAATCCGGCAAAACCAACCTCTGCCAGGCGGTTCGCGCCACCCAGGGCAAAGGCCTGATGCCGGATGGCACCACCCGTTTCTCCTACAACGGCGAGCCGATTTATCACTATATGGGCACCAGCACCTTCAGCGAATACACCGTTTGCGCGGAGATTTCGCTGGCGAAAGTTAACCCCCAGGCTCCGCTGGAGAAAGTCTGCCTGCTGGGCTGCGGCGTGACGACCGGGATCGGTGCGGTTCACAACACCGCGAAGGTGAAAGAGGGCGATACGGTAGCGGTATTCGGCCTCGGCGGAATCGGTCTGGCGGTTATTCAGGGCGCGGTACAGGCGAAAGCCGGGCGCATTCTGGCGGTCGATACCAATCCGGAAAAATTCACGCTCGCCAAAGAGATGGGCGCGACCGACTTTGTCAATCCGCGTGATTACGAAAAGCCGGTGCAGGACGTCATTGTTGAGCTCACCGACGGCGGCGTGGACTTCAGCTTTGAGTGTATCGGCAACGTCAACGTCATGCGTTCGGCGCTGGAGTGCTGTCATAAAGGCTGGGGCGAGAGCGTGATTATCGGCGTTGCCGGTGCGGGCCAGGAGATTAAAACCCGGCCGTTCCAGCTGGTAACCGGCCGCGTATGGCGCGGTTCCGCATTCGGCGGCGTCAAAGGGCGCACCCAGCTGCCGGGCATGGTTGAAGACGCGATGGCGGGGAAAATTCGCCTCGATCCGTTTATCACCCACCGCCTGCCGCTGGATCAGATCAACGAAGCGTTTGACCTGATGCACGAAGGTAAATCAATCCGTACCGTTATTCATTTCGGCGACCAGTAATCACCGGCAGCAGGCACAACGTGCCTGCGAGTGCCGACGCCGATCGTCAGAGGCGCTTCGCTGAGGCAAAAAAATACCTGCCGGTGGCTTCACCGGCAGGTATGAGTGTGACAAGACTCCGTGCTTACTGCTGGTCAGGCAGCGCGTAGGCGATGATATAGTCGCCGCGATCCGGAGACTGACGTGCGCCTCCGGCGTTGATGATGATGTACTGCTTGCCGGTTTTCGGCGAAACGTAGGTCATCGGACCGGACTGGCTGCCGACCGGCAGACGAGATTTCCAGATTTCCTTACCGCTGGCGGTATCAAACGCCCGCAGGTAGAAGTCCTGGGTGCCGGCGAAGAACAGCAGGCCGGACTGAGTAGACAGCGATGCGCCGAGCGTCGGCATGCCGATTGGAATTGGCATATGCATCCGAATCCCCAGCGGGCCGGTATCCTCAACGGTACCGACCGGCACCTGCCACACCAGCTTCCCGCTTTTCAGATCCACTGCCGACATCGTACCGAACGGCGGCTTCTGGCATGGAATGCCCAGCGGCGACAGGAAGCGTTCGCGCATTGCGCCAAACGGCGTGCCTTCCATCGGCACGATACCCATCTCAATCCCGCTGGCATTTTTGGCGACTTTGGCGCGCGGCACCATATAGTTTGCCAGGCCGAGACGCATATCGTTGACGAACATCAGACCGTTATTCGGGTCGACCGACACGCTGCCCCAGTTCATGCCGCCCAGCGAACCCGGATACTGCAATGAACGGTCTTCGCCCGGCGGGGTGAAAATGCCCTGATGGCGCATGGATTTAAAGGCGATACGGCAGATCAGCAGATCGACCGGCGTGGCGCCCCACATATCCGACTCTTTCAGCGTTTCGTTACCGATCATCGGCATGCCGACGGAGTAGGGCTGGGTCGGCGAGTAGCGCTCGCCTTCGACGTTGCCCTGCGGAACCGGGCGCTCCTCCACTTTGGCAACCGGCTCACCGGTTTCGCGGTTGAGCATAAAGATCATGCCCTGCTTGCTGGTCTGTACCAGTACCGGGGTGGTAGCGCCTTTACCATCCGGCAGGTCGTACAGCAGCGGCTGCGACGGCAGGTCAAAGTCCCACAGGTCGTGATGGGTCGTCTGATAGTGCCAGCGCACCTGGCCGGTGGTGGCATCGACGGCAACGATTGACGAGCTGTACTTATCGTCAAGCGCGGTCCGCTCGCCGCCAAAGAAGTCCGGCGTGGCGTTGCCGGTCGGCAGGTAGATCAGGTTCAGCTTCGCATCATAGGACATCGCTGACCAGACGTTAGGCGTACCGCGCGTGTAGGTTTGACCTTCCGGCGGCAGACCGGTCAGGTTTGGATTACCCGGATCCCACGCCCACGCCAGCTTACCGCTGTGGACATCATAGGCGCGTACCACGCCCGGAGGCTCGCCGGTGGAGAAGTTATCCGCCACGCGGCCGCCGACCACCACCACGTTCCCGGCCACCAGAGGCGTCGAGGTCTGCTGGTAGTAGCCCGCTTTGATCTCACCCATTCCAACGCTCAGGTCGACGACACCGTGTTCACCAAATTCTTCACACGGTTTGCCGCTATCGGCGTCGATGGCGATCAGGCGCGCGTCGGTTGTCGGCAGGAACAGACGACGGGAGCAGGCGGCGGGCTGAACGTCAGCCGCCGGAGCGGGCTGAGCCTCGCCGTCCGCGTAATAGCCGAGCCCGCGGCAGCGCTGCCAGTTTGGCGCGGTGGCCTTTGAGTCGTAGCGCCATTTTTCCTTGCCGCTATCAACGTCCAGCGCCAGCACCTTGCTGTAAGGGGTGCAGACATACAGCGTATCGCCGATTTGCAGGGGGGTATTCTGATCTTCGGCGCCGGAGCCGTTGCTCTGCGGAATATCCCCGGTATGGGCGACCCACGCCACCTGCAGCTGATTAACATTGTGCTTGTTAATCTGATCCAGCGCGGCGAAGCGATCGCCGTGGGTAGTATTGCCCCAGTGCTCCCAGTTTTTCTGCTGTTCGCCGGCGGCAACCGGCTTAACCGGTACCTCTTCGGTGGCGCTCACCAGCGGCTGCGCCTTGAACATCCAGCCGAAGCTGACGGCCAGCACGACCGCCAGCGCCGCCGCGAGGCCAAAGGCCGGGCCTTTTTTCGTCGCGTTAACCGAGAAGAACGGCCAGACGAGGGCCGAAAGGAGCGCCAGCGCGCCGAAGACAAACAGGCGCGAGAACAGCGGCCAGAAGGTCCATCCGGCATCGCTGATGGCCCAAACAATGGACGCGACAAACGCCAGCGCGTACAGTAGGATGCCGCTGCGGCGGTTGCGGAAGATGAGTACGGAGGCGATAACCATCGCCAGCCCCATCAGGCTGAAATAGAGGCTGCCGCCGAGCGTGGCGAGCTTTATGCCAGGAATACCGATGGCCAGGCCGATTATCAGCATCAGCCCGGCGAGAAGCCACTTCAGGATCCGGGGGAATCCTCGTGGCGCGTGACCCGTTGTCATGTTGTCTCCTTAACCACCCGTTCTCAGGGGTGAACCAAATGAATCAAAAATTTAATGTTTATCTTTTGAGTGAAGCGATAAATGGCTTCATGAAAGAGGGTTGATCGCTGATTTTGATTTCATATGAACCATATGGTGAAATCGTGGCAATAATAAATCTGTTACCGAAGTTTGCGCAATTGTTAATAAATAATTTCGCACTTATTGATTATGCTGCTAAGCAAACGGCGCTATCTGCGGTCGGTCGCCGCTGGCCTGCCGGGGGGAAACGTAGAGAGGACAGGGCGATGTCTGGTGGGGAGGAATAACCGATTTGCCCGGACAGGCGGCGATCTGTCCGGGACCAGGCTCAGGCCGGCATCGATTTTCGAATCGCGCTGAGCAGGATCTGCGCGCCGGAGGTGAGGGTGGCATCGACCCGGGTCAGAATACCGATCGGTTCACCGGCGCCCTGAGTTGGTACCGGCAGCGCGCTAAGCAGGCCGCGCCGCAGGTCGTCCTTCACCGCCCCGGAGGGGACGAACCAGATATAGTCATAATCGACGGTCAGCTGGCGCGACAGCGACGCCGAGAGCGTCTCTATACAGCCAGCGGGAATTTTACATCCCTGGCTTTGCAGCAGCGTTTCGGCATTCTGGCGGGGGATCGTCCCTTTAGGCGAAACGACGACCGGCCAGTCCATCACCCGGCTGAGCGTCACCGTCTCCTGCAGCAGCGGGTGCCCGGGGCGAACCACCAGCTTCAGGGATTCCAGAAACAGCAGCTCATAGTTCAGACCGCTCATCAGCTCCGGGTCGGACATGCGCCCGATGCCGATATCAATCTCCCCCGATTTAAGCCCCGCCAGCAGCATGGTGTTATTCATAGTGGCGACCTGCAGGGTGATATCTTTCTGCTGCTGGTGAAACTGGCCGATGACCGTCGGCAGAATGCCGAGGGCGGCGGTAGGCAGCGCGCCGATGCGCACCACGTCGGGATTCATTCCCTCTTTGCGGTTGAGCGCCTGGCCCGCGGTATTAAGCGCGTCGAGGACCTTTACCGCGTGGGTGAGAAACTGCTCTCCGACCAGCGTCAGCTGTGCGCCAAGCCGCCCGCGCTCAAAAAGCCGCGTTCCGGTCAGCTGCTCCAGCTCGTTCAGCGTTTTTGATAAAGCGGGTTGGCTAAGATTAAGTGTTTCAGCCGCACGCCCCAGCGTTCCCTGTTGAGCGACGGCCACGAAGGTGTGTAGATGGCGCAAGCGAATGCGCTGACTAAAGAGAACGTTTTTTTCCATAATTGATACTAAAAACAGAGCGGTATGAGTGACAAGCGATATTGTTTAAATTTGATAACCCAATGGCAAAATATTATTAACATTTACTCTTGTTATATTACAAATTCTTTTAGCCGACGCTAAAAAGACGATGCCCCGGGCTGTGCCGGGGCAAACGGGGGAAAAATGACCTCAAAGATCGAAAAAGACGGTTTCGTTCTCGCCCTGCAGATGAATATCGAAACGATAGACGATTTCGCCGCCGCGCGCTTCGCGCCGGGCGATTAGCGTCTGGCGGCGCACCTCCCACTCGATCAGGTTGAGCACCGGATCGGTTTGGTTGGCCTCCTGCTCGTCGGCAAAGTACATCCGCGTATTCAGGCCGATATTGATCCCACGCGCCACCACCCATAAGTTGACGTGCGGCGCCATCACCCGCCCGTCGCGGCCGACAACCGCGCCCGGCTTAATGGTTTCAAAGCGCCAGACGCCGGAGGCGAAGTCGGAGCAGCTGCGGCCCCAGCCGCGAAACGCCGGATCGCGCTTTTTGCCGGTCTGCCGGTCGTCGGGATGCGCGTAGCGCCCGGCGGCGTTGGCCTGCCAGATCTCCAGCAGCACGTCGCGCACCGGAGTGCCGGAACCGTCAATAACCCGGCCCTCAATGGTAATACGCTCGCCCTCGGTATCCGCAGTGGCGAGCTGCGGGCCAAAGTTATTTTCGAAAATGTGGAAGCCCGCGGCCTCTGGCGCAAGCCCGATATGAACATAGGGGCCGGCGGTTTGCGAGGCGGTTTCTGGTAAATAGTCTTTCATCGGGCGGCCCCCTGAGTGCGGTTTTCAAACAGCGTCGCGCGATGGCCGCGCAGCACCAGATCGAAGCGGTACGCCAGACAGTCCAGCGGCACGGCGGCATGGGTATCCAGTTCGGCAATCAAGGTGCGAACGGCATCGTCGTTATTGATGGTTTTGACGATCGGGCACTGCTTAATCAGCGGGTCGCCCTCGAAATACATCTGGGTGATCAGGCGCTGCGCCCACGCATCCCCGGAGAGGGAAAAGTGAATATGCGCCGGGCGCCAGTCGCTGACCTGATTGCGCCACGGATAGGGCCCCGGCTTGATGGTGCGAAAACAGTAGTAGCCGTTTTCGTCGGTCAGTACCCGGCCGCAGCCGCCAAAGTTGGGGTCAATGGGCGCCAGATACTGATCTTTTTTATGCCGGTAGCGGCCGCCGGCGTTGGCCTGCCAGACCTCCACCAGGGTGTTCTTCATCGGGCGGCCAAAGCCGTCGCGAACGTAGCCGTGCACGATAATACGCTCGCCGATCGGCAGGCCTTCTTTGGCATAGTTAAGGATAAGGTCGTTATCCAGCGGCCCGAGGTCATCGTGGCTGAACACCGGGCCGGTAATTTCAGAAAGCGAGTTCTGCAGGGAGATCAGCGCATTGCGCGGCGAGCGCAGGACGCTGGTTTTGTAGCCTGGGGCGTAAGCGGGAGGATGGCTGTTATAGTCGCGATGAAGCACCTCGCGCGGGGACCATTTATCGTTCATAGGGTACGTACTCCGTTTTATTCGGTACAGGGCATCTTGTTTTAATTTCGCCAGAAACAGTGTGTGTAAATGCTTTGTTAATTTAAAGTGAAATTAAAGGGTCTGTTTCATAACCCAGGGTTATGTCCTGCGCCGGGCAAAGGGCAGGGGCAGGTTATCCGCATCACAGTTTGTAAATTCTTCCTGCTGGCGCGAGAGGCCTTCTCTACACTCCAGGAAGTATTCACTGGAGGTAAGACATCATGGCGAACACCATCACGGCTGATGAAATTCGGGAACATTTTTCACAGGCTATGTCGGCGATGTATCAGCAGGAAGTTCCGCAGTACGGGACGCTGCTCGAGCTGGTAGCGGACGTCAATCTGGCGGTGCTGGAGCACAATCCCAGGCTGCACGAGCAGCTGGCGAACGCCGATGAGCTGGCCCGGCTGAACGTTGAGCGCCACGGCGCAATCCGCGTCGGCACCGCGGAAGAGCTGGCGACGCTGCGCCGTATGTTTGCCATCATGGGGATGTTCCCCGTGAGCTATTACGATCTCTCCCAGGCCGGGGTGCCGGTCCATTCCACCGCCTTTCGCCCCGTGGATGACGCCGCGCTGGCGCGTAACCCGTTCCGTATTTTTACCTCGCTGCTGCGCCTGGAGCTGATCGCCAGCGACGAACTGCGTCAGCGGGCGGCGGAGATTCTGGCTAAGCGCGATATTTTTACCCCGCGCTGTCGGGCGCTGATTGCGCAGCACGAAGAGAGCGGCGCTTTCACGCCCGCTGAAGCGCGGGAGTTTGTGCGCGAGGCGCTGGAGACGTTCCGCTGGCATAGCCACGCCACGGTAGATGATGAAACCTATCACGCCCTGCAGAATGAACATCGGCTGATTGCCGACGTGGTCTGTTTCCCGGGCTGCCACATTAATCATCTGACGCCGCGCACGCTGGATATCGACCGGGTTCAGGCCCTGATGCCGGAGTGCGGCATCGTGCCGAAGGCGCTGATTGAAGGCCCGCCGCGCCGCGATGTGCCGATCCTGCTGCGCCAGACCAGCTTTAAAGCGCTGGAGGAGCCGGTGATTTTTGCCGGGGAGCATCGGGGCACCCACAGCGCGCGTTTTGGCGAAATCGAACAGCGCGGGATCGCGCTGACGCCGAAGGGGCGGGCGCTGTACGATCGCCTGCTGAACGAGGCCGGAGTCGGAAAGGACAACCTCCAGCATCAGCGCCACCTGCAGGATGTGTTCAGCCAGTTTCCGGACAGCGAGTTTCTGCTGCGCCAGCAGGGGCTGGCGTGGTTCCGCTATCGGCTGACGCCGGCGGGGGAAGCCCACCGCCATGCCTTCGGTCCCGGCGACGATCCGCAGCCGCTGATTGAGCGCGGCTGGCTGATTGCCCAACCGATTATTTATGAAGACTTTTTGCCGGTGAGCGCGGCGGGGATTTTCCAGTCTAATTTGGGTAACGAAACGCAGGCCCGCAGCCACGGCAACGCCAGCCGCGACGCCTTTGAAGCGGCGCTCGGCTGCCCGGTACTCGACGAGTTTGCGCTCTATCAGCAGGCGGAGGATCGCAGTAAACGGCGTTGCGGTCTGCTCTGAAACCGGTACTCTGCTGGCATAAACCGTAAAAGGAAGCAGGTCATGCAGAATCCGTCTACGCCTCTGGTGAAAACCCGGCAGGGCACTTTATCCGGGATCTCTGAGCAGGGGATTCATATCTGGCGCGGCATCCCCTACGCCGCGCCGCCGGTTGGCGAACTGCGCTGGCGCGCCCCGCGCCCGCCGGAGCGCTGGCAGGGCGTTCGCCGGGCCGACGCCTTCTCCGCCGCCAGCTGGCAGGACATTGAGTACTGCCGCGAGCTGGGAGGCGGCGATCCCGGCCGTTTCTCGGAAGACTGCTTATATCTCAACGTCTGGTCGCCCGCCGTCCGCACCCAGCCGCTGCCGGTAATGGTCTGGCTGCACGGCGGGGGCTTTACCATCGGCGCGGGCAGCCTGCCGCCGTACGATGGGCAGGCGCTGGCGGGCAGGGAGGTTGTGGTGGTGACGGTGAACTACCGGCTGGGGCATCTCGGCTTCTTCGCGCATCCGGCGCTGGAGGGCGAGGAGGGCGAGCCGGTGTATAACTTTGCGCTACTCGATCAAATTGCCGCCCTGCAGTGGGTGCAGGAGAACATCCACGTCTTCGGTGGGGATGCGGCAAACGTCACCCTGTTTGGTGAGTCAGCCGGCGCGCGAAGCGTGCTATCGCTGATGGTCTCGCCAAAGGCCAAGGGGCTGTTCCATAAAGCGATTATCCAAAGCGGCTATACGCTGCCGGACCTCCCGCGCGCCAGGGCGCTGGAGAAGGGGCGGCGGCTGGCGGAGCATTTTTCGCTGCCGGACGCCAGCGCGGAGCAGCTGCGGGCGATCCCCGCCGAGGCCTTCTGGCCGCTTACCGCGCCGCTGAGTATCGGCCCGGCGCCAATCGTCGGCGATGCGGTGCTGCCGCAGCCGATGCTGGAGACCTTCTTCGCCGGTCGTCAGCATCCGCTGCCGGTCATGATCGGCTCGAACAGCGACGAGGCCAGCGTGATGGCGGTCTTCGGCGTTGATATTGCCGGGCAGATCCAGAAGCTGCGCCGCGAGCGGCGCTTCGGCCTCGGGCTGATTAAACTGCTCTATCCCGGCGTTAAGGGCGACGCGGCGCTCGGCCGCGAAGTGTGCCGGGATATGGCGTTCACCACTCTTGGCTATGTGGTGATGCAGGCCCAGCAGCGGGTCGGACAGCCCTGCTGGCGCTATTGGTTCGACTACGTGCCGCAGGCCGCGGATGAAGCCTATCCGCACGGCGCGTGGCACGGGGACGAGGTTCCCTACGTCTTCGATACCCTCGCGCTCGCCGAGCCGGTACGCGGCTATGCCGATGATGGCGATAGGGCCTTTGCGGGGCAGATCGCCGACTACTGGGCCAGCTTCGCCCGCCTTGCCGGCAGCGGCTGCAGCGAGCTGCCGGGCCCGGTGCGCTGGCTGGCCTGCCGGCGCGGTCGCGACCGGCTGCTGCGTATCGGGCTGCATAAAAGGGTGGGGTTCAGGCTGGAGAACCGCTTTATGCGCGCGCGGCTGGCGCTGTTCCGCCGGGTGATGCGCCATCATGTGACTCTGGATTAACCAGCTCCTCGCGAAACCGCGCCAGGCCATCGGCTTTGCTCTGCGATGCCCGCACCAGCAGACGGTAGCTGGCGCCGGTTTTCACGCTGAGGGCGAAAGGGCGCAGCAGGCGGCCAACCCGCAGATCTTCCGCCACCAGCGTCGCATCGGCGATGGCGATCCCCAGCCCCTGCATGGCGGCGGTGATCGCCAGATCCATGGTATCGAAGTGCTGGTTTTTGCGCATCGCCAGCGGCGCATCGGGGGAGAACTGCGTCAGCCACAGCGACCAGTCGGTTTTATCCCGCGTCGGGTGTAAAAAAGTCGCGCCGTCGAGGCGGGCGTCGCACGGGGTGCTGCCGCTGATGACCGGCGTCAGCGCCTCTTCGAACAGCAGATCGCCGGCGCTTTGATGGGTGCCAAAAACGATCGCCGCATCGTAGGGCTCCGTTTTGAAGTTAACGCTATGTTCGGTGGTGGTGGTCAGGGCGATCTGCAGCTCCGGGTGGCGCTGCTCTATCGCCACCAGCTTTGGCACCAGCCAGCGGATGGCGCAGGTCGGCGCCTTCAGGCGCACCACCGTTTGCTGCTGGCGGGCCTGTTCGGCGACGGTCACCAGGCGGCCAAACGCCGACTGGAGCTCCGGGTAGAGGGCGCTGCCCTGGGGCGACAGGCGCAGCCCGCGCGCGTGGCGTTCAAAAAGCGGAAAACCGAACCAACCCTCCAGCGCCGCAATCTGGCGGCTCACCGCGCCCTGGGTCAGGCACAGCTCCCGCGCGGCGTGGGTCAGGTTGAGGTGTCTGGCGGTGACCAGAAAGGTCTCTACGGTATTAAAAGGCAGGGCGCTTCGCGACATGTCGTCTCCAGCTATGCATTTTGATCATAGGCAGTATGCCACGCTTCGTTCCGGGAATGGGACAATGCGTTGCACTTTCGCCGACTAATCAGCGGCCCGCGGTTAAACTACTATCAGCCTTATTGCGCAAGCATCTGCCAGAGCGCCCGCTCTGGCAGGGATCGCCTGATGTTGATATGAGGAAAAGATCATGGCTAAACCGTACGTCCGTCTGGATAAGAGTAATGCAGCAGTGCTGCTGGTCGACCATCAAACCGGGCTGCTATCGCTGGTGCGCGATATCGACCCGGATAAATTCAAGAACAACGTCCTCGCCCTTGGCGACCTGGCAAAATACTTCGGCCTGCCCACGATCCTGACCACCAGTTTTGAAAATGGCCCCAACGGCCCGCTGGTGCCTGAGCTGAAAGCGCAGTTCCCGGATGCGCCCTATATCGCCCGCCCGGGCAATATTAACGCCTGGGATAACGAAGATTTCGTCAACGCGGTGAAAGCGACCGGCAAGAAGCAGCTGATTATCGCCGGGGTGGTCACCGAGGTATGCGTGGCGTTTCCGGCGCTGTCGGCCATCGAAGAGGGCTTTGATGTCTTCGTGATAACCGACGCCTCGGGGACTTTTAATCCGATTACCCGCGATGCCGCATGGGATCGCATGTCGCAGGCCGGCGTGCAGCTGATGTCGTGGTTTGGCGCAGCCTGTGAGCTGCATCGCGACTGGAGAAATGATATTGAAGGGCTGGGGACGCTGTTCTCTAATCACATCCCGGATTATCGCAACCTGATGACCAGCTTTAACACCTTAACCAACAAGTAGTTCCTGCCACGGCCGGCCAGCGGCTGGCCGTTCTTCACCCTCAGCCATGATCAAAGCTCATGGCTACTATGACAACAATTCGTTTGTCGCCGTCAGCACCTTTAGATTGAATGGTTATGCAAATATAATGAGAAAGGATTAACCATGCGTCTCAGTTCTCCGGTGACCACCCGCTCCAAACTACCCGATGTCGGCACGACCATTTTTAGCGTAATCGGCCAGCTCTCCGCGCAGCATAATGCGATCAACCTTTCTCAGGGGGCGCCCAATTTTGCCTGCGATAGCCGGCTGGTTGAGGGGGTGACGCGGGCGATGGCCGCAGGGCATAACCAGTATGCGCCGATGACCGGGCTGCGCGTGCTGAAAGAGCGCATCGCCGAGAAAATCGCCGCGCTCTACGGCACCCGCTACCACGTTGACGACGAAGTGCTGATTACCGCCAGCGCCAGCCAGGGGCTCTACTCCGCCATCGGCGGGCTGGTGCATCCCGGCGATGAGGTTATCTATTTCGAGCCGGCGTTCGACAGCTACGGGCCGATCGTCCGCCTGCAGGGCGCCACGCCGGTGGCGATCAAGCTGACGGTGCCCGATTTTGCCATCGACTGGGACGAAGTCGCCGCCGCCATCACGCCGCGGACGCGGATGATCGTGATCAACACGCCACACAATCCCAGCGGCCAGGTGCTCTCCGCCGACGATTTAGCCCGCCTGGCGGCGCTGACCCGCAATACCGATATCGTTATTTTGTCGGATGAGGTGTATGAGCACGTGGTCTTCGACGGGGCGCAGCACCACGGGATGGCCACCCATCCGCAGCTGGCGGAGCGCAGCGTAATCGTCTCTTCCTTCGGTAAAACCTATCACGTGACCGGCTGGCGGGTGGGCTACTGCGTCGCGCCGGCGGCGCTGATGGATGAAATCTGCAAGGTCCACCAGTTTCTGATGTTTTCGGCCGATACGCCGATGCAGTACGCGTTTGCTGAGCAGATGACCGACCCGCAATCCTGGCTGGGGCTGGCGGCGTTTTATCAGCAAAAGCGCGATCTGCTTCAGCGGCAGCTGGCGGATTCGCCGTTCCGCCTGTTGCCGAGCGCCGGCTCCTTCTTCATGCTGGCGGACTATAGCCACTTCAGCGACGAAAGCGACAGCGAGATGGTGAAGAGGCTGATCGTCGACTACGGCGTCGCCACTATTCCGCTGTCGGCGTTTTACGCAGATGGTACTGATAACAAACTGATTCGCCTCTCTTTTGCTAAAGATGAAGCCACGTTACGGGCCGGCGCGCAGGCGCTGTGTCACGTTAAGCCGCGTTGAGGAGCCACACGATGAAAATAAAATCCCTTACCCTCGCTTTGGGGATGATTTGCACCTTCTCTTCGCTTGCCGCCAGCGAATTACGCTACGGCGTGGAAGCGGAATATCCGCCGTTTGAAAGCCGCAATACGGCCGGGGAGCTGGAAGGTTTCGATATTGATCTCGGAAATGCCATTTGCCAGGCGGCCCAGCTGCAGTGCAGCTGGGTGGAGACCTCGTTTGATGCACTGATCCCGGGGCTGGTGGCGAAGAAATTCGACGCGATTAACTCGGCGATGAACATTACCGAACAGCGGCGCAAGAGCATCGACTTTACCCAGCCGATCTACCGCATCCCGTCGCAGCTGGTAGGGAAAGCCGACAGCGGCATGCAGGCCACTCCTGAAGGGCTGAAGGGGAAAACCATCGGCGTGCTGCAGGGGTCGATTCAGGAAACCTATGCCAAAGAGCATTGGGAAAAACACGGCGTCAGCGTAGTCTCCTATAAAGACCAGAATATGGCGTGGGCCGACCTGCTAAACGGGCGCATCGACGCTTCGCTGGTGATGTCCGCCGCCGGGCAGGCCGGTTTCCTCAGCAAGCCGCAGGGCAAAGGCTTTGGCTTTATCGGCAAACCGGTTGCTGACGATACGATCCTCGGCAGCGGGATTGGCTACGGTCTGCGCAAGGGCGATGAGGCGACGAAAAAGCAGCTCGATGCGGCGATTGATAAAGTGCGCGCCGACGGCACCATCGCCCGGCTGGCGGCGAAATACTTCCCGGGCATCGACGTCAGCGTGAAATAGTGCGTCATTCTCCCGCCGGTTTATCCGGCGGAGAATTCAGTCTGGTCCGGTGGACATATTTTTTTCACGTTTTTTCTGTCGCCAACAATTGGATTATTAATCGTTTTTGTCTAGAGTGAGCGAAATTCACGACGCATCTGTTTGTCGCGTTGCCTTTCAATTGGCACAACAGAAGGACGCTTTCTCAGGCATGAACCGCAGACGTTTTCTTAAATCTTCCATGGCAGTTGCCGCCGTATGCGGGACGTCAGGAGTCGCCTCTCTTTTCTCAAAAGCCGCGCTTGCTGAAGAATCAGGCATCGCCGATGGGCTGACGCGCCGCTTTGACTTCTCCGTGTTACAAGGGATGGCCCACGATCTCTCCCGTCAGCCCTGGGGCGGCGCTCCGCGCGACCTGCCGCCGACGCTGGCGAATCTGACGCCGCAGGCCTATAACAGCATCCAGTACGATGCCGGGCACTCGCTGTGGAACAACATCGAAGATCGCCAGCTGGATATCCAGTTCTTCCACGTCGGAATGGGCTTTCGCCGCCGGGTGCGCATGTTCTCCCTCGATACGCAGAGCCACCAGGCGCGTGAAATTCACTTCCGTCCGGAGCTGTTTAACTACAACGATGCCGGCGTAGACACCAAACAGCTGGTAGGGCAGACCGACCTCGGCTTCGCCGGGTTCCGCGCCTTCAAAGCGCCGGAGCTGGCGCGTCGCGATATCGTGGCGTTCCTCGGCGCAAGCTACTTCCGCGCGGTGGACAGCACTTACCAGTACGGGCTCTCCGCCCGCGGTCTGGCGGTGGATACCTTTACCGACACGCCGGAAGAGTTCCCGGACTTTACCTCGTTCTGGTTTGAAACCGTCAAGCCGGGCGCCACCGTCTTTACCGTTTACGCGCTGCTCGACAGCCCGAGCGTAACCGGCGCATACAAGTTTGTGATCAACTGCCAGGAGACGCAGGTGATCATGGATGTGGAGAACCACATCTACGCCCGCAAGGATATCAAGCAGCTCGGCATCGCGCCGATGACCAGCATGTTCAGCTGCGGCAACAACGAGCGGCGGACCTGCGATACCATCCACCCGCAAATTCACGACTCCGATCGTCTCGCCATGTGGCGCGGCAACGGCGAGTGGGTATGCCGCCCGCTGAACAACCCGCAGAAGCTGCAGTTCAACGCCTTCCAGGATAAAAACCCGCGCGGTTTCGGCCTGCTGCAGCTCGACCGCGATTTCTCGCACTATCAGGACATTATGGGCTGGTACAACAAGCGCCCAAGCCTGTGGGTCGAGCCGCGTAATCAGTGGGGCAAGGGGGCGGTAAGCCTGATGGAGATCCCGACCACCGGCGAGACGCTGGATAATATCGTCTGCTTCTGGCAGCCGGAAAAAGCGATCAAGGCGGGCGATGAGCTGGACTTCAGCTACCGCCTCTACTGGAGCGCGCAGCCGCCGGTCCGTTCGCCGCTGGCCCGCGTGCTGGCCACCCGCACCGGTATGGGCGGCTTCCCGGAAGGCTGGGCGCCGGGCGAGCACTATCCGGACAAGTGGGCCCGCCGCTTCGCGATTGATTTTGTCGGTGGAGACCTGAAGGCCGCGGCGCCGAGAGGCATCGAGCCGGTGATCACCCTCTCTAACGGCGAGGCGAAGCAGGTCGAAATCCTCTACGTCGAACCGTTTGACGGCTACCGCATCCTGTTCGACTGGTATCCGACTAACGACTCCACCGACCCGGTAGAGATGCGCATGTTCCTGCGCTGTCAGGGCGATGCGATCAGCGAAACCTGGCTGTATCAGTATTTCCCGCCCGCTGCGGACGAGCGTCGCTACGTCGATGACCGGGTGATGAAGTAACCGTCCTGCAGGCCAACCTGCCCGAACGCGCGCAGGTCGGCCTGCGCGCAGTGAGTGAGAGAGTGCGATGACCACAGAAAATACCCCCGCCGCGGAAGAGATCGTCGTGAACGACCGGCTGGTGCTGCGCGCCGTCGATGAACGTTACGTCACCGTCCTGCACCAGCTGGTGGAAAAAAACAAACGCTGGCTCCAGCACTCGCTGAGCTGGCCGACAGAGGTGCGCGGCGAAGATGAAACCCGGCGGCACGTGCAGGGCAACGTCATGCTGCATCAGCGCGGCTACGCCAAAATGTTCCTGCTGTTCCTGCAGGATGAGATGGTCGGCGTCCTGTCGTTTAACCAGATTGAACCGATCAATAAGACGGCCTATATCGGCTACTGGATTGACGAAAGCCATCAGGGGCAGGGGCTGCTCTCACAGGCGCTGCAGGCCTTTATAGATTACTATGCGCGCAGCGGCGTTGTTCGCCGCTTCGTGATTAAGTGCCGGGTGGCCAACCACAAAAGTAATCAGGTGGCCCTGCGCAATGGATTCACCCTCGAAGGCTGTCTGCAGCAGGCTGAATACCTGAACGGCTCCTATGACGACCAGAATATCTACGGGCGGATTATCGATTGTCACCCCGGCCAGGATTCACGGTGACAGAAATCCGGCCAACGGCGTGCGGGTAATATGCTCGTCGCCGTTGATCACCTTGCGGCCGCGCAGATGAATCGCATCTCCGCTGCTGGCTTCAATCAGCGCATGATCGGTAATTTCCACCTGATGCTCGATCACCACGTCGCCGCTGATGCAGGCGTGGCCCTGAATTAGCACTTCATCATCCAGCAGAATGGGGCCGCCGCAGAGCCGGGCGTGGCCGCCCACCATCACCCGATGCTTGAGCAGGCAGTTGCCCTCAACCACGGCGTTTTCCGCCACCTGCGAGCTGTAGCGTAGGGTCGGGATGGCATCCTCTTCGCGCCCGGCGATAAGCCGCGCATGGTCATACACTCGCGCATTATCGCAAACCCAGACGTCGTTAATCTCATTGCCCTCCAGCCGGGCGTGGTCGAAAATCTCCGCCCGATGCTCAACAAAGGCCCGTTCGACGAAGGCGTCGCCGTAAATTTGCGCCTGATGGACGATCCGCGAGGCGCTGACCGTGGCCCGCTGGTAAATTTGCAGGATTTTATCACCGTCGCCGGTGAGGCCCTGAGCGGCGATAATCAGGCAGCGGGGAAGGATCCGCGCCTCGTCGGCCAGCCGGCAGTGGCCGCGTATCTCAGAACCGGTCACGGTGACGTTGTCACTAATATGGGCGTGGTGACTGACGCGGGCGTCCTCCAGCCGGGCATTGCCGCCGATGAGGGCGCAGTGGCTGACGGTGCAGGTGCCGCTGAGCCGCGCGTTGCCTTCAACCCGCGCTCCGGCGAAAACGGCGCTGTTGGCGTCGTAGATCCAGCACTCTCCCTCCTGGCTCAGGGCCGCCTCGTCGTCCAGCCAGCCGCCCTCGCTGCCGCTTTTGACGTCGGCGAAATCACGTAAGGCCACAATTTGCCGCAGATTTACGCTATGTTTAACCCCGTCCTGCTGGTAGTGAAACTGGCGAACCTGCGAGCCCAGGCAATATTTATTCATCAGCGGCTCCCTTTACTTTTGCTTAACACAAACATAGCAAAAATCTCCGTAGCGCGTTTTTGAAGGTTCTTTTAAAATGCACCTTAAAGATAAATTGAAAAATTAAATAAAATGAATAAAAAAGAGTCGGAGCAGCGGGTGCTGAATCTACCTGCGGGCTATTTCGGGATGGTTCTGGGCATTATTGGAATGGGTTTCGCGTGGCGCTATGCCAGCACTATCTGGCCGCTAAGCCGCAGCGTTGGCGATGGTCTGGTGCTGCTGGCGGCCGCAATATGGGCGCTGCTGGCGGCCGCTTTTATCACCCGCGCGGTGCGCTTTCCGGGGAGCGTGCGTCAGGAGATGCGCCACCCGGTCGCCAGCAGCTTCGTCAGCCTGTTTCCGGCGACCACCATGCTGGTCTCTATCGGCTTCGTGCCGTGGTGCCGCCCGCTCTCGCTGGGGCTGTTTATCGTCGGCGTGGCGCTGCAGCTCTCCTATTCGGCCTGGCAAAGCGCCGGGCTGTGGCGCGGCAGACACCCCAGCGACGCGACGACGCCGGGTCTGTATCTGCCGACGGTGGCCAATAACTTCATCAGCGCTATGGCCTGCGGCGCGCTGGGCTTTAACGATGCCGGGCTGGTTTTCCTTGGCGCCGGGATTTTCTCCTGGCTGAGCCTGGAGCCGGTCATTTTGCAGCGGCTGCGCAGCGACGGCGAGCTGCCTGCCGCTCTGCGCACTTCGCTGGGCATTCAGCTGGCGCCCGCGCTGGTTGCCTGTAGCGCCTGGCTGAGCGTCAACGGCGGGGAGGCGGACACCTTCGCTAAGCTGCTGTTCGGCTACGGCCTGCTGCAGCTGCTGTTTATGCTGCGTCTGATGCCGTGGTATCTGCAGCAGTCGTTCAACGCCTCGTTCTGGAGCTTCTCGTTCGGTATCTCGGCGCTGGCGACGACCGGGCTGCATCTTGGGCATAGCCAGCCGAACGGCTTTTTCCACTTTTTGGCTATCCCGCTGTTCGTCTTTACCAATCTGATTATCGGGCTGCTGTTGATTCGCACTTTCCTGCTGCTGGTGCGCGGTAAGCTGCTGATCCGCGTTGAGCGCGCCACTCTGTTAAAAAATAAGGATTAAGCATGACTATCCGTGACGAAAACTACTTTACTGAAAAATATGGTATGACCCGCACCCACTCCGAAGTGGTGCACGCCGCGACGCTGATGCAGCCGGGCAAAACGCTGGATCTCGGCTGCGGTAACGGGCGCAACAGCCTCTATCTGGCGGCCAACGGTTTTGAGGTTACCGCCTGGGATAAAAATCCGGCGAGCATCGATAATCTGGAGTCCATCCGGGCGCAGGAGGGGATTGATAACCTGCAGTCGGCGATCAAGGACCTCAATACTCTGAGCTTCGACGGCGAGTACGATTTTATTCTCTCCACCGTGGTGATGATGTTCCTCGAAGCGAAAACCATCCCCGGCCTGATCGCCAATATGCAGCGCTGCACCAGGCCGGGCGGCTATAACCTGATCGTGGCGGCGATGGATACCGAAGATTATCCGTGTACCGTTGGCTTCCCGTTCGCCTTTAAACCGGAAGAACTGCGCAACTATTACGCCGGCTGGACGTTCCTCAGGTACAACGAAGAGGTCGGTGAGCTGCACCGCACCGACGCCAACGGTAATCGTATCAAGCTGCGCTTCGCCACCATGCTGGCGCGGAAACCGGCCTAGCGCGCCGCCAGCAGGCAGAGCTGGAACGCGGTGTGGTAAGAGGCCTCAAAGGCGCGTAGCGGCAGAAACTCGAATTTTGAGTGGAAGTTGTGCGCGCCGGTAAAGAAGTTCGGCGTCAGCAGGCCTTTGGCCGACAGCGCGGCGCCGTCGGTGCCGCCGCGCATCGGCGTCGGCCTGGGCGTAATCCCCAGGCTCTCCATCGCGGTAAACAGCAGGTCGATGGCCCGGCGGTCCTCCCCCAGCGCATTGCTGATATTGCTGTAGGTATCGCTCACCTGGAAGTCAACTTTTGCCGTTGGATACCGCGCGGCGATTTTGGCCGCCACCTCGCCGATCTGCTGCTTGCGGCGGTTAAAGCCGTCGAGGTCAAAATCGCGAATGCTGGCCTGCAGCAGGGCGCTGCTTTGGTCCCCCTGAATACCGTTAAACCACACGTAGCCTTCGCGTCCGGCGGTGTGTTCGGGGGTCTGCTGGCGATCGAAGTGGCTGATGTACTCGGTGGCCATCAGCAGGGGATTGACCAGCACGCCTTTCGCCGACATCGGATGCGCGGTGACGCCGGTAAAGCGGATTTCCGCCGCCGCGGCGTTGAAGTTCTCATAGACAATCTCCCCCAGCTCGCAGCAGTCGATGGTCCACGCGAAATCGACGGCGAAACGGTTAAGGTCGAGCGCCTTGGCGCCGCGCAGGCCGACTTCTTCATCCGGGACGAACGCCACCACGATATCGCCGTGGCGGTCCTGCGGCGTCAGGCTTTCCAGCACCGTCATCACCACCGTCACCGCCGACTTGTTATCGGCCCCCAGCACGCTGGTGCCGTCGCTGAAAATAATCTCTTCCCCAGGATAGGCGAGGATCTCCGGATGTTCGGCAACCCGCAGCCAGATCTCTTTTTCCGCATTCAGGCACAGGTCTTCACCGTTGAAGCGCAGGATCTGCGGGTGAATATCCGGCGACAGCCCGACGTCTACGGTATCGATATGGGTGATAAAACCGATCCTCGGCGCCCCGGGAACGTTGCCTCTCTTCACCGCGGTGACGGTCGCATGCTCATCAATTTCGATATCGTCCAGGCCCAGCTGACGCAGCTCCTGCGCCAGCTCGCGGGCCATCTCGTGCTGTCCTGCGGTGGTCGGTAGCGTGGTGGCACGAGGGTCGCTTTGGCTGCTGATCGCGAGGTAGCGGAAGAAGCGCTGGGTGAGCCGTTCGGCGAGTGGAGATGACATAGTCGTTCCTTATTTATTATTTTTTCAGGTGTTTGCAATCAGGCTTTAGTGTTATGTATGGATAAGAAAACAACAAGCTATTCATTAGCTGACAAATTAAAAAGGAAACCCAATGCAACGCAAACTCACAACGCTTGCCCTGGCATTCGCCGCTTTGACGGTTAGTTCCACCGTCGCGGGCAAAACCCTGGTTTACTGCTCCGAAGGATCGCCGGAGAACTTCAATCCTCAACTCTACACCTCCGGTACCAGCGTCGACGCCAGCGCGGTCCCGGTGTATAACCGGCTGGTGGACTTTAAGGTGGGCACCACCGAGCTGCAGCCGAGCCTCGCCGAAAGCTGGGAGGTCAGCGAAGATGGCAAAACCTACACCTTCCATTTGCGCAAGGGCGTGAAGTTTCAAAGCAACAAGTATTTTACCCCCACGCGCGACTTTAATGCCGATGACGTTATCTTCTCCTTTATGCGGCAAAAGGACGCGAAGCATCCTTACCATAACGTCTCCAACGGCAACTATTCCAATTTTGAAAGCCTCGAATTTGGTCAGCTGATTACGGCGATTGACAAGCCTGATGAATATACGGTGCGCTTTACCTTAGCCCATCCTGAAGCGCCGTTTGTTGCCGATCTTGGCTGGTATTTCGCCTCTATTCTGTCGGCGGAGTATGCCGATGCGATGCTTAAAGCGGGCACTCCGGAGCGCGTCGACAACGATCCAATCGGCACCGGGCCGTTTAAGCTCGCCCAGTATCAAAAAGATTCGCGCATTCTTTATACCGCCTTCCCGGAATATTGGCAGGGCAAAGCGAAGATCGACCGCCTGATATTTAGCATTACTCCGGACGCCTCGGTGCGTTACGCCAAACTGGAAAAGAACGAGTGCCAGGTTATGCCGTTCCCTAACCCGGCGGATCTGCCGAGAATGAAGGAAAATAATAATATTAATTTGCTGAGTAAGGCGGGTCTGAATACCGGATTCCTTGCTTTCAATACCCAAAAGCCGCCGCTGGATAATGTCAAAGTGCGCCAGGCGCTGGCGCTGGCGATTAATAAACCGGCGATTATCGAAGCCGTATTCCACGGCACCGGTACGGTGGCGAAAAATCTGCTGCCGCCGGGCGTCTGGAGCGCGGACGCGGAGCTGAAAGATTATGACTATGACCCGCAAAAAGCCAAAGCGCTGCTGCAGGAAGCGGGGATGGCCAACGGCCTGACTATCGACCTGTGGGCGATGCCGGTCCAGCGCCCGTATAACCCCAACGCTAAGCGCATGGCGGAGATGATTCAGGCGGACTGGGCGAAAATCGGCGTGCAGACCAAAATCACGACCTACGAGTGGGGGGAATACCTCAAGCGCGTTAAGGACGGCGAGCATCAGGCGGCCCTGATGGGCTGGACTACCGCCACCGGCGATCCGGATAACTTCTTCGGGCCGCTGTTTACCTGCCAGTCGGCCAACGGCGGCTCCAACTCGGCGAAGTGGTGCTATCAGCCGTTCGATAAGCTGATTAGCGAGGCGAAATCGATAAGCGATCGTCCCCAGCGCGAGGCGCTCTACAAGCAGGCGCAGCAGATGATGCACGATCAAATGCCGGCGGTCATGATTGCCCACTCGACTATTTTTGAACCGGTGCGCAAAGATGTTTCCGGCTATGAGATTGACCCTTTTGGTAAGCATATTTTTTATCAGGTTGATATAAAATAAACTCCGCCCGGCCTGGAAACAGGCCGGGCGTTTTTTATTGAAACTGTGAGATGGATTGGTTTCACACCGCTGACTTCTTGCTAAAGCCCGTTTAAAGCAACATGGTGCCCATCTGGAATGCCGGGAACTGCGGGTGAAACGATGTCAGCCAAAGAAAATCTTTATCGCAAACTGAATACCCTTTATCGCGATGGCGTATCAGGATTTACCACGCGTGATTGTGAATCCTTTACGTCCGCGAGCCGCAGCGTTATTAGTCTTTATCTCAATCAGCTTTGCGATGAAGGTTATTTGCGCAAAGAGGCCACGCGCCCCGTGCGCTTCTGGCTAACGGACCGCATACCTTCCGTCGCCGATGATGAGCCGCAGAGCCCCGGCGTATTCCAGTCGCTGATTGGCGCCAACGGTAGCCTGAAACATGCCGTTGAGCTGTGCCTCGCCGCGGTCAGCTATCCCGACGGCGGCCTGCCGGTATTGATTACGGGGGAAAGCGGCGTCGGCAAAAGTTACCTGGCGCAATTGCTGCACCAGCACGCGGGAACGGTGGGGATTATCTCATCGCAGGTAAAACTAATAGAACTAAACTGTGCCGATTACGCTAATAACCCGGAACTCTTGTCCGGGACCCTGTTTGGTTATATCAAAGGTGCCTTTACCGGCGCGGAAAAAAACAAATCCGGCCTGCTCGATGAGGCCGACGGCGGTTTTCTTTTTCTCGATGAAATACATCGTCTGTCGGCGGAGAACCAGGAAAAGCTCTTTTTATTTATGGATAAAGGCTATTTTTATCGTTTGGGGGATAACCGCCAGCCCCATCATGCGAAGGTTCGCTTTTTATTTGCGACGACTGAAAATAGTGAAAACGTACTGCTGACCACCTTCCTGCGGCGTATTCCCGTTACCGTTGAGCTACCCGGCTGGAACGCGCGCCCCTATATGGAACGGCTGGCGCTTATCTCACATTTTTTTGCCCGGGAAGCCCGGCGTTTTAAGCAGCGGGTCCATGTTGACGGTGCGCTGATCCGTCAGCTGCTCGCCACCCCGGCAAAAGGTAATATCGGTGAGCTAAAGAATCGCATCAAAGTTCTTTGCGCCTCGGCATGGGCGCAGCGCGGAGCGGAGGAGATAACTATCCGCAGCGCATCCGGCGTTCGCGGCGAGCACGATACGGTAACGTTTAGCGAGGGAGATGACGGGACGCTACCCGTAGATCTTCTGGCAACCTCCTGGATCACCCGCGATGAACAGCTGCTGGAGAATTTTTGTCGCGCCGCCAACGTGCCGCTGTTCGTCAATAAGCTGGAGGAGCATGCGAGCCTGCCCGGAGGCAATCTGTACCACGGGATCGTCTGGCAGCTGGTGCGGGATACGCTGCAGGAGTTTAGCGAGTTAACCGGTATTTCCGTTCCGGCAACGGCGGAGAAAGCGGTCTTTCATAGCCTGCAGTGGTGCCTGAGCAGGGAGGTCGATCCCGACAGCGTCGGGCGGCTCATCGGCGTGACCGGATATGTTCCTCAGCGGGCCCGGCTGCTGGCGGATGAATGTATTACCCTGTTTGCCAAACAGTTTCCCCGCACGCAGCTCGCCCTGATGAAACCACTGCTCAGCGCTATTTTTTATCATCAGATCGAGTCCGCGCCGCTGATTCAGGGCATCGTTGTCGCGCACGGGCGCGCGACGGCCTCAAGTATTGCCGGTACCGCCAACCGTCTGTTAGGCGGGTTCTACCTTAAGGCGTTTGATATGCCGCTGTCGGTGAATACCCGAGGCATTATTTCCCATCTGACCACCTGGATTAATCAGCTGGAAGAGCAGCACGGCATGATTATTCTGGTCGATATGGGATCGCTGCAGGATATTTATAGCGAAATAAAGCTGCATATTCAGGGCGACCTGCTGGTGATGAACAACGTCAGCACCTCAATGGCGCTGGATATTGCGGGAAAAATTCAGCATCAGCTGTCGATGAAGGCCGTTGTCGATAGTATTAAAGGCGCATGGGAGGTGGAGGCTCGCTACTATTCCGGCCTGCTGCAGGGCAATAAGATTATTATCTCCTGTATTTCCGGTGAGGGCGTATCGCGCCAGCTGCAAGAAATCACCCGCCGCTATATTGCTGATGAAACGCTGGAAATTGTGACCATGGAGTATGACGATCTGAAGTGGAAACTCTCGAAAGCCGATAGCGCCTTGTACGGCACGCGTTTACTGATCACCACCACCGAGCTTAATGCCGGCTATATTCCGCAGGTTAATACCCGACAGCTGATAAATGATAAGCCGGAACTGCTATGGAGGAACTATTTTTCAGATTTGCTCACCGCGGATGAGCTGCAAAAGATGATTGATGACATCGTCATTCTTTTTACCCTCGAAGGGGTGGTGAGTCATCTTACTTTTCTCAACCCGAATATCATCATTGAGGAAGTGGAGCAGGTTGTTAAGTATTTCGAGCTGAGCTACAGCATTCATTTTGAAAGCTATCTGAGAATCAATCTTTTTATGCATCTGGCGGCGTTAATTGAACGCCTGCTGACTCATGACGGCCTGACCCACCGCGATGCGTTTGAACTTAACGAACGCCAGCAGCGCTTTATGGCCCTGGTTCCGGATGCATTCCGCACGCTGATTAATAAATATCGTATCTCGCTGACAACCACTGAAGCGTTGATGATTTATGAACTGATGGAGCCGTGGATCGCGCTGCCCGAAGAGGAAGTGTTGAAAACAGGGCTGAATAGTGTTTAACGAAAAATTAACCTTAAACACTACCATTAACTTGTTGATAATATTATTTAAATAAACATGGCACGTTAATTGTATTAGTCATTGCACTGACTCTCAACTGGAGATAATGCAAATGGCATCAACACAGTGGATCGCGCTTGGTCCCAAAGTGGTTATTGTTACCGGCGGCTGTTCAGGAATCGGCGAATGGATCGCCAAAGGGCTTGCCGGCAACGGCGCTCAGGTGGTGGTGGCGGATATTCAGCAGCCGGCGGCGGTTGTTAGCGGCGTTGATTACCGTCAGTGCGATATTACCGACCGGCCATCCGTATGCCGGCTGATCGCCGATGTCGTTGCGCGCTACGGGCGTCTTGATGGGCTGGTGAATAATGCCGCGGTTAATCGCGCGCGTCTGCTCGTCGATTATTACGGCAGCCAGCCTGAATATGAGTTAAGCGATGATGATTTTGACTTTATGGTCAGAATTAACCAAAAAGGCCCTTTTATTTTTACCCAGGAAGCGGCGCGGATCATGATCGGGCAAAAATCCGGGGCGATCGTCAATATCGTTTCTGAAGCCGGCATCGAGGGTTCAAAGGGACAAAGCTGCTATGCCGCAACCAAAGCCGCGCTGCACGGCTTTACGCTCTCGTGGGCAAAAGAGCTTGGGGCCTTTGGCATTCGGGTCGTTGGCGTCGCGCCGGGCATCAATGAACCCACGCCGATGGGGAACGCTGTGCACCGTAAAGCGCTGGCCTATACCCGCGGCATGGCGTTCGCCAGTATAGACGAAGACTACAGCCACAAAATTCCCCTCGGACGACCCGGTCGTCTGGAAGAGATCGCCGATCTGGTGAGCTGGTTACTGTCGGACAGGGCCAGCTATATCACCGGAACGACGATTAATATCACCGGAGGGAAATCCCGCGGTTAATTATCTCTATCAGGATTTCTTTATGGATCAAAAGATTGCAGCACCCTGGATTCTGGTGATTTCTCACGGCGGCTTTGGCCGCGAGTTAGTTAAAAGCTGTGAAATGATTTTAGGCAAAATGGACAATGTTTACTGCTTTTCCCTTGAGCCGGGAATGGCGCCGGAGCAGCTCATGGATGATATTTCAGCATTACTTTCTGCTGCCCCGGAAAATATTATTATCTTCACCGATATCTATGCCGGTACGCCATCTAACGTAGCGGCTATTTTTGCCAAGCTCAGAGGCTATCCGGTTATTTGCGGCATGAATTTACCGATGTTAATTGAAGCGGAAATGCAGCGTGAAGAAGTGACTTTGTCAGAGCTTGTCTCGCGAATTATTGAAGCAGGAAACGGCAGTATCAAGAACATCACCTCTATAACTAATGGTAATGAATATGAATAATATAAAACTGGTCCGGGTCGACTTTCGACTGATCCACGGTCAGGTCATTACAAAATGGCGTAACATCATCGCAGCAACTGAAATTGTTATTGTTGATAATAAACTCTCGCAGGATAGCTTTCTGGCGGATATTTATGTGATGGCGGCGCCTCCGGGTGTTGATGTTCACGTGCTGTCAGAAGAGAGTTTCCTTTCGAGGCTTCACGATGGTTATTTTAGCAATGGCAAAAATAATGTGCTGTTGCTTTTTAAATCGATTGGCAACGTTAAGAGGCTGGTTGAGCGCGAGGTGCTATTTAGCTCCGTGCAGATTGGCGGACTTGGCGGTGGCGTGAACCGGCGCAGCGTCGTAAGCGGTATTTCGATCGATGAGCAGGATTTACAAGACCTGAAATATATACGGCAAGGTGGGGCAGAGGTTTATTTCCAGGTGACTCCGGAAGAAGTCAAATTAAGCCTGGATAAAGCCATTGCCCGGCTGGAGGGTTAATCATGGTTGAAGTCGCAATTTTTACCGGCATCTGGTACTGGATTTGTAAAACGGACGTTGGCTATGCCATCACCCACGCGATCCGCCAGCCGCTGTTCGCCTCGGTACTTATCGGCCTGATTATGGGGGATGTCACCCAGGCGGTTATTATCGGCGCCGCGATCCAAATTCTTTACATCGGCCTGGTGGCCGCGGGCTCGAACCTCCCCGCGGATGACTGCCTGGCGGGGCTGGTGGCTATTCCGCTGGCGCTGAATACGGGGCTGTCGCCGACGCTGGCGATCGCTATCGCCGTCCCGGTCGGCGTCATGGGGGTCTTTTTAGACCAGTTCCGCAAAACGGTCAATGCGGTATTTGTGCATATGGCCGACAGGTATGCCGAAGAGGGAAACGTCAGACAGATAAAAATGTGCGCTATCGTCTGGCCGACGGTCCTCGGTTTCTTTATTCGTTTCCCGGTTCCCTTTTTGGCCAACATGTATGGGAAAGACAGCATTACCGCTTTCCTGAATAGCGTTCCGGAGTGGTTGATTCACGGATTTAGCGTCGCCGGTGGGCTGCTGCCCGCGCTGGGATTTGCCCTGACCATTTTTGTGATTGGTAAAGCTGCGCTCCTGCCCTGGTTTTTTATTGGTTACTTTCTGGTGCAGTTTAGCGGTATTCCGGTATTTGGCGCCGCTATTTTTGGTCTCAGCGCCGTTCTGCTTATCTCCTATTATCAAAACCAAAAAGGTGCCTGAGGATGAACGCTATGGACTCCAAAAAAATCACTGAAAAAGACGTTAAGAACAGCTGGCTTTATTACTACATCGTTGCTGAGATGGGCATCTCATACGAACGCCTGCAGGCCCTGGGATTCGTCACCGCAATTTTGCCGGTTTTGCAAAAACTGTATCCGGAAAAGGAAGATCTGAAGCAGGCGATTAAGCGTCACCTGGTGTTCTACAATACTGAAGCCGTCTACGGCGCACCGATTAACGGTATTGTGATCGCGATGGAGGAGCAGAAGGCCAGGGGGGCCGATATTGATGATGACACTATTACCGGTATTAAAACCGGGCTGATGGGGCCGATGGCGGGAATAGGCGATTCAATTGACTGGGCAACCTTAAAGCCGATTATTTTTGGCCTTGCCGTCACCCTGTCAACCAACGGCAGTATTCTTGGTGCATTTTTCTTACTGATGCTGCCGCTGATCCAGATAATCGTCGGGCGCAATCTCGCCGCCTACGGTTACCGGGCGGGCCAGGCGTCAATTCGCGAAATACTGCAGTCGGGGCATATTCGCACCTTGATAAACGGCGCCAGTACCCTCGGGCTGTTTATGATGGGCGCGCTCTCGTCGACTTATGTGAAGTTAAGCACGCCGCTTCAGTTTAGCTTTGGCGACCAAAATAAGCCGTTTATTTTGCAGCAGGTGATTGACAACATTGTCCCCGGTATTTTACCGCTGCTGGCCGTATTCGGTATTTACTGGTGGCTGCTAAAACGCAATCAAAACTTTACGATTATTATGGTCCTGATTATTGCCGTCTCTATTTTTGGCGCCTTATTCGGCATATTCTGACAGGAGGTAAAGATGCGAGCTTTACATTTTGGCGCCGGCAGCATCGGGCGCGGGTTTATTGGCGATCTGCTGGCAGGATCTGGCTATGACATTACGTTCGTTGAGCGTAATGTCGAGCTTAACGCGCAAATAAACGCACAGCATGGCTACAATTTGTATCTTATAGAGAAAGAATACCAAAAAAAATTTATTCCTACCCTGCGCGCATTATCTCCGGAGAGCGACTTCCCGGCGGTTGTTCAGGCTATGGTTGATGCGGACCTGATTACGACCGCGGTGTGGGCGGATAATCTGCCGAAAATTGCCCCGCTGATACTGGCGGGGCTGCTCGCCAGGCGACGCGCCGGCCGCCCGCGCATCAACGTGCTGGCCTGTGAGAACGCGCTCCTCAACGGCGAGATCCTGCGTCGCGAAATTCAGCGCTGCGCCGGTAGCGAGATGGCTGAAATTGATGAGCTGGCCGCTTTTCCCAATACCGCGGTAGACCGCATGGTCCTGACCACCCGGCGGGAAGGGCTTGATGTCGTTGATATCGGCGTCGATTATGAACTGGTTATTGATAAAAAAGGCCTCGTCGATGAGGGCGCGTTGCCTGTTAATGATGCTATTTATACCCACGATCTGCGTAAATATCTTGAGCGTAAACTCTATATTATTAACGGCGGGCACGCGTGGGCCGGATATATCGGACATCTCAAAGGCTATCAGACGATGCAGGAAATCTTTAGCAATGATGGACTGCGGGGCGAAATACAGCAGAGCATGCGCGAAACGGCGCAATTGCTGCACCTGAAGTATGCTTTTCCGCTTGTCGAACTGGAGGAGTATATCCGCTTTGTTATCAAGCGTTTTAGCACTCCCGGCATCACGGACACCGTTCGCCGGGTATGCCGTTCGCCGATCCGCAAGCTGTCGCCTGAGGATCGACTAACCGCCCCCTGCGTGCAGTGCGAGGCCGCGGGGCTTCCCGCAGATTATTTAGTTAAGGGCCTTGCGGCCGCTCTGCACTATTTCGATCCGCAAGATGAGCAAAGCGTTACTTTGCAAAAATATATCGCTGAACATAATGCGAGTCAGGCAATAACGCACTTTACCGGAGTTCTACAAAATACTCGGCTACATGATGCGATTTTATTTCAATATGCAGCGCTAATGCCGCACTGATATTCTGATTTTTTGAGGTGTTTATGTCTTTTACCAACAAAGACGGGCTTGCTATTGCCAAAAATATGATTGCCGTTATTCAGCAAAATAAAACCTGGCTGAGCGAAATAGACGGCGCCGCGGGCGATGGCGACCACGGCATCAATATGAATAAGGGGTTCACGCTGGCCGGACAGGCGCTAACGCCGGCAATGACCATGACCGAGGCTTTTCAGACTATCGGCGAGAAGTTGCTGAACGACATTGGCGGCTCAATGGGGCCTCTGTATGGCTGCTGGTTTGCCGGGCTCAGTCGCGGCGGCGCAGAGGAGGTGATTGACGCCGTCGTACTTCAGCGGATGTTCACTGGCGCGCTGGCCGATCTGCGTGAGCTCACCCCGGCAGGGCCCGGCGATAAAACGCTGCTCGACGTGCTGATCCCCGCCACCGATGCGCTTAGCTCGCTACTGGCTCGCGGGGAAGGCGAGATACGCGCTCTCGAATCAATGCGGCAAACGGCCAAGGACAGTTTTGCCGCGACGAGCGGCCTGGTTTCCCGGGTCGGCCGCGCCAGCCGTCTCGGAGAACGCAGCCGGGGCTGCCCCGATGCGGGAGCCGGCTCATCGATGCTGCTGCTGAGCGCTTTTGCCGACACAGCGATTGTATTAATCAATAAAGGGGAAAACTGATGCAACGATTTATAGATGACCCTGATGACGTCGTGGACGACATGCTGGCGGGCTTTCTGCTTGCGCACGGGAGCGAGGTGCAGCTGAGCGCTGAAAACCATCGCGTGGTGCACCGTCGTCCTGCTGCCGATATTGCCCCCCGCGTGGGGCTGGTCACCGGCGGCGGCAGCGGGCATGAACCGGCATTCTTGGGCTACCTCGGCGCCGGTATGCTGGATGCCGTTGCCGTTGGCGAGGTGTTCTCATCCCCGGTGGCCAACGCTTTCCTTGATGCGATGCGAATTGCCGATCGCGGCAGGGGCGTGGCCTGCCTGTTTGGCAACTATGCCGGCGACTCGATGAACGTCCAGATGGCGCTGAAACAGGCCCGGGAACTGGGCCACAGCGTCGCCATCGTCAAAGCGCGGGATGATATTGCCTCCGCGCCGCCGGAGCGGGCGGAGCAGCGGCACGGTATCGCCGGCGGCATCTTTATGTGGAAGGCGGCCGGCGCGGTGGCCGCGGCGGGCGGCTCGCTGGAAGAGACCGTCGCTGCCGCCAGCCTGGCGGCGAACAACACGCGCAGCGTCTGCGTCGGGCTGGCTCCATGCGCAATTCCGGCCGTGGGTAAGCCTAACTTTGCCATTGCCGACGGCACCTATGAGTTTGGTATCGGCCACCACGGCGAAGCCGGGAGCCACGTTTCCCCCTTAGCCAAAGCAGAAGAGATCGCCGCCGTGATGGTGGAGGCGTTGCTGGATGATTTTTCCCTGGCGGAGGAGCAAAGGGAGTTCGCCGTCATGGTCTCAGGCCTTGGCGCCACGCCGTTGATGGAACAGTATCTGATGGCGGGCCGTATCGGCCATCTGCTGACTCTGCGCGGCCATCGTCTGTGGCGCAGCTACGTTGGCAACTATGTCACCTCGCTTGAAATGAACGGCCTGTGCCTGACGCTTTTACTGCTCGATGACTCCCTCAAAACCTACCTTGACGCTCCGGCTACGGCCGTGGGCCTGGCATCTTTATAATCAAAAGGACGATACGATGAAACTGCAATTAGCTTTGGATGAATTACCTCTTGCTGAGGCGCTGGCGCTGGCGGAAAAACTCCGTGAGCACGTGGATATCATTGAAATCGGTACGCCGTTTGTTATTGCCCAGGGCATGGCGGCGGTTGAGCGCTTTCACGAACGCTTTCCCGAGAAGGAGCTGCTGTCCGACGAGAAAATTATGGATGGCGGCTACTTCGAAAGTAAGCTGGCTTTTGATGCGGGGGCAAATTACGTAACGACGCTCGGCGTCACCGATATTCTCACGGTGAAGGCCTGCCTGAGGGCGGCGGAAGAGGCCGGCCGCGATGTGGTGGTTGATATGATTTGCGTTGACGATCTGCCAACGCGTATTCGCGAGCTGGAGGACGCTGGCGTCCGACATCTTGCTGTCCATACCGGCGCCGATCAGCAGGCGGCGGGAAGAGAGCCGCTTGAAGACCTGCGGGTTATCAAACGGCACGCCAGGTATTCGCGCATCTCCGTCGCCGGCGGCATCAACAGCCGGACGATTGCGGACTATGTGGCGCTAAAACCGGACGTGGTGATTGTCGGCTCGGCCATTACCCGCGCCGAGGATCCGCTGGAAGAAGCGCGCCTGATTAAAGCGGCGATGGTTAACGCCTAAGGAGATGATGATGAAAAGCTGCGATAACCTGCTCGCTATTATCTCAGAGCTGGCCGACGACGCCCGCCAGGTGGACGGCGATGCGGTGACGCGCCTTGGCGAGATGATCCTCACGGCCGAACGTATCTTTGTCGCCGGCGCCGGGCGTTCCGGATTTGCCGCGCGGGCTTTTTCTAACCGATTAATGCATCTTGGTTTTAGCGTCTGGTTTGTCGGTGAACCGACCACCCCGTCAATTCAGCAAGGTGATTTATTGATTGTCGGGTCGGGGTCGGGAGAAACCGGCAGCCTGGTGACGATGGCGCAGAAAGCCAGCGGGCAGGGCGCGCGAATTGCGACGCTAACCATTTATCCGGACCACACGATAGGCCGGCTGGCGGATGTGGCGATCCGTATTCCCGGCATTACGGCCAAAAGTGCGGAGTCATCGACAAAGGCGGCGACCATTCAACCCACCGGTTCTTCTTTTGAACAATTAAGCTGGCTTATATATGACAGTATAATTATTTATCTCAAAGATAAAACGGCGCAAAGCGATGCCCAGATGTTTAGCCGTCACGCGAATCTGGAATAAATCCGTCAGCTGATGCGCGGCTGCGATCGTGAATAGTATTTTTCTCAAGCCGGAAATAAATCCGCCCACCGTGGCGGATTTATTTTTGCCAACGCCTGGCGTTTCACCCTTTTTGTCACAACACTTACCCTGGTGTTTTGCTATAAACCGTGCCGACAACTGCATTTACAGGGATTCATCATGCGTACTCATTTTATATTTAAAGCCGCTGCTCTTGCTGGCCTGTTAGCCTTAACCGGCTGCGCTGCCAAAATTGCCCAACCGGATCGGTATTCAGGTTTTTTAAAAGATTATTCCAACTTAAAAGAGACGACCTCAGCATCAGGTAAAGCGGAACTGCGCTGGATTTCACCGGATTACAATCCGAAAAACTACGATAACGTGGTCTATAACCCCATCACCTATTACCCAATCCCTAAACCCTCTACCCAGGTTGGGGCCCAGGCGCTGAGCGATATTCTTACCTACGCCAATAAGCAGATGAAGCAGGCGATTGCCGAGCGTAAAACGCTGGCGACAACCGCAGGTCCGCGCAGCCTGATATTCCGCGGCGCCATTACCGGCGTGGATTCCAGCAAAGAGGGGCTGCAGTTCTATGAAGTGGTGCCGGTGGCGCTGGTGGTTGCGGGTACCGAAATGGCAACCGGGCACCGTACGATGGATACCAACCTCTACTTTGAAGGTGAGCTGATCGATGCCGGGACGAACAAGCCGGTGATCAAGATCGTGCGTAAAGGCGAGGGGAAAAAACTGGCCAACGAAAATACGCCGATGACCATTGATACCCTGAAGCAGGTTATCGACGATATGGCTATCGATGCGGTGAAATTCGACCCGACGCAGAAATAATCCCCCCGCGCCGTCCGCCGGCGCGGCTGAACGTCTCCCCGGCGGCATCGCTGCCGGGGAGTGCTGCTGACTCCCGCCAGTTACGCCAGCCTGCGGCGCAGGAACAACTGCTCCGGTCGGGCGAACATCACCAGATTACCCACCAGAATCAACGCCAGCCCGGCGACCGCGTTGCCGTGCCAGACGTAGCCTTCATAAAAGGTGGAGATCGTCAGCGCAACCAGCGGGAACAGCAGGGTGCTGTAGGCGGCCTTGCCGGCGCCGATTCGCCCGACCAGCGTGAAGTAGGCGCCGAAGGCGATAACGGAGCCGAACAGGGCCAGATAGAGCAGCGCGCCCATATAGCTCAGCGTCCACTGGGGCGAGAAATCATCGCCGCGTATCAGGGCGATTGCGCCCATCACCAGGGTTCCGTAGAGCATCGCCCAGCTGTTGGTGGTTAGCGTTTCCAGACCCCGGCGCTGGTGGCGGATGCTGAGCATATTCCCCAGCGAAAAGCCGTAGGTCCCCAGCGCGCTAAGGCCAATCCCCCACAGCAGAGAGGCGTTCAGGCCGTTGCGCGTCAGATCGTCCCAGAACAGCGTCACGATCCCTGCCAGCCCCAGCGCGGCGGCGAGCCAGAAACGACCCGGCGGCTGCTGGCGGAAGAAAATAAAGCCATTGATGGCGTTAAACAGCACCGCCATAGAAAAAATCACCGATTCAAGCCCGGTGTTGATATGCGCCGCAGCGGTATAAAAGCACCAGAAATTAAAACAGAACACGCAGCAGCCCTGCAGGACGCAGAACAGGTGATCGCGCAACGCCAGCGGACGCAGGCGGCGGGTGACCAGCAGAATCGCCAGCATGGTAAGGCTGGCGACGGCGAAGCGCCAAAAAATCGATACCGGCGCGGCAACCGGACCCTGCTGGAGAAAAATGGCAATCCACGTCGTGCCCCAGATAACGACGACCAGCCCATAGAGTAATGCGTTCAAAATATCTCTCCCGTAAGAACACTCGCGGGCAGTGTGGCGGCTTTTCGCCCGCGCCGCTGTCACCATCTTGTTACGGACTTGCAAATTCTTGCGCTTATTTTGTTTTAAGGGGCCGGGAGGTCTGGTATCCGCCGTCGACTCTCCATAGACTACGGGTTTGCGGAATCTGATTTGTGAAGGCTATGGCTTACGGGACTTTCGAAACATTACGTCGACAAAAAGCCGTGCTGCGGGAAACGGTGGAGCTGAACTCCGGCATTCAACTGGCGGCGTGGTACAACAACCTCGATACGGTGACGGTACGCAGCGACCACCACACGCTGAGCCTGTACGTTGCCGACGGTTACGAAAGCTATCAGAAAACGCCGCAGGGCTGGAAAAACGGCGGCGGGCCGGACCGCTTCTGCCTGATGCCAAAGGGCGCTGAAAGTACCTGGGATATCCGGGGAGACCTCTCTTTTGTCCACCTGTACTGCACCGATGCGCATCTCAGACGCATCGGAGAACAGATCTGGGACCGCAGCCCGGCATCGTTTAGCCTGCAGGAACAAACCTTTTCCCAGGATGATAAAATCACCGCGGTCTATCGCCAGTTTCTCCTCGACTACGACTGGCAGCAGCAGGCCAACCAGCTGACCTTAAGCTCCGCCAGCACGCTGCTGCTGACCCACCTGATCCAGCACTATTCGAACGTCCAGTGGCGCCTACCGACGGTCACCGGCGGCCTGGCGCCGCACGTTCTGCGCACGCTGCTGGCGTGGATTGAGGAGAATCTTGACCAGCCGCTGACGCTGGCCGAGCTGGCGCAGGAGACGGCGCTCAGCGAATATCACTTTGCGCGGATGTTCCGCCAGTCGATGAAAATGGCGCCGCATCAGTACGTGATGCAGCGCCGTATGGTTCGCGCGCAGGAGCTTATCTGCCACAGCGCCCGTTCGCTGACCGACATTGCGCTGGCCTGCGGTTTTAGCTCCGCCAGCCATTTCAGCAACCGCGTTAAAAGCGCCACCGGGCTGACGCCGTCGCAGCTACGCACGGCGCAGCGCTGACAGCAGAGCGTAGCTCGCCCCGCCCAGCAGCAGGCCCCAGAAGGCCGAACCAATTCCCGCCAGGGTGATACCGCTGGCGGTGACCAGAAAGGTCACCACCGCCGCATCGCGCTCGCTCTCATGATTCAGAGCCTGAAACAGACTCCCGCCGATGGTACCCAGCAGCGCCAGCCCGGCGAGCATCTGGATCCACGCCGTCGGCAGCGCCGACATCAGCGCGGTAATCGAACCGCCGAAAAGACCGGCAAGCAGATAAAAACCGCCCGCCGCCGCCGCCGCAAGCCAGCGGCGCTGAGGATCGGGATGGGCGTCCGGACTTTGACAAATCGCGGCGGTGATCGCGGCAATGCAAATGGAATAAACGCCAAACGGCGACAGCAGCAGCGCCAGGCCGCCGGTCGCCACGATAAGCGGCGACGCCGGCACCGGATAGCCGGAGGCCTGCAGCGTGGCGAAGCCGGGGGCGTTTTGCGACGCCATAGTGACGAGGAAAAACGGCAGCCCGACGCTGAGCAGCAGAGAAGGGGTAAAGTGCGGCGTGATGAACGTCGGCGCAACGAACGAGAGGCTGAGATGTTCCCCGCTTACCTCGCCGCTGGCCCAGGCGATGGCGCCTCCCACCAGCAGCGCGGCAACGACCGCGAAGCGCGGGAGCAGGGCCTTGCAGATAAGCCAGGCGCCGAGCATGCCGCCGCAGAGGGCAAGATTACCCTGCAGGCTGGAGAAGGCCTGCAGGCCAAAACGCAGTAAAATCCCGGCCAGCATCGCCGCCGCCAGCGAGTGGGGGACGATTTTCATCAGGCGGGCAAACAGGCCGGTCACGCCGCAGAGCACGATTAAGGCGTTGGCAAAAACGAATACTCCCACCGCCTGCTCCAGCGTCACGCCCTGCAGCCCGCTTACCAGCAGCGCCGCGCCGGGAGTGGACCACGCGGTGAGGATTGGCACCTTACGCCACAGCGTCAGCGCGAGGGTGCTGACGCCCATACCTAATCCCAGCGCCGTCATCCAGCCGGCGATTTGCGCCGCATCGGCCCCCGCGGCGGCGGCGGCTTGCCAGATAATGGCCGCAGAGCTGGCGTAGCCGACCAGCACCGCGATAAAGCCGGCGAGCAGCGTCGGCAGCGGAAGGGAAAACGAGCGCATGGTAACCTCTTGTGCGTTATAACATCCGATAAAATGTACCACCGTGCGCTATAGCGCACAAGGGGGCAATCGGTAGCGCCTGCCGTCAGCGGAAAATGTGATCGCTATCGACTCCCGATGGCGATAGCAGATTGCTCTATGTTGCCAGCAGCTAATTTCATCCGCTTCTTAAGATTGTGCGTTATGTTTCCGGTAACAAAGAGGAGCGAGAAATGGAAAAGTTTTGGTACGGCGTAGCTTATTATCGTGAATATTTAGCAGAGGAGCGTTTGCAGGAAGATATTGCCCTAATGAAAGAGGCGGGTATTAATTACGTGCGGATTGCGGAAAGTACCTGGAGTACCTTTGAGCCACAGGAAGGGGAGTTTGATTTCAGTTCAGTGACCACGGTTCTCGACGCCATGCATGAAAATAATATTTCGGTAATTATCGGCACCCCGACCTACGCCATTCCCGCATGGCTGGCGAAAAAACACCCGGAGGTAATGGCGACAACTCCCCAGGGGAAAAATAGCTATGGTCACCGCCAAAAAATGGATATTACCCATCCGGCCTATTTATGGTATGCCGAACGGATTATTCGCCAGCTATTAAAGACGACGGCCGCCCATCCGGCGGTGATCGGTTTTCAGATTGATAACGAAACGAAATATTATGACAGCTGCTCTGAAAACGTGCAGATTGAATTTATCAAGCATCTTAAAAAACGCTTTAATAATAACCTGGCGGAGATGAATCGCGCGTTCGGCCTTGATTACTGGAGCAACCGCATTGACGCCTGGGAGGATTTCCCGTCGCTGACCGGGACGATTAACGCCAGCCTGGGCTGCGCATTCAGGACCTTTCAACGTTCGCTGGTCACCCGCTTCCTTGGCTGGCAGGCCGGGCTGGTGCGTGAATATAAAAACGATCGGCAGTTTATTACCCACAACTTTGACTTTGACTGGCGCAACTGGTCGTTCGGGGTCCGCGCGGAGGTCGACCATTTTAAAACCTCTGCGGTTGTGGATATTACCGGGGTTGATGTGTATCACCCCAGCCAGTTTAACTTAACGGGAGCGGAAATCGCCTTTGCCGGCGATATTGCGCGGGTGACCAAAGATCGCCGCTATCTGGTTCTGGAGACCCAGGCCCAGGCCTTCAAGGAGTGGACGCCGTTCCCGGGACAGCTGCGGCTGCAGGCCTGGAGCCACGTCGCCAGCGGCGCCGGCCTGATTGGCTACTGGCACTGGCATTCGCTGCATAACGCTTACGAAACCTACTGGAAGGGGATTTTAAGCCACGATCTGCAGCCCAACCCGGTTTACCATGAGGTCTGCCAGACCGGCGCTGAACTGCGTGATTTCGCGGCGCAGGCGATGGCATATTCGCGCAAAAGCCGCATCGCCCTGGTGGTGAGCAACGAATGCCTGACGGCAATCGACTGGCATCCGTGGCGCGGGCATCAGTTCTCCCGCGATGCGCAGCACCAGTACAATGACATCTTCCGTCTGTACTATGACACGTTGTACCGGATGAATATTGAAGTGGATATTCTGGCCGTCGACGATCCGCGAATCTTTCAATACGAGATGCTGATCTTTCCGCTGCTTTATACGGTGAGCGATGAAAAGCTGCTGCAGATTAATGATTATATCAGGCAGGGCGGTCATGCTATTTTCTCATTTAAATCCGGATTCGCGGATGAAAATATGAAAGTGCGCTCCTGCGTGCAGCCGGGAATTATCTCGGCGGCCGTCGGCGCCCGCTATCAGCTTTTTGTTGAGCCGCAGCGCACCGGGCTGACATCGAGCTGCCTGCCGTTATCGGGCCTCGATACCACAGTACATGACTGGATCGAGCTGCTGGAGCCGGAAGCAGACTCGACGGTATTAGCCCGCTACGAACATCCTTACTGGCATAAATATGCTGCCGTAACCTTTAATCGGTTTTATCAGGGGAGCGCAACCTATATCGGCTGTCATTTATCTGGCGAGGTTTTAGCCGCAATATTCCGTCACGTAGCGACTGAAACCGCCTTCTCTGGAATATTTGATGACCATATTACCTTCCCGGTAATTATGCGCCGTGGTTTTGATGAACATAACAATCAGCTGATTTATTACTTTAACTATAGCGCCGAGCCGCAGCGCGTTAAATTTAGTCAGCCTGCCGGTCGCATGCTTTTTAGCGGTGAAACGATCCACGCCGGCGATGAGATCGATTTAGGCGATTGGGATGTGCAAATTATTCTACTGGAGAACAAACCATGAGTACCTTATCAATTGCGCGGGAGCAGTCCACTGACGATCGGCCTGGCTTTCGCGAGCGCCTGGCATTTGGTTTAGGGGATTACGGAACGAATCTTACCTATACGATGATGGTGACCTTTCTGGCATGGTTTTATACCGATATCGTCGGGATTTCCGCGGCGCTGATTGGCTCTTTAATGTTTTTTGCCCGGGTGGTGGATGGCGTAATCTGCGTGTTTGTCGGTATTCGTATTGATAAAACGGAGACCCGGCTGGGCAAAGCGCGGCCGTGGGTGCTTTGGACCGCCGTGCCTTTCGGCCTGTCGGCATTCCTGATGGCCACCGTACCCGACATTGGCGACAACGGTAAAATAATCTACGTGTGCGTGACCTACCTGCTGGCGAATATTTTTTTCACTGCCAACAATATCGCCTACGGCTCGCTGCTGGCGCTAATCACCCGCGATACCTGGCAACGCGGCGTCCTTAGCGTCTTTCGCAAAGGGCTCTCTACCTGCGGATCGCTGACCGTCGGCGTCTTTACCCTGCCGATGGTGGCGGCTCTCGGCAATAGCCAGACGGCGTGGATCGTGGTCTTTGCGATATTTGGTTTCTTCACCGCCCTGTGCCTGCTGCTGACCGGCGCCTGGACCCGCGAGCGAATTAAACCGGTGAATAAGGAAAACCGGCATCATATTCAAACGCGGGAAGTGGTGCGTTCGATAATCGGCAACCGCTACTGGCTAATGATCTTCTTTTATCTGCTGATAACCTTCACCAGCCTGACGGCGCTATCCACGATCAGCGTCTATTACTCGCGTTATATCCTGCAGGACGTGTCGCTGATGTCGTGGATCAGCCTCGCGCAATATACCCCCGGGCTGATCACGCTGCTGGTTATTCCCTGGCTTATTAAGCGCCTCGGCAAGCGCAATCTGGCGCTGCTGGGGCTATCGGTGTGCAGCATCGCCTATCTGCTACCGTTATTCGATAAGACCAACTCGCTATTTATCATCCTGGCAACCGCCGTGCGCAGCGTCGGGTTCTGCGGCATCGGCGCGACGATGTTCGCTTTCCTCGCCGATACCATCGATTACGGCGAGTGGAAAACCGGCCTGCGAATTGAAGGCATCCTGTTTAGCGCCGGGACCCTCGGGCAGACGCTGGGAATGGGGCTGGGCAGCGCGAGCGTCGGCTGGATGCTGGGGGCGGCGGGGTTTATCAGCGGCGGCAATGCGGTGCAGTCGCCGCAGGTGGTGTCGATGATTGAATTTTTATTTATCGCGTTCCCCTTTGGCCTGGCGCTTATCAATATGGCGATCATGTATTTCTATCGCCTGGACACGCTCTACGAGCGGGTAGCGACGGACCTTTCGCAGGGGAAACTGGCGGAGTAATCTGCGGGCGCAATCTCGCGGTTGCGCCCTGTTTTAATGCAGGCAGAATAAGCGACATGGGTTAGACAGCGATGTGGTTGCCGACAATGAAGACAGAGACGATGGATGATGATCTGATTATCTATTCGCCATTAATGCGCAGTTTTACCTTTAACGCCTGGCTGGTGGCGGGCTATACGCCAATATTCCCGGGCAACAGGCTGGATACCTTCATTCAGCGCGAGCGGGGCATGAAGGGGTACATTATTAATATCACTCTCCGTGGCGCAGGGGTGATTCATCGTAATAACGAAACCTTCATCTGCCGTCCCAACGATGTCGTGCTGTTTCCTCCTGGCTGCCCCCATCATTATGGTCGCGAGGCGAAAAGCGATTGCTGGGAGCACCTGTGGATCTATTTTATGCCGCGCCCATACTGGATTGACTGGCTGAAATGGGATCGTCAATGGCACGACGTAGGGATAACCCGGAGCAGCGACGACGATTTTATTCAGCGCTTAAAGAGCGATTTTAAAGAGGTGATCCGCCTTTACTCCTCGGCGGACCGGCTGGATGCGATTCTGGCGGTAAACTGTCTGGAAAAGATTTTACTCCACTGTTTCAAGCTGCAGCCGGGTAGCAACTGCCTCTCGCTCGATCCGCGTATCATCGCCATCTGTCAGTACCTTGATGAGCATCTTGAGGAGAAGATCACCATCAATACGCTGGCCGCGCGGGCATTTCTGTCACCGTCACGGCTCGCGCACCTGTTCCGCCAGGAGACGGGAATGACGATTTTCGCCTGGCGAGAAAAACAGCGCATGAATCGCGCGTCGCTGCTTTTACAACACGCGCAGCTGACGATTGCGCACATCGCTCAGCTGGTGGGATACGACGACGCGCTCTATTTTTCCCGCCTGTTCAATCAGCAGTTTGGCGTGGGGCCCCGGGAGTACCGCAAACGCTTTTCGCAATTAAACACCCTGTAGAATCATATTAATACGCGTATAATTTCCGCTGAGAAAATCAGGAGGTGGAATGAATATTGCGCAACATCTTGCAGCGACCCTGAAAACGCTGCGTCAACAGCGCGGCTGGAGCCTGTCGCGGCTGGCGGAGGAGACCGGCGTGTCGAAGGCGATGCTCGGTCAGATTGAGCGCAACGAATCCAGCCCGACCGTAGCGACGCTGTGGAAAATCGCCACCGGGCTGAACGTGGCCTTCTCGACGTTTATCGTTGCCGATGATTCCGTTGCGCCGGCCGCCTTCGACCCGCAGCAGCAGGCGATGGTGGTAACGCCCGTTTTTCCGTGGGACCCGCAGCTGCGTTTTGACCATTTTTCCATCACCCTTGCTCCCGGCGCGCTCAGCGAGTCAACGCCGCATGAAAAGGGGGTGATTGAGCACGTGGTGGTTATCAGCGGAGTGCTGGAGCTGTGCCTTGAGGGGCAGTGGCTGACCCTGCAGCCGGGGGAAGGGCGGCGCTTTGCCGGCGACCTGGCGCATGCCTACCGCAACAGCGGCGCGCAGACCGCCCATTTTCATTCGCTGATCCATTACCCAAAAGAAAAAGCCGCCGGCTGTTAACCCGCGGCCAATCAAGATGACTGATAAAACAATCCACAACGTGACGAGGAAAATCCGGAATACGCAGTGACTTTACCCTGTGGGGTTTTTGCTGGGAAATAGCTTTTCCTTCAATGCTTTGCCAGAATCTGAAAATTCACGCCGCGGCCGCGGTGGAAATTGTTTTCGTCTCTGCCCACTTCTGACTACAATAGCCGCCATTTCGCCCCCTATAACGGATAACAACGATCGTATGCGCCTGCAAAACCATCATCTTGAACTTCTTAGCCCCGCCCGCGATGCCGGGATCGCCCGTGAAGCTATTTTACATGGCGCGGACGCGGTCTATATCGGCGGACCGGGCTTTGGCGCGCGCCACAACGCCAGCAACAGCCTCAGCGATATCGCCGGGCTGGTGCCTTTCGCCCACCGCTACGGGGCGAAGGTTTTTGTGACGCTGAATACCATCCTTCACGATGATGAGCTTGAGCCCGCGCAGCGCCTGATTACCGACCTGTATGAAACCGGCGTTGATGCGCTGATCGTGCAGGATATGGGGGTGATGCAGCTGGATATCCCGCCGATTGAGCTGCACGCCAGCACCCAGTGCGATATCCGTAGCGTCGAAAAGGCAAAGTTTCTTTCCGACGTCGGCTTCAGCCAGATAGTGCTGGCGCGCGAGCTGAATCTGCAGCAGATCAAGGCGATCTACGAACACACCGATGCGACGATTGAGTTCTTTATTCACGGCGCGCTGTGCGTGGCCTACTCCGGACAGTGCAATATCTCCCACGCGCAGACCGGCCGCAGCGCCAACCGCGGCGACTGCTCTCAGGCGTGCCGTTTGCCGTATACCCTGAAAGATGACCAGGGCCGGGTGGTGGCCTATGAGAAACACCTCCTGTCGATGAAAGATAACGATCAGACCGCCAACCTGGCCCAGCTGATCGATGCCGGCGTGCGATCCTTCAAAATTGAGGGCCGCTACAAAGACATGAGCTACGTGAAGAACATTACCGCCCACTATCGCCAGATGCTGGACGCGATTATTGAAGACCGCAGCGATCTCGCGCGCGCCTCCGCCGGACGCACCGAACATTTCTTTGTGCCCTCTACGGATAAAACCTTCCATCGCGGCAGCACCGATTATTTCGTCAACGCGCGTAAAGGCGATATCGGCGCGTTCGATTCGCCGAAGTTTATCGGCCTGCCGGTGGGCGAAGTGCTGAAGGTGGGTAAAGACCATCTTGACGTTGAGGTGAGCGAAGCGCTGACCAACGGCGATGGCCTGAATGTGATGATTAAGCGTGAGATTGTCGGTTTTCGCGCCAATACGGTAGAGAAAACCGGTGAAAACCGCTACCGCGTATGGCCCAACGAAATGCCGGCGGATCTCTATAAAGCGCGTCCGCATCAGGCGTTGAACCGCAATCTCGATCACAACTGGCAGCAGGCGCTGCAAAAGACCTCCAGCGAGCGGCGGATTGCGGTGGATATCACCCTCAGCGGCTGGCAGGAACAGCTGGTGCTGACGATGACCTGCGAGGACGGCGTCAGCGTGACCCACACCCTCGGCGGCGAGTTCGCCGAAGCGACCCAGGCCGATAAAGCACTGTCCAACCTGCGCGACGGGGTAGCGAAATTAGGCCAGACCATTTATTTCGCCCGCGATGTTGAGATAGCGCTGCCCGGCGCGCTGTTTGTGCCCAACGGCCTGCTCAATCAGCTGCGTCGTGAAACGGTAGAGATGCTGGATCAGGCGCGGCTGGATGCCGCGCCTCGCGGCCGGCGCAAGGCGGTTTCCGTGCCGCCGCCGGTCTATCCGGAAACCCATCTCTCGTTTCTGGCTAACGTCTACAACCACAAGGCGCGCGAGTTCTATCAGCGCTACGGCGTGAAGCTGATTGATGCCGCCTATGAAGCGCACGAAGAGAAAGGCGACGTGCCGGTGATGATCACCAAGCACTGCCTGCGCTTTGCCTTCAATCTGTGTCCGAAGCAGGCAAAAGGCTCGATTAAGAGCTGGAAAGCCACGCCGATGCAGCTTATTCACGGCGACGAGGTGCTGACGCTGAAGTTCGACTGTCGTCCCTGCGAAATGCACGTGGTGGGCAAAATGAAGAACCATATTCTGAAAATGCCGCTTCCGGGAAGCATCGTGGCCTCCGTCAGCCCGGACGAGCTGCTGAAAACCTTGCCCAAACGCAAAGGGGCCTGATCGGCGGCGGGCGGAAGCGTCCACTAACCGGCAGCCCACCTGCCGGTTAGTGGACGGTTAAGATAACAAGTTAGGCTTTTAGCCCGGCGGCGGTCATTAGCAGGCGAAAACCCATGCTCACCGCCGCCAGCGCCAGCACGCTCCCGCCCCACAGCGCCACCATCCAGACTATCTGCTTAAGCCATAATCGATTCATCAATGATACCCCTCACCGTGTTGAACTTTGCCGCGGAATACGTAGTAACTCCAGAAGGTATAGCCGAGGATCACCGGAATAATCAGCGCCGCGCCCACCAGCATAAATCCCTGGCTCTGCGGCGGCGCGGCGGCCTGCCACAGGGTGATGGCGGGGGGAATAATATGCGGCCAGATACTGATCCCCAGTCCGCTAAAGCCGAGGAACACCAGCCCAAGCGTCAGCAGGAAAGGCCGCGCGTGATGGGCGCGGCTGCCTAACGCCCGCCACAGCCAGACGCTGAGTGCCAGCACCAGCAGCGGCACCGGCAGCAGGAAAAAGAGGTTCGGTAAGCTGAACCAGCGCGCGGCGATAGCGGGCTGCGCCAGCGGGGTCCACAGGCTGATAGCGGCAATCACCGCCAGCAGCGCCAGCAGCAGGGCCCGCGACGCGCCGCGCATTTTTTCCTGCAGCGGCTCCTCGCTTTTCATCACCAGCCAGCTGGCGCCCAGCAGGGCGTAGGCGATGCTCAGGCCCAGGCCGCAAAACAGGGTGAACGGCGTAAGCCAGTCGAGCATACCGCCGCTAAAGGTGCGGCCGCTGACCGGGAAACCGTTAATGACCGCGCCAACCACCACTCCCTGGGCGAAGGTGGCCAGCAGGGAGCCGCCAAGGAAAGCAACGTCCCAGAAAGGTCGGTGCGACGGCGTGGCCTGGAAGCGAAATTCGAAGGCCACTCCGCGAAAGATCAGACCGACCAGCATCAGCGTCAGTGGGATAGCCAGCGCATCGATAATCACCGCGTAGGCCAGCGGAAAGGCGCCGAACAGCGCCGCGCCGCCCAGTACCAGCCAGGTCTCATTTCCGTCCCACACCGGGGCCACGCTGTTAACCATCACGTCGCGATCCTCGGCGTCACGGATGGTGCAGAATAAAATGCCAATCCCTAAATCGAAGCCGTCCATAACGATATACATCAGGGTGGCGAAAACGATGATGGCAAACCAGATTACCGACAGGTCGATAGCCATTAGTGGGACTCCTTTTGCTCAAAATTGCCGGTGGCGGCGGAAAGCGGGCGCGCCGGGGTGCCGGTGACCGGCGGATTGACCTCCTGTGGGCCTTTGCGGATCAGGCGCAGCATGTAGCTATAGCCCACGCCAAAGACCGAGCTGTAGACCACGAAAAACGTCAGCAGGCTGATGGTCATGTGCAGGTCGCCGTGGGCGGAAACGGCATCGGCGGTGCGCTGCACGCCATAGACGACCCACGGCTGGCGGCCAACCTCGGTGGTAACCCAGCCGGCGAGGATGGCAATCAGCCCCGATGGCCCCATCCAGAGCGCGAAGCGCAGGAAGGGCTTCGAGTGGTACAGCCGCCGGCGGTAGCGCAGCCACAGCGCCAGCGCCCCGAGCAGGATCATCAGCATGCCGAGGCCGGCCATCAGGCGAAATGACCAGAACACAATGGTCGAATTGGGGCGGTCCTCTGGCGCAAACTCCTTCAGCGCCGGAACCTGTTTATCGAGGCTATGGGTGAGGATCAGGCTGCCGAGCGCCGGAATTTCGAGGCCATAGCGGGTGCGCTCCTGCTGCATATCCGGCAAGCCGAACAGCAGCAGAGGCGTCGGTTCCCCTGGCCGGTTTTCCCAGTGGCCCTCGATGGCGGCAATTTTTGCCGGCTGATGCTCAAGCGTATTCAGGCCGTGCATATCGCCAATCATCGCCTGGATGGGGGCGACGATCAGCGTCATCCACAGCGCCATCGAAAACATGGCGCGAATGGCCGGGGTTTGGTTGCCGCGCAGCAGATGCCATGCCGCCGAGGCGCCGACGAACAGCGCGCTGCTAAGAAAGGCCGCGACCGACATATGCAGCAGGCGGTAGGGGAATGACGGGTTGAAGATCACCGCAAACCAGTCGACGGGCACCACCTGGCCGTTGACCACCTCAAATCCCTGCGGCGTCTGCATCCAGCTGTTGGAGGCGAGGATCCAGAAGGTCGAAATAATGGTCCCGGTTGCCACCATGCAGGTGGCGAAGAAGTGCATGCCGGGGCTGACGCGGTTCCAGCCAAACAGCATCACGCCGAGGAATCCGGCTTCGAGGAAGAAGGCCGTCAGCACCTCATAGGTCAGCAGCGGCCCGGTAATGCTACCGGCGAATTCGGAAAACCCGCTCCAGTTGGTGCCGAACTGATAGGCCATCACCAGCCCGGAGACGACGCCCATGCCGAAGTTCACGGCGAAAATTTTCGACCAGAAGTGGTACAGCGAGCGCCAGACGGGATTTTTGGTTTTTAACCACAGCCCTTCCAGCACCGCCAGATAGCTGGCAAGCCCGATGGTGATGGCGGGAAAGATAATATGAAACGATACGGTAAAAGCGAATTGAATTCGCGCCAGGTGGAATGCATCAAGACCGAACATGCAGTGCTCCGCAAAAAAAATTGATTCCGCGCAATTTTAGGCGTCGCTTGCTTTCGGTTGCAGAGGCAGAAAGGCTCTTTTTTCCTATAACAGTCAGGTTACTGTTATGGATTTTTCGCCGCCAGGGAGCATTATCGCCACGATGCGGAGGGGGAGACGTGCTACAAGATCGGCCGCAGGCGTATGCATAACAGTTTTTATAAACTGCCATTTTTTATCACCTGTTATACTATAGGCCTATACGTTCATCTGCGGACTTACCTATGAAAAAGTACCAACAGCTGGCACAGCAGCTGACCGAACAGATTGCGCTCGGCGTCTGGCAGCCCGGCGACCGCTTACCCTCCCTGCGCGAGCAGGTGGTCAGCAGCGGAATGAGTTTTATGACGGTCAGTCACGCCTACCAGCTGCTGGAGAGCCAGGGGCGAATTATCGCCCGCCCGCAGTCGGGCTACTACGTCGCGCCAAAACCGGTTAAGTCGCGCCAGCCTGAGCCGCCGGCGCAGGTGACCCGGCATGAATCGGTGGATATCAATACCTACATTTTTGAGGTGCTGCAGGCCAGCCGTCAGGCCTCCATGCTGCCTTTTGCTTCCGCTTTTCCCGACCCGCGCCTGTTCCCTCTGCAGCAGCTAAACCGCTCCCTGGCCCAGGTCAGTAAAACCGCGACGGCGATGAGCGTGATTGAAAACCTGCCGCCGGGCAACGACGAACTGCGCCACGCCATTGCCCGCCGCTACGCGCTGCAGGGAATGAATATTTCGCCGGACGAGATCGTGATTACCGCCGGCGCGCTGGAGGCGCTCAACCTGAGCCTGCAGGCGGTTACGGAGCCGGGCGACTGGGTGGTGGTGGAAAATCCCTGCTTCTACGGCGCGCTGCAGGCGCTGGAAAGGCTGCGGCTGAAGGCGCTGTCGGTGGCGACGGACGTCAAAGAGGGGATCGACCTGGCGGCGCTGGAGCAGGCGCTACAGAGCTATCCGGTGAAGGCCTGCTGGCTAATGACTAACGGCCAGAATCCGCTCGGCTTTACCCTCAGCGCGGGGAAAAAGGCGCGGCTGGTTGAGCTACTGACGCGCTACAACGTGGTGCTGATCGAAGATGACGTCTACAGCGAGCTCTATTTTGGCCGCGAGAAACCGCTGCCCGCCAAATTCTGGGATCGCCAGGATATGACGCTACACTGCAGCTCTTTTTCCAAATGCCTGGTGCCCGGCTTTCGCATCGGCTGGGTGGCCGCCGGCAAGCACGCCCGGCGAATTCAGCAGCTGCAGCTGATGAGCACGCTGTCGACCAGTTCGCCGATGCAGCTGGCGCTGGTGGACTACCTGTCGACCCGGCGCTACGACGCCCATCTGCGCCGCCTGCGTCGCCAGCTGGCTGAGCGCAAGCAGCAGGCCTGGCAAGCGCTGCTGCGCCATCTGCCCGCCGAAGTCAAAATCCACCATAGCGACAGCGGCTACTTTCTCTGGCTGGAGCTGCCGGCGGGAGCCGATGCCGGGGAGCTGAGCGCGCGGGCCCTGCGCGACAACATCAGCATTGCGCCGGGGAAAATGTTCTCCACCACCGCCAGCTGGACCTCATTCTTCCGCTTTAATACCGCCTGGGGCTGGGGGGAAAGAGAAGAGCAGGGGGTTAAGCGCCTCGGCGAGCTTATTCGCGAGCTGCTGGCTGAGCCGTAGACTTATTTTTTCTGCGGGTAAACGGCGGGTGGAAAATAACTAAATATTATTATCAAACGATACCGGCCATTATTTTTCCGGTATCCATCATAGGAAATTCGCATACCCGCTTCCTGTCTCTAACTCCTTGTCTATAATCCATATTGTTGTTCAGCTGTTGTTGTTTTTTGCGGAATGCGCCCCTTGTCACAACCTGAATAAATTTCCCGTGAGGGGCATAGCACGCCGTCTACTGTTATTAAGGGAGATATTTTTACGGCACGGCTGCCGCTAATTTTGTTGTGACAGGAGTAACACCCGATGAGCAAAAAAATTGCCCGTGGCAGCCTGTGTGTGCTGGGTATGGCCTTCCTGACCGCGCAGGCCGCCGAGCCGCCGACCTCGTTGGATAAAGGCGAGGGCCGGCTCGATATCATCGCCTGGCCGGGATATATCGAACGCGGTCAGACGGATAAAAACTATGACTGGGTCACCCAGTTTGAAAAAGAGAGCGGATGCCAGGTGAATGTGAAAACCGCCGCCACCTCAGATGAGATGGTCAGCCTGATGGCGAAAGGGGGCTATGACCTGGTGACCGCTTCCGGCGACGCGTCGCTGCGCCTGATTATGGGGAAACGCGTGCAGCCGATTAACCCGGCGCTGATCGCCAACTGGAAGACGCTCGATCCGCGGGTGGAGAAAGGCGCCTGGTTCAACGTGGGCGGTAAAGTCTACGGTACGCCATACCAGTGGGGGCCAAACCTGCTGATGTACAACACCAAAGTGTTCCCGACCCCGCCGGATAGCTGGAACGTGGTGTTTGTAAAACAAAATCTTAGCGACGGTAAAAGCAACCAGGGACGGGTTCAGGCCTACGACGGCCCGATCTATATCGCCGACGCGGCGCTGTTTGTCAAAGCCACCCAGCCGCAGCTCGGTATTACCGACCCCTACCAGCTTACCGAGGCCCAGTATCAGGCGGTCCTGAAGGTGCTGCGCGACCAGCGGGGGCTGATTCACCGCTACTGGCATGACACCACCGTGCAGATGAGCGATTTTAAAAACGAAGGCGTGGTGGCTTCCAGCGCGTGGCCGTATCAGGCCAACGGGCTCAAAGGCGAAGGCCAGCCCATCGCCACCGTCTTCCCGAAAGAGGGAGTGACCGGCTGGGCGGATACCACCATGCTGCACAGTGACGCTAAGCATCCGGTCTGCGCCTACAAATGGATGAACTGGTCGCTGACGCCGAAGGTTCAGGGCGATGTGGCGGCGTGGTTCGGCTCGCTGCCGGTGGTGCCGCAGGGCTGTAAAGCCAGCCCGCTGCTGGGAGACAAAGGCTGCGAAACCAACGGCTATAACCAGTTCGCCAAAATCGCCTTCTGGAAGACCCCGATTGCGGAAGGCGGCAAGTTCGTCCCTTACAGCCGCTGGACCCAGGACTATATCGCGATTATGGGCGGCCGTTGACCGGCCGGAGGCATGAAATGACGTATGCGGTAGAGTTTCATAATGTCTCGCGGCTGTATGGCGACGTGCGCGCGGTGGATGGCGTAAGCATTGCCATCCGCGACGGCGAGTTTTTCTCAATGCTGGGGCCGTCCGGCTCCGGCAAAACCACCTGCCTGCGGCTGATTGCCGGTTTTGAACAGCTTTCCGGCGGGGAGATTACCATTTTTGGCCGGCAGGCCAGCGAGCTGCCGCCGTGGCAGCGCGACGTCAATACCGTCTTCCAGGACTACGCGCTGTTTCCCCATATGTCGATCCTCGATAACGTCGCCTACGGGCTGATGGTGAAGGGAATCGCTAAAAAAGAGCGCCACCGCCGCGCCCAGCAGGCGCTGGAGAAGGTGGCCCTTGACTTTGTCCATGCGCGCAAACCGTCCCAGCTTTCCGGCGGCCAGCGGCAGCGGGTAGCGATTGCCCGCGCGCTGGTGAACGAGCCGCGGGTGCTGCTGCTGGATGAGCCGCTGGGGGCGCTGGATTTAAAGCTGCGCGAGCAGATGCAGCTGGAGCTGAAAAAGCTGCAGCAGGCGCTGGGGATCACCTTTATTTTTGTCACCCACGACCAGAGCGAAGCGCTGTCGATGTCCGACCGGGTGGCGGTGTTCAATCACGGGCGCATCGAGCAGGTCGACGCGCCGCACGATCTCTACCTGCGCCCGAAAACGGCCTTCGTTGCCGGGTTTGTCGGCACGGCCAACGTCTTTGACGCCGAGCTTTCCGCCCGGCTGTGCGGTATGCCGGGCAGCTGGTCGCTGCGTCCGGAACATATCCGGCTGCACGGCGGCGGAGAGGTTCAGGTCGAGGGCGTGGTGCAGGCGGTGCAGTATCAGGGCGCGGCAACGCGAATCGAGCTAAGGCTGGCCGACGGCGACCGGCTGCTGGTGAGCCAGGCGAATAGCGACGGCGGCGCGGCGCTGAGCGCCCCGCAGGCGGGACAGCGGGTGCTGGCGTCCTGGTCGCGGGCGGCGATGGTCCCTCTGGATAACGGTGGCTGATATGGCAACGCTTATCGCGAACGCTCCCTCCGGCCGCCTGTCGGGGCTTTTCTGGCGCCGGCCGTCGCTGGGGCTGTTTCTGCTGCTGCTCGGCCCGCTGATGTGGTTTGGCATCGTCTATCTGGGCTCGCTGCTGACGCTGCTGTGGCAAAGCTTCTATACCTTCGACGACTTCACCATGTCGGTCACTACCGACCTGACGCTGGCTAATCTCAAGGCGCTATTCAACCCGGCCAACTACGACATTATTATCCGTACTCTGGTGATGGCGCTGACGGTCACGCTGGCCAGCGCTGTTCTGGCCCTGCCGATGGCGTGGTATATGGCCCGCTACACCAGCGGCAAAATGAAGGCATTTTTCTATATTGCCGTGATGCTGCCGATGTGGGCCAGCTATATCGTTAAGGCCTACGCCTGGACGCTGCTGCTGGCAAAAGATGGCGTGGCGCAGTGGTTTCTGCGCCATCTTGGGGTGGAAGGCGCGCTGAATCTGCTGCTGGCGATCCCGGCGGTGGGCGGCAATACGCTGTCGACTTCGGGGCTGGGCCGCTTCCTGGTCTTTGTCTATATCTGGCTGCCGTTTATGATCCTGCCGGTGCAGGCGGCGCTGGAGCGCATACCGGCGTCGCTGCTGCAGGCGTCGGCCGATCTCGGCGCCCGGCCGCGGCAAACCTTTCGCTATGTGGTGCTGCCGCTGGCTATCCCCGGCATTGCCGCCGGGTCGATTTTTACCTTCTCGCTGACGTTGGGCGATTTTATCGTGCCGCAGCTGGTGGGGCCGCCGGGCTTTTTTATCGGCAATATGGTCTATTCCCAGCAGGGGGCGATTGGCAATATGCCGATGGCGGCAGCGTTTACCCTCGTGCCAATAGTCCTGATTGCCCTGTATCTGGCGTTTGTTAAACGCCTGGGAGCGTTTGATGCACTCTGAACGCGCACCGCTGTTTCTGAAAGTCGCGACCTGGGGCGGGGTGATCTTCCTGCATTTCCCGCTGCTGATCATTGCCCTGTACGCCTTTAACACCGAAGACGCCGCCTTTAGCTTTCCGCCGCAGGGCCTGACGCTGCGCTGGTTTAGCGAAGCGGCCGGGCGGGGCGACATTATCGAATCGGTGACACTGTCACTGAAGATTGCCGCGCTATCGACCGCTATCGCGCTGGTACTTGGCACGCTGGCTGCAGGGGCTCTGTGGCGCAGCGCCTTTTTTGGCAAGAACGCCGTGTCGCTGCTGCTGCTGTTGCCCATCGCGCTGCCGGGGATCATTACCGGCCTGGCGCTGCTGACGGCGTTTAAGGCGATTAACCTCGAACCGGGTCTCTTCACCATCGTGGTGGGGCACGCCACTTTCTGCGTGGTGGTGGTATTTAACAACGTTATCGCCCGCTTTCGCCGGACCTCCTGGAGCCTGGTGGAGGCGTCGATGGATTTAGGGGCGACGGGCTGGCAGACCTTCCGCTACGTGGTGTTACCCAACCTGGGGTCGGCGCTGCTGGCCGGGGGAATGCTGGCGTTCGCGCTGTCGTTTGATGAAATTATCGTCACCACCTTTACCGCCGGGCACGAGCGCACGCTTCCGCTGTGGCTGCTGAATCAGCTGGGACGCCCGCGCGATGTACCGATAACCAACGTTGTCGCTCTGCTGGTGATGCTGGTGACGACCATTCCGATTTTAGGGGCCTGGTGGCTAACCCGTGACGGCGACATAAGCGCTGAAAACGGCAAATAACTGACGTGTACAGGATAATACTATGCAACATAACCTTTTGATCAACGGCGAATTAGTGGCGGGTGAAGGCGAACTGGTGCCGGTATTCAATCCTGCTAATGGCGAAGCGCTGCTGGAGATTGCGGAGGCGACGGCGGCCCAGGTGGATGCGGCGGTTGAGGCGGCGGATCTGGCCTTTGTCGGCTGGAGCCAGACTACGCCGAAAACCCGCGCGGAGTGCCTGCTCAAGCTGGCGGAGGTGATTACCGAGCATGCGGAAACCCTCGCCAAACTGGAGTCATTGAACTGCGGCAAACCGCTGCACTGCGTGATTAACGACGAGCTGCCCGCGGTGGCGGATGTGTTTCGCTTCTTTGCCGGCGCCGCGCGCTGCCTGCCGGGGATGGCGGCCGGTGAGTACCTGGAAGGGCACACCTCGATGATCCGCCGTGACCCGGTTGGGGTGGTGGCCTCCATCGCGCCGTGGAACTATCCGCTGATGATGGCGGCCTGGAAGCTGGCTCCGGCGCTGGCGGCGGGGAACTGCGTGGTGATTAAGCCTTCAGAGATCACGCCGCTGACGGCGCTGAAGCTGGCCGAGCTGGCAAAAGATATTTTCCCGGCTGGAGTCATCAACGTACTGTTTGGCCGAGGTAAAACCGTGGGCGATCCGCTGACCGGCCATCATAAGGTGCGGATGGTATCGCTGACCGGGTCGATAGCCACCGGGGCGCATATTATTGGCCATACGGCCTCCTCGATTAAGCGTACGCATATGGAGCTGGGCGGCAAGGCGCCGGTGATCGTCTTTGACGATGCGGATATTGATGCGGTCGTTGAGGGCGTGCGGACCTTCGGCTTCTATAACGCCGGCCAGGACTGTACCGCCGCCTGCCGCATCTACGCCCAGCAGGGCATTTACGACCAGCTGGTGGAGAAACTGGGGGCGGCGGTTGCCAGCCTGAAAATCGGCCCGCCGGAAGATGCCGCGACGGAGCTGGGGCCGGTTAGCTCGCAGGCGCATCTGGAGCGGGTGAGCGCCGCCGTTGATGCCGCGCGCGCGCTGGCGCACATCAAAGTGGTGACCGGCGGCAGCAAGGCGCCAGGGAAGGGGTACTACTACCAGCCGACGCTGCTGGCCGGGGCGAAGCAGGAGGATGATATTGTCCAGCGCGAGGTGTTTGGTCCGGTAGTGAGCGTCACCGCGTTCAGCGATGAGGAGCAGGCGCTGGCCTGGGCCAATGATTCGCAGTACGGTCTGGCCTCGTCGGTGTGGACCCGGGACGTTGGCAGAGCGCACCGTCTTAGCGCCCGCCTGCAGTACGGCTGCACCTGGGTGAATACCCACTTTATGCTGGTGAGCGAAATGCCGCACGGCGGGCAAAAGCTGTCGGGCTACGGGAAGGATATGTCGATGTATGGCCTGGAGGATTACACCGTCGTGCGCCACGTGATGATAAAACACTAAACGCAGCATGCCGCCGACGGAGCGCGTTCAGGCCCGTCGGCGGCGGTATCTGGCAATCAGTGGCGTCATAGATGAATATCCCAGCCGAGGCGCATCCTTCCGCCGACTTTTTTATCGCCGCTTCTACGTTCCAGTAAGTGTTTCCTGCCGGGCCGGGAGAATCTATCACCGGTACCAGAACGGGTTTAGAGGAGGGGGATCTGTTCTGAGAATTGCAGCGGCCGTGAATCATTCGGCGGCACATGCTCATAGAGATGGCGACAGCAGCGGGATTGACTATGCAGCGCAATAATCACCCTGCAATCAGGTTAGCCTGCTAATAATCATCGATGGCAGGAATTGCTAAGACAGAAGGCGGCTGATATGAGAATATTCTTATGCCCCTTCAAGAGCTAAGCCATGATGAGTGCCGGAGATAAGCGCCGGATGGGGCTCGCAAATATCCCCGCCCCTGCACTAACTAATAGTGCAGGGGCTTTTTTTGCCCATGCAGCAGGCGGCAGCGTTAACGCGGAAATAACAGAAGCGGGCAGCATGGGCAGGGAAGGGGGCGGTCTACACCATCGGTTTCGACAGAGGTTACATCGCTGTAACGCCCTGACGCAGCTAAGCGCGCGAGCTAATACGCACAAGATGAGAATGGTAAATAAATTTTTCGCTATTGCCGATACTATTCAGGTAGATAAATGCATTAGCCTAGCGTTTATTCTTTTTACTCGGTAAGCTTGACTGGCGGCGTTCACGCACGTAAGAAATAAGGTTATAAACTGCGATAACCAGTAATATTAACGCCACAATAAGCACGGCAATCCCGGACATATTCCACCTCAAATTTAAAATGAGCAACAGAAAAAGTATTCATAACCAATGTTTATGAATGTAAATTCATCCTTGAGATAACGCAAATAGTATTTGTTCTCTTTCAAATGAAGTGCCGCCAGCCTGGGAGAGTAAGGATCGGCCTAAGGCCGCACCAAGCATGGGGTTGTCGGCATGATTACCGTTCTGCCAGCAGCACGAGATTTAAGAAGTATCGCATTTTCCGCTAATAGAACTCTTCGTCATACATTATTGTTAGTTATCTGTAGACGTGAGTTTATGCTGATTTTTTAAGCATAATCTGATACTTCCTGACGGCAGATGGTGGATTTGTAGCAGCGGAGGATCGTTTTCCTGAAGAAGTAAGGTTAATTTATTTTCTTCGCGCCGGCATAAACTATATCCATTCTGTTTATGGTGCTATTTGCCAGGCCATGCTCGGGCCCGGACTCCCTTTTCAAGAGTCCCGGCAGTATTGCCGAAATGTATTTCAGATTTATTTCGTCGCACTCACTTTATTAATTAAAGTTAATGTTTAATTAATGTTAATGGTTAGATAAAATTTGTATCTATTGAATGTGGGAGGTCGTTTGGCGTTTGACTTTGGCGGGGCGGCCATGCGAACATTTGTCATAATTTGTTACTGTGAAGTTGATTTTGTTTTGAAAAACATAGCATTTTTTCTGCTGGTGGCTACCGCTACCGCCATTCTCTATGGAAATTTGCCCGCTCAGCGCGTTCTGGATTGTGAAAAGCAGGGGGCGAGTGAAGCCGTTTGTCTCTCCGCTGAATGGGATAGCGAAAAGGTCAATCCGTTGCCGGAGTATAACCCTGATAACCTCAAGGCTACTGCCGTGTTGCAGGCTACGTCCCAGGTGGACACGACCCGTACGGTCGCTATTAAATCGTAAAAAAGCAGCCCTTTAAGGCTGCTTTTTTAGGTTTCTTTGCTGAGAAAAAATCAGTAAAACCAACCAAAACGAACGGATAGCAGGCTAATAAGCGCAAATGCTGCGCCGACATTAATCAGAATTACGGTTTTGCTGGAAACATCCATAACGCCACCTTTATGAGTAAGCCTCTACAGGTATAGTACGAGGTCAAAGGATGTGCTATCAGACAAGGATGAATCGGGCGTTTTCTGTTGGCTACGCGCAGTATTTTACTTTGTCATGTATTAATCTCTGGCCCGCTTTCCGCTGCTGAAAGAGGCGCGTCGTAAAGGCGTTTCAGGGAAGGACTAAGAATGACCCTATATCAAAAGATGCTGATTTTTTATGCGGTGATGGGATTTATCTGCGCAGTTATCAGCTGGTTTTTAACCAAAGAAAGTCGCCTGATTCGCCTGCTGGCGGCGCTGCTGATCGGCGCAACCTGGCCGTTTAGCTTTCCGACCGCGCTCCTTATTTCTCTATTCTGAGACATTCTGAGACGAAGAAAGCGTTGGCATCCGTTAATAATGACTGTATAAAAACACAGTTCAATTAACGGGAGCTTATCTATGAACGGTTTCTTCTCCTCTCTGGCCGGCGCCACCGTGCGCTGGCTCGATCTGCCCGGTAGCGGCGATCCGATCGTGTTTATCCACGGTCTGGGATGCGCCTCCTCGTACGATTATCCTCGAGTGGCTGCCGATCCCGCGCTGAGCGGGCGCCGGGTCGTGCTTATCGATCTACCTGGCTACGGCTATAGCGATAAACCCGTTGAGTTTGGTTACAGTACCACGGAACAGGCGCAGGTGGTGGTAGAACTCCTTGACCACCTGCAGCTGTCGCGCTGCTATTTGTACGGCCATAGCATGGGCGGCAGTATTGCCATTGAAGCGGCTGTACAGTTAGGCGAACGCGTGCTTGCGCTGCTGGTGGCCGAGCCCAATCTGTACGCCGGCGGTGGGGTATACAGCCGGGCGATTGCCGCGCAGACGGAAGCGAAGTTTGTCGCCGGAGGCTATGCCGACATGCTGGCGGCGGAATCTTCGCCCTGGGCTGGGTGCCTGCAGAACAGCGCCTCCTGGGCCGTCTGGAGAGGGGCCGCCAGCCTGGTCTGCGGCGTAACGCCATCATGGTTTACCCTTTTTTGCCAGCTCACCTGTCCGAAGACGCTTATCTATGGCGAGCTGTCGCTTCCGGCACAGGAAGCCGAGGACGCCGTCGCGGAAGGGATTATGCTGCGGGTTGTGCCCGACGCCGGGCACTCGATGGCCTGGGAAAATCCTGCCGCGCTGGCGGCCGCGATCGCCAGCCGCTGCTGAGGCGAACAACGCGCGCTGCCCTTAGGGTTAAAAAGGCAGTTCGCGAGGCTGCATTTGCATTGTTATCCAGCGTAGTTCGGTAAATTCGGCAACGCCTGCGCGCCCGCCGAAGCGCCCGTAGCCGGAGGATTTGCAGCCGCCGAACGGCATCTGGGCCTCATCGTGAACGGTGGGGCCGTTAATGTGGCAAATCCCCGTTTGTAAGCGCTGCGCGACGTTCCATGCCCGGGCGCTGTCGCGGCTGTATACCGCCGACGAAAGCCCATATTCGCTCTCATTCGCGACGGCCAGCGCCTCCTCTTCTCCGCCGACGCGGATAATCGCCTTCACCGGTCCAAACGACTCCTCGCTCCAGATGCGCATGTCGCGCGTGACGCCATCCAGCAGGGTGGCGGCCATCTGCACGGACGTGGCCTTGCCGCCGCTTAACAGCCGGGCGCCTTTTGCCAGCGCATCGTCAATCAGCGCATTGCAGCGCGTGACGGTCTTCATATCGACAACCGGCCCGATCAAACCTGCGGGTAGGCTCGCCGCGCGGCGGCTGATAAGCGCGACAAACTCATCGGCAATCGCGTGGTCGACGATAATACGTTCGGTTGACATACAGATCTGCCCGGCGTTGGCGAAAGCGCCAAATATGGCGCCCGCCGCCGCTTGTTCAGGATCGGCGTCATCGAGCACCAGCAGCGGGGCTTTCCCGCCCAGTTCGAGCACCGCAGGCTTCAGATGCTGACCGCAGGTGCGGGCAATGATCCTGCCCACCGGCGTTGAGCCGGTAAAATTGATCCGACGCACCGCGGGATGGGCGATCAGCGATTCGACTAACGCCGGCGCCTCCGCAGGCGCGCAGGTCAGATAATTGATAACGCCGTCCGGGAATCCGGCAGCGGCGAGGGCCTCAATAATTAATCCCTGAGAGGCGGGCGACAGCTCGGCGCCCTTGAGGATCACCGTATTGCCACAGGCCAGGGGGGTGGCAATCGCCCGCGTCGCCAGAATCAGCGGCGCGTTCCACGGCGCCATTCCGAGGACGACGCCGGCGCCCTGACGCACGGCCATCGCCAGATTCCCCACCACGTTCGACGGCACTATCTGCCCCTCAATCTGGGTCGTGAGCGCGGCGGCTTCGCGCAGAATATCGGCGGCCAGATGGACGTTAAAACCGGACCAGTGGGCCGTTGCGCCGGTTTCCGCCGCCATAGTGGCGATAAACCGGGCTTCGCGCAGCAGCATCTGTTCGGCGGCGTTCAGCAGCAGGCGACGGCGTTCGCCAGGGGAGGTATCGCGCCACTGTGGAAATGCGGCCGCCGCGGCCTCAACGCTGCGTCGGGCGTCGGCGAGGCTTGCGGCGGAAGCGGTGGAGGCCGCCGCTTCGTTCAGCGGATGGCTGCGGGTAAAGGTGGCGCCGTCGTCAGCGTCGTGCCACTGGCCGTTGGTGTACAGGCTACAGGTTAAGCTCATCGGTGGAACCTCATCTTTTGCTGTTTTTCCGAGTGTACCGGGCAGGGAGACGACGGGGGGCCGGGAGGGCGGTTATCGCACGATTTTTTTCAGGCTTTTTAGGCAGTTCACAACTTCAGCCGATTAAATGGTGCAAAAAGGCGGCGAGTGTTGAATAAATCGGCAAAAACGGCGTTTTCAGCATAACCTGATACCGATTGATTATTTGCCGGTTGATTCCTGCTGTGCTGTTATTAGAGGGCATATAACAAATTTATAAGGTTTATAACCATGTCTACAGGGAAAACACGTCTTGCTTTGGCGCTCGGCGCACTGCTGCTGCCAGCCGCTGCGTCCTGGGCGGCCGGTAACGATACGCTGGTCTACTGCTCCGAAGCCTCTCCGGAATCCTTCAACCCGCAGATTGCCAGTTCCGGTCCCTCGTTTGTGGCCAGCTCGCAGGTGCTCTACAACCGCCTGATTACGTTCGACCCGCAGAAAAACACGCCGGTTCCTTCGCTGGCTACCGACTGGACCGTCTCGCCGGATGGCAAAACCTGGACCTTTACCCTGCGTAAAGGCGTGCAGTTCAACAGCAACAAATACTTCAAGCCGACCCGCGATTTCAACGCCGATGACGTGCTCTTCTCGGTGCTGCGCCAGCAGGATGCAAAACATCCGTACCATAACGTTTCCCAGGGCAGCTACGAGTACTTCCACGACGTCGGGCTGGATAAGCTGATCAAAGAGGTTAAAAAGCTTGACGATTATCACGTCCAGTTCGTACTGGCGGAGCCGAATGCGGCGTTCCTCGCCGACTGGGGGATGGATTTCGCCTCAATTCTCTCTGCGGAGTATGGCGACGCGATGCTGAAAAAAGGCACGCCGGAGTATGTCGATACTTGGCCTATTGGTACCGGCCCGTACGCGCTGCAGCAGTATAAGGTGGATTCACAGATCCGCTATATTGCCAACCCGCATTACTGGGAAGGCGAGGTGCCGACAAAGCATCTGATCTTCTCGATCACGCCAAACGTTGAGACGCGGCTGGCGAAGCTGCAAACCAATGAGTGCCAGATTATTCCGGCGCCTTCACCGGTACAGTTCCCGGTGATCAAAGGCAATAAGGATCTGGCGCTGCACTCGGTCGAAGCGCTGAACGTCGGCTATCTGGCGTTTAACACCGAGAAAAAACCGTTCGATAATCTGCTGGTGCGTCAGGCGCTGAACTACGCGACCGACAAGCAGGCGATCGTTAAAGCGGTGTTCCTGGATTCCGGCTCCGTGGCGAAATCGCCGCTGCCGGCCAATATGCTCGGCTATAAGAAAGATCTCCCGGACTACGACTACGATCCGCAGAAGGCCAAAGCGCTGCTCAAGCAGGCGGGGCTGGAAAATGGCGCAGAGGTAACCCTGTGGTCGATGCCGGTTCAGCGGCCTTATAACCCGAACTCCCGCCGCATCGCGGAGATGATTCAGAGCGACTGGAGCAAGGTCGGCGTTAAGGCCAAAATCGTCACCTATGAGTGGGGCGAATATCTCGCCGGGATGCGCAAAGGCGAACACGATAGCGCTCTGTTCGGCTGGATGTCGGATAACGGCGATCCGGACAACTTTGCCGGGACGCTTTTGAGCTGTGATAACATCAAAACCGGCTCTAACGTCGCCCGCTGGTGCGACAAGTCCTACGACGCGCTGGTGAAGAAAGCGCTTCTGGTCAGCGATCCGCAGGCGCGGGCGAAGCTGTACGGCCAGGCGCAGGAGATTTTTTATCAGCAGGCGCCGTGGATCACCCTGGCGACGGGAAAAACCTTCTATGCCACGCGCAGCAACGTCAGCGGCTATAGCGTGAGCCTGATGGGCAGCGATTTTTCAAAGGTAAAACTGAATTAAGCCGAAAGGAGAGCAGGATGGCACATCTGGATGAGGTTATCGCCCGCGTGGACGCGGCGATTGCCGAAGGGGTGATTACCCACATGAACGAGCTGCTGATCGAACTTAGCGATGACGCCGGGCTGGATCGCGACGATCGCTATATCCAGCAGCAGCGTTTACGCACCACGATTGCTCATCATGGACGCCAGCACCAGGAAGAGCAGGAAGGGCGGCGTGAGCAGTTGACCAAGGGTGGATCTATCCTCTGATATCCGCGTCAGAACTGGCGTCTGGCAACCAGCCAGGCGCCTGCCACCAGCATTGCCGCTCCGCAAAGCGGCCCCACCAGTGCGCGAAACGGCACTCCGTGGGCGCGCACTAAATCGATGATCAGGCCGCCGACCAGCTGGCTGGCGATGAGCACCGCAATGGTGGTCGCCGCGCCGACGTTCTGGTATCCGCTGATGCTGGCAAAGACAAAAAATGACCCCAGCAAACCCGGAATCAGCGTCCACCACTTCACGCTTTCCGCCAGCTCATGAACGCCCGCCGCGCCGTGACGCAGGAGCAAAATAGTGACGAAGATTACAATCCCGACCAGCGAATTAAGCAGCATCGCAATCAGGATTGTGGAGGCAGACTGGGTGATTCGCACCATCAGCGTATTCTGCACCACCAGCCCGATCCCGGCGGCGATAAGGCAGGCCAGCGTCAGCGACTGGTTCATGCGTCGGGATCCGGATCGCGGCGATCGTCGAGCTGGAGCTGCATAAAGGTCAGATCCAGCCAGCGGCCGAATTTGGTGCCGACCTGCGGCATCTGGCCGGTGGTCACAAAACCGAGGGTTTCATGGAGATGCAGCGAGGCGTGGTTCTGCGCCTCAATTCCGGCGACCATCACGTGTTTCTTCAGGCGGCGGGCCTCTTTAATCAGCGCCACGAGCAGGGTACGGCCAAGCCCTTTTCCCTGGTGATCGGGGTGCACGTAGACCGAATGCTCGACGGTATGGCGAAAGCCGTCGAATGTGCGCCAGTCGCCAAAGGATGAATACCCGGTCACCACGCCGTCCTCTTCACTCACCAGCACCGGGAAACCGGCTATCTGGCGCGCTTCAAACCAGGCAATGCGGTTATCGGTGTCGACGGTTTTATCATTCCAGATAGCGGCGGTGTGCAGCACCGCATGGTTGTAGATCCCGGCAATCGCCGCACAATCCTCTTTACAGGCATAGCGGATGGTCATAGCAAACCTCAAGTTTCGTACACTATAGTAGTACGATATTATTACAATAATGTACGCAATGCTGTCATCTGTTTTAGGCAAAATTTTTTACTAAGGTACGCCAGGGCGCTACGACAAGCGGATGGAGGGAATCAGAGCCGTAGAAACAGCTTCACTTTCACCACCTTGTTACGCCGCATTTCATACACTATAGTACTACGCTATGAATACTATCGAAGACAACATCAATCAGCGCATCAGCGCCCGCATTCGCATCGAACGGGAGTCCCGAGGCTGGTCTCTGAGCGAGCTGGCGGAACGGGCCGGCGCATCGCGGGCGATGATCCACAAAATCGAACGCGGTGAGAGCAGCCCGACGGCGTCGATGCTGGGGCGTCTGTCCGGCGCCTTTGGCATCAGTATGTCGACGCTGATCGCCCGCGCGGAGATGCAGGAAGGCAAGCTGCTGCGTTTTGCCAACCAGCCGGTGTGGCGCGATCCGCAGAGCCACTATCTGCGCCGTCACGTCTCGCCGCGCAGCGACCTGCCTATCGATCTGGTGCAGGTGGAGCTTCCCGCCGGTAGCGATGTCCCGATGCCCGCAGCCTCCTATGCCCTGGCGCGCCAGCTGATCTGGCTGCAGCAGGGCGAGCTGGTCTTTGTTGAGGGCGCCACGCGTCATGAAATGCAGGCGGGAGATTGCCTGGAGCTGGGGCCGCCGAACGACTGCCGTTTTATCAATGAATCCGCCACTTCCTGCATCTATCTGGTCGTGAGGCTGAATCAATCTGCCTCATAATGCCAATGCGCGCGCTGATAATTGCGGCTAGCCTCAGTACAGGTCTTTAAAAGAGGAGTTTGCTATGGCTTTTAATTCGCAACGTCACCGTCGCTGGGTGCTGGCTTCTCGTCCACACGGCGAGCCGACCGGAGAAAACTTTCGTCTGGAAGAGGGCGATGTGCCGTCTCCGGGTCCGGGACAGGTGCTGTTACGCACCGTGTTTCTCTCTTTAGATCCCTATATGCGCGGCCGCATGAGCGATGCTCCGTCCTACTCGCCGCCGGTCGCCATCGGCGCGGTTATGGTGGGCGGCACGGTGAGCCGGGTTGTCGCGTCAAATCATGCTGACTTTACCCCCGGAGAGTGGGTGCTGGGCTACGGCGGCTGGCAGGATTATGAGCTGTCCGACGGCAGCGGGCTGGTGAAGCTAGGCGCACAGCCGGAGCATCCATCCTGGGCGCTCGGCCTGCTAGGCATGCCTGGTTTTACCGCCTATATGGGGCTGCTGGATATTGGGCAGCCGAAGGCCGGCGAGACGCTGGTGGTCGCTGCCGCCACCGGGCCGGTGGGCGCAACGGTAGGGCAGATTGCTAAGCTCAAAGGCTGCCGCACCGTCGGTATTGCCGGCGGCAGTGAGAAATGCCGCTACGCGGTCGAGACGCTGGGCTTTGACGTCTGCCTCGATCACCGCGCGCCTGATTTTGCCGAACAGCTGGCGCAGGCCTGCCCGCAGGGCATTGACGTTTACTATGAAAACGTTGGCGGCAAGGTGTTCGATGCGGTGCTGCCGCTGCTTAATACCTCGGCGCGGGTGCCGGTGTGCGGCCTGGTCAGCGGCTACAACGCGACCGCGTTGCCCGACGGCCCGGACCGTCTGCCGCTGCTGATGGGCACGCTGCTGAAAAAACGGATTCGGATGCAGGGCTTTATTATCGGCCAGGATTACGGCCACCGTATCGCCGAGTTCCAGCAGGAGATGGGGCGCTGGGTGCAGGAAGGTAAAATTAAGTACCGCGAGCAGCAAATCGACGGCCTGGAGAGCGCCCCGCGCGCGCTGATCGGCCTGCTGAAGGGCGAGAACTTCGGTAAAGTCGTGGTCCGGGTTTCGCCAGACGAGTAATACATCATGCCCCGGCGGCGTCGAGCGCCGGGGCGGCGATCTGCAAGCGCCAGCCCTGGCGCGCCCTATCCGGGGTTTTCCTTAACTCATCTCTTTGTTAAATATCCTGTCTTATCTTTCTTCCGCGAACGTGAATACGTTACTTCAGTGGCTAACCGTAACGCGCCATGCCTGTTTTTCAGATGAGTACGGATGCACAATATTGAATTTTTAATGGACATTTAATTACAAAATATTACATTTAATGTCGCAACATTTCAAAAAATGGAGTTTTTGATGCTGACATTATTGCCTGCCGCTCGCCGTCTTTGGTTTTTTGTTGCACCGTTACTCATACCTTTTGCTCTGTCAGCGGCACCTTTGAGTCCGGCCGACCAGAGCGCTATTGAGCAACAGCAGAAGGCTCTGCTGGACCATACTCAGCAGCAACGAGAGGCGCTCCGAAACAGCACGCCCATACAGCTTTCAGCGGATAAGAGTTTGTCGGCTGAAAAAGGTCCATGTTTTGCTCTTAAGCAAATCCGCCTGCTGGGCAGCACGGTTTTGCCTCGCGATGCGCTGAAGACGCTGACATCAGTGCCGGCAAAAGGATGTATGTCCCTGCAGGACATTCAGTTACGCGTCCGCGATATCACTCAGGCCTATCTCTCCCGCGGTTTCATTACCTCTCACGCCTGGCTGCCGGAACAGGATATTTCTGGTGGGCTTCTGCTGATTGAAGTCACTGAAGGAAAAGTAGAAACCATCACCCTTGCCGGCAGTCAGGATAACGCCCTCAGGATGGCGTTCCCGCAGGCCGAAGGTCGGATTCTGAATCTGCGGGACCTTGAGCAGGGACTTGATCAGCTTAATCGTCTGCGTTCCAGGGCCCTGACCATAGATATTCTTCCCGGGAGTGGAGAGGGGTTTTCCCGGGTAGAGCTGATCGGGACTGACCATCATTTGCCGGTGAGCCTGAGCTTAGGGGCTGATAATAGCGGGCAAAAAAGTACCGGCAGCAGACAGATGAATGCTCAGCTGACCGTAGATAATCCGCTCAGCCTGGCGGATCAATGGATGCTATCCGCAGGCAGGGACAGCGAGTTTCATCATGACCGCCGTAGCCGTAACCTTCAGGCCGGAGTCACAGTACCTTACGGATACTGGCTGTTCAGCGCACAATACGGCTGGTCTGATTTTTATCAAACGTTATCCGTTGGCGATTCGAGCTCTCGCTGGCGGTACGACGGGACCGTCCAGACTCAGCGTCTGGCGGTTAGCCGAACGCTATGGCGTGACGGGAAACAGCGGATGGCGGCGGATATGGCCTTTTCTCGCCGGGAAACGGAGAATCGCCTGGGAGACGTACGTCTCGGCGTCAGCAGTCCAACGCTGACCAGCGTAGCCGCTGGGCTCAGCTACAGTCGTAGTCTCGGTAATGGCTACCTGACGGTCGGCCCGTCGCTTTCACATGGCCTGAGCCTCGCCGGAGCCACCCGCGACGACCCCGCTCATCCTGAGCTACCGCGCAGTGAATTCCGCCGCTTTAGCCTGAGCACCAGCTGGTTTTATCCCCTCACGCCCTCTTTGTACTGGCTGACGTCCGCATATGGACAAACCACGCCCGATCGCCTTTATGCCAGCGAGCAGTTGTCCGTTGGCGGGCAGTACTCGGTCAGAGGATTTAAAGAACAATATCTCAGCGGCAACCGCGGCGGCTACTGGCGTAATGAACTGACATGGCAATGGATGACCATTCCCGGCATCGGCACGTTGTCAGCAACGGGGGCGCTGGATGCCGGACATGTGGTGAGCCAGAAAGGGATAACCGATGGCGGCACGCTGACGGGGACCTCCCTCGGACTGGAGCTGGCAGGCCGCTGGCTCAGCCAATCTTTGACCTTTGCCATGCCGCTATCGTATCCCGACCGACTTAACCCGGATAAACAGGTGGTTTACTGGCAGGCCACCGTTTCACTTTAACTGCCGGCACATAGCAGGGGCCCTTTGGCTCCAGAATAAAAGGATGTTCAGATATGGATAAGCTTGCCCATCCGCTGGCCAGGGGCGCCAGCTGGCTGTTGATCTACCTTACCGCCGTTCAGCCTTTACATCCCGCAATTGCCGCCGGCATCGTTGCAGCCAACGGGAATACTCAGGTTGTCATCAAGCCCGGCAACGTACCGGTGGTGAACATCGCCACGCCAAACGGTGTCGGCATTTCGCATAACACCTATCAGGATTTCAACGTGGGGGGCCCCGGTGCCGTGTTAAATAACGCGACGCAGGGCGGAAAAACCCAGCTGGGCGTCACCATTGACAACGGTAACAGCAGATTAAAAGGCAAACCGGCTGAACTCATTATCAACGAGGTGACCAGCGGCAACCGCTCAGAGTTAAAAGGCAAGCTGGAAGTTTTTGGTAATAAAGCTGGCGTAATGATAGCCAACCCGAACGGTATTACCTGCGATGGTTGCGGATTTATTAACGCGCCTTCGGTTACCCTGACCACCGGCAAGCCGCAGTTCGATAAACAAGGGGCGCTGGATGCATTAGCCGTTAAGAAAGGCTCAGTGATTATCGGCAGCAATGGCCTCGACGGAAATAGCGCGGAGTATGTTGATATTATCAGCCGGGCAACTGAGCTGAATGGAAAAATTAACGCGAAAACCCTCACCATGACCCTGGGGGCGAACCAGGTCAGTTTTAACGATGGCACGGTAAAACCTGTTGCCGGGGAGGGGGCGAAACCTCAGCTGGCTGTTGATACGAAGGCGCTGGGCGGTATGTACGCCGGGAAAATTCGTCTTGTCGCCACCGAAGACGGGGTGGGGGTTAATCTGAACAGCGTTACCTCAACCCAGCGGGATATATCCCTGACGGCGGCCGGAAAAATCACCCTCAGCAACGTCAAAGCGCAGACAGACCTGAACGTCAGCGGCCGGGAGATCGTCACACCAGCCGGAAGCAGCGTACGGGCAGAGCGCGATATGACGCTGGCGGCCACAACAGTGGATAACCGCAGCGGTACCACGGCTCACGGGGATATGCGGGTGTTTGCCTCCACGGTGCGTAACACCGGCGAGGGCGCGGCCCTGCACAGCAACAACAATCTGTGGATACAGAAGGATGCGCAGGGTAATAAAGCGACTCTGGTGGAGAATCGCTCTGCACGTATTCAGACCAATACCGGTGACCTGGTCATCCGTACGGAACGGCTGGAAAACACTATCAGCAAGGTAGACACGCTTATCAGGACCGAACGACCCACGACAGCACAGGTATCCAATTCCCGCCTGGGCTGGCACCCTGTATTTGTGGGAAATCTTGGCCAGGGGATCGGGCATGTAGTGGGAGAGATGGAGGCAGGTGAGCCAGATAAGTGGTTTGGAAGTGTTGATTTCAAAAATATGACTTTCCTCCAGACAGAAAAGCAACACTATACCGTGCAGACGGAAGGTGCCCGAGCGGTTATCAGTGCAGGAAATAATCTTTATCTCAATGCCGGCGACCTGATTAACCGCCTAGGGGATATATCAGCAGGCAGAGATGCGGTGCTTACCGGCCGCAGCCTTGTCAGTGAAAATCGTTTCGAAGGTACTCTGGGTAAGTTTCTTACCTATGAACAAAATCCCTATGTTGACAGTCTTACCCCTGAGCCTGAGGGCGGTGCCACAGGTGGCGGAGCGTTTCATCGTAAGGAAGTGCTAAAATTCCGCCATAACGGAGAGACAACAGACTGGACCCCAGGCAGACTACTGGTTTCCCGTATCAGCGCTGGTGGTAATCTCGTTGCTGATTTTTCAGCGCGCATTGAGAGTAATGAACCTTCTCCCACAAACGTGCCGTATTCCGGCGTTATAACGCGCCCAGACACCATCACCGCCAAAAATATCCTGCTGCATGCAGGTAGCATTATTACCACTGATGTTATGAAAGCGACGGGTGATATTACACTCCAGTCCGATACCTTCACTAAAGTGGCACTGGCGCTACTTACTGCAGGCAAGGATATTTCTATTTTAGCTGGCGCTAATATCGACTCATGGCAAAGTGAACTTAAGGGGCAGAATATCACTCTCGTCAGCCGTACTGGCGACGTGAACTCGCACACCAGTGAACAGCCGAACTATTTCCATGCCGATGGCGCCCGTTGGCTAGGGAGTATTGAAGCCAGTAAGGAACTGTCAATTTCTGCTGGTGGCAATATTCTGCTGAGGAATACGCGTCTTCCGGTTCAGAGTCAGAACATTTCTCTGGTTGCCGGCGGATATGTCTCGCTGGATAAAAATGAAGCGATGCTGGACCATATGCGCCCGGGCTATAACCTGACCCGGGAACGCAAACAGGAGCTGTTTAACCGAATGCTACCCGCGGATTCATTGCGCGCCTCGGGTGATATTACGCTTAGCGGAAAACATCTGTACCTCAATGGCGCCAGCCTTGACGCTGGGGGCAATATTAGTCTCACGTCAGGCGCAAATACTGACCTGAATATGCGGTCCTTCAGCGACCGTTACAGCGATTTATTCCCGGACAACCGGATACCCGAGTTACGCAGCCGCCTGAAAGCCGGGGGTAACCTGCTCATTAGCTCAGCGGCAGATATCGGCCTACAGGGGGCAGATATTTCGGCCGGGAAAACGGCGACCTTGCAGGCGGGGAGGCTTATCTGGCTTGGAGCATACGGCTATGGCGTGACGGACAGCGGCAATGACAATAATCGAGATGAGCTTAATGTACTGACCCGTCTGCACGGCGCGAAGAGCATCACCCTGGCGGCAAACGGCGGTATTCAGGCTAACGGCAGCACCCTGACATCGAACGGCAATATCACGCTGACCTCCGGCGGGAATATGCAGTTTCAGTCCGCTCGGGGGACCGTTTATCGGGAGTCAGGGAACACCTGGACGGAAACCGTTAGCCAGACCGGTGTGACGCTTAATGCGGGTGGCGCCCTGACGGTGATTTCGGGCGGCAGTATTCTGTTCCAGGCATCGCGACTGTTGGCGAAAGGCGCGATGGACGTGGCGGCGAAAGGCGGCTGGCTATATGCCCAGGCTATGGAAGAGTCCAGTCATTATGAGAAGCAAACCACCAAACGGAAATGGTGGGGACAGAAAACGACGGTTAAGCAGACAAAGCATACGACCACCAATCGGGTGACTGAGTTTACCGCCGGAGGCAATCTTAACCTGCTGAGTCGCGATGACAGTACCTATGAAGCCAGTAAAATCGAGGCGGGGAAAAATGCGACGCTGACCAGTACCAACGGGAAAGTTAATTTCCTGGCGGTGAAGAATACGACCTTCGAGCAGACCGTCAGCACCTCGAAAGGCTTTTATATTAAACAGGCAAATAAGGGCTACAGCGAAGGAAAATGGGTCCTGCCTTCCGTTTATGCCGGCGGTAAGCTGACGGTGGATGCGGCAAGCGGCATCAGTGCTGATGTTAAAACCAAAAATGGTCAGGCGCTGCAGGGAGCCATTACCGCCCTCGGCGTTCAGCCGGGCACCGAATGGCTAAAAGGGTTGAACACCCGTAATGACGTACAGTGGAATGAGGTCAAGGATGCCTACGACAGCTGGAACTATAAAAGCCAGAGCCTGAATCCGGCCGTTGCCGCGGTGATTGCGATAGCCGCGGCCGCGGTAACTGCAGGCACCAGTCTTGCGACGATAGCAGGCACGACCGCTGTTTCGGCAACCGGCGTTACGGGAGCAACGGCTTCCGCGGCAGTGTATGGCTCAGCCTATGCGGGTATGACATCCCTGGTTTCTCAGGCGGCGGTTGCGCTCGTTGAAAATCAGGGAAATCTGTCAAAAACTCTTAAAAGCCTTGGAAGCAGTAGCTCCGTTAAATCTCTGGCAACCTCCATGGTTATCGGCGGTGCTCTGGCGGGCTTTGATAAAGTCATGAATATTGATGTTTCGCCCGATAAAGCAAAATTACCGGTTTTGGTGAGAAATGAAGACTGGGGGAAAGTTGTCCAGCGCGTGGCCGGTCAGTCGGTTATCAGCTCCAGCCTGAACACCACCATCAATGGTGGCAGCTTTAAGGACAACCTGACTAACGCCCTGCTGGCTAATATTGGTAATCAGGTTCAGGCCGAAGGCGCGGGGCTAATTGGGGATAACGGTGAAGTGTTAGGCGTGGCCGGGAAATCGGTCAGCCATGCGGTGCTGGCCGGCATCAGCGCGGAAATCGGGCGGGGTGACGGTAAAGGCGCGGCCGCTGGCGCCCTGGCGGCGGAACTGGCTGGGGTAATTATGTATCCCAGGCTGTTTGCTCCAAAATATGATGCAGATGTAACGGGACAGATTGCTGATTTGCTCAATGCCATGCAGCAAAAAGAAAATAATGAACAGATTGCCAGAGTTATTGGTTCATTAGCTGGTGCAGTTGTGACAAACAGCTCTACAGGAGCATATAGTGGCGCAGATGCCGCTCAACTGGTTTATCGCTATAATTTTGATGAACACTTGATTGAGCCAATGGTCGCGGCTGTTGCAGCTGATTATGAGGCAGCCAAAAACGGAGATAAAGCGGCACAGCAGCGTATAGATAACAGAACCTCAGTATCTTTTCTGCTTATTGATATGATGCCGGTGCTAGGGACTATCAGTTCATTTGCTGAGGCTGAAACAAAACTTGACTACACGCTGGCGGCCGTAACTCTATTGCCAGGGGCTGGCTCGGCAATCAAAAATGCTTCAAAAATAGCGCGCCTTTTGCGTAATGAAGGTAAAATTGGTGAGGCCATTCAGGCTCTTAACAGCGTCAGTGATGAGATTGCTTTACTCCGCAGACCTACGTGGCGACAGTCTGAAATTGATGCAGGGAAAAATTTAGGGAGTGAATGGCGTGAGCAGCTCAGTTACAAGAATGGGAGTATAGTTCCTCATGGTACTTCTGGTAGTGTCAGGCCTGACTTTGTTCTCGGGAAACTAAGCTCAATAGAGGTAAAAAATTATAATATTACCACGAATCTTAATGGCTTGATTAACAAGGTTTCGGAGCAGGCCATAGCGCGTCAGGTGCACTTACCTCAGGGAATGGTGCAGGAGGTGGTTATTGATGTCAGAGGGCAGGTATTGACTTCTGATATTAGATTTAAAGTAATCCAGGATATTGCCAGTAAATCTAATGGTATCATTAAATCTGCAAATATAAGGTTTATAGAATGATGAAGAAAATAGGGGTTTTAGGTGCTGCAACCATTTATGGATTAGGTTCTTCAGATGATGTCGAACTTTTTTTTAATGTAGTATTTAAGGTTCTTGAAAACGGTGCCTGGGGGACTGAGTATCCTGTGATAATGTTAAAGCTTTATAAACGTTCGTTAAATTATGAAGATATAAAAAAAGCCAAAATAGAAATGGACGAGATCCAATCAAGACTTTCCAGGCTTCCCTTGGATAATGAGTTTTATTCCGCCCTGGATATCGATAAGGATAAAATATCATGGAATGTCAATGCTAATGATTTGGCGTCTTTTTTTGGTAGATTTTTCACAGGATTCAATATCGCATATGAAATGACTCTCAAATTTCATGATGAACTTGGCGAATTTGTTCCCATGCTATTGGGGCGAGCTGAGGTACCCTACGCAATTGAAGACAGCAAGAGACCCGTTGAGGAATTTGACCGGCTGACGGATGAAGATCTTCCTTTCTGGAAGAGGTGATTACTCAGTGTAACCTTTTCCCGCAGTCTGCTGCGGGGAAAGGTTGTTTTGGAATCCAGAGACCGGCCTTAACCTTTAATTTAATATTTTCAGCCGATTACGAGTTGTATTGTCAGTCCATTCCTCCGAGTTTTAAATTCAGCCATAAAACGCCAGCCGCTCGGCTAGCAGGTCGACAAAACCCTCCCGGTCGACATCCAGCAACACCGTGGTATTCGGCTGCTTGCCGGTGAGGAAGTAATAATCGACCACCGTCATGCCCTGGGTGTATTTCCCCTGGGTTTCCACGCCTACCCAGCGCTCAGCGCAGGTGAACAGCTCCGGCTTCAGCAGCCAGGCGATGGTGCAGGGGTCATGCAGCGGGGCGCCGGTGAATCCCCATTTAGCATCCTTGTGATACTCCATAAAGAAGTCGAGCAGCTCGGCAACGATGGTGGCGACCGGGTTGCTGACCCGGCGGAAACGTTCGATATCCATATCATGAATCTGCGCCCGATGCGTGACGTCCAGCCCGGCCATCACCACCGGAATACCCGACTGGAAGACGATCTCCGCCGCTTCCGGGTCGACGTAGATATTAAACTCGGCGGCGGGCTGCCAGTTGCCGAGCACCATTGCGCCGCCCATCATCACGATGCGCGCGATCTTGTCGTGCAGTTCCGGGTGGCTATTCAGCAGCAGGGCGACGTTGGTTTGCGGGCCGGTGGCGACAATCGTCACCGGCTGCGCGCTTTCGCGCAGCGTTTTCGCCATCAGCTCGACGGCGGTACAGTTCTGCGGGGCAAAATCAGGCTCCGGCAGCGCCGGGCCGTCGAGCCCGCTTTCGCCGTGAACGTTGTCAGCGATGATCAGCTCCCGCATCAGCGGCTTACGCGCGCCGCCGGCCACCGGAATATCCTGGCGTTGCAGCAGCGTCAGCATGCGCAGCACGTTACGCAGGGTTTTCTCCTGCGTCTGGTTGCCGGCGGAGGAGGTGATGGCTTTGACGTCAAATTCAGGTGAGGCGAGGGCGAGAACGATAGCGATGGCGTCATCATGACCCGGGTCGCAATCAAGGATGATTGGCAGTGCCATAGCGGCTCCTTTTTATGGGCGATATTTGTGATAAGGGTAACGCCCGGGAGCACAACAGACGAGAGAGGATAAAACAAACCGTGATGCACGCCGCATTATGAAGGCAGGAGGGAAGAATATTTTCCCGACTGCGGGCGGGTTTCCCGCCCGGTCCGCGCTTGCCTGGGCGACGCAGGACGATGAGGCCGTGGCCGGAATGGGGACATTAACGCCGCCGCCCGGCGGACTCCCCGGGCGGCGGCTGCGGCGTGTTACTCAAATCGCCAGGCGAGGTTGAGGCCAACGCCGTAGTTACGTCCCGGCGCCGGCTCGTAGTAGCGGCCGTTGGACTCGTTGACGATCACCGACCCGGCGTAGCTGCGATCAAACAGGTTGTCGATACGGCCGAAAACGTCCATATCCATGTTGCCATAGCTCCACTTGTAGCCGCTGGTGAGCCCAACGACGGTCCACGACGGCGCCTTAGCGGTGTTCTCATCGTTAGCCATGATATTGCTCATATAGCGGATATCGCTGCCCGCGTACCAGCCGCGATCCGGCTGATAGCCAAACGAGGCGTAGCCCATGTTGCGGGCGATCCCCGGGATGCGGTTACCGTTGCAGCTGGCGTCATCGCAGACGTTGGTTCGGTAGGTCGCGTCCAGCCAGGTCCAGGCCGCCTTCAGGCGCCAGTTTTCAGCGAACTGCTGATCCAGCCCCAGCTCCATCCCCTGACGGCGGGTTTTGCCGGCGTTTTTATAGCTGGTGCGTCCGCCGCTGCTGGCGTCAACGACAATCTCGTTATCGGTATTGGTCTGGAACAGCGCGGCGGTGAACAGGCCGTTACCGACCCGCATTTTACTGCCGATTTCAAACGTCTCGTTGGTTGAGGGCTGCAGGCCAAAGTTCAGGCCGCCCTGGTTGCCAGAGCGATAGGAGAGCTCGTTGATGGTCGGCGTTTCAAAGCCGCGACCGGCGGAAGCGTAGACGTTCCACGCATCGGTCAGCGCATACTTCAGTGAACCCGCCGGCAGCCATTTGTGGTAGCTGGCGTCGCCGCTGTCATCCCCGTTGCCCGGAGTAATGTAGTAATCGTTTGAATCGAACCACACCGAGCTGTAGCGCATCCCGGCATCGAGGGTGAGCTTCTCCGTCAGCTGCCACTGGGTCTGCAGGTAAGGGTCGATATTCCACATCAGGTTACGTTCATTACGGCGCAGGTTGCCCTCTTCGCCGTACTGCGGCGCGCCGTTGACCATGACGAAGTTTTCAAACCCTTTGCGGCGCTCGCTCATGGTTTCGTAATCAAGCCCGGTGGTAAAGGTCACCGGCACCAGCAGCTCGCCGCGGTGGGTCCAGCGGGTATTGATGCCCTGATAGTGGCGGGTGAGGTCAATCACGCCCCCCGCGTGGCTCGGGTTAAGCTGCGGCGCGCGCGGAATCGACTGATACTGCGTGGTTTCACGCTCGCCGGCGTACATCATCACGCTCAGGTCGTCGCGCTCGCTCAGCTGGCGCTCGTAGCGTAAACCGGCCTGGGTCTGCCTGGTCGATTTGCGGGTGTTGTACTGATCGCCGCGCGGCGACTGGCGCGGGTTATTTTGCCACTCATCGTAGCTCAGGCCGCCGGCATCGTTGGCTTTGATATCCACGCTGTTGAACAGCAGCGTCAGCTTACTGACGTCGTTGATGCGCACGCCGAGCTTCGCGTTGGCGAGGTTTTTCCGCGCCCCGCTGTGGTCGCGATAGCCGTGGGTGGTGAAGCGGTTGGTCGAGACGGTGTAATCGACGTCCCCGGCGTGGGTACCGTCGCCGACGGCGCCGGTGGCCTTCATGCCGTAGTGCCAGGTACCGAAACTGCCGTAATAGCTGCTGGCTTCGATGGTCGGCGGCTGGCTGCCGCTCTGGCTGGTGACGTTAATCACCCCGCCGGAGGAGTTGCCGTACAGCGCGGAGAAGGGCCCGCGCAGAACCTCCAGCGAGTCTACGCTGCCGATATCGATATTGGAGGTTTGCCCCTGGCCGTCGGGCATGGTGGCCGGAATGCCGTCCACATAAATACGCAGTCCGCGCACCCCGTAGGTGGAACGAGAGCCGAAGCCGCGAATCGAGAGCTGCAGGTCCTGAGCGTAGTTCTGCCGGTTTTGCACCTGCAGGCCGGGCACCGCACCCAGCGACTCGGAAAGGTTGACCCGCGGCGCGGCCTGGCGCATTTCGTCGCCGTTGACCACGCTGACGGCGGCGGGAGTATCGAGTTCGGAGACCGTCGTCGGGGAAGCGGTAACGACCATCGTCTGCTCGCCTTCAGGGCTGGACTGAGCCATAGCGACCAGCGGGAAGAGGAGGGCGGGAAGCGCAACCGTGCGCACGGAAAGGATTTTCATGGAAACACTCGCAAAACGAACCAAACGGAACATATCTCCATATGTTAACTCTTTTGTAATTTTTTGAAAATTATTAACGGAAGTTTAGTTAAATAATGGCAACTATTGGCTATTTTTTTCGCCCGCGAGCGCAATTAACGCTCCACTTTGCGTTAAATAATGATTACTATTCGCATTTATAAAATAGCGTAAAGCCATGACTTTACGCCACGGAAGCACTGTCGAGCAGGCACATATTTGTTTTATCAAAGGGAGTCGTCATGTCATTACGTCATCTGTCCACGCCGCGTCTGCGCCGTTCACTGTTGTTAACTTCACTGCTGCTGGCGGGGAGCTTCAGCGCTCACGCGGCAGAAGAAATGCTGCGCAAGGCGGTTGGAAAGGGCGCATACGAGATGGCTTATAGCCAGCAGGAAAATGCGCTATGGGTCGCGACTTCGCAAAGTCGTTCGCTGGATAAAGGCGGGATCGTCTATCGCCTCGACCCGACGACGCTGGAGGTGACTCAGGTTATCCATAACGACCTCAAGCCGTTCGGCGCGACGATCAACAACGCTACCCAGACGCTGTGGTTTGGCAACACCACCGACAGCACCGTCACCGCGATTGACGCCAAAACCGGCGCCGTGAAAGGCCGTCTGGTGCTTGACGACCGCAAGCGCAGCGAAACCGTGCGTCCGCTGGCGCCGCGCGAGCTGGCGGTGAATGAGAAGACCAACACCGTTTATATTACCGGCCTGGGTAAAGAGAGCGTTATCTGGGTGGTTGATGGCGACAAGCTGACCCTGAAAGATACCATTGCCAATACCGGCGCGATGGCGACCGGGCTGGCGGTTGATGCTGACGCGAAGCGCATCTACACCACCAACGCCGATGGAGAACTGCTGACTATCGACAGCGACAGCAACAAGATTCTGAGCCGTAAAAAGCTGCAGGATGACGGTAAAGAGCACTTCTATCTGAACCTGAGCCTCGATACCGCAGGCCATCGCGCCTTCATCACCGACAGCAAACAGCCGGAAGTGCTGGTGGTCGATCTGCGCGACGGCAAAGTGCTGCAGAAAATCGCCGCCCCGGAATCGCTGGCGGTGCTGTTCAACCCAACGCGTAATGAAGCCTACGTGACGCATCGTAAGGCCGGTGAAGTCAGCGTGATCGATGGCAAAACCTATAAGGTTGTTAAAACTATCAAAACGCCAACCTATCCTAACAGCCTGGCGCTCTCCGCCGACGGTAAAACGCTGTACGTCAGCGTGAAGCAGGAATCAACCCGTCAGAAAGAAGCCACTCAGCCGGATGACGTTATCCGCATCGCGCTGTAAAGATTTACAGGAGGGGGAGACCCCTCCTGCTCGCCTGAATCACCCTCTGTTACAAACACCTGTTAGCCGTATTAACCTAATGGCTTTACAATCAGCGCTTTCCCGCCTGCTGCGGGAGATGGGTAATCATTCTGGAGACGATATGAATAAGCCATTTATGGTTCTGTGCGCCGGCGCGATGCTGGCTTTACTGGCGGGCTGTACGTCAAACTATGTGATGACAACGAAAAGTGGGCAGACCATTGTGACCCACGGCAAGCCACAGCTGGATAAAGACACCGGCATGACCAGCTACACCGACGAATCGGGCAACCAGCGTCAAATTAACAGCAGCGACGTTTCGCAGCTGGTTAAAGATAACTAAGATCGGGCCGGTAGTTGAAAAATGCGGTTTGACCGGCTTCGGCCAAACCGCAGTAGCCCTATTTTTGCGCCGTCTGAGCACCCGGCGCGGTGCGATGAATCGCCTCAACGCGACGGCGAACGCCAAACCAGCCGGCGACCAGCAGCACCGCAATCAGCGGAATTGAACCGATGGTGTAGGTGCCGTTCGGATAATCGAAGGCCATCAGCACCAGCACGCTGAGCAGGAACAGCAGGGTCAGCCAGGAGGTAAACGGCGCGCCCGGCATTTTGAAGCTTACGTCCGCAGCTCTTCCTTCCTTAATCGCTTTACGCAGCCGCATCTGGCAAACCACGATAAAGCCCCACGACGCAATAATCCCCAGCGAAGCCACGTTGAGGACGATCTCAAAGACCTGCGACGGCACCAGATAGTTGAGGAATACGCCGATGACGTATACCGCCAGCGTCGCCAGAATCCCGGCGTAAGGCACCTGATGGCGGCTCATCTTCGACATAAACTGCGGTGCGGAACCGCCCATCGACATCGAACGCAGAATGCGCCCGGTGCAGTAGAGGCCCGAGTTCAGGCTGGAGAGCGCCGCGGTTAAGACCACGATATTCATCACGCTGCCAATGTACGGCACGCCGAGTTTGGAGAAGAAGGTGACGAACGGGCTTTGCCCCGCCTGATAGGCATTCCACGGCAGCAGCAGCACCAGCAGCAGCACGGAGCCGACGTAGAACAGGCCGATACGCCAGATCACGCTGTTGATTGCGCGCGGCACCATAGTCTGCGGCTCTTTACACTCCCCTGCGGCGGTGCCGACCAGTTCGATGGAGGCGAAGGCGAACACCACCCCCTGCACCAGCACCAGCGCCGGCATCAGGCCGTGCGGGAACAGGCCGCCGTTATCGGTAATCAGGTGGAAGCCGGTGGCGTTGCCGTCCAGCGGTTTTCCGCTGCCGAGAAAAATGGTCCCGACCACGAGGAATGCCACAATCGCCAGCACTTTGACTAAGGCAAACCAGAACTCCATTTCGGCAAACCACTTCACGCCGATCATATTCATGGTGCCGACGATCGCCAGCGCGCCGAGGGCGAACACCCACTGCGGAACGTCGCCGAATGCGCCCCAGTAGTGCATATACAGCGCCACGGCGGTGATGTCGACAATGCCGGTCATCGCCCAGTTGATAAAGTACATCCAGCCGGCAACGTAGGCCGCTTTTTCACCGAGGAATTCGCGCGCGTAGGAGACAAAGCTGCCGCTGGAGGGCCGGTGCAGCACCAGTTCGCCCAGCGCGCGGAGGATAAAGAACGAGAACAGGCCGCAGACCAGGTAAACCAGGGCCAGCGCGGGTCCCGCCATCTGCAGGCGCGCGCCGGCGCCGAGGAACAGACCGGTACCAATCGCGCCGCCGATGGCGATCATCTGGACCTGACGGTTGCCCATTGCCTTGTGATAACCCGATTCCTGCGAGTTGAGCCAGTGACGTTTTGCGGCCTGATGTTCGGCCGCGGCGTTGTGTTTTGTATTCATTGATGTACCCATTTTCCTGTCAATGTCCATGAGTGGTTCCTCGCACCGCCGATTGGCAGCACGTTATGCTGGCTTTCTCATCATTCTGACGTAGGAGATAAGCAGAGCATGGCGCAGCATCCTACACGCAACGTGATAGTGACGCACGTAAAACATGTTTGCACCGCACTTGCTTATATATCAATGGGTTCAACGCCGCAGCGCGTCCACGAGCAGAGAAAAGGCGGCGGGGTGCTGGCGACGGCTGGGGTAATAAAGATGGTAGCCGGTGAAGGAGGGGGTCCACGCCTCAAGAAGCCTTATCAGCCGTCCGTCGGCGATCGCCTCGGCGACGGAATCCTCCGGGACATAGGCCAGCCCGAGGCCGGATTCGGCGGCATCTATGCGCTGAGGCAGGCTGTTAAGAGTGATTTGTCCGTCAACGCGTACCCGCACTTCTCGCCCCTCCTGCTCAAACTCCCAGGCATAAATGCCGCCGAGGGTCGGTAAACGCATATTAATGCAGCGGTGCCGTTCGAGCTCATAGGGGGTTTGCGGCGTGCCGAAGCGCGCGAGGTAGTCCGCCGAACCGACGACGGCCATGCGCATATCGGGGGCGATCCGTACCGCAATCATATCCTTGGCCACCTGTTCGCCGAGACGGATCCCGGCATCAAAGCGTCCATCGACGATATCAGTCAGGCCATTATCAACGGTAATTTCGATATTAATGTCGGGATATTGCCGCATAAAGGGTTTCAACGTCGGCCAGAGCACGGCGCTGACCGCGTGCTCGCCCGCGGTCAGGCGGATATTGCCGGCCGGATGCTCGCGGGTGTCGCGCAGCGCGCTGAGCTCCTGCTCAATTTCCTGCAGATGCGGGCCGAGGCGCTGAAGCAGCCTCTCTCCCGCCTCGGTAGGCGCGACGCTGCGGGTGGTGCGGGTCAGCAGGCGAACGTCGAGCCGGGCCTCCAGATTACGCATGGCGTGGCTCAACGCCGACTGAGAAACGCCAAGCTGGGCGGCGGCGCGGGTAAAGCTGCGCTCGCGGGCCACCACCATAAACGACAGCAGGTCGTTAATATTGTCTTTAAGCATCGTTTTTCCGGATTAATGAATTTGGCTCATGGTTCCTTTCTTATTTTGCAGTCTAATCGCGGCCCCGCGCTTGCGCTATCTTTAGTGCAACACATAAGAGGAGAGCAGCATGAATATTAGCCACAGCGGTTCACAGCCATCAAGAAAAGGCCCCGCGGACTGGTTTACCGGCGACGTGCGCATCGACGCGCCTTTTCAGGCCACCGAGCCGGCGAAAGTGGGCGGCGCGACGGTGACCTTCGAGCCCGGCGCGCGCACCGCCTGGCATACGCATCCGTTGGGTCAGACGCTGATCGTTGTCCAGGGACGCGGCTGGCTGCAGGAGTGGGGTAAAGAGCCGCAGGCGCTGAACCCGGGGGATATCGCGTGGATCCCGCCGGGTGTGAAGCACTGGCACGGCGCCAGCAGCACTAACGCGCTGGTGCATATTGCTATCGCCGAAGCGGAAAACGGCAGCGCGGTCACCTGGCAGGAGCACGTCAGCGACGAGCAGTATCAGGGTTGCTAAAACGGCACTTATCGCCGTTCAGCTCATGCGCCGCGCCGCTATTTTCCTCACCCGGCGCGGCCGTTTGTCGGCTATTATTCTCAGCCCCACACCAAGACATGGCTGAGCGCAGACGATGAAAATCAACGTAGTAGGGACCAGCGGCGTCGGCAAATCGACCCTCGCCCGGCGGCTTGCCCGCCAGCTGGCGCTTCCCTGTATCGAAATGGACCGGCTCTACTGGCTGGCGCAGTGGCAGGGAACGCCGGACGATGAGTTCTTCGTAAAGATCGCCGCCGCCACCGACGCCCCCGGCTGGGTGCTGGACGGCAATTACAACCGCAGTCGCCCGGTCAAGTGGCGCGAGGTCGATCTGGTGGTCTGGCTGGACTACGGTTTCTGCCGGACGCTGAGGCAAGCCGTCTGCCGGGCGGTCTTCCGCGCCAGCCGCCATCAGGAGCTGTGGCCGGGGACCGGCAACCGTGAGAGCTTCCGTCGCTCCTTTTTTAGCCGCGAATCCATTATCTGGTGGACCATCAAAACCTGGAAACAAAATCGCCAGCGTTATCAGTCTGATATGAGCGACCCGGCGTATCGGCACATTCGCTTTGTGCGCCTGCGCAACCCGCGGCAGACGGAGGATTTTATCCGCCGGCTGACCACGCAGCCTGCTCAGCATTAAGCCTGTATATCTATTTTCCGGCAGAGTACATGTAAATAAATTGTTTCTCAGCCGCCGCCCCAGATTCTAATAATGCAGACATGTTAGTTAATACGAGTCTGCGAAATGTCTTATCGAATCAGTATTCTGGATAAAAGTCCGCTTGCGGCTGGGGAAACGGCCGCTCAGGCCCTGAACCGAACTTTAACCCTTGCGCAACAGGCGGAGGCCTGGGGATATCATCGATTCTGGATCGCCGAACACCATAATACCGATCAATTAGCCAGCCCGTCGCCGGAGCTGGCAATCGCCTGGATCCTCGGCCAGACCCGGCAGATTCGCGTCGGGTCCGGCGGGGTGATGCTCCAGCACTACAGCCCCTATAAAGTTGCAGAAAACTTCAACCTGCTGGCCTCTATTGCGCCGGGCCGGGTGGATCTTGGCGTCGGGAAAGCTCCCGGCGGCCTGCCGCTCTCTACCCGCGCGCTGCAGCAGGGGCTGAATCAGGAAGATAAAGGCACCTTTGCCGACCAGCTGGCGCAGCTTGATAACTGGCTGTCGCTTACCGATGCTGAAGGAGAAGAGAGCGTGCGGGCAACGCCGATCCCGCCGCGGCGGGCGGACGGTTTCCTGCTCGGCGCCAGCCTTGAGAGCGCCCGGCTCGCCGCCCAGCTGGACTGGAACTTTGTTTTTGCCGCCCACCTTAACGGCGATAAAGCGCTGCTTCGCGAGGTGCTGACCCGCTGGCGGGCGCTGAGCCGCCGGGATGCCATTATCGCCGTCCAGGCGATCGTCGCCGAGGATAGCGCAGCGGCGAGCGAACTGGCGAAACAGGTTGAGATCTGGGGCGTCGAGCTGGAAAACGGCCAGCGGGTGACCGTCGGCAGCGAGGCCCAGGGCATCGCCTTTGCCCGCCAGGCGGGCAGCGCGCCGACGCGTATCGCCCGCCGCGAATCGTCGCTGCTGGCCGGTACCGCTGATGAGGTAAAAGCGCAGCTGGACGAGCTGCACGCGGAGTGGGGAATCGACGAATTTATTATCGACACCCCGGTCGCCGAGGGAGAGGCCCGGCTGAATTCATTGCGCCTGCTGGCTCAGGCCCATCAGGGTGCGGAGGTGCTGCTATGAGCTTTGCTGAACAGCTGATCCGCTGGCGGCGCGAGCTGCACCAGTACCCGGAGCTCTCCCTGCAGGAGGTGGCCACCACCGCGCGTATCCGCGACTGGCTGCAAAGCGGCGGCCTGCGTCCGCTGCCCTACGATCTGAAAACCGGCCTGGTTGTGGAGGTCGGCAGCGGCGAGAAAGTGGTTGCCCTGCGGGCGGATATTGATGCGCTGCCGATTGAAGAAGCGACCGGGCTGTCCTATCGCTCGCAAAACGAAGGCGTGATGCACGCCTGCGGCCACGACATCCACACCAGCGTGATGCTGGGCGCAGCGCTGCTGCTCAAAGATCGCGAAGCGCAGCTGCCGGGTCGGGTGCGGATCCTGTTCCAGCCGGCGGAAGAGAATTTTGGCGGCGCCAAAACGCTGATCCGCGCCGGCGCTCTGGAAGGGGTGACGGCCATTTTCGGGATGCATAATGAACCGGGGCTGCCGGTGGGGGAATTCGCGACCCGCGGCGGCGCCTTTTATGCCAACGTCGATCGCTTCGTCTTTAAGGTCACCGGCAAAGGCGCGCACGCCGCTCGGCCCCACGAAGGCAAAGACGCCATTCTGCTCGCCAGCCAGCTGGTCACCCTGCTGCAGAGCGTCGCCAGCCGGGAGGTTAACACCCTCGATTCGGTGGTGCTGAGCGTGACGCGCATCCAGGGCGGCAACACCTGGAACGTTCTGCCGGAGAGCGTGGAGCTGGAGGGAACATTGCGCACCCACCGCAGCGAAGTGCAGCAGCGGGTGAAGGCGCGGGTGAGCGAAATCGCCGCCGGTTTTGCCAGCGCCTTCGGCGTGCAGATCGACGTTTTCTGGTACTCCGGGCCGACGGCATTGGTCAACGATGAGCGCTGGGCGGCGTTTGCCAGCGACGTTGCCGACCACGTCGGCTATCGTACTCATCACGCGGACCTGCATATGGGCGGCGAAGATTTTGCCGTCTACCTGCAGCATATTCCCGGCGCGTTTGTCAGCATTGGCAGCGCCAGCGAATTCGGTCTCCACCATCCCGGCTTTAATCCGGATGAGAATTTAATCGCCCCGGCGGCGCGCTATTTTGCGACCCTGGCGGAACGAGCTTTACAACAAATTTAAATTTTAATTATCGGCAAGGGAAGGGTGAACTATGTCTGAAAAACGACAGCTGCGGCTTGGCACGATATTACACGGCGCCTCGGGGAATATGTCCGCCTGGCGTCACCCGCTAGCGCAGGCGGATGCCAGTATTAATTTTGAATTTGTTAAACAAACGGCGTTAAAAGCGGAAGAGGGTAAGCTCGACTTTATATTTGTCGCCGATGGCCTGTATATTAATGAAAAATCAATCCCGCATTTTTTAAACCGCTTTGAGCCGCTGACGGTGCTCTCAACGCTGGCGGCGGTGACCCGCAACCTGGGCCTGGTTGGCACGCTCTCAACCTCCTACAGCGAGCCTTTTACCACCGCGCGCCAGTTCGCCAGCCTCGATCATCTCAGCCAGGGCCGGGCCGGCTGGAACGTCGTCACCTCGCCGCTGGAGGGCTCGGCAAAAAACTTCTCCCGCGCTCAGCACCCCGACCATGCGCTGCGCTATCGCATCGCGGATGAATATTTAAAGGTGGTCAAAGGCCTGTGGGATTCATGGGAAGAGGACGCCTTCGTACGCAATAAGGCCAGCGGCCAGTTCTTTGATAAAAATAAACTGCATACCCTCGATCATCATGGCGACTTTTTTAAGGTTGCCGGTCCGCTGAATATTGCCCGGACCCCGCAGGGGCGCCCCATTATATTTCAGGCGGGCGCCTCTGATGATGGTAAAAAGCTGGCGGCGAGCCATGCCGACGCCATTTTTACCCATCAGGAATCTCTTGAGGAGGCGCAGGCGTTTTATCGCGATGTTAAAGGCCAGCTCGCGGCGTACGGTCGGCAGGACGATTTGCTGCATATTTTCCAGGGCGTCAGCGTCATCGTGGGTGATAGCGCCGAAGACGTGGAGCAGCAGTATCAGGCCACCGCCGCGCTGGTGTCGATCGAGGATGCCCTTAACTACCTCGGACGCTATTTCGAGCATCACGACTTTGCGCAGTATCCGCTTGATGAGCCGTTCCCGGATATTGGCGATCTCGGGCAAAACAGCTTCCGCAGCACCACGGATGAGATTAAGCGCAACGCCCGCGAGCGCGGCCTGACCCTGCGCCAGGTGGCGCTGGAAGCCGCCAGCCCGCGTCCGCGCTTTTCCGGAACGCCGCAGCAGGTCGCCGACGGTCTGCAGGAGTGGTTTGAACAGCGCGCCGCCGACGGTTTTATTATCCAGGGCGGCACGCCGGACGCCTTCCCGCGCTTTGTTGACCAGGTCGTGCCGGTTCTGCAGCAGAGAGGGCTGTTCCGCGAGGCGTATCCCGGCACCACGCTGCGCGCAAGCTTAGGGCTGGCTGAGCCGGTCAATCAATTCCAACAACAATAATAAGAGAACACCCGCTATGCAGAAAAAGTCACTCATCCTTGCGCTGGCGCTGGCCGCAAGCGCCTCGTCATGGGCGCAGAACGTCAATATCAACGGCACCGGGGTGAGCCTCGAAGCCAATAAGGCGCCGGTTCATACGGCAAAAAATCCGCAGGCTATTGCCCTGTTACCGAAGGATCTGCACCTCGCGGTGCCGGGAAAATTCACCGTCGCGGTCGCGGCGCTGAACTCGCCGCCGCTCACCGTCTTCTCTGACGATAACAAAACCCTGCTCGGCAGCGAGGTGGATATCGCTCGCCTGGTGGCCGATAGCCTCGGCCTGCAGCTGAACGTGATCCCGACCTCGTGGGAAGACTGGCCTCTCGGCGTGGTCTCCGGCAAATATGATGCCGCGATCAGCAATATTACGGTGACCAAAGAGCGCAAAGAGAAGTTTGATTTCGCCACCTACCGCAAGGATTCGCTGGGTTTCTACGTCAAAAGCAGCAGCCCGCTGAGTAAAATTGACCAGGCGGAGGACATTGCCGGCCTGCGCATTATCGTCGGCTCCGGCACCAACCAGGAAGCCATTCTGCTGGCGTGGAACGCGGAAAACCTGAAGAAGGGGCTGAAGCCTTTTACCCCGGTCTATACCAAAGATGACGCCGCTCAGACCCTGGCGATCCAGTCCGGCCGCGCCGACGCCTTCTTTGGCCCCAACGTGATTGGCGCATGGAAAGCGGCGCTAACCGGAAAAACCAAACTGGTTGGCAGCGTCGACGGCGGCTGGCCGAAGGCGGCCCATATCGCCGTCACGGTGAAAAAGGGCAGCGGCCTGGTCACCCCGGTGCAGACGGCGCTGAACGGCGTCATCCACAGCGGCGATTACGCCAGGGTGCTTAACCGCTGGGGGGAAGGCGTCGAGAGCATTCCGCAGTCAGAGATTAACCCGGCCGGACTGGGCGATTAAAGGAGTCAGTATGAGCGACGTATTCCGCGATGTTTCACCCGAAGCCCTTGAGCTGCAGCCGATCATTGACGGCCTGTTTGCCGAGTACGCTTCGCGCTACGGCGACTATTTTTCCCGCGATGCCGAAGTTGAGCTAACCGAATGGTATCTGGCGCCGCAGGGGCTGTTTATCGTGCTCGAGCGCGAGGGGGAGATTATCGCCACCGGCGCCTATAAGCCGAAGGACGCCAATACCGCCGAAATTAAACGCATCTGGACCCATCACGCGCTGCGGCAGCAGGGGCTGGCGGGGAAGGTGGTGCAGGAGCTGGAGCGCCGGGCGGTGCTGGCGGGCTACAGCCATATCTACCTGACCACCGGCTTTCGCCAGCCGGAGGCGGTGAAGCTCTATCTAAGCCAGGGCTATGAGCCGCAGTTCGACCTCGAACGCAACCCGGAAGAGTACAGCCAGCCGCCCTATGACGGACGGCTGCGGTTTAGTAAAGCGCTGGCGGTCAGCGCGCTAAGCCAGAGCGCCTGAGGAGCAACGATGAAAACATCAGAAACGATAAAAGTTATCCCGGCGCGCTATCCGCTGCGCGCCGTCGGCGCGGTGCTGGCGCTGCTGGTACTGGCCGTCGTCGTGCAGTCGGTGGCCTTTAACCCGCGCTGGGAGTGGGCGGTCTTCGCGCGCTGGTTCTTTGACCCGGTGATCCTTGAAGGGCTCGGGCAAACGCTGCTGCTGACCCTGCTCGGCACCGTGCTGAGCGTGATTTTCGGCGGCCTGCTGGCGCTGGCCCGGCTCTCCTCTTCATGGCTGCTGAGCAGCCTTTCCTGGGGATATATCTGGCTGTTCCGCTCGCTGCCGCTGATCGTGGTCCTGATTATTCTCTACAACTTCTCCTATCTGTACGACACGCTGTCGCTCGGCATTCCGTTTACCGGCATCAGCTGGGGCAGCTATCAAACCATCAACGTGCTGGGGCAGTTTTCCACGGCGGTGGTCGGGCTGACGCTGGTGCAGAGCGCCTACACCGCTGAAATTATTCGCGGCGGCTTCCTCGGCGTCGATCACGGTCAGTATGAAGCGGCGGCGGCGCTCGGCCTGCCGGCGTGGCGGCGGACGCTGCGCATTATTCTGCCGCAGGCGCTGCGCACCATTTTACCCTCCGGCTTCAATGAAATTATCAGCCTCGCCAAAGGGACGGCGATGGTCTACGTCCTGGCGATGCCGGAGCTGTTTTACACCATCCAGATGATTTACAACCGCACCCAGGAAGTGATCCCCCTGCTGATGGTCGGGGCGGTGTGGTACCTGGCGATCACCAGCGTACTGTCGCTGATCCAATATCTGGTCGAACGCGCTCTGGCGCGCAGCGAGCGCCGCTCGGCGGTGAACAGCCCGCGCCGCAGCCGCCTTGCCGAACCGTCTCGTTCATCGCAGCCGCAGGAGCCCGTCCATGCCCAACTCTCATAACGGCCATATCTCGATTACCGGCGTCAGCAAATATTTTGGTCGCCATAAGGCGCTGGACGATGTCTCTCTTGAGATCGCGCCCGGCACGGTAACGGTGATCCTCGGCCCTTCCGGATCGGGAAAATCCACCCTGCTGCGCGCCATTAACCATCTGGAGCGGGTTGATGAAGGCTTTATCCAAATCGATGGCGACTATATCGGCTATCGCCGCCAGGGCGACAGGCTGTACGAACTGAAGGAAAAAGAGATCCTCCGCCAGCGCGTGAACGTCGGCTACGTATTTCAAAACTTCAACCTGTTCCCACACCTGACGGTGCTGGAAAATCTGATTGAGGCGCCGATTGCCCACAAGCGGGCCAGCCGCAAGGAGGCCATCGAGCAGGCCTACGATCTGCTCGATGTGGTGGGGCTGCGCAACAAAGCCGACGCCTGGTCGCGGCATCTTTCCGGCGGTCAGCAGCAGCGCATTGCCATCGCGCGGGCGCTGGCCCTCAAGCCGAGGGTTATTCTGTTTGACGAACCGACCTCGGCGCTGGACCCGGAGCTGGTGGGCGAAGTGCTTGACGTTATCAAGAAGCTGGCGCGTTCCGGCACCACGCTGGTGGTGGTGACGCATGAGATTGGTTTTGCCCGCGAGGTCGCCGACCAGGTGGTCTTTATGGTCGATGGCAAAATCATTGAACAGGGCAGCAGCGATGAGGTCCTTAACCATCCGCAGCATCAGCGTACGCGGCAATTTTTATCGAAGGTGCTTCCGGCATGAGAAAAGGACTTTTGGCGTTAATGATCGGCATTATCCCGGCGGGGGCGCAGGCGGAAATTGACCTGCGGGCCAACGAGCAGCCGCTTCCGGTGACGGTGGACAAGCAGGCGATTGCGCAGATCCCGGCGAACTATCGCTTCGTTGAACCCGGGACGCTGACGGTGGCTATCTCGGCGCTGAATTCACCGCCGCTGGCGCTGCTGGCGAGCGATAACCGCACGCGTATCGGCAGCGATCCGGATATCGCCCGCCTGCTGGCCGGCAGCCTTGGGCTCAAGCTCCGGCTGGTGCCGACGGCGTGGGAGGACTGGCCGCTGGGCATCACCTCCGGGCGTTATGACGTCGCGCTGGTCAATATCGCGGTGACCGAACAGCGCAAGCAGAAATTCGATTTCGCCACCTACCGCGTCGATTCGCTGGCCTTTTCCGTCAAATCGACCAGCCCGATAGCCAGGGTGAGCGGCGCGGCGGATCTTGCCGGACGCAAGGTGATCGTCGGTTCCGGCACCAATCAGGAGCGTATTCTGCTGGGCTGGAACGCCGAGAACGAAGCGGCGGGGCGCCAGCCGGCGCTGCCGGTGTACCTGACCGATGACGCCTCCGGTAATCTCTATATTCAGTCCGGACGCGCCGATGTGTTCTTTGGCCCGCAGTCGGTGGCGGCCTATAAAGCGGCGCTGACCGGCACGACCAAAGTCGTGGGCCTGGGACCGAAAAAAGCCTGGGTTGCCACCACCACCAAAAAGGGCAGCGGCCTGGTTTACGCGCTGCAGGCGGCGCTCGACGGGGCGATAGCCCGCGGCGAGTACCAGCAGGTGCTGGCGCGCTGGGGAGAACAGGGGGAGGCGGTGACGCAGTCGGTGGTCAATCCGCCGGGGATCGCCTACTAAAAAGCCGCTGTTTCGCAGGAGTGTGTTGCGAAACAGCGGGGGCGAAGTCTCGCCAGGTGCAATAATCAGGCAGCGCGAGGCGTCAGATTGATGCGATCCAGCGGCCCGACAATAAACAGATAGGAGAGCAGGCCGAGTACGCCCATCGAGCCGACGTACAGAATGGCGTAATCAAAGGAGTGGGTATTAGCAATAATGATACCAATGACCAGCGGGGTGATGATGCTTGCGAGATTACCGCACATATTGAAGACCCCGCCGGCGATGCCCAGCATCTCTTTCGGCGACGTATCGCTGAGGATACACCAGCCGAGATTGCCAAAGCCTTTTGCAAAGAAGGCCAGGCTCATAGCGGCGATAACCACCACCTCAGAAGCGGTATAGTTAGCGATAACGATGACGCAGGAGAGCAGCATGCCGCAGATCACCGGTATCTTGCGGGCAGTGGTCAGACTATAGCCGCGCTTAAGGAGCCAGTCGGAAAACAGCCCTCCGAGCAGGCCGCCGATAAACCCGGCAATCGCCGGAATACTGGCGACAAAACCGACTTTCAGTATCGACATCCCCTTCGCCTGGTAGAGGTAGGTCGGGAACCATGTCAGGAAGAACCAGGTAATCGAGGTGACGCAGAACTGGCCGATATAGACGCCGATCATCATGCGGTTTACGCACACGCTTTTGATCTGCGCGAGGGTTAATTTGTGCTGCGTTTTTTGGCTGCCTAATTCCGGTTCGCCGCCGCCCTCGCGAATATATTCAAGCTCCTGCTGGTTTATTTTCGGATGATGCAAAGGGTCCTTGACCTTAATCAGCCAAAATATCCCCAGGACCACCCCGATGGCGCCAATATAATAGAAGACATAATGCCAGCTTAAATTATGCAGGATGATGGTCATTAGCGGCGTGATAATACCCAGGGAGATATACTGCGCCGCCTGATATACCGAGGTGACAAACCCGCGCTCTTTATTCGGGAACCACTGCACGCTGAGGCGGCTGTTGGCGGGGAAGGCCGGGGCTTCTATCGCGCCCATCATCAGACGCAGAATAACCAGCACCACCAGCGGGCTGGCAAACAGAAAGATCGTCCCCTGGAACATAGTCACTACCGACCAGCCGATCAGCGCGCAGCCATATACCAGCCGCGAACCGTATTTATCCAGCAGCCAGCCGCCGGGAATTTGCATTATCACATAAGAAATACCAAAGACGGAAAAAGCCAGACCCATAGCTTCCGGGTCGAATCCTAGTTCCTTACTCATAATCGGTGCGACGACCGATAGCGTCGCGCGGTCGGCATAATTAAATACGGTAGCCAAAAAAAGAAATAATAAGATGCCGTAACGCACGTTGCTGCGTTTTATTGGTGTATTCACTTTTCAACTCCATTGCAGGGTTGGGTATGTGGGTACAGCGAGTCAGGGGCGGGAGGGGCGACAAGGGTGTTCCCGCCGGTCGTTAATAACATATCCCCGGTCATGAGCTGACCGGACTACGGGATGGTGGAGGAATCGATTATCCGCCAGCCCGGACCCGGCGCGTTCGCTCCCGGTCCGGGAAAATAGCCTGCACAAGCATCAGGGGCGTTTGCCAAACTCGCAGCTGTGCTGGGTCCAGCGGCGCGCCTGTTCACTCAGGGTGAAGCCCAGCCCGTGGCGTTCAGAAATCCACATCCGCCCGTCGCGCAGCTCAAGCTGTTCATTAAACAGCGGGTTCAGCCACTCGAAGTGCTCCAGCCACGGCTCTAGCGGGTAGGCGGCGGCGAGGTGCAGATGCACTTCCATCGCAAAATGCGGGGCCAGCTTGCGGCCATGCTTCGCCGCCAGATCCATAATCTTCAGGAAGGGGGAGATACCGCCGACGCGCGGGGCGTCCGGCTGCACGAAGTCGCAGGCGTTGCCGAGGATAAGCTGTTCGTGTTCACGGAAGCTGGTCAGCATCTCGCCGGTAGCAATCGGCGTATCCAGCGCGGCGGCCAGCTGCGCGTGGCCTTCGATATCGTAAGCGTCGAGCGGCTCCTCAATCCAGATCAGGTTAAACTGTTCCATTTTACGCCCCATGCGAATGGCGGTTTCCCGGTCCCACTGCTGGTTGGCGTCAACCATCAGCGGGAAATCCGGGCCCAGCGCTTCACGCACCGCCGTCAGGCGACGGATATCCTCGGCGGTGTTCGGTTGGCCCACCTTCAGCTTGATCCCGCCGATTCCGTTTTCCCGCGAGATGGCGACGTTTTTCAGCACCTGATCCAGCGGCGTATGCAGGAAGCCGCCGGAAGTGTTGTAGCACTGTACCGAATCGCGATGGGAGCCGAGCAGCTTCGCCAGCGGCAGCCCGGCGCGTTTGGCTTTCATATCCCACAGCGCAATATCAAGAGGGGAGATGGCCTGTACCGCCATGCCGCTGCGCCCTACGGAAGCGCCCGCCCACAGCAGTTTGGTGTAGATCTTGTCGATATCATTCGGGTCCTCGCCGAGCAGGTTATCGGCAATCTCTTTGGCATGGGCATAGATCCCCTGACCCCCCGCGCGTTTGGAATAGCTAAAGCCTACCCCTTCGATACCGTCGCGGGAGCGGATTTCAGCGATAATAATCGCGACTTCGGTCAGTGGCTTTTGCCGCCCGGTGAGGACTTTGGCATCGCTGACCGGCGTGGCCAGGGGGAGAAAGGCCAGGGAGAGCTTAACGTGCTCAATGCGGTCGCCGGTTTCGGCGGCGGTTTTCACGCCGGTGGTTTTGGCGTAGGTCACGGAGCTGGAATTGGCGCTGGCGGTCATGGCAAGTTCCTTATAGGTTATAAAATGTTTGCGCTAACATTTTTAAATCAGCTTTGGTTTTTATGCCACAGGACTGCCTTTAATTTGTACAAATGATCACAACTTTAGGTTATTAAGGGTAAAATTATGGAGGCGACATCACGATCCAAAAGAGTTTGTGAAATAGCACAATTATCAATGATAGCGATAACATTTTATCTCTCAGGTTATTGATTCTCATGCGGATGCGCGGGCGGGCGCTGGCAATTGGCCGGGCCATCATCAATAATGCTCGCTGGGAACGACTCAACACAGGGGCTTAGTCGTGAAAAGCAGAAAACCGACGCGCGTGCCGACGCTGGATGATGTTGCCCGCACGGCGGGGTTATCATCCATGACGGTCAGTCGGGCATTGAACACGCCGCAGCTGGTGCGTCCGGCAACGGTGGAAAAGGTGCTACATGCGGTGCAGGCCACGGGCTACATTCCCAATGCGCTGGCCGGCGGACTGGCTTCACGACGCAGCCGGCTGATTGCCGTGGTGGTACCGCAAATCAACAACAATATGTTTGTCGACACCATCCAGGCTCTGAGCGATACCCTTGCGGCGCGCGGCTATCATATGCTGCTGTGCGTGGCGGGCTACAGTCGGGAAACCGAAGCGGAGCTGGTGGCAACCTTGCTCTCCCGTCGCCCGGATGGCGTAGTGCTGACCGGAATTCAGCATGCCCCGGCATTAAAGAAAACTATCCTCAACGCCGCGATCCCGGTGGTGGAAATTTGGGACCTGACCCCGACGCCGCTGGATATGCTGGTGGGCTTTTCACATGAAAAAGTTGGCGAGACGATAGGCGAGTTTTTGCTGCAAAAGGGCTACCGGCGCCCGGGACTATTATGGGCAGGGGACGCGCGAGCAGCGCTGCGTAAGCAGGGGCTGTGCGCCCGGCTGGTCAAAAATGGTATTCGCGATGTGCCTCAGGTGGAAGTGCCGCTTCCGGCCTCGCTGGCGCTGGGGCGCAGCGGCCTGGCCCAGCTGCTTGGCGCTGGCGAGTACGATATTATCGTATGCAGTTCCGATACCCTGGCGCAGGGGGCGATAATGGAGGCCGAAAGTCGTGGCCTGCGCGTGCCGAAGGATTTAGCGGTGATGGGCTTTGGCGATCTGGATTTTGCCGCCAGCAACCGACCGGCGATTACGACCGTGAGCGTCGATCGCCATGCGATTGGCAAACGCGCGGCAACCCTCCTCGCCGACCGCATTGAAGGCGTTGGGGAAGGGAACGCGATTGTGGATCTGGGCTATCATTTGCTGGAGCGAGAGTCGGCGTAGCACGCCGTTAAATAGCGTGCTGCCTGCTTATTTTCCCGGCTTTTACCCGACGCAGACGTTTACCGTGGAGGCTGAGCATGATTACCGTCTATGGCGTACCGGGCTGGGGGTCGGCAATCAGCGAGCTGATGCTGACGCTGGCCGAAATCCCGTACCATTTTGTTAACGTTGAAGGTTTTGATAAACCCGGACCCCAGCGCGACAGCCTGATGCAGATAAACCCGCTGTGTCAGGTACCCACCTTTAAGCTGGCGGACGGCAGCGTGATGAGCGAATCCGCGGCGATGGCCTTAACGATCCTCGACCAGCGGCCGGATCTCGCGCCAGAGCCCGGGACGCCGCAGCGCCACCGGTTCCAGCACCTGCTGATTTGGCTGGTCGCCAACGTCTATCCCACCTTCACCTATGCGGATTACCCCGAGCGCTGGACGGCGGATGCCCCGCAGCAGCTGCGGGAAAACTGCGTGAACTATCGCAAGTCGCTCTACCTGTGGCTGGAGCAGCAGCTTGCCGCTGCTCCCTATGCGCTGGGCGCGCAGATCGGCCTGCTGGACTGTTATATCGCGGTTATGTGTTGCTGGGGGCCGCGGCGGGAATGGTTCGAAGCGCACACGCCGAAATTTGTCGCCGTCGCGGATGCCGTATATCGACGTTCTGAGCTGGAACAGGTGTTGCGGCGCAACGAGCTGATTTAAGGCACAAAATGAAAACCGACGCGCCCGGGCTGTGGTAGTTTTATCGTTCTGACAATAAGGAGTCCGCTATGCCGCATGTTGATATTAAGTGTTTTCCCCGCGAGCTGAATGATGAGCAAAAAGCGGCGCTGGCCGCCGATATCGCCGCCGTACTGGTGCAGCACCTGAACAGTAAGGACAGCTCGGTGAGCGTGGCTCTCAAGCAGGTTGACCCGAGCGACTGGCAGCAGGTGTGGGACAGCGAAATCGCCCCGCAGATGGAGCAGCTGATTAAAAAGCCCGGTTATAGCATGTAGCGGCTTCGGGCTGCCGGAGGAGGCGCTTTGCGCCCGTCCGGGCTACAAAAGCCGGCGGTCTTTGTAGCCCGGACAAGGCGTCGCCCCAGCAGAAGAACGGTTCGGTGCCTTATCCTGGGCTCCCCCCTTAGAACCAGATCTCGGTTTGCACGCCGAAGTTCCAGTTGCCGCCGGCGGTAAAGCCTTTGCTGCCGAAATCATCGTTAATGGCGTAGCGATCCAGCGCCTTATCCCAGTTCATCCACGTAACGAAGAATCGAATCTCCGGCCGCGCTTTAATATCAAACACATCGCCCACCTTAAACGTCGGGGCGAAGGTCAGCTTATAAAAATCGCCGCTCACCGCCTGATACTGATGGACATCGTCGTTGTAGCGATAGGTTCGCCCGTTGGGGTTCAGGTCCATATACTGCCAGGACGCTTCGTACAGGAGCGCGAAATTGCGGGTGATGCCTTGAGAAAGCCGCAGGTTGAAGGTCGCCCAATCGTAGCGGTCGCCATCGCGATAGCGGCTTTCGCTATGCTGGGCGATAACTGACGGGGCCAGCTCCCAGTTTTTGCCCAGCGGCAGAATACCCCAGGAGGCAAAACGCAGGGATTTGGCGTTCTCGGTTAAATCCCCGTCGCTGCCCGGCTGGCGCGCCTCGGCGCCTAAACCGCCGCCATACTGCAGCGCGCTCTCCGAAACGCCCGGCGCCAGGCCATAAAACCCCTGCTTATCGCGATAGGCCAGCATCGCGTAGTAGCCGTTCTTCGCCGTGTTGTCGCTACGCAGAGCGTAGCTGCCGGTGGTGGAGGTGTTATCCTTCAGCGAATCGTTGCCCTGAGCGGTCATCGCGGTAGTCATCAGCTGCCAGTTGTGCCAGAAGTGGTTGGCCGTGAACATCAGGTTCTGAATATCGTTATCTTCATAATTGTCGCTACCCAGATCGCCAAAGTTGCGCGCATAGACCGAATAATCACCGCGCAGATTGCTGCCCCAGCTGACGTCGTTGATGCCGCCGCCGGTACCGCCGAGGAACATAATGTCGCTGTCGGTAAAGTGGATATCGAAATTGTCGCGATCGAAACGCTTGCCCGCCCAGATTGAGGCGTGCTTAAAGGGCCCGGAAAAATCGGCAAAGTTGCCCATTTCGACGTATAGCTGCCGCACGTTCAGATGGTGGCTGTCGTTATCCTGTACCCACGGGTCCGGGTTGGTGGCGCCATCGGCGAGCATGGTTTTGAAGTGCGCCCACGAACCGTCGCTAAAGGTCATTTTCTTGCCAAAGCTGAGCTCCACGTAGTTATCCTTCTCGTTGCCGAGACGGCCGACGTGGGCATCGCCGTTGAGCGAGCTGGCCGGAGAGATCCCCGGGCCGCCGCGGGCGCCTTTGCCGTGGCTATCTACCAGCATGCCGGAACGGGCGTAGGCGTTAAACTCAAAGCCGTCGCCGGGAGAGGTTTTCGCCAGCTGGCTGCTGAGATGCTGGTTCGTGGCCTGCTGTTTTTGCTCGCTGGCGGCGGTCCGCTGGCTGAGGGCCTGCACCTGTTTCTCCGCCGCCGCCGCGCGCTGTTCCGCGGCAGTGGTTCGCTGTTCCGACAGCTGCGCGCGGCGGTTGGCGTCACCCGCTTCCTGCTCCGCATGATTGAGCCGGGCTTCGAGCTGCGCCAGCCGTTGTTCGATAGTCAGCGGCGCTGCACTGATGCCGTAGGCCGAAAAAAGGGCGCAGCAAACCGCTGCGCTAATCACAGAGATACGCATAAGAATCCTTATTTCTTTCAGAGGTAAAGAGGTGAGGACGCCTTACATGGCGTGATGTTCTCCGCAGGCCGACGGGCTTTCCGGCGGCGCGCGGCGGCCGGCGTCAAGATCGGCGCGGATCTGCTCGTAATCATCGTCGAGGCGATAGAAGCGGCCGATCCACAGCATCGAGGCGACAATCAGCAGCGCCGGAATATAGAGATAGCAGGCTTTAATCGCCAGCATCGCGCTCTCGCTCTGCGCCTGATTGGCGACATAGCCGCCCGAAGAGAGCAGCACGCCGGTAATCGCGCCCGCGCCGGCCATAGCAACTTTGCCGAAGAAGCCGTTGATTGAGGTTAAAATCCCCGCGGTGTTGATGCCGGTTTTCCACACGCCGTAATCCACCGGATCTGCCTGCATGGAGAAGTAAATGGCGGTACGCTGGCCCGCGCCAAGGGACAGCACAATCGCCCCGGCAATCAGCCCCCAGCTATTGACGCCGGCGGCCATCATCATGCCCATGCCGACAAGGTTAATGGCGCTGGCAATCAGGTAGACGTGGCGCTTTTTCATCCGGCTGGCGAGTAGCGGCACGGTGAGGGTGCCCAGCAGCGGAACGAAGGTGGAGATCCCGGCGACAATGGCCGTCAGATCGTTATTGCCAACGTAGTAGTGGAAGAAGTAAACCAGCGCGCCGGTCTGGAAGAAGAACGCCCCCCACATCAGGAAGATATTGCTGGCGAACACCCACCACGGACGGTTGGCGCGCAGGCTGACCCAGGCGCGTTTCAAGGTCATTCGCTCCTGGGTAATGCTGATGTTCTCTTTAACGTTACGGAAACTCACCAGCAGGAAGAACGTCGCAATTACGCCGAAAATGACCGCGGTGTAGAAGAAGCCGTGGGCCTGGCTGCCCTTGCCCAGCGCGCCAACCAGCGGCAGAGTCGCAACGGCGACAATCGTTGCGCCGAGGGAGCCCAGCAGAATTCGCACCGCCGAGAGGGTGGTCCGTTCACGCGAATCGCTGGTCAGAAACGGCAGCATCGCGCAGAACGGGATGTTGACCAGGGTATAGAGAAACGACAGGCACAGGTAGGTGATGAAGGCGTAAAGCAGCTTGCCGGTAGTACCGAAATCCGGCACATAGAAGGCCAGAATGCACAGCAGCCCGAAAGGTACCGCCCCAAGCAGCAGATACGGACGGCAGCGCCCCCAGCGGGTGGTGGTGTTATCAATCACCAGCCCCATCAGCACGTCGGCGACGCCGTCCACCAGGCGGGTAACGAGGAACATCAGGCCGACATAGTAGGCGGGAAGGCCCATCACGTCGGTGTAAAAGAACATCAGATACAGAGAGATAAGCTGCCACACGAGGTTGCAGGAGAGGTCGGCGATGCCATAGCCAAGGCGCTGCCGCCACCGGGTAAAGGTTGTTTCTGCCATAAAATATGCTCGCTTATTGTTGTTGTTAAAGTCCGTACTGGCGAATAAACCAGGCCGGGGTACAGCTCCACGCATGGCAGTAACTGTTTATCAGCGTGCTGCCATAAGGGGAAAAGTCAGGATGCGCCGGGTCAAAAATCTCCCAAAAGGTATCGGCGCCGTAATCGACCATCGCGCCCCAGTAGGCTTTGATCTCCGCGACGGCCTCATCGCGTAGCCCGCACTGCAGCAGAGCGGCGACAAAGTGGTGGCGCAGGTAGGGCGTATTCATGGCGATAGCCGGGGGATTTTGTTGCAAATTACGCATGACTTCCCGGCGCTGCCCGGCGCTGCCGGTTTCCGCCAGCACCAGCCAGATCTGCGAGGCCCAGGAAACCTGTCGCCCGGCGCCGCTAACGTAAAAACCCAGCTCCGGGTCCCAAAGCTCGCGCTGGGCCGCTGCTTTTAGCGCCTGCAGGCGCGCGCTGAGCGTGGGGGCCAGCTCGGGTTCAAAACGCCCGGCCAGCCAGATCGCGCGCTGCAGACAGTAAATCAGCACCCCCTGCGCCGCGGCCTGTTTATTCAACGACTCCTGCCAGTCGATAAATACCCACCAGTCGTCGCTATCGCGCACCAGGCCGGCCTCATCGCAGCGGGTCAGCGCCAGCTCAACCTGGCGGCGCGCCGTTGGCCACAGCTGCAAAGCGGTGGCGCTATCGCCGGTGCTTTGCAGATAGCTGTAGAGAACATCGACGAAAAACAGCGAGTAATCAAAGAGAAAAGTATCGTCGGCGATGACATCAGGCTGGACGAACACGTTGGCGGAGACCATGCCGTCTTCCCGGGTATGGCCGGCAAAGAGGTACAGACAGCGGCGAACCAGATCGTGGCGGGTGAAGGTGACGTCGTTAACCAGCGCCTGCAGGCGCAAATCGCCAAGCCACAGGCGGCGGTCCCGTTTAGGTCCGTCTTCAAAAACCTCCTGCATACAGTTTTTCAAGGTCAGTACCGAGACCCGGTCGATAGCCTGCAGCTGCGGGTCCGCCGTGGTACCGGGCAGGCAGGTTTCGCTCGCAGAGGTAACGGCATTCAGCCGAATGTGCCCAATCCGCAGGCGGAATTTCTGCGACACGGCCTTAACCTCCACCTTCAGGTAGCGAAAACAGTAGCGGCGGGGCAGGTTAACCTCTGCGGGCAGCACATCGAGCCATACGTCCTGCTGCTGCAGCCAGCTGCTGCTCAGCCAGCCCTGATATTCGCTGAATGGCTCACAGACTTCGCTGAGGGTTTCACCGAAGGTAAAGTGCAGGTGGGCCGGGGCATCCGGCGGGCTGCCGACGCCAGAGCAGGCGAAATGCAGGTAGCCGACGTAGTGGCTGCCGAAATCAATAATAAAGCTGTCGCCGCTGGTCAGATCGCGCTGATATAGCGCCTCGGGCGTGCTGACCGGCCGCGCCCGCCAACCAAAGATGGCCTGCGGATCGGCGCTAGCAGCGATAACCGCCGCCGGTGCGTGAGTCCGGCTGCTGAGCGTCGGCCTGAGGCTCTCGGCGGTGCGTAAAAAATCCTCGTGGCGGGTCATCGTGACCCCGGAGTTGTGCTGAATAGCCTGTGACATACTGCGTCCTCTACGTTTATTTATCCGCAGCATAAGACGCCGTAACCCACGCCAACCACTCTGGCAATGCCAACGCACCGGTGGAAATGGCACTGATGGTGGGATGGGCTGGTTGGCGATCACAATTCCATAAATCTGGCTCGTGGGCGCCGGTAAAATGCATTATCGTGCCACTGCGCCGTATGCCGTTTTGGACTTCGCTAATGATGACACTGACCGTTGAGTATTATTTCGCCCATCCCCAGGACAAGCTGGCGATGTACGCCAGCGACCCCGAAGATAACAGCCATGAACATAGCCACGAGTTTGCCGAACTGGTCATTGTCGAGCAGGGACATGGTTTACACGTTATTAATGGCCGGCCGCTCTATATTCAGCAGGGGGACGTTTTTTACGTGCAACCGGGCGACGTTCATTATTATGACGAGCTCGGGACGCTCAAGTTAATCAACGTGCTGATTAACCCTTCAGTTGAATTTAATTATTTGCAGAATCTCGATGCGTTATTAAGCAAATTCTCCGCACAGCAGGCTTCCTGCTACGGCTGGCTGGCCCCCGATACCCGCCATATCTGTAAGGGGCTGGTTGAGAAGATATTCTCGGCTGATTTTCAGCGTAGTGAAAACAGCGCTCTGCGCGAGGCCGCCTTTTTTCAGCTGGCGACGACGATATTGCATGCCGAAAGCGAAGCGGAATATAGCAATACTAAATATAAATTACATAAATTACTCACCTGGCTGCAGGACCACTGTTTTGAAGAGCATAACTGGCAGGTGCTGGCCGATAAATTTCATCTGACCACGCGCACTGCCTTCCGCCATATTAAAGAGGCGACCGGTTTAACCCCGGATAATTATATAAAACGCCTGCGTCTGGTCTCTGCGAGGGTAAAACTACGCGAAACCGATATGACTATTACCGAAGTGGCCTATTTATGCGGCTTCGCGAACAGCAACCACTTTACCACCCTTTATAAAAAGGTCTTTGGCTTGACCCCCAGCGAGGACCGGCGCCGGCTGCAGCGCTGAGGCCGCCGCCAGGCGCTCGCTTAGCGTCAAACCGGAGCGTGCGCCGAGCATAAAACAGCCCCAACCGCGAACCGTATCCGCCGGGTGCATCAGGCAGCGGTTGATGGCCGCCGGTTGCGCCTCACTTAGCAGCAGGTGAGCGATCCCCGCCATGCGTTTCACAATGCCCTGCGCGCCCTCAACCAGCCTGCCGTGAGCAGCGGGATTACTCTTCCGGCGTGTTCGCCCGGACGTGCCGGCCGCTGGCGACAAAGTTGCCGGTGCCGAGATGATGCAGCGTATTGAGCTTATCATCGTCGAACTGCCAGCGTCCGGTGACGAAAACCCGCTCATCGGCGGCGGCGGAAACCACTTCGCCGAACAGGGTATCGTACTGCTCCTGGGCGGCGGTGGGCGGCAGCAGCCGACACTCCATCCATGCCAGACACTTTTCTTCAATTAACGGCAGGCCGAGCTCCGGACCGTTAACCACCGGAATGCCGTAGGCGTTGAATTTATCCTCATCGCGTCCGCTGATGCTGCCGACCGCGTAGGTCCAGCTGGCGGCAGCCACGCCCGGCACCACGATGCCGAAGGTCCCGTTGCGCTCGACGATCTCCCGCGTCCAGGCGCTCTTATCGACCACGATGGCGACGCGGGGCGGCGCGAACTCCACCGGCATCGACCATGCGGCGGCCATCACGTTGCGGCGCCCGGATTGAGCGTCGTAGCTGGTTATCAGAATGGTGGGGCCGTGATTGAGCAGGCGACTAGCGTACTGAAGTTCGACGTGGCGAAAGCGGCTCATATGCGTTCCTTGGTAAATGGGTCTGATGCCAGACAACAAGTTAAGCCGCAATGAAAATGTAATCAATACGTCATCCAGGCTCCCTATAGTTGGCGGCACTAAGTCCCAAAGAGGATAACAACATGTTAGCTCCCCTGTATTTATCGCAGGTGGGCGCGGCCCGGCGGGTTTCAACCGCCGGTAGAGCATCGCTTTCCCGATGGGGAGGGCGATAATGCGCGCGCTTACCGGCATCAAGCTTGACGGCGTTTCATTCGCTTTCGGCGCCAACACCGTTCTCAATAATATCGATCTGCATATCGAAGCGGGTAGTATCGTCGCGCTGCTGGGGCCATCCGGCTGCGGCAAAAGCACGCTGCTGCGCCTGCTGGCCGGGCTCACCGTTCCCGCCAGCGGCGAGATCCGCTTTGGCGACCGCCTGGTGGCGAAAGCCGGCTGGGGGATGGCCCCGGAGCAGCGCGATATCGGCATGGTTTTCCAGGATTACGCCCTGTGGCCGCATATGACCGTGGCGCAAAACATCGCCTTTCCGCTGCGCATGCGCGGGGTGCCTCGCGGCGAACGCCAGCAGCGGGTTAGCGCCGCGCTGGCGCGGGTCGGGCTTACCGGCTTCGCCGAGCGTAAACCCTCCGGCCTGTCCGGCGGCCAGCAGCAGCGCGTCGCCCTGGCGCGGGCAATTGTCGCCGAACCTCGCGTGCTGCTGTTTGATGAACCCCTCTCTAACCTTGACAGCGAGCTGCGTGAGTCGCTGTGCATTGAGATGAGCCGTCTGCTGCGCCAGCTTGCCATCACCGCCGTCTACGTGACCCACGATCGCCGCGAAGCAGAGCTGCTGGCTGACCGTATTGTGCATTTATCAGCGGGCAGCGTTGCCGCCGTCCGCATTGTTACTTCATCCTCAGGGGAACCCGCATGAAATCCGTTATGACCTTTAAGAAAGGAGCTGTGCTCGCGATGATGCTGTCGGCCACGATGATGTCCAGCGCCCACGCGCTAACCGTTTACACCGCCGGTCCAGGCACGCTGGCGAAAGGTCTCGCCAGCGGCTACGAAAAGAAAACCGGCGTGAAGGTCAATATTTTCCAGGCCACCACCGGTAAGGTTATGGCGCGCCTTGAAGCCGAGCAGGCCAACCCGCAGGCGGATGTGCTGATCTCGGCCTCGTGGGACACCGCGGAAGATCTGCATTCCCGCGGCTGGCTGCTGGCGTATCAAAGCGCCAACGCCGATAAGGTGCCGGCCAATCTGAAATCGGCTGATTACGTTGCGCAGGGCATTTCGGCGCTGGGGATCGTCTGGAACAGCAAAAGCGGCACGCCGGAACCGAAGGAGTGGCGCGACCTGACGGAAGCGGCGTTTAAGGACAAAGTGACCACCCCGGACCCGGCGCTGTCCGGCGCATCTCTGGATTTGCTGATCGGGCTGCAGAACGGGATGGGTGATAAGGCCTGGGCCCTGTTCGATGAGCTGAAAAAGAACGGGATGGTGGTCAGCGGGCCTAATGCGCAGGCGGTGACGCCGGTGATGCAGGGCGCCAAGGCGGCGGTATTCGGCGCGGTGGACTACGTCTCTTACGGCAATATTAGCCAGGGCGAATCGCTGAAGGTGATTTTCCCGGCCAGCGGAACGGTAATTGCGCCGCGTCCGATGATGATCCTTAAAACCACCCAGCATGCTGACGATGCCAAAGCCTTTGTCGACTACGTCCTGTCGCCGGAAGGTCAGGCGATGGTCGCGGACGCCTGGCTGATGCCGGCGCGATCCGACTTCCCGGCGAAGCGCCCGCTGCTTAACGAGCTGAAGATCCTGCCGACCAGCGGCGACGGCAGCAGCGAACGTCGCGCGGTACTGACCCGCTTCAACACGCTCTTCGCGCAGTAATCTGCTTTCCCCCTTGCCGTGCCGGCCTGACGTTGGCCCGAGCGCGGCGGGGGGAATCCTCGCTTGCAGGAACATACGGTGAATCAAAAACTCATTTCCGGCGTTACGCTAGCGGCGCTGCTGGTGCTGGTGGCACTGCCGCTGTTTTTTATCGTCTTACAGGCGATATTTCCCCACTTCAGCGCCGGTTCGCTGGCCGGGGCGTTTAGCGGCGTCGCGACGCTGTTTGCCGACCCGCAGCTGCCGGCGATGCTCGGCGGCACCCTGTGGATCGCCTGCGGCGTGGCGCTGGTCAGCGTCGCCATCGGGCTCCCGCTCGGGGTGCTGCGCGGGCTGTTTAATCTGCCGCTGCCGCGCCTTTGGGATCTGCTGTTCTTAATTCCTTTTCTCACGCCGCCCTATATCGCCGCCCTGTCGTGGATGCTGGTGCTGCAGCGCAACGGCTATCTGCAGCAGCTCACCGGCTGGGATCTTAACGACCTGCTGTTCAGCCGCAGCGGGATCGTGCTGGTGATGGCGCTGAATATTTTCCCGGTGGTCTATTTTGCCGTCTCCCGGAGCCTGCTGGCGAGCGGGCAGCGGCTGGCTATCGTGGCGCGCGTGCACGGCGCCAGCGCCTGGCGGGCATTCTGGCATATCACCTTGCCGATGCTCTCTCCGGCGCTGGCGGCGGGCATGCTGCTGGCGTTTACCCTGGCGATTGAGGAGTACGGCGTCCCCGCGGCGCTGGGCTCCCGCGCGGGAGTGGTGATGCTGACCGTCGGGATTGAGAAGAAGCTTGCCGACTGGCCCATCGATCTCAACGGCGCATCGCTGCTCTCGCTGCTGCTGATCGTCGTCGCGCTGCTGGCCTGGTGGCTGCAGCGCCGTCTGGTGGGGGATAAAGAAGTGACCAGCGTGACCGGCAAACCGGGTGAAAATAGCGGGGCGACGGCGGGCTGGTTTACCCTCCCGGCGCTGCTGCTGATGGCGACGGTCGCCGGGCTGGCGGTGGTGCTGCCGGTGGCATCGACGGTTGTCACCAGCCTGATGGGCACGCTGTCGGGCGGAATCAGCGCGGATAATTTTACCTTTAACCACTTTATCGCGCTGTTTAACCAGCAGGGCGACGCGCTTTCGGCGCTGGGGACCAGCCTTTCTCTGGCGCTGGCCTCGGCGCTGATTGTTGGCCTGCTGGGGCTGGTGGCGGCGTGGCTGGTGCTGATCCAAAAAATAAGGGGCAGCGCCATTGTCGATGCGCTGTCGCTGATGCCGGCGGCGCTGCCCGGCGTGGTGGTCGGGGTGGGGCTGATTCTGCTGTGGAACCGCCCGTTCTGGCCGGTTTCGCCGTATAACACCTGGTTTATGCTGCTGCTCTCCTACTGCTGTCTGCTGCTGCCGTGGCCGGTGCGCTACGTGGGCAGCGCGCTGCGCCAGCTCGGTAATAATCTGGAACCGGCGGCCAGGGTGCACGGCGCCTCGCCGCTGCAGGCGCTGCGCCTGATCGTGCTGCCGCTGGTGTTTCCGGCGCTGCTGGCGGCGATGCTGATGGTGTTTGCGGTCGCCTCGCGGGAGCTGGTGACCTCTCTGCTGCTGGCCCCGGCGGGCACGCAGACCGTGGCGGTGTTTATCTGGCGTCAGTTTGAGCAGGGCTCGGCGGGACAGGGAATGGCGATGGCTACGCTGACCCTGCTGACCGGCCTGACGCTGATGCTGAGCGCCCTGGCGCTGATGCAGCGCAGCGCGCGCTGAGCCTCACGACCGCACAAAAATACCGGTGGGACGGAAAAAATACGCTATAAATGACGCACACCGATTGCTGGAGACATTGATGAGCCCATTTTTACGTGCCTATTTTTCTCGTCTGGGCTGGACGGGAACCCCGGATGTGTCGATTAACACCCTGCGGACGCTGCATATCCATCACAACAGCGCGATCCCGTTTGAGAACCTCGATGTTCTGCTGCCGCGGGAGATTCACCTTGACGATCGGTCGCTGGAGGAGAAGCTGATTAATGCCCGCCGCGGCGGCTACTGCTTCGAGCAGAACGGCCTGTTTGAGCGGGCGTTGAGCGAGATTGGCTTTTCGGTACGTAGCCTGCTGGGCCGCGTGGTACTGGCGAATCCGCCGCAGATGCCGCCGCGAACCCACCGCCTGCTGCTGGTGGAGGTCGACGGCGAGCGCTGGATTGCCGACGTCGGCTTCGGCGGGCAAACGCTGACTGCGCCCATCAGGCTGCTGGCGGACGTTGCGCAGCAGACCCCGCACGGCGTCTATCGCCTGCTGCATGAAGGCGAGCGCTGGACGCTGCAGTTCAGCCATCATGAGCACTGGCAGTCGATGTATCATTTCGATTTAGGCTGCCAGTTTGCCGCCGATTACGTGATGGGCAATTTCTGGTCCGCCCACTGGCCGCAGTCGCATTTCCGCCACCACCTGCTGCTGTGCCGCCACCTGATTGACGGCGGGAAGATGACCTTAACCAATTTTCATTTCACCCACTGGGATAACAGCCGGGTGGTGGAAAAGGTCGATTTGCCCGACGTCGCCGCGCTGTATGACACGCTGCAAACGCGCTTTGGCCTCGGCGTGAATGACGCGAAGCACGGCTTTAGCGAGACGGATCTCGCGGCGGTGATGGCGGCGTTTGACACCCATCCGGACGCGGGTAAATAGCGGGACTACTTAAGCGCCGGCATTGCTGCCGGCGCTTAACGCTGCTGCTCTCCCGGGAGAGAGACTCAGCGCCTTGAACGCACCACCTGGTAGCGGCGGGTCAGGTACTCGATCGGCGCGCTCCAGACGTGGACCAGGCGGGTGAACGGGAATATCAGGAAGATAGTCATCCCCAGCACCAGATGGACGCGGTAGATAAACGCCACGCCGTCAAGATGCGCCGAAGCGCCGGCGTGGAAGGTCACCACCGCCTGCGCCCAGTCCACCAGTTTGAGCATTTCGCTGCCGTCCGGATGCCGGGCGGAGAAGGGGATCGTCGTCAGGCCAAGAAGGCACTGAATCAGCAGGATGCTGAGGATCATAATATCCGCCGTCGACGAGGTCGCGCGAATGCGCGGGTTGGTCAGGCGGCGGATCAGCAGGCCCGCTCCGCCGATAAGCGTCAGCACGCCGCAGGCGCCGCCGAGGATCATCGCCATCAGCTGCTTTTGCGACATCGGAAGGAACCACGAATAGACCCAGTGCGGCGTCAGCATGCCGAACAGGTGGCCGAAGAAGATGCCGAGGATGCCGATGTGGAACAGGTTTGACCAGAGCACCATACCGCGTTTGTCGAGCATCTGGCTGGAAGCGGCGCGCCAGGTGTACTGGCCGTAGTCGTAGCGCAGCCAGCTGCCGAGCAGAAACACCGTGCCGCAGAGGTAGGGGTAGATATCGTAAAATAAGACGTTGAGGTACTGTATCATTTCGGGCCTCCGGCACGGATGTCGACGTACTGCGGCGCGACGTCCTGGCTAAAGCGTCGTTGATAGTTTTGCAGCGGAGAACTGTCGCAGGCGGTGGCTTTATCTTCGATAAATTTCACCTGCTCCTCTTCCCACACCGCATCCAGCGCCTGGCGGGTATCATCGCGCTTTTCACCCGCCACATGATTAGTGACACTGTCACTATTGAGTTTGCTGCCGGCCAGCGCCAGCAGCGCGTCAAACAGCCGATAATACTCGCACTGCCGCTGCTTGAGCCGCCCGCCGAGCAGCGCCAGAATCGGCGCGACGTTCTGCAATCCTTCGCGGCTGCCCGCCGGCGGCAGGGTGCTGAGATACTCCAGATACAGCGGTAAATGGTCCGGCAGTTCGCGGCAGTCGATCTGCAGGCCGGCCTGCTCATACTGATTCATCAGCTCGACCATCGCCTGGCCGCGGTCGCGGGACTCCGCGTGCACGTGCTCGAACAGCAGCAGCGAGGTGGCGCGCCCGCGCTCAAAGACTTCGCACCACTCGGCCTGACGGTCGAGCAGCGGGGCGGCCAGCAGCGGTTCAACAAACGGCAGCAGCGCCGGCGCATCGGCGCTGACCAGCGCCAGCGCCTCCTCGCGGTTGTCCCACAGTACTTCGTCCGGGTACTCCAGCAGCAGACCGATTACCTTGAGGATGCGCATTAGTCTCTCTCCCCGATATTGATCGCATCGATGCGTTGGCTGTTGAACAGGTTGAATTTGCTATCCGATCCGTGGCAGCCGTCGCCGAAGGTGAAGCCGCAGCCGTTGCATTCCGGGAAGGCGTCTTCCGCCATTTCGCGATGGCTGGTGGGGATCACGAAGCGGTCTTCGTAGTTAGCGATCGCCAGATAGCGGTACATATCCTCAACCTGCTCGACGCTGAGGCCGACTTCCTCAATGGCGCGGGTATCGGTGACGCCTTCTACGGTCTGCGAGCGCTTGTAGTGGCGCATCGCCATCATACGCTTCAGGGCGCGCAGCACCGGGCCGGTGTCGCCGGCGCTCAGCAGGTTGGCCAGATACTGGACCGGAATACGCAGGCTTTCGACCGCCGGCAGAATGCTGCCGTTGTTCGGCAGGCCGCCGGCGTCGGCGACGGACTGGATCGGCGACAGCGGCGGGACGTACCAGACCATCGGCAGCGTGCGGTATTCCGGATGCAGCGGCAGCGCCAGCTTCCAGTCCATCGCCAGCTTATAGACCGGTGATTTCTGCGCGGCGTCGATGACGTTATGCGGGATACCCTGCTTCAGGGCCTCTTCAATTACCGCCGGATCGTGCGGGTCAAGAAATACGTCGCACTGACGTTCGTAGAGGTCGGTTTCATGCTCGGTGCTGGCCGCTTCTTCGATGCGGTCCGCGTCATACAGCAGCACGCCGAGATAGCGAATACGCCCGACGCAGGTTTCCGAACAGACCGTTGGCTGACCGGATTCGATGCGCGGATAGCAGAAGATGCATTTTTCCGACTTGCCGCTTTTCCAGTTGAAGTAGATTTTTTTGTACGGGCAGCCGCTGATGCACATCCGCCAGCCGCGGCATTTGTCCTGGTCGATCAGCACGATGCCATCCTCTTCACGCTTATAGATGGCGCCGCTCGGGCAGGTGGCGGCGCAGCTCGGATTGAGGCAGTGCTCGCACAGGCGCGGCAGGTACATCATGAAGGTGTTTTCGAACTGGCCGTACATCTCTTTCTGCATCGCCTCGAAGTTGCGATCGCGGGCGCGCTTTTCAAACTCGCCGCCGAGCAGCTCCTCCCAGTTGGGACCCCAGGTGATTTTATCCATCCGCTTGCCGCTGATCAGCGAGCGCGGGCGGGCGGTTGGCAGGTGTTGGCCTTCGGGTGCGGTATGCAGGTGCTGATAGTCGTAGGTAAAGGGCTCGTAATAGTCGTCGATCCCCGGCAGCACCGGGTTGGCGAAGATTTTCGATAGCACGCCGACGCGGCTGCCGAGGCGCGGCGTGAGCTTGCCGGTGATCCCTCGGATCCAGCCGCCTTGCCACTCCTCCTGGTCTTCCCAGTTTTTCGGATAGCCGATGCCGGGCTTGGTTTCGACGTTGTTAAACCAGGCGTACTCCATGCCTTCGCGCCCGGTCCAGACGTTCTTGCAGGTGACCGAACAGGTATGACAGCCAATGCATTTGTCGAGGTTTAGCACCATCCCGACCTGTGAGCGTATTTTCATTTTTTCGCCTCCTGTACCCGATCGGAACCTTCGTCATCCAGCCAGTTAATATTTTTCATTTTTCGAATCATGATGAACTCGTCGCGGTTAGAGCCGACGGTGCCGTAGTAGTTAAAGCCGTAGGCCAGCTGCGCGTAGCCGCCGATCATATGGGTCGGTTTCGGGCAAATACGGGTCACCGAGTTATGGATCCCGCCGCGCAGTCCGGTGACTTCAGAACCCGGAATATTCATGATTCGTTCCTGGGCGTGGTACATCATGGTCATCCCAGGCGGCACGCGCTGGCTGACCACCGCGCGGGCGGTGAGGGCGCCGTTGGCGTTGAACGCTTCAATCCAGTCGTTATCCTCAATCCCCAGCTCCCTGGCGTCGGTTTCGCTGAGCCAGACGATCGGCCCGCCGCGCGACAGGGTCAGCATCAGCAGGTTTTCGCTGTAGGTGGAGTGGATGCCCCATTTCTGGTGCGGGGTCAGGAAGTTGAGCGCTTTTTCCGGGAAGCCGTTGGGCGGGATCGCCTTCATATGGCTGACGCTGCGGGTATCTATCGGCGGCCGATAGACCACCAGGCTTTCGCCGAAGGCGCGCATCCAGGGGTGATCCTGATAGAGCTGCTGGCGGCCGGAGAGCGTGCGCCACGGGATCAGCTCATGCACGTTGGTATAGCCGGCGTTGTACGAGACGTGCTCGCTCTCAAGGCCGGACCAGGTGGGGCTGGAGATGATTTTGCGCGGCTGGGCCTGGATATCGCGAAAGCGGATCTTCTCGTCTTCTTTATTGATCGCCAGGTGGCTGTGCTCGCGGCCGGTAAACTCGCCGAGGGAGTGCCAGGCCTTCACCGCCACCTGACCGTTGGTTTCCGGCGCCAGGCTGAGGATCACCTCGGCGGCGTCTATCGCGCTGTCGATGCGCGGGCGGCCTTTAGCCGGGCCATCGAGCTTGACGTAGTTGAGCTTGCCGAGGAAATCGACCTCGTCCTGGGTATTCCACGAAATCCCTTTGCTGCCGTTGCCCAGCTTGTCCAGCAGCGGGCCAAGGGAGGTAAAACGCTCCCAGGTCGCCGGGTAGTCGCGCTCAACTACCGCGATGGTCGGGGCGGTCTTCCCGGGGATCAGGTCGCACTCGCCCTTATGCCAGTCGAAGACGTCAAAAGGCTGCGACAGCTCCCCCGGGGAGTCGTGCTGCAGCGGCAGCAGCACCACGTCGGTCTCTTTATCAAGATGGCCGACGCAGACCTGGGAGAAGGTTTTGGCGATATCTTTGTAGATTTCCCAGTCGCTTTTCGCATCCCAGGCCGGATCGACGGCGGCGGAGAGCGGATGGATAAACGGGTGCATGTCCGAGGTATTCATATCGTCTTTTTCATACCAGGTGGCGGTCGGCAGGACGATATCGGAGAACAGGCAGGTGCTCGACATGCGAAAATCGAGGGTCACCAGCAGGTCGAGCTTGCCCTCAATGGCGGCGGTCTGCCACTCCACCTCTTCCGGCTTCACCTCATCCGTCGCCCCCAGCTCATCGCCCTGAATGCCGCTGTCGGTCCCCAGCAGATATTTGAGCATGTACTCGTGGCCTTTCCCGGAAGAGCCCAGCAGGTTGGAGCGCCAGATAAACATATTTCGCGGATGGTTTTTGCCGTTATCCGGCTGCTCGCTGGCAAAGCGGATATCGCCGGATTTCAGCGCCTGGGCGGTGAAGTCGGCGGGAGAGAGTCCGGCGGAATCGGCCTGCTGCTTAATGGTCAGCGGGTTGACGCTCAGCTGCGGCGCCGACGGCAGCCAGCCCATGCGCTCGGCGCGGACGTTAAAATCAATCAGGTGGCCGCTAAAGCGGCTGGCATCCGCCAGCGGGGAGAGCAGCTCCTGCGCGGTCAACTTCTCATAGCGCCACTGACAGGAGTGATTGTAAAAATACGAGGTGCTGTTCATCTGGCGCGGCGGGCGGTTCCAGTCGGTGGCGAAGGCCAGCGGCAGCCAGCCGGTTTGCGGGCGCAGCTTCTCCTGACCAACGTAGTGCGACCAGCCGCCGCCGCTTTGCCCGATGCAGCCGCAGAACACCAGCATGTTGATCATCCCCCGGTAGTTCATATCCATGTGGTACCAGTGGTTGACGCCGGCGCCGAGGATAATCATCGAGCGCCCGTGGGTTTTATGCGCGGTGTCGGCGAACTCCCAGGCGATCTGCTCGATATGTCGGCGCGACACGCCGGTGATCTGTTCGGCCCAGGCCGGAGTGTAGGCTTTGAGATCGTCAAAATCCTGCGCCGCGCTGGCGTCATCCAGGCCGCGATCGAGGCCATAGTTGGCGAGCACCAGATCGTAAACGCTGGCCACCAGGCCGCTTTCGCCGTTTGCCAGCGCCAGCTGCTTAACCGGCAGCTGATGGATCAGCACCGGCTCCTGCTTAACGCTGCGAAAATGCGGGTTTTCGTTACCGCCAAAGTAGGGGAAGCCCACCGCGGCGACGGAGTCCTTGATATCCAGCAGCGAGAGCCGCAGCTCGGTCTCTTTGCCGGCCGCCAGCGGTTCGAGGTTCCATTTCCCTTTCTCGCCCCAGCGGAAGCCGATCGAGCCGTTAGGCGCCACCAGCTCCCCTGCGGCATTGAAGGCGACGGTTTTCCATTCCGGGTTATTGCTTTCACCCAGCCCGTCCAGCAGGTCCGACGCGCGCAGCATGCGCCCGGGTACCCAGCTGCCGTCGTCGCGCCTGTCGAGCATCACCAGCATCGGCATATCGGTGTAGTGGCGACAGTAGTTGAGGAAGTAATCGCTGGGGTTATCGAGGTGGAAGCGCTTAAGGATCACGTGGCCCATCGCCATAGCCAGCGCGCTGTCGGTGCCCTGTTTGGGCGCCAGCCACTGGTCGCAAAGCTTGGCGACTTCCGAATAATCCGGAGTAATAGCGATGGTTTTGCTGCCTTTATAGCGCACTTCGGTGAAGAAGTGGGCATCCGGCGTTCGGGTCTGCGGGACGTTGGAGCCCCAGGCGATGATGTAGCTGGAGTTGTACCAGTCGGCGGATTCCGGCACGTCGGTCTGCTCGCCCCAGGTCATCGGCGAGGCGGGCGGCAGGTCGCAGTACCAGTCATAAAAGCTCAGGCAGGTTCCGCCGATCAGCGACAGATAGCGGGTTCCGGCGGCGTAGGAGACCATCGACATCGCCGGAATGGGCGAGAAGCCGACCACGCGATCCGGACCATAGTTTTTAATGGTCCAGACGTTGGCGGCGGCGATCAGTTGGTTGAGCTCTTTCCAGGTCGAGCGAATAAATCCGCCTTTCCCGCGCGCCTGCTTGTAGCTCAGGCATTTCTGCGGGTCCTGCATGATGCTGTTCCACGCGTTCACCGGGTCCGGGTGCTGCGCCAGCGCCTCGCGCCACAGCTCAATCAGCCGCTTGCGCGCCAGCGGGTATTTCAGGCGGTTGGCGCTGTAGAGGTACCATGAGTAGCTGGCGCCGCGCGGGCAGCCGCGCGGCTCATGGTTCGGCAGGTCAGGGCGGGTGCGGGGATAGTCGGTCTGCTGGGTTTCCCAGGTGACGAGCCCGTTTTTAACGTAGATTTTCCAGCTACATGAGCCTGTACAGTTTACGCCGTGCGTGGAGCGGACAATCTTATCGAACTGCCAGCGCTGGCGGTAGCTATCCTCCCAGTCACGGTTGGTGTTGTACACCTGACCGTGGCCGTTGGCAAAGCTCTCGCCCTTTTGCTTAAAGTAGCGAAAGCGATCCAGTAGTTTGCTCATGACATTATCTCCTGACGGGGGATTGCGCCCCCGTGGTTACATTGCTCAACATGCATTTATTATTTTGTTTATTTCGTCGCCGGCCTGCGGCGCCCGTAGACCAGCCAGGTCACCAGCACGCAAACCACATAAAACACAAAAAAGATCTTCATGGCGCCGACCGGGGAGCCGGTCATGGCCAGCGAGGTGCCGAAGGCTTTGGGGATGAAGAAGCCCCCCACGGCGCCAATGGCGGAGATAAAGCCGAGCGCGGCGGCGGTATCGGTCACCGCCTCATGCTGGGCCTGTTCGTCGGTACCGCCGCGCTTTTTGACGCTATCGACGGTGATTTGGCGAAAGATCACGGCGATCATCTGGAAGGTGGAGCCGCTGCCGAGGCCGGCGGTCAGGAACAGCCCCATAAACACCACGTAAAAGGCGAGGAAGCTGCCGGAACCGGAGCCCGGCAGGGTGAGAAACAGCAGGCCGGTAAACAGCGCCATCAGGATAAAGTTGGCGAGGGTCACGTTAACCCCGCCGAGGCGGTCAGAGATAATGCCGCCAAACGAACGGGCCAGGGCGCCGATAAACGGCCCAAAGAAGGCCAGCTGCAGGATATTGACGTCCGGGAACTGGGTTTTCGCCAGCATCGCAAAGCCCGCGGAAAAGCCGATAAACGAGCCGAAGGTCGCGAGATACAGCAGGCTCAGCAGCCACATATGCGGACGTTTTAGCACCGGCAGCTGATCGCGAATGGAGGTTTTGGAACCAGCGATATCGTTCATGCCGAACCAGGCGGCCGCGGTGGCGATCAGCAGCAGCGGGACCCAGATAAGCGGCGAGTTGCCCAGCCACAGGGTTGAGCCGTCCGGCTGCCCGGCGCCGCGCACGCCGAGGAAGGTAAACAGCGGGAGGAAAACGAAAACAGGCGAGAGCAGCTGCATCACGCTGACGCCGAGGTTGCCCAGCCCGCCGTTCACGCCCAGCGCGCTGCCCTGTTTTGCTTTCGGGTAGAAAAAGCTGATATTGCCCATGCTGGAGGCAAAGTTGGCGCCGGCGAAACCGCACAGCAGAGCGATGATGATAAATATCCAGTACGGCGTAGCCGGGTTCTGTACCGCGAAACCGAGCCACAGGCATGGCACCACTAATATAACGGTACTGATTACCGTCCAGTAGCGCCCGCCAAATATTGGCACCATAAACGAATAGGGCACGCGTAATATTGCCCCGGAAAGCGAAGGAAGGGCGGTTAATAAAAAGAGCTGGTCGGTAGTGAAATTAAATCCTACTTTATTAAGATTCACCGCTACTGCGCTAAATAACATCCATACGCAGAAGGCGAGTAGCAGACAGGTTACTGAAATAAAAAGGTTTCTCCGCGCGATCTTTTTACCTTTATTTTCCCAAAATGCCGGGTTTTCGGGTCGCCAGTCTTTTAAAAGGTAATGATTATCTTTCTCATTTTGTATTGACATATTGCCCTCGATTGCACCGTGACCAAACAAAAATAGAGATGAGAAAACAGAAAATTAAGCTGAGGCTGTTATGAAGGCTGGTCGTTTTAATTATTGTAATGTTTGAAAGAATAGATAAAAAAAACGGTGCAGAAGAAAACACGCGGCGAATAGAGGGTTGTTATTTGTTACAAAATGTAAATAATATGTTGCATGAAAGGGCGCTGCTGGCCGCATAAGCAGGAGGGCCGCGCTGGGTGAACCGTCTCCCACCCGCGCGGGCGGGCGGGAGACGTCGGGCCTGCCGGTTATTCAGGAAGGGCGAAAAAGCTCCATCATTATATAATGGTTTATATATCGACTAAAGGCAGCGTCATCAATCTCTTTCATTCCCAGCGCGTAAATACCGTCTAATCCGCAGACGAGAGCGATGAGCCGCCACGCAATATTCTCCGCGCTATCGCCGGGGTGAAACTCCCCGGCCGCGGTTCCGTGCTGAATAATGTTGACCGTCTCTTCGTGCCACAGGCTCATGGTGAGCAGGTAGGCCGCTTTGATATCGCGATCGCTGCTGGAAAGCAGCTGCCCCTCGCGCCACAGGCGAATGTACGGCTCCAGTCGGCCATCTTCGCTGCCCAGCATCGAAAACAGACGCTCGTTCCAGCTTGCCGCGTCATCAACCAGCTGGATGGCCAGCATATCCCGAATCAGCTGGACGAAGGCGTGGGCCTTAAGCTCGCCGATGGAGGTGAAGTGGTGGTGCAGCTGCCCGGTAGCAACGCCGGCCTCGCTGGCTATTTGCCGGACGGTCATCGCGCCAAGGCCACCGCGCAGGGCCACGCGCATCGCCGCCTGCAGGATAACTTCCCGACGATCTTCCCGACTTAAATAGTTCATATTCTCCCGCCGTGCAGTGGTTTTCATTGATAGTAACAAAAAGTTGGACAGTCGTTCAACAATCCGGCAGGATCGCAATCCTGGACGCGTGTCCAATTTAGTTAATTGAGGAAATGTAGTATGTCTCGGCAATGGTTAACGCTAATAGCGATTTTGCTGGTTTATCTTCCAGTGGCGATCGATGCCACGGTGCTGCACGTGGCGGCGCCAACGCTTAGCGTATCCTTGAGTACCAGCAGCAATGAGCTGCTGTGGATCATTGATATCTATTCATTAGTGATGGCCGGCATGGTGCTGCCGATGGGCGCGCTTGGCGACAAAATCGGCTTTAAGCGCCTGCTGCTGCTCGGCAGCGGAATTTTCGGCGTCGCATCGCTGGCGGCGGCCTTTTCCCCCAGCGCGATGGCGCTGATTGCCTCCCGGGCGCTGCTGGCCATCGGCGCCGCGATGATTGTCCCGGCGACGCTGGCCGGCATTCGTAACACCTTCGCCGAAGCCCGCCACCGCAATATGGCGTTGGGCCTGTGGGCGGCGATTGGCTCCGGCGGCGCGGCTTTCGGCCCGCTGGTGGGCGGAATGCTGCTGGAACATTTCTACTGGGGATCGGTATTCCTGCTCAACGTCCCCATCGTGCTGGTGGTCATGGCCTTCAGCGCGCGGATGGTGCCTTGCCAGCCCGCGCGACGCGAGCAGCCGCTGAATATGCTGCAGGCGTTGATGCTCATTACGGCGATCCTGATGCTGGTCTTTAGCGCCAAAACGGCGCTGAAAGGGCAGCTTGAGCTGTGGATCACCGGGCTGGTGGCCCTTGCCGGGGCGGGGATGCTGTTCTCCTTCGTGCGCCGGCAGCTCTCATCGGCGAGGCCGATGGTGGATATGCGCCTCTTCACGCACCGCATTATTTTAAGCGGCGTGATGATGGCGATGACGGCGCTGATTACGCTGGTGGGTTTCGAGCTGCTGATGGCGCAGGAGCTGCAGTTTGTGCACGGTAAAACGCCGTTTGAGGCCGGGCTGTTTATGCTGCCGCTGATGGTGGCAAGCGGATTTAGCGGGCCGATCGCCGGGATGATGGTCTCGCGTCTCGGCCTGCGCCAGGTGGCCACCGGCGGGATGCTGCTGAGCGCGTTCAGCTTCCTCGGGCTGTCGATGACCGACTTCAGCAGCCAGCCGTGGCTGGCGTGGGGGCTGATGACCCTGCTTGGCTTCAGCGTTGCCAGCGCGCTGCTGGCCTCCAGCTCAGCGATTATGGCCGCCGCGCCAAAAGAGAAGGCGGCCGCGGCGGGAGCGATTGAAACGATGGCCTACGAGCTCGGCGCCGGGCTGGGCATTGCGCTATTTGGCCTGATCCTGACCCGCAGCTACAGCTCGTCGATTGTGTTGCCGACCGGCGTCGACGGCGGCGCGGCGGAGCAGGCCGCATCCTCTATCAGCGAGGCGATAAAGCTGGCCCAGTCGATGCCCGCTATTCCGGCCCATGCGCTGGTTGAGGCGGCCAAAACGGCGTTTATCAGCGCCCACAGTATCGTCCTGGCGACCGCCGGCGTCCTGCTGCTGCTGCTGGCGGTAGGGATCTGGCGCAGCCTGGCGAAAGCGCCGCCGGTGAATGACGCCCTATAGCCGAAGAGAGAGCTCCTTTGCGGCCCGGCGCCTGTCGCGGCCGCAGGTACGCCAACGTTGAGCGCCTCCAGCGGGGAGGCTAGCGGCGGGTCGCGTACCAGCAGAGCAGGGAGCCGGCGCATACCATGCCGGCTCCCTGCCAGAACGACCACGAGAGGGACGCGCTCAGCAGCACCGCCGCCAGCGCGGATGAGAGCACCGGCGTAAAGTACGATGCCGCCGCCAGCAGGCTGACGTTGCCGTGCAGAATTCCCACGTTCCACGCGGCATAGGCCAGCCCCAGCGCCACCGCGACCATCACCAGCTTGATAACCACCGGCCAGCTAAAGACCATCGGCGGCTGCTCGCTGAACAGGAATTTCAGCCACAGGGTCAGGGCCGTTAATAATACAAACAGGGTGATGCCGTTTTTGCCCTTCGCATATTTGGCGGTCACCGTGCAATAGGCCGCCCAGATAAAGGCGCCGACGAACGCCAGAATATAGCTCAGGGGGCTGGAGACGACGTTGCTGATAATTTCATCGCTATTCAGGCCGTGCTCACCGCCTAATACCCAAACGACGCCAAACAGCGCAATAAATAAGCCGGGAATAACCAGCCAGGTGCTTTTCTGCTGATTAAAGAGAATGGCGAATAAAATCGTCAGGCTGGGCCACAGATAGTTGACCATACCCACTTCGATCGCCTGCTGGCGGGTGCCGGCAAAGCCCAGCGAAAGCGCGAGGCAGATTTCATAGCTGACAAACAGCAGGCTGCCGGCCAGTAAATAGCGGCGCGGGATCTGACGCAGCTGCGGGAAACCGACGGTAAACACCAGCAAAATACCGCTCAGGCTGTAGATCATTGCCGCACCGCCCACCGGGCCTAACCCTTCGCTCACTCCGCGGATCAAACCGACCATCGTGCTCCACAGCACAATAGCCACCAGTCCGGTTAATGTTGCCTTCTTCTTTTCCATCTTAAACCTGATGCCAATAGCAGTTCAGCTTGGATTTATAACACTTTTCTATTGCGCGAGGCCGATATTTTCATCAGCGGTTAATACTAAGGAGGTAATTAAACTCGCGAGGCCTGACTATTAAGAGGGCGAGCGTTTTCGACATTGATTTGACGCAATAAAAACAGGGTCATTGCTGTTAGTTTCCCCTCCGCAATGAACAAAATTCCTGCATGGAGAAAATCAATGGACGTCAGCCGCAGAAAGTTTTTCAAAATCTGCGCAGGCGGTATGGCCGGAACAACAGCTGCTGCCCTGGGTTTTGCACCCAAAATGGCGCTGGCTCAGGCGCGTAGCTATAAGCTATTGCGCGCCAAAGAGATCCGCAACACCTGCACATACTGCTCCGTGGGCTGCGGGCTATTAATGTATAGCCTGGGCGACGGCGCGAAGAACGCGAAAGAAGCGATTTATCATATCGAAGGGGACCCGGATCATCCGGTGAGCCGCGGCGCGCTGTGCCCGAAAGGGGCCGGTTTGCTGGACTACGTGCACAGCGAAAACCGCCTGCGCTACCCGGAATATCGCGCGCCGGGTTCCGACAGATGGCAGCGTATTTCGTGGGATGACGCCTTCGAGCGCATTGCCAAATTAATGAAAGCCGACCGTGACGCTAACTTTATTGAGAACAACGAACAGGGCGTAACGGTTAACCGCTGGCTTTCCACCGGGATGCTGTGCGCATCCGCGGCGAGTAATGAAACCGGCATGCTGACGCAGAAGTTTGTTCGCTCTCTCGGCATGCTGGCGGTAGACAACCAGGCGCGCGTCTGACACGGACCAACGGTAGCAAGTCTTGCTCCAACATTTGGTCGCGGTGCGATGACCAACCACTGGGTTGATATCAAAAACGCTAACGTCGTGATGGTGATGGGCGGCAACGCCGCAGAAGCGCATCCGGTGGGATTCCGCTGGGCGTTAGAAGCGAAGAACAACAACGACGCGACGCTTATCGTCGTCGATCCGCGCTTTACGCGTACGGCATCGGTGGCCGATATCTATGCGCCGATCCGCTCCGGCACCGACATCACTTTCCTGTCGGGGGTGCTGCTGTACCTGATTGAAAACAACAAAATTAACGCCGAATACGTGCAGCATTACACCAACGCTAACCTGCTGGTGTGCGATGATTTTGCCTTCGATGACGGCCTGTTCAGCGGCTATGACGCTGAAAAACGCCAGTACGATAAGTCCTCCTGGAACTACCAGTTTGATGAACACGGTTTTGCGAAACGCGATGAAACCCTGACCCACCCGCGCTGCGTCTGGAACCTGCTGAAACAGCACGTCTCCCGCTATACGCCGGACGTGGTGGAGAACATCTGCGGGACGCCGAAAGCGGACTTCCTCAAGGTGTGCGAAGTGCTGGCCTCCACCAGCGCGGCGGATCGCACCACCACCTTCCTCTACGCGCTGGGCTGGACGCAGCACACCGTCGGGGCGCAGAACATCCGCACTATGGCGATGATCCAGCTGCTGCTCGGCAATATGGGGATGGCGGGCGGCGGAGTGAACGCCCTGCGCGGACACTCCAATATCCAGGGGCTGACCGACCTCGGGCTGCTGTCGACCAGCCTGAGCGGCTATCTGACGCTGCCGTCGGAAAAGCAGACGGATCTGCAAAGCTACCTGCAGGCCAACACGCCAAAAGCGACGCTGGATGAGCAGGTGAACTACTGGGGTAACTATCCTAAGTTCTTCGTCAGCCTGATGAAATCCTTCTACGGCGACGCAGCGCGCCAGGAGAACGACTGGGGCTTTAACTGGTTACCGAAATGGGATCAGGCCTACGACGTCATCAAATACTTCAACATGATGGATAGCGGCAAAGTTAACGGCTACATCTGTCAGGGCTTTAACCCGGTGGCGTCCTTCCCGGACAAAAACAAGGTGGTGCGCAGCCTCAGCAAGCTGAAGTACATGGTGGTTATCGATCCGCTGGTGACCGAAACCTCCGTCTTCTGGCAGAACCACGGCGAGTCCAACGACGTCGACCCGGCGGCTATCCAGACGGAAGTCTTCCGCCTGCCGTCCACCTGCTTTGCCGAAGAAGATGGCTCCATCGCCAACTCCGGACGCTGGCTGCAGTGGCACTGGAAAGGCCAGGATGCGCCGGGCGAAGCGCGCAACGACGGCGAAATCCTCGCCGGTATCTACCACCGTCTGCGCGAAATGTACCGCGCCGAGGGCGGTAAGGGCGCCGAGCCGCTGCTGCAGATGGGCTGGAACTACAAACGGCCGGACCACCCGGAATCGGAAGAGGTGGCGAAAGAGAACAACGGCTACGCGCTGGCGGATCTCTATGACGCCAGCGGCGCGCTGGTGGCGAAAAAAGGCCAGCTGCTGGACAGCTTCGCGCTGCTGCGCGACGACGGCTCAACCTCATCCTCCTGCTGGATTTATACCGGCAGCTGGACCGAGCAGGGCAACCAGATGGCCAACCGCGACAACGCGGACCCGTCGGGCCTTGGCAACACGCTGGGCTGGGCGTGGGCGTGGCCGCTAAACCGCCGCGTGCTCTATAACCGCGCGTCGGCGGATATCAACGGCAGGCCGTGGGATGCGAAACGGATGCTGATCCAGTGGAACGGCGCTAAGTGGGTCGGTAACGACATTCCGGACTTCAACACCGCGCCGCCGGGGAGCAAAACCGGTCCGTTTATCATGCAGCAGGAGGGCCTCGGCCGTCTGTTTGCGCTGGATAAGCTGGCGGAAGGTCCGTTTCCCGAGCACTACGAGCCGATGGAGACGCCGCTGGGAACCAACCCGCTGCACCCGAACGTTATCTCCAGTCCGGTGGTGCGTCTGTACGAAGAGGATGCCGTGCGTTTAGGTAAGAAAGATAGGTTCCCGTACGTCGGCACGACCTATCGCCTGACCGAGCACTTCCACACCTGGACCAAGCACGCGCGGCTTAACGCCATCGCGCAGCCGGAACAGTTCGTCGAAATCAGCGAGGGGCTGGCGAAAGCCAAGGGGATTGCCAACGGCGATCGCGTGACGGTCAGCAGCATGCGCGGCTTTATTCGCGCGGTGGCGGTGGTGACCCGCCGCCTGCGGACCCTCAACGTCAACGGCCAGCAGGTGGAAACCGTCGGAATTCCGCTGCACTGGGGCTTTGAAGGGGTGGCCCGTAAGGGCTACATCGCCAATACCCTGACGCCGAACGTCGGCGATTCCAATTCGCAAACGCCGGAGTATAAGGCGTTTCTGGTCAACATCGAGAAAGCGTAAGGGGCGATTCAATGGCGATGGAAACACAGGACATTATTAAACGCTCCGCGACTAACCCTATGACTCCCGCGCCCCGCGCGCGGGACTTTAAGGCGGAAGTCGCCAAGCTTATCGATGTTTCATCCTGCGTGGGCTGTAAGGCCTGCCAGGTGGCCTGTTCCGAGTGGAATGATATCCGCGATGAAGTGGGGCACTGCGTCGGGGTTTACGATAACCCGGCGGATCTCAGCGCCAAATCCTGGACGGTGATGCGCTTTAGCGAAACCGAACAGAACGGCAGGCTGGAGTGGCTGATCCGTAAAGACGGCTGCATGCACTGCGAAGATCCGGGCTGCCTGAAGGCCTGCCCCTCCGCCGGGGCGATTATTCAGTACGCTAACGGCATCGTCGACTTCCAGCAGGAAAACTGTATCGGCTGCGGCTACTGCATCGCCGGGTGTCCGTTTAACGTCCCGCGCCTCAATAAAGAGGATAACCGGGTCTATAAATGCACGCTGTGCGTTGACCGCGTTAGCGTCGGTCAGGAACCGGCGTGCGTGAAAACCTGTCCGACCGGGGCGATTCATTTCGGCAGCAAGAAAGAGATGCTGGAGGTGGCGCAGGAGCGGGTCAACAAGCTGAAGGCGCGCGGCTATCCGCACGCCGGGGTGTACAACCCGCCGGGCGTTGGCGGCACGCACGTGATGTACGTGCTGCATCACGCCGACCAGCCGGAGCTGTACCACAAGCTGCCGAACGACCCGACAATCGATACCAGCATCAATCTGTGGAAAGGGGCGCTGAAGCCGCTCTCGGCGCTGGGCTTTGTCGCCACCTTTGCCGGGCTGATTTATCACTACATCGGGATCGGGCCGAACAAGGAAGTGGATGACGATGAGGAGCAACATGATGAGTAATTCGAAGATGATTGTGCGCACGAAGTTTATCGACCGCGCCTGTCACTGGACGGTGGTTATCTGCTTCTTTCTGGTTTCACTCTCCGGGATCGCGTTCTTCTTTCCGACCCTGCAGTGGCTGACGGAAACCTTCGGTACGCCGCAGATGGGACGCATCCTGCATCCCTTCTTCGGGGTGGTGATTTTTATCGCCCTGATGTTTATGTTCGTCCGTTTTGTGCACCACAACATCCCCGACAGGCAGGATATTCCGTGGCTGAAGGGGATTGTTGAGGTGCTGAAAGGCAACGAGCACAAGGTGGCGCGGGTTGGGAAATATAACGCCGGGCAGAAGATGATGTTCTGGACCATTATGAGCATGATTTTTGTGCTGCTGGTGAGCGGGGTGATTATCTGGCGGCCGTACTTTGCCCACTATTTCCCGATTCAGGTCATTCGCTACGGCCTGCTGATCCACGCGGCGTCGGCGATTGTGCTGATCCACGCCATCCTGATCCATATGTATATGGCGTTCTGGGTGAAAGGGTCGATTAAGGGCATGGTTGAAGGCAAGGTGAGCCGCCGTTGGGCGAAAAAGCACCATCCGCGCTGGTACCGCGATGTCGAACGTCTGGAAGCGAAGAAAGAGAGTTCGCAGGGGATAAAATAGGCCTGCCGCTGAATTGTGGATGGCGCGACCGATGTCGCGCCATTTTTTTAGCCTTTGCCGCGCATGACCTCCAGACCCACGCGCTGGCCGTAAGAGAGCTCGAGGGTATTGCCATCCGGGTCGGCGAAGAATACGTAGTAGCCCACCGGCTCGCCGAGCTGTTCAGGCTCGCTGCGCAGCACTCCCTCCCGACGCGCCATCGCGGTTTTTTCATCGATCTCCTGCCGCGTCGCGCACGCGACCCCGAGATGACCGAACGGCCCAAGCGGGGTATCGGTGTGGCTATCCGTCTGCACCAGCACCAGCGCGAACGGGCGGGTGCGGTCGCTCAGCCAGGCCACGTGGCGGGCGGAAGGCAGATCGGGCGAACGCCGGTGGATCTCCTGCATCGCGGTGTAGCGGCTATAAAAATCGATACTCTTTTGCAGATCGCGAACCATAAAGGCTACGTGGGTAAAACCGCTGTCAACTTCCTGCATAGCGCTGCTCCTGATTGGTCGTTTTGCTCTGCCGACAACGGTAATACCTCAGGTTAACCTGAGGTAAAGAGCGGATTGTGCCATCTGTGCCCGCCATTACGGGTAGCGGTGGTGAGGCTCCCGCCGCTGCGGGAGCTGCTAGAAGTGTTCCTTGATAAAACGGAAGGGGTATTCGATGGATTTGGCCTTGCCCGTTTTGCGTTTGGGCAATTTAACCGGCTCAATATGCGGGTTCTTGTAGGGGATCTGCGCCAGCAGGTGGGTAATGATATTCAGGCGAACGCGCTTCTTCTCCTCCGAGCGGGCGACAAACCACGGCGCCCAGGCGGTATCGGTGGCGGCGAACATCGCGTCCCGGGCGGCGGTGTAGTCGTCCCAGCGGTTAAACGACTTGATGTCCATTGGCGACAGTTTCCAGATTTTGCGCCCGTCGTTGATGCGGTCGCGCAGGCGACGCTCCTGTTCCTCCGGGGTAACTTCAAGCCAGTATTTCAGCAAAATGATCCCCGATTCCACCATGGCCCGTTCGACCATCGGCGCGCCTTCGAGGAATTTGTCGGTCTGTTCGGGGGTACAAAAGCCCATCACCCGCTCGACGCCGGCGCGGTTGTACCAGCTGCGGTCGAAGATCGCTATCTCTCCGGCGGCGGGTAAAAAGGGAATATAGCGCTGATAGTAGAGCTGGCTCTTCTCGCGCTCGGTGGGCGCCGGCAGGGCGACAACCCGAAACACGCGCGGGCTGACCCGCTCGGTGATGGCTTTGATGGTGCCGCCTTTCCCGGCGCCATCCCGACCTTCAAACACGATACAGACCTTCAGCCCCTGGCTGACGACCCACAGCTGCAGCTTGACCAGCTCAACGTGCAGCTTGCGCAGCGCTTTTTCATACTCTTTATCGCTGAGCGGCTCGGTTTTACCGACGCGATCGATGGCTTTGCTTTTTTTCTTGTTTCCCATGAGCTCTTCTCCGTCGTCTATCGCGCCAGGGTGAGCGCTTTACTATGAAGTGTAATAACCGCGCCAGCGGCTGGCGGAAAATATTAATCGCCGCGCGGGGCGTTAATTAAGCAACGGAGGAGATATTCATGCAGCTATCGCGCCGTTATATGGATAAAAATGTCACTTTACGTTTTTGGCTGGCCTGCCGCCGTCGAATGGTCAATAATGCCGACCGAAAGTAAAAACAAAGGGTTATACCGCCAGGGATTGACCTGTTTGCCACGTTGCCCGGCCTGCCGTCTCGCCCGCCTGGGGCCTGGGCAAGCCTGTATTATTTAAGGTTCAGAAGTATGAAAAAAACTATTTTTTCGTTAGCGCTTGGCACCTTTGGTCTGGGTATGGCGGAATTTGGCATTATGGGCGTACTGCCGGAAGTGGCCCACGACGTGGGAATATCGATCCCCGTCGCCGGAAATATGATCTCTTATTACGCCTGCGGGGTGGTGATTGGCGCGCCGGTGATGGCGCTGGTCTCAAGCCGCTTTTCGTTAAAATCGATCATGCTATTTCTGGTCGCGCTCAGCGTTATCGGTAATGCCGTTTTTGCCTTTTCTTCGAGCTATTCCATGCTGGCGGTCGGCCGGCTGGTCTCCGGTTTTCCCCACGGCGCTTTTTTTGGCGTTGGCGCGATTATCCTGTCGAAAATTGCCCCGCCGGGAAAAGTCACCGCGGCGGTCGCCGGAATGATAGGCGGGATGACGGTAGCGAATCTCATTGGCGTGCCTGCCGGCACCTGGATCGGCCACCAGTTTAGCTGGCGCGACACTTTCCTGGCTCTGTCTATATTTAACGTCGCGGTATTTCTGTCTATTATCCGCTGGGTGCCGACGCTATTTGATAAATCCGCGACGCGATTACGCGAACAGTTTTACTTTTTAAAATCCCCCGCGCCGTGGCTGATATTTGCCGCCACGCTGTTTGGCAACGCCGGCGTATTTGCGTGGTTCAGCTATATCAAGCCGTTTATGATTAACGTTGCCGGTTTTTCCGAAGGCGCGATCATCTTTATTATGATGCTGGTTGGCCTGGGGATGGTGCTGGGCAACGTGCTCAGCGGCAAAATTTCCTCCCGCTTTAGCCCCTTGCGTATTGCCGCCGCCACTGACGGCACGATCGCCGTGGTGCTGCTGCTGATGTTTATCTTCGGCGATCGTCCACCGGCGGCGCTGCTGCTGGCCTTTATCTGCTGTACCGGTCTGTTTGCGCTGGCGGCGCCGCTGCAAATCCTGTTGCTGCAAAACGCCCGCGGCGGGGAGATGCTGGGGGCGGCGGGGGGACAGATTGCGTTTAACCTCGGCAGCGCGATTGGCGCCCTGTGCGGCGGAATGATGCTGACGTTGGGCTTTGGCTGGAGCTCGGTTGCGCTGCCGGCCGCCGGGCTCTCCTTCCTGGCCATGAGTTCGCTGCTGATTTACGCCCGCTATCAGCGCAGCCTTCGCTAGCCGCTGCGCGCCATTCTTATCGCGGCGCGCAGGGCCGATGACTCAATCCGCAAACGGCTCGCCGAGGGTCAGCATCAGGCGATTTGCCCAGGCGAAAAATGCGGCGGATTGCAGCAGGTCGAGCTGGGCGAGGGTATCGAGCCCCTGGCGTTCAACGGCGGCCAGATGACCGGGGCCGAGCGCCGACGGGGTGACCGAGATCGCCGCGGCAAAATCAATTTCCGCCTGCCAGCGCGCCGACTGACCGTCGCTGAGATTATCGCCCGGCGTTACCGCCAGCAGCGTTTCCACCGCCGTCTCCTCTTTTGCCAGCTGGGCCGCCTTGCGGGCGTGCACCGACGCGCAATAAATACAGCCGTTAACTTTGCTGGCCACCGTAGCCGCCAGCTCCCTTTCGGCGCGCGGTAGCCCGCCCGGCGTGTAGAAGATGCCCTTGTCGGTTAGCGTGCGCTGCTCCAGCAGCGGCTGGTTGCGGGCCAGCAGGCGAAAGTAGGGCGAGTCGCTGTGGCCATATTTCGCCAGAATACCCTGTTCGGCTGCGCTGAATTCGTCCAGCGGTTTGGCGGCGATCCACGGTTCCCAGCTCAGCTCGTCGCGGGTGAAGTGCACCGGCGCACGCTTACCGCTGACCGTCTGCGGCGCGGTATGCCAGAAGCCGGCAACCACCGGCGTCTCCGCGCTGACCACCGGCTTACCGTTTAGCAGCCGCAGCCCGGCGATCAGCCGGCTCTGGAAGCTCACAAAGGCGATCAGCTGGGCGAGGGTGACCACCGCCCGCAGGCTCCAGCCGGCGTGAGTTAACGTCTGCAGCGCCGCTGGCGTGGCCTCAATCGGGGTAAAGGTCAGCAGGCGGGCAAACCCCAGCGCGGGGATCAGCCGCGGCGAGGTCGGGTCGGCAAGACCAAATCCGGCGTAGTGGGCGGCGAGGGCGTCGGCCTGGTGCAGCTTGGCCACCTTCGCCGCGACCGCAAAGCGCTCGTTCAGGGGGAAATCCTCCTCCTCCTGGCCGAACAGCGTTTCATAGCTGCCCTGGGCATGGCGGGTGGCTGCATCGCGCACGGCTCGGGCCTCGGCCAATGCGGAATCCGGGGCAATATCGGCCAGCTCAGCCAAAATATCCTGACTCAGTGTCATGGTGACTCCTTACTGTAGTTGCGGGGCAATATGCTGAGCGATCAGCTCAATGGAACGCAGCGTGTCGCGATGCGAAGGTTCAACGGAGTGGACCTGGAACGAAATATCGGTCACCCGCGCCAGCACGCTATCCTGCGCCAGCGAAGCTTTCACCTGTTCGACATCGCCGACGTGGGCATCCAGCTGAGAGAGATAATCTGTGACGGTGTCACCAACAAGCTGATGTCCGGCAGCGCGGTGCGCCGCTGCCTGACGACGCAGGCCCGGCTCCGCCACCTGCAGGGCGTACTGCCGGCTGTCTGCAACAAACGCGGTGCGTGAGGCGAGGATCCTCGGTGCGACCCCCGCCGGGAGCGCGCTGAGGTAGGCGTCGATAATCGGATTCTGGATGGCGTCCAGCGGCAGCTGCGGCTGACCGACGGGGCGCGGCTGGGTGCGGGAGAGCATCAGTCCGTGCCCGGCCTGGCCCGCGCGGATCGCCCCTTCGGCGGAGAACGTGGCAATCCATATGCGCTCGGCGAGCTGCGGCGCCGGCGGGTAGAGATGGTTATCCGGATGGGCCAGCGAATCGCCGCGCCAGGCGCTGTGGATCAGATGCAGGTGTTCGGCGAAGACCTCTCCCCGCCGTTCGCTGGTGAGGCCAAAGGGTAAAAACGAGGTCGGCGTGCCGCCCGAACCAAAGCCCACTTCCAGCCGCCCGTCCGCTAACAGATCCAGCACCGCCGCGTCTTCGGCAACGCGCAGCGGATTTTCCATCGGCAGGGTAATGATGGCGGTGCCAAGGCGAATACGCTCGGTATGCGCGGCGGCATGGGCGAGAAACACCAGCGGTGACGGCAGGCCGCCCTCATGCTCATGGAAATGGTGCTGCGCAATCCACGCGCTATCGAAGCCGAGACGTTCGGCGTGGCGGATCTGTTCGGTCGCCAGGCGGTAGCGCTCCTTTGGCGCCGCGTCGTCCAGCAGACGGGTGAAAAAGCCCAGACGTTTACGCGTCATGCAACCTCCTTGCTTGAGGTGGAAAAGTGGGGAATAGCGGCGATAAGCTCGCGGGTGTAATCGTGCTGCGGCGCGGCGAACAGACGGTTAACCTCACCGTGTTCGACAACCTGTCCGGCGCGCAGGACCGTCACGCTGTGGGCGATGCGGCGCACCGTGGCCAGATCGTGGGTAATAAACAGATAGGTCAGCCCCAGCTGCTGCTGGAGCTGCTGCAGCAGGGCCAGAATTTGCGCCTGAACCGTGACGTCGAGCGCCGAGGTGGCTTCATCCAGCACCAGGATGGTCGGCTCCAGCACCAGCGCGCGGGCAATCGCCACCCGCTGGCGCTGGCCGCCGGAGAGCTCGCGGGCGGTTCGCGCCAGCAGCTCAGGGGCGAGGGCAACCCTGGCGGCAACCGCCTCGACGCGGGCGCGCCGCTGGGTCGGGCTGAGCCGGCCAAAGTTTTTCAGCGGCTCTTCGATAATTTCCAGCAGCGTCTGGCGCGGATCGAGCGAGGCGAACGGGTTTTGATAGACGAACTGAATTTTGCGCCGCAGCTGGCGCTGCGCTTCGCGGCTTAAATGTCCGGCATTGATGCCGTCAATGGCAATCTCGCCGCTATCGGCGCGCTCAAAACCGAGCAGGATCCTCGCGAGGGTGGTTTTCCCTGAACCGGATTCGCCGACCAGCGCGTGGGTGCTGCCGCGCCGCACCTCAAAGCTCACGCTATCCAGCGCCTGCAGATGCGAATGGCCCAGCGAAAAGCGCTTGCTGACGCCTTCGAGGCGGATGGCCGGCGTCGCCAGCCCGCGTCCGCCCGCCGGGGCGATAGTCAGGCTTTGCCCCTGCAGGTCGCTGAGCAGCTGGCGGGTGTAGGCGTGCTGCGGCGCGCGGATCACGTCGGCCGTAGCGCCGTGCTCCTGAATTTCGCCGTGGCGAAACACCAGCAGGCGGTCGGCGCGCTGCGCCGCCAGCGCCAGATCGTGGGTGACAAACAGCACCGCGGTGCCGGATTCCCGGCGCAGGGTATCGAGCAGGTCGAGAATGCGCTTTTGTACCGTGACGTCGAGGGCGCTGGTGGGCTCGTCGGCAATGATTAAATCGGGCTTCAGGGCGATGGCTATCGCGATCAGTACCCGCTGCTTCATGCCGCCGGAGAGCTGATGCGGGTACTGGTTAAAGCGCTGCTCGGGATGGCTCAGGCCGACTTTCTCCAGCAGCGCCAGCACCTGATTCTTGCGCTCGGCGGCGCTGTGCTTTTGATGCAGGCGGAGGATCTCCCCGACCTGGGCGCCGATGGTCTGCACCGGGTTCAGCGAGTTGCCCGGGTCCTGAGGCACCAGACTGATGCGCGCGCCGCGCAGGCTATCGAGCCGCTTTGCCGACCAGCCGCTGATATCCTCGGCGTTAATGATGACCCGCCCGCCGTCGCGGCGGGCGTTATCCGCCAGCAGGCCGATAATAGCCTGGGCGGTGGTGGTCTTGCCGGAGCCGGACTCGCCGACAAATGCCAGCATTTCGCCCCGCCTGACGCTAAAGCTGACGCCATGCACGACCTCGCGCCACTGCTGCCGGGAGCGGTAGCTGATGCGCAGGTTTTCGACGCTTAATACGTTCATGCGCGTTCTCCGCTGAATTGACGGCTGATGCGGTTGGCGGCGAGCACCACCGCAACGACCGCCACGCCGGGGAAGGTGGTCAGCCACCAGGCGGTTGAAAGATAGTTGCGCCCTTCGGCAATCAGCAGCCCCCATTCCGGGATGGGGGGCGGAGTGCCGTAGCCGAGGAAGCTCAGGGTGGAGAGCGCGAGGATCGCCTGGCCGAACTGCAGGGTGGCGAACGCCAGCACCGCGGTCAGCGAATTCGGCAAAATATGTCGCCAGAAGACGGCGAAGAAGGTCCCGCCGCTGCCGTAAGCCGCCTCGACATAATCGCTATGGCGCACGCGAACCACCTCCGCCCGCGCCAGGCGGGCAAAGCTGGCAATCGCGGCGACGCCAACGGCCACGGCGGTGTTGACGGTGCCGAAGCCGAGGATAATGATCACCGTAAGCGACAGCAGCAGCGAAGGGATCGCCAGCAGAACGTCAACCAGCCGCATCACCACCGACTCCACGCGTCCGGCGGCGGCCCCGGCAAGGGTACCGAGCGCGCTGCCGACGATCAGCCCGATGGCGACCGCCGCCAGCGCCGCGCTGAGGGAGTGCACGGCGCCGTAAACAATTCGCGCCCACAGGTCGCGCCCCAGCTGGTCGGTGCCGAGCCAGTGCCCGGCCTGAGGCGCCAGGCGCTGGGCGCCGGGTATCCCTTCCAGCGGATTCCAGGAGGTAAAAAGCTGCGGCGCGACGGCCAGCAGCGCGGCGGTAACGATGACCGCCCAGGCCAGCCATAGCCCCGGCTGCAGGCGCAGGCTGCGCCGGCTAAACGTCCGGCGGCGGGCGGCGATGGCGTAATCGACCAGACTCATGCAGCACCTCCGGCAAGCGGTTTCAAACGAGGGTCAAACAGCGGCATCAGCAGATCGACCAGCAGGTTAATCAGCACGAAGCCAAGGGCCGAGATCATCACCACCGCCTGCAGCACGGCGATATCCTGATTATTCACCGCCTGCTGGGTTAGCTGCCCGAGCCCGCCGCGGCCAAACACGGTTTCGGTAATGAGCGCGCCGGCGATCAGTTCGCCAAGCAGCAGGCCGGCGATGTTCAGTACCGGCAGCAGGGCGTTACCGATGACGTGTCGCCACAGCACGCCGGTTTCGCTCATTCCTTTGGCCCGGGCGACGGCGACGAACGGCAGCGCGGCAACCTGGTCCATACTACGCAGCAGAATCTGCGCCAGCGGCGCGGAGATGGGCACCGCCACGGCAATAATCGGCAGAATCAGCCCCTGTAGCGGGCTGGGGTTGATCACCGGGATCCAGCGCAGCTGGAAGGAGAACAGCTGAATCAGGGCGATGCCGAGCCAGAAGGTGGGCAGGGAGATAAACAGCACCGGCAGCGATTGCAGGGCGTTGCTCAGCCAGCGTAACCCCGGCAGCCGCGCGGCGAAGGCGAGGGTAAACGCCAGCGCGATCGCCGCGATAAAGGCCGGAAACGCGAGGCTCAGGGTTTGCGGAAGATTGCTGGCGAGCAGCGCGTTGACCGCGATCCCCGCCTGCAGCGAGTAGCCAAAATCTCCGCGCAGCATCGCCAGCAGGCTGTGCACATACTGTCGCCACAGCGGGCTATCGGCGCCGTAGGCGAGGCGCATTTCGGCAATTTGCGCCGGGCTGAGGCCAAGATCCGGATTCTGGAACTTGATCAGCACCGCATCGCCCGGCAGAACCTGCAGCAGCACGAAGGAGAGGGTAAACGCCGCCCACAGCACCAGTAAACCCTGGCCCAGCCGGCTTAGAAGATAGCGGCTCATCGTCGGCTCCTTAATGCTTTTCGAGCCACGCGCCGTAGAACGACGGGCGGCCAACCGCTTCAAAACTGACGCCTTTCACCCATTTCGCCCCGGCAAACACCTGCGGCTCTTCAAAGATCGGGATCACGTAGGCGTTATCCAGCAGATAGCGCTGGGCGTCGCCGGTGAGCTGCAGGCGCTTCTGCGCATCAACTTCGGCAGAAATGGCGGTGAGCAGGGCGTTGAGCTTATCGTCGCGGAAGCTCTGCACCTTGTCGCTGGAGCCGCCTTTTTGCAGCAGAGCATCGCGGTTGCCCGGGAAGAACATGCTTTTCACCACGTCCGGGTCGGCGCGACCGACCTCGGAAACGGTGAGCGGCGTTTTCAGCGGATCGAGGTTATCGAGGGTCCGGCTGCCGGCGTCTCCGGCCTTGACGCTGAGCGCCACGCCGACCTGCCGCCACTGTTGAGCAACCAGCTGCAGCACCTCTTTATTTTGCGGCTGCGGCAGCGATTCATAGACCGTTAGCGCCAGCCGCTGGCCATCTTTGGCCCGAATACCGTCGGCGGCCGTTTTCCAGCCCGCTTCGTCCAGCAGGGCGTTGGCCTTCGCCGGGTCGAAGGTTAGCCTGTCGCTGAGGTTGACATAACCCGCCGCCGAGCTGGCGATGGCCGACGTGGCCTGCGGGTAGTTGGCGGAAAACAGCGTTTCGACGACCTGCTTCGCGTTAGTGGCATGCAGCAGCGCCTGGCGAACGCGCAGATCGGAAACCAGCGGGTTATCCGGACGGAAGCTCAGGCTATCGTTCACTCCGCGAGTCGGCGCGGCGTAGATCGTAAAGCCCTGGTCGGTGGCCTGCTTTTCGTCGTAGGCCTGAACCTGGCGGATAAAGTCGGCCTGGCCCGCCAGCAGCGCGCCGATGCGCACGCTATCTTCCGGGGTGACGATAAAGGTAATACCGTCGAGGTTCGCCGGCCCCTGCTGCGGCAGGTTTTTTGGCCCCCACCGGTAATCTTTGCGGGCAACCAGCGTCAGCTCGCGGCCCGGTTTTTCATCTTTAACGCTGAACGGGCCGGAGCCGATAATATTGCGCGCGTCGCCGAGCTCTTCGAAGTTGCGCTGCAGCGTGCTAAGCGACACCAGCCCGGAGCCGATGGTCGCCGTGCCCTGCAGGAAGCCAGGGGAGGGCTTTTTGAAATAGAACTTTACCGTCAGCGGGTCGATGACCTCGCTACGATCGTAGTTGTTTATCACCTCCGAGACCGGCAGGCGGTGGGCCTTATTCCCCAGCCCGTAGGTATCAAAGTTTTTGGCAACCGCGTTGGCGTCCAGCGGAGTGCCGTCGGAGAAGGTGACGCCGGGGCGTAGCCTGAACGTATATTCGGTTTTGTCGGCGTTAGTGCTCCAGCTCTCGGCAATCCACGGCTCGACCTCTAAGGTTTTGGGGTTCTGCCAGGTCAGCTTATCGGTGATCTGGTTGAGGATCCCGCCGTTAGGATAGAAGCCCCCGGCGGGCGGATAAAGGTTGGTATGCGGCTGCTGCTCAAGATAAATTAAGGTGCCGCCTTTAACCGGCGTATCGGCGGCCCAGGCTGAAAAGGCGCCTGATAAAAAAAGTGCTGCCAGCGCGGGCAGACGAAAACGGCTTTGCATGGTGAATTCCTTTGTTATCTATTGTGTTGTCATCATCCGGCGCGGTTATTGACAAAGGAACGAAGCATTTGCGCTAAGCATGTGCATAAAAAGCATTAATACCTGGGATAATTCAAACTGCGCCTGCGTTGACGGCAGTCACTTACTTAGGGAATTCTCTCCTGGCCGCCTTGGTGCCGGGTTAATTTTATTTTTTTTCGGCTGGCACTAATCTCATAATTTGATAAAAAGATTGAGATGATACTTAAGGTTGATAAATTAATGGCCGACAAATGAATGTCGCTAAACGGGAAAAGGGTAATGCTGAAATATTTACTGGGGCTGGCGGTGGTGTTATTGACCGGCTGCACCGCGGCGCCGAATTTACCGCCGACCGATACCATAACGAAAGTTAAGCCGATCTCGGCCGGTATTATTGCGGTGTCCAATAAATACACCTATCGGTTTTATCGGGACGGCGCCCCGCAGGAGTATCAGCGCTATAACACCTTCTACCAGCGTTTTAATAAAGTCGCCGCGGGCGTGCGGGTAAACTTTGCGGTTAAGCAACATGAGGTGGTGGCGGAATATCTGGTGGTGCTTGATAAACGTAAACTGGACGCAGCGCAGCAGACGATATTAACCAATGAATATAAAGCGACGGCGCTGGATAGTGAACATCTCGGCGTGTTGTTTAAAGCTTCCGGCTACTGGACGGCAGGGAATCCGAACGAGCTTGAAGAGTCCTGGCGACTCTCCAGCCCGGTGGTGGTGTCGATCAACGATCGGACGCAAACTCTTTCTACCCTCGGAACCATCGCGCTGATCCCGCTGGTGCCGCTATTTCCGCTGTACATGATGTACGGCTGCGCGACCGGGCCGTGCGTATAGCCTGAGCAGACGCCTCTCCCTGATTCGGAAGAGGCGCAAAGATCAGCGACGGAAGTCGATAACCATACGGCCGCGGATCTGCCCCTGTTCCATCTCTTTAAAGATGGCGTTGATATCGCCCAGCGGGCGCAGCGTCACTTTTGGCACCACTTTCCCTTCGGCGGCAAACTGGAAGGCCTCAATCAGATCCTGACGGGTACCCACCAGCGAACCCACCACTTCGATACCGTCCAGCACCAGACGCGGAATGTCGAGGCTCATGGCTTCCGGCGGCAGGCCAACGGCCACCACGCGGCCACCGGCGCGCACGGCGTCGACGGCAGAGTTGAACGCGGCCTTCGCGACGGCGGTCACCACGGCGGCATGGGCGCCGCCGGTCTTCTCCTGAATAACCTTCGCCGCGTCTTCGCTGCGGGAGTTGACGGTCAGGTCGGCGCCCATCTCTGCGGCCAGCTTCAGCTGCTCATCGTTGACGTCGATGGTGATAACTTTGGCATTGAAGACGTTTTTCGCATACTGCAGCGCCAGATTGCCCAGGCCGCCAAGGCCGTAAATCGCGATCCACTGGCCCGGCTTGACGTGGGAGACTTTCACCGCTTTGTAGGTCGTTACGCCGGCGCAGGTGATGCTGCTGGCGGCCGCGGAGTCGAGGCCATCCGGGACTTTTACCGCGTAGTTGGCGGTGACGATACACTCTTCCGCCATGCCGCCGTCAACGGTATAGCCGGCGTTTTTTACCGAGCGGCAGAGCGTTTCGTTGCCGCTGTTACAGTAATCACAGTGGCCGCAGCCTTCAAAGAACCATGCCACGCTGGCGCGATCGCCGGGTTTCAGTGAATTTACGCCGGGACCGACCTGCAGAACCACGCCGACGCCCTCATGCCCGAGGATAACGCCGGTTTTATCACCAAAATCGCCGTTTTTGACGTGCAGGTCGGTGTGGCAGACGCCACAGCAGTCCATTTTCAGCAGCGCTTCGCCATGTTGCAGGGGACGCAGCGTTTTTTCCGTTACATTGACCTGATGATCGTGAGTGACAACGGCAGCTCTCATGTTTTCTCCTTGATATTAGTGACAAATCACGTCGTGTTCTTTGTGAATAATACTCATTAAGGATTAACTATTGTGCCGTTAAATGCAATTTTTGTAGTGAAAAGTGTGGTTTAAATCAGGCGGTGTGGCTAAAAGGACGTTTTTTGCTCAATATTATAGCTGTTAATATTTATGCCATGAATCGGTCATATTCCTTTCATTGCTTACCGGCAGGCTGTTATTGGACAATTTCTTATAACAACAGAGTGATAACCCAATGCATCTGGTAAAAAACATCATCGCCGCAACGCTGCTCTTCTCCGCCGCCGCTCAGGCCGATAACGTGCTGGATTTCCCGCAGCCGGAAAACAATCCGGAGGAGTTTTACGCGGTCACCGAAATTCCCGCCGGCGGCATTATCAAATATGAAACTGACGCCAAAACCGGGTTTATCATCGCCGATCGTTTCCAGTCGATGCCGGTGGCTTATCCGGCCAACTACGGTTCGCTGACCCAGTCGCTGGCCGGTGATGGCGATCCGCTTGATGTGGTGTTCTATACCCGCGCGCCGATGGCGCCCGGAACCTTGATTAAGCTGCGGGCGATTGGCGTGCTGAAGATGATCGATGGCGGTGAGAAGGACGATAAAATCATCGCCGTGCCGGCCAGCAAAATTGATCCGACTTATGACGATATTAAAAGCATCAGCGATCTGCCGAAAATGGAGCAGGAGCGTCTGCAGGCCTTCTTCCGGGTTTATAAGCAGCTGCCGGATGGCCGTAAAAAGGTGGAGCTGAACGGCTTTAACGATGCCGAGACGGCGAAACAGGAAATTAAACAGGCATGGGATGCCTGGAAAGCGAAAAAGCCGCAGTAACCGGCTAAACGAAGCCCGGCTCAGGCTTGACGCCGCGAGCCGGGCTGGTTTGGTTTTAACTCAGTCGGGCATTAATTTCTGCGATCTCCTTACGCCACTGCGCCTGCTGCTGCGGTTTCTGATGCTTCGGCTTACGCGCAAGATCTTCAGCCAGGCGCTGTTCCAGGCTAATCAGCCGTTCCAGCAGCGCATCGCCGTCCTCTGCGGGCGTTGCCGCCGCCGGCACCTGCGCTGGCCGTTCGCACTGGCCGGTAACATTCCGCAGCCGCGCATAGACCTCGTCGACGTCGTGCCATTCGCTGAGGCCCTGGTCGTCGATCAGCCAGAAGCGGTTACAGCTTCTGGCGATCAGCTGACGGTCATGGCTGACCAGCAGCAGGCCGCCGGGATAGTCCCGCAGCGTAGCCGCCAGCGCCTCTTTGCCTTCCATATCAAGATGGTTGGTGGGCTCATCTAACAGCAGCAGGCTATAGCGCGCCAGCGACAGCCCGACAAACAGCAGCCGGGAGCGTTCGCCTCCGCTCAGGGTGCTGACCTTCTGCCCGTGACGGGCCCAGCCGAAGCCGGCGGAAATCAGCGCGCGCTTACGCGCCTCCGGGGCCGGCGCAAAGGCTTCAAGCGCCTCCAGCAGGCTGTGGCTATCGGCCAGCTGATGCAGCGTCTGATCATAGTAACCCGGGCTGAGGCGGGGGTGCAGACGTAGCCCGGCGTCTGGTGCCGCCTGCTGCAGTTGCCGCCACAGCAGGCGCAGCAGCGACGATTTTCCGCCGCCGTTGCGGCCCATTATTGCGACCCGATCGCCGCTTTTCAGCCGCGCCAGCCCGGTGGTGAACAGGGCGGGCAGCCCCGGCGCCGGCGGGACCGGTAGTCGTTCCATTTCCAGCAGACGGTCGGCCTGCACCGCGTCGCCATGCAGCGCCAGCCGCCACGGCGTCCCGGCGGTCACGCTGGTTTGACTCTCCTTGAGACGCAGCACCTGTTTTTCCATCTGTTTGGCTTTGCGCGAGAGATCTTCGTTGTCATAGACCTGCCCCCAGGTAGCTAACCGCCTGGCGCTGGCGGCGACGCGGTCGATCTCCTTTTGCTCGGCCTTATGGCGCAGGGCGTCGCTTTCATCCTGCTCCTGCAGCGCCCGGCGAGCCGCGCTGCAGGGGAGAGAGAAGGCGTGCAGGCTGCTGTCGCGCAGGATCCAACTGGTATTAGTTACAGCATCCAGTAAGAGATTGTCGTGCGACACCACGACGAAGCTCCCCTGCCAGGTTTGCAGGAAGCTTTCCAGCCACAGCAGGGTTGGCAGGTCGAGATGGTTGCCGGGTTCATCAAGCAGCAGCAGATCTGGCTGCTGAATCAGGGCCCGCGCCAGCAGCAGCCGGGTATGCTGGCCGCCGCTGAGGTTGGCCGCCTGCTGCCCGAAGCTGGCGGCGCCAAAGCCCATTTCGGCCAGCAGGCGCTCCGCCTGCCAGCGATGGTTTTCGCGACCCGCAGCGGGGAGGCGAGCCAGTACCGCCTGCACCAGCGATTGCGCTAATACCGCCTCCGGCAGATGCTGCTCCACGCGGGCCAGCAGGCAATGGTTAGCCAGCGCCACGCGGCCGGAATTGGGCGTAAGCGTACCGTCGAGTACCTGCAGCAAGGTGCTTTTCCCGCAGCCGTTATAGCCCATCAGGCCGATGCGGTCGCCTTTTTTGAGGGTAAAAGAGAGATCGTTGAATAACGGGCCAAATGCCGTTTCAACGTACAGCGATTGTGCGGTTAAGAGTGTGCTCATTGTGACTTACTCAAGAGTTACAGGCATGAGAATGCCTCGTCAAACATCGCTGACGATAACCCGGTAAGCCCGAGGGAAGGGAATTAAGGTTTGGTTTCTTCGCTCAAGCTAAAGTTATCGCAGCACGATACCGATAACGCTTGAGGGGGTACGATCGCCAAATGTATGTGAAAAAATAAACATTTCACAGTACAGCATGGGGTCCTCCTTTTTTATTCAGTTAGTTGACAGGTGCAGGCAGTGTAGAAGGAGAACGTCGATTTAGCTAGCGGCTAAATCCAGGAGGGATGCGGGGCAAAAAAGCGGGCCCCGTAGAGGCCCGCCGCGTTCGCCGTTATCCAGATGGCGTGTCGCTTGTCGAGACCAATCGCGATTAAATCGACGTCCGACGGTAGTTGCGATACTCCGGCTGCCAGAAGTTATCGCTGATCGACTGCAGCAACGCCTCAGCGGAGGTTTTCACCGCCACGCCCTGTTCCTGAGCGACTTTACCAACCGCAAAGGCGATAGCGCGCGACACGGTCTGAATATCCTTCAGCTCCGGCAGCACCGGGCCTTCGCCGTTGTTCACCAGCGGGGAGTGCTTCGCCAACGTTTCGCTGGCGGCCATCAGCATATCCTCGGTGACCCGCGAGGCGCCGGAGGCGATGACCCCGAGACCAATTCCGGGGAAGATATAGGAGTTATTGCACTGGGCGATCACGTACTGCTTGCCTTTCAGCGTCACCGGCGCAAACGGGCTGCCGGTGGCGACCAGCGCTTCGCCGTCGGTCCAGCTAAGAATGTTCTGCGGCGTCGCTTCCACCCGGGAAGTGGGGTTCGACAGCGGCATCACGATCGGCCGCGGGCAGTGCTTATGCATTTCGCGAATAATTTCTTCGGTGAACAACCCCGGCTGGCCGGAAACGCCGATCAAAATATTGGGCTTGACGTTGCGCACGACGTCCAGCAGAGAGAGAACGTCGCTGGTGGTATCCCACTGCTGCAGGTTTTCCCGCTTCTGCACCAGCTTGCTCTGAAACGGCAGCAGGTTCGGCATCGCGTCGGTGAGCAGACCGAAGCGATCGACCATAAAGACGCGCTGGCGCGCGGCCTCTTCACTTAGGCCTTCACGCTGGATCTGGGCGACGATCTGCTCGGCGATACCGCAGCCGGCGGAACCGGCGCCGAGGAAGACAATTTTCTGTTCGCTCAGCTGGCTGCCGGCACCGCGGCTGGCGGCGATCAGCGTACCCACGGTGACCGAAGCGGTGCCCTGGATATCATCGTTGAACGAGCAGATTTCATTCCGGTAGCGGTTAAGCAGCGGCATGGCGTTCTTCTGCGCAAAGTCTTCAAACTGCAGCAGAACGTCCGGCCAGCGATGCTTAATGGCCTGGATAACGTCATCAACGAACTGATAGTACTCGTCATCGGTGATACGCGGGTGACGCCAGCCCATATACAGCGGATCGTCGAGCAGCTGCTGATTGTTGGTTCCGACGTCCAGCACCACGGGCAGCGTGTAGGCCGGGCTGATCCCGCCGCAGGTGGTGTACAGCGACAGCTTCCCGATAGGGATACCCATTCCGCCGATGCCCTGATCGCCAAGGCCCAGGATACGCTCACCGTCGGTGACCACGATCACCTTAACGTTGTGGTTAGGCACGTTTTGCAGGATATCGTCGAGGTTATGTCGGTTCTGGTAGGAGATAAATACGCCACGGGCGCGGCGATAGATCTCGGAGAAACGTTCGCAGGCGGCGCCGACCGTCGGGGTATAGATGACCGGCATCATCTCTTCAAGATGGTTGCCAATCAGGCGATAAAAGAGCGTTTCGTTGGTGTCCTGAATATTACGCAGGTAAATGTGCTTGTCGATCTCGGTTTTGAATCCCTGATACTGGATCCACGCGCGCTCGGCCTGCTCTTCGATGGTTTCGACCACTTCCGGCAGCAGGCCCAGCAGGTTGAAGCTGCTGCGCTCTTCGATGCTGAAGGCGCTACCTTTGTTAAGAAGCGGAAACTCAAGCAGGACGGGACCCGCGTAGGGGATGTACAGGGAACGGTTTTTTTTATGGGTGAATTGCATCGCACTAACTCCTTGATAATCGCATCAGGCCCGGCGCGGCGATAGACGGGCGGGCTGGCATGGAATGCAGCGGGCAGAGTATAGAGCAGTTGCTGTTAAAGAGGGGAGATAGTGCTAAAAAAACACCATCCTGGCAAAAGGACGGTGTTTTTATCATCACTCAGTCGAGAAATTAGCCGGCGCGGCGTTTGCGGCCGGTGGCATGCGCGTGGTTGATGGTGGTTTCCACATCGCCGTCCAGCACCACTTTTTTCTGCTGGGACAGCTTATAGTTCAGACCGAGAAGATGACGTGCCTGATGGTTCGATTTCATTCTTACTCCTTAATCCACTTCTGTTTCAAGGACAAGCCCGGCGAAACCGGACGAAATATAACCCTAACGGCGGCCCGTTAACCGAACCGCGCTATCTATGGTGGGCTATATTTTCACCAATGGCAACCTCATGTTCGCGGATTAGGAACAGTCTGCGCTTACCACTTCATCTCGCCGGTGTTTACCTTAGCGCTAAGCTCCAGCGAGCTCTCTTCCGCAAGTTTCGGCCAGTGCTGCTTCATCTCTTTAATCACGCCGGCTGAATCCTTATGGTTCTTCAGCGCCTGCTCAAACTGCTGCAGATAGTCGCGGGTAAAGAGGATCGCGCGGTCGCCTGCCGGCGGCGTGCCGAGATAGTGCCCCGGAATTACCTGCTGCGGATGCAGCGCGGCCATATCGTCGAGGGTTTTGCGCCACTGCAGGCGGCTTTCAGCGGTCTGGGTATCGGCGGTCCAGACGTGCATATTCCAGGCGACGCCGGTACCGCCCAGAATGGCCTTGTTACCCGGGATCCACACGAAGGCGGCGTAGCCGTTCGGCTCGCGGATTTCGACCTTCTCGCCGTCGATGGTAAAGGTGCTGGCTTCAATGACCTGCGGAGCATAGACCTGCTGCGGGGCGCCGTCTTTCATCTGCGGACCCCAGTAGGCCAGCTTCGCGGCTTTAGTGGCGTTAATGTGATTAACCACTTCCTGCGTCGCGACAATTTTTGCCTGCGGGAAGGCTTTAACCAGCGGCTCAAGGCCGAAGTAGAAATCCGGGTCGCCGGAGGTGATCACAATCCGGCTCAGCTTCTTGCCGTTTTTGCGGATCATCTCAACCAGCTTCTCGCCGTCCTTGATGCTGAACTGGGCGTCAAACAGCACCGCTTCGTGGGGGCCGGACGCCAGCGTTGAGTTGACGGCGAAAATCCCTTTATCCTGCGGGTTGTAGGTTTGCAGCTGCAGCGGTGCGGCGAAGGCGGCGCTGCTGAACAGGGCAGTGGCGATGGCAAGAGTCGATAGTTTCATGATTGTTTTCTCAATGTCGGGTGAATAACGCTATTTTACGCATTTCCCGATTTGCGAAAATTCCTGAAAAAAGAGATGCTGAGTTTCATAAATCGTGCAGATGGAAACGACGTATGGATCGCATTATCGCCGCCAGGGTATATATCCGCATTTGCGAGCTGGGCAGCCTCAGCGCCGCGGCGCGGGCGCTGGGCATGTCGCGGCCGATGGTCAGCCGCTATCTTGAGCAGATGGAGCACTGGGCCGGAAGCCGCCTGATCCACCGCTCCACGCGCAGGCTAACGCTTACCGCCGCCGGGGAGAAGGTGCTGCAAAAAACCCGCAGCCTGACGCAGCTGTCGGACGAAATTGCCGGGCAGACCGAGCGGGCGGTGCCCAGCGGTACGCTGCGGGTGGCCTGCGCCCACTTTACCGCCATGCAGCTCATTTCCCCGCTGCTGCCGGATTTTCTTGCCCGCTATCCGCAGCTGCGGCTTGAGCTGGATATCAACAACCATCCGGTCAGCCTGATCGGCGAACGCATCGACGTGGCAATCCGCATCACCGATAACCCGGAGCCGGGAGCCATCGCCCGCCGGCTGGGGGTCTGCCGATCGGTGCTCTGCGCCTCGCCGCGCTGGCTGCAGCTGAACGGACAGCCGCAGACGCCTGACGACCTGAGCCGGCACAACTGCCTGCATTACAGCCATTTCGCCACCCAGACCTGGCAGTTTATCTCGCCTGAAGGGGAGAGCGCCGCGGTGGCGGTATCGGGAAATTTAAGCGCCGGGATCTCCTCCCTGCTGCTGGAGGCCGCGGTGGCCGGCTGCGGTATTGCGATGCTCCCCGAGCTTGAGGCGCAGCGCGCGCTGAGCGGCGGGGCGCTGAAGCAGATACTGCCCGGCTGGACGCCGAAGCCGCTGAGCGTTTTCGGTCTCTATCTCTCGCGCGACTACCAGCCCAGCGCGCTGCCGCTGTTTCTCGACGACATTCAGCAGCGTCTGGCGCAGCCTGCGAACGGCTAGCATTTTTCACTAAAGGAATGGAACGATGATGATATTCAGAACGATGCAGGAGGCCGACTATGCGGCCTGGCTCGCCTACTTTATCCCTGATTACGCCGCCGAAATTGCTGAGAACTATGGTCTTTCCGCTCAGGACGCCCGGGCTCAGGCGCAGCAGGAGATCGCCGAGAGTCTCCCCGACGGCGCGAGCACGCCGGGCCAGGTGTTACTCTGCCTGATTGAACGCGTCGGGGATGCAGAGCAGCACGTTGGCTACCTGTGGTACAAGCCGGACGCCAAAATGCGCTCCGCCTTTATTTGCGACTTTTATATTCACGCCGCGAGTCAGGGGAAGGGGCTGGGCAAACAGGCGATGGCGGCGCTGGAAAACGATCTCAGGCAGCAGGGGTTTGTGCAGATAAAGCTGCGGGTCGCCGGAGATAACGCGCGCGCCCGCCGCCTGTACGAGGCCAGCGGCTTTGGGGTAACCGGCGTCAATATGAGTAAGAATATCGGCGCCGGAACGTGGGGCAAAATGACGACGGGAGGTAAATGACGCAGGCCGAATCCGCCATCCGCTCCTATACTTAATCCTTTAACGTCAAAAAAGGAGCGAATCCATGGCAATTCATAAGAAAGGTCAAGCGCACTGGGAAGGGGATCTGAAAAGCGGTAAAGGAACCGTCTCAACGGAGAGCGGGGCGCTGAACCAGCAACCTTATGGCTTCAACACCCGCTTTGAAGGCGTCAAGGGCACCAACCCGGAAGAGCTTATCGGCGCGGCCCACGCGGCCTGCTTCTCAATGGCGCTATCGCTGATGCTGGGTGAAGAAGGGTATACGCCAACCTCGATTGATACGGTCGCCGTCGTGACCCTCGATAAATCCGCCGGCGGCTTCGCCATTACCAAAGTGGCGCTCCAGAGTCAGATCGTCCTGCCGGGTATTGCCGATGCGGCGTTCGAAAGCATCATTCACAAAGCGAAAGCGGGCTGCCCGGTTTCGCAGGTGCTCAATGCCGAAGTGAGCCTGGAATATCAGCTCAATCCGTAAACGCGCTTCCCGCCACAGCGTGCCCGCGACCTGCGGGCACAACGTATTTTGCCTGAAAGCCGCTGCCGGCAAATGAGTCCGGCGTTAAATAATGGTATGTTTTGTCTGTTACGCAAAGGAACAGGCACAGTAATGACCAGCATACGCGGCATGATTGAAGCGCAGGTATTGGGTTTAACCGGCATGGCGCTGAAAGAGATTGATTTTGAACACCCGCCCGGCGAACCGGGGCTGTTTGGCCCACGCTCGGCTATCTGGCCGGTGCACGGCGATTTTACCTCTATGCTCTGCGGCGGTATCAGCGCGCTGCTTCTGCAGATGCTCCACCCGCTGGCGCTGGCCGGCGTCTGGGATCACTCTAACTTCCGCGAAGACATATTTGGCCGCCTGCGGCGCACCAGCCAGTTCATTTCTGCGACCACCTTTGGCACCACCGCGGATGCCGAGCGGCTGATCGCGAAGATAAAGGATATTCATCTGCGGGTGAGCGGGCGGGATCGGGACGGCACGCCGTACGAAGCCAGCGATCCGGCGCTGCTAACCTGGATACACGTTGCCGAGTGCAGCAGCTTTATGGCCTCGCATTTGCGCTACCGGCGAACCGTGGTGAGCGAAGCGCGCCAGGAGCAGTATTTCGCGGAGGCCGGAGAGATTGCCCGCCGCCTCGGCGCGCGGGATATTCCCGTCACGCCGCGGCAGGTGGCGGAGTATTTGCAGGATATGCGTCCGCGCCTGCGCTGCGACGAACGCACTCAGGAGGTCGCCCGGGTGCTGTTTGCCACCCGCCTGCCAGGGAAGCTGAGCCAGCCCGTTGGCCGGCTGATGATGCGCGCGGGGGTCGATCTTCTGCCGCCCTGGGCGCAGGAGATGCTCTCCCTCAGGATGAGCCGCCTGCAGCGGCAGTCCACGCGGCTGGCGGTGCACGGCATTGCCCGCGTGCTGCGCGCCTCGGTGCGTAACGGCGCCTGGCACTGCGCGATGCGCCGGATGAACGGCGGCGTTTTGTAACCCGCCGGCCCGCTCCACGGCGTGCTGATAATTAACCCTATTAATAGAGCGGTAATTAGCTCTGCCGCTTTATTACTGCGGGGAGCGCGGTTCCGCATATTGCCGGACAAATAAAAAGGGACCATAATTAGCGGGCCATTAATCCATCGCTTATTAGTGGTAAATAATTAACGCATTGTCGTGTTGGTGCTCAATAAAATAAGCCAATGGCGTAATAGATAATATTAAGCCATGCCCAATGGCGTTCATCAGGAAGTAATACAATGATTATCCGACCAGAACAACACTGGTTTCTCCGTCTGTTTGACTGGCATGGCTCGGTGCTGTCAAAAATCGTCTTTCGCCTGCTGCTCAATGTGCTGATGTCGATTATCGCGATTATTAGCTATCAGTGGTACGAGCAGCTGGGGATCCATTTAACCGTCGCCCCGTTTAGCCTGCTGGGGATCGCTATCGCGATTTTTCTCGGCTTTCGCAACAGCGCCAGCTACAACCGCTTTGTCGAGGCGCGTAACCTGTGGGGAACGGTATTAATTGCCGAGCGCACGCTTATGCGCCAGCTAAAAAATATTCTGCCCGCCGCCGCAGAAACGCATAAAAAAATAGCCAGCTACCTGATTGCCTTTAGCTGGAGCCTGAAGCACCAGCTGCGTAAAACCGATCCCAGCGCCGATCTTTATCGTCTGCTGCCGCGCGATGTGGTGACGGAAATTATCGCCAGCTCGATGCCAACTAACCGGATTCTACTGCTGGTGGGGCATGAGTTAGGCCAGCTGCGCGAAGCGGGGAAGATCAGCGATATCACCTACGGCCTGATGGATAATAAGCTCGATGAGCTGGCGCACGTGCTGGGCGGCTGCGAACGTTTAGCGACGACGCCGGTGCCTTTTGCCTACACCCTGATTTTACAACGTACCGTCTATCTGTTTTGCACGCTGCTGCCTTTTGCGCTGGTTGGCGATCTGCACTACATGACGCCATTTGTCTCGGTCTTTATCTCCTACACCTTTTTGTCATGGGATTCGCTGGCGGAAGAGCTGGAGGACCCGTTCGGCGTCGCCGCCAACGATCTGCCGCTCAACGCGATGTGCAATACCATCGAGCGCAATCTGCTGGACATGACCGGCCAGCATCCGCTGCCGGAAAAAGTTCAGCCCGACCGGTACTACAATCTGACCTGATCCACCGCAGGCTGCTAATGTTAAATAAGTTAAATCTAATGCGTGATAGATAACATTGATTATACAGCTTAGGTCCTGATTGTTATTCTTTCGTTAACAAAACCCTCGCCGGCGTCGGGTATCAGCCACACGTCGGCGAGCGGCCATAAAAATAGTGCCGATCGCTCTGATAAGGCTATCTGACGCACGCATTTACCTGCATATCGACGGTGCATTCAGGAGTTAGCATGAACAAGAAAAGACGCGCAGTGCCGGGGGTTCATCCCTATGACGGCCCGGCCGGCGGCTGGGGCGCATTGAAAGCCACCGCAATCGCCGTTCGCACCCAGATGGATGCCCTTGATGCCCCCGCGACGCTGCTGCGCACCAATCAGCCGGACGGTTTTGACTGCCCGGGCTGCGCATGGCCGGATAAAGAACACAAATCGACCTTCCAGTTTTGCGAGAATGGCGCCAAGGCGGTGACCTGGGAAGCGACCAGCAAGCGCGTCACTGCCGAATTTCTGGCGGCCAATACGGTAAGCTCCCTGCTGGCGAAAAGCGATTTTGAGCTGGAGGGCTACGGTCGCTTAACCGAACCGCTGGTCTACGATCGCGCCAGCGACACGCTGCGTCCGGTCTCCTGGGACCGCGCCTTCGCGCGGATCGGCGAGATTGTCAGCCGCATGCAGCCGGATGAGGTTGAATTTTACACCTCCGGACGCGCCTCCAACGAAGCCGCCTGGCTGTTCCAGCTGTATGCCCGCGAGCTGGGCACCAACAACTTCCCGGACTGTTCCAATATGTGCCACGAGGCAACCAGCGTCGGGCTGCCGCAGTCCATTGGCATTGGGAAAGGGACGGTTTCGCTGGATGATTTTGACAAAACCGAGCTGGTCATTTCCATCGGTCACAACCCGGGAACCAACCACCCGCGGATGATGGGAACCCTGCACGAACTGTCCCGGCGCGGCGTGCCGATTATTGTCCTCAATCCGCTAAAGGAGAGGGCGCTGGAGCGTTTTGCCGACCCGCAGAACGTGATCGAAATGGCGACCTATAGTTCAACCAACATTGCCTCGACCTATTTCCAGGTCAAGGCCGGCGGCGATGCCGCGGCGCTGAAGGGGATTGCCAAAGCGCTGCTGCAGATGGATGACGATCTGGATAATGTCCTCGACAGCGCATTTATTGCCGAACATACGCAGAACTTTCCGGCCTTTGCCCAGGATTTGCGCCTGACCAGCTGGCACGATATCGAACGTGAGTCGGGCCTGACCCGCGACGACCTGCAGCGCGTTGCCGCGGCCTATGCCAAATCCAACGCCACCATCGTCACCTACGGCATGGGGATCACCCAGCATAACAAGGGCACCTCAAACGTCCGCCTGATCGCCGACCTGCTGCTGATGCGCGGCAATATCGGCAAGCCGGGGGCCGGGATCTGTCCGCTGCGCGGGCACTCCAACGTGCAGGGCAACCGTACCGTCGGCATTACCGAAAAGCCGAGCGCCAGCTTCCTCGCCAACCTGCAGCGAGAGTTCGGCTTTGTTCCGCCGCAGGCGCATGGGCACGACGCGGTGAAAGCGCTGGAGGCGATGATTGAGGGGAAATCGAAGGTGCTGCTCTGTCTGGGCGGCAATTTTGCCGTCGCCATGCCCGATCATCAGCGGGCCTTCCCGGCGATGCAGGGGCTGGAGCTGAGCGTACACGTTGGCACCAAGCTCAACCGCTCGCACCTGCTGATGGCCAAAGAGACCTATATTCTGCCCTGTCTCGGACGCACCGAGCTCGACCTGCAGGAAAGCGGCCGTCAGTCGATTACCGTTGAGGATTCGATGTCGATGGTTCACGCGTCGTCGGGCAAGCTGAAGCCGGCCTCGGCGCAGCTGCGTTCCGAACCGGCCATTGTGGCCGGGATGGCGATGGCGACGCTGGCGAACAGCAAAGTTGACTGGCTGGCGCTGGTGGCAAACTACGATCGCATCCGCGAGCTGATTGAACGCACCGTTCCCGGCTTTGAAAACTACAATCAGCGCATTCGTCATCCGGGCGGTTTCCGCATGCCGCTGCCGCCGACCGAGCGAATCTGGCCGACGCCAACGGGAAAAGCGATGTTCTCGGTTTTCGACGGCGTTCATGAAAACGTGCAGGTGGACGGAGAGGACGTTATGCGTCTGGTGACGCTGCGCAGCCACGATCAGTACAACACCACGATTTATGCCCTCGATGACCGCTATCGCGGAGTCTTCGGCCGCCGCGACGTGCTGTTTATGAACGAGCAGGACATGGAAAATATGGGGCTGGAGCACGGCGACCGGGTTGATATCAGTACTGCGCTGCCGGACAGCCACCAGCGGCTTGAGAACATTACGGTGGTGGCCTACAGCATTGCGCCGGGCACCGTGGGCGCCTATTACCCGGAGGCTAACGTCCTGGTTCCGCTAAACTATCTTGATCAAGAGAGCGGCACGCCGTCCTACAAATCGGTGCCGATTCGCCTGACGCTGCGCTCGAAAGAGATCCTGCCGCTTGCGGGTATGCGCTAATACCTCCCGCACTCCGTCGCCGGCGACCGCTGGCGACGAGGCCCCATCAGCGCGGCGTCAGGTTTGGCGACACCGCGGCGAACATCTTCCGGTCTTAAAATAACATTTGGCTAACATATTTGGGCTACAATAGCGCTCTGTATCGCGTTAGCGCGCCTTCAGGCGCGGGCGCAAATAGAGTGAATCAATAATGGATATTAAACAGCTCAAGTATCTGATCGCCCTCGATCGAACCCGCCATTTTGGCTAGGCCGCGGCGGCCTGTCATATCACCCAGCCGACGCTATCCATGCGCATTCGCAGCCTGGAAGAGGAGCTGAACCTCGTGCTGATCCAGCGGGGACAGCGCTTCGAGGGGTTTACCCCCGAAGGCGAACGCATTCTGGCGTGGGCGCGGGCGCTGCTTGCCGCCCACGACGGGCTGGAAGCGGAGGCGGCCATTTGCCGCGGGCAAATGGTGGGCCAGCTGCGGGTCGGCATGGTGCCGCTGGCCAGCCTCAATCCGATGCAGCTGATTAAGCCCCTGACGGAGAAGTATCCCGAGCTGCAGTTTAGCCTGCTGTCGCTGACCTCGGAGCAGATTATCGATGGCGTGAGCCGTAATCAGCTCGACCTGGGGATCTGCTACCTGCACCACGTCGATAGCCAGCTGTTTAACGTGCAGTGGCTGCCGGCGACGCGGATGGGGCTGCTGCACGATAAGCGGCATTTTCGCTTCGCGCAGGGGACGCCCGATTGGGAAAACCTGGCTTCTCTGCCGCTCGGTTTCCTCACCAAAGGGATGTACTACCGCGAATCGATCGAGATGAGCTTTAAAGCGAAAGGGCTAACGCCGAAATACGTTTTTGAAAGCGACTCTACCTTTCAGATAATCCAGGCGGTACAGGCGGGGATCTGCTGCGCCATTATGCCGCTCAATAATGGCCTGGAGGAGCTGAGCGACAATCTGGAGATTATCCCGATTGCCGAAACGGAGGTGGATTCGATGCTGGCGCTGATTATGCGCAATAAAGAGCCGGTGTCGTCGCTGGCGGAAAAATGCTTTGCCGATGCGCAGGCGATATTTGGCTAATTCTTTAGCAGAATATAATGTATGAATTAGCGCTCCGAAGAGGCTGGGGCGTTAATTAAGAACATCGCGGAACCGTTGCGTAATTAATGACAGCCGTAGGCGGTTATTCTGCTATAAAGATCCTGGAACGACTCTTCCGTCAGCACATCGCCCCGCAGCACCGAAACGGTAAAATGAAAGAACGGCGTGAAGATGCTATCCATGTCGCTATATTCTTGCTGTTTTAAACCACAGGCGGCATACAGCCTGCCTGCCAGGGTGGTTGACGGGAAACGGGCGATATCAAGCAGCTTCTTCGTAGCGTTCGGAGATGAGACAACCATTACTAGCGCCTGCTCCCCGGCGCTTTTATGCGCGATAAAGCCGTTATAACCGGTGGAGAAATACTGCGAACTGGCGATGGTTTTTACAGCATCAGGTAATTCAATCTTCGCGCTGACTGCCTGAGCCGAGCAAGCTATTAATAGCGTAACCAGTAATTGTACAATGAGGTTTGTTTTTTTAAGCATCGGGCTTGAGCCATAAATAATTCATTGGACATCTATAGCACGCGAAAAAATAGCGATCAATAAATAGCGCTGATTATCCGTTTTGCCATTGATATTTATCAGGTCAGTGAATGTGGGGTTTTTATTATATTGGTGACGGAGGGATTTTATAAATCAGGACACAGGCTCTGCCGTCGCCGCCGGGAGAGATCCGGCGACGCGGCGTGAGGTTAGATTTTTTCCAGGCTGATGCCGCGAGTTTTCGGCCCGAAAATACCGACCGAGAGCATCACCATCAGCATGCTGACCACGATAAAGCCGATCACTCCCGGCGCACCGGCGTATTGCAGAATGATGCCGATCAGGATGCTGGTGATTGCCGTCGACAGGCGGCTGAACGAGTAGCAGAAGCCTACCGCGCGGGCGCGAATATGGGTCGGGAAAACCTCGGCCTGATAGGCGTGATAGCTGATGGTGAGCCAGGCGTTGGACCAGGTGATCATAAACCCGCAAATAACCAGCATCACCGGACTATTTTGTAGTGCGAACAGGGTGCCGAACACCACCGTCATCAGCGCGGAGAGTACGATTTGCCATTTGTTCTCAAAGCGGTGGACAAAGCGGGTGCAGAACAGGCAGCCAATCGGATAGGCGAGGGTAATGAAAAAGGCGTACAGCAGGCTATGGGTAATGCTGGCGCCCTGGCCTGACAGCAGCGCCGGCAGCCAGTTTCCGAAGCCAAAGAAGCCGATAGCCTGGAAGAAGTTCATTACCATCAGCATGATGGTGCGTTGGCGATATTCCGGCGCCCAAATCTCTTTAAAGGTGCCGGTCTGCGTTTTGGTGGTCCCGGGCTGCGTAAGGTGCTGCGGCGAGGGGGCAATACCGCAGCGCTGCTCCATCTCACACATCACCGCGTGCGCATCGTCGTTGCGGCCTTTAACCTCCAGCCAGCGGGCCGATTCCGGCAGCTTCTTGCGGATGACCCAGATAACCAGCGAGCACAGCGCGCCGAAGATAATGACCCAGCGCCAGCCGCTCAGGCCGAACAGGGTGATGGGCACCAGCATCCATGACATCAAGGCGACGGCGGGCACCGAGAGAAACTGAATGAAGAAGGCAAAGGCGAAGGCTTTGTTACGCAGATGGGTCGGAACCCATTCGCTCAGGTAGGTGTCGATGGTGACCAGCTCAATGCCGAGGCCAATGCCAACGAGGAAGCGGAAGAAAATAACCCCCTCCGCGCTGCTCTGAAAGGCCATCAGCAGCGAGAATACGCCGTACCAGGCAAGCGCAAACATAAATGTCAGGCGGCGGCCGAGCTTATCCGCCAGCGGCGCGAGAAGGCTGGCGCCGATAAACAAGCCGAAAAAGGTCGCCGAGGCGAAGGCGGCCTGATCCGATATGCCGAAAACTCCCTGCTCGCCGACATGAAAAATATTCTCTGCCAGCAGGCCGGTGCTGATGTATCCGGTCTGAAAAAGATCGTACAGCTCGAAGAAACCACCGAGCGCCAGCAGGGTGATAAATGACCACAGGCCGAAGGAGGCGGGCAGCGCATCGATACGGCTGGTTAAGCTGGAGTGGGGTTGTCCTGCGGAAGCAAAGGGCGCATCCCCCAGAACGTGGGTGGTAGACATATTATTATTTCCCTCAGAAAAAATGTTCGCCTGCTAATGTTAATTGATTGTTAATAGTTTTAAATTTTTAATCGCCCGCTCTATATCAATTCTTCAGACAGATATCTGGTAAATCGTCTCCGGGTCTGTGGAATACGCTGGTTTTTGGCGGCCGGGCGCGGCAGATTTGAATGAAATGACTAACAGGCCGCTAGCGCAGACTTTCAGAGGGGATGACGGGAGAGGGGACGGGCGTCACGGAGCGTATTTATGACGTTATCGCCGGCGTTCCGGCTTAACCGCCGCCGGCGCTTGCCATTAAGAAAACCGGCGACGGGTCTGGCAGACCCGGAATACCGGCGCATGAAGATGATTAATCCATGCTCATTTCACGCAGACGTTTACTTTAAGCTGATATTATTCTCTTTCGCCCACTTTCTTAATCGTGCGCACGCGTTAGCATACGGGGACGATGTGTTAAATGAGATCATTCGTCCCATTGTCCATTTTGTGTACCAGGGTTTGCCATACAAAATTTCATCGCTGCGCTCATCAATCAGCTGCGTTATTTCATTTTTTACCCTCTGCAGCTCAGCGATTAGCGCGCTATAGCTTAATCCCCTGTAGTCTGCGTAAAACTTTTGCGCCAGAAGACCAAGCTGATTCCATTTATAGCCAGCCTCCGGAAAATCGACAGCCAGCCCTTTGGCGTCAGAAACGATCCACTTTACAACCAGCGCATTCCATCCCAGCAGATACGAAACCAGGTCCCGAACGCTCATCTGGCTGCCTTTGGCGTGGCCATCCATTGCGTTATCCGCAGTAAGTTCTGCCGGTATTGCATGGAGATAGCCCATTAATTTATCGAAGTTTTTATCAATAGCGCTAAGTAATTCAGATTTTGTTTGCGGCACACTCATAAAGAATTCCCTCTCACTCAAGGTTCGGTATCCGGAGCGGTATCAGCGCGCATTAAGATAAGTTTCTGCCGCTCGCGCCCGGCTCATTAAGCGGATAGTAGCGCTGAAAATGAGCCCAGGCGCATGGCGAGGCCGCAAATTTGTGAATGCCGCGCCGTTCTCCAGGTTCTGTGGCCTATTTTCCATCCTTTCGCTGCGGCGGTAGCGCCTGCAGTATTCTGCTGGCCTCAGATTCGCTCAGCGGGTAATCGAAAAAGCGCTGATAAAAGTCGCGGGTGACCGCGAGCATATCAATATCGGCGAAGCGCTGAGGCTGGATCTGCTTTGCCGCCCACTGAATTTGCAGCGCGCTTTCGGTCCCGTAGCGATCCCACGGGAAAACCCCCGCCGGGTTTTGCCGCACCTGCTGGTTTTTGACCGCCTGCAGGGTGGAGAAGAGGTCACGATAGGCGGAGTGCGCTAAATCGCCGCAGCCCGCGCCGAGGATAATAATATCCGGCTGCCAGGCCAGCACCTTCTCCGGAGAAATCTCCTGCATATTGCCCTCGATCCCGGCGGCAGCGTTCTGGCCGCCGGCCAGCCGGATCCAGGTATCGATCAGCGTATGGCCGCCGTCGACCTTGAGCGGCTTCAGCGACTGGATATGCAGCACGCGCGGGCGTTCGGCGTCGGTCAGCGCGGCGGTTCGCTGGCCGATACGCGCGATAGTCTGCTGTAAATACCGGTTGTAGGCCTGCGCTCTGGCCAGCGCCTGCGGCGTCCCGAGAACCTCGGCGGTGGTGGTGACGGAACGCGCCAGCGACGGGTAATCGGTAAAGCTCATCTCCATAACCGGCAGACCGGCCTGCCGGTACGCTTCGGCATCGCCGTTACCCTGGGCGACAAAGACCACTTCGGCTCCGCGCGCCAGCAGCGCCTCGCTGGTAAAGTGCGGGCCGCGGCTGATAAGCGCCTGGTTGAGGCGAGGATCGAGGTGAAACATCCACGGGCGGCTGTCCGGGCGATTAACCGTTGCCACAATGTTATCGCCCGCGCCGAGGGTCATCAGCAGCGAGTGGTGGGCGAACCATCCCTCGGCGATGCGATCAACGCGATCCGGCAGGGTGACGCTATGCCCGGCATCGTCCGTCAGCTGGCGGCTGGCGAGAGCCGGCAAAGCGAGCCAGGCGCAGAGTAAAGCGGCAGCTATTTTTTTCATTATGATCCTTAGAAATCAAACTGTACCGAGGCCGTCGCTTCACGCGGCGCGCCGAGCTGAGCGCTGGCGTAGCCGGCGCCGGTGTAGCCGGTCAGGGCCCCCGGAACGATATTGCTCCAGTAGCGGCGGTTGGTCACGTTAGTGACTGCCAGCCTGAAGGTGGTGTCGGTACCAAACAGTCGGGTGCGATAGTTGCTGCCGACATCCAGGGTGGTATAGCTACCGACCCAGCCGTCGTTGGCGCTATCGGTCGCCCGGCGGCCGACGTAACGGATATTGCTATTCATATCCAGTCCTGGTAGCGCAGCGATGCTGTAAATGACCAGCATGTTGGCGGTGAAGCGAGGCAGACCGACCACCTGTTTGTCGTCAGCGCTGGCGCTGGAGGTGTTGTGCAGACGCGGATCGAGCCAGCTGCCGCCGCCGAACACGCGCAGATTGGGCGTGATGCGTCCATCGGCCATCAGCTCCAGCCCCCGGTTTTTCTGCGTTCCGTCTTCGGCGAAATCACCGCTGTCGTTGGTATAGGCAAACGGGCGCTCGGCCTGGAACAGCGCGGCGGTAAGCAGCAGATCGCTGTGCACGGCGTACTTCGCCCCGGCCTCAAGCTGATGGCTGCGGTAGGGATTGAGAACGTCGCCTGCGTTATTGGCGCCGGCCGGGGCGGTGTCGCCCTGCTGCATGCTGTTGGCCCAGGTGGTATAGAGCGTCAGGTTATCGACCGGCTTATACATCAGGCTGGCGGAACCGCTGGTACCGCGATCGTCATGGCTGCTGCTGCGCCGGCTGTTTTTACCGTAGTTGTCGACGGTAAACAGGCTTTCGCTGCCGGAAAGCAGCAGGCTCCACTGGGGGCTGAAGGTCAGGGTGTCGTTGAGCAGGAATACGTGCTGGGTGGTGGTCGCGGAATGATAGCGATCGGTGAAATCCGGATAGGCCGGGCGCGGATAGTCAGGGCTGTCGTCGAGGGTCGAGCTGCCGAGCTTTTGCGTCCCGCCATCGCGAGGGTTGTAGTTTTTCCACACGAAGCCGCGCGCGCCTATCGCCAGATCGTGCTGCAGCCAGCCCGTTTCAACGCTCCCGGTCAGGTTGGCGAGATAGCTATTGATGGTAAAGCGGCTGGCCGCGGAGTTCGAGGTGGTGGTGGCGTAGCTGCCTTTATTATCGGTTAGCGTATTGGTCACGGTGGTGGATTCGCGATCCGCAATCTGGCGCAGGACCCCAACGTCCAGCAGCCAGTTGCCGTCAAAGTCGTGTTTGAGATGCAGGCTGCCGGTGGTCGTGGTGTCATCATTGCCGGCGTAATACTGACCGTACTTGCTCCTGGTCGGATCGAGCGGCGACGGGAAATGGGTGCCTTTGGCTAAAGCGAAGGAGCCGGGCAATCCCTTTTGATAAAAGTGGTAGTAGCTAAAGTTGCTCTCCAGTACCGTCTGGTCGGTGAGCTGAAAATCAAGCGCCAGACCCGCATACTGGTTGCGTTGACGGCTGCCGTGGGTATAGCCGCTGCCGTCCTGGTTCATCAGGTTCAGGCGATACTTCACCCGGTCGCCTGAGTCCAGCGGGCCGCTGAGATCCAGCGCGGCGTTGGCGCCAGAGCCGGTTCCGCCGCCCACCGTGACCCGGCGCAGCGGCACGTCGCTGGCGCGTTTAGAGACGAGGTTAAACATGCCTGCCGGATTCGCCGGGCCATACAGCGCGCCGGCCATGCCGCTAAGGACTTCAATGCGCTGAAACTGCTCGGCAGGGTATTCGGTTGTCGAGACCGCGTTCAGCCCGTCGATAGTGCTGTTCTGCACTACGCTGCCCTGCATGCCGCGGGTCTGCGGACGAACGCCATCGCCCTGAACCGAGGGCAGATAGCGATAGACGTCCTTCACGCTGCCGGCCTGCACCTGGCGGGTCAGCGAATCCGACAGGGTCTGTACCGACCACGGGACGTCAATCAGCTTGCGTTTGCCGAGGCTGCCGAGCGTTGCCTGCTGTTCGGCGGCAGGCGTGGCGCTATCCAGCGTTTCGGCGGGGGATTCAGCGGTGACGACCAGGGTTTCTGCGGCGTCAACGGGCAGAGTCAGCAGCAGAGAAGAACAGGGGATCATCCCGGTTAATAGAACGAGTTTATATGAGCGCATTGATTTAATTTCAGACGAATGAAAAACGGAATGAGGCGGGAGAGATCTCGCTTCTGTCTGAAGGGTACGGGTTTTATTTGTATGACAAAAAGATAGAGCCATTCGCTATGTATGTCAATATATAACGAATGGTTTTTTTACTTAAGAAAAACGAGGCCAGCGGCCGGGCGGGATGTCGCGCTAATCTTCAGGCCTGCTGATACACCATCCGGTAACCGCCGTCGATGGTCTTCAGGTAGGCAAAACCGGCGCCTGCGAGGTGCATGCCGGCAATCAGCCACTGCTCGCTTGCCGCCTGCGCCAGAATCCGTTTCCGCGTGCTTGCAGCCTCGGCGGGGTCGGCGTCAAAGGCGATAGCGACGGCCGGCAGGGCTGACTGAATGTGCGGGAAATGCACAATGTCGCCCCAGATCAGCAGGGGCTTATCCCCGGCATCGATACGAAACCCGGTATGACCCGGCGTATGGCCGGGTAGCCGGATTGGACGAATGCCGGCGAGCACCTCATCGTCCGTCAGCAGGTTCACCCGCTGCCCATAGGCCGCCAGCGTGCGGCGGAACAGCGTAAAATTGCGCCGGACGCGTTCGCTGGCCCGCATGAACAGGGCCTCATCCTGCCAGTAATCGATCTCCCGCGGGTGCAGATACAGCCGCGCATTTTTATAGACGGCCTCGCCGTCGGCATCGAGCAGCCCGCCGATATGATCGGGATGGCCGTGCGTCAGCAGTAGCGTATCGACGTCGGCCGCAGCGATACCCAGCTCACGAAGGCGCGCGGGGAGCTCGCCTCCGGCGTTATTCAGGCCGCCGGCGCCGGAATCAACGAGGATCGTGCGTCCCCGGCCGCGGATCAGATAGGCATTGATATGCAGAGCCGCCGGGTCAGCCATGCCGGCGGCGCGTTGCATTTTGTCGGCTTCTGCGGGGTCAATACCCGAGAGTATCCCCAGGCTGACGGACATATTTCCGTCGCTCAAGGCGCTCACCAGATAATCGCCAACCTGACGGCTGATAGGGTTAACGGTGCGCACGATCGCCTCCTTTTTGGGGGCGCAGCTGCCCGGTTAGCGGTTGATACAGGCGGATATCCGCCATTGTAGAGAGCAGGGCGGCGTTGTCTGCGGGAATGACGTACGCCAGCCGACCTTCAGGGAAGCTATCCAGACCGGCGGCCCGCAGCTGCCACGGCCGATAGCCCAGCTCATTGGCAATAAAGTCGACGGGCTGCGCCGCCAGCAGCAGGATCTGGTCGGCGGATACCGCCGGAGCCGGGTCCGTGCACTGATACAGACTGCGCCGCCAGTCGCTGATGTTGGCCTGCCAGCGGGCAAAGCTGCCGCCGCCCTTCTGGCGGTACTCCGCGCTGGTGAGAACCGCGGCGTCGCGGACGGTGTGGATGGCCAGCCAGGCCGGGCAGCCCGGCGTTGTGGCCCTGAAGCGTTGGGAGGTACTGAAGCCATCAACGCTAAGCAGCGCCGGGAGCTTCTCCCTGTTGTAAAAATCATTCCACCCGGCTTCGCTTTGCGGGTCGGTATAGGTGCATTCTACGATATACAGCATAAACGGGCCTCTGCATGAAGGTGTCATCAGCGTATTGCTGATAATTCATCATGTTACTGGCTGTATTTCGCCGCCTGAATCGATATTATCTCATCGGTTAGTGACATTCTGTCACTGAACACACTCGCAGCCGAAGGGGCGCTATCATGCGAAAAAAACTGCCCAGCAGCGCGTCATTACAGGCGTTTGAAGCGGCGGCAAGGCACGGTAATTTTGCCAGAGCGGCAGAGGAGCTCTCCCTGACCGAAGGGGCGATCAGCCGGCAGATTGGGCGGCTTGAAGCCTTGTTGAACTGCAAATTATTCGACCGCACGGGAACCCGCGTGCAGCTGAACCCTAACGGCGCGCGCTACGCCCACCGCGTGCGCGAGACGCTTGAGCGCCTCGACAGGGATACCCAGTACTTAACGGGCATGGCCGACGGCAGCCGCAGCCTCGAAATTGCCGCACTGCCCACCTTCGCCAGCCGCTGGCTGATCCCGCGCCTCAGCGGCTTTAACCGCCGGCACCCGGATATCACGCTGAATATTGCGGTCCGTACGGACCCTTTTATCCTGACCGGCAGCGGGTTTGACGCGGCGGTTCATTTTGAGCACCCGGCGTGGAGCGGAATGCGTATTCGCTTTCTGCTGCAGGAAAGGCTGGTCCCGGTGTGCCATCCCTCGCTGCTGACCGATCGCGACGGCGGGGAGCAGCTGAACGCGCTGCCGCGTATCCATCGGCGGCAAAACCCGGATGCATGGCGCCTGTACTCCCAGGAGAGCGGCATCGCGCTGGATAATCCGTCCCAGGGCGTGTGCTACGATCTGCATGAGATGGCCATCTCCGCCGTGCAGGCCGGGCTTGGCGTCGCGCTGGTGCCGCAGGTGTATGTCGAAAAAGAGCTCCGCAGCGGGGCGCTGGCCGCTCCCTGGCCGGTTTCTGCCCGGCTGAACAAAAATTTCTGCCTGGTTAAACCGGTTGAAACGGGCATTAACGAGAGCGCTTTAGCGGATTTTGAGCGCTGGCTGCTGGCCGAAACTGGCGGCGGCGCGGCATAAAGATCGCTAATTTTTGCCGCCGCTGACTCAGGAAAGAGAGGGGCGCGGGGGCGAGCGGGAGGATATTCAGCGTACCTACAGTCGGCTGCGGCAGTTGCGGCAAAGATAGGGCGGGAAGAGAAAAGCCCCGGCGGGCGAGAAGCCTGCCGGGGAGGGAGATTACAGATCGAAACGGTCGAGGTTCATGACTTTGGTCCAGGCCGCCACGAAGTCGGTGACCAGCTTCTGCTGCGCATCCTGGCTGGCGTAAACTTCTGCCAGCGCGCGCAGCACCGAGTTAGAACCAAACACTAGGTCGGCGCGGGTGGCGGTGAACCGGCTCTCGCCGCTCTTACGATCGCGGCCCTCAAACAGTTCGCCCCGTTCGTCGGTGGCTTTCCAGACGGTCGCCATGCTCAGGAGATTGACGAAGAAGTCGTTGCTGAGAACGCCCCGGCGGTCGGTGAAGACGCCGTGCTGGCTGCCATCGAAGTTGGCGCCCAGTACGCGTAAACCACCTACCAGCACGGTAAGCTCCGGCGCGGTCAGCGTCAGCTGCTGGGCCTTATCCAGCAGCAGCGTCTCGGTTGAAACGCCCCCTTCAATGCGGCGATAGTTGCGGAAACCATCCGCCAGCGGCTCCAGCAAACCGACGGATTCGACATCGGTCTGATCCTGACGCGCGTCCACGCGGCCCGGCGCAAACGGTACGGTGACCTGCACGCCCGCGGCAGCGGCGGCCTGCTCAACGCCGACCGCGCCCGCCAGCACGATAATATCCGCCAGCGATGCTTTACCGGACGCTTTTTGAATCGCCTGCAGCGTTGGCAGAACCTTCGCCGCGATGGCGTTGACCGGCCAGTCTTTCTGCGGCGCCAGCGCCAGACGCGCGCCGTTGGCCCCGCCACGCTTATCGCCGCCGCGGAAGGTAGAAGCCGAAGCCCAGGCAACGGAAACCAGTTCGCTAACCAACAGGCCTGCATCGGCAATGGCGGTTTTCAGGGTGGCGATATCCGCTTCGCTCGGGCTGTGGATCGCCTCCGGGAGCGGGTCCTGCCAGATCAGATCTTCTTTCGGTACTTCCGGTCCGAGGTAGCGGGATTTTGGCCCCATATCGCGGTGAATCAGCTTGAACCAGGCGCGGGCAAAGGCTTCATTAAACGCCTGCGGATCGTTGAGGAAGCGGCAGGAAATCTTATCGAATTCCGGGTCGAAGCGCAGCGTCAGGTCGGTAACCAGCATCGTTGGCTTACGCTTTTTCTCCGGGTCAAACGGATCGGGGATCAGATCCGGAGCGTCTTTGGCTTCAAACTGAATGGCGCCAGCCGGGCTGCGGGTCTGTACCCACTCATATTTGTACAGGTTTTCGAAGAAGTAGTTGCTCCACTGGGTCGGCGTCTGGGTCCAGACGACTTCAAGGCCAGAGGTGATAGCGTCCGCCCCGGCGCCGCTGCCGTAGGTGCTGGACCAGCCGAGGCCCTGGGCCTCAATTGCGGCCGCTTCCGGCTCGGCGCCTACGTGGCTGGTGACGGCCGCGCCGTGGGTTTTACCCAGCGTATGGCCGCCGGCAATCAGGGCCACGATCTCTTCATCGTCCATCCCCATGTTGCCAAAGGTGGCGCGAATCGCCGCCGCTGCGGAGAGCGGTTCGCCGCTGGCGTTCGGGCCTTCCGGGTTGACGTAAATCAGGCCCATTTCGGTTGCGCCCAGCGGCTGCTGCGCCAGGCTTTCCGGATGACGGTGCTCAAGCCAGGCTTTTTCATTACCCCAGTCAACGTCGAGGTCCGGTTCCCACACGTCTTCACGTCCGGCGCCGAAGCCAAAGGTACGGAAACCGGCATTTTCCAACGCCACGTTCCCCGCCAGCATATAGAGGTCGGCCCAGGAGATTTTCTGGCCATATTTTTGTTTGACCGGCCACAGCAGTCGGCGGGCCTTATCGAGGCTGACGTTGTCCGGCCAGGAGTTCAGCGGGGCGAAACGCTGCTGGCCGCGGCCGCTGCCGCCGCGCCCGTCAACGGTACGGTAGGTGCCGGCACCGTGCCAGGCCATACGAATAAACAGCCCAATGTAGCTGCCCCAGTCCGCCGGCCACCACTCCTGGGAGTCGGTTAGCAGGGCCCGCAGGTCGGCTTTTAGCGCAGAATAATCGAGCTTTTTAAACTCTTCCCGGTAGTTAAATTCTTCGCCCAGCGGATTTGAGCGGTTGGAGTGCTGGTTCAGCAGATCCACGCGCAGCTGGTTTGGCCACCAATCTCGGTTGGCTGTGCCGCCACCGGCGCTTTGCGTGGGCGCCGCGGTGTGAAAAGGACACTTCCCTGCGGATGCGTTGTTAGATGAATCGTTAGACGTGCTCATATCAGGCTCCGTTTACTTTTGTGAATGCCATTACGATATACACTGCTTCCAATAAGCGATACTTGAATAAATCTACGGAATTAATAGTTATATCCTTTTAACAGCGAGTGATAAAGAAATCCATATGTTATTTGTGGTTAAGGCCCAAAATACGTAAAAGCGACTTACTAACCATAGTATTAACGTATTAGTTTAGGAAATCGCAGCGGCGCGTTTGGCGATAAAAGCGTCATTCCGCCAGCAAAAATCTTATGCTCCGGCGGCGGCGGGCAACATGGGCATTACCCATGACGCGAAGCCGGGCATCAGCGGCGAAATTTGAGGGGTTGCTGAGCGGTGAGCGACAGGCTATTACTATTCATGGCCATGTAACTGGCGCCTTGAGACAGAATACTGTCGGGGAGCATGGCCGCGACCGCCGCGCGCCTGGGCATAACTTTGTCTGGTGGAGATAAGCTATGCCTGAATTGAGCTCGTTAATGACATTCGCGTTCGTTGCCCTGGGGCTGGTGCTGACCCCTGGGCCGAATATGATCTACCTGACCTCGCGCTCGATCTGCCAGGGCAAACGCGCCGGCCTGATCTCATTAGGCGGCGTGGCGCTAGGGTTTGTCTTTTATATGCTGTGCGCGGCCCTGGGGATTACCGCGCTGATTTTTGCGGTGCCCTATGCCTACGATATTTTGCGCATCAGCGGGGTCGTCTATTTACTCTACCTGGCCTGGCAGGCGATAAAACCGGGCGGTCGTTCGCTCTTTGCCGTGCGCGACCTGCCGGCAGACAGCGGCCGTAAGCTCTTTCTGATGGGCTTTATTACCAACCTGGCGAATCCTAAAATCGCTATTATGTATCTGTCGCTATTACCGCAGTTTATCTCCCCCGGCCACGGCAGCATTCTCAGCCAGTCTTTGGTGCTCGGCTTCACCCAGGCATTGATCAGCGTGGCGGTAAACGCGCTGATTGTGGTGATGGCCGGTGAGGTTTCGCTGTTTCTTACCGCTCGTCCGCTCTGGCAGCGCTTTCAGCGCTGGCTGATGGCGACGGTGCTGGCAGGGATGGCGGTTAAAATCGCCTTTGAGACGCGTAAATAGCGCCCGGGCAGGCGCGAGCCTGCCTTCTTCTGCACCAAATCTACGCACTGCCCCAAAACGACTCCCCATCCTGGTGTGTTGGCGCCGGTAAATATTCCATCCTGTTGATTTTATACTAATTATTATTTTGGCATATGCTTTGCAAGATAAAAACAGAAGGCAGCGCACCATACAATTTAGATGATCAAATAGCTGGCTAGGGTTCCGGTTCACCCAGGTGAATGACTGGTCCGAGAGCTGGCGACCTCTGCGAGGTTACACGGCGGGACAAAAGCCCGGGAGACAGCAGCACCAGTAGGTGTCGCGCTGCTCCTGTTTTTTTGTGCCAACCAGAGGTTCATCATGAAGCGATCGCCACTACTCCGTTCTTTTGTTCTGTCACTGGCGCTGTTGGCCAGTTTCCCCTCTTTTGCCGCGGTGAAAAAAGAGTTCAACGTCTGCTGGACGATTTATGCCGGCTGGATGCCCTGGGGCGCCATCAGCAACGAAAAAATCATCGATAAATGGGCCAGTAAGTACGGTATCAAGATCAATATCGTGCAGCTCAACGACTACATCGAATCGATTAACCAGTATACCGCCGGCCAGTTCGACGGCTGCACCATGACCAATATGGATGCTCTGACCATTCCTGCCGCCGGCGGGGTGGATACCACCGCGTTGATTACCGGCAGCTACTCGGACGGCAACGATGGCGTGGTGCTGAAGGGCGCGGACAAAAAGCTGAGCGACCTGAAAGGGATGCAGGTTTACCTCCCGGAGCTGTCGGTTTCCCACTATCTGCTGGTTCGCGGACTGGAAAAGGCGGGGCTGCAGGAGCGAGATGTCAAAGTGGTCAATACCTCTGACGCCGATATTGTCTCCGCCTTCGGCACCAGCAGCGTGCGCGCCGCCGTAGCGTGGAACCCGCAGCTGTCGGTTATCAAAAAGACCCCACAAACCAGCGAAGTTTTTAGCTCATCCCAGGTACCGGGCGAGATCATCGACATGATGGTGGTCAACAGCCAAACCCTCAAGGACAACCCGGCGCTTGGCAAGGCGCTGACCGGCGCGTGGTTTGAAATGATGAGCAAAATGCAGGCCGGAGATAAGCCGGCGCTGAGCGCGATGGCGGCGGATTCCGGCACCGACCTCGCCGGCTATCAGGGGCAACTGAAAACCACCCATCTGTTCTGGACCGCTGCCGACGCGCTGAGGTTCATCTCCAGCCCCGATCTGGCAAAAACCATGCAGCGCGTGGCGCAATTCTCCTTCGATAAAGGGCTGCTGGGCGAGGGCGCCCAGAGCGCCGACTTTATCGGCATGAGCTTCCCGGGCAAGGTCGCCGTCGGCGACGCGGGGAACGTCAGGCTGCGTTTCGACGATAGCTACCTGAAGATGGCCGCCGCGGGCCAGCTGTAATGATTGCTGACGGGAGTCAACGCCATGCGACAAATTAACCGCCATCCACAGCAGGGCATGCGGCTGATGCTGATGCTGATGCCCTTCGTGCTGCTGATCGCCGCCTGGTTCATCGGCTCTGCGCTGCGGCTGGAGGCCAATCCGCAGGACAAGCTGCTGCCCGGACTGTCGCAGATGGTCGCGGCCATCGAGCGGATGGCGTTCACGCCGGACAAACGCAGCGGCGAGTACCTGCTGTGGGCCGACACGCTGATCAGCCTGGGGCGCCTGCTGACCGGGCTGGCGCTCTCCTCGCTGATTGGGCTGAGCATCGGCATCGCCGCCGGCGTTTTTCCGCTCTACCGCGCCGCGCTGTCGCCGCTGATGACCGTTATTTCGATGATCCCGCCGCTGGCGATCCTGCCGGTGCTGTTTATCGTCTTTGGCCTCGATGAGCTCTCCAAGGTGATGCTGATTGTGATCGGCGTGACGCCAATGCTGGCGCGCGATCTGGAACAGCGGGCGCGGGAAATTCCGGCGGAGCTGTTTATTAAAGCGCAGACCCTCGGCGCCAACAGCTGGACGCTGGTGCTGCGGGTGGTACTGCCGCAGCTGCTGTCGCGCTTGATCGTCTCCCTGCGCCTGCTGCTGGGCTCGGCGTGGCTGTTTCTGATATCGGCGGAGGCCATTTCCGCCACCGCCGGTCTCGGGTACCGCATTTTCCTTGTCCGCCGCTACATGGCGATGGACGTCATCATCCCCTACGTCATCTGGATAACCCTGCTGGCCTGGCTGATGGATCTGGCCCTGCGGCAGTTGCACAAAGCCTGCTTCCCGTGGGCGGAAGGAGGCCGGGCATGAGCTTTATTGCCATTAAAAATATCTGGCAGGAGTACGGCGACCACGTGGTGCTGGAGCGCATCAATCTCGAGGTCAGAGAGGGGGAGTTCTGTTCAATGGTCGGGGCCTCCGGCTGCGGAAAATCGACCTTTTTGCGCCTGCTGCTGGGCCAGGAAAAACCGACCCGCGGCGCAATTACCCTCGACGGCCAGCCGCTGGCCGCCGAGCCGGACCGCAGCCGCGGCGTGGTGTTCCAGCGCTATTCGGTATTTCCGCATCTCAACGTGCTGGATAACGTCGCGGTGGGCCTCGAGCTGCCGGCCTCGCCGCTGCTTGGCCGTCTTTTTGGCGCCCGCAGGCGCAACGCCCGCGAACGGGCGGCGCAGATGCTGGAGAAAGTCGGCCTCTCCCACGCGCTCGATAAGTACCCGGCGCAGCTCTCCGGCGGGATGCAGCAGCGGCTGGCGATCGCCCAGGCCTTCGTGATGCAGCCGCGCATCCTGCTGCTTGATGAGCCGTTTGGCGCGCTCGATCCGGGTATCCGCAAGGATATGCACGGGCTGCTTTTGCAGCTGTGGAGCGAAACGCGGATGACGGTCTTTATGGTCACCCACGATTTGGCCGAAGGCTTCAATCTCGGGACCCGGCTGCTGGTCTTCGACAAGGTGCGCCACGACCCGCAGGCGCCCAACGCCTACGGCGCGCGCATAACCTACGACATACCGCTTAACGAAGCCCGCATGTCGCAGATGCTCGGCACCGGCAGCGATAACAACGTTTATGCATTAAGGAGATAGTCAGATGAAGCCACTTTTTCATTCGTTACCGAGCCTGCGCGAAGAGTTTGTCCCGGGCGGCGGCCATACCTCGTTTATTCTGCGCCGCGGGCAAATTCTGCGCCTGACCGATATCGACGGCGATGCCAACGTCAGCATGATGATGCTCAATCCACATGAAAAGAGCGAACGCCTGAACCTGCCGGATACGCTGAAAGGTCAGCATACCGCGCGCCTGACGGCCGGGCACTGTTTCTACTCCGATATGGGCCGCGTGCTGGCCGGGATCGTCGCCGATAGCAGCGGCTGGCACGATCCGTTCGGCGGGGTGCTCAACGCCGAAGAGACCTTAGAAAAGTACGGCGCGGGACGCTACCAGGAGCTGCGTAACGGCTACTACCGCAACGGCGTCGATAACCTGCTGGTTGAAATGGGCAAATGGGATCTGGGTCTGGAAGATCTGCTGATGGTGGTCAACTTCTTCAGCAAGGTCACCGTGGCCGCCGACGGCAGCTTCCATTTCTGCGCGGGTCACTCCGTTCCGGGCAGCTACGTCGAGCTGTTCGCGCCGATGGACGTGCTGATTGTCCTCACCGCGCTGCCGCATCCGCAGGACCCCGCCACGGAGTATGCGCCGCGTCCGGTCCAGCTGAGCTGGTACCAGGCCGATGATGAAGCGGCGGCGGTCGCCTCGCTATTGACCCGCGATGAAAACCAGCGCGCGTTTGCCAATACCCAACTTTTTGCCCTCTGAGGAGCCGATCATGAGCCTTGTTACCAGTACCCGCAACCCGGCTGATGCCGTTTATCGTCACGTGATCCCGGCGGGCGAACCCTGGCTGTTCGAAGTGAAGAAAGGGCAAACCCTGCGGCTGCTCGATCTTGAAGGCAACCAGGCTATCGATACCCTGTTTTATAACGCCGATAACCCGCGTGAACGCTACGATCCGCAGCGCACGCTGCGTCGCCAGGGGAATGCCTATCTGACGACCGGCAGCGTGCTGTTCTCCAATCTCGGTCGGCCGCTGCTGACCATCGTTGCCGATACCTGCGGCCGCCACGATACCCTCGGCGGCGCCTGCGCCCAGGAGAGCAATACCGTGCGCTACGCTGCGGATAAGCGCTATATGCACAGCTGCCGGGATAATTTCCTCTGCGCCTGCCTGCACGACGGCCGCCTGCACAAGCGCGATATCGGCGCCAATATCAACTTCTTTATGAATGTGCCGGTGACTGAAGAAGGCGGGCTGACCTTTGAAGACGGCATTTCTGCCGCCGGGAAATATGTCGAGCTGCGCGCGGAGTGCAACGCGATGGTGCTGATTTCCAACTGCCCGCAGCTCAATAACCCCTGCAACGGCTGGGATCCGACCCCGGCAGAGGTGCTGGTATGGAACTGACCCGCTGGCAGCGCTGGCGGCTGATGGCCTATCGCCTGTTTGCCGTACGCGCCGATCGCCTGAACAGTACGCCGTCGCGTAAATCGTAACGCCGGCGCTCCCCAGGGACGACCCTGGGGAAGAACGCTATTTTGCTGCGGGACGACCCGCCCTGATGTGAGTCCCGTTTATGTTCAATACCCTACTTATTGCCAACCGCGGCGCCATCGCCTGCCGCATTCTGCGCACGCTGCGCGCTATGCGGGTTAAAGGCGTTGCCGTCTATTCCGATGCCGATCTGAGCAGCCTGCATATCCGCGAGGCCGATGAAGCGCTAAGCCTCGGCGACGGCCCGGCGGCGCAAACCTATCTGGTGGTGGAAAAAATCATCGCCGCCGCGCGGCAAAGCGGCGCCGAGGCGATTCACCCCGGCTACGGCTTCTTATCGGAAAACGCCGCCTTCGCCGAAGCCTGCGAAGCCGCCGGGCTGGTATTCGTCGGCCCGACGCCGCAGCAGCTGCGGACCTTTGGCCTTAAACATACCGCCAGGGCGCTGGCTAAAGCGCAGGGCCTGCCGCTGCTGGAAGGCACCGGGCTGCTGGCCGATAGCGCCGAGGCGTGCCGCGCCGCGCAGGAGATTGGCTATCCGGTGATGCTGAAAAGCACCGCCGGCGGCGGCGGGATCGGGATGCGCGTTTGCCAGGACGCGGAGGAGCTGGCGGAGGCCTTTGAAACCGTTCGCCGCCTCGGGCAGAACAACTTTAGCGATGCCGGCGTGTTCGTCGAAAAATATATTTCCCGCGCCCGTCACCTCGAAGTGCAGATCTTTGGCGACGGGCAGGGGGAGGTTATCGCCCTCGGCGTGCGCGACTGTTCGATTCAGCGACGTAACCAGAAGGTTATCGAAGAGACGCCGGCCCCCAACCTGCCTGAGGGGATGGCGCAGGCGCTGTGCGAGGCGGCGATCGCCCTGGGCAAAGCGGTCAGCTACCGCAGCGCCGGGACGGTGGAATTTGTTTACGATAGCCTGGCGCAGCGCTTCTATTTTCTTGAGGTTAATACCCGCCTGCAGGTTGAGCACGGGGTGACCGAGCAGGTCTGGGGCGTCGATCTGGTGCGCTGGATGGTCTCCCTGGCGGCGGGGGATTTGCCGCCGCTGTCCCGGCTGATGGCGGATCTGCAGCCGCGCGGCCACGCGATTCAGGCGCGGATCTACGCCGAAGATCCCGGCCGTCAGTTCCAGCCGTCGCCGGGGCTGCTCAGCGAAGCGATCTTCCCGCCGGCGGATGGGGTAAACCTGCGGATTGACCGCTGGGTGGAGGCCGGCTGTGACGTGCCGCCGTTCTTCGACCCGATGCTGGCAAAAACGATCGCCTGGCAGCCAGACCGCGATCGGGCCATTGCCCACCTCGGCGAAGCCCTGGCGGCAACCCGGCTGTACGGCGTGGAAACCAATCGTCTCTATCTGCAGCAGATTCTGGCTTTCGCCCCCTTTGCCGACGGCGAACCCTGGACCCGCTGCCTTGAGCAGCTGGATTATCAGGCGGCGACCGTCGAAGTCCTGAGCGCCGGGACCCAGACCAGCGTTCAGGACTATCCGGGGCGCCTCGGATACTGGGCGGTGGGCGTACCGCCTTCGGGGCCGATGGACGACCGGGCGCTGCGCCTGGGTAACCGGCTGCTTGGGAACCCGGAGGGCGAAGCGGCGCTGGAAATCACCCTCAGCGGGCCAACGCTGAAGTTTAACTGTCTCGCCCAGGCCGCGATATGCGGCGCAGCGGCTGCGGTGACCCTCGACGGCGTGGCCCAGCCGATGAACCGCGTCTTTACGATTCCTGCCGGCGCGACGCTGAAAATAGGCCCGGTGACCGGCGCGGGCGTGCGCAGCTATCTCTGCCTGCGCGGCGGTATTCAGGTGCCGGACTATTTAGGCAGCAAAAGCACCTTTACTCTCGGACAGTTTGGCGGCCACGCCGGACGCGCGCTGCGCGGCGGAGACGTTCTGCACCTGGCCTCCTGCAGCGCGGACAGCGTCGGCGCCGCGCTGCCCGCCGCGCTGCAGACCTCGCTGGACGCGGTGCGAACGCTGCGGGTCATCTATGGCCCCCACGGCGCGCCGGAATTCTTTGCCGCAGAGTATATCGCCACCTTTTTTGCCACCGACTGGGAAGTGCATTTCAACTCCAGTCGTACCGGCGTCCGGCTGATTGGCCCGAAACCGCTGTGGGCCCGCGACAGCGGCGGAGAGGCGGGACTGCATCCGTCGAATATTCACGATAATCCCTATGCCATCGGCGCGGTCGACTTTACCGGCGACATGCCGGTGATCCTCGGCCCGGACGGCCCGAGCCTCGGCGGCTTTGTCTGCCCGGTCACGGTGATCGAGGCCGACCTGTGGCAGCTCGGCCAGCTGAAAGCCGGAGATAAAGTGCGCTTTGTGGCGGTCGATTTAGCCACCGCCCGTCGCCTGGCGCAGGGCCGCCGCGAGGAGCTGGCAACCCTTGAGCCCGCGGCTATCGCCTGGCAGCCTGCGCCGCTGGCGTCGCCGGTGGTGATGTCCTGCGGGGAAGCCAATAAGCGTCTGGTGGCGCGACTCTCCGGCGATACCCATCTGCTGCTGGAGGCCGGAGAGGCGGAGCTGGATCTGGTTCTGCGCTTTCGCATCCACGCGCTGATGCAGGCGCTGGAGGGCCAGGCCCGGGTTGGCGTGATTGACCTGACGCCGGGGATCCGCTCTTTACAGGTTCACTTCCAGCCGGAAACCCTGCCCCTTGATGCGCTGCTGGCATGGGTGCGCGCGGAATGGGCGACGGTGTGCGTCAGCGATGACCTTGAAGTTCCCACGCGGGTGGTGCACCTGCCGCTGTCGTGGGACGATCCGGCCTGCCGCAAGGCGATCGACAAATATATGACCACCGTTCGCCGCGACGCGCCCTGGTGCCCCAGCAATCTTGAATTTATCCGGCGGATTAACGATCTGCCCGACGAACGGGCGGTATGGGATACGGTGTTTGACGCCAGCTACCTGGTGATGGGGCTGGGGGATGTCTATCTCGGCGCGCCGGTGGCTACGCCTCTCGACCCGCGCCACCGGCTGGTGACCACCAAATACAACCCGGCGCGCACCTGGACGGCGGAAAACTCGGTCGGGATTGGCGGCGCCTACCTGTGCGTGTACGGCATGGAAGGTCCCGGCGGCTACCAGTTTGTCGGCCGCACGCTGCAAATGTGGAATCGCTATCACGAGGTGGCTGATTTTGCCGGCAAGCCGTGGCTGCTGCGCTTCTTCGACCAGCTGCGCTTCTATCCGGTCTCTGCCGAAGAGCTGCTGCAGATCCGCCGTGATTTTCCGCTCGGCCGCTATCCGCTGCGCATTGAGCACAGCACCCTGCGGCTGGCGGAGTATCAGCAGTTCCTTGCGCGCGAGGCCACGAGCATTGACGCTTTCCGCCAGCACCAGCAGCGCGCGTTTAATGAGGAGCGCGATCGCTGGATAGCCAGCGGCCAGGCGCATTTCGAGAGCCAGGAGGCGGCGGTCGAAGAGGGTGAGGACGCGCCGCTGCAGCACGGGCAGCAGGGGGTAGAAAGCCCCGTTTCCGGCAACCTGTGGCAGGTGCAAACCGCCCCGGGCAGCCGGGTTCACGCCGGAGACGTTCTGCTGGTGCTGGAGTCGATGAAAATGGAGATCCCGCTGCTGGCCCCATGCGACGGGGTGATCGCCGAGGTTAACGTTCAGCCTGGCGCCTCGGTTCGCGCCGGGCAGCGGGTGGCGGTAATTATTGAGGAAAACGTATGAATCAGCACAATTTTGATTTACGCCTGAGCACCCTGGCGACAGGCTATCGCGACGGCCGGCTGACGCCCCGGGCGCTGATGGCGGAGCTGCGCCAGCGTGCCGCCGCGCTGAATCCGCAGTATCAGCTGTTTATTCATATCCTGACGGCAGAGGAGCAGGAATCCTGGCTGGCGGCGCTGGACGGCGTGGCGCCGGAGACCCTGCCGCTGTACGGCGTGCCGTTTGCGATTAAGGATAATATCGATCTCGCCGGGATCGTCACCACCGCAGCGTGTCCGGCGTTCGCCTATACCGCCGAGCGGGACGCGACGATTGTGGCCCGGCTGATTGCGCTGGGCGCGGTTCCGGTCGGTAAAACCAACCTCGACCAGTTTGCCACCGGCCTCAACGGCACGCGATCGCCCTACGGACGTTGTCGTAACGCGGTGCATGCGGAGTATCCGGCGGGCGGTTCGAGCGCCGGTTCGGCGCTGGCGGTGGCGCTCGGCGTCGCCAGCTTTGCGCTCGGTACGGATACCGCCGGCAGCGGGCGGGTTCCGGCATCGTTAAATAACCTGGTGGGGCTGAAGGCCAGCAAAGGGCTGATTTCGACCGCCGGGGTGGTGCCGGCCTGCCGGACGCTCGATTGCACGACCTTTTTTACCGCCACCGCCGCCGAGTCCAGCCGGCTGCTGGCGCTGACCGCCGCCGTCGATCCGCGCGATGCCTACAGCCGACGCAATCCGCAGTGGAACGGGGAGCAGGCCTTCGGCACGCCGGCGCCGGGATTTCGCTTCGGCGTTCCGCAGACGCTCAACTTCCTCGGCTGCGCGCAGAGTGAAGCGCTGTTTTTACAGGCTAAAGCGCGGCTGCTGGCCCTCGGCGGCGTGGCGGTGAATATCGATATGGCGCCGTTTCTCGCCGCCGCCAGCCTGCTGTACGACGGGCCCTGGGTGGCGGAGCGCTACGCGGTGGCGGGGCCGCTGATTGAACGGCAGCCGGAGTCGGTTCTGCCGGTGATCCGCGACGTGCTGGCGAAGGCGCCGCAAACCGATGCGGTCGCCGCGTTTAAGGCCATGTATCAGCTGCAGGCCTATAAAGCGCAGTGCGACGCGCTGCTCGACGGCGTGGATTGTGTCCTGACGCCGACCTATCCGCGTCCGGTCACGCTTGCCGAGCTGGAAGCGGAGCCGGTGAAGCGCAACGCCGACCTCGGTTACTACACCAACTTTATGAATTTACTCGATTATGCAGCCGTCAGCGTGCCTGCAGGATTCTTGTCGAACGGCCTGCCTTCCGGCGTGACGCTATTTGGCCGGGCGTTTACCGACCAGTATCTCCTCGGGCTGGCCGATGCCTTCCAGCGGGCGCAGCCGCTGCCGCTGGCCGGCGGGGCGCAGATAGCGCCTGCGGCGTCGGCGAGCGTAGCCAGCCACGATCGTCAGGCGCTGGTGGTGTGCGGCGCGCATCTCGACGGGCTGACGCTGAACGGACAGCTGCGGGAGCGGGGCGGACGCCTGCTGGCGGCGACGGAAAGCGCGGCCTGCTATCGCCTCTACGCGCTGGCCGACGGCTGGCGTCCGGGGATGGTGCGGGATGAAAACGGCGGGGCGGCCATTGCGGTGGAGGTGTGGGAGCTGCCCTCCGCCGAGCTGGGATCGCTCCTGGCGGCGATTCCGGCGCCGCTGGGGTTAGGCAAGGTGGAGCTGGCGGACGGGCGCTGGCTCAGCGGCTTTATCTGCGAGGGGTACGGCCTGCAGGGCGCGACCGATATTACGGCCTACGGCGGATGGCGGGCCTGGCTGGCGCGCTAGGTGACGGTGTCACATATTCTGAAAAAAATAGCGTCGGCCCGCCCTGGGCCGGCGCTACTCACATGCTGAAACATTTCTGCCAATTCATTAGCAACCTTTCCGTAGGGCTACCGCGCCGATAAGGCTATCCTTCCCCGCTTTTAATTTTTTGGCTTCTTATTGAAACTCAGGTGAATTACCGCCAATGACTCTATTGAGAGATGAAATTCGCGATCACTCAGCGGAAGAGATGCTGTTTATTCGCCGGGCCGTGGTGGTTTTTATTCTGGTGGTGGTCTGCTTTAGCATTCTGATCGTTAACCTCTATCGGCTGCAGGTCAAACAGCACGATTTCTATCAGACCCGCTCGAACCAGAACGATATCAAAATGCTGCCTATTGCCCCGAGCCGCGGGCTCATCTTCGATCGCAACGGTATCCCGCTGGTACAGAACATCACCCTCTATCGCCTGCAGGTGATCCCCAGCAAAATCGCCGATATGAAAGCGCTGCTGCAGCAGCTGACGCCGATCGTTGATCTGACTCCCGATGATATCGCCAGCTTCCGCGACGATATGCTGCACAACAGTCGCTACAAAGAGGTGACGTTAAAATCCGCGCTGAGCGATGTCGAAGTGGCGCGCTTCGCGGTGAACGAATTCCATTTCCCCGGCGTAACCGTAGAGAACTACCAGCAGCGCGACTATCCCTACGGCGCCGAGCTGGCGCACGTTGTCGGCTACGTCTCGAAAATTAACGATAACGACCTGCAGCGGCTGGCAAAAAATGGCGAAGCCGAGAATTATGCCGCCGACCATAATATCGGCAAACAGGGTATTGAAGGCTATTACGAACAGGAGCTGCACGGTACCACCGGCTACCAGGAGGTCGAGGTGGATAACCACGGGCGGGTGGTGCGCCTGCTGAAAGAGGTGCCGCCGGTCGCCGGCAAAAATATCTATCTGACGCTCGATCTGCATCTGCAGCAGTATATTGAATCGGTGCTCAAGGGGCAGCGCGCGGCGGTGGTGGCGGTCGATCCGCGCGACGGCGGGGTGCTGGCGATGGTTTCCAGCCCCAGCTACGATCCCAATCCCTTTGTGAAAGGCATTGGCTATCAGGCCTACCGCTCGCTGCTCGATAACGCCGACCGGCCGCTGATCAACCGCGTGACCCAGGGCCTCTACCCGCCGGCCTCGACGGTTAAACCCTATATGGCGCTATCGGCGCTCTCTGCCGGGGTGATTACGCCCACCACCACCTTCTTCGGCGCGCCGACCTGGACGCTGCCGGGCACCCAGCGCCGCTACCGCGACTGGCTGAAAACCGGGCACGGCATGCTCAACGTCACCAAGGCCATTGAAGAGTCGGCGGATACCTTCTTCTACCAGGTGGCGTTTGAAATGGGGATCGATCGGATTCACAGCTGGTTAAGTAAATTTGGCTACGGTCAGCCGACGGGGATCGACCTCAACGAAGAGTATTCGGGGGTGCTGCCAAGCCGTGAATGGAAGCAGCGGGTTCATAAGAAGCCGTGGTATCAAGGGGATACCATCTCGGTCGGCATCGGCCAGGGCTACTGGATTGCCACCCCGATTCAGATGGTGAAAGCGCTGACGACGCTGATCAACAACGGCAAGGTGAAGAACCCGCATCTGCTCTACTCCATGAAGCGCGGCAATAAGGTTGAGCGCTATCAGCCGCCGCAAAACGCGGCGCAGGTGGGCGATCCGAAATCGCCGTACTGGGGGATTGTGCGTAACGGGATGTACGGCATGGCTAACCTGCCAAACGGCACCGGCTACAAGCTGTTCCACACCGCGCCGTATCAGATTGCCGCGAAGTCCGGGACCTCGCAGGTCTTCAGCCTGAAAGAGAACCAGACCTACAATGCGAAAATGATCCCGGTCAGGCTGCGTGACCATATTTTCTATACCCTGTTTGCCCCGTATCAGCATCCGCGGGTGGCGATGGCGCTGATTCTTGAGAACGGCGGCGGCGACGGAGTGGTGGCCGGCCCTACGGCGCGCGCCATTCTTGACCATATCTTCGACCCGGCCAACGAGCCGGCGGCGGTAGAGGGCGGCGCAGAGGCTAACGTCCCGCAGATCGATAGCGCCGACGCGCAGTAGAGAAGAAAACGCTCCCCGGACGGTTATGCCGTCCGGGAATAATCGCCGGTAAATTGATTATTTGCCGCCGACGGGGCTTTTCTCCATAGTGAAGCCTTACGCAAATCTGAGAAATAAGAAAGGTATCGCCATGTCGTTGAGCAGAAAAACGCTTCTTTTGGTGCAGACCGGCACGCCGCCGCAGGAGATTGTCGCCGATCACGGCGACCTGCCGCGCTGGTTCGCCGATCTGCTGGCACCGTGGCGGGAGCAGATGAAAGCGGTGCGCGTATTTGCCGGTGAGACGCTCCCGGCGCCGGATAACGACACGGTGGCGGTGATCACCGGCTCCTGGGATATGGTGACGGACCGCCTGGCGTGGAGCGAGATGACCGCGGAATGGATCCGCGCCGCGATGGCCATCGAGATGCCGCTGTTTGGCGTCTGCTACGGCCATCAGCTGATGGCCCACGCGCTGGGCGGCGAGGTGGATTACCACCCGGCAGGGCGTGAAACCGGCAGCAAAACCATATCGCTCTCGGCCGCTGGCCTTAGCGATAGCCTGGTTGCCGACCATCCCGCGACCTTCAGCGCTCATCTGACGCATCTACAAACGGTGACCAAACTGCCGCAAGGGGCGGCGGTGCTGGCCTCGTCCGAGCACGATCCGCATCAGATTGTCCGCTATGGCGCCCACGCGCTGTCGACTCAGTTCCACCCTGAAATCACCCCGGAGATTGCCCGCTCGCTGATTTACTATCGTCAGGCGGTACTGCGCAATGAGGGCCTTGACCCGGACAGGCTGAGCCGCGCGGTCGAGGAGAGCCCCGTGGCCTCGGCGATTTTGACCCGCTTTGTGGCGAACTATCTGACCCCGGCCCCGAGGACGGCTTAACTCTGCGGCGCTTTCTCCTGTAGCCAGGCCGCGGTTTCGCGAAGAATTTCGTCCGACAGCGCCGGGTCACAGGTCATTCGCGCCAGAATCACCGCCCCGACCATCGCCGACCAGCTGCCGACGGCCGCGCGCCGCCTCGCCGCGTCATCTTCCCCGGGAACGGTCTTGCTGAGATTGGCTATCTGCTGCTTGAGCCCGGCGCTCATTTCACTCCTGGCCGGCTCCGACTGGCGGATAGTGTCCGCAGCCAACGCCGCCAGCGGGCAGCCGCTGGCAAAATTATCCCGATGCTCAGGGGAAAGGTAGCGTTCGATTTGCGGCGCGCTACCGTTTTCGGTGGCGCCGCTGGCTGTCTGCAGCTCCGCAAGGGTCAGGGCGATCAGCTCATCCTTCGATTTGAAGTAGCCGTAAAATCCGCCGTGGGTAAGACCCGCTGATTTCATGATATCGGTGACCGTGACCGCATCAAAACCCCGTTCACGAAACAGACGACCGGCGGCGGCAAGGATTGTCTGCTTATTCTCTTCGACCTGTTTTCTGCTCACTCTCATGGCGTCATCCCGCGCTGAAATTATTTATGATGACCATCATATAACATTATTTACACCATACCCAGCCTGTGACATTATTCATGACGGTCATCATGTATAAATTCAGGAGAGCGAATATGAGCAGCAAATCAGCGGTACTGGTAACCGGCGCATCGACCGGCATTGGCGCAGTCTACGCCGAACGCTTTGCCCAACGCGGCCACGACCTGGTCCTCGTCGCGCGAAATACCGAGCGCCTTACCGCGCTGGCCCAGCGCCTGCGTAGCGAAGCGGGGGTGCAGGTCGACATTTTAACCGCCGATCTGACTAACGATGACGACGTTGCCGCCGTCGAGCAGCGTCTGCGGGAAGATACGCGCATCGGCATTCTGATTAACAATGCCGGCACCGCCATTCCCGGCGATTTTCTCAGCCAGAGCGGCGAGGAGCTCTCCCGGCTGATTGCGCTCAACGTAACGGCGGTGACCCGCCTGGCCCATGCCGTCGCTCCCCGGCTGGCGGCCGCGGGCGAAGGGGCTATCGTCAACATCGCCTCGGTTGTCGGGCTGGCTCCGGAAATGGGCCTGACGGTGTATGGCGCAACTAAAGCCTTTGTGCTGTTTCTCTCTCAGGCTCTCGACGTGGAGCTGGCCGCGAAGGGGATTTACGTCCAGGCGGTGCTGCCTGCGGCGACCCGCACCGAGATCTGGCAGCGCAGCGGCCAGGACGTTGATGCCATTCCCGGCCTGATGGAGGTGGATAAACTGGTGGATGCGGCGCTGGTGGGTTTCGACCGCCGTGAATTAGTCACCATTCCGCCGCTGCACGATGAAACGCAGTGGGGGGCCCTGAACGCGGCGCGCCAGGCGATGCTGCCCGGCTTCGCGCAGTCGGAACCGGCGCCGCGCTACCGCGCCTGACGCCTTCGCGTGACGTTGTCACCTGAACGTCAGCCCGCCCAGCGCCTCGGCCATCAGCTGTCCGAGCATCGTGCAGGCGGCGGTATTCCGCGCCTGCAGCGGATTCTCTTCGAGACCGATAGCCAGGGCGCCGGGGGATGGCAGCAGGGCGCCTGCGGCATGCAGATTCTCCGGCATGCCGATTTTGGTTCTGACCGTCAGGCCTAATCCGGCCTGCACCGCCGCCCAGACGCCGCTGAGGCTATGGCTAACAAACATCACCTGCCACGGAATGGCGGCCGCGTCGAGAGCGGCGATAGCCCTTGAGCGCATCAGGCACGGGCTTTCAAACATCACCAGCGGAAGTGGCTCGCCCGCGGCCAGCAGGGCGGCGACGTCGAGGTCCGGATGATGAATCCACTCCAGCTGGCACTGACCCAACGTTGGGCCGCTATCGTCGGTTTGCCAGAGCAGCGCCATATCCAGCGTGCGTTCGGCCAGCGCCTGGCGCAGCGGGAGATTGCGGTCCACTCTGGCGACGATCCGCAGCTGCGGGTGGTGACGTTTAAACTGGCCGAGGATCCCCGGCATCAGGGATTCGCCAAAATCCTCCTGCATCCCAATGCGGATCTCACCGGTAAGCCGTTCGCCTTTTAGAGCGCGCAGGGTCTCATCGTTGAGCTCCAGCATGCGCCGGGCATAGCCCATCAGCTTTTCTCCCTGGGCCGTGAGCGCCAGGTGACGACCCTGTTTCACCACCAGCCCGGCGTCGCACTGCATCTCCAGTTTCTTGAGCTGAGCGCTGACCGCGGAGGTTGAGCGCGAAAGACGTACCGCCGCCTGGGCAAAGCTGCCGCACTCGATCCCGGTGACAAAGGTGCGTAGCGCATCGAGATCCAGCGCCGGAGTAAGCTTTTCCATAATCATCCTCTTATTCAGGATGATGACTCCTGAATTATTCGATTTTCAGGAAGATACTGTGGCATCACACTGGGCTCAACGTCAACATTACCTTCCGGAGTTACCATGATCGTTATGCAGTATCGCTTTACGCTGCCCGCTGACTATGACATGTCGATTATTGAGCGCCGCATTCGCCACGGCGGCGCAAAGCTGGACGGCTTTCCCGGCCTGTTATTTAAAACCTATCTTTACTCCCGCCTCGATGACCGCGCCGGGGCTATAACGGAGAACCGCTATGCTCCGCTGTACGTCTGGCAAAACGCAGAGGCGATGGCGCGCTTTCTGCAGAGTCCGGGGTTTGCCGGCCTGTGCGCAGACTTTGGCTGGCCGCGGATCGAAAGCTGGCTGGCGCTGCGCGTCCCGGCGGTCGGGGAGGTGATGGATAAGTCCTGGCTGAGCGTCAAAAAGCGCGCCATTGCGCCGTTTAGCGATCTGGCAAACCTCGATCTGCAGGGGCAGCTCTGCGCATGGGACCTGAGCCGCTGGCAGCTGCTGGAGGTCAGCTTTGGCGATGCGCCGTCGGATGAAGGAGAGAGTTATCGCATCGGCTACGTTGCGCGAGGAGAGGCGTAAAAAAAAGCCGATAAGGTGAGTTATCGGCTTTCGGGAGGAGGCGGGGCGGCAAGGGCCGCTATCCCGGATCGGGCGCAGGCGCCGCAGCCCGGGAGTTCAGCTTACTTTGCCAGCACTTCCTGGGCGGTGCGTTCAACCAGATTCAGCAGCACCTTGACGTCATCGAGGGTGACGATCGGGTTGAGCAGCGTCAGCTTCAGGCAGGTCACGCCGTTGTGCTCGGTTACGCCGACGTTGGCGCGACCGGAGTCCAGCAGCGCGTCGCCGATGCGCTGGTTAAGCAGGGCGATAGCCGCATCGTCGCTGCCCGCCGTCTGCTGCGGGCGCGAACGGAACAGCACGCTCGCCAGCTGCGGCTCCATAACCAGCTCCAGCGTCGGCTGGCTGGCAACGTATTCAGCGACGTTTTTCGCCATCGTCACGCCGTGATCGATAATTTCCGCGTACTGTTTCTGCCCCAGCGCTTCCAGCGCCATCCACAGCTTCAGCGCGTCGAAGCGGCGGGTGGTCTGCAGCGATTTGGAAACCAGGTTCGGTACGCCGTTTTCTTCATCGAACTCGGAGTTCAGATAGGCCGCCTGATAGCGCATCAGCTCGTAGTGGCGCGCATCTTTTAGCAGGAACGCGCCGCAGCTGATGGTCTGGAAGAACTGTTTGTGGAAGTCCAGGGTGATGGAATCCACGCACTCAATGCCGTCCAGGTAATCGCGGTAGTGCCCGGAAAGCAGCAGCGCGCCGCCCCAGGCCGCATCCACGTGCAGCCAGATCTGATGCTCCGCCGCAATGCCGGCAATCACGCGCAGCGGGTCGATAGCGCCCGCGTCGGTGGTGCCTGCCGTCGCCACGATCGCCATGATCTGCTCGCCGTTGGCCTGCGCTTCGGCGATTTTCGCCTTCAGGTCTTCGACGTCCATGCGGGCAAAGCGGTCGGTTTTGACCAGGGTGACCGAACGGTAGCCGAGGCCCATCAGCGCCATGTTCTTCTGCACCGAGAAGTGGGCGTTTTCAGAACAGAACACTTTGTATTTGCGGATATCGCCCGGCAGGCCATCCTGCTGAATCGAGTGCCCCTGGCGGGCGAAGAAAGCATCGCGCGCCAGCATCAGGCCCATCAGGTTACTCTGGGTGCCGCCGCTGGTGAAAACGCCGGCGTCGCCTGCCCGGTAGCCCACCTGGGCGCGCAGCCATTCGATCAGCTTCATCTCAATGATGGTGGCCGACGGGCTTTGGTCCCAGGAGTCCATACTCTGGTTGGTGGCGTTAATCAGCACTTCCGCCGCCTGGCTTACCACCAGGCTCGGGCAGTGGAGATGCGCCACGCACTGCGGGTGATGCACCGACAGGCTGTCTTTCAGGAAGTACTCGATCGCACGTTCAATCGCCGCCTGGTTGCCCAGACCCTGTTCGGTGAACTCAAGGGTAATGCGCTCGCGCAGCTCGGCGACGCTTTTGCCTTGATACATCTCAGGCTGCTTGAGCCACTGCGCGACGGCCTGGCTGGTCTGAGCGATAACCTGCTGATACGCCTCAATGCTCTGCGGCGAACCGGCAAGGATCGGATTCAATTGGGACATGGCGGTCACTTACTCCACTCAGACCGGTTTTACGCCGGCGGCCAGCAGGGCCTGTTCAAATTTGTCGAAGAAAATCTCCAGCTCAGCGTTGCTGATCAGCAGCGACGGCAGCAGGCGCAGGACGCAGCCGTTACGGCCGCCGCGCTCAAGGATCAGGCCCGCTTCGAAGCATTTTTTCTGCAGCAGGGCAGAGAGCGCGCCGTCGGCCGGGTAGCAGCCCATGTGATCCTGAGCTTCGTTCGGCTTAACGATTTCGATGCCGATCATCAGACCGAGACCGCGAACGTGACCAATGACCGGGTAGCGTTTTTGCATTTCGGCCAGCTTGCCTTTCAGCCACTCGCCCTGGGCCGCAACTTTACCGGCGATGTCGTTCTCTTTCAGGTGACGCAGGGTGGTCAGGCCGGTTGCCATTGCCAGCTGGTTGCCGCGGAAGGTGCCGGTGTGGTGACCAGGTTCCCAGGCGTCAAACTGCTTCTTGATACCAAGAACGGCCAGCGGCAGACCGCCGCCTACGGCTTTGGACATCACGATGATGTCCGGCTCAATGCCCGCGTGTTCGAAGGCGAACAGCTTACCGGTACGCGCGAAGCCGGCCTGGACTTCATCGATAATCAGCAGAATGCCGTGCTCCTGGGTCACTTTACGGATGCGCTGCAGCCACTCGACCGGCGCCGGGTTCACGCCGCCTTCGCCCTGAACGGCTTCAAGGATCACCGCCGCAGGCTTACGCACGCCGCTTTCAACGTCGTTGATCAGGTTTTCGAAGTAGTAGGTCAGCGCCTTCACGCCGGCTTCACCACCGATACCCAGCGGGCAGCGGTACTGATGCGGGTACGGCATAAACTGGACTTCCGGCATCATGCCGTTAACCGCTTCTTTCGGTGACAGGTTTCCGGTCACCGACAGCGCGCCGTGGGTCATCCCGTGGTAGCCGCCGGAGAAGCTGATGACCGAAGAACGGCCGGTGTATTTTTTCGCCAGCTTCAGCGCCGCTTCAACGGCGTCAGCGCCGGACGGGCCGGTGAACTGCAGGCAGTATTCTTTACCTTCGCCCGGTAATAAAGAGAGCAGGTATTCGGAGAAGCGATCTTTTAACGGAGTTGTCAGATCGAGGGTATGTAACGGCAAGCCGCTGGTAATGACACTTTGGATGCTCTGCAGCACGTCAGGATGGTTATGACCAAGAGCCAGGGTTCCAGCACCGGCAAGGCAGTCCAGGTACTGTTTGTTATCCGCATCGGTCAGCCATACGCCTTCCGCTTTGGTAATGGCCAATGGCAGCTTGCGCGGGTAACTCCTGACGTTCGATTCGAATTCGGCCTGACGGGCCAAAAAGGTTTCGTTGTTTGCGTCCAATAAATCTGCACTTAAAGTATCAATACGGACTTTATCCGTCATCATATCACTCCCACAACCAGCGTTACGGTTGAACCCTGGTTGAATAATTGGTTTAAGAAAATGAATCGCCATTCATAAAGCGCGCACAATATATGGCTTTTTAAATCCGCATTCAACGTTTTATTTATTGCGCTATTTTTACGTTATTTTTACATTGTTAAATTTAATGATAAATGGCTGATTTTTATCCGTTATTTTAACGTTCATAAAACCATAAAAAGTGTAATTATTAGTGTAGGATTTTACCCTGTTTTATTACCGCTTCGCTGACGCCGCTGGCGGAAATAGTTCCGCCAGCGGTAAGGTTACTCAACGCAGTTCGATAGCGTACTGCGATAAAGGTGTGATTTTTTTAACCAACTTATTGTTAAACAAAAACTGTTCGTAGGCTTCGTAGCGCGGCTTATCAAGCGCCGCCGGATCGGTGGCGAACAGCGGTATCGTTTGCAGCCACGCCTGCTTGTTGAGCTCGGTATTCAGCTCCGGATGCGCGGCGGCGAAGGCCTGCCAGGTCTCCTGCGGGTGGGCGCGCAGCCAGGTCACGCCTTTTTGCAGCGCTACGAGGAATTTTTTGATTTTCGCCGCGTGCGCTTCATCCCGGTTGGCGACAATCACCAGCTCGTCGTAGGCCGGCACGCCGTAATCCTCTACGTTCATGACCTGCGGCTCTTTGCCCTGCAGCTTCAGCTCCAGCGCCTCAATATTGCGGTAGCCGCCGATAACCGCGTCGACCTGGCCGGCAAGCAGGGCGCTGGTCAGCTGGAAGTTAACGTTGATCAGCTTGATACTTTGCGGATCGATATGCGCCGACTGCGCCATAGTTGCCAGCGTCGCCTGTTCGATGCCGCTCACCGAGTAGCCAACCTTTTTCCCCTTCAGGTCGGCGGGCGTTTTGATGCTCTTATCCAGCGCAATAATAGTGTTTAACGGTGAGTTAATCAGCGTCCCGACGCGCACCAGCGGCAGCCCCTCATCGGCGAAAAAATGCACCTGCGGCTGGTAGGTTATGGCCAGGTCGGCCTGGCGAGCGGCCACCAGCCGCGGCGGCAGCGCCGGGTCGGATGGCGGAATGATTTTGACGTCGAGGCCCTGTTCTTTAAAGGCGCCAATCTGTTCCGCAACCATAATCGGCGCGTGATCCGGGTTGATATACCAGTCCAGCACCAGGGTTAGCTTCTCGTTCGCCGCAGCGTGTGCGCTGATAGCCGCGCTGAGGGCCATCCCGGCAAAAATACGTTTATTCATGGTATTCCTTATTATCCGTACAGCTCATTATTCCGGCGTCCAGTCGATCAGCCGGTGCAAGAAAGCGTCGACCGCCAGCCACAGCAGGACGGTCAGCAGCACTAAAATAAACAGGGCCGCAAAGCAGATGTCGGTCTGCAGCCGGGCGTTGGCGTTGAGCATGACGTAGCCGAGCCCTTCGGCTGAGCCCACCCATTCGCCGATGATGGCGCCAATCGGCGCGACGGCGGCGGCCATCCGCAGGCCGGACCCCAGCGCCGGCAGCGCGGCCATCAGCCGCACGTGGCGCAGCTGAGCGCCAAAGGAGGCGCCCATCGTGCGGGCCAGATCGAGATAGTCGTGATTGACCCGCCGCAGGCCGTCAAAGAACGCGGAGGTGACGGGGAAGAAGATCACCAGCACCGCCATCATCACCTTGGCGCTCATTCCGAAGCCAAACCACAGCACCAGCAGAGGGGCGAGAGCGAACACCGGGATGGCCTGGCTGGTCAGCACCAGCGGCATCAGCCAGCGCTGCAGCCGCGGCGAGACGATCATGCAGAGCGCCAGCACCACGCCGAGCAGGACCCCGAGCAGCAGTCCGCTGAGAATTTCGCTTAGCGTCACCAGGGTATGCCAGCCCAGATACGCGCGGTTGAGCCACAGGGCGCCGGCGACCGCCGATGGCGAAGGCAGCAGAAAGGCGGGGATCCCGCTGCGGGTCACCAGCCACCAGACCAGCAGCAGGCCGCCAAATACCACCGCGCCGCGCAGGAGTTTGCCCCTCATCCGTCGGCCCTCATCAGCTGCTGCAGCAGTTCCGCCTGGCTGGCAAGCAGCGCGGGATCGTCCGCCGCCCGCGGCGGCAGGCCAGACAAATGGTGCGAATCGTCGATCCCGCCCGCGGACGGCGCGAGCACCAGCAGACGGTGGCTCATCCGACAAGCTTCCATCGGATCGTGGGTAATCAGCACCACGGTCCGGTCGGCCAGCAGCTCAGCCGCCAGGGTTTGAATGCGCGTGCGGGTGATGGTGTCGAGGGCGGAGAAGGGTTCATCCATTAAGACCACGGGGCGGTCTTCATACAGCGTGCGGGCCAGCGCCGCGCGCTGACGCATTCCGCCGGAGAGCGACGCCGGGCGATCGTCGGCGCACTGCTCCAGCCCGACCTGGCGCAATAAGGTTGTCACGCGCGAACGGTCAACGCGCTCCCCGCGCAGGCGCGCGCCGAGCGCTACGTTATCGCGCACGTTCAGCCACGGATAGAGCAGGTCCTTCTGTCCCATCCACGCCAGCCGTTTCGCCACGGGCAGCCCGTCGCTGGCGTAGACCTGGCCGGACGTCGGCGCCGCGAGGCCGGCGATGATGCGCAGCAGGCTGGTTTTTCCGGCGCCGCTGGCGCCCAGCAGGGAGACCCACTGCCCGCCGGGGATATCGAACGATAAATCCTCAAAAACGACCCGCGAACCGAAGCGTAACCCCAGTTCCCGGACGTGGATGGCCGGGGGAGTCACGCCGACGCCTCCGGTACCGCATTCAGCCCCATCTGCCAGAAGTTGGCCTCCAGGCGCGTGGCGGTGGTGAAGATGGCACTGAGCTCAGCGAATCTCGACTCGCCGCCGCGCTGCTGCCAGAGGGTTTCCAGCAGGGTGATCGCCGCGTTGACGCCGTTGAGATAGCCTTCGTCGCCATAGTTACGGATCCACGAGGCGTAGGGATTATCGCTCAGGCGGGTCTGCGGACTATGCAGCAGCCCGAGCCCAATTTCTGCGTAACCGGCCACGCAGGGCATCAGCGCGGCCAGCAGATCCAGGGCGTCGTTGGAGTGGCCGATATCCAGCACGTAGCGCGTGTAGTTGATCGTCTCAGACGCCTCCGGCTCGGCGGCCATGATCGCTTCATCCAGCCCCCAGCCGGCGCAGTAGCCGACGTGCAGCGGCAGTTCGCTGAGGATGGCGTTCATCGAGGCCGCCGCGGCGCGCATCTCCGGCAGCGTGCGCAGCTTGCTGACCAGCAGGGCATAGCTGCGGGCAAAGTGGATCAAAAACAGATAGTCCTGCGTCAGGTAGCGGCGGAATGCGCGTTCGGGCAGGGTGCCGTCAGCCAGCTGATGTAAAAAGGGATGGGCGACGTAGTGCTGCCAGTCGCGTCCCGCCTGCTGGCGCAGACGACCGTAGATACCTTGAGTAAATGCGGGAAGAATCACAGGACCTCCTGATTAAGGGGAGATCCGGGCGTGCAGAAGTATGAACAGGCAATGGCGGAAAACTGGCAAAATTGCCGACCCGTCCCTTCGCTGGCATGACCCAGATCAGGTTCAAAGGGTTCGGCTTACGCCATCTCAGCCCTCACGGGACACCCCTCGGTAGGGCCATGTTATACGGCATTCACTTTTTGATTACAATCCCGGCTTCGGGTCATTGCGCCAGGGGATTGCGCTCCGTTTAAGTGACGGTGTCACGTGGTCATTAGCTGAAAAGTGCACGACGGCCAGGGGCAGGGAAATTTTTATAGCTAATTAGTGTGATTTATCGCGCTTTTTTATCCAAAAGTAAGGCGAAAACCGGCCGCCGGCAATGGGGATCTCCGCGGCGCGTACTATATATTCTCATAGGCTGAAAGCCATTATTCTTCAGTGACCTGGGGAGTAAAAAACCATATCGCCTGGAGAGTGCATGAAGCCGCTATTCCCCCGGCAGTCGCTGGCGCCGGGCAGCCCCTTGAGCGCAGAGAAAAACAGGCGTCCGGCGAGAGAAAAAGCTCGCGGAAAGAGGTAAAGTGACCCGCAGCAGATGGACAAAAAAGATACGACTAACTCTGTTGGTTTCCTCTCTCCAATTGAAATGAATTGAATAATAGGTACCAATGCTGGTCAGGAGCGGTGCGTAACGTTTTTTGCCAGCTCAGACACCGTCTGTGATTAAAAATGGGACTATAATTGGCGCTTCTGCGTCATCCCTTTGAACTCTCTGATTAATTTGATTTTGCGCCAGCAGGCGATAAATGCTCATGTGACCGGATTACAGATAGACGATGTATAGAGGGTGGAGGGCGGCATGCTATTAAAAGAATTAATTATTTTCGACCTGTTAGCCACCCCCGTCTGGGTGGTTCATCCTTTCAAAGAGCGCATCCTCTACAGCAACCAGGCCTCCAGAACCCTCAGCGGCGATATGTCGCTGGATGAGATGCGCAAAGGGACATTCTCCACCTGCCCGGAAGTGAGCCTGCAGAATTACCTCTATTACTGCAAAAATATTGCCGAGATTTTTGAAGTCTGGACAATTAATTCCGCCGACGGCCAGACCTCGATTTACTGTAAAACCACGCTGATTAAATCAGAAGAATATGACACGCTGATTCTCTTCGAAGCGGTAAAGCTGCTGCAGCAAAATGAGTCTATCAATACCTCCTCCCGGCATTACCAGCGGCGCAGTAACGGTTTTTTCTCCCGCTTTTTTATGACCAACTCCGCGCCCATGTTATTAATCGATCCTCACCGGGACGGCAGAATTATTGATGCCAATATTGCCGCGCTGCGCTTTTATAATTACACCTCGGATGAGATGCGGGCGAAGCATACCTGGCAGATTAATACTTTGGGCCGCGATGTTCTGCCGATCATGCGCAACGTCGCAAGCCTGCCTGGAGGCCATAAGCCGCTCAATTTCACCCATATTCTCGCCGATGGCTCCATTCGCCACGTTCAAACCTACGCCGGTCCGGTGGTGCTATACAATATTCGCCTGATGCTCTGCATCGTGCATGACGTAACCGAAGAGGTGCATTTAAGGCGCGAGCTTGAGTTTTCAGCTTCGCACGATCCGCTGACCGGTCTGCTTAACCGGCGTGAGTTTTATCGCATCGTTGATTCCGCTTCGTTTACAGCTGGCGGCTTCTGCCTGCTGCTGGTTGATGTCGATAACTTTAAGGCCATTAACGATAGCTACGGCCATCAGAAAGGCGATGAGGTTTTACTGGCTATTTCCCGGATCCTTGAATCGACGGTGACGCATCAGGACAAAATATATCGCTGGGGAGGCGAGGAGTTTCTGTTATTTCTTCCCGAACGCTCCATTGCGATGGCGCTGCAAATGGCGGAAACCATTCGCCTCGCGGTTAGCGGCCATCAAATGCCGGATCATCCCAGCCCGGTTACCGTCAGCATCGGCGTCGCCGATCGTCAGGATGATGAAGAGATCGACCAGCTGTTCAATCGCGTCGATAAGGCGCTGTATGCGGCGAAGAAAGAAGGGCGAAACCAGGTGAAGCTGCACCTGGTGGAAAAATATTGAGGCGCGGCGCGATGGGCCCCGCAATAAAATATTCGCCGCATAAATATATTTAGCCGTTTTTTTTAAATTCTTAGCAATATTTCTCCGGCTCATTCGTCTACCTCATCAGCAGTCACTTTTCACGACAGTCATGAGGTAGCAAGAAGATGAGAAATTTAGATATGCATGAAAACCGCCGTCATTGCGGCTTTGGTCGCCACCGGATGGGCAAACCGCTGATCGTTGGCGTGGCGATCGTCGCGATACTCGGGCTGGTGGTGATGTCGCTGTGGAACGCGCTGCTGCCGGCCATTCTTGGGGTTAAAAGCATCGGCTTCTGGCAGGCTTTAGGTCTGCTGGCGCTGTCGCGGATCCTGTTCGGCGGCCTTGGCTTCCGCCCGGGCATGTTCGGGATGGGTCGCGAGCGTCGGCGCATGCATGAACGCTGGATGCAGATGAATCCCGAACAGCGCGAAGAGTTTATGCAGCGCTTTGGTCGCCGCGGCCATCGCGGGCATTGCGGCTGGCGCGATCGCCGTAACGACCCCGCCCAGCCGGCAGACGATGCGTCTAAAACGACGCCGACCGAGTGAGCGAAATGAAAGGCGCAACGACGGGAGAGTCACTGCTCGTTTCGGCGCTCAACGCCTGCCGCTCCCGGCTGAAGGCCTTTATCCGCGGCCGCGCCTCGGTACGCGACGAGGCTGACGATATTCTGCAGGAAGTGACCTGGCAATTAATGAAGGTCGAGCAGCCGGTGGAGAACGTCGCCGCCTGGCTGTTCCGCGCCGCGCGTAACGAAATGACCGACCGGGCGCGCAAAAAACGCGAGCTGCCGCTGGCGGACTACTTCAGCGGGGATGAGGAAGGAGAGTTCCCGGAAGATGAGCTGGCGGAGACCCTGTTCGGCGTGCCGCAAACGCCGGAGGACGAGTACCTGAAAGAGCTGCTGTGGGAGGAGCTGAACCAGGCGTTATCCGAACTGCCCGCCGCCCAGCGGGAGGTCTTTGAAAAGACCGAGCTGCTGGGCTACAGCTATAAAGAGCTGGCCGCCGAGTGCGGGGCCAGCGAGCAGGCCCTTCTTTCGCGCAAGCATAAAGCCGTGCTCTATCTGCGTACGCGCCTGCGCGCCCTCTATGATGAGCTGATAACCGACTAAGGCCTGGCCCAATCGCCGGGCACCGCGGTCAATATCCTCAGGTGAGGATATTTCATGATTTATCCCCACTAAAGGATATCGCAGTCTTTATCCTCTTGTGGGGATATTTACGGCGAGCGTTGACATTATCCTCACCAGGGTATAAACAGAGTCTTATCCCCACAAGAGGATAGATAAAGACGATGATAACGCCCCCGACGATCTACAGCCCGGCCCAGCTGGCAAACCATATCAAGCTGGTCCGGCAAAAAAACCAATGGACGCAAAGCGATCTGGCCCGCCGGATAGGCATTAAGCAGGCGACGATCTCGAACTTCGAAAACCATCCGGATAAAACCACCTTAACGACGCTGTTTAAGATTTTACAATCTCTGGAAATGACGATGACGGTGTGCGAAAAGGGCGCGGCCTTTGAGCAAAACGATAGCCAACCGGATCTGGAGTGGTAATGGCAACGCTCGTGACGTGGATGAACAATGAACGCGTCGGGGAGCTGATCAAGCTGAGCAACGGCGCGCATCAGTTCCGTTATGATCGACGCTGGATACAAAACCCGCGCGCGCGACCGCTTTCCCTGTCGCTGCCGCTGCAGTTCGGCAACATCACCTCGGATGCGGTGTTTAACTACTTCGACAACCTGCTGCCCGATAGCCCGCTGGTGCGCGATCGCATTGTCAAGCGCTACCAGGCCCGCTCGAAGCAGCCCTTCGATCTGCTGGCCGAGGTGGGGCGGGATAGCGTCGGGGCGGTCACCTTACTCCCCGTTGGCGACGCACCGGCGACCGGCGGCCTGACCTGCGAACCGCTCGACGACGTCCGGCTTGACGCGCTGCTGACGGCCTATCGCGCGGATATTCCGCTCGGCATGATTAACGGCCAGGAGGAGTTCAGAATATCGGTCGCCGGCGCTCAGGAGAAAACGGCGCTGCTGAAGATGGACGGCCGCTGGTGCATACCGACGGCGACAACGCCAACGACGCATATTATCAAGCTGCCGATCGGCGAGATAAGGCAGCCGGACGCGGTGCTGGATCTTAGCGAAAGCGTGGACAACGAATATTTATGTCTGGCCCTGGCGCGGGAGCTGGGCTTTGCCGTTCCGCAGGCTGAAATTATCACCACCCGCAGCACCCGGGCGCTGGCCGTTGAGCGCTTTGACCGCCGCTGGGCGCAGGAAAACACGCGGCTGCTGCGCCTGCCGCAGGAGGATCTGTGCCAGGCGTTCGGGATGCCTTCCTCGATGAAGTACGAGTCGGACGGCGGGCCGGGCGTGGCGCAAATTATGGCGTTTCTGCTGGGCTCCAGCGAGGCGCTGAAGGATCGCTACGATTTTATGAAGTTCATCGTTTTTCAATGGCTGATCGGCGCCACCGACGGGCATGCGAAGAATTTTTCCATTTTTCTTCAGCCCGGCGGCAGCTACCGCCTGACGCCTTTCTACGACATCATCTCGGCTTTTCCTGTGCTGGGGGGCGCGGGTTTGCATATCAGCGACCTGAAGCTGTCGATGAGCCTGAAAGCAACCAAAGGGCGGAAAACGGAGATCCAAACGATCTACCCACGTCATTTCCTCGCCACGGCGAAGGAGGTGGGATTTGCGCAGCAGCAGATGCTGGAGATCCTGCGCTATTTTGCCGATAACCTGCCGCGGGCGGTCGATGCGGTAAGGGCCTCGTTGCCGGGAGATTTTTCGCCGACGGTTTACCAGTCCATTATTTCTCACACCCTCAGGAACCATGCGCGGCTGCAAAGCGGGCTGGCGGGTTAGCGGACGCTAACCCAACGCTTGCCGACAATCACCGTCAGCGCGACGATCGTCGCGATCGCCGCCAGATGCAGCGCAAAATCCAGCAGGTGCAGATGCACCGGATGACAAAACGCCAGCAGGCTTACCGCAAGGCTGGCGACGCCGAGCCCCGCCATCGCCAGGCTGCGCGCGGGATAGAGCGCCCGCGTGCGCCGCAGGCTGGCGATCATCAGCGCCATCATCGGCGTACTGACGACCAGCAGAAAGGTGAAACAGCTGACGCTGTCGTCATCGTGCAGCGGCGGCGCGTCGCCGGGAATGCTGCTGATGCTCAGGCCGAGCCACATCAGGCCAATGGGCAAAAGGGCCTTCCAGCTGATGCTCCGGCGCCCGGCAATGCTCATGGTGAACGCGCGGCGAATGGTTAACGTCCCGAGCAAAAATGCCAGCGCCAGCTGCACCACGGCCAGGCTCGCGCCGGGCTGGGACCAGTCGGTCAGGCCGCGCCGTACGAGGAAGCTGGCGGCGTAGGCGCAAGGCAGGGCAACGGCCAGCCAGCCCGCGACGCGCCAGCCGATCGGCCACGGACGTTTTACCGGGCGCATTTCGCGGCCCAGTTTTTCAATAAGCAGATTATGATCGGTCATGATGAGCTCCAAATCGGCGCAGGTTTTTCAACGCCCGATGCAGCAGCGATTTCACCGCCGCTACGCTTAGATTGTTATGGGTGGCCGCTTCCGTCAGGCTCATTTCTCGCAGATGAACGTGCTCGACAATTTCGCGCTGGCGCAGGGGAAGCTGCTGCAGATAGCCCGCCAGCTCCTCCCGGCTGTCCTGGCGCGGCGGATCGGCAGTTGCCGCCTCGGGCAGCACCTCGTCAGAGAGTTCCCAGTGCTGATAGCGCCCGCGCCGTCGCAGCGCGTCAACGGATCGGGCCGAGATAATCGCCAGCAGCCAGGGCAGAAAGGGAAAGGCCGGATCGTAGGTGTGACGTACCCGATGTACGCTGAGCAGTACATCCTGGATAACATCTTCCACCAGCGCCTCGTCGGCGATCCGTTTCCGCACCTGCGAACGGATCACCGGCACCAGCGCTTTGAGCAGGCGGGTGTAGGCGAGCTGATCCCCCGCCTGCGCCTGCTCCATTAGCGCGGGCCAGCTGTCGCGCGCGCTATCGTTTGTTTGCATAATCCGCCTTGTTATTACGCCTTTTTGCCGGCGGCCTGGGTCAGGGCGTTGACCACAATCCCCGGCGTCAGCACCTGCGGCAGGACTTTCGGCGGCCCGCCGTCGGCCGGATAAACCACATACAGCGGCAGTCCGCCCTGGCCGAACTGGTTGAGCGCATCGTCTACGTCCGGATTAAATTTAGTCGAGTCCGCCACCATATAGACGGTATCGGTTTTTGCCAGCGCCTCTTTCACCGCCTGGGTGGAGAGCGACGTTTTCTCATTCACCTGGCAGGTAATACACCAGGAGGCGGTAAAGTTGACGAAGATAGCCTTACCGTGACCGCGCTGCGCGGCGACGGTTTGCGGCGTCCAGCGCTGGGACGACACCTCCGCCGTTTGCCCGACATCCGGCGAGGAGGCGGCGGGTTTAACCAGCCCCGGCAGCGGCGCAATGACCGCCACAATCAGCGCGGCGGTAACCGCAAACAGGGCCTTGTGTCCCTTGCCCTGGAAGGCGCGACGTTGCGCAATGCCGTACAGCCAGGCGGCGAAGCTGAGCACCACCGAGGCGGCAAGCAGGGCGGCTAACGCCGCGCTCCCGGCCTGCTGGGCCAGGACCCACACCAGCCATGCCCAGGCGCCAAACATCGGAAAGGCGAGCGCGCGTTTAAGGATATCCATCCACGGACCGGGGCGCGGCAATATTCTGGCGAGCGCCGGAAAGAGCGACACCAGGGTAAAGGGCGCGGCGAAGCCGAATGCCAGCGCGAGGAAGATGGTTAACGACACCGCCGGCGGCTGGACCAACGCGTAGCCAATCGCACTGGCCATAAAGGGCGCGGCGCAGGGCGTGGCGACCACGATCGCCAGCGCGCCGGTTAGCGCCGAGCGGATAAAAGCGCCGCGGCCGATATCCAGCCCGCCGACGCGCTGCGCCGTCAGCCCGACTTCAAAGACGCCAAGCAGGTTAAGCGCCGCGCCGAGGATCGTCAGGGAGAGCAGCGCGATCACCAGCGGCGACTGCAGCTGGAAGCCCCAGCCGACGGCGGTGCCGCCGGCGCGAATCGCCAGCAGAATGCCCGCCAGCGCCATCATGGTGATAACGACGCCGAGCAAAAACGCCAGGCCTTCACGGCGGGCGCTGGCGGCGTTATCAGAGTGACGCAGCAGCCCCAGCGCCTTCAGGGAGATCACCGGAAAAACGCAGGGCATAAAGTTGAGAATGATGCCGCCAATAAAGGCGGCCAGCATCGCGGTTAACATCGCTGGCCTCTTTACTTAATGGGTTTGCGGGTGAGAAGCGTCGTACTGCTTCACGGCAGCGAGCGTTTTCTCAATATGTGCATCCGGGTTTCTATCAGTGTAACTCAGCAGGATGTTGCCATCCGGCGCAATCACGTACGAAGTGCGATCGGAGAGCGTTTTACCTTTCATCTCCATCAGCGTCTGATACTGCGCGGCGACTTTAGCTCCCGGGTCCGCCGCGACGGCGAACTTATCGCGACACTCCAGTTTGGAGAAGTCGCTGACCTGGTCGGTATTACCCGCGGTTACGCCAACGACGGTGGCCCCCATTTTAGTGAAGCTGTCGGTAGCTTCCGCGAAGTCATGAGCTTCAATGGTACAGCCGGCGCTAAAGGCCGCCGGGAAGAAATAGAGCACCACCGGCCCCTTTTGCAGCGCCTGCTGCAGGGAGAAAGTCAGCGGTTTACCGGCGAGGGCGCCCTGCAGCTTAAAGTCCGGCGCTTTAGCGCCCACGGGCAGCGCCGCGCCGGCGTTGAACGCGGTGGCGGACAGACCCAGCGCGGCGGTCATAGTCAGGGTACGGATGAGGTTTTTAATGCGTGTCATTATCTGCTCCTGCGATTTTGGGGAGTGCCGGTTTGGCCAAACTCGTTCATCTCAGCTATTCAATTCGCCGCAGCGGAGGGAAAAGTTGCGCGCAGGTGAAAAAAAAGTGCGCCCGGCCGATGACGCGATGAGTCGGGCGCAGAACGGAGGGAGAGAACGCCGGCTAAAGGGGTTCAGCCGGCGGGATGGGCTAACTTCCCCAGCGGTTCTGCAGATAGTTGACGGCCTGCCGGGTCTGCGGCTGGTTCAGGTTGTTCTCGCGGAACAGAATGGTGCCCTGGATTTCGGGAATCGACTCGTTGAGGTCCAGCTGCTTTTTCAGCTCCGGCACGCCGCCGTTAACCATCCAGTCGGGTTCATTTTTTGACGGTTCGCCGACTTTGTAGAGCGCCACGCCGATATAGAGCCGCGTACGGGTAGGCTTGACGACCTCCGCCCACCATTTCGCCAGCACGTCGTAGCGGGCGGCGTCGCGCGCAAAGGGCCAGTACAGCTGAGGCGCGATGTAGTCGAGCAGCCCCTGCTGTACCCAGCTGCGGGTATCGGCGTAGGACTCATCATAGGCCGCCGCGCCGCGGGTGTCTGAGCCGGCGGGATCGTGGGAGCGGTTGCGCCACACGCCGGCCGGGCTGACGCCAAACTCAACGTTGGGGTTAATCTGCTTAATCGTGCGCGACACCTGCGCAATCAGCTGCTGCGTATTGTGCCGGCGCCAGTCCGCTTTGCTGGCGAACCCCTGGCCATACTGTTGGAAGGTTTGATTGTCGTTAAGGGCTGAGCCCGCCGTCTCGGTGTAGAAATAGTCGTCAAACTGCACGCCGTCGACCGGGTAGCGCTGCACGACTTCGGCGACGATGCCGGTTATCCAGTCGCGAGCCTGCGGAATGCCCGGGTCGAGGACAAAGCGGTCGCTTGCGGTGCGGATCCAGTCGCGATGCAGCACAAATACGCTGGCCGGACTTTGCGACTGCGTGCGGTTCAGCTCGGCGACGGTTTTCGGGCGGGTGTTCACCGAGACGCGGTAGGGGTTAAACCAGGCGTGAACCCGCATCCCGCGCTTATGCGCTTCATCCAGCATAAACTGCAGCGGATCGTAGCCCGGGTCCTCGCCGATGGCGCCGGTCAGCATATCGGACCACGGTAAAATCTTTGAGGGCCACAGCGCGGTGCCGTCGGGTTTGACCTGGAAGAACACGGTGTTAATCCCGAGGCGCTGCAGATTATCGAGCTTGGCGATCAGCGCCACCTTTTGCTGGCTAATCCGGCTTTCCGGGCTGCTGGCAATGATCGAGCCCACCGGCGGCCAGTCGAGGCGTGAGACCGTCGTCAGCCAGACCCCGCGTACCGGCCCATGCGTTTTGGGCAGCGCCGGCTGTTTAACCGCTGGCGGCAGCGGCGTAACCAGCGAGCGAGGCGGCTGGCTGCTGCAGCTGGCGAGGATAAAGGCGGTCGCCACCAACGCGGCCGATGCGGCCACGGTAGCCATAAAAAAGCGACGAGAGCGGATAGTCATAGACGTGGGCTTATTCTGTGAGTCGCGTAAAAGAAGCATTTTCGTATTATGCGCATTTAAGTCAATCCTTAGTATGGGGAATTATCTGGGCCTGGGGTCGGCGCTTTTTACGATTGCCGCAGGCGTAATCTATTTTTTTAACTGCGTATTAAAACAACGCGACGAAACAATCGCTCTTGCTATCTCGTTCACAATATTGCAACAGAATTTTTCACGCTCATGATCATTTTCGCACTTTTGCACCAGGCCAGTGCGCAACGTCAGCAAAGAACAACTATGTTTAGCTCGCGGGTCGGAACGGATGCCGCAGTCCTCAATTCGCCACGTGATGGCAACATATCTCCTGACCTGTCCTGAAATGCACGTTGGTCGGTGGCGGTAACCGCGGCTGTTACGCGTTGCTCTCATCTATTAGTAAGCGATCTGTCATGTCATTTCTTCCTGGCGGGATTTTTGCTTCTTCCACCTTTAGCCGCTGCGGCTGGATAACGGCCTTCGGCAAACAAAACGGTAAGTGATATTTTCCGCGCCATTTAATGGCGCCAGGTTATAAATCGCTGAGGAATATCTGAATGTCTCTGAAACTGAAAAAGTTGACTCTTCATTTTGCGATTGCAGGTTGTATGAGTGTGGCATTTTGCGCACAGGCGGATGTGAAGATTGGCGTTGCCGGGCCGTTCACCGGACCTAATGCCTCCTATGGCGCTCAGTACTGGAAAGGGGCATCGCAGGCGGTAGCAGACATTAACGCGGCGGGAGGAATTAAGGGCGAAAAAATTGTGCTGGTGCAGGGGGATGACGCCTGCGAACCGAAGCAGGCCGTCGCGGTAGCCAACCGCCTGGTTGATGAGTCGGGGGTTTCCGCGGTTGTCGGACACTTCTGTTCGTCATCGACGATGCCGGCATCCGAAGTGTACGACGAGGCGGGGATCCTGACGATTACGCCGGGGTCGACTAACCCGCTGATCACCGAGCGCGGGATGAAGGATATGTTCCGTATGTGCGGCCGCGACGATCAGCAGGGGGCGATCGCGGCAGACTATATGCTTGATGTGCTGAAGGCGAAGAAAATAGCCGTCATTCATGACAAGGACACCTACGGTCAGGGGCTCGCCGACGCCACCCGCGCGGCGCTGGCAAAACGCGGTACCAAAGAGGTGCTGTACGAAGGGCTATCGCGGGGTGAGAAAGACTTCAACGCCCTGGTCACCAAAATTGGCGCGCTGAAGCCTGACGTGGTCTATTTCGGCGGCTGCCATCCGGAAGCCGGCCCGCTGGTGCGTCAGATGAGGGAGCAGGGGCTGCAGGCGAAATTCTTCTCCGGCGACTGTGTCGTTACCGAGGAGCTGGTGACTACTGCCGGCGGCCCGCAGTTTACCAACGGCGTACTGATGACGTTTGGTAAAGATCCGCGAACCATTGCTGAGGGCAAAACGGTTATTGAGAAATTCCGCGCCAGCGGCTTCGAGCCGGAAGGCTATACCCTGTACGCCTACGCGTCTATCCAGGCTATCGCCGCGGCCTATAACGCGGTGGGCGCCGACAACACCAAGGCCAGCGAGTGGCTGAAAAATCACAGCGTTGATACGGTTATGGGCAAAAAGGCCTGGGACGGTAAAGGCGATCTGAAGGTGTCGGATTATGTGGTCTACGCATGGGATGACAAGGGCAAGTATCACCAGCTTTAACCGTTTGCTGAACTCTTTGTCCCTATAAAAAAGGGCGTCGTACTACTGAAGGCAGCGCGCGGCGGGAGCTTTGCCGGTCGCTGCCTGCTTACTGGCAGGATGGTTTCTATGGAAGCGTTTTTTCTGCAACAACTGATTAATGGGCTGACGCTGGGAGCCGTTTACGGATTAATTGCCATCGGCTACACCATGGTTTACGGCATTATCGGGATGATTAACTTCGCGCATGGCGAAGTGTATATGGTTTCCGCCTACCTTTGCGCCATCGGCCTGGCGCTACTCTCCTGGTTTGGCATTCACTCCTTTCCGGTTTTGATCTTCGGCACGCTGGTGTTCACCATTGTGGTGACCGGCGTTTACGGCTGGACTATTGAGCGTATCGCCTATCGGCCGCTGCGCAATTCAACCCGCCTGGCGCCGTTAATCTCGGCTATCGGCATGTCGCTTATCCTGCAGAACTATGTGCAAATCAGCCAGGGACCGAACCAGCAGGGCATCCCGACCCTGCTGACGGGGGTGCTGCGCTTCGAGGTTGGCGACGGCGTGGTGCAAATTACGTGGACCAAAATATTTATTCTCGTCGCCGCGCTGGTGGGGATGATGATCCTCTCGTGGGTCATTAATCATACCCGGCTGGGGCGGGTATGCCGGGCGACGCAGCAGGATCGGCGCATGGCTGCAATCCTCGGCATTAATACCGACCGGGTTATCTCGCTGGTCTTTATGATCGGCGCCGCGATGGCCGGGCTGGCCGGGGTGCTGGTGACGATGAATTACGGCACCTTCGATTTTTATATCGGCTTCATTATTGGCATTAAGGCCTTTACCGCAGCGGTGCTGGGAGGGATTGGATCCCTGCCGGGAGCGATGCTGGGCGGTCTGCTGCTGGGCGTGGCTGAAGCCCAGTTTGCCGGGATGGTGAACTCTGATTACAAAGACGTGTTTTCCTTCGCTCTGCTGGTGGCAATTTTGATATTTCGCCCTCAGGGGCTGCTGGGTCGTCCGATGGTCGCAAAGGTTTAAGGGGTAAAGCATGGGTGAAGCATCGCGCAAGCAAGGGCTGGATATTAAAAAAAGCCTGATTGATAGCGTTCTGGCGGGGCTATGTGCGCTGATAGTGTTTGGACCGATCGTCGGCATTGTGCTGAAAGGCTACAGTTTTGAACTCTCCACCCAGCGGGTGGTGGTCATCGTCGCGGTGGTGATGGCCGGCAGGCTGCTGCTGAGCCTGCTGCTGCAAAGCCGCGGCGGACGCAAATTTATCGCCCGTTTTGAAGGGGCCGATGACGGGGTCTACGTCCGTCCGGTCGGCTACCGCTCGCGGCTGCGCTGGATCGTGCCGCTGCTGCTGGTGGCGGCGGCGATCTTTCCGGCTATCGCCACCAAGTATCTGCTGACGGTGGCCATTCTTGGGCTGATTTACGTGCTGCTCGGGCTCGGGCTGAATATCGTGGTGGGGCTCGCCGGCCTGCTTGATTTGGGCTACGTGGCGTTCTATGCGATTGGCGCCTATGGCCTGGCGCTGGGCTACCAGTATCTGGGGCTCGGATTTTGGGCGATGCTGCCGCTGGGGGCCATCATGGCGGCGCTGGCGGGGGCGCTGCTCGGCTTTCCGGTGCTGCGAATGCACGGGGACTATCTGGCGATCGTCACCCTGGGGTTTGGCGAAATTATTCGTCTGGTGCTGAATAACTGGGTCAGCTTTACCGGCGGGCCGAACGGCGTTTCCGTGCCGGCGCCCACGTTGTTCGGGCTGGAGTTCGGGCGCAGGGCGAAAGACGGCGGGGTGCCGATCCATGAGTTTCTGCACGTTAGCTACAACCCCAACCTGAAGTTTATCTTTATCTATGGCGTGCTGTGCCTGGTGGTGGTGCTGGTGCTGTTTATCAAACACCGCTTAACGCGAATGCCTATCGGCCGAGCGTGGGAAGCGCTGCGCGAGGACGAAATTGCCTGCCGCGCGATGGGGCTCAACCACGTGCTGGTTAAGCTTTCGGCCTTTATGCTCGGCGCGTCTACCGCCGGTATTGCCGGGGTCTTTTTCGCTACCTACCAGGGGTTTGTTAACCCGACGTCATTCACCTTTTTTGAGTCCGCGCTCATTCTGGCCATTGTGGTGCTGGGCGGCATGGGTTCAACGCTGGGGGTGGTGCTGGCGGCCTTTGTGCTGACCGTCGCGCCCGAGCTGCTGCGCGGTTTCGATGAGTATCGCGTCCTGCTGTTTGGCGTGCTGATGGTACTGATGATGATCTGGCGGCCGCGCGGGCTGGTGCGAACCAGCCGCATGGGGGTTACCGTGCGCAAGGGAGTGGCACCATGAGCGACAGCATTCTGCGGGTAGAGCATCTGATGATGCATTTTGGCGGTATCAAAGCGCTTAACGACGTTAACCTCGATGTGGAAAGGGGATCGATTACCGCGCTGATCGGTCCGAACGGCGCGGGGAAAACCACGGTTTTCAACTGCCTGACCGGGTTTTATCGCGCCACGGGCGGGGCGATTGTGCTCAACGCCCGCGCCGCGATGACCGACGTTATTCAGGTCCTCGGGCAAAAAATACGTCCCGATGATTTGCTCCACCCGGCGCGTCTGGGGTCGCGGATCTACTACAAAATGTTCGGCGGGACGCATCTGGTGAACCGGGCCGGGCTGGCGCGGACCTTCCAGAATATCCGCCTGTTTCGCGAGATGTCGGTGATCGAAAACCTGCTGGTGGCCCAGCATATGCAGGTAAACCGTAATCTGGTGGCCGGCATCCTGAACACCCGCGGCTATCGTAAGGCCGAAAACCAGGCCCTCGACCGCGCCTTCTACTGGCTGGAGGTGGTGGATCTGGTGGATTGCGCCAACCGGCTGGCCGGCACGCTCTCCTACGGTCAGCAGCGGCGGCTGGAGATTGCCCGCGCCATGTGCACCGGCCCGGAGATGATCTGCTTAGATGAGCCCGCCGCGGGGCTGAACCCTGCGGAGACGCACGCCCTGAGCCGAATTATCCGCTTTCTGCGCCAGCATCACGGCATCACCGTTTTGCTGATTGAGCATGATATGGGGATGGTGATGGAGATCTCCGATCATATTATCGTCCTCGACCGCGGGGACGTGATCGCCCGCGGCGCTCCGCAGGAGATCCAGTCGAATATCAGCGTTATCGCCGCTTATCTGGGCGCGGATGAAGAGGAGATTGCGGTATGAGTCAGCCGTTGCTTGAGTTTCGCCAGGTGGACGTCTTTTACGGTCAGATTCAGGCGCTGAACCAGGTCTCGCTGACGGTCAATGAAGGAGAGACGGTGGCGCTGATCGGCGCCAACGGCGCCGGTAAATCCACGCTGCTGATGTCCATCTTTGGTCAGCCGCGCATCGCGGAGGGGCAGATCCTCTATCGTGGGGAGGATATCAGCCGAAAATCCACCCATTTTATCGCCGGAAACGGCATCGCTCAGGCGCCGGAAGGGCGGCGTATTTTTGCGGATATGACGGTAGAAGAGAACCTGCTGATGGGGACCATCCCGATTGGCAGCCGCTATCAGGAAGAGGATAAGCGACGCATGTATCAGCTTTTTCCCCGGCTTGAAGAGCGGCGGACGCAGCGGGCGATGACGCTTTCCGGCGGCGAGCAGCAGATGCTGGCGATTGCCCGCGCGCTGATGAGCAGGCCGAAGCTGCTGCTGCTCGACGAGCCGAGCCTCGGGCTGGCGCCGCTGGTGGTTAAGCAAATCTTTCAAATACTGCGCGAACTGACGGCGCAGGGAATGACGCTATTTCTGGTGGAACAAAACGCCCACCACGCGCTTAAGCTTTCCGATCGGGCGTACGTGATGGTTAACGGCCAGATCCGGCTTAGCGGAACCGGGAGCGAGCTGCTCGACAATCCGGAGGTCCGGAACGCCTATCTGGGGATGGTGTGACAGGTGACGCTGTCACGAATCATGGGGCGTTATTGATTCGTGGCGGCAATAATTACCCCTTTTAGCTATTCATATCAAAGAATAGCGAATCCACTGCGGCTATGTTCAAGGTTGCGCCTGAAAAATTGATTCAGGTTTATGACACGCTTGTTGTACAGGGGGAACTTTACAGGATGGCCACTAAACCGCTAACGCTTACTTTCGATGGGCAACAGCCTATTCCCCTGGAGACGGTTTCCGGGACTTTGGGCCGCGTGGGCATTGATATCCGCGCGCTAAATCAGTCAGATCTATGCAGCTTCGACCCTGGTTTTACCAATACCGCCGGCTGCCGGTCGGCCATCTCCTATATTGATACCGAAAACAGCACGCTGCTACACCGTGGCTACCCGGTAGACCAGCTGGCGCGGCAGTGCGAGTTCCTTGAGGTGGCGTATATTATGCTGCGGGGCGAGGCGCCGGATGAATCCAGCTATCAGGTTTTCCGCAATACGATCACCCGCCACACGCTGGTGCATGAACAGATGTCGCGGATGTGCAGCGGCTTTCGCCGCGACTCCCATCCGATGGCCCTGATGTGCGCGATGGTTGGGGCGCTGGCGGCGTTTTACCATGATGTGCTGGATGTAGAAAACCCTGAACACCGCGCCCTTGCGGCCACGCGTCTGCTGTCAAAAATGCCGACGCTGGCGGCGATGAGCTATAAATACGCCATCGAACAACCCGCGCCCTATCCGCGCAACGATCTCTCCTATGCGGGGAACTTCCTGCATATGCTGTTTGCGGTTCCGGCGGAGAAATATGTGGTGAATCCGGTTATTGAGGAGGCGATGAACCAGATTCTGGTGCTGCACGCCGACCACGGCCAGTGCGCTTCCACCACCACGGTGCGGGCCGCCGGCTCCTCGGGGGCAAACCTGTTTGCCTGCGTTGCGGCGGGCCTCGCTTCCCTGTGGGGGCCGATGCACGGCGGAGCCAACGAAGCCAGCATGCGGATGCTGGAAGAGATTGAAACCGTGGATCAGGTGCCCGTTTTTCTGAGTAAGGCGAAGCGCGATCCGCAGGCGTTCCGCCGCCTGGGCTTTGGTAACTCGCGTTACCGCCACCTGGACCCGCGCGCCGCTATTCTCCGCGAAACCTGTCACCGGGTGCTTGCGGAGCTGGGAATGTCAGACCAGCTGCTGCAGGTGGCGATGGCCCTTGAAGAGGTGGCGCTGACCGATCCCTACTTTATTGAAAACGGCCTGTCGCCCAGCGTCGATTTTTATACGGCAGCGATCCTCAAGGCGATGAAGCTGCCTTCGTCAATGTTTGTGGTGGTAACCGCCGTCGGCCGCACGCTGGGCTGGGTGGCCCACTGGAATGAGATGCATGAAGAGCCGCTGAGTATTTACCGCCCGCGGCAGATCTACACCGGCGAAGCCCCGCGAGATTACGTCTCCCGCCGCGAGGTGTAATCCCACGCCGTCCCGTGAGCGGGGCGGCGTCCGTTAAATATCACGATCGCTCATCCGCTGCGGCCAGGCGCTCGGTCAGCCAAGGCAGAATTTCCTTTTTTCTGCTGGTCATGCCCGGGAGGGAAACCTGATGGCTGCGGATAAGGTCGTTGGGCGAAAAATAGAGGATGGAATGGCGATGGGTAATGTCGGTTAGCATCAGAACAACCATCTCCAGCCCCATTTCGCGCCTGGCTCGCTCCATCTCCTGTTTCAGTCCGGGCAAATGCGGGTTGATATCCGACATATCGCGAACCTCAATTTGCGCTAACAGGAGAGAGACGCCGTGGATCTGGTAATTTTTTGCATCGCGATGCAGCAGCTGCGCGGCGGACTGGCCCTCCAGGGAGGTTTTCGCCGCCAGCAGCCCGGCGACGAAGGCGTCGTAATCAACGCCGGCAATATCGCGCAAAATCGCCACCGACTCGCGGTCCCGCGGCGTAGTGGTGGGGCCGCTGAGGGCGACCGTATCGCTGAGTATGGCTCCCAGCAGCAGGATCGCCTGGGCCGCGCTGAGCGGCATCGGGCTCTCCGTCGTCAGGATGGTGAGAATAACCGTCGCGCAGCATCCTACCGCGCGGATCCAAACGTCCGGCGGATTTTTGGTCACAATGGTGCCTACGCGATGGTGGTCAATAATGCCGATCACATCGCTGTCGGGGAGCGTTAGCGGGCCTTGTTCAACGTCGGTGAAATCAACCAGCCAGACCTTTTTATTCGTCAGTTCGTCGGCGAGTAAATCCGGCTGTGCGACCCCCGCAACCTGCAGAATATACCGCGTTTCCGGGGTTAACTCCCCCAGACGGAAAGGGCGCGCCGGCCTGGCGGTATAGTTGAGCCAGTCGGCCACAACCAGCGCGCTGCAGATCGTGTCGCTGTCAGGGTTCCGATGGCCAAAGACGTGGATAATGGACTCTTGCGCTGAGGTAAGAGGCAGAGATAAAGCGCGTTGATTGTGCATAGCAACTCCTGACATACATGCCCGTAGGGGAACAGCAATAATTGTACATCAGGCGTCATCATCCGGTTCGACAGAGCCGGCGGTTGGGAAAGGTGGAACACCATCACCTTGTCGCCAAACCTTATCCAAGGCGCAAAGAGAAATCAATAACCAGTGGTGATGAATCAGAATCGATCCAGCACACCGATCCGCGATTTCTCAGCGAAATAGCGCGGCGGCGGCTCTGCCCGACGCGCTTAAATGAGGCTATATTTTGGGGACGCTAACCGCATTTAGCCTGATTCAGGCGCTTAATACCCGGTAGCCGGCAGGTCGGTGAAATTCAGCACCTCAATATTATCGCTTCAGGGAGACACCGCATGAGCGCCGCTAAACCAATACGTTTTGCGATTAACCTCGGCAACGCTGTTCTGGCAAAGACGCTGGCGGACGGGCAGCCGGGCGGGATTACGCCGGAGATTGCCGGGCGTATTGCGGCAGAGCTGGGGGCTACGCCGCAGTTTGTTACCTATCCGGCGGCGGCTAAGGTGGTGGACGATGCGCAAAATGACGTCTGGGATATTGCCTTTCTGGCGATAGATCCTCAGCGCGAGGAAACCCTGCGCTTCACCCAGCCCTACATCACCATTCAGGGTACCGTGCTGGTCAAGGCGCGGAGCCGCTGGCAGAGCGTCGCGGAGATGGATAAAGAGGGAGTGGTGATTAACGTCGGCAAGGGCGCGGCGTACGACCTGCACCTGACGCGTCAGCTCCGCTTTGCCACGCTCAACCGTCTGAGCTCATCGCAGGCGGCCATCGATGCGTTTATCAACGGCGAGGGGGATATGGCCGCGGGCATCCGCCAGCCTCTCGAACGTGCCGCCGCCGGGCACGCCGGCTTGCGCGTACTGGCCGATAATTTCGGTCAGATAAATCAGGCGATTTGCGTTCCTCGGCGCAGTGACGCGGCGTATGAAAGGCTGGTTGCTCTGCTGACGCAATGGCAGCAGGACGGCTCGGTCCAGCAAATTATTGACCGCCACCTGGCCGAGCAGTAAGCCCGCCTGACGCAGCGGCGTAGAGAATGCAGCGCAAAGCGGCCGCCTGAAGTGTATTATGCTCGCAACCACATGAGTATAAAGAGGTTCAGGTAATGACCACCCCCGTATTGCGCCAGGCTACGCTCGCCGATGCCAATCGCTGCTACGCGATTGAAATCACCTCTTATGAAGGCGATGAAGCCGCGACGTTAGAAAAAATCACGACCCGTATCGCCAGATATCCGCAAGGCTTCCTGTGTATGGAAATCGCGGGTGAAATCGTCGGTTTCATCAACGCAGGCTGCGCCTGGGAGGTGGTGATGTCAGATGAAGAGTTTAAGGAGCTGGTCGGGCACGATGCCGCCGCGCCCAACGTGGTGATTATGTCGGTGGTGGTGCACCCCGATTTCCAGGGTAAGGGCTATTCATCTCTGCTGATGCGCGAATTTTTATCGCAGATGAGGTCGATGAATAAGAAGACCGTTCATCTGATGTGCAAGGATCGCCACGTCGATCTCTACGCGCACTTTGGTTTTCAATATATCAAGCCGTCGGCATCCGATCATGGCGGCATGGCGTGGCATGAAATGATGCTGGCGCTGTAATATTGCTTGTCGGGAAAACCGCCCCCGAGCGGTTAATATTGTGGGCCGTGCGCCCGTGAATTATAGGGTAGAATCGTCTGACGGGCCGTAAACCTGCGCCGAATAAGAGCGGCAGGTTTGCGCGTCGGGAGTTCAGTCAATCAATATCAAGCCATGAGGAAAGACGTAATGACCAATGAAATACCGCTGAAATTTTATGACATCGTGGATGAGTATGCGACTGAATCAGCCAAACCGGTCAATGAATCAGAACGTCAGCCGCTGGCCGCCTATTTCCAGGCGCTGATTACCCGCTTAATGGCAAACGAAGAGATCAGCGAAAACACGCAGAAAGAGCTGGCCGCTGAGGCCGGGATCGCAGCGTCGCGGATCGATGATATTGCGGAGTTTCTGAATCAGTGGGGCAACGAGTAAACGCGGTCTGAGAGGGCGAGCGCGGGGCGGACTACGGGACGCGTATATTTACGACTTAAGGCGAGTAACACAGCGGAAGGGGATCTTTTTTTACGCTTGCCGCCCGGTCATCGCCTGGCAGAGCTGGCGTATCCTCGCGGGCCTGGTCGTCAGCACCGGCTCGTCCGGTACATCAATGCTCAGCAGCGTGAAATCTGCGGAGCATTGAGTAGCAGGCCACGACGCGGTGGCCTTTATAACGATTATGCGCCAAACGCGCCGTCGATTGTGTGCATGGCCCCCGTGACGAAGGAAGCCTCCGGGCCTGCCAGCCAGGCGACCATTCCCGCCACTTCTTCAGGACGCCCGTGCCGTTTAATGGCCATAAAGCTGTGCATCAGCTCCTTCATCGGGCCGTTCTCCGGGTTAGCATCGGTGTCGATAGGGCCGGGCTGAACGACGTTGACCGTGATCCCGCGCGGGCCAAAATCACGCGCTAATCCGCGCGCCAGCCCCTGCAGAGCTGATTTGCTGACGGCGTAAGAGGCCATTCCCGCGATGGGCATGCGATCGCCATTCACCGAGCCGATAATAATAATGCGTCCGCCATCCGGCATTTTACGGGCAGCCTCGACCGCAGCATGGTAGGGCGTATGAATGTTGATCCGAAACAGACGGTCGACGGCATCACTGTCCTGTTCCAGCGCATCGCCGAAGAGGACGATACCCGCGTTGACCACCAGCAGATCCAGCGGCCCGCTATCACGCACCAGCTTGATCACCGCCTCGCGATCGGCGCTGTCCGCCCGTACCGCTACGCTGCCGGTTTCTGCCGCCAGTTCCGCCGCCGCGTCCGGCGATCCGGCGTAGCTGAAGACAACCGACGCGCCATCCGCAGCAAAGCGGCGCACGATAGCCGCGCCGATACCGCGACTTCCGCCCAAAACCAGTACCGATTTGTTCTCAAATGCAGCCATTGCCTGTTCCTCATGATATTGTAGTGAGGATTACAATATGCTTCGGCAAATCACGCTGTCAAGGAGTAATGTAGTGAGTACTACAAAACAGGTTCGCACCCCGGGGCGTCCCCGCCAGTTTGATCCGGTGCAGGCCGTTGAAATTGCGCAACATCTTTTTCATTCCCGGGGTTATGACTCGGTCAGCATTGCCGACCTGACAAAGGCATTCGGCATCAATCCGCCCAGCTTCTATGCCGCGTTTGGCAGTAAGCTCGGCCTGTACACCCGCGTGTTAGATCGCTACAGCCACACCGGAGCGATTCCTTTTGCGGAACTTCTGCGCGCTGACCGTTCGGTGGCTCAATGTCTGATCGATGTGTTGAACGAGGCGGCCAGGCGCTACGTTGCCGACCCGACGGCAGCGGGGTGCCTGGTTCTGGAAGGTATCCATTGCAACGATCGCCCTGCGCGCGAGGCCGCGAGCGAATTGCATACTGCCGCGGAAGATAACATCCGGGCATATATAGCCCAGCGATATCCGCAGGATGCGGTGAGACTGGCAGACTTTATCAGCACCCTGATGGCCGGCCTTTCCGCGAAAGCGCGGGCGGGGGATAGCCTGGAGCGTCTTCAGGAAACCGTACGCCTGGCGGGTCTGGCGCTGGAGCAGCTGCTGCCTCGCTGAGGCCAGACCCTGTTGGCAGGAGTTCGGGGCTAGATGGTCTGCCCGCCCGACACCTCGATACGCTGTGCGGTCACCCACCGGTTATCGTCCCGCAGCAAGCTGGCGATCATCGGCCCGATATCGTCGGGAACGCCAACGCGGCCGAGCGCGGTCATGGCGGCAAACCGGGCGTTGACCTCGGCGTTGTCGCGCACCAGTCCGCCGCCGAAATCGGTTTCAATTGCGCCAGGCGCGATGGTATTGACGGTAATGCCGCGCCAGCCCAGCTCGCGCGCCATGTAAACGCTCAGCATTTCCACCGCCGCTTTTGCCGCCGCGTAGGCGGAAAATCCTGGATATGAGACCCTGGTCAGCCCGGATGAAAAATTAACGATCCGTCCGCCGTCGGCCAGCAGCGGCAAAAGCGCCTGAACCAGGAAAAACACTCCTTTGACGTGCACGCTGAACAGCCCGTCGAACTGCGCTTCGGTAGTATCGGCAACGGCGGCAAACTCGCCGTGACCGGCGTTGTTAATCAGACGATCGAAGGTGTCGCGCCTCCAGACCTCGGCAAGCTGTATGCGCAGCGTTTCGGCGAAGGTCGGGAAGTTTGCCGTCTGCGCCACGTCAAGCTGGAGAGCGACCGCCTTGCGGCCAAGGGCGCGGATCTCTGCCACAACCGCGTTAGCCTGGTCCTCGTTTCCTCTGTAGGCGACGATAACATCGCCTCCCTGTTGCGCAATTGCGATCGCGACGTTGCGGCCAAGGCCGCGGTTAGCGCCAGTGATGAGTGCGATTTTGCTCATGATATGTCCTTTCTGTTTGGTGGTGTCCCTACAATAGAACCTGGCCGCCCGTCCAAATTGCCCGATCCTTGTTATTATTTGCTCATTTCTCTTTTAGCCGTTCGTTCTGCCGCGAATTACCGCATACTATCGCTTAAAAACTTGCCTGAAAGGATGTTATGCGTACTGCTCTGTTCGATCTCTGTCGCCGTTATGCCGATGCTCATGCCGACCGTAACGGGCTTGTCGTTACGCCAGTTTCGGGGCTGACGATTATCCGGGCTTTACACCCCGCCGAATTACAGGCGGCCATTAACAAACCTCTGATTGCGATGCTGTTGCAGGGGCGTAAACGCGTCACCACCGGCAGCAGGAGTTTTGAATATGGTCCGGGCGAGGCTATGGTCATTGCCGCCGATGTTCCGACCAGCAGCCAGATTATCGAGGCCAGCCTGCGCCATCCTTACTATTCCCTGGTGCTGGAACTGGATACCGCGATCCTGCGTGAGCTTCAGGATGCTGCGCCAGCAGAGCAGGGGGATACGCCCTGCGTCGGGATTGAACCGATCAATGCCGAGGTTACGGACGCGGCTTATCGGCTGGCCAGGCTGTTTGAACAGCGGGAGGCGATGGCCATTCTGGGAGACGGATTACGACGTGAACTGCATTACTGGCTGCTCCGCAGCGTACACGGCCCCGCGATTCGCGCCCTCGGCGCGGTGGATAGCCATTCAGGGCGAATTAGTCGTGCGGTCGCTATTCTGCGTAAAGATTTTACGCGCACGATAAGCGTTGAAGAACTTGCCAGCGCGGCGGGCATGAGCGTTTCCGTGTTCCATCAGCATTTTCGGGCTATGACCACGACCTCGCCTCTCCAGTTCCAGAAACAGCTGCGCCTGATTCACGCCCGCCATCTGATGCTGACCGACGGCACGGGCATCGCACAGGCGGCGTATGCGGTTGGTTACGCCAGCATTCCGCAGTTCACTCGTGAATATGCCCGTATGTTTGGCGCGCCGCCGGGACGTGATATGCGAGTTGCGAAAGCCAGCATTTGATTCGAAGCGGGTTAAACGCTCAACGCGCTCGGGAGGCGGGGCAGCCGTAGGCCGGTGATGCCTTTGGCTTTCGGCTGAAAAGTACGATTTATCAGCGGTTGTGGCTCCGTTTGCCCGCGGGGGCGGACATTTTTCATGCGTTGAATTATCATTACCACAAGCGTACCGGTGTTAAAAAATAACTTCCCGCTCAGACCGTTTACTGGAACCTCTCAATGAAAAGACCTCCGGCATACCATAGCCCTCTGCTTCTGGTGTTTTTCCTGCTGGTTATGAGTCTGGGTATCGCGCTGTGCTATCTGCAGATGCAGTACTCTCTGGATAAAGATATTCATTCCCGCCTGAAACAGGCTATCACCAGCCTCGACGTCACGCTCGGCCACGCCGAGCTGGCGGCCGAGCGCGCCAGAGGATATCTGGGCGAAAGCTGCGGTGAGGAAGTATTGACGGGCCTGCGCACTATTGTTGCCACCATTCCGGACGTCAGGACGGTGAGCATGGCAAAGCGTGATGAAATATACTGTACCTCCGTTTTTGGCGGTAAGACATTTAGCCTCAATCAGGCCGCCTATCCGGACGGCTCGCTGATCCTGATGGGCGGCAATCAGATCACGCCTTCCAAATCGCTGGTTGTCTACACTCTGCAGGACCGAAGCGGCAACAGCGTGCTGATCGGTATTGACGGCTACTACCTGTATAACGTCCTGCGGGTGCTGGACGGCGACTCGCACCTGTATTTGAAGATGGGAGACCGCTACCTGGACCGTAATGGTCAGGTCAGCACGGCTGCGCGTATCGCCATCCCGGTGCCGCTCGAATCCGGGGAGTTCCGATATAGCGTCATTGCCGACCGCAGCGGCCTGGCTGGCCTCTCCGCGTTTATCCATTATGAGCAGAACCTGTTTATTGCCATTCTTGTGGTGTCGGCGCTGCTGACCTGGTTATTCAGAAGCTATCTGGGCTACCGCGGCACGTTAGAGTTTATGCTCCGCAAAGCGATACAGCATAAACAGCTGAAGCCTTACATCCAGCCGATTGTGGAAGGTGAGCAGGGGCGGATTGTCGGCGGAGAGGTGCTTGTGCGCTGGGAACATCCGAAGCTCGGCTTTATTCCCCCGGACAAATTCATCTCGGTGGCCGAGCAAACCGGTCTGATTAAAGGCGTGACGGCCATCTGCTTCAACGAGGCGATCCGCCAGCTGCGTGAACATGAGTCGCTGCTGCCGGAAGGGCTTTATATCTGCTTTAACGCCTGCGCCGTTAACTTCCAGGACGATGACATCGTGGCGCTGTGCACACGATTTCAGTCGCAGCTAAAGGGCGCGGACGTTCGGGTAGTCCTCGAAATTACAGAACGTGAATCGATCGAAAACACGCTGCAAACTGACGCGGTGACCGGGAAGCTCCGCCAGCTCGGGGTGCAGTTTTCCCTCGATGATTTTGGTACCGGCTACGCGAACTACAGCTACCTGCAGCAGTTTCAGCCGGAGTTCATTAAGGTGGACAAGGTCTTCACGTCCAACGTCGGGACGAACGAGGCCTCGGCGCTGGTCGTTAAAAATATGGTGAACCTGGCGCAGAAGTTTAATTGCCACATCATTGCGGAAGGGGTCGAGGATAATAATCAGCTGCAGGTTCTGCGGGCCCTGGGGATAGAGATATTTCAGGGGTACTATTTTTCCCGACCCGTGCCGGTAAGCGACTATATCCGCGCATTAGGCGCAGCACCGAAAACCAGGGCTTAAGGGAAGTTCTTTGGCTCTCATGATTCTTCACCTGCGGCGATGAACATGGGCCCAGAACTAACATGAGATTCACGCCGCCCACGATCTCAATGATTATTTTTGCCCGAAATTTAAATGCATGAGAAAGGTCTGATACCCGCCGGGACTGACTGACCCCACAACCATAGACTTCTCTTGTCCTCGCGACCATGCCTGTTCTTCGGTAAATCGTGCCGCTTCATCATGGCGAAATTTACTTTCTGAGTGGGCACAGGATGCCAACACGAAAAGTTAGTGTGACGAGCGTAATAATATCATTGCTTGCTTTTCCGTTAATTTAGAAATGCGTGTTTACTCACAGAAAGAAAATCAGGAGTAATTATTCTGAAGGTAGATAATACAAAATACGTACGGCACATTTAATTCACTTTTCAGGAGGTTAATCACTCTATATTGGTGGACGACCGACATGTCTTAAGGCTCTGGAATAACGGGTTGATATTTCGATGCGTAGCATCGCTGCGGGATATTACCGGATCAATAAAGCAGGAAGAGACGTTTTAATTCTTTCCGCAGGATGATAGTAGGGTGACTGACATGTCTGATTATAATGATAAAAGTGTGATTTCAGCACTTCTTGCAGGCCGTTGTTCCGATCCATTCTCCGTGCTTGGCATGCACGCCACCGATGCCGGGCTGGAAGTACGCGCATTATTACCCGATGCCACCGACGTGTGGGTGATTGAACCGAAAACCGGACGCAAAGTCGGCAAGCTTGAGTGCCTCGACTCGCGCGGTTTCTTTAGCG
>NZ_WQRE01000020.1:0-22784 GCF_009758445.1 Klebsiella sp. 10-1
GGTAAGCGCACTCCTGAGGAGGACAAATTCGTCGGGAACGAATTTGCACAGCACGCCGTGCAGCCCGGAGGGTGGCGGGCAGGAGGCCCGGCATACAACGGCCAGGCATCAGACAGGCGAAGAAACCTCATGCGCAGGCATGGGGTTTTTTTGTTGTCTGCGGTTCAGGAAAAACGGTGTACCGCAGCGCTACGCGCCGCGATCCGCGACTAAACCTTGCTGCCATCACCCTCGTTCTTCTTCTAACCAGCGCACAATGAATGCCGCTATCTGCGAAATATTGTTTAAATCCAGCTGGGGTAAAGATGTCGTAACCGGAGCATCGCTGGCCACGGCAATAACGTATTTATCCAGAATAAGATCCTCAACATGATGCCCGCCGTTTTGCCGAAAAAGTACGATCTTCGCCACAGGTTCATGCTTAAAACCCTCTACCAGCACGATATCCAGCTTTGCGGCATCCATCCGGCTAACCAGCCACGGCAGGTCCACTTCTTCTTGATCCGGGGTTTCAGTCATCAGCGCCCAGCGCTGAGTACTGGCGACAATGGTTTGCGCGGCGCCTGCTTTACGCAGCTCATAGCTGTCTTTCCCGGGCTTATCGACATCCATATCGTGATGGGTATGCTTTATCAAACCAGGACGCAACCCCTCGGCGCATAATGCAGGGATCAGCTGCTTTAATAAGGTTGTTTTACCGGTTCCGCTCCAGGCCGAAATGGCCAATACAGGGATCATGAAGGCTCCTGAATATTCTGCAAATCAGCAAGGGTATTCATATTAATAAACGCAGACTTTACGTCACTAAAATCGACGCTATGCCCTCCTGCCTGACGCATAAAGACCATCACCCGTCGCTCGCCGGCCGCCAGATAGGCCTCAAGCTGTGGTATCAGCTGGCGATGCATCAGGGCTATAGCGGGATGATCCCGCTCCCCGTCGTGCGCCCAGACCACCGGGGATGCTTGTTTCTGCTGCATCAAACGTTCAACCAGAAACGGGGGGATAAACGGCGTGTCGCAGGGGCAAAACGCAAACCAGGGACACTCTATCTGCTGCATCACCGACAGCATACCGGCCAGCGGCCCGGGAAAATCGTTAAGGCTATCGGTATAGATTGGGTAACCCGTCGCTCGCCAGATTTCCAGATTACGGTTAGCGCTGATCGCCAGACTCGTCACCTGCGGTTCCAGCGCACCTGTAACATAGCGCCATAGCGGTTGCCCGTTTAGCGGCTGCAGTCCTTTATCCACTCCGCCCATCCGCGTGGCTTTTCCGCCGGCCAGCACGACGCCGGTTATTGCCTCGCCTTGCATATAAATATCGCCTCTTTCATTGTGGGATTGACCCTGTTAACTTGTGCCTATCAAGAGTAAGGAGCATGACCATGAAATGTAAACGTCTGAATGAAGTTATTGAACTCCTCCAGCCAGCCTGGCAAAAAGAGCCGGAACTGAATCTGATTCAATTCCTGCAGAAACTGGCGAAAGAGGCCGGTTACAAGGGGGAACTTGCCGATCTTTCTGACGATATTCTTATTTACCACCTGAAGATGCGTGACTCTACAAAAGAAGCCGTTATTCCGGGGATTAAGAAAGATTATGAAGAAGATTTCAAAACGGCCCTGCTGCGCGCTCGCGGCGTGATTAAAGAGTAAAAGGTTGTAAGTGCGACCGCAGAATGAGTTATGAGATGATATCCTGAACTATTCGTACGATTATCGGATGTCAGGATGCACGATAAGGCTTTCAATTTTCAGACGCTTCACCCGGATACCATCATTGATGGCCTGTTTGATCTGGGGATGCGGGTAGACTCAGGTCTCACCCCGCTGAATAGCTATGAAAACCGCGTTTACCAGTTTCAGGACGAAGATCGCCGCCGCTATGTGGTGAAGTTCTATCGTCCTGAGCGTTGGTCTGCCGAACAGATCCTCGAAGAACACCAGTTTACCCTCCAGCTAGAGCAGGATGAGGTGCCCGTCGCCGCGCCGCTGCTCTTCAACGGTCGCTCGCTTCATCAGCACCAGGGCTTCTTCTTTGCCGTTTTCCCAAGCCTGGGCGGGCGTCAGTTTGAAGCGGATAACCTCGATCAGATGGAATGGGTAGGGCGTTTTCTTGGCCGCCTGCATCAAACCGGGCGCAAGCAGCTCTTTGTTGCCCGACCAGAGATCGGCATTAAGGAATATTTACTCGAGCCGCGCGCGGTCTTTGAGCAATCAACGCTGATACCAGCCGGCCTGAAGGGACGTTTTCTTGCTGCCGCTGATAAGCTGATCGATGCGGTCACGGCGAAGTGGGACGGTGGTGCCAGGATCCTGCGCCTGCATGGTGACTGCCACGCCGGAAATATTCTCTGGCGCGATGGCCCGCTTTTTGTCGATCTGGATGATGCCCGTAATGGTCCCGCCATCCAGGATCTCTGGATGCTGCTGAACGGCGATAAAGCCGAGCAGCGCATGCAGCTGGAGACGATCGTTGAAGCTTATGAAGAATTCAGCCCGTTTAACACCGACGAAATTGCCCTAATTGAACCTTTACGCGCCATGCGCTTAGTTTACTACCTTGCGTGGTTGCTCAGACGCTGGGACGATCCTGCCTTCCCTATCAACTTCCCATGGCTGACCGAGGAAGACTACTGGCGCGGGCAGAGCAAAACTTTTCTTGAGCAGGTGAAGGTTCTACAGGAACCCCCTCTTCAGTTAACGCCAATGTATTAATCTGATATTTCCAGGAGAGAGTTAAAAATGAAAAAAATTTGGCTGGCGCTGGCTGGTATGATTCTGGCTTTTAGTGCATCCGCTGCCCAGATAACCGACGGCAAGCAGTACATTACCCTCGAGAAGCCGGTTGCAGGCGAGCCTCAGGTGCTCGAATTCTTCTCGTTCTACTGCCCGCACTGCTATCAGTTTGAAGAAGTGCTGCACGTTTCTGACAACGTGAAGAAAAAGCTGCCGGAAGGCGTCAAAATGACCAAATATCACGTTGAGTTCCTTGGCCCGCTGGGCAAAGATTTAACTCAGGCGTGGGCGGTGGCCATGGCGCTGGGCGTTGAAGATCGGATCACCGTGCCGATGTTTGAAGCGGTACAGAAAACGCAAACCGTGCAGACCGTTGCCGATATTCGTAAAGTCTTCGTTGACGCCGGCGTGAAGGGTGAAGATTACGATGCGGCCTGGAACAGCTTCGTGGTGAAATCGCTGGTTGCTCAGCAGGAAAAAGCGGCTGCTGACCTGCAGCTGCAGGGCGTGCCGGCGATGTATGTTAATGGTAAATATCAGCTGAACCCGCAGGGGATGGATACCAGCAATATGGACGCATTTGTCGCCCAGTATGCTGATACCGTTAAGCAGCTGGTTGAGAAGAAATAAAAAAATAACGCCGGTCACTGACCGGCGTTGTTGCTTTCGGGCTCAATAAGATTACTTTTCCTGCCGTCGCAGCATTTCCGTCAGCCGACCGTCTTTTTCTTGCCATAACTCGTTCAGCCACCGCTGAAAACGACGTTTAAAGTTTTTATCATTCACGTAATCACCGTGCAGCTCTTGCGCAACGGGCATCAGATTAACGCGGACCACGATACGCGTGAGGCGGCCGCAGAGCATATCGTAAAAGGGGCGCCGGTTATTCTGTGGATAGCATAACGTCACGTCCAGCAGCTTATCGAACTGACTACCCAGTACGTTTAGCGCCATCGCAATGCCCGCCGCCTTTGGGGGCAATAAATTGGCGTAAGGCGAACGGGTCTGGTGCTGCTTTTCCTCGGTGAAACGCGACCCTTCTACGAAGTTAACGATGGTCGTTGGGTAAGCGCGGAATTTCTCGCAGGAGCGACGGGTCGTTTCAACATCTTTGCCGCGGCGCTCCGGGTGGCGAATTAAATAGCCTCGCGAGTAGCGACGCATAAAGGGCATATCCAACGCCCAGCATGCAAGACCGATAAAGGGCACCCAGGCTAACTGCTGCTTGAGGAAATATTTGTTCATCGGTATATGCTTGCGGAACAGAACGCAGAGCACCACGATATCTGCCCAGCTATGATGGTTGCTAATGAGCAGATACCAGTTTTTTTTATTCAGCCCTTCAAGACCCTGCACGTCCCACTTCAGCCTCGGATTGAGGTACAGCAGCAGCGCCAGCCCTTCGCACCAGCAGTACATCATGAAATTGCAAAAATGAGATATAGCCCGCCATACCGCAGGGATCGGCAGCAGCAGTTTAATCAGTCCGGCGATGATTATCGGTACGGAACAAATAATGGTGACTAAGATGGTAAGAGCGATACTCAGAGGAAGCGTTATCGCAACGAGTAATCTCGACATAGTTATTTTATTCAGAAAGTTAGGCTGAGAAAGAGCGCGATTAAACAGCGCAAGAGCCTGATTTTATCAGAAAACGCAGCAAATGATGGGTCTAACGAGAATAGAAAAATACGCGGATCTTATATCCACATGGAGCATTGAGTCATCGCTACGGTTTTAAATCAATAATACATATATAACATTATGATAAATAAACACTAATTATAATGATACGTGCTGTTTTACCGACGCTCTGGCTACCAGTCTAAAACTATGCACAAACTTATCCACAGATAGCCTCACCGCACGATCGACCGGATCGATGAATCTTTTCGGCGAAATGTGGGAAAAATTCAGGTTTTCATGCCTGTCTGTGGCATCCTTTATCCATAATCTGATAAACAGGCACGGAAATTATGGTTCAGATCCCTGAAAACCCCCTCATCCTCGTTGACGGCTCCTCTTACCTTTACCGGGCGTATCACGCATTCCCGCCGCTGACCAACAGCGCAGGCGAGCCGACCGGCGCAATGTACGGCGTGCTGAATATGCTGCGAAGCCTGATCCTGCAGTACCAGCCCACCCATGCCGTGGTGGTGTTTGATGCCAAAGGAAAAACTTTCCGTGACGAACTGTTTGAGCACTACAAATCCCACCGTCCGCCGATGCCCGACGATCTGCGCGCGCAGATTGAGCCGCTGCACACGATGGTGAAAGCCATGGGCCTGCCGCTGATGGCGGTACCGGGCGTGGAGGCTGACGATGTGATTGGCACCCTGGCGCGTGAGGCTGAAAAAGCGGGTCGTCCGGTATTGATCAGTACCGGCGATAAGGACATGGCTCAGCTGGTCACTCCGGGTATCACCCTGATTAATACCATGACGAATACGATCCTCGGCCCGGATGAAGTGGTGACGAAGTACGGCGTTCCGCCTGAGCTGATCATCGACTTCCTCGCCCTGATGGGCGACTCCTCGGATAATATTCCAGGCGTTCCGGGCGTCGGAGAGAAAACCGCCCAGGCCCTGCTACAGGGATTAGGCGGCCTTGATACGCTGTATGCCGAAGCGGAAAAAATCGCTGGCCTGAGCTTCCGTGGCGCCAAAACGATGGCGGCGAAGCTGGAACAGAATAAAGAGGTGGCGTACCTCTCTTACCAGCTGGCAACCATTAAAACAGATGTGGAGCTGGATCTGAGCTGTGAAGAACTGCTGGTGCTGGAGCCGGCGGCGGACGATCTGCTGACGCTGTTTAAAAAATATGAATTCAAGCGCTGGATAACCGACGTGGAGTCCGGCAAATGGATGCAGGCAAAAGGGAGTAAACCGGCGGCAAAACCAACGCAAGCTGCGGTGGCTGAAGAAGAGCCTGCTGAAGCTGCATCAACGCTGTCTGCCGAAAACTACGTCACGATTCTCGATGAAGAGACGCTGACGGCGTGGATTGAGAAGCTGAAGAAAGCGCCGCTGTTTGCTTTCGATACGGAAACGGACAGCCTGGATAACATCTCTGCCAATATGGTCGGCCTGTCGTTCGCTATCGAACCCGGCGTCGCGGCCTATGTACCGGTTGCGCATGATTATCTCGATGCGCCGGATCAGATCCCGCGCGATCGCGTGCTTGAGCTGCTCAAGCCGCTGCTGGAAGATAACAGCCTCCTCAAAGTTGGGCAAAACCTGAAGTATGACCGCGGGATTTTGGCTAACTATGACATTGAACTTCGCGGCATTGCCTTTGATACGATGCTGGAGTCCTACATCCTTGATAGCGTGGCGGGGCGTCATGATATGGACAGCCTCTCCGATCGCTGGCTAAAACATAAAACCATCACCTTCGAAGAGATTGCCGGCAAAGGAAAGAACCAGCTTACGTTTAACCAGATTGCGTTGGAAGAAGCGGGACGCTATGCGGCTGAAGATGCCGACGTCACTCTGCAGCTGCACCTGAAGATGTGGCCGAAGCTGCAGCAGCACGAAGGGCCGCTGCACGTATTTAAAAATATCGAAATGCCGCTGGTACCGGTGTTATCCCGCGTTGAGCGCAATGGGGTAAAAATTGATCCGGCGGTGCTGCACGCCCATTCTCAGGAGCTCGCTAAGCGCCTGATTGAGCTGGAGCAGAAGGCCTATGAGATCGCCGGGGAAGAGTTCAATCTCTCCTCGCCGAAACAGCTGCAAACAATTCTGTTTGAAAAGCAGGGTATTAAACCGCTGAAGAAAACCCCGGGCGGCGCGCCATCGACTTCGGAAGAGGTGCTGGAAGAGCTGGCGCTGGACTATCCGCTGCCGAAGGTGATTCTTGAGTACCGCGGGCTGGCCAAGCTGAAGTCGACGTATACCGATAAGCTGCCGCTGATGATTAACCCCAAAACCGGCCGGGTCCATACTTCTTATCACCAGGCCGTCACCGCCACCGGGCGTCTCTCTTCAACGGACCCTAACCTGCAAAATATACCGGTGCGTAACGAGGAAGGGCGACGCATTCGTCAGGCGTTTATCGCGCCGCAAGATTATCTCATCGTCTCTGCCGACTACTCGCAGATTGAATTGCGCATTATGGCCCATTTATCTCGTGATAACGGCCTGCTGACCGCTTTTGCTGAGGGGAAAGATATCCACCGGGCGACGGCGGCTGAGGTATTTGGCCTGCCGCTGGAGAGCGTCAGCGGCGAGCAGCGTCGTAGCGCTAAAGCGATCAACTTTGGTTTGATCTACGGCATGAGCGCTTTCGGCCTCGCGCGCCAGCTCAATATTCCGCGCAGAGAAGCGCAGAAGTATATGGATCTCTACTTCGAACGCTATCCGGGCGTGCTGGAGTATATGGAGCGCACCCGCTCGCAGGCTAAAGAGCAGGGATATGTTGAAACTCTGGACGGTCGTCGGCTCTATCTTCCGGACATCAAATCCAGCAACGGCGCGCGTCGTGCAGGCGCCGAGCGAGCGGCAATCAACGCGCCAATGCAGGGTACGGCGGCGGATATCATTAAACGGGCGATGATTGCCGTGGACGAGTGGCTGCTGGCCGAGAAGCCGCGGGTGCGGATGATCATGCAGGTGCACGATGAACTGGTCTTTGAAGTGCATAAAGATGACCTCGATAGCGTGGCGAAAAAGGTCCATGAATTAATGGAAAACAGCACCACGCTGGCGGTACCGCTGCTGGTGGAAGTGGGTAGCGGAGAAAACTGGGATCAAGCGCACTAAGCGTTTCGTGGAGAGAGCCTTTTTCTGTAAGTAAGCAACATAACTTATAGCGTTTTGTGACGATCATTCGAATTTGCTATGTAAAGAGTGAAAAAAAACTACAAAAAGTGCTTTCTCCATAACTGAAAGAAGAGTAGAGTTAATGACGTAGGGTACAGAGGTAAGATGTTCTATCTTTCAGACCTTTTACTTCACGTAATCGGATTTGGCTGAATATTTTAGCCGCCCCGGTCATTTATGACCGGGGCGTTTTTTATTGCGCGAAAGAAAAGTTTTTCTCGACCGGTTCTCGATCGGGATGGTGAGAGTTGGCCTGATTTTGTCGCCCGAATAAGGCGCTACGCGCCGTTATCCGGGGAGTCTGGCGGAGATTACTCCCCGTCTTCGATCTCTTCCTGAGGCGGGATTTCGTTAAACCAGCTATCGAGCTTCTGACGCAGTTTATCGACGCCTGTTTTCTTCAGCGAAGAGAACGCCTCAACCTGCACATCGCCGTTAAAGGCGAGTACCGCTTCACGCACCATATTGAGCTGCGCTTTGCGGGCTCCGCTGGCCAGCTTATCGGACTTAGTGAGCAGCACCAGCACCTGGATATCGCTTTCTACGGCCCATTCGATCATCTGCTGGTCGAGGTCTTTCAGCGGATGGCGGATATCCATCAAAATGACCAGTCCTTTCAGACACAGGCGTTTTTCGAGGTATTCACCCAGCGCCCGCTGCCATTTTATCTTCATCTCCTCAGGGACCTGAGCGTAGCCGTAGCCTGGTAAATCGACCAGGCGTTTGCCGTCGGCAACTTCGAACAGGTTAATTAGCTGGGTTCGTCCCGGCGTTTTTGAGGTACGCGCGAGGCTTTTCTGATTCGTCAGCGTATTCAGGGCGCTGGATTTCCCGGCATTTGAGCGGCCGGCAAACGCCACTTCGATTCCGGTATCGGAAGGAAGATGGCGGATATCCGGTGCGCTGGTGACAAAATGCGTCTGTTGATAATTCCAGTTGGTCAAGACTGTCGTCTCCGTTAAATAAGGCTATGGCGGGGATTATACCTGAACAGCAGAAAAAGACTGTTTTTACCGCATCCCGTGAATTAAGGCCGCTGTAGGTTAAAACCCTATTCTTTGTAAGACATTGACCATTCGTGATATGCGAAATCCATGAGAAAGAGTAGTTAAGTAACAGTTAAAATCGTTGTTTATCAATGTATTAACTCTTGAAGAAAATTCTGAAAATTGCTTTTTTACACCGTGCCTGGTTGTAGGTTTCCTTTAACCCGGTAAAGTAGTGGTCAAGGCGAGGATGCCAACAGGATTATGGCTCAGGATGAGCAGTCAGGGAGTGCCAGGAGGCGAAGACCAGGGATTGTCAGGATGACGGGCGTCTGGAGACGTTTTCAAAGGGAAAGGGATGTAACATTAGCTAAGGGAAAGACAGGGTTTGTCGTTAGCTAACATGGAAAGTGGAAACCCTTTAAGGGTTGTTCGTGAGGAAAAAGGCGACAGAGTAATCTGTCGCCTTTTTTCTTTGCTTGCTTTCTGCTAGATTCCGCCTCAATTCTATACTGAAGAAAACGATCTGAAGATTACACACAATGAAAAAACCTACAGCTGTATCCCGTGGTAAAACACAGCGTAAGACGCGTGAAGAAGTGAATCAGGAATCCCGCGATCGCAAGCGTCAGAAGAAGCATCGCGGTCATACGGCAGGAAGTCGCGCCACCGGCGGAGAAGCCTCTTCGGCTGGCAAAAAAGCAGGTCAGCAGCAAGATCCGCGTATTGGTAGTAAAAAACCGATTCCGCTGGGCGTGACCGAGAGCACCCCGGCTACTAAGCAGCACAAACCGAAGAGCGAGAAACCTATGCTTTCACCGCAGGCTGAGCTGGATTTGCTGGAAAACGATGAGCGCCTGGACGCGCTGCTGGAACGTCTGGAAGAGGGTGGTTCCCTGAATGCTGAAGAGCAGACCTGGGTTGATGCCAAGCTCGATCGCATTGATGAGCTTATGCAGCAGCTCGGCCTCTCCTACGACGATGATGAAGATGAGGAAGAAGAAGAGCGCAAGGAAGATATGATGCGCCTTCTGAAGGGTGGAAACTAACGTTTGCACTCAGTCGGATTCCCGGTCCTGCTTATAACCCTTCTGGTTATGTGTTATCTGCTGTGGTTATTCGCTAAACTACGACGGTTGTCGCGGCGTCAGAAATGGCTGCGCAACCGGCTCATTACCCGAAGTGCGGTTGGGCCGGGGCGGCGTACCCGCCGGCGGCACCATCGGAAGGAGTGAGCATGTCTGTGCAGTTAATCGACTGGGATCTGGCCCTGATCCAAAAATATAACTATTCCGGGCCCCGTTATACCTCGTACCCCACCGCACTGGAGTTTTCTCCAGAATTTGGCGCCGCTGAGTTCGACGAGGCGGTGGCCCGCTATCCGCAGCGCCCGCTATCGCTGTACGTGCATATCCCGTTTTGCCATAAGCTCTGCTATTTCTGCGGCTGCAATAAAATTGTTACTCGCCAGCAGCATAAGGCTGACCAGTACCTGGACGTGCTCGAGCAGGAAATTATTCATCGGGCCCCGCTTTTTACCGGGCGCCAGGTGCATCAGCTGCACTGGGGCGGCGGAACGCCAACCTATCTGAATAAAGAACAAATCAGCCGGCTGATGAATTTGCTGCGCACCCACTTCCGTTTTATTGCCGATGCCGAGATTTCAATTGAAGTCGATCCGCGGGAAATTGAGCTGGATGTGCTGGATCACCTGCGCGCTGAGGGCTTCAATCGCCTGAGTATGGGCGTGCAGGACTTCAATAAAGAGGTGCAGCGTCTGGTGAACCGCGAGCAGGATGAAGAGTTTATCTTTGCTCTGCTCAACCATGCGCGTGACATTGGGTTTACCTCTACCAATATCGATTTGATTTATGGCCTGCCGAAGCAAACGCCAGAAAGTTTTGCCTTTACGCTGCAGAAGGTGGCCGAACTCAATCCCGATCGCCTGAGCGTATTCAACTATGCGCATCTGCCAACGCTCTTTGCCGCGCAGCGTAAAATCAAAGATGCGGACCTGCCTACGGCGGAACAGAAGCTGGATATCCTGCAGGAGACGATCGGCTCGCTCACCGATGCCGGCTATCAGTTTATCGGTATGGATCATTTTGCGCGTCCGGATGACGAGCTGGCGATTGCCCAACGTGAAGGCGTCCTGCATCGCAACTTCCAGGGCTACACCACGCAGGGCGACACCGACCTGCTGGGGATGGGCGTTTCTGCAATCAGCATGATCGGCGACTGCTACGCGCAGAACCAGAAAGAGCTGAAGCAATACTATCAGCAGGTTGATGACATCGGGAACGGCCTGTGGCGCGGTATTGCGCTGACCCGAGATGACTGCATTCGCCGGGACGTCATCAAATCGCTGATCTGTAATTTCCGTCTCGATTTTTCTGCCGTCACCGCGCAGTGGGATGTCGATTGTCGGCATTATTTTGCCGAAGATCTGCAGCTGCTCGAACCGCTGGCGAAAGATGGGCTGGTGGATGTCGATGAAAAGGGGATTCAGGTGACGCCGAAAGGCCGGCTGCTGATCCGCAACGTCTGCATGTGCTTTGATGCCTATCTGCGCCAGAAAGCGCGGATACAGCAGTTCTCACGGGTGATTTAAGCGAAACCCCGGCGGCGCATGGCCTGCCGGGTTGGTAAAACGGCTGGCCGGGCGGCCAGCGCGAACCTTGTTACTCCATTCCCAGCTCTTTCAGCTTGCGGGTAAGCGTGTTTCGTCCCCATCCCAGCAGGCGTGCAGCCTCCTGCTTGTGTCCCTGCGTATGGCGCAGGGCGGTGGTCAGCAGAGTCCGCTCCATTTCCGGCTGAGCCTCAGAGAGCAGGTTTTGATGACCGGATCGCAGGGCGCGATCGGCCCATTGTCCCAGCAGCGTCGCCCAGCTATCCGGCTGTATATGCGTTGGGCTGTCCGGTACCGAGGTTTCAAACAGCTCGCTGGGAAGATCCTGGGTCAGAACTTCCTGACCTGCGGCCATCACCGTCAGCCAGCGGCAGGTATTTTCGAGCTGACGTACGTTACCCGGCCAGGCCAAACGGGTTAGCGCCGTTTCCGTTTCCGGATGCAGCAGCTTAGCCTCAACGCCAAGTTCGCGAGCCGCAACCTGCAGGAAGTGGCGAGCCAGGCGCGGAATATCCTCCCGGCGCTCGCGCAGCGGCGGCAGATGGACGCGTATCACGTTCAGACGGTGGAATAAGTCCTCACGGAATTTACCCTCCTGAACGCGCTGCTCGAGGTTTTGGTGGGTAGCGGCAATGATCCTGACATCCACCTTCACCGGCGCATAGCCGCCAACGCGATAGAACTGACCGTCGGCCAGCACGCGCAGCAGGCGCGTCTGCACGTCCAGCGGCATATCGCCAATTTCATCGAGGAACAGCGTGCCGCCATCGGCCTGCTCAAAACGGCCCTGGCGTACGGTGTTGGCGCCGGTAAACGCTCCTTTCTCATGGCCGAACAGCTCGGACTCGATCAAATCTTTTGGAATTGCGGCCATATTCAGCGCGATAAACGGCGCCTTTGCCCGCGGGCTGTGGCGGTGCAGGGCGTGGGCGACCAGCTCCTTACCGGTACCGGATTCACCGTTGATCAGCACGCTAATGGAAGAACGCGACAGGCGGCCGATAATGCGAAAAACGTCCTGCATCGCCGGCGCTTCGCCGATGATATCGGCCGTTGGGCTGTTTATCGGCGCATTTCTCGGCTGCTGCTGCTCCTGATAGTGGCTGATGGCGCGGTCAACCAGCGCCACGGCTTCATCGATATCAAAAGGTTTCGGCAGATAATCAAAAGCCCCCTGCTGATAGGCGCTTACTGCGGCATCCAGATCCGAATGCGCGGTCATTATGATGACCGGAAGCATCGGATGGCGTTGCTTAATTTGTTTCAGCAGCGCCAGCCCATCCATCCCCGGCATCCGAATATCAGACAGCAGTACATCCGGGGTTTTGGTGGTGAGTGCATCAAGCACCTCGTTGCCGCTTTCAAACGTTGTACAACTCAAGCCTGCCCCGGTGAGCGCGCGTTCAAGCACCCAACGGATGGAGCTATCGTCATCAACGATCCAGGCTATCCCTCGTTGCATAAACACCTCTACTTCCGAATAGGCAGGAACACCGAGAATTCGGTATGCCCTGGCCAACTGGTAAATTCAATTTTGCCGGAGTGTCGATCGATGAGACTGCGGGCAATGGAAAGCCCCAAACCGGTACCGCCTTCGCGACCGCTGACCATGGGATAAAACAGCGTATCCTGTAAATGGGACGGAATTCCCGGGCCGTTGTCTTCAACGTCGATGCGCGCAGCGAGACGGTAGCGTACGCCATGCAGCGTTAGCTGGAAGGCGGTACGGGTACGCAGAATAATTTCGCCGCCTTCTGGCCCCAGCGCCTGCAGCGCATTGCGTACGATATTCAGCAGGACCTGTTCGATTTGGTCCGGGTCGTGCGCCAGCTCCGGCAGGCTAGGGTCGTAATCACGGGTAAGCTTGACGTTATCCGGCAGCTCCATCGAAACCAGCTTCACCACCCGCTCAGCGACTTTATGGATGCTTTCGGTAACGTGCATTCCGGGATGCTGCGGTCCCAGCAGGCGATCGACCAGATTTCTTAAGCGGTCGGCCTGCTCAATGATGACGTTGGTGTATTCCATCAGCGCCGGATCGGGTAGCGCCTTGCTCAGCAGCTGCGCTGCGCCCCGCAGGCCGCCCAAAGGGTTCTTAATCTCGTGGGCCAGGCCGCGGACTAAATCACGCGCCGCGATCTGCTGCGCGTGCTGTAGCTGCTCCTGGCTCAGACGCCGCTGGTTATCCATTGGCGCCATCTCCAGCAGGATTTGCCCTTCCGGCAGACGCTGTGCGGTTAAGGACAGAATATGCGAGCGGCCATCGATCACCAGGGTGACTTCGTTGTCGGTAAAGCCCTGGCCCGCCAGCAGGCTCTCCTGCATCAGACCGATATTCAGCGAAAAGTAGCTCAACAGCTCGGGGAGTGGCGTGCCGTATAGCTTACGTGAACTTTGCGCCAGCAGCTGCTGCGCCGCCGGGTTCGCGTAATGCACCGCCAGGTCGTCATCGACCAATAAGATGCTGTTGATTAAAGAGTTAAGGATCTGCCCAGCATCGGGCTGAGTGCCTGTTGCCATCTGACAGTCTCCTGAAAAGAGTGCACTATTTTAGTGCAGTATAGCTTTTTATAATTAAAAAGCGCATAAGATCAGCATGTTGGTGGAGAAAAAAGCCCATCCTGAGATGGGCTGAAAGTTTCCACGGCAACAAAATATCCTTGGTATCCCACGCCACAACACGGAATACCGAGGATTTACAGCAAAATTAGACGCTGTAGTACAGCTCGAACTCAACCGGGTGCGGAGTCATGCGTACGCGGTCGTTTTCTTCAATACGCAGGGCGATGTAGGCATCGATAGCGTCGTTGGTGAATACGCCACCTGCGGTCAGGAACTCACGGTCAGCGTCCAGCGCGTTCAGTGCTTCTTCCAGAGAGCCAGCAACCTGTGGGATCTCTTTCGCTTCTTCCGGCGGCAGGTCATACAGGTTTTTGTCCATCGCTTCGCCCGGATGGATTTTGTTCTTGATACCGTCAAGACCAGCCATCAGCAGCGCAGCGAAGCACAGGTACGGGTTGGCGGCCGGGTCCGGGAAGCGCACTTCGATACGACGCGCTTTCGGAGAGGTGACCACCGGAATACGGATAGAGGCGGAACGGTTACGGGCAGAGTAAGCCAGCATAACCGGCGCTTCGTAACCCGGGACCAGACGCTTGTAGGAGTTGGTGGTCGGGTTAGCCAAGGCGTTAATCGCTTTGGCGTGTTTGATGACGCCACCGATGTAGAACAGCGCTTGCTCAGACAGGCCAGCATATTTGTCGCCAGAGAACAGGTTTACGCCGTTCTTGGACAGGGACATATGGCAGTGCATACCGGAACCGTTATCGCCAAACATTGGTTTTGGCATAAAGGTCGCTGTTTTACCGAAGCGATGAGCAACGTTGTGCACAACGTATTTGTAGATCTGAATTTCGTCCGCTTTTTTGGTCATGGTGTTGAAGCGGGTAGCGATTTCGTTCTGACCAGCAGTCGCGACTTCGTGGTGGTGAGCTTCAACAACCAGGCCCATCTCTTCCAGGATCATACACATGGTAGAACGGATGTCCTGAGAGGAGTCAACCGGCGGAACCGGGAAGTAACCGCCTTTCACGCCAGGACGGTGACCTTTGTTGCCACCTTCATATTTGGTGGAGGAGTTCCATGCGCCTTCGATATCGTCGATAGCCACGTGGGAACCGGAGATAGAAGCGCCAAAGCGAACGTCATCGAACAGGAAGAACTCTGGCTCTGGCCCGAAGAGTACGGTGTCTGCCAGGCCGGTAGAACGCAGGTACTCTTCAGCGCGTTTAGCGATGGAGCGCGGGTCACGATCGTAGCCCTGCAGGGTGCCTGGTTCCAGGATATCGCAGCGGATGATCAGCGTAGGTTCTTCATAGAACGGGTCGATCAGCGCGGTGGTCGCATCCGGCATCAGAACCATGTCAGATTCGTTAATACCTTTCCAGCCACCAATCGAGGAGCCATCAAACATTTTGCCTTCTTCGAAGAATTCGGCATTAACCTGATGAGAAGGAATCGTGACGTGCTGTTCTTTACCTTTGGTATCGGTGAAGCGCAGATCGACAAACTTCACTTCGTGCTCGTTCAGCATCGTCAAAACGTGTTCAGCGGACATACTTAAACTCTCCCGGATTGGTCATTGTCGTCGTGGTAACGAAAACTTTTTTACTACTTAAAGTGGCGTTGTTGCCTTAAAATAGATAAAGCGAAATCTGTGCCAACTTTTAAATGCTATGTAAAACGCTGTATCATGCGCACCATAGTGCAAAAGAACTGCACCATGATAGGAATAATGCACCAAAATAGTGCCTCAGTGTGAACATTGAGCACCATTTTGGTGCACTTTTTGTTACGGTGCCCTTTTATCGCTCCGTGAAAGCGATCACAAAGAAACTCTGCAATACTTGTTTGCGGAGGATGTTTGTGATCCTGTTCAGTCCTTCGCTTATTACGTGTACAATAACGCGCTATTTCTAATGCCTGAGGCAAAGTTTGTGATCGAAAATCTGCGTAACATCGCCATCATCGCGCACGTTGACCATGGTAAAACTACCCTGGTCGACAAGCTGCTCCAGCAATCCGGTACGTTCGATGCACGTGCCGAAACACAAGAGCGTGTGATGGACTCCAACGATTTGGAGAAAGAGCGTGGGATTACCATCCTCGCGAAAAACACCGCAATCAAATGGAATGATTACCGTATCAACATCGTTGATACCCCTGGGCACGCCGACTTCGGAGGTGAAGTTGAGCGTGTTATGTCCATGGTTGATTCTGTGCTGCTGGTGGTTGATGCCTTTGACGGCCCAATGCCGCAAACGCGCTTCGTCACCAAGAAAGCCTTTGCCCACGGCCTGAAGCCGATCGTGGTCATCAACAAAGTTGACCGTCCGGGCGCGCGCCCTGACTGGGTTGTCGATCAGGTCTTCGATCTGTTCGTTAACCTCGACGCAACTGATGAGCAGCTGGACTTCCCTATCGTTTACGCATCTGCGCTGAACGGTATCGCGGGTCTGGACCACGAAGATATGGCTGAAGACATGACTCCGCTGTATCAGACCATCATCGATCGCGTACCGGCTCCGGACGTTGATATTGATGGCCCGCTGCAGATGCAGATCTCCCAGCTTGATTACAACAACTACGTTGGCGTAATCGGCATCGGTCGCATCAAACGCGGTAAAGTGAAGCCGAACCAGCAGATCACGATCATTGATAGCGAAGGCAAAACCCGTAACGGTAAAGTCGGTAAAGTCCTGGGCCACCTCGGTCTGGAACGTATCGAGACTGACGTCGCGGAAGCTGGCGATATCATTGCGATCACCGGTCTGGGCGAGCTGAACATCTCCGACACCATCTGCGATCCGCAGAACGTCGAAGCGCTGCCGCCGCTGTCCGTTGATGAACCGACCGTATCTATGTTCTTCTGCGTTAACACCTCTCCGTTCTGTGGTAAAGAAGGTAAGTACGTTACTTCTCGCCAGATCCTCGATCGCCTGAACAAAGAGCTGGTACACAACGTAGCGCTGCGCGTTGAAGAAACTCCGGATGCCGACGCATTCCGCGTTTCTGGCCGTGGCGAACTGCACCTGTCCGTTCTTATCGAGAACATGCGTCGTGAAGGTTTCGAAATGGCGGTTTCCCGTCCGAAAGTTATCTTCCGCGAAATCGACGGCCGCAAACAAGAGCCGTTCGAAAACGTAACGCTGGACGTTGAAGAGCAGCATCAGGGTTCTGTGATGCAGGCTCTGGGTGAGCGTAAAGGCGACCTGAAAAACATGAATCCAGATGGCAAAGGCCGCGTACGTCTCGACTACGTGATCCCAAGCCGTGGCCTGATTGGCTTCCGTTCTGAGTTCATGACCATGACCTCCGGTACCGGTCTGCTGTACTCCACCTTCAGCCACTACGATGATGTTCGTGCGGGCGATGTTGGCCAGCGTCAGAACGGCGTACTGATCTCCAACGGTCAGGGTAAAGCAGTTGCGTTCGCACTGTTCAGCCTGCAGGACCGCGGCAAGCTGTTCCTGGGCCACGGTGCTGAAGTTTACGAAGGCCAGATCATCGGTATTCACAGTCGTTCTAACGACCTGACCGTAAACTGCCTGACCGGTAAGAAACTGACCAACATGCGTGCGTCCGGTACTGACGAAGCAACGGTTCTGGTTCCGCCGATCAAAATGACTCTGGAACAAGCTCTTGAGTTCATTGATGACGACGAACTGGTAGAAGTGACCCCTGCTTCCGTACGTATTCGTAAACGTCACCTGACCGAGAACGATCGTAAACGCGCAATGCGCGGTGCGAAAGAAGACTAATTCTCGCTGCCTGTTGATGCCCCAACCCCGCCTTTATGGCGGGGTTTCTTTTTTGGGCGCAAAGCGCTCACCTCATAGTCAAACCCCGCCTTTCCCGCTACAGTTAATTTTCCACGGTGCAAAAGGAGAGGGCCATGCTCTATATCTTTGATTTAGGTAATGTGATTGTCGACATCGACTTCAACCGGGTACTCGGAACGTGGAGTGATTTAAGCCGCATTCCGCTGGCGACGCTGAAGCAGCACTTCACCATGGGTGAGGCGTTTCGCCAGCACGAGCGCGGTGAAATCAGCGACGAAGCCTTCGCTGAAGCGATGTGCCATGAGATGAATATGGCGCTGAGCTATGAGCAGTTTTCCCACGGCTGGCAGGCTGTATTTGTGGCTCTCCGCCCGGAGGTCATCGCGATTATGCAAAAACTACGCGAGCAGGGACACCGCGTCGTCGTGCTGTCGAATACCAACCGCCTGCACACCACTTTCTGGCCAGATGAATATCCGCAGGTGCGCGCCGCGGCCGATCGTATCTATCTTTCGCAGGAGATGGGGATGCGTAAGCCTGAGGAGCGGATCTACCAAAGCGTCCTGCAGGAGGAGGGTTTTTCCGCTGCAGATACGGTCTTCTTTGACGATAACGCCGAGAATATCGCGGGTGCGAACCGGTTGGGAATAACCAGCATTTTGGTGACCGGAAAGGAGACCATCCCCGACTACTTTGCGCAATGATTATGTTAAAAACCGTTCATCAAAAAGCGAAGCACCGGTGCCGGCCGCTGCTGGCCTGGCTAAAGCTGCTGTGGCACCGGATTGATGAAGACAATATGACGACACTGGCGGGAAATCTTGCCTATGTGTCGTTACTCGCGCTGGTGCCGCTGATTGCCGTGGTGTTCGCGCTTTTCTCCGCCTTTCCCATGTTTTCCGAAGTGAGCGGGCAGATACGCCACTTTATCTTTGCCAACTTTATCCCGGCGACGGGGGATGTCATTCAGCGCTATATCGAGCAGTTTGTTGCTAACTCCAGCCGAATGACGGCGGTCGGCGCCTGCGGGCTGATCGTGACGTCGCTGCTGCTGATGTATTCGATCGATAGCGCGCTGAATACCATATGGCGCAGCGCGCGCGCCCGGCCAAAAATCTACTCTTTTGCGGTCTACTGGATGATCCTTACCCTCGGACCTTTACTGGCGGGGGCGAGCCTGGCGATCAGCTCATACCTGTTGTCGCTGCGCTGGGCCAGCGAGCTCAATAGCGTCATTGATGACGTGCTGCGCATCTTCCCGCTGATTTTATCGTGGGCGGCGTTTTGGCTGCTTTACAGCATTGTCCCGACGACGCAGGTGCGAAACCGCGACGCGGTGATAGGATCGCTGGTGGCCGCGCTGCTGTTTGAGGCCGGTAAAAAAGCGTTTGCCCTGTATATCACCGCGTTTCCGTCGTACCAGCTGATTTATGGCGTGATAGCCGTCGTGCCCATTTTGTTTGTTTGGGTGTACTGGACGTGGTGTATCGTCTTGCTTGGGGCTGAAATTACTGTCACTCTCGGGGAATACCGCAAACTAAAAAAAGAAGAAACAGAACAACTATGATTGCATTAATTCAACGCGTATCCCGTGCAAGCGTTACCGTGGAGGGCGAGGTGACGGGTGAAATCGGCCCGGGGCTTCTGGTGCTGTTAGGGGTCGAGAAAGATGACGATGAGCAGAAGGCGAACCGCCTCTGTGAACGCGTGTTGGGCTACCGCATCTTTAGCGATGCGGAAGGCAAAATGAACCTCAACGTCCAGCAGGCTGGCGGCAGCGTGCTGGTCGTCTCACAGTTTACGCTGGCTGCGGATACCGAGCGCGGCATGCGTCCGGGCTTCTCAAAAGGCGCCGCGCCCGATGCCGCTGAGGCCCTGTATGAGTATTTCGTCGCGCGCTGTCGGCAGCAGGAAATGCACACACAGACCGGAAGATTCGCTGCGGATATGCAGGTCTCGCTGGTCAATGATGGTCCTGTAACTTTCTGGTTACAGGTATGAGTCAGCTTCCGGGCCGGCTGCGGGTAACAAAAGAGAGTACAGCTATGTATCACCTTCGTGTACCGCAAACAGAAGAAGAGTTAGAGAGCTACTATCAGTTCCGCTGGGAGATGCTGCGTAAACCGCTGCATCAGCCAAAAGGGTCGGAACGCGATGCCTGGGATGCCATGGCGCATCACCAGATGGTGGTGGATGAAGACGGAAATTTGGTTGCCGTAGGGCGGCTGTACGTTAACGCTGAAAATGAAGCCTCCATTCGCTTTATGGCGGTGCACCCTTCCGTACAGGATAAAGGGCTCGGGACGTTAATGGCGATGACCCTGGAGTCCGTGGCGCGCCAGGAAGGCGTGAAGCGGGTGACCTGCAGCGCCCGCGAGGATGCGGTGGATTTCTTTGCCAAGCTGGGGTTCGTTAACCAGGGCGAGATAACCACGCCAACCACCACGCCGATTCGCCATTTTCTGATGATCAAGCCGATTGCCTCGCTGGACGATATTCTTCACCGCGGTGACTGGTGCGGACAGCTGCAACAGGCCTGGTATCAGCACATTCCGCTCAGCGAAAAAATGGGCGTGCGCATCCAGCAGTACACCGGGAAAAAATTCATCACCACCATGCCTGAAGCGGGCAACCAGAATCCGCACCACACGCTGTTTGCCGGAAGCCTGTTTTCCCTCGCGACCCTCACCGGCTGGGGGCTTATCTGGCTGATGCTGCGCGAGCGGCACCTGGGCGGAACGATTATCCTTGCCGACGCGCATATCCGCTACAGCCAGCCGATTAGCGGCCGCCCGAGCGCGGTTGCGGACCTGGGGTCCTTAAGCGGCGATCTTGACCGCCTGGCCCGCGGCCGTAAAGCGCGGGTACAGCTTCAGGTGGAGCTGTTTGGCGATGAGAATCAGGGTGCCGTTTTTGAAGGCATTTATATCGTTCTGCCCGCGAAGCCGTTTGGCTCGTACGAAGAGGGCGGCAACGAAGAAGAGTAGCCCGCCCCTCTTACCTTATGCGGCGCCTGGTGAACCGCTTCGCCAGGCGATATCCCGCATAGCATCTCGCGCCGCCGGACTGATCCCCCCAAGCTGAAAGAAGCCGTGAATAACCCCGAGGTAGCGCTGAGCGCTGCACTCGACGTTCTGCTGGAGCAGCCGGCGATATAAGGCTTCGCCCTCATCGCGCAGCGGGTCGTATTCTGCGGTAATAATATGCACCGGCGGCAGGCCGTTGAAGTCCTCTCGCCACAGCGGGCTCGCCTCCGGATGGGCAAAGTCGGTCGAGGGTAGATACATCTCGTAGCCGCTCAGCAGCGTATCCCGGGTAATGATGTAATCTTCGCCGTTGCTGACGTAGCTTGCCGAGCGGGCGGTGGCGTCCAGCATCGGGTAAATCAGGATCAGCCGCGCGGGCCGCCACTCTGCCGTTGTTTTCAGCCGCAGGGCGGTAACCAGTGCCAGATGCCCGCCAGCGCTGTCTCCGGCCAGCGTGATGCGCGAGGTATCTACGCCCAGCCGCCCGGCATGGCGGTGGATAATTAAGGCGCCGTTCTGCGCATCATCATGTGCGGCAGGGAAGGTATGCTCGGGTGCCAGCCGGTACTGCACGGCGATGACCCGGCAGCGGCTCTCATACGCCAGCTGCCGAAGCTGCGGATCGTGGGTGGCGAAGCCGCCGCTGATAAAGCAGCCGCCGTGATAGTAAATAACCGTGGGGAGCAGGCCGACGGCGTCCTGCGGCGATATCACGCGAAAGGTCATTCCTTCTATCACGATATCCTCGACCTGCACGCGGGTTTCAGGTTCTCCCGCCAGCACCGTACTGGCCACGTAGCCCGCTCTCCGGTCATCAATATTCTGCGCTCGCGAAGAGGGGCGGCCCGCCGCGATAAACTCATCAACCAGCCGGTTAATGCCTTTTTCCAGCGTCATTTGTCTGTCCTTTTCTGTATGGATATACAGCTTTATAGCCTGGTTTATGGCAGATGAACACGGGATTATTCAGGGCAGGTGCGGGGGAAATGGCGCGCAAAAGAGCGCGGTTAACTCCGGCGAGGCTTTGAGATACGCGGCGTGAGGACAGGCCGGGCAACCTGCGCTACCCGGCAATACGGTGGACTTTACTCGCCTTCGCCCGGGAACATAAACGGGTTGATAGAGCTTCTGGCGAAGCCTTCCTGCTCCATATGGGCATCCAGCACCAGTGAGGCAAGATCGTCGGCAACGGCTTCGACGTTGGGATCTTTTTCCTGATACATAATCTTCAGGTAAGTCCCGCAGTCGCCGCAGCTTTCAGCCTTGATAGCCGCCTGCTCGTTATCCAGCGACCAGTAGTGCAAATCGCGGCTCTGTTCGCAGTTGCTGCACTTCACGCGCACGACGTGCCATTCGGTTTCGCACAGATTGCAGTGCAGGTAGCGCAGCCCCTGAGTGGTACCGATTTGTACCATGCTGGAGACCGGCATCGAGCCGCAAACCGGACAATGCTGGCGATGCTCGCCGTACTCGGCGTGGGCTTTACCGGGGATCAGGCTCGCCATCTGCGCCCAGTAGAGCGACAGCGCGGCCCAGATAAACGGGGCTTTATCGCTACTGACTAAGGCAAAGTCGGACGCGAAAAGCGCGCTCGCCATCAGCTCAAGCTCCTGTTCGGACGCTTTTTCCAGGTTTTCGATCACCGCCAGCGCCGGGCCGCTCATTTCCGGCTTCAGCTCGGCGATAAGCGAATGCAGCAGCTTGTGCCAGTGCTTATCGCGCGGCAGGACGTGAATATCCAGCGGCGGTTTGCCCTGATCATTCGCGGCTTTAAGGCGGGCCGTCAAATCCATCTGCAGCGGATGGTCGTACAGCACCACTTCCTGGGCGTGAGCGATCAGCGCGGCAAAGCGCAGGTAGTCGCCCAGCGGATTGTCTTCCGCCAGCTTGCGCAGGCGCTCAGCGCGGCGGTTATAAAGATTTTTTAGCCTGGGGAACAGTAGCGGCGGAATATATTCCGCCGTGCGTTTCTCGCTCGAACCCAGCTCATCTTGCGGGATTATGCGAATACTCATTCAGTCTTTTTTTCCTGTTTCTGGCGAACTTCGCGATACCAGCGCGGGTGATGTTTCTTCGCCCATGTTTTGGTAACCCAACCTTCCACCATCGCGGTAATGGTGCCTTTCACCCACAGGGCGGCGTAGATATGCACCATGATAACCACAATTAACGCCACTGCGGCAAATGAATGCAGCATTAACGCAAATCGGATCACCGGGATTGAGAACGCAGGCGCAAA
>NZ_WQRE01000021.1:0-9910 GCF_009758445.1 Klebsiella sp. 10-1
AGTAAACCGGGGCAATAAACCGGTAGTTGTAGAGAAATTCGGTGGAGCGGTAGTTCAGTCGGTTAGAATACCTGCCTGTCACGCAGGGGGTCGCGGGTTCGAGTCCCGTCCGTTCCGCCACTTATTAAAAGCCCTGAGCATTTGCTCAGGGCTTTTTCTTTTTCCATCGTACTATTGTTGCTGTTTTAGCAAAAATCCTCTGCATTTATCGATCTTTTTCCCCTCCGTCGCCTCAGCCATAATCTTCTCAATGAGTTAACACTAAGTAAAAAAGAGGAATTTTATGGCAATCCCTGCATTTGGTCTTGGAACCTTTCGTCTGAAAGATGATGTGGTTATCGCATCGGTAAAAACGGCGCTGGAACTGGGCTACCGTACGATAGATACCGCCCAGATCTATGATAATGAAGCGGCCGTTGGCCAGGCTATCGCCGAAAGCGGCGTAGCGCGTGATGAGCTGTTTATCACAACCAAGATCTGGATCGAAAACCTGAGCAAGGGCTCGCTCATTGCCAGCCTGAAAGAGAGCCTGAAAAAGCTGCGTACTGATTATGTCGATCTGACGCTGATCCACTGGCCTTCTCCGGGCGATGCCGTTGCCGTTGAAGAGTTTATGCCGGCGCTGCTGGAAGCTAAGGAGCTGGGGCTGACTCGACAGATCGGGATTTCAAACTTCACCATCCCGCTGATGGAACGCGCTATTGCTGCCGTTGGCGCCGAAAATATTGCCACCAATCAGATTGAGCTGTCTCCGTACCTGCAGAACCGCAAAGTTGTGGATTGGGCAACAGCGCGCGGTATCCATATCACGTCATATATGACGCTAGCATATGGTAAGGCTCTGAAAGACGAAGTCATTTCTGGTATTGCTGCTAAGCACAACGCAACCCCTGCGCAGGTGATTCTGGCCTGGGCTTTGGGAGAAGGCTACGCGGTGATCCCATCTTCAACGAAGCGTGAAAACCTGGCGAGCAACCTGAAAGCCCAGGATCTGCAGCTGGATGAGGAGGATCGCAAAGCGATCGCCGCGCTGGATTGCAACGATCGCCTGGTTAGCCCGGAAGGTCTTGCCCCTGAGTGGGATTAAATAATCAACCCTCTGTAGCCCTTATTTAACCTTCTACAGCTCCTTCGGGAGCTGTTTTACATGCTCGCTGAGAAAATCAATAAACGCCCTGATCCGGGTGCTGACCGCTCTGTCGCTGTAGTAAACGGCGCTAAACGGCATCTCTACCGGCAGCCGCTTGTCGGCAAGAAGCTCGACAAACTCCCCGCTCGCAATCTCCTGATTCACCATATAATCCGATAAACAGGCGATGCCGTTACCGGCAAAGCACAGCTGTTTTATGGTTTCCCCACTATTTGAGGATATCTCGCAGCTGACTTCCAGCAGCTGACCATCGCAGCAGGAGACAGGCCAGGTATTTAATGAAAGAGGCTCAGTAAAACCCAAACACTGATGATCTTTAAGGCTGGCTACATCCTGCGGCGTGCCGTGGCGGGAGAGGTAGTCAGGTGAAGCGATGATTTTCCGGTAGCTGTTAAACAGCGGCCGGGCGCGCAGGCTGGAATCCGTCAAGGTACCCGCGCGGATCGCAACGTCCACTTTACGCTCAATCAGGTTGATGAAGGTTTCCGACGACACCAGCGCGAGGGTCATTTCTGGATAGCGTTCGCGGAAAGGCTTCACCAGCGGCATCAGGAAGTGCAGCATCACCGGCGTAGCGGCATCCACCCGCAGCAATCCTCTTGGCGTAGTCCGCGTTTCCAGAAGCTCATTTTCCGCCGCCGCCATTTCCTGAAGCACCACCTGCATACGACGAAAGTAGCGTTCCCCCTCCTCGGTCAGGCTTAGCTGGCGAGTTGTCCGGTTAAGCAGGCTGACGCTAAGCTTTGATTCCAGTTTTTTCACCGCCCGGCTGACGGCGGAGTTTGCCTGTCCCAGCTGTTCCGCCGCCCGGCTAAAGCTTCCGCTTTCCACCACGGCGACAAAGATGGCAATCTCTTCTGATGTCGCTCTCATTATTGCACCTGTAGCAAAATTCTATTGAGACTTTGATAGTTTTTGTTATTTAAGCATCCCTGCATACTACGTGTCATCTTAATCCTGATGATACGGAGTAAATTATTCCACTGGCGCTACTTGCCTTAACTATCGGTGCCTTTGCGATTGGTACCACCGAGTTTGTGATTGTCGGCCTGGTGCCGACTATCGCAGAACAGCTGGCCATCTCACTGCCTTCAGCGGGTCTGCTGGTTTCTATCTACGCGCTGGGCGTGGCGATCGGAGCCCCGGTGCTGACGGCGCTGACCGGCCGCATGCCGCGCAAACAGCTGCTGCTGGCGCTGATGGTGCTGTTCACTGCCGGCAACCTGCTTGCCTGGCAGGCGCCGGGTTATGAAACGCTGATTTTCGCCCGCCTGCTTACCGGCCTGGCGCACGGCGTGTTCTTCTCGATTGGTTCTACCATTGCGACCAGCCTGGTGCCTAAAGAGAAGGCTGCATCGGCGATTGCCATTATGTTTGGCGGTCTCACCGTGGCACTGGTCACCGGGGTGCCGATCGGAACCTTTATCGGCCAGCATTTCGGCTGGCGTGAAACCTTCCTTGCGGTTTCCATTCTCGGCGTAATTGCGCTGGTGAGCAGCCTGATTCTGGTGCCGAATAATATTCCGGGGCGGGCCAGCGCCAGCCTGCGCGATCAGGTGAAGGTATTAACCCACCCGCGCCTGCTGATCATCTATGCGATTACCGCCCTGGGATACGGCGTTTCTGTGGCGATCGGTAACGTCTGGGGCGGCAAACTGGCCGACAGGCGCGGGGCGGTGCCCGCGCTGAAGATTATCTTTGCTGCGCTGGTTGCGCTGCTGCTGGTATTCCAGCTTACCGCCAGCATCCAGTATGCTGCGCTGGCAACGGTGCTGGTGATGGGGATTTTTGCCTTCGGCAACGTGCCGGGTCTGCAGGTCTACGTCGTACAGAAAGCGGAGCAATATACGCCCGGCGCCGTAGACGTTGCCTCCGGCCTTAACATCGCCGCTTTTAACGTCGGCATCGCATTAGGCTCTATTATTGGCGGACAAACCGTAGAATGCTATGGCCTGGCCGGGACGCCGTGGATTGGCGCGGGGATTGTGTTCGCTGCGCTACTGCTGGTCGTGCTGAGCGGTCGCCTGGATAAATCTCATCCGGCAAAGGCGGTTTCCATCGCAGGATAAAGGTTTCTCGCGAATTGCATTGAAAGTGCATACGAAAGTCCCTATAACAGAATAACCGGCCGCAGTCAGGCCGGTTTCATGTTATCGAGGTTTGATGCCTAAATTGCGAAAGAATACTTATGCTATGCGCTATGTCGCCGGACAGCCTGCGGAGAGAATTTTGCCTCCGGGGTCATTTGCAAGCATTAGCCATGGATTCCCGGCAGGCGTACCTTTAAGCAGCGATGAGAAAATTCGCGTGCTGGTGTGGAATATATTTAAACAGCAGCGGGCCGAGTGGAAGTCCGTGCTGAATAATTTCGGTAAAGACGCTCATCTGGTGCTGTTACAAGAAGCACAAACGACGCCCGAGCTGGTCAGATTCGCCACGACCAACTATCTGGCAGCAGATCAGGTCCCCGCATTAGTTCTGCCTCAGCACCCATCTGGCGTCATGACGCTGGCTTCGACTCATCCGGTCTACTGCTGTCCCTTGCGCGAACGCGAACCCATTTTGCGACTGGCTAAATCGGCGTTAGTGACCGTCTATCCGCTGCCAGATATGCGTTTGCTGATGGTGGTGAACATCCATGCGGTTAACTTCAGCCTTGGGGTTGATGTCTACAGCAAGCAGCTGTTACCTATCGGCGACCAGATAGCTCATCACAGCGGCCCGGTTATTATGGCCGGTGATTTTAATGCCTGGAGCCGACCGCGCATGAACGCGCTCTATCGCTTTGCCCGCGAAATGTCGCTGCGCGAGGTTCGTTTTTCTGACGATCAGCGCCGCCGCGCCTTTGGTCGTCCGCTCGATTTTGTGTTCTACCGGGGGTTAAGCGTGCACGATGCCTCTGTGCTGGTCACGAGTGCCTCCGATCACAACCCGCTACTAGTCGAATTCAGTCCCGGCAAGCCTGATTAATTAAGGTACGTCAGGCCTGCCGTGGGGCGGGCCTGCGCAAGCAAGGTGCTGCCTTTATTATTCAAACAACCGAAGGACAACACAATGACAACACGCTCTCACCATGACAACGTCGAAAAACAGTTTGGCTCACAGGCCAGCGCTTACCTGACCAGCGCCGTACACGCCTCCGGACGCGATCTGCAGCGGCTGGCCGAGCGGCTGGCTGATTTCCCTGCTGCGCGGGTCCTCGATATGGGCTGTGGCGCCGGGCATGCCAGCTTCGCTGCGGCCGGGCAGGTGGCAGAGGTAACGGCATATGATTTATCCAGCCAGATGCTGGACGTTGTGGCGCAGGCTGCTCAGGATAAGGGGTTTTCAAATATAAAGACCCAGCAGGGCTATGCGGAAACCTTGCCCTTTGCGGCGGCCAGCTTTGAGGTGGTGATTAGCCGCTATTCTGCCCATCACTGGCACGATGTCGGCCAGGCGCTGCGTGAGGTCAAGCGCGTTCTCAAGCCGGGTGGGGTGCTGATTATTATGGACGTCATGTCGCCGGGACATCCGGTTCGCGACGTATGGCTGCAAACGGTTGAAGCGCTGCGCGATACCTCCCACGTCCGCAACTATTCCAGCGGAGAGTGGCTGGCGCTGGCGAACGATGCCGGGCTGGTCACGAATAGTTTATCGACCGATCGCCTGCCGCTGGAGTTCAGCTCATGGGTGGCGCGTATGCGTACGCCGGAGGCGCTGGTGGCAGCGATTCGCCTCTATCAGGATAGCGCATCGGCAGAGATAAAAGCCTACTTTGCCTTACAGGACGACGGCTCCTTTACCAGCGATACCATCATGTTTGAAGCGCATAAAGCGATATAAAAAAGCGATATAAAAAGAAAAGGCACCGGGATACGGTGCCTTTTTTATCAGGTATATCAGGAATCCGGTCTGTCGCTATTTTTCACAAACAGCGTGAGCTGATCGCCCGGCTTCAGGGCATCGGTGCCGTTGTTCCAGCGCATCACATCACGAATATTCACGCCATGACGTTTTGCGATGCTCGACAGCGAGTCGCCTTTGCGTACGCGATAGGTAATGCTATCGCTGTTGTTCGCAAGACGGGTCGCGCTGCTGCCGGCGCCAACTACCAGCTCCTGGCCCGCTTTCAGCCCCGATCCGCGCAGGTTATTCCACTGCTGCAAATCTTTCGTCGACACGCCGAGACGTGAGGCGATCCCGGAAATCGTATCGCCGGAACGAACCTTATAGCTGCGGCTGGTCAACGGCGCGTTGACCGCGAGCTGCGTCGGCTGTACGGCTGCAATGTCGCCAGAGGCCAGAGATTCACGCAGCTGAGCTGCATGTTTCTGCGGCACCATTACGTAATTCGGCCCGTTCGCACCCAGGGTTGTCCCCTTTACGCCGGCATTGAATGTCTTTAGCTTGCCGACGGGCATTCCTGCCATATCGGCCAGCTGGCTGATATCAACCGGACTATCGAGGCGAACTCGCGCCAGCGCACGGCTTTCGTCTGCCGTCGGCAGCTTCACGCCATAACGCTTGCTGTTTTTGAGAATGTCGCTCAAAGCCAGCATCTTAGGTACGTAAACCTTGGTTTCCTGTGGTAATGAAAGCGACCAAAAATCAGTAGGCTTGCCGCGTGATTTATTCGCTTTCATTGCCTTCAGTACCCGGCCTTCACCGCTGTTATAAGCCGCGACGGTCAATAACCAGTCGCCGTCAAACATCTTATTCAGACGCTGCATCATGTTCAGTGCCGCCGTAGTAGAGGCGACGACGTCCCGACGCGCATCGTAGCTGCGGGTCTGTTTCAAACCATAATTGCGCCCGGTGCTCGGAATGATCTGCCAGATGCCTGCGGCATTGGCGCCAGACGTTGCATGCGGGTTAAAAGCGCTCTCCACTATGGGTAGTAATACCAGTTCCATTGGCATGTTACGTTTCTTAACTTGCCCGGCTATCCAGTACATATACGGCTCTGCCCGTAAAGTTACATCGTGGAGATAGCTCTTATTACGTAAGTACTTCTGTTTCTGTTCGCGAATCCGGGTATTTTCCGGTATTCCCATCTTTAGCTCGTCGCCTATGGAAGTCCACAGATCCTGGTCTTGCGCGTAGAAGGTTCCATCATCTAACCAGCGCGCTTGACTTGTGAACTTACCTGCTTCCCCTTGACCAGCTGCAGAAAGGCTCTGTGCGTGCTGTTGAACGTTGCCATCGTGCTTAGACGACTGGCACCCCACCAGCAGGACAGAGACGAGTAAAATCGCTCGTGCCTTCATGTGTGTGTCAATAGTTGCTTAAAAGACGAGCAAGAATAACGGTGAAGTTAGCGAATGACAAGAGTTAAATGTCAGAAGTCATCTTTCTTTGACCTTAACCAGGCGAATCGCTGCGCAGAGTGTTGCAAATTTGTTTCTTTGGATATTTCTTTAATTAAATCATTGTCATCCGTGCGTAAAAATAAATTTATACGGCGCTCATTTTTCAGATTTACCGGGAGTGTCATTTGTTTTTTTGCACGTAACTCATTAACTTTATGGTAGTAATCATTTATAGCCATATCCTGTGGCAGGATACTCAGAGCAAACTTCATATTTGCTAAAGTATATTCATGTGCGCAACATACCAGCGTATCGTCAGGTAGCGCGGCTATTTTCTGAAACGATTGATACATCTGCTCTGCGGTCCCTTCAAAGAGTCTGCCGCAGCCGCCGGAAAACATTGTATCGCCACAAAATAGATAAGGTTCACTGAAGAAACAGACGTGTCCTAAAGTGTGACCTGGCGTAGAGAAAATAGAAAATTCGTGGCCTAAAACAACGACCCGATCGCCGTCGGCAACGAGATGGGTCGTTCCCTTATCCTGGGTTTCTGCCGGTCCGTAAACAACGATGTCGGGGAATGTTTCGCGCAGTTGTTTTACGCCGCCAACGTGATCGTGGTGGTGGTGGGTGAGAAAAATGGCCTCCGGCTGCCAGCCGTGTTCCGCGATTGCGGTCAGTACGGGCGCCGCTTCGCCAGGATCGACGATCAGACAGCGGCCGTTATCCGCGCTAAGAACCCAGATGTAGTTGTCCTGAAATGCAGGAATGCTGATAAGATTCATTTATTACTCCTAAAAGCGTAGCGGAAGGTTGCGATGAAGCCGGCAAGGATATCTCAGATAGTCACAGCGCCAGAGCATTGGTCCAGTATGCCCTGGGGCGAATACTATCGCGAATCGCTGGAGCGGCAGATGAAACCGTGGCTGGCCAAGCTATATGGCTTTCATTTGCTTAAGATTGGCAATCTGAGCGCGGAAATCAATACCGAATCCTGCGCTATCTCGCATCAGGTGAACGTTTCGCTACAGGGGACGCCGATTCAGGTGAAGGCCGATCCCCTCCATCTGCCTTTTGCCGAAAAGTCGGTTGACGCCTGCCTGCTGGCGCATACCTTACCCTGGTGCAGCGATCCTCACCGCCTGCTGCGCGAAGCCGACAGGGTGTTGATTGACGACGGCTGGATAATTATGACCGGCTTTAATCCGGTGAGCCTGATGGGGCTGCGCAAGCTGATGCCGGTATTGCGTAAAACGGTGCCGTACAGCAGCCGGATGTTTACGCTAACGCGCCAGCTCGACTGGCTGGCGCTGCTCAATTTTGAGGTTCTGCACTACGGCCGCTATCAGGTGCTGCCCTGGTCCCGACACGGCGGTAAGATGCTCAGTACCCACCTACCGGCGCTGGGCTGCCTGCAGCTGATCGTGGCCCGCAAGCGCACTATCCCGTTAACGCTAAATCCGCTGAAGTCGGGAAAAGCGAAGGCCCGGCTGCGCCAGACGGTAGGGGCCACGCGACAGTCGCGAAACGGGCTGAATTAACGTTCTGGCTGGTAACCGATATCGTCCTGCGTAGGGCTGAAGGCGGCAGCGCGCGCCAGCTCGTCGCAGCGTTCGTTTTCCGGATGGCCGGCGTGGCCTTTAACCCATTCCCACTTGATCTGGTGCTGACCAAGCGCGGTATCCAGGCGCTGCCACAGATCAACATTTTTGACCGGTTTTTTATCAGCCGTTTTCCAGCCGCGCTTTTTCCAGTTGTGGATCCACTGGGTGATCCCCTGACGCACGTACTGGCTGTCGGTGCTGAGTACGACTTCACACTGCTCTTTCAGCGCTTCCAGCGCAACGATAGCTGCCATCATCTCCATGCGATTATTGGTCGTAAGGTTATAACCTTCGCTAAAGATTTTTTCTTTCCCGCGATAGCGTAAAATGGCGCCGTAGCCGCCGGGTCCTGGATTACCCAGGCATGAACCGTCGGTGAAAATTTCTACCTGTTTAAGCATCTCTGGTAGACTTCCTGTAATTGACATCGATATGTAAACGGCAAGTCTGACATAAATGACTGATATGAGCACTGCAATTACGCGACAGATTGTTCTCGATACTGAAACCACTGGTATGAACCAGCTCGGTGCGCATTACGAAGGACATAAAATCATCGAGATCGGTGCGGTGGAGGTGATCAACCGCCGCCTCACCGGGAATAACTTCCACGTTTATCTCAAGCCGGACCGGCTGGTGGACCCTGAAGCCTTTGGCGTTCACGGGATTGCCGATGAGTTTCTGATGGATAAGCCGGTGTTTGCCGACGTAGTCGATGAGTTCATGGACTATATCCGCGGGGCGGAGCTGGTCATCCATAACGCATCGTTCGATATCGGCTTTATGGATTATGAGTTTGGCAAGCTAAAGCGCGATATTCCCAAAACCAATACCTTCTGCAAGGTCACCGATAGCCTGGCGCTGGCGCGGAAAATGTTCCCCGGCAAGCGTAACAGCCTCGATGCGCTGTGCTCGCGTTATGAAATAGATAACAGCAAGCGAACGCTGCACGGGGCGTTACTCGATGCCCAGATTCTGGCTGATGTCTATCTGATGATGACCGGCGGCCAGACGACGCTGGCATTTTCGACGGAAGGCGAAGGCCAGATGCAGGCAGGAGAGATAGGAATACAGCGCGTTGTTCGGGCTGCCAGCAGGCTGCGCGTCGTTTACGCCTCTGATGACGAGCTGCTAAACCATGAATCGCGGCTCGATTTGGTACAAAAGAAAGGCGGAAGCTGCCTGTGGCGGAGCTGATACGCCGCAATACGCTGTAAAAATAGGCGGGCGGGCGATTTTTACAGCAAACGGTTCAAAAGTGAAGAAAAAGCGTTGACGGAGTTAGCGGTAATCCGTAATATTCGCCTCGTTCCCAAGGGAACAGTGAAAGTGGAGCGGTAGTTCAGTCGGTTAGAATACCTGCCTGTCACGCAGGGGGTCGCGGGTTCGAGTCCCGTCCGTTCCGCCACTATTCAGGCCCATGTTATTAATTAACGTGGGCCTTTTTCATATCTGCGTTTTGTTGTACGCCATTGCCGTCTGGCTTGCGCGATTATGACCGGTTTTATTTATGTCAGCGCCCCGGGCAATCGCCGAGCAAAATAGCGCGTAACAGCATCGCTGTTTCCATCCTGTTACGCGCGGTCACTACGCTAACATTCCTGTTAGTCAGAAAATCTCTCGTATTTACTTCATCAATCTTTCGTGGCCGAAGGCTGTTTCTCTTTGACTTCGCGATACCAGCGCGGGTGATGTTTCTTCGCCCATGTTTTGCTAACCCAACCTTCCACCATCGCGATAATGGTGCCTTTCACCCACAGGGCGGCGTAGATATGCACCATGATAACCACAATTAACGCCACTGCGGCAAATGAATGCAGCATTAACGCAAATCGGATCACCGGGATTGAGAACGCAGGCGCAAA
>NZ_WQRE01000022.1:1878-4932 GCF_009758445.1 Klebsiella sp. 10-1
GGTGTGTTCGAGTCTCTCAAATTTTCGCAACGCGGACTGTTTTACGAAACAGCTTCGGGTTGTGAGGTTAAGCGACTAAGCGTACACGGTGGATGCCCTGGCAGTCAGAGGCGATGAAGGACGTGCTAATCTGCGATAAGCGTCGGTAAGGTGATATGAACCGTTATAACCGGCGATTTCCGAATGGGGAAACCCAGTGTGATTCGTCACACTATCGTTAAGTGAATACATAGCTTAACGAAGCGAACCGGGGGAACTGAAACATCTAAGTACCCCGAGGAAAAGAAATCAACCGAGATTCCCCCAGTAGCGGCGAGCGAACGGGGAGCAGCCCAGAACCTGAATCAGTTTGTGTGTTAGTGGAACGGTCTGGAAAGTCCGGCGGTACAGGGTGATAGCCCCGTACACTAAAATGCACATTCTGTGAGTTCGAAGAGTAGGGCGGGACACGTGGTATCCTGTCTGAATATGGGGGGACCATCCTCCAAGGCTAAATACTCCTGACTGACCGATAGTGAACCAGTACCGTGAGGGAAAGGCGAAAAGAACCCCGGCGAGGGGAGTGAAACAGAACCTGAAACCGTGTACGTACAAGCAGTGGGAGCCTACTAGTTAGGTGACTGCGTACCTTTTGTATAATGGGTCAGCGACTTATATTCTGTAGCAAGGTTAACCGTATAGGGGAGCCGCAGGGAAACCGAGTCTTAACTGGGCGTTAAGTTGCAGGGTATAGACCCGAAACCCGGTGATCTAGCCATGGGCAGGTTGAAGGTTGGGTAACACTAACTGGAGGACCGAACCGACTAATGTTGAAAAATTAGCGGATGACTTGTGGCTGGGGGTGAAAGGCCAATCAAACCGGGAGATAGCTGGTTCTCCCCGAAAGCTATTTAGGTAGCGCCTCGTGAACTCATCTTCGGGGGTAGAGCACTGTTTCGGCTAGGGGGTCATCCCGACTTACCAACCCGATGCAAACTACGAATACCGAAGAATGTTATCACGGGAGACACACGGCGGGTGCTAACGTCCGTCGTGAAGAGGGAAACAACCCAGACCGCCAGCTAAGGTCCCAAAGTCATGGTTAAGTGGGAAACGATGTGGGAAGGCACAGACAGCCAGGATGTTGGCTTAGAAGCAGCCATCATTTAAAGAAAGCGTAATAGCTCACTGGTCGAGTCGGCCTGCGCGGAAGATGTAACGGGGCTAAACCATGCACCGAAGCTGCGGCAGCGACGCTTATGCGTTGTTGGGTAGGGGAGCGTTCTGTAAGCCGTTGAAGGTGGCCTGTGAGGGTTGCTGGAGGTATCAGAAGTGCGAATGCTGACATAAGTAACGATAAAGCGGGTGAAAAGCCCGCTCGCCGGAAGACCAAGGGTTCCTGTCCAACGTTAATCGGGGCAGGGTGAGTCGACCCCTAAGGCGAGGCCGAAAGGCGTAGTCGATGGGAAACAGGTTAATATTCCTGTACTCGGTGTTACTGCGAAGGGGGGACGGAGAAGGCTATGTTGGCCGGGCGACGGTTGTCCCGGTTTAAGCATGTAGGCGGGAAGTTTAGGTAAATCCGGACTTCTGTTAACGCTGAGGTGTGACGACGAGGCACTACGGTGCTGAAGTAACAAATGCCCTGCTTCCAGGAAAAGCCTCTAAGCATCAGGTAACATCAAATCGTACCCCAAACCGACACAGGTGGTCAGGTAGAGAATACCAAGGCGCTTGAGAGAACTCGGGTGAAGGAACTAGGCAAAATGGTGCCGTAACTTCGGGAGAAGGCACGCTGATGGTAAGTGAAGCGACTTGCTCGTGGAGCTGAAATCAGTCGAAGATACCAGCTGGCTGCAACTGTTTATTAAAAACACAGCACTGTGCAAACACGAAAGTGGACGTATACGGTGTGACGCCTGCCCGGTGCCGGAAGGTTAATTGATGGGGTTATCCGTAAGGAGAAGCTCTTGATCGAAGCCCCGGTAAACGGCGGCCGTAACTATAACGGTCCTAAGGTAGCGAAATTCCTTGTCGGGTAAGTTCCGACCTGCACGAATGGCGTAATGATGGCCAGGCTGTCTCCACCCGAGACTCAGTGAAATTGAACTCGCTGTGAAGATGCAGTGTACCCGCGGCAAGACGGAAAGACCCCGTGAACCTTTACTATAGCTTGACACTGAACATTGAGCCTTGATGTGTAGGATAGGTGGGAGGCTTTGAAGCGTGGACGCCAGTCTGCGTGGAGCCAACCTTGAAATACCACCCTTTAATGTTTGATGTTCTAACGTAGACCCCTAATCGGGGTTGCGGACAGTGTCTGGTGGGTAGTTTGACTGGGGCGGTCTCCTCCCAAAGAGTAACGGAGGAGCACGAAGGTTAGCTAATCCTGGTCGGACATCAGGAGGTTAGTGCAATGGCATAAGCTAGCTTGACTGCGAGCGTGACGGCGCGAGCAGGTGCGAAAGCAGGTCATAGTGATCCGGTGGTTCTGAATGGAAGGGCCATCGCTCAACGGATAAAAGGTACTCCGGGGATAACAGGCTGATACCGCCCAAGAGTTCATATCGACGGCGGTGTTTGGCACCTCGATGTCGGCTCATCACATCCTGGGGCTGAAGTAGGTCCCAAGGGTACGGCTGTTCGCCGTTTAAAGTGGTACGCGAGCTGGGTTTAGAACGTCGTGAGACAGTTCGGTCCCTATCTGCCGTGGGCGCTGGAGAATTGAGGGGGGCTGCTCCTAGTACGAGAGGACCGGAGTGGACGCATCACTGGTGTTCGGGTTGTCATGCCAATGGCATTGCCCGGTAGCTAAATGCGGAAAAGATAAGTGCTGAAAGCATCTAAGCACGAAACTTGCCCCGAGATGAGTTCTCCCTGACCCTTTAAGGGTCCTGAAGGAACGTTGAAGACGACGACGTTGATAGGTCGGGTGTGTAAGCGTAGCGATACGTTGAGCTAACCGATACTAATGAACCGTGAGGCTTAACCTTACAACGCCGAAGCTGTTTTGGCGAAGAGACGAATTATCAGCTTGATGACAGATTAGCTGACAGGCCGAAGTGGCGTGTTGGT
>NZ_WQRE01000023.1:0-751 GCF_009758445.1 Klebsiella sp. 10-1
GGATGTGCTCACGAGTCTGCGGCATCGGGCCGTCAGTCGCAGCAACAACCAGGATCGCGCCATCCATCTGAGCAGCACCGGTGATCATGTTTTTAACATAGTCGGCGTGGCCCGGGCAGTCTACGTGCGCGTAGTGGCGAGTCGGGGTGTCATATTCAACGTGGGAAGTGTTGATGGTGATACCACGAGCTTTTTCTTCCGGTGCGTTATCGATCTGGTCGAATGCGCGCGCAGAACCACCGTAGGTTTTAGCCAGAACGGTAGTGATTGCAGCAGTCAGCGTTGTTTTACCATGGTCAACGTGGCCGATAGTACCGACGTTAACGTGCGGTTTTGTACGTTCAAACTTTTCTTTAGACATCGATTGTCCCTCTAAGACACGGATAAATCGGTGATATCACCACATCAACCAGGCAACATGCCCGACTTGTTGAATGCAATAAAATAGAGAGAAACAGGGAAGGAGAGATAAAGAAGTGGTGCTGATACCCAGAGTCGAACTGGGGACCTCACCCTTACCAAGGGTGCGCTCTACCAACTGAGCCATATCAGCACGTCTGGAGCGGGCAGCGGGAATCGAACCCGCATCATCAGCTTGGAAGGCTGAGGTAATAGCCATTATACGATGCCCGCATCCTGAAACTCGGCTACCCAGTTCTTTCTATAACAAAAAAAAGAGAGTTATCTCTTTTCTTTGTTTGAGCTGATTAGCTTAACCAATCAGCTCTGGCTTCGCAAAGCGTTGCCGAAA
>NZ_WQRE01000023.1:839-4616 GCF_009758445.1 Klebsiella sp. 10-1
GGCACTTGATGGTGCCGACTACCGGAATCGAACTGGTGACCTACTGATTACAAGTCAGTTGCTCTACCTACTGAGCTAAGTCGGCATCAAGTAGCGCGCATTTTAGGGAGACCTGCGAATTCATGCAACTAAAAAATTGCATAAATCGTTCTATCGCTCATATTTTGCTCTCAAACACGAAAAAGCGGTGTAATTTCAATCGCCGAAGAACAAAAAACCACCATTCCGCTCGCAATATTTCCATTTAAAGCCCGCGGCGTATGGGCAAGGATAGCCTTTTGGTACGGCGGCATAACTGGTGCTCGCCCCCGATATGGCAAAGTCTCTGCTATATAATATGGATAGCTGATTGTCCTGACCGCCCCGTCGACTGCACTATCAGCGTTTACTGTCCGCTGCCGTTTGCGCCCACATCAGCTTTGACGACCTTTATTCACAAATTTCACTCTTGTGATGTTGGCGTGAGAAAGCATCATTCGATGCGTTTTTTTCTTATTATTCCCTGCAATCTGGTGTTACCCTCCTGCCCATTGTCCTGATTAACTTATGTGAAGCATCTCCGCCCGTCTTTAATTTGGCGATGGTAAGAAAATGCTTATGAGCAAAAAAGAGCAAACGTTAATGACACCGTATCTACAATTTAACCGCAACCAATGGGCTGCACTTCGTGATTCCGTTCCGATGACGCTAACAGAGGAAGAAATCACGCGGTTAAAAGGCATCAACGAAGATCTTTCGCTGGAAGAAGTCGCAGAGATTTATTTGCCGCTGTCGCGTTTGCTTAATTTCTATATCAGTTCCAACCTGCGTCGCCAGGCCGTGCTGGAACAGTTTCTTGGTACCAACGGTCAGCGTATTCCGTATATCATCAGCATCGCCGGAAGCGTCGCGGTAGGTAAAAGCACAACCGCGCGCGTGCTGCAGGCGCTCCTTAGCCGCTGGCCGGAGCATCGGCATGTTGAATTAATCACCACCGATGGTTTCCTGCATCCTAATGCCGTGTTGAAAGAGCGCGGTCTGATGAAGAAGAAGGGCTTCCCGCAATCTTATGATATGCACCGTCTGGTCAAGTTCGTCTCCGATCTGAAATCAGGTATCGCCAACGCTAAGGCCCCGGTCTATTCACATCTTATTTATGATGTTATTCCGGATGGCGATAAGACGGTTTCCCAGCCGGACATTTTAATTCTTGAAGGATTAAATGTTTTACAAAGTGGGATGGATTACCCGCACGATCCGCATCATGTATTTGTTTCCGACTTCGTTGATTTTTCTATATATGTTGATGCGCCGGAAGAACTGCTGCAGAGCTGGTATATCAATCGTTTTCTGAAATTCCGTGAAGGCGCATTTACCGATCCCGATTCTTATTTCCATAATTATGCAAGACTCTCCAAAGATGAGGCTACCAATATAGCCACCTCATTGTGGAATGAGATTAACCTTCTGAATCTTAAAGAAAACATTCTACCAACTCGTGAAAGAGCAAGTCTGATAATGACCAAGAGCGCAAACCATTCTGTCGACCAGGTTCGCTTGCGGAAATAAAACAGGGAGCCTCGGCTCCCTGTTATTTATTCGGCGCTACGTAGCGATATCTCACCGCCCACCCAAGGTTTAATCACCCCATCTTGCTCAAGTAATAATGCTCCTTGAGTGTCGATACCGCGGGAAATCCCAAAGATTTCTTTGTCTCCGATAATAAGCTTAACCGGTCGGTTGAGGAAATTATCTAATTTTTCCCAGCGCGACAGATAAGGAGCCAACCCTTCCTGTTCAAAGAGCTGCAGGCCCGCCCGTAGCTCTTTAATCAGCCGCGCCGCCAGGGCATTGCGGTCGATAGAGACTCCGGCTTCCTGCAGGCTAATCCAGCCCTGATTGACGACATCAGACTCCACGCGTCGCATCGCCAGATTGATCCCTGCACCGCTCACTATCTGCGCCGCATCGCCCGTTTTTCCCGTCATTTCCACGAGGATGCCGGACAGCTTCCGGTCCTCAAGGTACAGATCGTTTGGCCACTTCACTCGCACCTTATCGGCGCCGAGGCTCTGAAGTACCTCAGCGATAACAATCCCAATCACCAGGCTCAGTCCTACCGCCGCGGCAGGTCCCTGCTCCAGTCGCCAGTACATGGAAAGATAGAGATTCGCGCCGAATGGCGAAAACCACTTACGGCCTCGACGGCCGCGTCCAGCCTGTTGACACTCCGCAACGCATGCATCGCCAGACTGTAGCTCGTTAAGCCGGTCCAATAAATACTGGTTTGTAGAATCAATGACCGGCAGCACGGTGACGCGGCCATGTTCGATCTGCCCGGCAATCTGCTCTTCATTTAATAACTGGATCGATTCCGGTAGGCTGTAGCCTTTGCCTGGAACGGTGAAGACATCAACTCCCCAGTCACGCAGCGTCTGAATATGCTTATTGATCGCTGCCCGGCTCATCCCAAGACGCTCACCGAGCTGTTCCCCAGAATGAAACTCTCCGTCAGCAAGAATGGATATCAGGGTCAGGGGAATGGTGTTGTCCCTCATGCAATCGCCTCCTCAGCGTTAACTTCACCGGTTGCGCCAATAAAGCGGACTTCGGGCTGCAGCCAGACGTTGAACATCTCGCCAACCCGCTGGCGGACGTAGTGAGCAAGATCGATCACATCATCGCTGGTTGCATGATGGTCATTGATTAATACCAGCGCCTGCTGGCGATGTACTGCCGCACCACCGATGGTTTTCCCTTTGAGCTGGCATTGATCGATAAGCCATCCAGCGGCCAGCTTGATGCTGCCATCCGCCTGTGGGTAGTGCGGTGCATTTGGGAAAGCGCCCAGCAGTTCCTGCCCTTTCTCCGCGCTAATTACCGGGTTTTTAAAAAAGCTGCCGGCGTTACCATTGACCTTCGGATCGGGAAGTTTGGTCATCCGCATATGGCAAACAGCATCAAATACCTGTCGAGGCGTCACGGTGTTTGGGTCAAGACGGACTAAATCGCCATAAGTCAGCACCGGCTGCCAGACTTTAGGCAATCTGAGGCCAACGGCTACAATGGCATAGCGATCCTGATACTCATGTTTGAAGATACTATCCCGGTAGCCAAAACGGCACTCGTTGGCCGAAAGTCGTTGCTTATGCCCGGTTGCCAGCTCAATACAGTCGACATACTGGCAGACACGCTGCAGCTCCACGCCGTAAGCACCAATATTTTGGATGGGGGAAGAGCCGGCGCAGCCAGGGATCAAGGCGAGGTTTTCCAGGCCCGGCATTTCCTTATCTAACGTAAACTGCACCAGATGATGCCAGTTCTCCCCTGCCCCAACGTGTAGATGCCAGGCCTCAGGCGTTTCTGTGACCTCAATCCCCAGGATGCGGTTGATAATGACCGTACCAGAATAATCCTTTAGAAAGAGCACGTTGCTTCCTTCCCCGAGGATTAAGACTGGCTGTTCTTCTGCGGTGGCATCTTGCCAGGCAGACAGTAGCTGTTGTTCATTTTCGGCGCGCACAATTGCTTTGGCGCTACGATCGATGCCAAAGGTATTCCAGGGTTTAAGGGAGTGATTCATAGTGGCTTCCTGATGCAAAATCTGCACTAGTTTACCGTATATGTAAGGGGAAGGCTTGTTTGGTTTGATTGCTGGTCAGCGGATATTCGCGGATCGCGGCGCGTAGCGCTGCGGTACACCGTTTTTCCTGAACCGCAGATAACAAAAAACCCCATGCCTGCGCATGAGGTTTCTTCGTCTGTTTGATGCCTGGCAGTTTCAGGAGTGCGCTTACC
>NZ_WQRE01000024.1:0-2853 GCF_009758445.1 Klebsiella sp. 10-1
ACCGGCTGAATGACTTCATGCAGGCGCACGGGACAGAGCTCGCCGCCACGCTTGCCCCGGAGCTGATGGGACTCAGCCAGCAGCCCGCACTCCTGACCGGCCATGCGCTCGACCGTTCGGCGCATTATCTGCGCGAAGCGCTGTCCGTGTGGCTGAGTACCGGTGAAGAAATTCATTATGCCGCAGAAGACAGCGATATTTTAACGGCCATCGGATTCAGGCCTGACGCGGCTTCGCGGGTGGATAATCAGGAAAAATACACCCCCGCACAGAGCCTGATTTATGCCCGCCGGCGCGCGGAACTGGCCAGCAGGTAGCCCCCGCAAAAATCCCCGAAAATACCGCTATTTTTCCCGAATTAAGCCATGCATCCACAGGGTGCATGGTTTTGCATGTGCTTTCCCGTCCCGTCACTCCCTTCGCAGCCCTGTCCCGGCGCGGCCTGAGCTCCCCGATGCACCTGCATGAAAACCGACCCACGAAGCGTGCAGGCGAGGCGGGGAAAGCACTGCGCGCCAGCGGTAAAGTATTTATTTAATGATATTTAATTTCGCGGCCTGAGCGCGTCGCTGCGCTACGCGGGTTCGCAGGAGTGTCGGTGGGTGGTGTAGTTATGTTCGAGGGCGTGGCGAGCTTCTGAGGTGGTCAGGTGAAGTGCAAGAAAAGACCACCAGAAGGATGAGGGAAATGAGTCACTTTTGGTGTTAAGGGCGTAATTTTAGAAGCCTCTCAGTTCCTGTCATGAATTCAACTGATGTATTCTGTCCTGTAATAGCTTGAAGCAGACAGGCGGAACGGGGAGAACATTGCGCGCCAAGTATTAAGTTAATTTATTCTTCGTGCCACGAGGTTGTATATCGAATTGGGGAAGGTAGGGATAAGTAATAATTCATGAAATTATGTGGGCGCAAATGATGGAACGCCCACACCATTCTTCAAAGAATTTAAAATCAGTTGTTGAGGTGAATTCTATCTCCGAGGTAGTAAAGGCCAAAAAAAGTGGTCACTAACAACTGCCAAAGAATTAATAGGAAAATAAATGAATAAATAGCTAAGCAATAAGTGTTTGTTGTTGCTGATATAAGAGGGGATGCAAAGGTATGCAACATAATAAGAACTATGCTTTCTGCTGTGAGAAAAGAAAATAACATGCAAAGAAATAATCTGCGTGTCATGTCTTCTTTTGTTCGGTATGGTTTTCCATTCTCTTTTACCCCTTTTACATAAATGTATGGAGTGCCATTATCGCTAATTAAAGGGTCATCTATTTGCTTCCTATTAAATGTTGCGATGGCGGCTAATGCTGCGATGTAAAACCCCGGAAGTATAGAAATGAATGATATGGTATTTTTAAAAAAACCATCATTGCTTAAAGAAAGGGATGGCGTGGTTAGGCCGTAAAAGTAACCCATTGATAATAAAGATAAAAACAATGGAATTAACCAGTCATAGATAAACTTTCCATTGACGCCTTTTATGCTTAGATATCCAAAAGGTCTAAATAATTGGTGTATTATGTACATTGTAACCTCATAAAATACTATGGAGTTTAATTGTAATTTCTGAGTCTATCTTATCATATGAGTTGCTTAGGCGCGAACTGAAGCCATCAATTACACTTCTTTTGATAAAGGTTTTTTCAAGTGACTCTAGTTTTATATTATTGGTGTGCATTGTTACAGTTCGCGTTTTACTATTGTCATCATAATATTTAACTCTGATATCTTTGTAATTACCATTTGTCTTTTTATTGAAATGTCCACCAATATCTTTTAGCCAGGCTATTACATTTTTAGATTGCTCTACTGGCTTGATTTTCATGGTGCTTTCAATTGGAATTACAACTCCATTCATATCAGGAACATTGATTGTTCCAGTGTCATACCTTATCAGTGTTACCTCCGACAAGCCGCCACTGTTCATCTTATTGAATAACTCTATGTCTAATGTCCCACGTAATTCGGCTACAGGTTTGTATAAGACTTTTTTAGTTTTACCTGTAGATGTGTCAGTGGCATTGGTTTTGGCATTAATCGAGAATTTTTCTGTGTTAGCTCGTGAAATCTGGAATAATATCTTGTTAAAAAACAATTCTATTAAATTTGTTGATATTTTTGGTGCGCGGCTTATTACTGCCTTGTAGGTTCTTTTTTGGCCGGAAAGAGAAATCAATATGTGAGAGGAGAACTCATAGCCTTCTCCATCCTTATGATCTGGTTCTATTTTTCTTCTTGTTTGTCGTTTTGGATTCCTCAGCACCGTAGTTGAGCCATTCCTATCTGTTGCATTGAATAAGAGGCACAGATGTGTTGGGTTACTACTCCCCTGAGGATAATACTCAGCATCTTGTAGGGTAAGAACAAGGGTATTGGATAAATATGCGTATGAGAAATCTTTTTGAGCAATGATTAAAGGTGCAAGCTCAAGAAGTTCAGGTATTGGACAATTACAAGTGTCTTTATCAACATCATCTAGCTTTTGAGTTCTAAGTGCTGTATCTAAAACAAATTCGTGATGAGTAACATCACGAAAATACGCATCAAGAGATGACATCTATTTTCCTTAATAATTTATTGTTTATCTTTTCGTTCTGGCAGTATAGTCCCCACCAATCCATCAATACAACACGTTGGGGTAAGTATACCGAACGATTATATGCCTTTCTAACTTCATTTTTATCACTGTGAGCTAACGCTGCTTCTATGACGTCAGAGTTTAATCCTGCTTGTAGTGGTCAACTAAAACTGGCCACCGCTTTAGAGTTTTTCCAGTATCGATTTTCCGATTCGTTTGGGGGTAACCCACCGTTATAGTCATGCGGCCTTAGCGAGCTGTAATACCCGACGATATAGT
>NZ_WQRE01000025.1:0-1349 GCF_009758445.1 Klebsiella sp. 10-1
CCGGGAAAACGGTCTGACTTAACCCATCGCGCTTTCGCGCAGGCGGGCTTTTAGCCTGCTGTACTCATCGATCACGTACTGCTCGGCGGCCCGCTGGTCGGCAATACGCTCAACGTTAACCGCGCAGTACTTGTACTCCGGCGTTTTGGTTATCGGGCTCAGGTTCTCGGTCACCAGCTCGTTGCAGGCGCCAATCCACCACTGGTAGGTCATATACACCGCCCCTTTATTCGGCCGCTCGCTGACCTGCGCGCGGGTGATGATGCGCCCTTTACGCGAGTTCACCCACACCAGCGCCTGATCCTCGATGCCCAGACGCGCGGCGTCGGCGGTATTGATTTGCGCGTAGCCCGGCTCGTCCGCCAGCGCGGCCAGCGCCGCACAGTTACCGGTCATCGAACGGCACGAGTAGTGGCCGACTTCGCGCACCGTGGAGAGCACCATCGGGTACTCCCCGGTGAGCTTGTCGATCGGCGCAACCCAGTCGCAGGTGTAGAACTGCGCCAGCCCGTTGGGGGTATCGAATTTCTCTTTAAACAGATAAGAGGTCCCCTGGTCGGCGGCGGATTCGTCGCGGCACGGCCACATGATGTAGCCCAGCTCGCCCATCTTCTCGTAGGTGGCGCCGTAAAAATCCGGACACAGATGGCGCAGCTCATCCCAGATTTCCTGGGTGTTGCGGTAGCGCATCGGGTAGCCCATCCGGGTGGCGATCTCGCTGATAATCTGCCAGTCGGTTTTCAGATCCCACTTCGGCTCCACCGCCTTAAAGAAGCGCTGGAAGCCGCGGTCCGCGGCGGTATAAACGCCTTCATGCTCGCCCCACGAGGTGGACGGCAGGATGACGTCCGCCGCCGCCGCGGTTTTGGTCATGAAAATATCCTGCACGATAACCAGCTCAAGCTCTGCAAAGGCTTTACGCACCGCCGAGAGTTCGGCATCGGTCTGCAGCGGATCTTCGCCCATAATATAGGCCGCCCGCACTTCGCCGTGGGCCGCCCGGTGCGGCAGCTCGCTGATGCGGTAGCCGGTGTGCGCCGGCAGGCTCTCCACGCCCCAGGCTTTGGCGAACTTCTCCCGGTTTTCCGGGAAATTAACGTACTGATAGCCCGGATAGGTATCCGGCAGGGCGCCCATATCGCAGGCGCCCTGGACGTTGTTCTGCCCGCGCACCGGGTTGACCCCGACGCCCGGCCTGCCGAGGTTGCCGGTCATGATCGCCAGGCTGGTCAGCGAGCGCACGGTTTCCACGCCCTGATAGAACTGGGTGACGCCCATGCCCCACAGGATGGCGGCGGATTTGGCGCCGGCGTACATCCGGGCGCAGGCGCGGATCTCCCGGGCGCTGA
>NZ_WQRE01000026.1:0-1341 GCF_009758445.1 Klebsiella sp. 10-1
AAGCTTATCGACGTCACCACCTGTATCGGCTGTAAAGCCTGTCAGGTGGCCTGTTCAGAGTGGAACGATATCCGTGATGAGGTCGGTCACAACGTCGGCGTGTACGACAACCCGGCCGATCTGACCGCCAAATCCTGGACGGTGATGCGCTTCTCGGAAGTGGAGCAAAACGACAGGCTGGAGTGGCTGATCCGTAAGGATGGCTGTATGCACTGCGCCGACCCGGGCTGCCTGAAGGCGTGTCCGTCGGAAGGGGCTATCATTCAGTATGCCAACGGCATCGTCGACTTCCAGTCCGGGCAGTGCATCGGCTGCGGCTACTGTATCGCCGGCTGCCCGTTCGACGTCCCGCGCCTGAACCCGGAAGACAACCGCGTCTACAAGTGCACGCTGTGCGTCGATCGCGTCACCGTCGGCCAGGAGCCGGCCTGCGTGAAAACCTGCCCGACCGGCGCTATCCACTTTGGCTCCAAAGAGGATATGAAGGTGCTGGCAGGCGAGCGCGTCGCCGAGCTGCAAACCCGCGGTTATGACAATGCGGGCCTGTACGATCCGGCCGGCGTCGGCGGCACGCACGTGATGTATGTGCTGCATCATGCCGACAAGCCGAATCTGTACCACGGCCTGCCGGAGAACCCGGAAATCAGCGCCACCGTGAAGTTCTGGAAAGGCATCTGGAAACCGCTCGCGGCGGTGGGCTTTGCCGCGACCTTCGCCGCCAGCATCTTCCACTACGTCGGCGTCGGTCCGAACCGTGCGGAAGAGGAAGAAGACAACCTGCATGAAGAGAATGACGAGGTGCGCAAATGAAAAGACGTGACACCATCGTGCGCTACACGGCGCCGGAGCGAATCAACCACTGGGTCACCGCCTTCTGCTTCATGCTGGCGGCGATAAGCGGGCTGGGGTTCTTCTTCCCGTCCTTCAACTGGCTGATGCAAATTATGGGCACCCCGCAGCTGGCGCGAATTCTGCACCCGTTTGTGGGCGTGATCATGTTTGCCTCGTTCATCATCATGTTTTTCCGCTACTGGCATCACAACCTAATCAATCGGGATGATATCTTTTGGGCGAAGAATATTCGTAAGATCGTCGTCAACGAGGAGGTAGGTGACACCGGGCGCTATAACTTCGGCCAGAAATGCGTGTTCTGGGCGGCGATTATTTTCCTGGTTCTGCTGCTGATAAGCGGCGTGATCATCTGGCGTCCGTATTTTGCGCCTGCGTTCTCAATCCCGGTGATCCGATTTGCGTTAATGCTGCATTCATTTGCCGCAGTGGCGTTAATTGTGGTTATCATGGTGCATATCTACGCCGCCCTGTGGGTGAAAGGCACCATTA
>NZ_WQRE01000027.1:0-1209 GCF_009758445.1 Klebsiella sp. 10-1
TGTAGTGGTCAACTAAAACTGGCCACCGCTTTAGAGTTTTTCCAGTATCGATTTTCCGATTCGTTTGGGGGTAACCCACCGTTATAGTCATGCGGCCTTAGCGAGCTGTAATACCCGACGATATAGTCTGTGATCGCATGAGCAGCTTCGCTAAAGTTTATATAACCTGCCACTGGCACCCACTCGTTTTTAAGACTTCTGAAGAAGCGCTCCATCGGGCTGTTGTCCCAACAGTTTCCACGTCGACTCATACTCTGCCTGATCCGGCAACGCCACAGTAACTGCCGGAACTGCCTGCTTGTATAGTGGCTGCCCTGGTCACTGTGGAACATCACTCCGGCTGGTTTACCGCGAGCTTCCCACGCCATTTGCAGCGCTTTGATAGTCAGATTGCTGTCCGGTGAGAATGACATTGCCCAGCCCACAGGTTTCCTTGCGAACAGATCGAGAACAACAGCAAGGTAAGCCCAACGCTTGCCTGTCCAGATGTACGTCACATCGCCGCACCACACCTGGTTAGGTTCTGTCACTGCGAACTGTCGCTCAAGGCGATTCGGGATAGCGATGTGTTCATGACCACCACGTTTATACCGGTGGGTAGGCTGCTGACAACTCACCAGCCCCAGTTCTTTCATGAGCCGGCCGGCAAGCCAGCGTCCCATTCTAAAGCCTCTCAGGGTTGCCATAATGGCGATACTTCTTGCGCCAGCAGAGCCATGGCTGATGTTATGCAGCTCTCGAACCTGACTGCGTAACATAGCTCGCCAACCGTCTGGCTTTTCGGAGCTTTTTTCCCAGTATTTGTAGCTACTGCGATGAACTCCGAATACGTGGCAGAGGGTGACCACAGGATACTGCGCTCTGAGTTTCCCGATTAACGAGAACTGTTCAGGGAGTCTGACATCAAGAGCGCGGTAGCCTTTTTTAATATGTCGTTTTCCATTTCAATGCGTTGTAGCTTTTTCTTTAGCTCACGTATTTCAATCTGTTCCGGGGTTATAGGGGAGGCTTTAGGTATTTTGCCCTGTCGTTCATCCCGCAACTGCTTTACCCATCGCGTCATGGTAGAAAGCCCCACGTCCATAGCACTGGCCGCAGCTGCAACGGTGTAGTTCTGATCAAGGACCAGTTGAGCGGATTCGCGTTTAAACTCTGCACTGAAATTTCTTTTTTTCATTGAGGCACCTGTAATGTTCTGAGGTGAGCATA
>NZ_WQRE01000028.1:0-1046 GCF_009758445.1 Klebsiella sp. 10-1
GCCACCGATGCCGGGCTGGAAGTACGCGCATTATTACCCGATGCCACCGACGTGTGGGTGATTGAACCGAAAACCGGACGCAAAGTCGGCAAGCTTGAGTGCCTCGACTCGCGCGGTTTCTTTAGCGGCGTTCTGCCGCGTCGAAAAAATGCTTTCCGCTATCAGCTGGCCGTTACCTGGCACGGTCAGCTCAATCTGATTGATGACCCTTACCGCTTTGGCCCGCTGCTGCAGGACCTGGACGTATGGCTGCTCGCTGAAGGCACCCATCTGCGGCCCTATGAAACCCTCGGCGCCCACGCCGATACGATGGACGGCATCACCGGCACGCGCTTCTCGGTGTGGGCGCCGAACGCCCACCGGGTTTCCGTCGTCGGCCAGTTCAACTACTGGGACGGCCGCCGCCACCCGATGCGCCTGCGTAAAGAGTCGGGGATTTGGGAGCTGTTTGTGCCCGGGGCGCAGAACGGCCAGCTGTATAAATTTGAGATGATCGACGCGCACGGCCACCTGCGGGTGAAGTCCGACCCCTACGCCTTTGAAGCGCAGATGCGCCCGGATACCGCCTCGCTGATCTGCGGTTTGCCGGACAAAATTACCCAGCCGCAGGCGCGCAAGCAGGCGAACCAGTTTGATGCGCCGGTTTCGATTTATGAGGTCCATCTTGGCTCCTGGCGTCGCCATACCGATAACAACTTCTGGCTGAGCTATCGCGAGCTGGCGGACCAGCTGGTGCCTTATGCCAGATGGATGGGCTTTACCCATCTGGAGCTGCTGCCGGTTAACGAACATCCGTTTGACGGCAGCTGGGGCTACCAGCCAACCGGGCTGTACGCGCCCACCCGACGCTTTGGCACCCGCGAAGACTTCCGCTACTTCATTCATGCGGCGCACGCCGCGGGCCTCAACGTGATCCTCGACTGGGTGCCGGGCCACTTTCCCTCCGATGATTTTGCCCTCGCCGCATTTGACGGGACCTCGCTGTATGAGCACAGCGACCCGCGCGAAGGCTATCACCAGGACTGGAATACGCTGATCTACAACTA
>NZ_WQRE01000029.1:0-908 GCF_009758445.1 Klebsiella sp. 10-1
CACGTAGACTGCCCGGGCCACGCCGACTATGTTAAAAACATGATCACCGGTGCTGCTCAGATGGATGGCGCGATCCTGGTTGTTGCTGCGACTGACGGCCCGATGCCGCAGACTCGTGAGCACATCCTGCTGGGTCGTCAGGTAGGCGTTCCGTACATCATCGTGTTCCTGAACAAATGCGACATGGTTGATGACGAAGAGCTGCTGGAACTGGTAGAGATGGAAGTTCGTGAACTGCTGTCTCAGTACGATTTCCCGGGCGACGACACTCCGATCATCCGCGGTTCTGCTCTGAAAGCGCTGGAAGGCGATGCAGAGTGGGAAGCTAAGATCGTTGAACTGGCTGGCTACCTGGATTCTTACATCCCGGAACCAGAACGTGCTATCGACAAGCCGTTCCTGCTGCCGATCGAAGACGTATTCTCCATCTCCGGCCGTGGTACCGTTGTTACCGGTCGTGTAGAGCGCGGTATCGTTAAAGTTGGCGAAGAAGTTGAAATCGTTGGTATCAAAGACACTGCTAAGTCTACCTGTACCGGCGTTGAAATGTTCCGCAAACTGCTGGACGAAGGCCGTGCTGGTGAGAACGTTGGCGTTCTGCTGCGTGGTATCAAACGTGAAGAAATCGAACGTGGTCAGGTACTGGCTAAGCCGGGTTCTATCAAGCCGCACACCAAATTCGAATCTGAAGTGTACATCCTGTCCAAAGATGAAGGCGGCCGTCATACTCCGTTCTTCAAAGGCTACCGTCCGCAGTTCTACTTCCGTACAACTGACGTGACTGGCACCATCGAACTGCCGGAAGGCGTAGAGATGGTAATGCCGGGCGACAACATCAAAATGGTTGTTACCCTGATCCACCCGATCGCGATGGACGACGGTCTGCGTTTCGCAATCCGTGAAGGCGG